>MAAN01000029.1 GCA_002163135.1 Alphaproteobacteria bacterium 46_93_T64
CTTAATTCCACCTGGGAACTCAACCATTTCACCAGCCTGAATATTATCCAGACCGTAAATACGAGCAACACCGTCACCTACGGACAGCACCTGACCAACTTCTGAAACTTCAGTTTGCGTATCAAAACCCGCAATTTGTTGTTTTAGAATTTCGGAAATTTCTGCGGCGCGGATGTCCATCACCCAACCCCTTTCATGGCAAACTTAAGATTTTGAAGCTTGGTCCGTATGGAGCTATCGACCATGCGTGAACCGACTTTAACGACCAAACCACCGATGAGGCTAGTATCAACCTCTGCTTCGATGGCAACGTCACTGCCGATAGCAGATTTAAGCTCTTTAGTAAGAGCTTCCATCTGCTTAACAGTGAGTTTTTTGGCAGAAACAACTTTAGCAATCACTTCGCCGCGATCTGCAGCAAGCAATTTACCAAAGGCGTCGATCATATCCGCAAGTGCAAACAAGCGGCGATTTTGCGCCACTGTCCCCACGAAACGCCGAACCAAATCACTAACGCCGAGCATTTCCAGAACAGCCAAAATGGCTCGCTCTTGATCATCGCGACTAACTAGTGGACTACGAACAAGCCGTGCGAGATCCGCACTCCCGTTCATTGATGTTCTGATCGTGGCCAAATCAGATGCAACAGCGTCAACCTGCTTCGCGTCGGAAGCAAGTTCGAAAAGCGCTGTAGCATAACGACCAGCGATACCTGAAACTTTTGTGTTCTCAGCTGACAAGGAAAGATCCCCAAGCCTGAAAAAAACGACGCGAAAGGCGCCGAAAGAAAAATTCGAATACTCCTTACGCATGGGCCGTTTCACCAGCCCTTTTTGCAAGGCAACGGGTTATTAGCACAGGCCATTGCATGAAGCAATATCCCCAAGCGCAGTTTATTGCCCAAAATTCACCAAATTTTCACGATTGGCTCATTTAAGGCACAGCTTCACATGAAGTTATACGGATCAACGTCAATTTGCATGCGCGTATTGGACGGAATTTTAATTCCCTTAATCCATTTGCCTATGATGGCCTGAATGTTCTGATCTTTTGTCGATTTTATTAGGAATCGTACTCTATGACGTCCCCTAATCATTGATAACGGAGCAGGCGCAGGTCCCATAATCATGAAATTATCTCCGTGAGGGGCATTTCTCGCCAGCATCTGTGAACAGTTTCGGAGTGATTCGGCATCGATACTGGACAATATCACAGAAGCTAACCGTCCAAACGGAGGCATGGCAGCCGTTTGGCGCATCATCGTTTCTGTTTCGATAAATGCGGCGGCATCCTGATCCTTAATCGCCTGCATGACCGGATGCTCCGGCATATGAGTTTGTAGCAGAACGCGCCCGGCATGACCTGCACGGCCTGCACGGCCTGCAACTTGCGACAAAAGCTGATACGTACGTTCGGACGCCCGGAGATCTCCCCCCGCCAATCCCAAATCCGCATCGACCACCCCCACAAGAGTCAGATTCGGAAAATGATATCCCTTGGCAACAATTTGTGTTCCCACAAGCAAATCGATTTTTCCGCTGCTCATATCCTCAACAAATTGTGCCGCAGCTTTTGGGCCCGTCATTGTATCACTGGCAATCATCGTCACATTTGCATCGGGAAATAAAATGCCCGCTTCTTCCGTCAGGCGCTCAATCCCGGGCCCGCAAGCTTTAAAACTGTCTTCTTCTTTGCAGTCAGGGCAATTTTTCGGAATGGATGCACAATACCCACAGTGATGGCACTGTAGCCGCCGGCTTAATCGATGCTCCACCATCCAAGCGCTACAATGCGGGCATTGCAGGCGAAATCCACAAGCATCACATAATGTCAGCGGCGCATATCCTCGACGGTTCAGGAACAGCATAGCCTGCCGCCCTTCTGCGAGAGTTTTTGTAATCGCCTCAATGAGCGGTTCAGACACCCAACGCTGAGCTCCTGGCCGATAGTGCTTCAAATCGATCAGTTCAACATCTGGTAAATTGGCCCCTCCGAAACGAGATGGCAGCAACAAATGTGTATATTTTCCGCTTTTTGCGTTTACCAACGTTTCAAGTGCAGGCGTTGCAGATGCCAAAACAACAGGAAGTTTTCCTGTCTGCGCCCGCACAACCGCCATATCACGCGCGTTATACGGAACCCCTTCGTCCTGTTTGAAGGATGCTTCATGTTCTTCATCGACAATGATCAAACCAAGATTGCTATAAGGCAAGAATAGAGCAGAGCGCGCACCAACAACAACTTTGGCATGCCCTTCGCTCACGGCACGCCAGTTTCGGCGCCGCTCTCCCTGGCCAAGGTCTGAGTGCCACTCAACAGGCTTCACACCAAACCGCACCTCGAACCGAGTGAGCCACTGCGAAGAAAGTGCAATTTCAGGAAGCAACACCAACGCTTGCCGACCCACTTCTAGAGCGGCCGCAATGGCTTCAAAATAAACTTCAGTTTTACCCGACCCCGTGACTCCTTCAAGAAGTGTCACAGAGAATTTTTCAGTTTTTACGGCATCTACTATGGATGAAGCCGCTTCAATTTGATCTTCTGAGAGCTCAAAACCCCCATCAAGATTTTGCGGAACCGGAATAGGCTCTTCACTCGGCAGCGCAATCGTCTCAAGAACATTTTGCTCTGCCAACCCTTTTACGACGGATTGACCGACACCTGATATTTCTGCAATTTGAGCTGCCGTTTGCGCGATTCCACCTTCAAGCACATCTAGTACACGTTGCCGCGCTGCGGTCATTCTCTCTGGCAATTGACCCGTTACCCGATATCCTTTTCTAGGTGCCTTTGGATACAGTGCATCGGGCACGCTCATACTCATGCGCAACACCTTGCCTGCGGGCTGCATTGTATATGTCGCCACCCAGTCAATAAACTCCCGCGCTTCTGCCGGGAGTGGAGGGGCCGGAAGTATTTCAAGTAGAGATCGTAATTTTGAAGGATCAATTGTCAGGACTGGATCCAGCATCCAGACCACGCCCACAACCTCTCGCGGACCAAGCGGCACGCGCACAAAAGCACCTGCTTCGACGCGAAGCCCATCAGGCACAGCATAGTCATAAGCAGCCCCGACACTCATCGGCAATAAAACCCGAACCCTTTGCGGTGATGAAAACTCATTCATTGTGCTTTGATTTGGGCCTTTGCTGGTATATTTAGGATGTAGAAGTAAGTTTACAGATATCACAACTCCTAATCCATATGGGAGCCGGTGCCAAATACTTCCTTGAATATAAGCTGTTTTGGGAAGCCACCGCATTTGGATAAGGAGTTGAGACTTACGCCACACTTGGAACAAGACAGAGATTGTAGAATGAAATTTTTCGTTGATACCGCAGACACTGAAGAAATTCGCGAATTATCCGATACCGGCCTTCTGGATGGCGTAACAACCAATCCCTCACTGATCGCTAAAACCGGTCGTGATTTTATCGAGGTCGTGAAAGAAATTTGCACGATTATTGACGGACCAGTTAGCGCAGAAGTTGCTGCAACTGACTACGAGACTATGCTCGAAGAAGGTAAAAAGCTGGCGGGCATTGCTGAAAATATTGCAGTGAAAGTGCCGCTCACTATGGCAGGGCTCAAAACCTGCTCTCAGCTTTCCCGTGCTGGTACTAAGGTCAATGTGACACTTTGCTTTTCCGCGGCCCAAGCGATCTTGGCGGCGAAAGCCGGTGCTACCTACATTTCACCATTTGTGGGCCGCCTTGATGACATAGGGCAAGATGGCATGCAGCTGATCGGTGACATTGTACAAATTTATAATAACTACTCGAATTTCAACACCGAAGTTTTGGTGGCTTCTATTCGCAACCCGATGCATATCATTACCGCAGGTTTGATGGGCGCAGATGTTTGCACCATTCCGCCGCAAGTGCTTAAACAACTGGTTTCTCACCCACTAACAGATAAAGGCCTTGCAGCCTTCATGGCAGACTGGGAAAAAACAGGTCAGTCTATTCTGGGTTAAATCGAAATTTTAACAGCAAATACAGGATGTCGCCGTGGTCAAGGAGACAAGTAATAAACCGCCTAAGACAAACGCAGTTGCAACTTTGAATGAAGATGCTGTTCGAACATGGCTGGGCGAACATCCTGAATTTCTGGAAAATAATGTCGAACTGATAGCCGATGCGCTTTCTCCGAAGCGGGCTTCTGACGAAGCCGTTGTGGACATGCAATCCTTTCTGGTTGAGCGACTTCAAAATCAAGTCAAAGGCCTGAAATCCTTGCAAGGGGAATTGGTAAGCGCGGCAAGAACCAATTTGCACACACAGGAAATGGTTCATAATTCTGTTAAGGCCATCTTATCAGCTACCAGCATCTCTCATTTTGTTCACATTCTAACACAAGATCTGCCAGAATATCTGGATGTTGATGTAATCACTCTTTGCATAGAAGATGGTCCAATCCCTCTTCCTCCCATGACGGGATTGCAACGCCTTAAAACAGGAAACATCAACAAGGCTAACTGGAATAACAAAAACATCTTGATGCGCCCTTCCGCGCCAAAATCGAAAGCGGTCTTTGGGCCCGCTATGGATTTGGTCGCTTCTGACGCGTTGATAAAACTGGATGTACCGCTTCTAAACGCAGAAGCCATGGTCGCCATTGGAAGCCGGCAACTCGGCCATTTTCACGCGGAACAAGCAACTGATTTACTCTCATTTTTAGCGACATGCATTCAATCTTGTTTGCAAATGTGGTTGGAAAAAACGGATCCAGCCTAAAGACAATGGCTCCTTGTTCATCCGTTAAAGATGCCGTCTCCAATTGGAAAGACTGGCTTCGACATGAAAAGAAAGTCAGCCCCCACACTTTCGATGCGTATGAGCGAGATGTCTCAGATTTTCGCCTATTCTTGCTGGATCATTTAGGGAAAGTGACCGAGTTAAAAGATCTGGAGAATTTACGCGCTGCAGATTTTCGTGCATTTCTCGCCGCTCGCAAAAAAGATGGCTTGACCGCAACCTCGCTCGCGCGCGTTTTATCGTCGGTCCGCAGTTTTTTTAAAAAACTGGAGAAAGACAAGATACTGCACAATCCATACCTGAAAACAGTTCGGTCACCAAAAAAACCGATCCGATTGCCTCGGGCCTTGAACGTTAAAGATAGCCAAAAATTACTTAACCAAGCTGGCACTTCTGATCATTGGACCGATGCGCGAGACCTTGCGGTATTCACGCTCCTATATGGAGGTGGCCTCCGAATTGCGGAAGCCCTTTCCCTGAACTTCGAAGAGAAACCCGAAACAGACATCATGACCGTCGTGGGAAAAGGCAACAAAGAACGGCTTGTGCCCGTACTACCTGTCATCCGGAGTGCCATTGATGCTTATATTCGCCAGTGCCCCTTCCCCTTTGCGCCCGATGGACCTTTGTTCTTTGGGAAACAGGGAAGACGACTTGGTGCAAGACAAGTACAACTGCGGCTTCAAACATTACGCCGTCAACTGGGCCTTCCTGAGGATGTTACCCCGCACGCGCTTCGTCACAGCTTCGCAACCCATTTGCTGGAAGGCGGGGGAGATCTCCGTACTATTCAGGAACTACTTGGTCACGCCTCTCTCTCTTCAACCCAGAGATATACAGACCTTGAAACGGAAAAATTGTTGAATGTCTACAACGCGGCTCATCCCAAAAGCCGAGATACAACTAACTAGATTGTTCTTGTAAGGCGTAAAGCAAAGGGCCCAAAAATGGCAATAGCCCCCATAGACAAATAGGTAACTCCCCAAGCAATCATATTTTCATGCCCGCCAGCCGCGTCCAAAACAATACCAGCAACCACAGGGCCAGCCATAGCGCCTGAGAAACCGATAAAGCTATGAACCGCCATGGTTGACCCTTTGAGCTCCAACGGAGCGGATGCAATGGCACCGGATGTAATGGAGGAAGAGTCAGCAGTTACAAAAACACCGTATAAAATTGCTATAAATGCAACGAGTATAAAGGGAAGCTCGGCGGAAAAACCTAATAACCCCGATGTTATAAAGGCAAGTAACATAATCAAGCCAATAGCGCGTTGCCGCCCAATTCTCAGAGAAATCTCATTCCCAAGAACACTGGATGGCAGTCCCATAAAAATCACAACGGCCGCGATGACACTGATATCCATCCATGCCGGCGCCTCACTCTGACTTTGCGCGAACGTTAAAAATGCCACCACGAAAGAGCGCATCGCCATTAGCTCCCACGAATGGCAGAAATATGCAGCAACATATCCCATAGTAACGCGGTTGGTCAGCACGGGTTTAAAGTTAAGCAGTTGCCGCCAAGAGCGGGGGGCGTGATGCGATTTCGCTCGCGTCACAGTGAGGATGAGTAACAAAGCAAGCGGCGGTCCTATGGCTGCAGAGGCCAATGCTGCTTCGGCTCCAATCCAAGTGTTCACCTGACCGATCAGCAAAAACGAAACCGCAGATCCAGTTGAAAAACACGCCGTATAAAAGGCTATGGCCCGTGATTGTGCCGATACAGGGATACGGTCGGTGAGCAACTTCAATCCCGGCATATAGGCACAGGCTAAGGCAGCGCCAGAAAGGAACCGCCACGGAAGCGCCGACCAAAAATCGATCGCATGAAATGCGAATCCGTATGCCCCAACAATCGCCAACAAGTTACCAAACAAAACGACGCGCCGGGCATCTACACGGTCGGTGAGCGTCGACGAAATTAATCCAAAAATTGTGAAGCCCAAAAAGAAGACACCATTTACCCAGCCCGCCTCAGTCCCGCTCAACCCCCAATGATCAAAGAAATAGGGGGTTAAAGCTGGAAAAGAAGCAAAAGGTGTCATCGCCAAAACTTCGGCGATGCAAAAATAAAGGGTCAGGCGCGCTGGTGTCATCTAATTCTGACTTATGGCGCAGGCGGAATGGTTTCCTGCATAGACGGACGTTTTGAAAATTCATCAAACCATGCCGTCAGATTTGGACGGGCTTCACGCCAGTTTTCGTGAGAAAAGCGGAAATCGTGGTACCCAAGGGCACAACCGATTGCAATTGTTGCTATATCCAGTCTTCCAGAAAATTCAGCAACCTGAATTTCCAAAAGATCCAATGATTGCTCCATCGCGATGCGTAAACGAGCATTCCAAGTTGGTGAGCCTTCACCTTCTGGCATAGCCGCACTATCCATGCGGCGTTGATACGCACAATCGGTGAGACCGTTCGCGGTCGCATGTAATGTCATTACTTTTGCACGTTCAAGACCATCTTTCGGAAAAAGAGAAGGCCCCTCGGAGATATCATCAAGATATTCACAGATTACGATCGAATCATAAATTGCGTCACCGCTATCAAGTTCCAGGCTTGGAATTTTACCAAGCGGATTGGCACGGTTGATGCCTTGAAAAATGTCACTTGTATCTGGGCTAACAAGTTCGATTTTGTCTTGCAAACCTTTTTCCATGGCGAGCACCATGACTTTTCTGACAAACGGCGAAGTGGGGCTGTGGCATAGCTTCATTGGAGCACCTGAATTTAATTATTTAGAAGAGCAAAAAAAGAAGGGGCCGGATAAACACCCGGCCCCCTATTTTTTCTAATTTGGAACGTAAGGTCAAGAATTAATGGTACGACCTGCAACGGCGAGCGCTGCTTCTTTAACTGCTTCATTCAATGTTGGATGCGCATGGCAGGTTCGTGCAATATCTTCTGAAGATGCCCCAAATTCCATTGCAATCACGCATTCGTGGATAATAGTTCCCGCATCTGGACCAATAATATGAACACCCAGAACTTTGTCGGTTTTCTTATCCGCCAGAATTTTTGCAAACCCGTCCGTTGATCCAACCGCCCGCGCACGGCTATTAGCCATAAACGGAACCTTACCCACGGCATATTCAATACCGGCTTCTTTAAGCTGCTCTTCTGTTTTACCAACAGTTGCAACTTCAGGCCATGTGTAGATTACGCCCGGAATTGTATCATAATTGATGTGAGGCTTTTGACCGGCCATCATTTCAACGCAGACAACCGCTTCATCTTCGGCTTTATGCGCCAGCATAGGTCCTTCAATGACATCACCAATGGCGTAAACCCCATCCACATTGGATTTAAAGCTATTATCAACCATGATGCGGCCTGCCTTGTCACGCTCAACACCCAGATCATCTAGACCCAAGCCTTCGGTGTAAGGTCGGCGACCAATGGCAACCAAGACCACATCCGCTTTGAGAGTTTCTGAACTTCCACCTTTGGAAGGCTCCATAGTCAAGGTAACGCCGCCTTTGGCAGTTTTCGCACTTGTAACCTTCGTCCCAAGCTTGAATTTCATCCCTTGTTTCTTCAAAGTCCGTTGCGTTGTTTTCGCAACTTCATTGTCAGTGCCCGGTAGAACGCGGTCCAAAAACTCAACAACAGTTACTTCAGCGCCCAATCGACGCCAAACTGTTCCAAGTTCCAAACCAATAACGCCAGCACCAATCACAACCATATGTTTTGGAACTTTTGGAAGTTCCAGCGCACCTGTGGAGGAAACAATTTGTTTCTCATCTATATCAACATTTGGAAGTGGCATAACATCGGAGCCCGTGGCGATCAGGATGTTTTTCCCCTTGATCACTTTGTTTTCCTCGCCGGTCACTTCAACACGACCACCGCCTTGTAGCTCGCCCGCGCCTTTGATGTAGGTCACTTTGTTTTTCTTTAAAAGAAATTCGATACCCTGCGTCAAACTGGTGACAGTTGTATCCTTTTGTCCAAGCATAGTGCCAAGATCAAGCTTAACGGATCCAACCATGATGCCGCGACCTTCCATATCATGCTGAACTTCTTCGAAAAGTTCAGAAGATTTTAGAAGTGCTTTTGACGGAATACAGCCCACATTCAAGCAGGTCCCACCAAGTGCACCGCGTTTTTCAACGCAAGCAGTTTTCATTCCAAGCTGAGCAGCACGAATTGCTGCAGTATAACCACCGGGGCCACCACCGACCACGATCAGGTCAAAAATATCGTCACTCATGCCATCCCCCTTTAGGGAAGTAACTTTTAAAAATTATACTTCAAGCAGCAAACGCTGTGGATCTTCCAAGGCTTCTTTCACACGAACAAGGAATGTAACTGCTTCTTTGCCGTCGATAATCCGGTGATCATAAGAAAGTGCCAAATACATCATTGAGCGAATTTTAATTTCTCCGTCTATGACCATTGGGCGTTCCTGAATTTTATGCATCCCCAGAACAGCAGATTGCGGGGCGTTCAAAATAGGAGAGGACATCAAAGATCCATAAACACCACCATTGGAAATGGTAAATGTGCCACCAGACATATCTCCCATGGTCAATTTACCGTCTCGTGCTTTACGGCCAAGTTCTGCAATACCTTTTTCAATACCCGCAAAACTGAGTTTGTCTGCATCCAGCAAGTTTGGAACGACCAGACCGTTTGGTGTGCCGACAGCAACGCCAATATGGTAGTAGTTTTTGTAGATGATGTGGTCGCCGACAATTTCAGCATTTACTGCAGGTAATTCCTGCAGAGCGGCAATACAGGCTTTCGTGAAAAAAGACATAAAGCCAAGACGGGCACCATGTTTCTTTTCAAATCGCTCTTTATATTCAGCACGCAGTGCCAGCATATTTGTTAGATCCACTTCGTTATAAGTGGTCAACATAGCTGCTGTGTTTTGCGCATCTTTCAGTTTGGTCGCAATGACTTTACGAAGGCGGGTCATTTTCACCCGTTCTTCACGTGCTTCCTCTGGACGTGGGCCGGATGCGACTGGTGCAGCCGGTGCCGGTGCTGCTGCAGCTGGTGCAGCAACAGGAGCTGGAGCCGCAGCAGACACGCCACCATTTTCAAGGGCTTCAAGCACATCACCTTTGGTGATACGTCCGTCTTTTCCAGAACCCCGAAGATTTGCCACGTTCAGGTTATTTTCATCGATAAGCTTTTGAGCTGCTGGCATAACTACCACCGGGCCAGAGGCCACAGGTGCCGCAACAACTGGTGCCGCCGGAGCAGCTACAGGAGCAGCTGGCGCCGGAGTTGGAGCCGGAGTTGGTGTGGGAGCTGCTGCCTTTGGAGCGGCCGGAGCCGCAGCCGCTGCGCCAGCAGCGCCAGCTGTGATGTGACCGAGCAAGGCGCCCACTGCAACGTCTTCGCCTTCTGCAACGATGATGTCTTCAAGGCGACCAGCTTCAGTGGCGTTAACCTCCAGCGTTACCTTATCCGTTTCAAGCTCAAGAATGGCTTCGTCTTTAGCGACGGCGTCGCCGGCTTTTTTGAACCATTGTCCCACGGTCGCTTCTGTTACAGACTCGCCAAGGACAGGTACGCGAATTTCGACTGTCATTTCAATACTTTCCTATTCGGACTTAATGCCAAGGGCATCATTGATCAGTGCTAATTGTTGCTGGTTATGTTTTTTCAGTAGTCCCGTTGCTGTCGCAGCAGATTCTTTGCGGCCCGCATAACGCGCCCGAGAAACATTTTTCATCCCTACCTTCGCGAACGATTTTTCTAGGTTAGGTTCGACAAATGTCCATGCGCCCATGTTTTTAGGCTCTTCCTGACACCAGACAACTTCTTCTACATGTGTAAAGTCTCTAAGTTCTTCAGCCAACGCTTCTTCCGGGAACGGGTAAAGCTGCTCAAGACGAAGGAAATACGTATCTGTTTGCCCAGCTTCATCACGACGCGCTTTCAAGTCGTAATAAATCTTACCCGAACACAACACGATCCGTTTCACATCTTTTGGTTTGCTCACAACATCGTTGTCATACAGCACACGATGGAAGGAAGATCCATGCCCCATATCCGCGAGAGTCGACGTCGCACTTTTATGTCGCAACAAAGACTTAGGTGTCATGATCACCAATGGTTTACGGAATTTACGGTGCATTTGACGGCGCAATACGTGGAAATAGTTTGCAGGTGTCGTACAGTTCACCACTTGCCAGTTATCTTCTGCAGATTGCTGCAAATATCTTTCAAGGCGTGCGGATGAATGCTCTGGCCCTTGGCCTTCATATCCATGTGGCAAGAGCATAACCAAACCACTCATGCGAAGCCACTTGGACTCACCGCTTGAGATAAACTGATCGATGATCACCTGCGCCCCGTTTGCAAAGTCGCCAAACTGCGCTTCCCAAAGCACCAAAGCCTTTGGTTCAGCCAAAGTATAACCATATTCATAGCCAAGAACGGCAGCTTCTGAAAGCATACTGTCAATGACTTCATAACCAGCCTGTTTTTCAGATAGGTTATTAAGTGGCATATACCGCTCTTCCGTCATTTGATCGACGAAAACAGAATGCCGCTGCGAGAATGTACCACGGCCGCAATCCTGGCCAGACAGCCTGACAGGATATTCTTCTTTGAGCAGAGATCCAAAAGCCAATGCTTCTGCAGTTGCCCAGTCGATACCCTCGCCGCTGTCGATCATTTTCTTCTTGTTCTTCAGAACCCTTTGCAAGGTCCGATGAACATTGAGGTCTTCTGGAACTTCACACAGTTTATGACCGATCGATATAAGATCTTCCATATCAACTGAAGTCGTGCCGCGGCGTGCGCCTTTGTCTGCACGTCCGAAACCTTCCCAGCGCCCTTCAAACCAGTCAGCTTTGTTTGGTTTAAAACTGTTTGCAGTTTCAAACTGTTTTTCCAAATAGTCGCGGAATTCTTTAATCCAGGTTTCTACCTGTTCTTCCGTTGCCGCGCCTTCTTCGATCAACTTCTTCGCATAAATCTGCATCGTTGTCGGATGTTGCGCAATCGTGCGGTACATCAAAGGCTGTGTGAAGGCAGGTTCGTCCCCTTCGTTATGGCCGTGACGGCGATAACAGAACATGTCGATAATAACATCGATCTGGAACAATTGACGGAATTCAGTCGCGATTTTTGCAACATGGCAAACCGCTTCTGGATCATCCCCGTTCACATGGAAGATCGGTGCTTGCACCATTTTACCCACATCAGATGGGTACGGGCTGGAACGCGAGTATTTAGGGCTCGTCGTAAAGCCGATTTGATTATTTACAACAAAATGAATAGTACCGGATGTACGGTAGCCCTTCAGCTCGGACAACCCCAAACACTCAGCGACAATCCCTTGACCCGCAAAGGCCGCATCGCCGTGAAGCAACAGCGGCATAACTTGCCCGCCAACATCACTACCGAGTTGAGATTGTTTCGCGCGTGCTTTACCTAGTACAACTGGATTAACTGCTTCCAGATGTGACGGGTTAGCTGTCAAAGACATATGGACGTTGTTGCCGTCAAATTCCCGATCAGAAGAAGTTCCCAGATGGTATTTCACATCTCCTGAACCTTCGACGTCTTCCGGATTTGCAGGATTACCCTGAAATTCCGAGAACACTGCCCGGAACGGTTTCGCCATAACGTTTGTAAGGATATTAAGACGCCCACGATGTGGCATGCCAAGCACGATTTCTTTAACGCCCAGCTGTCCACCGCGTTTGATAACGCCTTCCATTGCCGGCACCAAAGATTCAGCGCCATCTAGGCCGAAGCGTTTTGTACCTGTGTATTTGACGTTTAGGAAATGTTCAAAACCTTCGGTTTCGATCAACTTTCTCAAAATCGCAACTTTACCTTCGGCAGTAAAAATAACTTCCTTGTAGCGACCTTCGATACGTTCCTGGATCCAGGCCTTCTGATCTGGTTGCTGAATATGCATGAACTCAACACCGATGCTACCGCAATAGGTGCGTTGTACAATTTCAAGAATTTCCCGGATCGTTGATGTTTCTAGACCCAAGACATTATCGAGGAAAATCTCGCGATCCCAGTCACTTCCCTCAAACCCGTAGGTTGTCGGATTAAGTTCTGGATGTTCTTGCGGAATTTCAAGCCCCAGTGGATCAAGCTTCGCCTTTAGATGTCCCCGAACCCGGTAGGATCGGATCAACATCAGGGCGCGAATGGTATCCACCGCTGCTGCACGAATGTCTTGCTGGGGAAGACCCTTTTTCTCGGCCGTTTCAATCGCCCGATAAGCAGCATCTCCAAGAATGCCATACTCATCTTCAGGAGCAACTCCATTTCCAGGCGTCCAAGGGGCGCCTTTACTTTGGGCTACGATTGTTTCGGCGTCATCGCCAAGGGTTTCAAAGTACTGCTGCCAACTACTATCGACGGAGGCAGGGTCGTTCTGGTAGCGAAGATATAGATCTTCGATGAATCCAGCGTTTGTGCCAGATAGGAAAGAAGAGTTGTCCAATTGCTGAGCCATTTCCGGTCATCTGGGCGGGTATTATCCCGCCCCCTTAAGTAATAAACAAGTTCCGATAGTTAAGAGTAGTACAATACTACCCTTTCAAAACTCTTACCAAAGTAGAACCAAGTGCAGATGGGCTGTCAGAGACAGTAACGCCCGCGCTGCGCATTGCTTCCATTTTATCTTCGGCACCGCCTTTACCACCAGCAATGATGGCACCAGCATGTCCCATACGACGTCCCGGAGGTGCTGTGACACCCGCGATAAAGCCAACGACTGGTTTCTTGATTTTTGATTCTTTCAAGAATTCAGCAGCTTCTTCTTCAGCCGAACCACCGATTTCACCGATCATGATGATAGATTCAGTTTCATCGTCTTTCAGGAACATATCAAGGCAATCAATAAAGTTAGTGCCGTTGATCGGATCACCACCAATACCAATACAAGTTGACTGACCAAGACCTGCTGCAGTTGTTTGCGCAACAGCTTCATATGTCAAAGTACCCGAACGTGAAACAATACCAACGTTACCGCGGCGATGAATGTGACCAGGCATAATACCGATTTTACATTCATCCGGTGTAATAACACCCGGGCAGTTTGGACCGATAAGACGTGACCCGCTGCTTTTAAGGGCACGTTTCACACGTATCATATCCAAAACAGGAATGCCTTCGGTGATACAAACGATCAGCTCAACTCTGGCATCAATTGCTTCAAGAATTGCGTCTGCCGCGAACGGAGGCGGCACGTAGATCACACTGGCATTGGCGCCTGTTGTGTGAACGGCTTCATCAACTGTGTTGAAGATCGGGAGATCAAGATGGCTTTCGCCGCCTTTGCCCGGAGTCACACCGCCAACCATTTTAGTACCATAAGCAATTGCTTGCTCTGAATGGAAAGTCCCTTGCGAGCCTGTGAAGCCCTGACAGATGACCTTTGTGTCTTTACCGACGAGTACGGCCATTACGCTGCCTCCTTAACTGCTCTAACAATTTTTTCTGCGGCATCACCAAGATCGTCAGCAGAAACAATAGGAAGACCGGACTCGGCCAGGATCTTTTTACCAAGATCCACGTTTGTACCTTCAAGACGAACCACAAGAGGAACACTCAAAGAAACTTCACGAGCAGCGGCAACAACGCCGTCTGCAATCACATCACAGCGCATGATGCCGCCAAAGATGTTGACCAGAATGCCTTCAACATTCGTATCTTTCAAAATGATCTTGAAAGCTTCCGTTACTTTTTCTTTAGTCGCGCCGCCCCCAACATCGAGGAAGTTTGCAGGGTCGCCGCCGTTAAGCTTGATAATGTCCATTGTGGACATCGCAAGACCAGCACCGTTCACCATGCAGCCGATGTTACCGTCAAGCTTGATGTAGTTCAGGTCATATTGTGCAGCTTCAAGTTCCGCAGGATCTTCTTCATCCGGGTCACGAAGTTCAGCAATTTCTTTCTGACGGAACAAAGCATTGTCGTCAAAGTTCATTTTTGCGTCCAGCGCGATAATATCGCCAGAGCCAGTTACAACCAGTGGGTTGATTTCAACAAGGTTCGCGTCAGTTTCGATGATGGCATTATAAAGCGCCATGATAAACTTCACGGCAGAACCAACCTGTTTGCCCTCAAGGCCCAGACCGAACGCAATTTTACGTGCATGGAAAGGGCTGATGCCAGTTGCAGGATCAATTGTAACCATGTGAATTTTTTCAGGAGTAGCTTCTGCTACTTCTTCAATTTCCATTCCGCCTTCAGTGGACGCCATGAAAGTCACACAATCGTTTGCACGATCGATGATGGCACCGAGGTAGAGTTCTTGCGCGATATCACAACCGTCTTCGACGTAGACGCGCTTAACTTCTTTACCTTCTGGACCGGTTTGATGTGTAATCAATTGCATTCCGATCAAAGCTTTAGCGGCTTCCACCACTTCTTCGATAGACTTTACAATTTTAACGCCGCCGCCAAGACCGCGTCCACCCGCGTGGATCTGCGCTTTGACAACCCAAACCGGGCCACCAAGTTCTTGTGCAACAGTCTTCGCTTCTTCTGCTGTATACGCAACGCCGCCACTTGGCACGGTCACGCCGTATTTCTTAAGTAGGCCTTTGGCCTGATATTCATGGATATTCATAATATTCCGCTATTCGCATTTGGGATCAGCTGCAAAGCTGGTCGGATTTATGAGATTTCAATTCAAACTATATCACCCAAAAAAAGGGGCACAACCGTTAAGTTGCACCCCGTTTTCTTGTTTCTATTAGCCGAGGCTCGGGTCGATGCCGATACAGGCTTCGATAAGTCCTTTCACGGCACCAACGGAATGATCAAACATTCCTTGTTCTTCTTCGTTGAGGTTAATTTCAACGACTTTTTCAATGCCTCCTGCACCGATTACGGCAGGAACACCAACATACATACCGTCAAGGCCGTATTGACCGTCAACATATGCCGCAACTGGCAGCACACGTTTTTTGTCTTTCAAGTAGGATTCTGCCATTGTGATGGCACTAGATGCTGGCGCATAAAAAGCTGAGCCAGTCTTAAGAAGTGCAACAACTTCCGCGCCGCCTTTACGGGTACGGTCTACGATAGCATCAATTTTTTCCTGAGACGTCCAACCCATTTCAATAAGATCTGGAACCGGAATACCAGCAACGGCTGAGTAACGGATCAGCGGTACCATTGTATCGCCGTGGCCACCTAGAACAAATGCGTTTACATCTTCTACAGACACTTCGAATTCTTCAGCAAGGAAGAGGCGGAAACGCGCACTATCCAAAACGCCGGCCATACCAACCACCTGATTGTGTGGCAAACCGCATTTTTCACGAAGAACCCAAACCATTGCATCCAGTGGGTTTGTGATACAAATGACGAAAGCGTTCGGGGCATATTTCTTGATGCCTTCACCAACCGCCTGCATTACCTTGATATTTGTTCCAAGCAGATCGTCGCGGCTCATACCAGGCTTACGTGCAATACCGGCAGTAACGATACAAACATCAGCACCTTCGATGTCGGCATAATCGCTCGTACCTGAAATTTCTGAATTGAAACGATCAACAGGAGAAGATGATGCGATATCCAGGGCTTTACCCTGCGCCAAACCTTCATTCAGATCTACAATAACAATATCACCGAGCTCTTTGATACCTGCCAAATGAGCAAGTGTTCCCCCGATGTTACCGCCGCCGATTAAAGCTATTTTTTTGCGAGCCATTCTAATCTCCGGATTTGATGTAAGAGAACACCTCCGGAAAGAGGTTATCCTCTATTGAATATTCTACGGTGGGTACTACCTCGTTTCTTAACCAAGAGCAAGGTCACCAAGACAAAAAGGGATATTTTTTTGCGTTGCAGCGAAGATCTGGTGCATTGATGCCCATTTCTTATGCAAACGACTTCTTTATAACCCTCTGTTTTTCTCGCCGATTTAAGTCAAATTTTTCGTATTCAAGTAAGTAGTTAGTAAGAATTAACTGTTATATCGGAAGTAGAATTAATAAATCGTGAACCATACGGCAACTTGAAAATGAAAAAGAAAACAGCCCGGATCTTTAAAAAAGTAGCAATATGTGGCGTTGTATGCGTGACCTTAACCGGCTGCGCAGAAACGATTATTGCTGGGCTGACACTAAGTGAGCTATTTACGGCTGGTTCTATTACATCCTCTATTCTCACCGGTAAAGGTTTTGGCGAACATGCACTGGATGCTGTAACGGGACAGGATTGCCGCATTCTAGATGCCATCTTCAGAAGTGACCGCGCCATATGCGAGCCCAAAAACTCTATCGCAACACAAGATGATTTCAAGGGGCTAATCGCCCTTCTGGATACACCCGCCGGACAAGATATTCAACTTGTCGATATTCCAATGGGTAAAGATCAGTTCCCATCAGTGAATAAGGTCGCCTTGAAAAACGGCAACAAATGGCTCTCTACTTTAAATCGCAATAACGTTGCAGCTTTAGTTTCCAAAGATACCGTTGCGGAAGTGCGCTTCCTTCATTTAACACAGGCAACTAAGGCTTTTGAGCCACGAAAAGTGGACATTCCAAGTTTGAGCGCAGGAGATCTTCGTAAGCGTTTAACAAGCAACGGCCTGTTTTAATTCAAAGACCCATTCCGCATTCTTCTTTACAAGGCCCTATAACATTGCTTTAAGGCCCATATGAATTCATCTGGCCCACTAAAAAAATACCGTGCGCTTCGGCTATCTGATGCCATACAGCATGACCCCATTCAGGAGCTCGCGGTTGAAAAACTGCAGACCCTTCATCGTCGCCTCACCAGCTACAACCCCCAAACAAGCGCGCACTGGACAGATATTTTCCGTCTCGGCGCCCGCAAACCACGGGTAGAGCCCCCGCAGGGAATATACATGTATGGTGACGTGGGACGCGGTAAATCCATGTTGATGGATCTATTTTTCGAAACTGCGCCGATTGAACATAAACGCCGCGTTCATTTTCACAGCTTCATGCTGGAAGTTCACAACTTTATCCATAAATGGCGCCAAAGCGATGACAAAACTGGTGATGATCCTCTCGTACCGCTTGCCCAGAAAATTGCTGACGATGCATGGCTGCTTTGTTTTGATGAGTTCCAGGTAACAGATGTTGCGGATGCCATGTTGCTTGGTCGGCTGTTTGAACTTTTGTTTAATCACGGTGTCGTTGTTATCGCGACATCAAATCGTATTCCAGAGGATCTCTATAAAAACGGATTAAACCGGGAATTATTTCTGCCTTTTATTGATCTCATCAAAGAACAGCTCGATATTCTCCATTTGTCAGGCGGTACTGATTACCGCCTGGATCGCCTTTCAAAAAGTAATGTTTACTTCAGCCCATTAGGCACTGATGCGGACGAACAGATGAGCACTACTTTCGCGTTGCTTACTGAAGGAAGTGATGCTGAAGAGATGACCCTGACAAACAAGGGCCGAGAGTTGCATGTGAAAACTTCGGCTCGCGGTGTCGCCAGATTTACCTTTGAAGAATTGTGCGCACGGCCCTTGGGTGCATCGGATTACTTAGTGCTGACAGAGCACTTTCATTCTCTGTTACTCGATGACGTTCCAAAACTTGGTCCTCACAACAGAAATGAAGCCAAACGTTTCGTAACCCTTGTCGATGTACTTTATGAAGACGGCATCAACTTGATCTTGTCTGCTGAAGTTGATGCCGACGCGCTCTATGAAGAAGGGCACGGCCATTTCGAATTTGCGAGAACTGTCTCTCGCCTAATGGAAATGCGATCTGAAGACTACCTTAAAGGTGCCGTTGGTTAGTTTGAATTTCAAAGAGTGAGTTAAGGTATTTCCAGCTCACTCTTTTTAAATCTAATCCAGAATAGATTTTTGCCAGTCAGCCAAATCTGTTTTTTGAAGCGCCGCGCTCAACGCTTCCTTATCTTCAGCTTTTTTATTTTGACCCAGCTTCGCCTTCGCTTCCATACGGGATACCGGAATTTCAAAAGCGACGATAGCTTTTAACATAGCCAACAGTCGTTTCTCTTCTACCTCACTTACATCCCATGGGTTCAGCCGATCCTTTTCGTTATCTCTGGTAAGCATTTTGAGAACATTCCGTGTCTCCATCGGATCCTCAATAAGTTTCGGCTCGCCATACGCATGTACAGCCACATAGTTCCATGTGGGAACATTAATGGTTGTGGCGTAAAAACGCGGAGAGACATAATCATGAGGGCCGCTGAAAATAACCAAAGATTGCCGACCCTCAAATAATTTCCAATGCGGATTTGCACGAGCTACGTGGGCATAAATTGTCCCAAATTCACCTTTGTCCGGATCGTAAGCTATCGGTAAATGGGTGGCCATTGGCACACCGTCGCTATCTGCCGTAATTA
This sequence comes from Alphaproteobacteria bacterium 46_93_T64, assembly GCA_002163135.1. Lineage (GTDB taxonomy): Bacteria > Pseudomonadota > Alphaproteobacteria > Sneathiellales > Sneathiellaceae > Sneathiella. Next base: position 19,067 of record MAAN01000029.1, read on the forward strand.
TTTGCGCAAAGCTAGCGTCCGGCAAAATTTCAAGAAGGGTCTCTTTAGCTGGCATCGAAAAATACGAGGGTATATACATAACAAATATCCTGAGTTTGAATTGGTACCCTTTTCACTCAAATTCTTCCAAGTTTCCAGTACCAATCCATAGCAACTTTCGGTACCACTTAAATGATGTCGTGCCACTTATATACGATCAAACCCGCATACTCTTTAAGCGCATGCTTCCAATAGAAGAAGCCATTGAAACTTGGAACAAGATCCCGCCAGCCAAACACAGCATCGTTAAGCCCGACAATAACAAGTGGAACTTGTAAGTTATGCGCCTCAAGAACGCGCTTAGTCCGATAGGCATGTATTCCGGTGACAAAAACGGCAAGCCTTTTGATCTTTAACTTTTCCATTACGGAGGCAATCTTTACAGCATGTTCTGCTGTCCCTTTCGCTCCTGATATCTCGATCAATTTGTCGGGCACATCAAGTATGTCTGTCAAACCCTGCGGCTTAAGATTTTGCCCAAACATCCCCTCTACTCCAGAGACAATTAACGGAAGCGGTACCTTTTGAACAAGAGCCTCCGCACGCTTTAGACGGAATAGAGCGCCAGTTGAAATAACGACAATATTACTATGCTTATCTTTAACCGCACCAGATGCAATGAGAGCGATGGCATCCACTTGATCGCCGATTTCATCAAGCTTTACATCCTCAAATGGCGTTCCTACATCGATGGGGATTAACAATGCCTTGCCTGTGATGGGGAGGCTCATCGCAATCAGGCAAACCGTATTTGCATAGAAAAGCCCTCTCCGGCTCGAAATCCATGCAAAGATCAAGAAAATCGGTAGGGTAATCAACAGCACACCTGGCAGAGAAATGCCATCAACCAATTGTTCCAGCGCATAATCCAGCATGAAGCCCCCCTTTATTTCATACTGTCGTAATGATGATCAGGGTTCAACATCTCAATAAAAAAGGCCGCCCGAAGGCAGCCTTTTTCTGTTTTGTGGTTCGTACCGAAAAATTAGCGGCGTTCCAACATCATTTTCTTGATCTCTGCAATCGCCTTGGCAGGGTTCAAACCCTTAGGGCAGGTATTTGCACAGTTCATGATCGTATGGCAACGATACAGACGGAATGGATCTTCCAATTCGTCCAGACGCTCACCAGTATTTTCATCACGGCTATCCGCGAGCCAACGATAGGCTTGAAGCAAGACAGCAGGGCCCAAGAACCGATCGGAATTCCACCAGTAACTTGGGCAAGATGTTGAACAACATGCGCACAAGATACATTCGTAAAGTCCATCCAGTTTCGCGCGATCTTCTTTTGACTGAAGACGCTCGCGATCTGGCGGCGGAGGTGTTTGCGTTTGCATCCAAGGCTTGATGGACGCGTATTGCGCATAGAAATTGGTCAAATCAGGAACCAAGTCTTTTACGACAGGCTGATGTGGCAGCGGATAAATATTAACGTCGCCGTCAACTTCGTCCATACCTTTGGTACAAGCAAGAGTGTTCGTACCATTGATATTCATTGCACATGAGCCACAAATTCCTTCGCGGCAAGAGCGCCGGAAAGTCAGAGTTGGATCAATTTCATTTTTAATTTTAATCAAGCCATCCAAAATCATCGGACCGCAATCATCCAAATCCACGTGATATGTATCAATTGCCGGATTCTCTCCATCGTCTGGAGACCAACGATATACATTGAACGCTTTGGTATTGGTTGCCCCTTCCGGTTTCGGATGAGTCTTACCCGTGCCTACGCGTGAATTTTTAGGTAATGCCAGTTCTACCATATCTAACGTCCCTAACTCTTAGTAAACCCGGGCTTTGGGTTTGATGTAATCAATCTCATCGGTCAGCGTATAAGTGTGAACCGGACGGTAATCAATCCGCACCCCTTCACCTTCACTGTGATAAGTCAGTGTATGCTTCATCCACTCGTCGTCATTCCGATCCGGGAAGTCTTCACGGGCATGCGCACCGCGGCTTTCTTTCCGGTTTTCAGCAGCAGTCATGGAAACAACCGCCTGACGGATAAGATTGTCCAGCTCCAGCGTTTCAATCAAATCAGAGTTCCAGATCAAAGAACGGTCTGTTGTCTTGATTTGCGCCATCTGCTTTTCGACTTCGCCAATTTTCTGAACGCCCTCTTTCAAGGTATCGCCCGTACGGAACACGGCGCAATCGTCCTGCATAACACGTTGCATGTTGTCGCGAATTTGTGCCGTAGACATATCGCCACTAGCGTTCCGGAACCCATCAAGACGAGCAATCGCTGCGTCACATGCATTCTCAGGAAGTGGTGTATGCGCCTGATCTTTCTTGACAGTCTCTTTTGCCCGAAGGGCAGCAGCACGACCAAACACAACAAGGTCAATCAATGAGTTTGAACCTAAGCGGTTCGCACCGTGAACAGAAACGCAAGCAGCTTCACCCACAGCCATAAGGCCAGGAACAACTGCGTCTGGATTGTCGCCCTTCAGGTCAACAACTTCACCATGATAATTGGTCGGAATACCGCCCATATTATAGTGAACTGTTGGAATAACCGGAATTGGCTCTTTGTTCACATCAACACCAGCAAAGATACGCGCGCTTTCAGAAATACCTGGAAGGCGTTCTTCAATCATTGCTTTATCAAGATGATCAAGATGCAAGAAGATGTGATCTTTACGAGGACCGACACCGCGGCCGTCGCGAATTTCCATAGTCATCGAGCGACTAACAACATCCCGGCTGGCGAGGTCTTTTGCGCTTGGCGCATAACGTTCCATGAAACGCTCGCCTTCACCGTTCACCAGATATCCGCCTTCACCGCGAACACCTTCGGTGATCAGACAGCCCGCACCGTAAATTCCTGTTGGATGGAATTGTGTGAATTCCATGTCCTGCAAAGGAAGACCCGCACGCAACACCATACCGCCGCCATCACCTGTACAGGTATGAGCAGATGTACAGCTGAAGTATGCACGGCCAAAGCCACCCGTTGCCAAGACAACCATATGGGCGCGGAACAAATGCAAAGTTCCGTCTTCGAGACTAAGACACAACACGCCTTTACAAGCGCCATCTTCGTCCATGATCAGATCAAGTGCGAAATATTCGATGTAGAAATCAGTGTCATACTTCAAAGATTGGCTATACAGCGTGTGAAGCATGGCATGACCTGTACGGTCAGCTGCTGCACATGTACGTTGCGCCGCAGGTCCTTCACCAAATTCAGTCGTCATACCACCGAATGCACGCTGGTAAATCTTACCTTCTTCTGTGCGGCTAAACGGCATTCCGAACTGTTCAAGTTCGAGAACCGCTGCCGGTGCCTCGCGGCACATATATTCAATGGCATCCTGATCACCAAGCCAGTCTGACCCTTTGACGGTATCATACATGTGCCATTGCCAGTTATCTTCGCCCATGTTGCCAAGGGATGCCGAGATTCCGCCCTGCGCCGCTACAGTGTGAGAGCGCGTTGGAAAGACTTTGGTTATTGCCGCTGTTTTCAGACCGGCTTGCGCCATTCCCATGGTGGCGCGTAAACCTGCGCCGCCAGCACCCACGACAACAACGTCATATTCATGTTCAGTAATTGGATAGGCTTCAGACATTTACATCATCCCCACAAAAGCCAGCTTTAACACGGCCAGCGCAGAGGCTAGACCAACAACAGTACAGAAGAAGCCGTTCAGTAATAACAGCACCATTTTGGAGCCCTCACTGCGGACATAATCTTCAATCACAACCTGAAGACCGAGCTTCATGTGATAAAAAGTCGCGCCGATTAACAACAGCAAAACAAGCGATGTAAATGGCAGGCTTAGGATATAGCGAACACGTTCGTAGTCAGCACCAACCAGTGAAACCAAATAGGCAAGCGCGATAACGAAAAGTGGAATCAGCGCAACCGCAGTGATTTTCTGATGCCACCAATGCGTTGTTCCTTCTTTCGCAGACCCAAGGCCGCGAACATTTTTAAGTGGCGTTCTCATGCTCATGATCAGCCTCCCATTCCATATGCAATAACCCAAGTCAGCAGCGTCAACACGACCGACATGACAATCGCCACGATGCCTGATTTTCTCATTGCTGGCAGCTCGAAGCCCTTACCCGCATCCCAGAACAAATGACGGATGCCATTGCAAAGGTGAAAGAATAAGGCCCATGTAAATCCAAAAAGGACTAAACGGCCAAACCATGACGACATAAATGCGTTTACGGTTTCATAGGATTCCGGACCTGCAGCAGCAGCAATAAGCCACCAGGCCAGAAGAAGGGTACCACCAGCCAACGCAACACCTGTAATGCGGTGGGTGATAGAAGTTACCATCGTGATCTGCGGTTTATAGATCTGCAGATGCGGCGATAGCGGTCTTTCTATATTCGCCATGGATATCTCTCTAGCTAAGCTATCAATGAGTTATTTTCGTTACTATTTTTTCACGAATTGTAGGGATGGTTAAGTTGAAGTCAACTCAACCCAAACAAATTTCATGCTCTTTATAGCGCAACTGTGGCTTTTGGCAATATAAGCCAGTAATCAAGGTCAAGAACTACGTTTGGATTTCTACTGCCATCTTCGGATTTATCGGGAAAATCAGTGCAAGGCGTATCTTTTGTCGCCAACGTCCGTATCCGAAGTGCGCCAATGTCTTCTCGGCCTGGGATATCCGATTTATCAAGCACCTCACTCCAGGCAAAAACAGTGTTTCCAGCAAATGTTGGTGCCGTGTGTGATCCGCCATTGATGGCGGCAACAAACAAGCTATTGCCAAGACCGTTAAAGGACAAGCCACGCGCCAGACTGATAATATGGCCCCCATAAATCAAACGGCGACCCATGCGATCATCCTTCATCATATACTGATTGAAGTGAACCTTTGCCGTATTCTGATATAGGCGCGTTGCCAGCATATGTTCAGATTCTTCAATGGTCATGCCGTCTATATGATCAATCTTCTCTCCGATCTCATAATCTTCATACATATGAGGTGAGCCAGAAAGTGTTGTATCAAATTGTTGAATTTGTAAATCTGGCGGCATCACGAAGTTTACCGGATCAACAACTGCGGGCAGTTCCGGGATAACGGTTTCAGGCGCCGGCGCATCTAAATTATTTTTGCGCACCATTACCCAGCGCACGTAATCCAAAACAACCTCACCCATCTGGTTCACACCGGTTGAGCGTACATAAACAACGCCGGTTTTACCGTTGGAATTCTGTTTGAGCCCTATTACTTCTGACGAAGTCTGTACTGTGTCACCGGGGTAGACAGGTGCCACAAACCGCACATCGGCATAGCCGAGGTTGGCTACAGCATTAAGCGACACATCCGGAACTGTTTTCCCAAAGACAATATGGAATACCAGCAGGTCATCAACCGGAGCCGCCTGAAGACCGCAATCGATGGCAAAACTATCTGCAGATTGCAGGGCAAAGCGTCCGCCATAAAGCGCTGTATATAGAGAGACATCACCTTCGGTAATTGTCCGTGGCGTTGCATGGTTCAGGATTTGGCCTATTTTGAAGTCTTCAAAATAGTTGCCAGTATTTGTTTTATTGGATGCCATAGTCTTTATCCTCGCTTATTCCGCCATCTCGGCAATAGCTTCAGCCAAGTCGACTTGAGCTTTTGCAATTTCAACATGCAGGTTTTCGACGAGCTTTCCGTCCAATAGGACAACGCCTTTGCCTTCTTTTTCTGCCTCTGCAAAAGCTTCGATGACACGGCGAGAATACTCAACTTCAGCTTCTGATGGAGCAAAGACTTCATTGGTCGCTGCAAGCTGCTTTGGATGGATCAATGTTTTACCGTCAAATCCAAGCTCTAAGCCCTGATCGCAGGAAGCCTTGAAGCCGTCCTCATCATTTAGATCCAGATACACGCCGTCCAAAACGGTAAGGTCATAGGCGCGACCCGCGAGCAAACAAAGCCCCAAAGACGTAATAACTGGCAAGCGCATTACCGTATGTTTGGCCTGAAGATCTTTCACAAGATCCGATGTCCCCATCACAAAGCAATCCACACGCGGACTAGAGGAGGCAATCTCCTCCGCATGCAAGATACCAAGTGGGGTTTCCATCATGCACCAGATTGTTGTGCCTTCAGGGGCACCTGCCTCAATCATTAAATCTTCAAGTTCGTGAACCTGCTCAGCGCTTTCTACTTTTGGAAGCAAAATCGCATCAGGCCCTGCTTTCGATGCCGCAATAATATCATCGCGGCCCCAAGGTGTGTCCAACCCGTTTACACGGATAATAATCTCACGGTTTCCGTAACCGCCAGCAGCTGCATTCCCGCAAACGATATCACGAGCTTCTGCTTTTGCATTTGGCGCCACAGCATCTTCCAGATCTAGAATAATGCCGTCGGTTGTTAGGCCTTTGGCCTTTTCTTGTGCCCGTGCATTGGACCCTGGCATGTAGAGAACGGAACGGCGAGGGCGAACAGATTTTGACATAAAGATTCTCCGAATTATGCACCACAAGGCAGTGCATCATATTTTTTATCGTATAATACGCGCTTTTTGTTGCAACGCAACATAGTTGCGGAAAATCTTACCCTTAAGCAATTAATATCCACAAAAAAAGACGACCATCACAGCCTTGTGTAAAACGCTCATCTACCCTTCCTGTCCGCCATAGCTAAACGTGATGGCGATCGCATTTTTCCCCGTAGCAAAGGAATATATCCAACTCGTACAGGGATGATTATCCCAACTTTAATGATATGACATCGCGGGGCGCGAGAAATGAAGAACCTAATCGTATTTACTTTGATTGCTGTATTCATGGGGGCATCATTCGCATCTGCAACCGGTGCAGATTATCGTCAAACACATAGATCAATCGATCGAAAGATTGACCGGCACATGAGTGGGCGGCATATCGGGACCCCAGTGGGCCGACCTGTGTATCGCCGCGATTTTCGAGGCATCGTGGTCGTTAGGCCGCATGGCCATATCTATTATGGTTACGGTCACTATGTCCGCGATGACGAGGCTTATAAATGGCTGGCATTCACTGCGATTACTTTGAAAATTCTGGATAACCTAAACGAAAAGGCGCAGCGCGAACACGAAGCTGCACAAATAAAGGCAACCACAGCGCCTGTGGGTCAGGAAATTATCTGGAACTCAAACGGTGCGAGTGGAAGTGTCGTTGCCACAAAAGAAGGAACAAACACCCAGGGCCAAACCTGTAGAGAGTATCAGCAGACAGTAGCCATTGGCGGTAAGAACGAAACAGCTTTCGGTACGGCTTGCCTGCAAGCGGATGGTGCGTGGAAAATCATCACCTAAGTTTCATTTCTCCGACAGACGTTACAACGTGAAAAGCCGTTTGCCATAAAAAGCAAACGGCTTTTTTTATTTGAACTCAGGCGTGGTCTGTCAGATACACCAAATTTCTTTACTTCAGTGGCCAGCTGCAATATTCCTACACACTCATTTGCTGAACATAATCCACATACGAAACTGAACATTACATTGAATTATCGCGCTGAAATTGATGGATTGAGATCCATTGCCGTCATCCCCGTCATTCTGTTTCATGCAGGGTTTGAAACCTTTAGCGGTGGTTTCATCGGTGTTGATGTTTTCTTCGTTATCAGCGGCTATTTAATCACATCCATAATTCTTACAGAAATGGAAGACGACAGGTTCTGTCTTGCCAAATTCTACGAACGTCGTGCCCGAAGGATCCTACCGGCTCTGTTTTTTGTGATGGCGGCCTCAATCCCCTTTGCATGGGCATGGATGCTCCCTCAGGATTTAAAAGACTTTGCCCAGAGCCTAATGGCCGTCCCGGTTTTCGCTTCCAATTTCCTGTTCTTGAGCGAAAGCGGCTATTTCGATACACAGACTGACTTGAAGCCGTTGCTCCACACGTGGAGCCTAGCAGTTGAAGAGCAGTATTATCTTTTGTTTCCTCTCTTCCTTATGTTTTGCTGGAAATTTGGTAAACGGAAAATTATGGCAACCCTGATTATAGTAACACTTGCCAGTCTAGCCCTCGCCCATTGGGGTGCATATAACAAACCCAGTGCAACATTCTACCTGTTACCAATGCGTATATGGGAAATCCTGCTTGGGTCCCTTAGCGCTTTCTATCTGGCGAACAGCAATCGAATTACCTCCATCCGTCCCTTAAACGAAGTTGGTAGCCTTGTTGGAATTGCGCTCATTCTCTTTTCCGTTTTTGCTTTCGCGGAACATACACCTTTTCCAAGTCTCTACGCCTTATTGCCGACAATTGGCACCGTCTTGATAATCCTGTTTGCACGGGAAAAGACTCTGGCTCACGGTTTGTTGGGTAATAAGATACTCGTCAGCCTCGGACTGATCAGCTATAGCGCCTACCTGTGGCATCAACCTGTATTTGCTTTCGCCAAATACAGGTCACTCAGCGCACCGTCTGACCTGACAATGGGCATTCTGTGCTTACTCGTTCTCCCTTTGGCATATTTCAGTTGGCAATTCATCGAGAAACCTTTTCGAACAAAAGCAACAGGACGCAGAAAGCAAGTGTTCGTTGCAAGTGCAGCCTTCTCTGTTTTATTTATCGGCATCGGACTTACCGGCGATCGCAACCGTGGTTTCGAGAATAGAGATCAAATCAAAGATTTGGCGCTGGATATTGGAACCATCGCAGATGCATATTGCCATGCCAAAGGGCGAAAGAGCTTGGAGCAATTGTCCAACGGCGAGTTTTGCACAGCTGGCGGTGAGCAAATTTCAGTCGCTCTCATTGGAGATTCCCATGCAGGAGCCCTGTCCAACGAACTTGGCAAAGCACTGAAAAGATATGACGTTGGCGCATGGATGTTTTCATCAGGTTGGTGTGCACCATTCTACGACTTTCGCATGGTCAGGCACGGTAAAGATTGCGACAGGCGCCAAAGCATCTCACTTCAGAAAATCGTAGCGGAAAAATCCATTAAAACGGTCATCCTTTATGCAGAGTGGGCAAACTATACAAAGGGCTTTCGAGATAAAGACACACCCTCGTTGATGATCTACAAAGGCGTTGAAAATGAGAAATTATCTGAAAATTCAGATCTATTTTCTCTCGCATTCATAGATACAATAAAATCGCTAAAAGCTGCCGATAAGAATGTCATCATAGTCGAACCGACACCTGAATTCGAAGTGCATGTACTCGACACAATTCGAAAAGCCAAATTGTTTGAAACCGAGTTAAAGGCCCCGTCAATCAAATTGCGTACATATCAAGAGCGGAACAGGGAAGTGTTTGATATATTCAAACTAGTAGACGGAGTGACCTTCATTTCGACAGAACCATTATTTTGCAAAAATGGGACATGTAGTTCCGTACAAGCAGACGGCACCCCCCTAATCGCAGATACAAATCATGTCACCGAGTTTGGCGCGCGTATGATCTCTGACAAAATACTGAACGAAATATTTCACTGAGATGCTTTTCAGGCACAAAAAAGCCGCCTACCAAATCTGGTAAGCGGCTTTTCTTTAACTCACATTTGCATAAATTAAATTACGCAGCTTTCTTCAAATAGTCTCGGCTAACGAGTTCAGCAATTTGAACTGCATTGAGTGCAGCCCCTTTACGAAGATTATCCGATACGCACCAAAGGTTAATGGCATAATCCAGTGTTGAATCGTCGCGAATACGTGAAATGAAAGTTGCAAAGTCGCCCACACATTCTACAGGTGTCACATAGGCATTATCGTCAGGATTATCGACAACCAGAATACCCGGAGCGTCACGCAAAATATTGCGAGCCTCATCCGCAGAAAGCTCTTCTTCAAACTCGATATTCACGGCTTCCGCGTGACCCACAAAAGTTGGAACCCGAACGCATGTAGCCGTTAGTTTAATGGAAGGGTCGACAATTTTCTTTGTCTCCACAACCATTTTCCATTCTTCCTTCGTATATGCATCATCCATAAAGACATCGATGTGCGGAATTACGTTGAAAGCGATCTGTTTTGTGAATATCGACGGTGTCGCCTCGTCATGCACAAACATACCTTTAGTCTGGTTAAACAACTCATCCATGCCCTCTCCGCCAGCGCCAGATGTTGACTGGTATGTGGAGACAACAACGCGCTTAATTTTCGCGCGATCATGCAAAGGTTTCAGAGCCAAAACCAACTGTGCAGTTGAGCAATTCGGGTTTGCAATGATGTTCTTCTTTGTGTAACCCGCAGCATCCTCTGGGTTCACTTCAGGCACGATCAGCGGCACATCTGGATCCATCCGGAAATGGGATGAATTGTCGATGACAATACAGCCTTGTGCCGCAGCCTTTGGGGCGTACTTTTCAGATATAGAACCACCAGCTGCGAATAGTGCGAAATCGGTTCCCGTAAAATCAAAATCATCTAGTTTCTTTACCGTCAACGTCTTGTCGCCAAATGAAACCTGTTTACCAGCAGAGCGTTTTGACGCAAGCGCCGTCACTTCCGTAATCGGAAACTGGCGTTCTTCTAGAATATTCAGCATTTCACGGCCCACACTACCAGTGGCGCCGACAACAGCAACATTGTATCCCATGATTTTGATCTCTCGTTTGTCTCTGGCGGCGGGACTGCCGCCAAAGGGGTTACTTAAAAGTGAACTGTTTAAGTAGGGTTACCCACTAATCTTATCAAGCTCACGCAAAATGATATCACCCATTTTTGTGGTTGATACCTTGGTCATACCATCTGACATGATGTCAGCAGTACGCATGCCGCTGCCAAGTACATTCTTAACGGCGGTTTCGATCAGATCCGCTTCTTCGGACATATCAAAGCTGTAACGCAAGGCCATTGCATAAGAAAGAATAGTCGCGATCGGATTTGCGATATTTTCACCAGCAATATCCGGTGCAGAACCATGTACCGGCTCGTAAAGTGCTTTACGACGGCCATGCTCGTCCACATCACCCAGTGAGGCAGATGGCAACATACCAAGGGAGCCTGTCAGCATCGCTGCGCAATCCGAGAGGATATCTCCAAACAGGTTGTCTGTTACAATCACATCAAATTGCTTAGGTGCACGGACAAGCTGCATGGCTGCATTATCCGCATACATGTGTGACAATTCCACTTCAGGGAATTCAGCTTCGTGAATTTTGATTACTTCTTCACGCCATAGAACACCAGATTCCATTACGTTAGCTTTTTCACTTGAAACAAGACGACCGTCGCGTTTTTTGGCAAGTTCAAATGCTACACGGGCAACACGCTGAATTTCAGGTGTTGTGTAGACTTGTGTATTGATCCCGCGGCGAATGCCATTACCAAGATCTTCAATGCCCCGTGGTTCACCGAAATAAACGCCACCAGTAAGTTCACGAACGATCATAATATCAAGACCGCTCACCAGTTCAGGCTTCAAGCTGGAAGCATCGACCAAGGCATCGAAGCAAATTGCAGGACGCAAGTTTGCATAGAGTTCCAAGTCTTTACGAAGGCGTAAAAGGCCACGTTCAGGCTTAACGGAGAAATCAAGATTGTCCCATTTTGGACCGCCAACTGCGCCCAAAAGAACGGCATCTACATTCTGTGCTTTATCGACAACTTCATCAGTAATCGGAATACCGTGTTTATCAATCGAAGCACCGCCCACAAGATCTTCATCCACATCGAATTTCACTGCACGGTTTGTTTCCATCCAGTCAACGATACGACGAACTTCGGTCATTGCTTCCGGACCAATTCCATCACCCGGTAAAATTAGCAAAGATTTATTTGATGCCATTTTTTCTTGCTTCCCTAATTAAGTGTGTTTTGGATCGCGGATGCGCGCTCCGTTTTGTATTTATTTTTGCAACCAAGGTTGAGACAATTTTTGCAGCGCTTCGAAGCTGTCAACTTTTTCGGTCTTTTCAAGTGTAAGTCCGATGTCGTCCAATCCGTTCAGCAAGCAATGCTTGCGAAAAGGATCCAGCTCGAAGGAAAGTGTTCCGCCGTCCGGGCCTTTAATTTCTTGTGCAGGTAAATCGATAGACAGGGTGGCGTTTGAGCCGCGACTTGCGTCGTCCATCAATTTTTCAAGATCTTTTGCAGATACTTGAATTGGCAAAATGCTGTTTTTGAAACAGTTATTGTAGAAAATATCTGCAAAAGCCGTAGAGATTACGCAGCGAATACCAAAATCTGCAAGCGCCCAAGGGGCGTGCTCGCGGCTGGAACCACAACCAAAGTTATCACCGGCAACCAAAATCTGAGCGCCACGATAAGCTGATTGATTGAGGACAAAGTCCTCTCTCTCGCTACCATCGTTATTATAACGCATCTCTGCGAAAAGCTTGTCGCCAAGGCCAGCACGCTGAATGGTCTTCAGATACTGTTTCGGGATGATCATGTCTGTATCAATGTTGACCAACGGCATAGGTGCAGCAACACCGGAAAGTTTTGTGAATTTTTCCATCTCTTTTCCCCTTAGTCCAGCTCACGTACGTCAGTCAAATGACCTGTAATCGCAGCAGCAGCCGCCATTGCAGGGCTTACCAAATGCGTCCGACCACCCCGACCTTGACGGCCTTCGAAGTTACGGTTGGATGTCGATGCACAACGATCTCCGTCTTCCAATCGGTCAGCATTCATAGCAAGGCACATGGAACAGCCTGGCTCACGCCATTCAAATCCAGCCTCAACAAAAATTTTGTCCAGGCCTTCATCTTCAGCTTGAACTTTAACAAGGCCAGAACCCGGAACAATAATTGCGTTCACGCTGTCTTTGACCTTCTTACCTTTCACGATTTCAGCAACCGCACGCATGTCCTCAATACGGCCATTGGTACACGAACCAACAAACACGTGATCAACCACGATATCAGTTAGTTTCATGCCCGCTTCAAGGCCCATGTAGTTAAGCGCACGTTCAGCAGCAATCTGTTTACCCGAATCCGCGAAATCAGAAGGCGCCGGCACCGTGCCAGTGATCGGCAATGCATCTTCAGGGCTTGTACCCCAAGTTACATAAGGAATGAGGTCAGCTGCGTTCATAATGACTTCTTCATCGAACACTGCGCCTTCGTCAGTTCCCAATGTTTTCCAATACGCAACAGCTTGCTCATACGCACCGGCTTTCGGAGCGTAGGGGCGGCCTTTTACATATTCGAAAGTAGTCTCATCCGGTGCCACGAGGCCCGCGCGTGCGCCAGCTTCGATGGTCAAATTACAAAGGGTCATACGCCCTTCCATAGAGAGTGCACGAACAGCATCGCCTGCATATTCAATAACGCAACCTGTACCGCCTGCAGTTCCGATCTTACCGATAATAGCAAGCGCCAGATCTTTGGCAGTTACACCAGCTGGCAACGCACCATTTACCTGAACCAGCATGTTTTTGGCTTTTTTCTGGATCAATGTCTGAGTTGCCAGAACATGTTCAACTTCAGAAGTACCAATACCGTGAGCCAACGCGCCAAAAGCACCATGCGTCGACGTATGGCTGTCACCACAAACAATTGTCATACCTGGCAAAGTCAGACCTTGCTCAGGGCCGATGATATGCACAATACCGCGGCGTTCATCTGTCATTGAGAAGTAGTTTACGCCAAACTCTTTGACGTTTGCTTCAAGAGTTTCCACTTGAAGTTTACTTTCTGGATCAACAATACCCAAATGCAGATCTTTGGTCGGAACGTTATGATCCGCAACCGCAAATGTTGCATCTGTACGACGTACTTTTCGACCAGACACACGAAGTCCCTCAAATGCTTGCGGGCTTGTTACTTCATGAACCAAATGCCGATCAATATATAACAGACTTGCACCATCATCTTGGACGTCAACCATATGGCTGTCCCAAATCTTGTCATAAAGGGTTTTTGCTGCGCTCATTGTCGCGCTCCTCTCAAAGCCAGATTTTTGCCGATATTATACTTATTCCGGCACGGTCGGTACCGTGCCGGTTATTTCTACCCGTTGAATAGGTAGTAGAATTACTTAGCTGTTTTCTTCACGCCGCGATCTTCACGACGTTCCTGAATACGAGCTTTCTTACCACGCAGTTCGCGGAGGTAGTAAAGTTTCGCACGGCGAACGATACCTTGGCGAACAACTTCAATTTTATCCACACGTGGAGAATAAAGTGGGAAGATACGTTCCACACCTTCACCGTAGGAGATTTTACGAACTGTGAAGTTTGCGTTGATGCCGCCTGAATTACGAGCGATACATACGCCTTCAAACATCTGAACACGTTCACGTGTTCCTTCAACAACTTTCACGTGAACGCGAAGAGTGTCACCAGCGCGAAAATCCGGAACCGGACGCTCTGCGGTAAGTTTTTCAATCTGTTCTTGCTCTAGCTTTTGAATAGTATTCATGAGCTTTCACCTTTATTTCAAATTTTCATCTGACCAACGTTCCCAAAGGTCCGCTCGCCGCTGTTTCGTCAATTCTTCAGAGCTGCGTTGCCGCCACTCTTTAATCTTTTTATGGTGGCCCGAAAGGAGTACCTCTGGAACCGCCCGATCTTCCCAGATCGCAGGCCGGGTATAATGTGGATATTCCAACAACCCGGTCTCAAAACTTTCTTCGGACAGTGACGCCTGATTTCCAGTAACCCCCGGAAGTAGCCGCACTACCGCATCCAGCATCGCCAGTGCAGCAATCTCTCCGCCCGACAGAATGAAATCTCCAAGAGAGACTTCTTCCACATCGCGGGCCTCGAGCACCCTTTGATCAATGCCTTCAAATCGGCCGCAAACCAGAATTACGCCTGGGCCCGCCGTCAGCTCCCGCATGAGTGCCTGATCCATGATCCGACCGCGAGGACTGAAATACATCAACCTTTTGTCACCGCCCGACGCTGCTTTCGCAGCATCAATGGCATTACCTAATACATCCGGCCGCATTACCATTCCGGCTCCGCCGCCAAAAGGACTGTCATCCACCGTGTGGTGCTTACCAACTGAATAATCCCGAATATTAGTTACCTGTAAGTTCCAGGCTCCCTCTTCCAGACCCCGACCAGCCAAAGACTGTCCAAGTGGGCCCGGAAACATATCCGGATACAAAGTCAGAACATGTGCGGCCCAAACCGACATATCCGTTTCCTTGTTTTCTTCAGTCGCGCTTACCTCACTTTGGTCAGCACTCCCCTTCATGACTTGTCCTGTTCGTCTTCTTCAGCTTTTTCCTGTTCAGGAACATCAAAGAAATCGTCGGACAAGTTTATAATCACTCTTCTGGCTGCCAGATCTACGGTTGGAACCATCTCCTTGGTAAAGGGAACCAAAACACTCGATTTGGCACCTTTGCTTTCAGGTTTGACTTCCATAATATCCCCGGCTCCAAAATCATAGAGCCTCAGGATTTCACCGTATTTGGTGCCGTCTTGCTCCATCACATCCAATCCAACAAGATCGGAGTGATAAAACTCGTCGTCACCTTCGATTTCGGGGAGTTTTTCTCGCGATATGTAAAGCTCTTGGCCCTTTAAGGCTTCGGCTTGATTGCGATCAGTAACACCCTTGATCCGAATAACTGGCAAATTCTTGGCAGATCCAACAAGAGACACGTTAAATTTCGTGTTTCCTGTTTTATCCTCCAGCAGACCGTATGACACTATATCTTCGGGGATCTTGGTGAAGGTTTTGACCTTCATTTCCCCCTTGATACCCCGCGGCCCGGCGATAACACCAAGCAGCAAACGGTCTGATTGAGACATACCAGATTTCCTTAAGCTTCAGCCGCTTCCTCAGCAGGCGCTGCCGCTGCTGCCGCAGCCGCTTCTGCTGCTGCTTCTGCAGCTGCTTCAGCTTCGCGAAGACGCTCTTGCGCTTTTGCTTTTGGCTTAGCTTTATTTGGGTTGTTGTGTTCAACTTTGCCCATAATACCAGCTTCAGCAAGAAACTTGCCAACGCGGTCAGTTGGTTGAGCACCAACGCTCATCCAATGCTGAATGCGATCTTCTTTAAGCGTGATGCGCTCACCGCTGTCTTTTGCGAGCATAGGATTATATGTTCCTACGATCTCAATATAACGACCATCGCGTGGGCTACGAACGTCTGCAACTACGATACGGTAGAAGGGACGTTTTTTAGCGCCCTGACGTGTAAGGCGAATTTTCAAAGCCATAGCTTACGTTCTTTCTCTAAAAGTCAAAATCTGTCTAAATTTAAAGTTTCATTCCAGGTGGTAGAAGACCCTGCATGCCGCCACGCATGACGCCTTTTTTGCCGAGCTTCTTCACCTTTTTCATCATGGATGCCATTTGCTTGTGTTGTTTCAACAAGCGATTGACATCCTGTACTGTCATGCCAGCTCCCGTCGCAATACGACGCTTACGAGAGGCAGCAATGATTTGTGGATTCCGACGCTCTTTTGGCGTCATGGATTCAACAATAGCAATTTGTCTTTTAAGCATTTTGTCATCGAGGTTTGCACCTTCGAGCTGCTTCTTCATTTTTCCGACGCCAGGCAACATACCAATTAGGCTGTTCATGCCACCCATCTTCAACATCTGACGAAGCTGGCTTGCCAGATCATCAAGATCGAAAATTCCTTTTTGAATCTTAAGAGCGAGCTTTTCAGCGTCGTCTTTCTCAATAAGTTCGGACGCTTTCTCAACAAGGGAGACGATATCGCCCATACCAAGAATGCGGTTGGCTATACGATCGGGGTGGAAAGCTTCCAGTTCATCCAGCTTTTCACCGGTACCCAGAAGTTTGATCGGACAACCCGTTATTTCGCGCATAGAAAGCGCAGCACCGCCGCGACCATCACCATCGATACGGGTCATAACGATACCCGTTATATCCACCCGCGCTTTAAATTGCTCAGCGACGTTGACCGCGTCTTGACCGGTCAAACTATCCACAACAAGTAATGTTTCAGTTGGTGAAGCGATTTCATGAACCGCTTTCATTTCCGCCATCAACTGCTCATCAACATGCAGACGTCCTGCCGTATCGAGCAAGATAACATCAAAGCCTTTAAGCTCTGCCGCTTGCAATGCGCGTTTCGCAATTTCTACCGGTTGCTGACCTTCAACAATAGGAAGCGTTGCAATCTCTGTCTGCTCACCCAAAACCCGAAGCTGCTCTTGCGCAGCTGGGCGGCGAACGTCCAAAGACGCCATCATGACTTTTTTACCGTGCTTAGCGGTCAGAAGTTTCGCAATTTTGGCAGAAGAAGTTGTTTTACCAGAGCCTTGAAGGCCGACCATCATATAGACGATTGGCGGAACTGCGATAAGGTTAAGCTCCTGCGATTCGGACCCTAAAATCTCTACAAGCTGATCATGAACAACTTTAATGACCATTTGACCAGGATTAATGGATCGAAGGACATCAGTGCCAATCGCTTTTGCTTTAACTTTTTTGATGAAGCTTTTAACAACAGGAAGCGCAACATCAGCTTCCAGCAAGGCAACGCGAACTTCGCGCATTGCTTCACTGACATCTGCCTCAGTAAGGGCGCCACGCTTGGTAAGTTTCCCAAGGACGTCGCCTAGTCTGCCTGTCAAATTTTCGAACATTATCGGTCAAAACCCGTTCAAAACACTGCTTCAATTTCGGTCAATATCGCAAACAAACCACACAACGCAAAAAACGCCAGTGCACGAAACTCGTGGGCTGACGGGTATCTCACGGAGATACTTAAACATATGGCTCATTTGTATTGAGTGAGCTGAAATAGCCATAGAGCAGCATAAGAGTCAAGAGTTGAGGAGTAAAAAAGCAACATATCTCTGGACCACGGGCCTTTTAACCCCTATATCGCGGCATATGAAACACGTAACATTTAAAAAGATGCATGGACTTGGCAACGACTTCGTCATTATTGACGGCAGAGAAACAAATCCGAACCTGACCCCCGCGGCTCTTCGCGCCATTGGCGATCGTCATCGCGGTGTGGGTTATGATCAGCTAATTGTACTGGAGCCCACAGATCGGGCGGATGTATTCATGCGCATTTACAATTCTGATGGAACCGAGGCGGAAGCCTGCGGTAATGCAACACGCTGCGTTGCGCACCTAATGATGGCTGAGTTAGATCAAGACACTGTCGTTGTTGAAACAGTCGCCGGTCTTCTAAAAGGATCCACCGTTGCCAATGGCAATGTGGTCATTGACATGGGCCTTCCAAAAACCGAGTGGCAAGAAATTCCGTTGGCGCGCACTGAAGATACACTGCACGTGAATTTAGGCGCTGGTCCTCTATCTGATCCGGTGGCGGTAAATATGGGAAATCCCCACGTTGTTTTCTTTGTAGAAGATGCCGAAGCCATTGATCTTGAAAAATGGGGTCCTGTTCTTGAACATGATCCACTTCTGCCTGAAAAAGCTAACATTAGCGTCGCAAGCGTTATGGAAGACGGCAATCTACGCCTTCGGGTATGGGAGCGCGGCGTTGGTATCACACTTGCCTGCGGTTCTGCAGCATGTGCCACTATTGTCGCTGCAACCAAACGCGGCCTCGTTGACGGAGAAGCGAAACTCTACCTCAATGGCGGACCGCTTGATATGAAGTGGCAAGAAGGTGGCTCGGCCTTTATGGGTGGACCTGTTGCCTTTTCCTTTGACGGTGTTCTCTCGAAAGAATTGTTGGAAGGAACACGCTAATGAGCGATAAAAATCCCCTTTCCGCCCCTGAAATTATTACTTTTGGTTGCCGCCTTAATAGTTACGAGTCAGAAGTAATGCGCGGACACGCGACGGCCGCAGGTATGAACAATGCGATTATTATCAATACTTGCGCAGTCACCAACGAGGCAGAACGGCAAGCCCGTCAGGCAATACGCAAAGCCAGACGCGAACATCCTGATGCCAAAATTATTGTAACGGGCTGCGCCGCGCAAACCAATCCGGATCAATTTACGGAAATGGAAGAAGTCGACCAAATTCTAGGTAATATGGAAAAATTGGAAGCAACTTCTTTTGGTCTTGAGCAAACCGAGCGTGTTCAGGTCAACGATATCATGTCGGCAACAGAGACCGCCAGCCATCTGCTGGAAGGTTTTGAAGGCCGCGCGCGAGCCTTCCTGCAAATTCAAAATGGCTGCAATCACCGCTGCACTTTTTGTATTATCCCCTATGGCCGCGGTAACAGCCGCTCGGTTCCTTTGGGAGCGATTGTTGAACAGGCTAGATCCCTCACTCAAAACGGATATCGCGAATTTGTTTTAACCGGCGTCGACATTACGGCATATGGCGAGGATCTTCCGGGAACCCCGACGCTTGGCCAAATGTGCCGCCGTTTGCTTGCCACCGTTCCAGAAATTGAGCGTTTGCGTTTGTCGTCTTTGGATCCCGTAGAAGTCGATGACGACCTTTGGCGCCTTATTGAAAATGAAGACCGCCTTATGCCCCATCTGCATATCAGTTTGCAGGCGGGAGATGACATGGTGCTAAAACGCATGAAACGCCGTCACTTACGAGATGATGTCTATAAGTTCGTTGAAAAAGCGCGCTCATTACGCCCTGGTGTCGTCTTCGGTGCAGATATTATTGCAGGTTTCCCGACAGAGACTGACGAAATGGCCGAAAACAGCCGCTTGTTACTTGAAGAGTGCGACATTACATATGCTCATGTGTTCCCGTATTCAGAACGTCCGGGAACACCAGCTGCGAAAATGCCACAAGTGCCGGGAAACATTCGGAAAGCCAGAGCCGCGGGATTAAGGGCTGTTGGCGATGCCAACCTTCGCCGTCATCTAGAAGAACAAGTAGATAAAGAGCTTGCAGTACTGGTGGAGAATGAAAAAACCGGTCGTACGGAGCATTATGCGCCAGTTCAGTTTGATTTCACGGCAGAACCCGGTACCATCGCGTCGGTGAAAATTACACATACTGACGGCAAGAAACTGTACGCAAGTCTTAAGGATTAAATAGAATTAATGAGTGATGGTGAGAAAAAGGGCTGGTTTCGCCGCCTGAAAGACGGACTTAAGCGATCATCCAATGTACTTTCCACAGGTATTTCAGACATCTTCACCAAGAGAAAACTTGATGATGATGTCCTTGAAGAACTTGAAGAATTGTTGATCACTTCAGATCTTGGTGTCACGACAGCGGCCCGCATTGCCTCAAACATTGCTAAAACCCGGTATGATAAAGAGATTTCACCAGAAGAAATTCGCGATGCCCTCGCGGACGAAATTACACAAATTCTCGAACCTATTGCCGTTCCGTTTGAATTGAACGAGAGCCTGAAGCCACATGTTGTTTTGGTCGTAGGTGTAAACGGATCTGGTAAGACAACTACTATTGGCAAATTGGCCAAACAATACACTGATGCAGGCAAAAAAGTTATTCTTGCCGCTGGTGACACGTTCCGCGCGGCAGCCGTTGAACAACTCACGATCTGGGGGGAGCGTACCGGTGCAAAAGTCATCACAACAAAAGTTGGTGGCGATTCAGCAGGTCTTGCCTTCAGCGCCTATGAACAAGCACAAAAAGAAGGCGCCGATCTGCTGCTTATCGATACAGCGGGTCGCCTTCAAAATAAAAGTGACTTAATGGCAGAGCTTGAAAAAGTATTACGTGTATTGAAGAAACTAAACCCGGACGTCCCTCATTCCAGCCTGCTAGTTTTGGATGCGACAACCGGTCAAAATGCCCTTAATCAGGCTGAGATTTTTGGCAAAGTATGCGGTATTACCGGCTTGGTAATGACCAAACTGGATGGCACGGCTCGCGGCGGCGTTCTAGTTGCCATTGCAGACAAATTCAAACTCCCCGTTCATGCCATTGGTGTGGGTGAAGGGGTTGATGATCTGCAGCCCTTTGCCGCCCGTGATTTCGCCCGTGCCCTTTCAGGCGCAGATAACAGCTAATTCAGGATCGTACTCTCTATGTCCCAGCGTAAAATGCCCGCAGCAGTCAAGTCAGCTACCGAACTTGGCCCCATCGTGATTTTCTTTGCCGTTTATTCTTTATATGACCGGGTTATGGGTGTGGAAGCTCCTGCAGACGGCGCGGCAGAGGCAGCAATTGGTGTCTCTAATTCACTCTTTGCGGCGACTGGCGCGATTATGATCACCACCCTGATCGCCTTGGTCATTTCGTACTATTATGAACGCAAAATCCCAGCAATGCCGCTCATCACAGCCATTGTTATTACGGTCTTTGGCGGTCTCACCCTTTATCTTCAAGATGATACTTTCATCAAGATGAAACCGACAATCATCTATATCCTGTTCTCAGGTGCGCTTGGCGCCGGTATGTTGTTCGGAAAGTCCTTTATCAAAGTTCTGTTTGGCAACTTTTGGAACCTTGATGATCATGGATGGCGGAAACTGACATTTCGCCTAATAGCCTTCTTTTTGACACTCGCCATTGCCAATGAAGTAGTTTGGCGGAATTTTTCAACTGATCTTTGGGTGAGCATTAAAGTCTTTGGCTTCACAGGTGTCACATTTGTTTTCTTTTTGGCGCAAGTCCCGTTACTGACGAAACATACCCTCAATAGCGAAGCTAAAAACTAGAGCGCTGTAGAATGCCCCTACCCTATTTTCCTGTCGAAAGCGGTGACTACAAAATCACTCTGGGTTTAAAGCCCCACAAAGACGGAAAGTGGTTGGAGGTAGATGAAAGTTACGCATCCGATACAAAACTGAAAAGAGAGCTTTTCAGCGAGCAAAAACATGCTGTTTTCGCGAGTACTGCGGGAGCAGCACTATCAGAAGCCAAAGTTCTATCCCTTGTACAAGGCAGCCTGAAGACAATCTATCCGGAACTTGTGATAGCGCCCGGCTTTAACGACAGCAACGCCTTAGTAAAAGCTGCCAGTCTTGTGCAAGAAGACCTCATTCTGATGCAACGGAAAGGCAATGACTATATTCTGGGAGCTGCGGCTGTCTGCTTTCCATCAGGCTGGAATCTTCGTGAAAAAGTTGGCCGAAATCTTAACGATATCCATTTCCCGGTACCGGGCCTGAATGCCGCTATTGGAAGCTCCATAGATAAATTTTTCCAAAACCTGAAGCCAAACAAAATTGTTCAACGCTTTAACTGGGGTTTGTTTGACGACCCGGCTCTTTTTCAACCCGGCTGGTGGCGCGACCAACAGCCAGCAATGATCGACATTGACGCAGACACCATCGGTCAGAATATCTATTTTCGAGTAGAAAAACAGACGCTACAACGTCTTGAAGACAGCGATGACATACTGTTCACTGTGCGCATCTTCAACACCCCGCTTGATGAAATTGCGGAAGATCAAGAAAAGACAGAAAGGCTTCACCATGCTCTCACAAGTATGCCAAACGCCCTTCGCCATTACAAAACAGTTGCCCAGTATGAAGAGCTACTTCTGGATTATCTAAAAACCAGTTAGCAATAAACGGCTACCTTCCGCCAAAAACCGATCTCAAAACCTCTGTGGTGCGAGCGACCGGATTGTTACGAATAGAGGCTTCTTCTTTTGCGAGGTAATGGAACAAACCTTCAAGCGCAAGATCAGTTGCATGTTCCCCTAAATCTGATTTGATATCCGGAACGAATGGATATTTAGCGTATTCGCCCAACAGGTTATTATATGCCGCAATGGCACCCGCATCTTCTAACGCTTGTTCGATAATAGGGCGCACAGTTGCGCTAAGGTCTTCTGTTGCTACCTTCTGGAAATACTGGGTTGCCGCATCATCTGGGCCATCATAGATCTTTTGCGCATCTTCAACGGTCATATCCGTGATCGCCTTGACAATGAGTTCTTTGGTTTTTGGGGCGGCAGCTTCAGCGCCTTTGTTCAGGCGACTTTCCACATCATCGGCAAGACCGGACAAACCAAATTTACGGAGCATCGCTTGCGCTTGTTGCATTTTTTCGGGAAGCGGGATGTGAATATCCGGATCGCTTTCATATCCACCACTACTGCTAATCTGTTCAACAACGCGTCCTGTTCCAACCTTCAAAGCTTCACGAAGGCCTTCCGTTATTTCAGATAAACCAAGTGTACTGGTTGTACTTCCACCTGTTGCACTTGAAGGGGCGGTCACTTTATTCAGAGTGTCTTTTAGCCCCTTCATCAAATCCGCTGTTGCAAGGCTGGTAGAAGAAAATGCTAACGCGCCCGCCAGCAAGATCACACTCAGGTTTTTAATCATTTTGGGACCACCTTTTTATTCATCGTTTCATTATCTCGAAGGACTTTGTCAGCATGTCACCTTCTGCATTACTAAAAGGGATAAATCTGTCTTCATTCTTGATACTGTTATACTGATGTAGTGCCCAATATACGGTTGGAAAAGCGAGATCCTTCCACGGAATTTCATCCCAAGTAAAAAGCTCAACTTCTAACGACTCTGGGCCTGCAGAAAACTCTGGAACATCCAGAACTGCCCGATACATAATTTGCACTTGGCTAATGTGGGTAATGTTATAAATTCCCAGCATATCCCGAATTCTGATATTCGCATTGGCCTCTTCGTAGGCTTCGCGAATTGCACCTTCTTCGGTGGTCTCTTTTTGCTCCATAAATCCGGCAGGTAGCGTCCAGAACCCTTTGCGTGGATTAATGGCACGGCGGCATAGCAAAAACTTGTCCTCAAAGGTAACGACGGATCCAACCACGACTTTCGGATTTACATAATTGATCCATCCACAGTCACTGCAGACATCCCGCTCAAAACTATCGCCTTCTGGGATTTCGCGGACAAATCCGAAATCTTTCGGGTTCGTTGAAGTCACTCGGTTCACCTTTTTCAGATAAGCTGGATCTTCAATGATATTTCTTAAACACGAATATCAATGGTACGGCCAATACCACTAAATCTCATATCCGGCTGATGGTCTTTAAGAGCCACGGGTTTTAATGCTTTTTCAACAGGTTTAACTTGCGCCTGCACATCACCGGATTGCCCGCCAAGCATTCTGCCTGACAGGGTGACATTACTAGACAAGGTTCCTGATATTTTTACCATATGCCGTGTGCCCCAACTGTATGGGTTTCTACCCGATCCTAATTTATCAATTTTGAGCGGGTTGTGAAAGGGCCTTTATTGCCCGCGTTACATTTGCATAAAGCGGCGCGCCTTCCGGAACCAATGATTGCATTTTCTTCCAATGGGTTAAGGCAACATCGCGGCGTCCCGCATCCATTTCAGCAAGTCCTATATACCAGTGAGCTTCTGCTACAGTATCATCCAGCGTCAAGACCTTACGATAAAGCGTAATGGCTTCGGCTGGCGGCGGTGAACCCGCGCCGACGTTTTGAACCAGAGCCAGTGCTTGTAAAATCAAAGGCAGGGGATCAGCCTCCTGCATTTTTGCGGCACGGGCATAAGCATCTGCAGACTTTTCATAATGCCGCTGGACACTAAATGCTTTGCCAAGCTTCATCAGCCCGTCAAACTCCGGATCAGACTGCATGCGCTCTTCCAGTCTGGCAACCATGGAATTGATCATATCTTGACGGTCAGCAGCAGACATTTCTGCCGCGGCCTCTCGATCGGCTCGGCTAGGGCCTGCATTTGTACTCTCTGCCAGTTGCTTCGTCTCCAATATTGCAGAGACATCGCGACCGACGATACCAGCAACCTCCCCAATACGTTCTCTCAGGATCTGCATAAATGGGGCATCGGGATCACTGTCTCGATAGAGTGCGAGCCAAGCCTCAAGCGCTTTTATATTATCGCCTTTTTGTGCATCATATTCTGCCAAATAATAACGGGCTCCCGGATGCTCCGGCTCAAGATCCGCTGCTTTTGTAAAAGCCTCAAGGGCCGCATCACTCATTGTACCTTTAGCGGCATAATAGAAATTTTCACCGGCGCCAACATATAGATCGACATCAGTCGGATCCAAAATTGTCGCCTTTATATAGGTAGCCGCGGCCTCATCAAACCGTCTCATGCGAGACAAAGTTCTCGCAAGCAATACCCAACCATCTACGTTGTCAGGTTGTTCGCTGAGCTTTTCTGCAAGCCGCTCCACCAGAGTTTCGAAATCTTGCCCTGCAAAATCACGTTTTTCTTTTTCGATATCACGGGCTGCTAAAGGCTGTGATGGCAATTGGGGGGAGCCCAAATATTTGTACAGCGTAAATGTCGATCCGAAGACGAGAACCAAAAGCATAAGTGCCAGCTTTGGCTGCGCCCCCTTCAAAGCGCCTCGCACTCTGTCCTCTTGCTCACCCACACGTAAAATTCTGCGCTGAATTTCAACCCGAACGGGCTCGACATCAGCTTCATTTACCACACCACGTGCGACATCGGCGTCCAGCTCCGCCAGTTGTTGTTTGTAAACGGAAATGCCCTGCTCTTGTCTTGAAATTGTTACCGCACGTTTGTTAAGAAACGGAAGCAATAAAAGAATGGCAGCTACAAGCGTAATGGCACACAAAACAAACCAGATCATGAACGACCTCTCTCGCCGTCGTCTTCAGCCATTAATTGATCAAATGTTTTCTTTTCTGCATCTGTCAAAGGTCGAGAAACAGAGTTTTCAGTTGGGGCTGCTGACTTCCTGCGTAAAAACCGCACCACAAGAAAACCTCCAAAAAGCAAGACAAGCATTGGGCTTAACCACAATACCAGCGTCCGCATTTTGAACGGCGGGTTTAAAAGAACCCAATCTCCATACCGAGAGACTAAATAATTTTGAACCTGATCATCTGTATCGCCGGCAAGGATCCTTTCCCGCACGATTGCTCGTAAGTCCCGGGCCAGACCCGCGTTACTGTCCAAAATCGATTGATTTTGGCACACCAGACAGCGAATACCTTCCGCAATATCGCGAACCCGCTCTTCCTTAACGGGATCGTCAAGACGCTCTTCAACAAAAACGGCACTGGCAAATCCGACAAATCCAATGGTTCCAAGCAGACAAAGAACGTACATCAGACGACGCGAGGCTTGCCCAAAATTGATGGTCATCCTTCACCTCCGTCAATGCGAGGTAAAATGCGATTTTTCAGATCTTTTTCCGTAATAGGACCAATGATTTTGTCCAAAATAGTACCATCTGGCCCCATAATGAAAGTTTCGGGGACACCGTAAACGCCAAAATCAATACCCACACGACCCTTTAAATCCATTCCAGTGCGTGCATAAGGGCTGCCATTTCGCCTTAACCATTTTGCTGCGGCGTCAGGTGTATCTTTATAATTAAGCCCGTAGATATCGATCTTTCCCTGCCGACTTAATTCCATGAGGGTCGGATGTTCCGCAAGACAAGCAACGCACCATGACGCAAATACGTTCAATAGCGTAATCTTACCTTCTTTCAAGTTCTCACTAGATAGATTTTCACCGTAACCCGGTACTGCTTCAAGTGCGAAAACAGGCGACTTTTTGTCCAGCAACTCCGAGGGGATTTCTTTTGGGTCAAGATAAAACAGAGCGTAGAACATAACCCCTGCGATCCCCGCGAAGGTTATTACTGGAGCCATAAAACTTAATTTCATTATTCAGGCTCCTGCAGCTTCGGCTGTTTTTTGGGTTTGCTTCTTTCGGGCTGATGCAGCACCAATTCTAAAGCGCCTGTCACTTAAACTGAAACCGCCACCAATGAACATGACAATGGCACCAATCCAGATCCATGAAATAAACGGCTTGTGATAAATACGTGTAGCATACCCGCCCTTGCCGTCCTCTTCACCAATAACCACATACAAGTCTGCGGACAACATAGGCCAAATCGCAGCCTCCGTTGTCTCCATCGGTGGGGATTCATACACACGTTGTTCAGGGCGCAAGTCTGCGACCAACGAGCCGTTACGCTTTACGTTAAAGCTACCCCGCAGGATCCCATAATTTGGGCCTTCCAAACGTTCGGCCCCTTCAAACTGGAAGTCATACCCGCCAACAACAACGGTCTCGCCTGGCTGCATCACGTCGAGCCGTTCGCTCTGCCATGCTTCAGAAGCGGTAACACCAAGAATTACCATTGCAACACCCAGATGGGCGATCGACATCCCGTAAGCACTTCTTGGCAGGTTTAAAAAACGCTTGAGGCTTTGGCGCAGACTAGTGCGGAATAATTTAATTCGATCAGCTAACTCAACAAAAACAGCCGTCACCAACCAAGCAAAGAGCCCCATCCCAACAAAGGCAAGGATCGGTCCATCATCTGTTACCCACCAGGAAACACCAACGATTACACAAACTGAGACTATTGCTAATTTCAGTCGCGAGAAAACCCCCTTCAAATCTGCACGCTTCCAAGCAAGAAATGGCCCGAACGCCAGCGCGATAATAAGCGGAATAATCAACGGTAGAAACGTTGCATTAAAATACGGAGGTCCAACGGACACTTTTGCACCCGACAGCGCATCAAGGAATAATGGGTATAATGTTCCAAGCAAAACTGTAGCTGCGGCAGTTGATAACAACAAATTGTTGAGGATCAATGCCCCTTCACGGCTGATTGGTGCGAATAGCCCCCCGCCTTTCATGGTCGGCGCACGCACGGCATACAAAATAAGCGAGCCGCCAATCACCAGGACGAGGAAGCCAAGAATAAAGACACCGCGCGCAGGGTCGGATGCGAATGCGTGAACAGAGTTCAACACACCCGAGCGCACAAGGAATGTTCCAAGCAGTGACAAACTGAATGCGATAATCGCAAGAAGTATCGTCCAGTTTTTCAAGGCATCGCGCTTTTCAACAACGATGGCTGAATGGAGCAGTGCAGTCGAGACCAGCCATGGCATAAAGGAGGCATTTTCTACCGGATCCCAGAACCACCAGCCTCCCCAACCAAGCTCGTAATATGCCCACCACGAACCAAGAGCTATACCAAGGGTCAGAAAACCCCACGCAGCAAGGGTCCATGGACGGACCCAACGTGCCCAGGCTGGATCAACCTTACCTTCAATCAAGGCTGCAATTGCAAACGAGAAGGTAATTGATAATCCGACATACCCCAAATAGAGGAAAGGCGGATGAAATGCCAAACCCGGATCTTGCAGAAGCGGATTAAGACCGCGCCCATCGAACGGAGCCGGATCGATGCGCTCAAACGGATTGGACGTAAACAGAATGAAGAGTAAGAACCCTATCCCGATCATACCTTGAACCGAGAGAACTCGTGCCTTTAAGCCATCAGGTAAATTACGACCGAAGGCCGCAACAGCAAAACCAAACAGAGCCAAGATCCACGCCCACAAAAGAAGAGACCCTTCATGATTACCCCAAACACCACTAATTTTATAGAGCATCGGCTTCAAGGAATGAGAGTTTTGCGCGACGTTGACAATGGAAAAATCACTACCCACATAGGCGATGGTCAGAGCGATAAAACTGATGCTGACTGCCAGGAACTGGACGAGAGCAGCACTGCTTGCAAACCGCATTAGCGCAACATTTCCTTTGGACGCGCCGATCATCGGGAGTGTGCCTTGCAAAACAGCAACTACAAGAGCTAGGATCAATCCAAAATGCCCGATCTCACCGATCATTGTTTATCTTCCTTTGGCTTCCAGTTACCCGCTTTTTTCAGACTTTCAGCGACTTCGGGCGGCATATAGTTTTCGTCATGTTTTGCAAGAACGTTGCTCGCGACGAAAATACCGTTTTCGTTCATTTGGCCTTCAGCAACCACGCCCTGCCCCTCTCGAAAGAGATCCGGGACTAAACCACGGAACTGAACATCAACACTTTCAGCCAGATCGGTTACTCGAAAGGTAATTTCCACACCTGATTTTTTGAAACTTCCCTCTTCGACCAATCCGCCTAATCGAAATGTCCGTCCTTCAGGTACTGGTTTTTCAACAAGGTCGGAAGGACTATGGAAAAAGACGAGGCTGTCTTCAAAGGACATCAGCACAAGACCTGCCGCCAGCCCAAGTACGGTCATGGCAGCGACAACAATATATAAACGCCGACGTTTTCTGGTCATGACGTCGCACCTTCTTTAACTGGGCGTTTTCGGAATGAACGCCGAGTTTCTTCAAGCGGCGCTAGATCTCGCTCGACCTGACGCAATTGGCGAACACTGATGATCACAAGGAAAATCAAGACACCGGCAGACAGGCCATAAGATGACCAGATAAAGTTGCCGTAGCCACCCATTTCAAAAAATTCGTTCAAAAGCTACTCCTGCAGCTGATTAACTCTTAGCATTCTGAGACGACGCCCTAGTATTTCAGTGCGCACGCGAATGATAAAAATAGTAACAAACAAGCTCGTGTAACCGAGGCCCATAATTAGAAGCGGCGTCAAAATGGAGGAATGAATTTTTGGTCCATCCATTGTCGCAACACTCGCAGGCTGGTGAAGCGTGTTCCACCAATCCACCGAAAATTTTATAATGGGGATATTTATCGCGCCGATCAGCACCAATATCGCTGCCGCTTTAGCAGCTTTTGACTGATCTTCGAAACTTCCCCAAACTGCCATATAACCTAAATATAGGAACAAGAGAATTAACATACTTGTGAGGCGCGCGTCCCAAACCCAGTAAGCACCCCACATGGGTTGGCCCCAAAGAGAGCCGGTCACCAACGCGAGGAATGTAAAGCACGCGCCAATCGGCGCCGCGGCCTTCGCTGATAAATCTGCGACTGGATGTTTCCAAATCAGGCCCGCAGCAGATGAGACTGCCATCATGCTATAAACACTCATGGCCATCCAAGCTGCCGGAACATGTACAAACATGATCCGAACCGTTTCTCCTTGCTGATAATCGGCTGGTGATACAAACAGCCCGAGGTACAACCCAGTCGCCAAAAGAACAACAGTCGTCACTATGGACCAAGGAAATATCGCGTTCGCAATTCTCAAGAAACGCGTCGGATTAGCATATTTATGCAAATCAATTGCCATTACGCTGTCCCGTCCCCAAATACCTTACAAGCCTTAACATCATAGTCATCCTTCATTCCACTGCCAAACGAAGTGCAGCGGCGGCGGCAAACGGACATACAACAAGTGCGCCTAAGGATAATCCCCCCAATAACATAAGATGGGGAGCCATGGGCATAAGTGCAACCGCGGCTTCAACAGAAGCCACACCGAAGATTAATACTGGAATATATAGCGGTAAAACCAACAGTGACAATAGCACTCCGCCGCGACGCATCGCCACAGTCAAAGCCGCCCCTACAGCACCGATAAGGCTAAGAACAGGAGATCCGATTAAAAGTGAGAAAATCATCGCCCAAATACCATCAGCGTGCACGTTCAGTGAAATTGCCAGTATGGGGGTTATCGCAATAAGCGGCAGTACTGACATCACCCAATGCGCAATGATTTTGGTGAGCACAATAAATTCGATAGATAGGGGCCCAAGCATCAATTGCTCCAAGGTCCCATCTTCAAAATCCGCCTGAAAAATTCGATCAAGAGTTAGAAGGCACGCCAGCAATGCCCCAACCCAGAGAACGCCTGGCCCAATTCGGGCTAAAACGTTGAGCTCTGGTCCCACGCCCAACGGAAAAAGTGTCACAGCGATTACAAAGAAAGAGAGCGTCATGGTAAGCGCACTTCCCTGACGATACGCAAGTAGCATATCGCGTTTTAGCAATGCCAGAAACGATCTCAACGTGCTACCTCCGAGATCTGGTTGAGGTCCAGTTGCCGTACTCGGCTTAGACTCAAATCTTGATGTGTAGCAAGAAGTGCCATTCCGCCATTTCGCACATGTTTTTCAAGCAAGTCTTTGAACAGCCCAATATAATCTGTATCAAGAGAGCTAACAGGCTCATCAAGTATCCATAGGGGTGCAGGACAAGCAATCAGTCGCGCCAAATTGCTTCGTTTTTTCTGACCTGCGGATAATATTTGTGTTGGATGGTCTGCAATCGGCTGTAATTGAAACGCGTCAAGCGCCTGATCTACAGTCGAGTTTTCCGTATAATCGGACCAAAACTCTAGATTCTCACGGGCGCTCATGGCCATCTTCAAAGCGTCTTGATGCCCGACATACTGCAGGTTTTCTTTATAGTGTTCTGGATCTTCTTCAATGTCTGTCCCGTTCCATGAGACAATGCCGGTAGCGGGTTTCAACAGACACGCGAGAATACGTAGCAAAGATGTTTTACCAGACCCGTTTCGCCCTTTAACCCAAAGGATTTCCCCAGGATTTAGAGACAGATCTACCGCGTTAAAAATCAGGCGATCTTGCCGGATACAGGTAAGGCTTTGTGCGTACAAGCTCATCTAGCGAAAGATCACCCAAAAATGAAAAAAGAACACTCCCTGACTACAGGAATGTTCTCTTTTTCGCAACATATTGCATGTGACGCATATGGTCGCAGGTGTGGGGTTTATTCGTAACTGCGTTGATCGTCGATCACTTTTCCGTCATTCGCAAGACTACCAACTTCCACGAATTCGACATTTCCGCGTAATTTGCAGAGGCTTTGAACAGTGGATGCAACCGCTGCTTTCAGATCGTCTGATCCACCAGACACTTCACAATGAAGGGTCATGGCATCCACATTATCACTGCTGGTGACGATCAGACGCACTTTCTTAAGTTCGTCGTGGCGTTTTTGAACGCCAACCACTTGACCAGGATGTACAAACATCCCCTTCACTTTTGCAGTCTGATCTGCGCGGCCCATCCATCCTTTGATACGCGGACCAGTTCGGCCACAGGCGCTACCACCTTCCATAAAGGCTGACATGTCACCGGTACCGAAGCGGATTAATGGGTAGGTTTTATTGAAACTTGTAACCACAACTTCACCAACTTCACCAGGCGCGACAGGGTCACCCGTTCCGGGGCGTACGATTTCGACAATCACACTTTCATCAATACTCATGCCTTCCATCGCTTCACTTTCATAAGCGATCAGGCCGAGATCCGCAGTACCGTAGGATTGAATAACGGTTTCAACACCTAGGTCTTTTAAGGCTTGGCGCAGAGAGGGAGGCAAAGCTTCCCCGCCAACACTCGCAACCTTGATAGAAGACATATCCATGCCCGCATCTGCGCCTTTTTCTAGAAGAATTTTCAAGAAAGAAGGTGTCCCAACATAAGCGCGAGGCTTCAACGTTGCGATAGCCTGCAGCTGCATTTCAGTGTTCCCGATGCCAGCTGGTACTACCGGACAACCGACCGCTCGTGCACCGCTTTCCATCATGTGTCCCGCTGGGGTCATGTGATAGGAAAACGTATTATAGACCAGATCGCCCGGGCGGAAACCAGCGGCCCACATAGCACGACCCATACGGAAATAGTCTTTTTTATCCTGAGCTGGTTCGAATATTGGACCCGGAGACATGAAGACGTTCGCGAGATCTCCAATAGCTTCGGCGTTCAATCCACCAAGCGGCGGTGTGCCTTGTTGCTTGGCAATCAAATCAGATTTTCGGGTAACCGGCAGAGCCGCCAACGCTTCCAAACTGTCAATAGTAGACGGATCTACATCTTTCAGAATTTCGCCAAAATACGCGGAATTTTCTTTTGCATGCGTAATTTGGTCTTGTAATGCTTTGATCTGCTCTTGTTCGCGAACAGATGGGTCACGGGTTTCCAAAGCGTCGAAATGTTTGCCAGCGCCAGTCATGATAGTCCTAATTTTACGATTTTTTACTGTATTGTGTGTATGGTTTTACGCGAGCCAGCGCTTACGACGACGGTAATGCTTCACATCACGGAAACTTTTGCGGCCATCACCGCCAAGTCCGAGGTAAAACTCTTTTACGTCTTCGTTATTAGCCAAATCCGATGCTTCGCCATCCATTACAACGCGGCCATTTTCCAGAATATATCCGTAATGGGCGTATCTAAGGGCGATCGTCGCGTTTTGTTCGGCAAGCAGAAAACTAACACCGGTTTCTTCGTTCAATCGCTTCACAATTTCAAAAATTTCTATCACAAGCTGAGGGGCAAGACCCATAGAGGGTTCATCCAACAGGATGAGGTTTGGCTTCGCCATCAAAGCGCGGCCAACAGCCACCATTTGTTGCTCACCACCAGAAATGTAGCCCGCCAATGATGTGCGACGTTCCTTCAGTCGTGGGAAGTAGTGATATACTTTTTCGAGTTCTTCATTAATCGTGGCACGGCCCCCTTTACGGGTATATGCACCGGTTAGAAGGTTTTCCTCAACTGTCAAATGCTCGAAACAATGACGCCCTTCCATGACCTGAATAACACCTTCAGTTACCAGCTCAGCTGGAGACTTCTCAGTGATATCAGTGCCTCTATATTCGATAGAGCCTTTCGTAACCTCCCCACGCTCAGAGCGGAGGAGGTTAGAAATGGCTTTCAAAGTGGTCGTCTTGCCGGCGCCATTGGCCCCAAGAATTGAAACGATACTTCCCTCAGGGACGTGTAATGAGACCCCCTTCAAGACAAGGATAACATGGTCATAAATGACCTCGATATTATTGACCCTGAGAAGTGGGTTGCTTGACGCATTCATTAGCAAGACTCTCTCTTTAAAGGTTACCAGTTGGCATTAGTTGCAAGATGCAGCTTCGATGCCTTTTTCTTGAAGGTATTTCGCTGCAGATGCTTCCATCGCAGGGACAACCAGATCATTCATTGGTTTCAGGTAATCAGAAACGATGTTCCATTTTTTACCATCCCACTGCTGAATGAAAACTCCGCCACCACCAATGTGGTCAGCACAAGAGATAGTCAGGTTTGGACCTAGACCCTTCATGCCCAATGCAGCCGCAGCGTTATCGTCCATTTTGATGTTTTCCATACCCCAACGAAGCTGTTCGCCAGAGATCGCTTTAACACCAAATTTTGCTTGTGCGTTTAAGATACCTTGGTGGATGAACACTTGCGTTACAACCGCACGGTTATAGAGGACCTGGCCAACGTTCTTTTCGCCTTTGCCATTACCTTTTCCATAAACGTGCGTCAGGATGTCCTGGATAACTGGGAAATCAGTACCACCAGCTGAGAAAGTTGCACTTTTATAGCCAATCGCGGATTTTCCAGCAGGAACAACGTCTTGCTCAGCACCTGACCACCAGTTACCAATGAAGTGATCAGCTGGGAATTTAATCTTCGCTGCTTCTTTAATAGCTGTCTGGTTCATAACACCCCAACCCCACATCGCAATGTAGTCAGGTTTCGCACGACGGATCTGCAACCATGTTGCTTTCTGCTCAATGCCAGGGAATGTTACTGGATATTCTTTCAGCTTAAAGCCGAATTTTTCAGACATGGTTCGGAAAATAGGAAGAGATTCCTTACCATAAGCAATATCAAGATAAACTAGAGCAATCGTTTTGCCCTTCATATTCTCGATACCGCCTTCTTGTGCGGCCATATGCTTCATGATGCCTGTTGCTTGGCCCCAGTAGTTAAGCGCCATTGGGAAAACCCAAGGGAACGCAGAACCGATGCCAGCATCAGAACGACCATAACCCATTGTCAAAAGAGGGATCTTGTCAGTACGTGTTTTATCAGCAAGAGCATAAGTTACGCCTGTGCTGTAAGGTTGATAAACCAACGCGCCGCCATTTTTCTTCTTAGTACGCTCGTAACACTCAACACCACGGTCGGTGTTGTAGCCGAACTCACATTCTTCAATGATTACCTTCGCGCCGCCGACACCGCCGTCACGTTCGTTGATCATTGCCCAGTAGTCAACAGCACCGTTAGCTGTTGGAATTCCGCCTGGCGCAAATGGGCCTGTACGATAAACCAGTTTCGGCAGATACAGTGTATCTTCAGCAAAGGCTGGTGCGGCCGCAGTAAATGGGGCTGCAAGTACTGCTGCTCCCAATGCACCAAGTACAAATTTCTTCAAACTCATATTATCCTCCCAGAGTTACTCTTGTTTAAATGCGGAAACTACCACCAAGAGTTTAGTTACCATCACATATTCAGCAATCATTCTACTGTGACTGCCTTTTAACAACAGATCAATATGGAAACGGCCATGTTCTTAGTTTTTCCTTACCGATAGACCAGAGCCTTGCCAGTCCATGTGGCTCCACAATCAGGAAAAAGATAATCAAAATACCGAAAACCATAAATTCAATATGAGACACCAAATCAACGCCGATATCCCAACCGATCATAGGCGGCACGTTACTCAAGAAAATTGGCAGAAGCATGATGAATGCTGCCCCAATAAAGGAGCCCGCAATACTGCCCATTCCGCCAATGATCACCATAAACAGAATTGAGAATGACCGATTAATACCGAACGCTTCTGGTTCCACTGTTCCCAAGTGAACGAATGCCCATAAAGCGCCCGCAACACCGCAGAAGAATGAACTAACAGCGAACGCGGACAGTTTTGTGTTCAGCGGCTTAAAGCCAATAATTTCCGCGGCAATATCCATATCGCGAATTGCCATCCAGCCACGACCGATATGGCTGCGAACCAAGTTTTTGGCGGCCATTGCCAAGACAGCGACAAATGACAAGGTGAACAGATATTTTTCAGGTGCAGTATCGAACAGGTACCCCATAATTTTGAGAGGCGGCGCTGTAATAACACCAGACGGACTGTAATTAGTGAACCAGCCAAATTTGATGAAAACCCACTCGATAAAGAACTGAGCTGCCAAAGTTGCAACAGCAAGATAAAAGCCCTTAATGCGCAAACTTGGAATACCAAACATGACACCGACTAAAGCGGCCATTACACCTGCAAGCAGGATCGTAATAACAAGCGGTAAGGTACCTTCAAATTGGCCAATAGCGATCGTCCAAGTAGCAAATTTGTAGGCGGCGAAGGCACCCACAGCCATAAATCCACCAGTACCCAGTGAAATCTGCCCTGCATAACCGGTAAGGATATTCAGGCCAATTGCCGCAAGCGCAAGGATCAAGAACGGAGTCATGATAGCGCTTATGACGTACTCAGTTGCAAACATTGGAATCCCAACGAATGCAATTAGAAGCATCACGGCAATGCCAATACGGTCCTGAAGGATCGGAAAGATCGCCTGGTCTTCTTTATAGGAGGACTTGAACTGTCCAGCTTCACGATAAAACATTCTACCTATACCCTCTCAATAATCTTTTCGCCGAACAAACCTTGCGGGCGGAAAAGGAGGAAGACCATCGCCAACATATAGGCGAACCAGTTTTCAATGGCACCACCAACAAACGGGCCAAGATAAATTTCTGCGAGCTTCTCACCAGCGCCAATAATCAGACCTCCGACAATCGCTCCCGGAATAGACGTAAACCCGCCCAGCATAAGAACTGGAAGTGCTTTTAGCGCAATCAGGCTAAGACTGAACTGAACGCCCAGTTTTGAGCCCCACATGATACCAGCAACAAGACCAACCAAGCCCGCAACCGTCCAAACCACGATCCAGATATAGCGAAGCGAAATACCAACTGACATCGCTGCCTGATGGTCATCAGCAACCGCACGAAGGGCCCGACCAATTTTTGTTTTGTTAAAGAAAACGGCCAGAACAATAACCATCGCCGCCGCTGTCATACCAGCCACAAGCTCCAGCTGATCAATAAAGACACCGCCTACGTCGAACACACCGTCAGGCAAACCAATATCCATGACGCGGATGTCGCTGCCCCAGATTGTCTGACCAAAACCGTCAAGGAAGAAGGTCACACCGATAGTTGCCATAAACAGAATAATTGGCTCTTGATTGACAAGTTTGCCAAGAACGAATTTTTCGACGCACCAGGCAAGTGCCACCATCACAGCAACCGTAACCAAAAAGGCAACCGTCCAGTGAACGCCAAGCATTTCCTGAATACCGACCATACTAAGGGCCGCAAACAACATCATTGCGCCTTGCGCGAAGTTAAAGACGCCTGAGGCTTTAAAGATAAGCACAAAACCCAAGGCAACGAGTGAGTAGAGAGACCCTGTCAGCAATCCGCTAAGCAGGACCTCAACGAAGAACAAAAAGTCCGACATCAAAGTTTC
>MAAN01000003.1 GCA_002163135.1 Alphaproteobacteria bacterium 46_93_T64
CCCTTATGACCCTGTTCCAACTGCTGCTTGTCGCAATCATTCAGGGTCTGACAGAGTTTCTGCCTGTCTCTTCCTCGGGTCATTTGATCCTGCTGCCCACGCTGACCGGCGGGCCGGATCAGGGGCTTGCGATTGATGTCGCGGTGCATGTGGGCACCCTCCTTGCGGTCGTGCTCTACTTCCGGTCGGAGGTCGCAGAAGCCACCATCGGGCTTGGTCGCCTGCTGCGCGGCAAGATGGACACCCCCGGCGCAAGGCTGGCCGCCCTGCTGATCCTCGCAACACTTCCGGTGCTGGTCGTCGGGCTGGCGTTCAAGCTGCTGGGGATTGACGAAATGCTCCGCTCTGTCGCGGTGATCGGCTGGACCATGCTGCTCTTCGGTATTGTGCTCTATTGGGCGGATCACACGGGACGCAGCGATCGGGATACTGGCGACTGGGATGTCAAAGGTGCCGTCTGGATGGGGCTGGCGCAGGCGCTTGCGCTGATCCCCGGCACATCGCGGTCGGGCATCACCATCACCGCCGCCCGCAAACTGGGCTACGACCGCGGCAGCGCTGCCACACTGTCCATGTTGATGTCGATTCCCACGATCCTCGCCTCTGGCGCGCTTTTGTCACTGGATGTGATCGGGCAAGCCGACGCGCAGCTCGCGCGCGACGCGTCGATCGCTGCGGGCTTTGCCTTTGTTGCCGCACTGGCGGCACTGGTCCTGATGATGCGCCTGTTGCGCAGCGTGAATTTCACCCCCTACGTCATCTATCGCATCCTGCTGGGGACAGCGCTTTTGGTATACGCCTACAGCTAACGCAAAAGGCCCCGCCGTCGCCGGCAGGGCCTTTCCAAATTCGACATCGAAATCGTTAGGTCCGCAGGTTCTTCGCGGATTGCTTGATCTCGTCATACTGGCCCGAGGGGCGGAACCGCCACAGATACTCGGGCAGGACGGAGCCCATGGACACGGGGCTGATCCCCAAAGCATCAAAGCCCTGCGCCCCCTCGCCCACAACATTGTCATGCGCCAGGTTCTTGACCTGATCGCGGGTCAGCGTGTTGTTCTTGACAAGGCCGAGCGTCACCGATTGCAACACATCAAGACCAAAGGCGATCACCTTTGCCACGAAAGTCGGCAAGGCGACAACCATGCGGCGACGGTTCACCACATCAAGCATACGTTGCATCAGGCCGCGAAAGCTTTCGACCTCAGGGCCACCCAGTTCGTAAATACCGGCAGCGGCCTTGCCTGTCACTGCAAGCTCCGCCGCGTGGGCCACGTCATCTACATAGACGGGCTGGAACAGCGTATCCGCACCCACAGCCGGGATCGCAGGGCTGATGCGCGTCATACCAGCGAAACGGTTAAAGAAGTCATCCTCGGGGCCGAACACGATCGAGGGGCGCAGGATAACAGCCTGCGGCATATGCTTGAGCACACCGGCCTCTCCCATCGCCTTGGTCTGGGCATATTCGCTATCCGCCTCGGCATCCGCCCCGATGGCAGAGATTTGCACCAAACGCGCGATCCCTTCGGCGGCGGCCAAGCGCGCAATGCGTTCTGCGCCGTCGGCCTGAATGGCGTCAAAGGTGTTCTTCCCCGCCTCGGCCAGAATACCGACGCAGTTGACCACCGCATCAGCGCCCTGCAGCGCATCGCGCACCGAAGCGTCATCACGGATGTTGCAAAAAACCGGTTCGACCTGGCCGACAGTCCCGTAGGTGCGCACAAACAGCGCCTCGTTCGGGCGACGCACCGCGACGCGCACACGCCATCCCGCCAACGCCATGCGACGAACGATATACCGCCCCACAAACCCGGAGCCGCCGTAAACCGTGACCAGCTTTGCCATGATGATACCCCTGACCAGAAAATCTAGCGCTACAGATACATCCAGCCCCCCTCGGGAACAAGCAGCAATTCCGGCAGAGATCGCCTCGAAAGCCCGTCCCACCGCACCAAACCTCGGTTTTCCGGATTTATTTTCACGCCGTTTCATTTTGTTGCGAAAATCTAATTGACACCCCCGCCCCACAACAATAAACGCTCCCTCACAACCCCCCTGTGCCCAGGTGGCGGAATGGTAGACGCGCTAGCTTCAGGTGCTAGTACTGGCAACGGTGTGGAGGTTCGAGTCCTCTCCTGGGCACCACTTATCCCCGATAAGTCGCTGATTTCGCTTAACTAGCACACAGCCAGATCCATTCGATCCACCCTGCCATCCCCCTTTCTCATATTACTGAGCAACTCTTTTATTACAGAAAGTTCGTCGGGGGTTTTTTTGAAGCCCTTATTCCTAGTATATCATATGAATGAGTTCTTCAGCTGCACATGCCTCATTCGAAGTCACTTGCATTGACGACTGGCCCGTTACGGAAGAACCTCTTGCGGGGACACGAGACAAAAATACAGTTCTCGCTCCCGATGGAACGCATTTTGTGTTCAAAGAACCCAAAGAGTTGCGGCCAGCTCAGATTTGGTCCGAAATGGTAGCATCGTATATCGCGGGCGATATGCTAGGTTGGCCCGTGCAAACTACCTCAATTGCTAGACGCACGGGTAGGGTCGGCACACTGCACAGATACATATACGATCCGAGCCGTGAAAACATGACATTTGGCTTCCAATTCTGCGTTGAAAGCGATCCAGATTTCGACTTCGAAAAAGGTACTCGCCACACGATAAAGCTAATTGAAGGCATCGCGGAGCAGGAATTGGCTGTCTCCGCAGACAGCTACTTCAAGTTCTGGGGGCAAGCTCTCGCGTTTGATACCTTGATCTCAAATGTTGACCGGCACGCAGAGAACTGGGCTGTAATTCAATCAGCCAGAGGAGCTCGAATGGCGGCACTTTACGACAACGGGTCCAGCCTGGGCTGCGGGATCGACGAGAAGGGACTAGAAAAGTGGTTTAATTCATGCGGCGAGCTGATTCCTGAAAAGATAAGCCAGTTTTTGAAGAACGGGCGACATCACGTTCGAGCAGGTGACCCGGCGAAAAGGGGGGGGCGCTTCAACGAAGTAAATTCTTACTTTTTGAACGGACATGAAAGCGAAGTTTCGTCATTCCAACAATGTGCAGACTTAAATCTGGCTTTGGTATCTGAATTTCTTGAAGGCCTATCTTCTATCAAAGAGTTGCCACCGAACTACTTAATGACAAGACAACGAGCTCGTCATATACTTTCTATATTGCATTGCGGAAGGGACCGAGTTAGGGGCGTCCTTCATCAGGAGCGAATCGGATGATTGAAAATCCTATACAGACTACACGCGCACTGCTCACATGGCAGCGACCTCTCGAGGCTGGTGAGCCCCGCGACAGGCATATCGTTGGCGAACTACGTGAGTCAAAAAATGGAATGCAGTTTCAATATCTCAGCGATGAAGCTCTTGCCGAGGCTTTCGACCTTGGCTTCGAAGGCTACCCGGGATTGCCAATCGCGACATATCAATCCGAACCCCGTTCGGACAATGTAGAAGCTATATTTATGCGTCGCTTGCCGCCAATCGGAAGGGCCGATTTCCAAAGGTTCAAAGAGACCTTTGGTTTGGCCTCCAATGCCGAACTCACTTCCTTAAGCTTACTTGCTTATACTGGTGCTCGGATGACGAGCGATAGCTTCGGTGTAGCCGAGACTTTCGACGGCTTTGACGGCCCGTTTGACTATATCTTTGATATAGCAGGTTATCGTCGGTACACGAAAAATTCTGCTGGGATGGCTGTCGGAGATGCGGTTCAACTTGTTCAGGAAACAGATAATCCTCGCGATCAGAATGCCGTGAAAGTGCTGAATGGGAATGGGGATTGCCTAGGGTACATCAACAGAGCACAGTCAGAGGCTATCGCCCACCGACTACTATCGTGCTCAGTGAATGCACAGATTTTCCGCTTTAACGGCAGGCAGGACTATCCAAAGTTGTTCATATATTCGCGGATACAGCCATCAGGACGACGGATCGCGGCGTGAAATAAAACTCATTTGCCGTCGATTGCCTGCTGCATCGTAGGCTTGTGGTCCCGATTGCAAGGCCGGATACCCTAGGCGAAGGAAATTAGCTCTTTGATCGAGGTGAAAAGAGCAGATGGGCCACTTTTGCCGGGGAGACTTTAGCAGAAGCGCTGGCTCGGACTGTCAAGTGAGTTTAAGAGTCTACATTAAAGAGTGCCGACTTACCAAATACATATGCTAGGTCGACCCGGAACAGATTTGTTTTTGGTTCTGGCTCGGCCGCGCCTGAACAATTGCTGCCCAGCCAGAAGAACTAGGTAACCGCTAGACTAGTTGATCCCATCGAATATCGTCAGTATCTGCTGAGATAAAGTAGCCACATCAAAGGGCTTTACGATAACACCGAGCGCTCCTGCCTCGAATAGCTCCTTGTTTTTGTCGACGCCTGCCCGGGCGGTTATAAAGATAGCCGGTATCTTGGAGTAGCCCTTTAAGCTTCTGACATTCTCTAACGTCTCTACGCCGTTCATGTTCGGCATCATTACATCCAACAGCAAGACATCGGGCTTGAATGCTTCCACTGCGCTCAGCGCTTCACTGCCGGAAGCGCAGCTTATGACCTCGAATTCGCCTGAAATTTCCAATGAAAGTCCGACCAACTCTCGTATGTCATCGTCATCTTCGACGTGGATCACCTTGATCATTAAAAATCCTTAAAGTTGGCTGTCTTACAAAACACTGAGGAGCGCTTCAGCCCGCTAGATACTGCATGTCGGCATTTTGTCCAGACGCCCGGGCGGTAATGGTTTCGCCCCCTCTGGGGTCAATGGTGCGAAGCTGCGCCTGATGACGCTACCACCAGCGGGGGATCTGCTGGGAAAGACCGCACGTCGAACCACTTGAACCGGGTCCCATCAGGATTTCTCTGATCACCCATCACAATCTGGGCTTGGTTCACGCTGTTGCGAATAAGGCCCGCGCGAAAAGCCCGCAGGTCGATCAGGGACCACGACTCCAGCCGAGATTGATCGGCGTTCGAATGCCCGTAGAACATCCAGTCCCCGTTGCCGTTCACGATTTTGGAAAGTTCGGTCTGTCTGCCAGACGCTACAGCCGAGCGGACGGTGAACTGGTGGGGATACCGGCGAGCATAGCCAGGACGACGCACGCGGGCTGCTACGCGCATGTCACGGGCATCCAACATCATTAGGTCAGTGGCTTCCATGTGGTCAAACGGATCTGGGGAAGTTTCCAAGAGGTGCCCGCCGATCAACTGCTTTATTTCAGGCAGGAACCTGTCAGACCAGTTTCTGTTGGTGGCATAGCAGTTCATCTTTCACAGTCTCCAATGCGGCCCCCACCGCGACGCCCGCGCCTCGTGATTGAAGCGCGGGCGAATGTGCATGGTTCAAGAGTCGGGTTAGCTCTCGCGTGGCTTAGCAGCGACATATTCGGCGCGCTTACGCAGATAGTCAGCAACCGTTTTTCGTGCCTGAATGTACTGCTCGCTTTGGATGCCACCGTCGCTATCGATGTCGACCCATTCAAGCATTGCAGCCGCATCGTCATGGGTGGACGGGTAGCCATTGGCAATCTCCGCACCGACGGCCTCTATCTCGTTTTCTAAAGCAGTGAACTCGCCAGCGTCATCGTCGCCTTCAATCTTGGCAATCCGGCGTTTTAGGTCTTTCCAGTGATCGAAGCGGCTGGCAACTGTTCTCTCCGCATCAACGTAGACCTCACGAACTCCTGCTGCACGCTCAATCCTGTCCAGATCATCAAACAGGCTTTCAGCAATACCGCCCATCACCCCGAACAGTTCGGTGTAGCCCACCTTCTGCAAATCCACAGAAATAGAAGTATCGCTTGCCGCCATACCCACGCGGGCCAAAGAGTAAAGGCTATTGATCCCAGTCAACAGGCGGCGGTCTGGCGTGTCAGGCAAATCGGTATCCAAAATTGAACGTGTCATGCGTCGGCTCCCCGTTCAAAATTTGTGCTGTCAAGCGCACTGGCAAGGACATCAGCGGCTTTCAAGGATTGACCGCAGAGAGTGTAAATCGCGTTGTGCAGGTGGCTGGATTCCGTTGTCTGATCGATCAAGATTTCCAATCCTTGCAGCAACCCGTGCAGTACCGTCGCAGCATCCTGCATATCTTGGCGGGTTTTGAGTACCTTCGTGGTCATGATGTAGTCCTTTCATTTGAGTTCAGATGGCTGTGTCGCCCACACCTGTCTTGCTTGAGCAGGGTGCTGTCTGCTTTGA
Source organism: Alphaproteobacteria bacterium 46_93_T64 (assembly GCA_002163135.1). Taxonomy (GTDB): domain Bacteria; phylum Pseudomonadota; class Alphaproteobacteria; order Sneathiellales; family Sneathiellaceae; genus Sneathiella. The sequence continues at coordinate 6,215 of MAAN01000003.1, forward strand.
CAAACCACCGCATCCAGTGTGTTCGAAGAAAACGTCGTATCATTGGCGATGCGAACAGTTACGTTGATTGCGAAACCCGTCGATCACGAGAAGCAGGCGTAGTCTGACGTACCTGGCCGTTTTGTTGGGCGGCCCTTAAAGCTGCACGCAGCACGCCAATTCGAGCATAGTCTGTTTGTGCCCAGCGCTCTTTACCTTCGAGGGCTGCGATTGACTCTTGGATGCGAGACACTTGGGGAGAAGCTTGCTCCTGCTTTTCCCGCAGCGCCTCCATAGTGCGGCGATGCTTTGCATTCGCCCAAGCAGCCTTCAGCGCCCGACGCATGATCACTCGAAAGCCGTATAGTGCCACGTTGGCCTTACGAACGATTTCCCAAGCTGCGGTCATAATGGCCTTGCGGTCGTAGGGTGCTGCGATTGTCATGGCGGTTGCCTTTCGTAGTTGATAGAAATACTATAATGTTGACCGCAAACAAAGTCAATAGATTTTCTATCAAGTTAGGTAAGTACATGACAGGTGAGCAAGTTCGAGCGGCAAGGGCACTGCTGAAGTGGTCAGCGAAAAAGCTCGCTGAAGTGAGCGGAGTAAGCTACCCAACCATTCAACGGTTAGAGAGCAGGGACGGCCCTCTGGCTGGATACGCCGATACGCATGACGCGATCCGCAAAGCGTTCGAAAGTCATGGCATCCAATTTATGGTAAGTGGGGAGGTCGCTACGGGTCTCGGCGTAGCCATCGGCAGAGAGGTTTAGGATGCCGATTGCGATTTAGGGCCATCTCTACCCGTTACTCCCTAAATGAGTACATCAACACCGGAGGAGTGTAACACAACATTGGAAGCTAATTTTCTCCAATGTTTCGATACTTTTCTCCGGTGTTTTTCTAACGAGATGCGAGAAATGTGTTACGCATCAATAACTGAGGGCAGTGTCAGTTCTTGCTTATCCCATCAGTTTCTTAGTGAACTTCACAAGTCTTTCTGCTTGGAAGGCCACAGATTTCTTCCCGGTGTCGCTCAGCTCACCAGGTGTGCAGGAGTACCCATAAGGGTTTCCCCCGTCCTCAAACTTAATTGGATCGGCGTAGCCTGGTGGCACAATGATCGCCCCCCAGTGCATCGCAGTCGTATAGACCGACTGAATCGTCATTTCCTGCCCACCCTGCGGATTTTGTGCGGATGTGGTCGCGGTGATAGTTTTGTTTGCTAGAGCGCCATTTTGCCATAGTGGCCCCAGAGTATCCACGAACGCACGGAACTGACTGGACGGCACCCCAAACCGGGTTGGCACAGAGACGAAATATCCGTCTGCCCATTCCATATCATCAGGCGTCGCTTCCGGTATGTCTTCCATATTTTCAAGCTGATCCCGCCAAGCATCTTGCTCGTTGACCACCTCGATTGGAGCCGTTTCTTTGCACCGACGCAATCTTACCTCGGCACCCGCAGCTTCGGCAGCGCGGGCGGCTTCTAGTGCGACACCGTGATTGGTGCCATAAGTCGAATAAAATAGAACTGTGATCTTAGGTGTCATTTGGGTGCCCTTTCGCAGTTACCTTGTTGAAAACTGAAAGGTGTTCCGAATTGTTCCGCCGATTACTCATCGAGACCGCTTTTAGCTGCTAGCCACTCCAATCACGTGCGAATGCCCTGCGGCGCTTCTGGCGGGCGAAATTGGTGCTTCTAGGCAGACCGACCCTCAGACCCTATGTTGTAGTCGAACCCAACAAGGATACTCATGATGCGACACCAGCTAAGTCAGTGGCTTCGGGACAAATCATATTCAGCACCGGCATCCACACCCTATTGGATAGCAGCATTCTATGCTGCCTGGATCTGGGCAGTCTGGTACTTTGATTGGGGCGTACACCTCTGGTAACTAACCCTTGGGTAGGCAGGCTTCATATTCGGTCCTGCACACGCTTTTCGCCTCATTCACTCCGGCTTGGATCTCGGCAACCATCGTGTCTGGCCCAAGCTCGCCCAGCGCCTCGTAGATATTCCAAGTCAAGAATATCAGATACTCATCAAAAGAGTTGCAATGCTTGGCGATATCCTGCCCCGTAGGGTCAGCAGCCAGAGCTTCTGCGGCCTGACGGATAGCATCCACCCGATCAGGCCGCATCGGTCGCTCGAAAGGCTCTCTGCCTGAATGCCTCATTCTAATGAAGTACCAGATAGCGCCCGTACCACAGCGCTTTGATCACCATCTGAGCCATAAGCGGGCATGACGGCTTTTTGCGCCAACAGAGCAGCTATAATGCTACGCTCAAGGTCGTTAACGGCTTTCTTTGGTAGAGGCTTACCATTGCGGATCAGCTCGCCTAGCGCTGCAATTTTCTTACGAGCGCCTCGCTCACCCAGATATTTAAAGCATTTCTAATTTAACCTGAGGCATATCCGGCAGCCTGAAAGTAGTTTGAACACTCCTGCGGGGAGTACATTGCGCAGATATCGCCAAGGGCTTCGAACACCGAGGTGAA
>MAAN01000018.1 GCA_002163135.1 Alphaproteobacteria bacterium 46_93_T64
AATCCTCTTTTAAAAACCTTCAAATTACCTGTAGAGTTCAATTAACTAAAAATATCTTGAGGGTGTTGTCATGAATAAACTTCTACAAGGCGCTACAGCCACATTTTTAGTAGTGGTCCTGTCTGGCAGCGTTCAAGCCGAAGAATCCAAACGCTTTAAACTAAACGGCAAAATGAAAGCGATGGGGATTGAGAAAATCTACGATGATGAAACCCTCACCCCAAAACAGATTGTAACCTGTTTGGAAAGCTCAGAAAAACTTGAAGCATTCAGCACAGACTTGCATGCAAGGGTGGAAAAATTCCCCGCAAAATTATCCAACATATCTGCCCTAAGTGGTCAGATAGAGGCTGAACAAACCTATCTCGACAAAAATCCGACAAAAGAAATTAATGATGACGCCAAAATGGCAGAACGAAACAAGCGGGTAGCCGAGTTTAACGCCATGGTTTCAAAGTATAACCAGATCACCGAAGCCTACAGCAAAGAAACCGGTAACTATACTGCGGACAATACGAGTTTTACCCTGGAACGTGCCTTTTTTAAAGAAGCCTGCGCAGGGAAACAGTATTTCGCAGAAGATATGAACGCCGTCACATCTAACCAATAATTCCAAGATTCCGGTGGGCTTCGTGCATTTTATGAACTAATTAGGGGCAATCTTCAAATATAAGCAGTTTGCCCAATGCCTATCCGTAAAAAATATCAGTTTGAAAATGTCGAAGGCGTTCGTGTCGGACGGCTTAATTCAGGTGTGAATACCACTTTCATCGTTTATCGCATTGGCGACACCTTGATTGACGCGGGTCCCATTAATCAATGGCGCGCCGTTAAAGGCTTCGTTTCCGAAAAACCGATCCGGCAACTGCTTCTAACCCATCATCATGAAGATCACAGCAGCAACGCTGCAAGCATCGCAAAGCTTGCCAATATTGTCCCCTTCGCTCCGGAACTTTCGCAAAAGAAGCTGAGGGAGGGTTATAAAACCCCTATCTTGCAAAAGCTGATTTGGGGTAATCCACAGCCCGTGATAACCCAAACAATGCCGGACGAACTGTTTCTGGAAGACGGAACAAAACTTGTCCCAATTCATACGCCCGGACACGCAAAAGACCTACATTGCTTTTTCCTTCCGGAGAAACGCTGGCTATTTTCAGGCGACCTCTATATTTCGAAATCCCTTCGCTATATGCGATCTGACGAAAATCTGGCGCAATTACTCGATAGTATCAGATCGGTTCTTAAGTTGGATTTTGAAGTTTTGTTTTGCCCACACCGTGGTATTTTGGAAGATGGTAAGCAAGCGCTGACGGCAAAGCTAGAGAACATCCTGACCCTATGCCGGAAAGCACAAGATCTGAAAGCAAGCGGCACAGAAACACCGCAAATCGTTGTCGAACTTTTGGGCCCTGAAGATATGATGGCCCGCATGACAGGAAACAACTTCTCCAAACGAAATATGATTGAAGAAGCGCTCAAAGTTACCGATTTTTCAGCCTAACTGCCTTTCGGGTAGGTGTCATGCCCGATAATACTGGCATCTGGCGTGTAGTAGCTCTTTCGTTCTCCCATGAAGACGTGTGAGGATACAGGCAGTTTGATATCTTCATCGAAACTGCCCATCAGGATACTTGTTGTGTCCCGGCCATGCATCCGCCAGAAAAGGCTGCTCCCACAACTTGAGCAGAATCCACGCTCTGCATACTCCGATGACTTGAACCACTTTAGGCTACCGCTGTCTGATACGTGTAAATCTGTGGTATTCGCCGCAGTTGCTGCAAAATGATGTCCACTTGATTTCTGACACATGGTGCAATGGCACATGATGATTTCGCGAAGGGGGCCCGCAACTTCAAATTTTACGGCTCCGCACAAACAACTTCCTGCTTTAATTTTCTTATCTTCGCTCATGATCGGCTCCTCCGTCGAGATATGTTGAGGGCGATCCTAAAGAATATTTTTGCCGGATGAAAGTACGTTAGAATCAAAAAAGCCCCGCCATTACTGGCAGGGCCTTTTGAAAATTGGAGCGGGCGATGAGATTCGAACTCACGACATTCTCGTTGGCAACGAGATGCTCTACCACTGAGCTACGCCCGCTCATTTGCAACGTTGTTGCGAGCCGGGATAATAGGCATGTTCTTTTCGAAAGCAACCCTGTTTTTTAAAAAAATTCATTTTATTTTTCTTCATGGTCGAAAGCCTCGCTAAAAGCTATTCTCAAACGCCTATTTTATCTGTTGGAGGAATGCCAATATGGCTGCAACGCCAAATGATCTGTTTTCCAAACTGGACGCCTTGGGAATCACTTATAAAACGCACACCCATGCGCCTGTGTTTACCGTAGAGGAAGCTCAGAGCGTTGGGCGGGAGTTGGAAGGTGGTCACAGTAAAAACCTGTTTCTGAAAGACAAAAAAGGCGATGTCTATCTTCTTGTCTGTTTAGAAGATACTAAAGTTGACCTTAAAATGCTTCGAAAACAAATTGGGGCAAAGAACCTGAGTTTCGGTAAACCAGACCTGCTCATGGAGCTTCTTGGCGTAACACCAGGCTCCGTTACTCCCTTTTCACTCATCAACGATACGGACTGCAAAGTGAAGGTTTTGTTGGACGCACGCATGATGGAAGAAAAGTTTTTAAACTTCCACCCCTTGATAAATGACAAAACTACGCAAATTTCTATGGGTAACCTAAAAACGTTTATCGAAGATTGTGGCCATGACATATCTGTTTTGACCCTTGATTAACTATTTGGCCAACAAGTGAGCTATCTCCTTAACAAGAGATAGCAAAACTGTTATTCACAGTGATAAATAACAGGGGCGATAAGGCCGCAATACTGGAAAAACAAAGCAAAGTTGGTATATTAAACCTATGGATATGCAATTGGACACGGCAGCAACAGGCGGCTCAAACTGGGTTACGGATGGAACGAGTGAAAGTTTCAACAAAGATGTCGTGCAAGCAAGTTCAGAGCATCTGGTTATTGTGGATTTATGGGCCCCGTGGTGCGGCCCCTGCAAACAGCTGGGTCCCACGCTTGAAAAAGTAGTCAATAGCGCAGGCGGCGCTGTCACTATGGTCAAAATCGACATCGACCAAAATCCTCAAATCGCACAGGCGCTTCGTGTACAAAGTATACCGGCTGTCTTTGCTTTTAAAAACGGCCAACCGGTCGATGGTTTTATGGGCGTTGTTCCAGAAAGCCAAATTAAGGAATTCATCGAAAAAAACATGGATGGCAGTATTGGGCCCTCTCCTGTTGAAGAAGCTATGGCGACCGGCCTTAAAGCTCTTGAAGCCGATAATATTGAAGTTGCTCTCACCGCTTTCGCCGAATTATTAGAAATTGATCCAGAGAATGTAGATGCCAAAGCACATTTGGCCCGCATCTATATCAAACTGGGTGAAACCGACGCTGCTCAAGCCCTGCTTGAAGAAGTGCAAGAGGAGCACAAAGACAACGCCAATGTCTCCGCGGCCGTTGCAGCCCTCTCTCTCGCCCTGAATGCGGCAGATGATGGTGAACTTGCGCCCCTTATGCAGCAGGTTGAAGCAAATCCAGATGATCTGGACACCCGGTTCGAACTTGCCAAAGGACTTATTGGCAATGAGAAATACGAAGAAGGCGGTGCACAGCTTATCGAAATCATTAAACGTGAGCGTGAATGGAACGAAAACGCCGCACGTGAAGAGCTTTTGAAAATGTTTGAAGTTTTGGGACAGATGCATGATCTGACGAAAGATTTCCGTCGCCAGCTCTCTTCTGTATTATTCAAATGAGTGATCAGGGCATCACATCAGGATTGGAAGAACTTCCGGTAATCATCCCGGTATTTCCGCTGACCGGTGCCCTTTTGCTGACAACCGGGCAACTTCCCCTAAATATCTTTGAGCCCCGCTATCTGGACATGGTCCGTGATGCCATGGAAGGTCCCCGGGTTATCGGGATTGTCCAGCCTAAAGATCCAGATGATCCCTCCCACGAGCCAGCGCTTTATACAATTGGATGCGCGGGCAAGATATGTGAATTCTCTGAACTTCCGGATGGTATGTACCAGATCACGCTAGAAGGTATGAGCCGATTTCGTATCATCGAGGAAGTCGCTGAACGGACGACAATCTACCGACAAGTAAAAGCCGATTACAAGCCGTTTAATCATGACCGCATCCCCTCCAACAGCGATCAAATAGATCGGCATGCCCTGCAAAGTGTGCTTAAAAACTTTCTGGAATTTGAGGATGAAGAGGCAGATTGGGAAGCACTTAATCACCTAGCCGATGATAACCTTATCAATTCGCTATCAATGATATGCCCTTTCTCTCCCGCTGAAAAACAAGCCTTACTTGAAGCTCAGGATGTGCCTGCACGCTCTAGTCTGCTCGTTAGTCTGCTGAGCATGATGATGCAGCAAGGCGAATTCAATAAAACCCTACAGTAATCTCAGGAGTTCCATCGTGACAGATACGCCAAATGAGCGGGATACCAGCTCGGACAAATCCCCTATTGATCCAAAACTTCTGGAGATACTGGTCTGCCCATTGACCAAGGGTCCCTTATCTTATGACCGGGAAAATTTTGAACTTATTAGTAAAAAGGCAAACCTTGCCTATCCAATTCGAAATGGCATCCCCATTATGCTGGTTGATGAAGCCCGTAAACTGGACTCCAAATAATGACTGATTTATCGGGTGATATTTATGAGACGGCTGGCCGGCCAAAACCGACCGAAGTACGCCTTAAATCCGAAGAGAAAAAGCTGCTTGTCACGTTTTCAGATGGGTACAAATTTGAATTTCCAGCTGAACTTCTCCGTGTCGAAAGTCCTTCAGCAGAAGTTCAGGGACACAACCCTTCCCAAAAGCAACTGATTGCAGGTCGCCGTCATGTCGGCATTATGGGGATGGAGCCAGTTGGAAATTATGCCGTGCGCCTGAGTTTTGATGATCTGCATGACACTGGCCTCTTTTCATGGAGTTATCTGTACACGCTGGGCCTGACCCAAGATTCTGTTTGGGACAATTACGTTGCCAACCTGTCAGCAGCCGGTCTTAGCCGCGAGCCTTAAACCCCAAGCCTAGAGAGGTTTGCCGTCAAGCAAGCGCGGCAAGTCACCGACTGAGCCTCTGGCATGCTCCATAAAGAATCCCTTAAGGCGCGGCATTTTATTAACTGCGGCTAATCCAAGATCCCTCGCCAGTCGAACAGGCGGCAAGTCTATCATGAACAATTTGTTCAACCCGTCTGTAATGGCAAGCAACATCAACGAGTCAAAACGGCGCCAGCGTTGATATTTCTGCAAGTTGTTGTGTGTTCCGGGATCCAGTCCCAATCGCGCCGCATCTATAATGATCTCGGCAAGAGCCGCCACATCCCGCAGTCCTAGATTTAGTCCCTGCCCCGCAATGGGGTGCATGCCGTGGGCAGCGTCCCCGATCAAAGCGAGACGTTCGCCGATATAGTCGTCAGCCTGATGCAGATGAAGCGGATAACTCCAGCGCGGACCCACAATTTCAAGCTGACCCAAATAGTCCCCAAAGCGGCGGGACATCTCTGACAAAAAATCCTCATCGTTTAGCTTCATAATTTTAGCGGCAGTTTCTGTGCCCTCCGTCCAAACCAAAGAAGATCGGTTATTCGACATTGGCAGAATAGCAAACGGTCCTGGATTTAAAAATCTCTCCTGTGCGACACCGTTGTGTGGGCGTTCGTGTGCGACCGTGCAAACAATACCGGACTGGTGATACGACCAGCCAACTTTACCGATACCTGCAGCCTCACGGATTGGGGAACTACGGCCATCTGCCGCGACCAGCAACTGCGCTTTTATGATCGTTCCATCCTCAAGGGTTGCCGTAACGCCGTCCGCATTACGTTCAATTGTCTCGTAGCTCGCCGGCGCCATAAGGGATAGATTTTCAAGCTCTGAAACCCGTTTCAGCAATCCGATCCGCATATGCCTGTTTTCAACCATATGACCAAAAGGCTCGTCCCCTAATTGACGGTGGTCATAATGCAGGAAAAATTTGGACGGCCCATCAGTAATACGGATATCCAACATCGGCTCTTTATCGGGTATAGTGTCCCAAACGCCGATACCTTTAAACAGGTTGCGAGAGGCATGTGCAATGGCAGAGACCCGGCCGTCAAAGGTGTTTGCAACCAGTGCTTTGGGATCTTGACGCTCTAATACGACAACATCAAGTCCAGCTGATGCCACAGCAATAGCAAGGGGCAGTCCGTTCAAGCCGCCGCCAACAACAAGAATATCCGTCGTAAGTGTGGTCGGGTTTTTAACTGTCGCCATTTTCGTTCCAACTCTGATTTGTTGCTCAACCCTCAAGTTAGCGCTAACCTATCAGAATGACAAATGAATGGCACCAATTAACCGCTCTTGAATTGGGCGAAGAAATACAACAGGGCACAATCGATCCGGTTGATTTGACAGAATATTATCTAGGTCGGATTAAAGAAAAAGATCCAGATAATGTGATTTATGTTCGCCTCACCGAAGAGCGCGCCCTTCAAGAGGCAAAAGCCGCGTCCGTGCGTGCCAAATCCGGCGTTCGTAGAAGCGAGCTGGACGGGGTCCCTATATCCTGGAAAGACCTCTTTGATACAGCTGGCGTGAAGACAGAGGCCGGAACTCAGCTGCTGGAGGGACGCGTCCCCGAACATGACGCAGAGTGCTTGCAACGCGCAACGCGTGCGGGACTTGTCTGTCTTGGCAAAACAAACATGCCCGATCTAGCCTTTTCTGGCCTTGGCAATAATCCGTGGACGGGGACAGGTAGCAATCCCTTCGATACCGAACAAGACAGGGTCCCAGGCGGATCATCAGCAGGAGCCGCGCTTTCAGTTTATCACGGCCTTGCCGCCGCAGCTATTGGATCTGATACAGCTGGCTCCGTTCGTATTCCTGCGGCTTGGTGCGGAATAACCGGTCTTAAAACAACGCATGGCCTAATTTCACTAGACGGTTCCGTCCCGCTTTCTCCGTCTCAAGATACCGTTGGGCCGCTCACCCGTGATATCGCCGATGCGAATGCCCTTACCGCCATACTATCGGGGCGAAAAGCTGCAGATTTGACGGGTGCCACTTTGAAAGGCACGCGTATCCTACGGGCAACAACCGTCTTTGACGACTTAGTGGACCCTGAAATCAATGAAGCCCTGAAAGCAGCGTTGGAGAAATTACGCGCTGCTGGCGCTGAAATTGTTGAGGGCGAAGTGCCCGCATTTAAGGATGTACTGGAGTCCTGCAACGAGAACGGCTATCCCGGAATGCTCGAAGGCTATGCAATATGGGGCGATCAAATTCGCGAAACGCCGGATCGGATCTTTTCTTCCATCGGCAACCGCTTTCTGGCCGGTGAGAAATTTGGCGCGGCCAATGCATTGAAACTAGAATTTGCTTTAAAGAAGTTCAAAGTGGATTATTTGAAGCAGACCGCCGGTTTTGACTTGGTCGTGGGCGCAACGCAGCCATCCATCCCCCCCTTACTTGATAAACTTTATGCGGATGAGTCTTATTATTTGGACATGGCTCTTATGTCTATCAGCCTAACCAGATTGGGAAATTTGTTGGGTCTTTGCGCAACCACATTGCCTGCAGGCATGGCGCTCGGCTTTCCGGTTGGTATGATGCTCATGGCACCGGGTTTTGAAGAAGGCAAATTACTGCGTTTGAGTTTTGCTGCTGAAAATGCACTTCGAGGCAAATCCTGATTAAAAATTAGTCATTGCCTAAAATTTAATCAAAATCACTGACGCCAGACAACTTGGCGCTGCACAAATTTTGGGCGAACCATCTATAAACAATTGATATAAAACGAGTTTTTCTCACTTTACTGAAACTGGCACGGCTCTTGTAATAAAGAGCTCCATTAGGGCCAGTTGCCCTGACCTGTAGGTTCAGCCCAAGAGGTGAGAAAAATGAAATTAGTAATGGCAATAATTAAGCCGTTTAAACTAGACGACGTTCGTGACGCGCTTACCGCTATCGGCATCGATGGCCTGACGGCAACTGAAGTAAAAGGATTTGGCCGACAAAAAGGACATACCGAGATTTATCGGGGTGCCGAATACGCCATTTCTTTCCTCCCTAAAATAAAAATCGAGCTCGCCGTGAAGTCCGACATGGCAGAGCAAGTGGTGGAAACCATCATGAACACCGCCAAAACCGGTCAAATCGGTGACGGTAAAATTTTTGTCTATGACTTGAATAATGTTGTCCGGATCAGAACCGGCGAAACAGATGCAGACGCACTCTAGGAGAGTATCCCATGCGTGATTTACGAGTAAATAAAAAAGCCGTGGCAGTAACTGCTGCACTCATGGCACTTCTCCCGGGAGTAGCGAATGCTGCTGTTGAAGGGGAAACCGCCTTTATCTTGAATTCATTTTCATTTTTGTTTAACGGCGCCCTTGTGATGTGGATGGCAGCAGGTTTTGCCATGCTCGAAGCAGGTCTAGTTCGCAAAAAGAACACGGCAACAATTTGCCTTAAAAACATCGCCCTTTATTCCGTCGCAGGCCTTACCTTCTATCTGGTTGGCTACAACCTGATGTATTTGGACGTGACAGGTTTTATCGGAAGCTTCAGCCCATTCTGGTCAGCTGACGATGCAGACGCTCTTAAAGGAACGTTTGCAGATGGCGGATATTCTGCCTCATCTGACTGGTTCTTCCAGATGGTCTTTGTTGCGACTGCTGCGTCTATTGTATCGGGCGCTGTTGCTGAACGCATTAAACTCTGGCCTTTCCTTGCCTTTGTTTTCCTTCTAACTGCCATTATTTACCCAATTCAAGGTTCATGGGTATGGGGCGGTGGATGGCTCAGTGAAATGGGCTTCTCTGATTACGCTGGCTCTACTCTCGTCCATTCAGTAGGTGGCTGGGCAGCTCTAACAGGCGCAATTATCTTGGGCCCACGTAAAGGCAAATACAGTAAAGAAGGCCGCGTACAACCAATTCCAGGTGCAAACCTACCATTGGCGACCCTCGGCACATTTATCTTGTGGCTCGGCTGGTTCGGCTTCAACGGTGGCTCTGTTCTAGCTCTTGGCTCTGCTGAATCAGTTATTGAAATGGCGAATGTTTTTGCCAATACAAACATGGCAGCCGTTGGTGGCGTCCTTGCAGCAATGGCAACAACTCAGATCCTCTACAAGAAAGTCGATCTGACAATGGCACTTAACGGTGCGATCGCCGGTCTGGTCTCCATTACAGCTGAACCTGCTGATCCTACCATCGGCATGGCGATTGCCATCGGCGCAGTTGGCGGTGTTCTGGTTGTCTTTGCAGTACCGTTCTTCGATAAACTAAAAATTGACGATGTGGTTGGTGCGCTTTCGGCTCATCTAGTTGCCGGTATCTGGGGAACTCTTGCAGTTGTCCTCACGGATGCAGATGCAACACTAGCAGTTCAAGCAACAGGCATTATCGCCATTGGCGCCTTCGTCGTGATCACAAGCTCTATTCTTTGGTTGGCTCTGAAATACACAGTTGGTATTCGCGCAAGTGAAGAAGATGAGGCCAATGGGCTTGATAAAGCTGAATTGGGTCTGGAAGCATACCCAGAGTTCGGGCCTTCAACCTAATCCTTCCCGATACTAGCAGTCAGGGCTCCCTCGTACTGACTGCTTAGTGAGAAGGCAATTGCTCAAATTTTGATCTCTGTTTGATCATTATTTGGGCAGTTGCTTTTTTTTGCATCGGTACCATGCTCTCAAACGCCTTAAAAAACGCCATTTTCCCAATCTGGCACGCTCCTTGATTAACTAGCATCAGATAAACGCTGCAACAGACAGTGTAATGCAGTTAATTTGAGGGAAGAAAATATGGATACGGCAGTTACAGGAACGGATGTCCTGTTTATTCTTTTGGGCGCTATTATGGTCTTTGCCATGCATGCCGGCTTTGCGTTTCTCGAGGTGGGGACAGTCCGGCGAAAAAATCAGGTTAACGCTCTGGTAAAAATTCTGGTGGATTTTGCCGTTTCGACGGTTTGTTATTTCCTCATCGGTTATGGCGTTGCTTACGGAGTTGATTTCTTTGTAAATGCTGCGGTGCTTTCTGGATCTGCACAGGCAGTGGGATATAGCTTTGCAAATAACGGCTATGATTTGGTCAAGTTTTTCTTCCTCCTCACATTTGCTGCAGCCATTCCTGCCATTATTTCCGGCGGTATCGCTGAACGCGCAAAATTTTGGCCCCAACTTGCAGCCACTGCAGTCATAACCGCCCTTGCCTACCCATTTTTCGAAGGCATCATCTGGAATGGAAATTTTGGATTTCAGGAATTTCTTGAAGGTATGTTCGGCTACGGTTTCCATGACTTCGCAGGATCGATTGTGGTCCACGCAGTTGGCGGCTGGATCGCACTGGGTGCGGTTCTGTTCTTAGGCGCCAGAATTGGTCGCTATCGTAAAGACGGCCGGGTTATCGGTATCCCCCCTTCTAACATTCCCTTTCTGGCATTGGGGTCATGGATCCTCTGTATTGGCTGGTTCGGCTTTAACGTAATGAGTGCGCAGGCGATTGAAGGTATTTCTGGGCTAGTTGCCATGAATTCGCTCATGGCCATGGTCGGCGGTATTCTCGCCTCCCTCGTCGTCGGGCGAAATGATCCCGGCTTTGTCCATAACGGTGCTTTAGCTGGACTTGTTGCAGTGTGTGCCGGCTCGGACATCATGCACCCACTTGGAGCACTCGCAACCGGCGGTATTGCTGGGGCGCTATTCGTGTATGCCTTCACATATTGCCAAAACAAGCTCAAAATTGATGATGTTCTCGGCGTCTGGCCCTTGCATGGTCTCTGCGGTTTATGGGGCGGTATTGCTGCGGGCATCTTCGGTCTTGAAGCACTTGGCGGCCTTGGCGGTGTTAGCCTAACAGTACAAATCCTCGTAAGTCTACTGGGATGCGCTTACGCACTTATAGTGGGATTAATCCTCTACGGTGCCATGAAATTCACGATAGGTATCCGTCTGGACGAACAACAAGAATTTGAAGGTGCTGATCTCAGCATTCACAAAATCGGCGCCTATCCAGAAGAAGATCTGCGCTAGAACCACACCCTTCCAAATGACGTATCACTTTTGTGTTACCTCATTTGGAAGGATTGTTCCAAATAAAGGTCCATAATTAGTCCTAATATAGAACAGAGCATGAATCTGTCTAAATGTGGTGTGATTCGTAAAATTTTACTAAAAATTAACCAATAACGAAACGTCAGAAAACTCCCCTATTTACCCAAAACATAATATATGTATTTGTTTTGTTCCTGTGCAAGAAACATGCAAAATACCCAAAACAGGGTGCAAAAAAGATAAATCCATGCCAATAAACTAGTCAGGAACACCTAACTCCTTTCAATTGATGGCCAGATCCGAAATGAACCCAGATTTATCCGACCTCAGGAACTCACCTTTTATCGCTCTGCGTGAGCTTCTCGACCCATTGGTACCTGCACCGGGCCTTGAGCCCCTTTCCCTGACCATCGGCGAGCCGCAAAACCAACCTCCCCAGTTGATGAAAGATGTTTTAGCGGCTAACGATCATTTATACGGAAAATATCCACCAGGGAACGGCACGCCGGAACTGCACGAGGCGATCTGTAATTGGCTAGCCCGGAGATATGGTCTGCCAGATGGAATGATAGATCCAGATCGACATATCACTCCGGCAAACGGTACAAAAGAAGCGCTATATATGCTCGCGCAGATCATTGTGGATCGTTCCAAAGGCGATAAAAAACCAACTATTTTGATCCCTAATCCCTATTACCACGTCTATCATGCCGCCGCTGTCATGGCTGGCGCAGAACCTGTATTTCTAAATGCAACACAGGAAAATAATTTCTTTCCGGATTTGGATGCTATTGGCGAAGATATTCTGGAGCGATGTACTGCATTTTATCTTTGCAGCCCGTCCAATCCACAAGGGACAGTCGCTGGCTCAAGTTACATGCAACATGCCCTTGAATTGGCTCGAAAGTATGACTTCACCTTGATTATGGATGAGTGCTATACGGAAATTTACGATACAGAGAAACCGTCCGGAATTCTTGAAGTTTGTAAAAATTTGGGCGGCAGTCTGGACAATGTGGTGTCTTTTCACTCCCTCTCCAAACGCTCAAGCGCTGCGGGATTACGATCAGGATTTATGGTCGGAGATGAAAAACTAACGAAACCGCTTCTAAATTTGCGTAACTTTGCAGGTGCGGCGTCTCCCTTGCCCGTATATGCCGCGTCTGCTGCGCTTTGGAATGATGACGACCACGTCGCAGAAAACCGCGATCGGTATCGCACGAATATCGATATCGCTCAGAAACATCTTGGAAACCGCTTTGATTTTTACCGCCCGAGTGGAGGTTTTTTCCTCTGGTTAAATGTTGGAGACGGTGTGGAAGTCACAAAAAAGTTGTGGACAGAGGCCGCAATTCGGGTCCTTCCAGGCGAATTTTTAAGCGGAACTGACGCCTCCGGTGTGAATCCAGGGAAACCCTATATCCGCGTTGCACTGGTATTTGATCCGGAAATGATGGAAGAGGCTTTGACCCGCATTGCCGATAGCTTATAGAATAAGATTATGAATTTTAGAGATTCCGGATCAAAGTCTATTTCCTTGTTGCCAAGTGGCAGTACAGAATTTCTGTACCGTTTGGCGTTTAAAGTTGGTGGTTTTACCCTATTCGCGCTCGCCGTGCTGGGTAGCATTGCCCTGATCACCTATTCTGTAAACGATCCCAATTTTAACCACGCAACACAAACACCCGCCTCCAACCTGCTTGGTACAGCCGGCGCTCATGTCGCTGATCTGCTGCTTCAAACCATCGGACTGGCTTCCATTACATTGCTTTTGGGGCTGGTTGCATGGGCTTGGCGTATCAGTACGCGACGCGGCCTTCGGTGGGGGTGGGTTCATATTGCGATCCTGCCTTTTGCCATTTCCTTTGCAGCATCCGTAATTTCATCAATCCCTGTTGCCGACAGCTGGCCGCTTAATGCAGGGTATGGCGGTATTGTTGGTGAAGTTATTTACAACAACCTGATGGTGCTCGGTCAAAAGATGGGGATCAGTATTCCATCAATTGCGCTGTCATCTGTTTTAGGTGTTATTTCTGTTGTTTTGCTAGTTCTAGCTTATGCGCTGCCGCTCGACGAATGGCTTGCAATGGGACGTGGCGTCATGACTGGCGGAAAAGCTGTTTACGGATTTTCAATAGGGTTAAAGGGTCTTAAATATCGCAGCCGCGGCGAAGATCATGAAGAAGATGCCCTCATCCTTGGCGGCACGGACCCAGAACAAGTAACGGCAAAGAAAATTAAGAAGCGTAAAAAATCAAAAGCGACTGCTAAAACCGAAGTCGATCTTCATAAAGAACCTACAATTGAAGCCCGCACGACGCCTGTTAAAGCCAGCAAGCGAGTTGCCGCAGAAAAACAAACGGCGCTGGACTTAGGTCCTTCCGATATTTATCAACTACCGCCCCTCAGTCTACTGTCGCAGGCAGATCCCAAGGTGGTCAATAAACCACTTAGCGAAGAAGCACTGCAAAATAATGCTCGGCTTCTTGAAGGCGTGTTGGATGATTACGGTATTAAGGGTGATATTATTCGGGTGCGCCCGGGTCCGGTTGTCACTTTATACGAATTAGAACCCGCACCGGGCCTTAAAAGCTCCCGTGTGATAGGGCTTGCGGATGACATTGCCCGCTCCATGAGCGCCATTTCAACCCGTATTGCTGTTATCCCCGGTCGCAATGCAATTGGCATTGAACTTCCGAACCAGCGGCGTGAGACTGTATTTCTTCGCGATTTACTTTCCACGGCGACCTATGAAAGTACGACCTCCAAACTTACGCTAGCCCTTGGTAAAGATATTGGCGGCGATCCAGTGGTTACAGACCTTGCGCGCATGCCCCACTTGCTAATTGCCGGGACAACAGGTTCAGGTAAATCTGTGGCTGTGAATACCATGATTTTAAGCCTGCTTTATCGCCTTCCACCGTCAGAATGTCGCTTTATCATGATTGACCCAAAGATGCTGGAGCTTTCCGTTTATGACGGAATTCCGCATCTGCTTGCTCCTGTTGTAACCGAGGCCCATAAGGCGGTTGCCGCTCTTAAATGGGCGGTAAAGGAAATGGAAAACCGGTACCGCAAGATGGCGGAACTTGGGGTTCGGAATATCGATGGCTATAATCAACGTATCCGCGATGCCGCTAAACGGGGCGAAGAAATTAAGCGCACCGTTCAGACCGGTTTTAACGAAAGCACCGGCGAGCCGATTTTTGAAGAACGCGCACTGGATACAGATCCCCTACCCATGATCGTCATTATTGTCGACGAAATGGCGGATTTGATGATCGTTGCGGGTAAAGAAATCGAAGGCACCATACAACGACTTGCCCAAATGGCGCGGGCAGCTGGCCTGCATGTTGTTATGGCGACGCAGCGTCCCTCTGTTGACGTGATTACCGGCACCATCAAAGCAAACTTTCCCACCCGTATCAGTTTTCAGGTAACGTCCAAAATCGACAGTCGCACGGTTCTTGGTGAACAAGGCGCTGAACAATTGCTCGGGCAAGGTGACATGCTCTTCATGCCGGGGGCGGGGCGGATGCAACGTGTTCATGGCCCGTTTGTTTCTGACGAAGAAGTTGAAAAGGTCGTTGCTTTCTTGAAAGAACAAGGCAAACCCAACTACGTCGATGATGTCACAGAAGACAATGAGTCCGAAATTAACAATATGATGTCCGGCGGCGCCAGCGGCGGCGGGGGATCAAACATTGACGCCCTGTACGATCAGGCTGTTGCCCTTGTGTGTAGGGAGCGTAAAGCCTCCACCAGTTTTGTACAGAGGCATTTACAAATCGGTTATAATCGGGCCGCCCGCATCATTGATGAAATGGAAAAAGAGGGCGTGATCAGTTCAGCAAACCACGTGGGCAAACGCGAGGTGTTGGCACGGGATATTGAGGATCCTTACAAATAGGATCCGACTGCCCCTGTTTCGCCGCCTTTCTTTAATATTGTACAAAAGTAACTACGTGTACTTGTGTCCAACCCGAGTAGCCAACAACGGATTTTTGACTATGTGCCCACAATTTAAGGCCTTCATCGCAGTATTATTTTCCTACACTCTGCTGATGTCTGCAAACATAAGCGCAGCACCGCTTTCCAATGAAGACCGCGAAGACATTGCACGGGTTGAAGCCTATTTGAACAAAATAACTTCCCTGAAAGCAAGATTCCTCCAAGTCAATTCAGAAGGAAATATAGCTGAAGGCGATGTCCTGATTAATCGTCCGGGGCGCGCGCGCTTTGAATATGAACCACCTGCTCAAATTCTCGTTGTGGCCGACGGAACCTGGCTGGTTTTTCACGATAAAGAATTGGACGAAACAACTCGTATTCCGCTCTCTTCTACGCCCATTTCTGTCCTTTTGGAAGAAGATGTCAAATTGCGCGGTGATGTGACTGTGACTTCTGTGGAAAAGGATGCGGGTATCCTTCGGATCAATATTATCGATACGGAAGAACCCGATGAGGGCGGCATTACTCTGGTTTTCACCCTATATCCCTTTGACCTCCGCAAATGGCTCATCACGGACCCCCAAGGGAGTACAACAAGCGTTAGCCTCAGCGATGTAGTGCGGGGTATGAAATTCAAACCCGAACTCTTCAACTTATTTGACCCTTCTTACGACTAGATCGTACACATCAAGCAAAAAACATGCTAAAAGTACACTTCTAATCAGTTAGCAAAAAACGGGTTCCATGGATCAAGATTTCGACGAGTTTGATGATATTCCTGATATCGAAGAATATCCGACCCTACGCTCTGTCGTGCGGTTCAATAAATTGCTGCCATCCGTAAACTGGTTTCGCTCGGTAGGTTTGCCGATGGGAGCTGGAACCTTGGATACAGCACAAGAGTATGTAGAAATGCTTGGCTTTCCGGGGACGTTTGTTGCCCCTGTGGAAAACTGGGAAGAAGCTGCATATGCGGCCGCAAATCCTGATTGGAATTCCAGTTGGTGGGAAACCGAAGAGCAAATGCGGGTGAGCCTGACCTCAGAAGCGTTGGAGATCCTCACAGAGGATGATCTTACAATGGCACTTACCCATATTTCTGCAACCGCGACTCCGTCCATTCAGAACGCGGCGGAAAGCCTCGCTGAAGAACAGGGTATTGAAGATGAAGAATTAATTCGCGCCGCCATTGGATCTGCTGTTCAGACGTGTCATCAGGCTGCCCTTGTGCTGGCTGCTGGACAAGAAGACCCCCATCCTTTTGCCCTCAAGTACAAATTGTTTGAGTTGGGGCGCTGGCCCATTGCTATAACAGGCAGCAGCTTCAATATTTTCTAATTCATTTCGATAACGGAACAAATTTATGCGTCTTGTTACCTGGAACATCAACTCTGTTCGTGCACGCCTTGATCATGTGGAACATTTTGTCCAAACTCATGATCCAGATGTCATCTGCTTTCAGGAAACCAAAGTAACGGATAATGAGTTTCCATTAAAATTCTTTGAAAAACAAGGATTTAGCCATTACGAAATCGCAGGCCAAAAAAGCTATAATGGTGTCGCTGTTTTTTCAAAAACTCCGATCGAACGCCTGGAAGCCCCGCTCTGGTGCGGCAAGGACGACAAGCGCCATTTGGCGGTTCGCATGCAAGACGGGACAGTGATCCACAATTTCTATATCCCAGCGGGTGGAGATATTCCGGATACGGAACAAAATGAAAAATTCGCCTATAAACTGTCTTTCATGAAAGAAGTGAGCGCTTGGTTTGCCGATATGAAAGCCGCTGACAATCGATTTATTCTAGTGGGTGATCTGAACGTTGCTCCCCTTGAAAGCGATGTATGGAGCCATAAAAAACTCTTAAAAGTCGTCAGCCATACTCCGATTGAAGTGGAACATATGGATGAAATGATGGCATCCCATGACTGGATCGATGCCATGCGCCATTTTGTACCGGAACCAGAGCCTATGTATAGCTGGTGGAGCTATCGGGCTCGCGACTGGCGCACATCAAATAAGGGGCGCCGTCTCGATCATGTCTGGGTCACCCCAGCTTTGATACCAACGCTTAAAGCCATGAAAATTGATCTGGATGCCCGGGGCCGCGAAAAACCCTCGGATCACGCTCCGGTTATTATGGATTTTGATTTAAGTAAGTAAGACAAGAGCATAGTCCCGCTATTTATTTTCGGGACTATTTTCTTTCCCTTCAAATTGCCAGTGATGATGCCCATCCTGATGAGCGCGTTGCTTCGCCTCGTACATCATCTGATCCGCTTTCGCGATTAATTCTTCCGGCTCTTCAAAGAACGTTGGGCCAACTTGAATAATGCCCATGCTAAACGTAACCGGATATTTGCTCCGCCGGTCAAAATGATGGGTTAGGCGGCTAATGGGCACTGCAATTTCAGCAAGTGACGTTCTTGGCATGATGATACAAAATTCATCCCCGCCATACCGCGCCGGAATATCTACCGCTCTAGTTACAGATAGAAGTGTTTTACCGACTTGCGCCAGCACCTCGTCCCCTGCTTGGTGCCCATGTAAATCATTGACTGATTTAAAGTTATTCAAATCCATGTATATAACGACGAACGATAGTTTGTGACGCTCTGCCACCTGACACTCTCTTTTTAGATAGTCATATAATGCACGCCTGTTATGAAGGCCGGTAACACTGTCCTTTTGCGTTTTATCATGAAGTCTCGCAAACATATTGTCCAATTTGATACCGACTTGGGAGGCATATTTTTCAACTTCACGGGTGGCGCCTTGCATCTCCGTTAAATAGGCTTGGACATAGGCATCAAAAATAAGTTCCGCGTCAAATAACAAGATCTTATGCAGCGCATTTTTGACAAACTTGGCATCCTCGCCAAAACCGGCATTGTCAATTTCGGTATCCAAAATCTGCTGAAGGTAAGCGTGGGTTTTCATATAGAGTTTCGGGCGAACATCCAATCGCTTGTGAACTTTTCCTATTCGAAGGCGCGTATTGACATAATCGGTGCCATACTCTCCGTCAAAAATACTTCTAACGTACTCAGTCATGTATTTCTTAAGGCGCCGCAGTGTATCCACATCACCGATTATCTCGGCGATTTCCGGGTCACTCAACTGATACGAATAAAAATCTTCTATAAGTTCGGGCAAACGCTTTGTGACAGCTTCCTTGGCGGATTTTATTCGAAACAGATCACTATCGGTGAAATCTATTAAGTGTAGACGGCGAGCAATTTCTCGACCCGAAAAACCCATCTGGTCAATTAGTGATTTTTCAGCCGAGGATATTTTAGCTCCCATACCACACTTCCGCCTACTCGAATTCATCCCAATATGGCCCAGAGAGTTGAATAAACACTTAAAACCACCGGGATCCTTTAGGCTGGAAGCGTCAAACCTTCACCTGGATTAAAAGCTTGGCCATTTCTGCCAACAAGGGATCCTGTCAGTTCTCCATTTGAAAAATTCACTGCAAAAGAGCTGCCTTTAGCCTCGTTCGCAACATTTCTCACCCAATTATGATAGGATTCCATCATGCCCGATCTCTCATCAGCACCGCGCATCGCCATTTCTACAGCTTTACCGATATGAGAAATTATAGATCCATTATGTGCAAATATAAGTGCACTCCTAAGCTCTTGATCTGCCTCTTCACCATTTAGCGATTCTTCAATCTGTGAAATTAAAGGATGATCTCCCTCGACGTTGATTTTCCCATCCGGTTGCACTTCAATTTGGACATCTGTATTTTCAGGTATTCCAAGACGTGCCATGAGATCTTTGAGTGCCACCTCAGCCTTTTGCATGTGAACAGCTGGATCAAGTGACAATCTTGGAAACTCTGAGAGAAGCTTCTTCGCTCCCTCTGCAGCCGGAGACAAAGTAACCAACACGGCATCGCCTTCAGTAGCGCTCGGTTGAGTTTGCGCGCTTCTTACAGCTTGATCCCCTGTATTATATACGGTCGGACTTCTTGTCGGGTAAAGCATTCCCACATTATGGGTGGAAGTAATCATGACACTCTCCATATTTCACATGCAATTTGCAATGACACAGTTTCGTTGAGCCACTGAACCTTTAGGCTGGAAGCGTCAAACCGTCACCTGGATTAAAAGCTTGGCCGTTTCTGCCAACAAGTGATCCTGTCAGTTCTCCATTTGAAAAATTCACTGCAAAAGAGCTGTTTTTGACCTCATTCGCAACATTTTTTACCCAACCATAATAGGTTTCCATCATGCTGGGGTTCGCATCAGCGCCGCGCGATGCCATTTCTGCGGCTTTACCAATATGCGTTATAACCGATCCGTTATGGGCACCGATGAGCGCATTTCTAAGATCGCGCGAGCCTTCTTCTCCGCTATTGAGGCCTTCTTCAATTTTGTACATTAGCGGGTGATCACCTTCAACGCTGATCGTCCCATCATTCCGAACTTCGATTTCGATATCTGTATCTGCCGACATACCCAAACGCGACATGAGCTCCTTAAGCTCTACTTCTGCTCGTTGCATATGAACGGCTGGATCCATTGTGAGTTCTGAGGCTAGGGAGCTTAACGTTTTTGCGCTTTCTGCGGCGGGCGACAGCGTAACTGTTACTGCATCGCCATACGCCGAGCTCGCCTGAGGTTGAGTTGGTATAGGTTTTGTTGCTTGCCCAGTTGAGGCATAGGCTGCCGGATAAATCGAAACATTATTATTGGTAGAATTAATCATGGCATTCTCCGTGTTTTTACACGAAAGAAGCAAAAATCATACCACTTTTAGGTTCGCAGAAAGCCTACGTTCTGTACTTAATCATTCGAAATTCTGACAGGAAAATATTACCGCCCCGGTTAATTTTTCCGGTAAATATGGTAGCGTCCTTCAGCAACTCCATCAGGGAGCGGGCACGCCGTCCAATTGTCCATGTCAAAGGGTTGGTCACTGGCAATTAGCGCCCCTTCTTGTAAAAGGCCGTTCAAATACTCACCCATTTTTCGAGCCAATGCCACACTGGAAGCCTTATCCCCTGTTCCAATATCGCAATGCGCAAATTTTGCGAGCCCGCCAATACGGGACAACGCAACGGGCAAGGTTTCAAGTATGTCTCCGAGGATCATATGGTGGTCATCGGGAATACAATCTGGATGCGCTTTTACATGGCGATCAAAGACATAGATATCACTTGCATTAAACAAAGACCTTAAATGATCATAAGTACGGCCGTTCCCCAAACCAAACTCCAATACCGGGCCGTTTTTACCCTCAAGGAGCTCCGCAGCTGTGTTCAGGCAGTCACGTTGTGCAGACATTCTGCGAATAAAACTGTTAAGACGGCTCATTTTTCATTTCTTTCATCGACAGGTTCCATTCGGCCTGTACAGCGGGGTCGTTTTCATTCTCACAGTATTTTTCAAACAAACGCAAATACTCTTGTTTCCCAATAATTTGTCCAAGCGCCCAAACAGCCGCCAGACGTACAATCGGAGAAGAGTCTTCTAGCAGTATTTCAATTTTTCCCATATGGGATTTATCTTTTGTATTTCCAAGTGCGATCAAGACATTTCGAATAAATCTATTGCGCCCAAGACGTTTAACCGGAGTTTGAGCAAAGAAAACGCGAAATTCAGCATCTTGTAATTCTACTAATTGCGCAAGAAGTGGCGCGTTCAGCTCCTCTTTTGGCATAATCGCCATTTCACTGGAAATTTGAGCGTATTTATTCCAAGGGCATGCCGCAAGACAATCATCACAGCCATAAATACGATTTTCAATTGCTGATCTAAATTCACGCGGGATATGCGACCGCGTCTCAATTGTCAGATATGAAATACATCTTGAGGCGTTTAATTTATACGGAGCCTCAAACGCCTGCGTAGGACAGGCATCCAGACACGCTGTACAACTGCCACAACCGCCCTTTGCCGGCGGATCAGGGTCTATTTCCAATGTCGATAGTATTACGCCCAGAAAAAGCCAAGACCCGAAGTCCCGGCTCAATAAATTGGTGTGTTTTCCTTGCCAACCAACGCCAGCCGCAGCGGCAAGTGGTTTCTCCATCACTGGTGCCGTATCAACAAATACTTTTACATCCCCGCCGAAAGTCTGAACCATATGACGGGCGATGGCTTTAAGCCGTTTCTTGATCACATCATGATAGTCTTTGCGCCGTGCATAAACAGAAATAATGCCGTGATCCGGCTGGTCTGCCAACATTCGAGGATCTGTATCTGGCCCATAATTCAACGCGAGCACGACTGCCGAATTAGCTTCTGGCCATAAAGTCTTGGGGTTTTGCCGCCATGATTTACGGGCTTCAAGCCAATCCATATCCCCATGATGATTTTTATCCAAAAATTCATCTAAATACTTCCCGGGCTCCGGTCCGAAATCAGCCCCTGTCACGCGAGCAACATCGAACCCTTGTTCCTGTGCAAACCGAACCAGTTCTTCCTTTTGCAGTTGCGTTAAACACGCCATGGCAAAAACTTTCTAGAAATCAAGGTCCGCGTAATGCTTGGGCGCAGGCATTCCGGGTAAATTGTCAGCAAGTAATGAGCGATAAGTCGGCCGAGATTTAATCCGGGAATACCAGACTTTAGCTGCCGGATGTTGATCCCACGGAACATCCCCTAAATAATCAACAGAGGAAATCTGTGCTGCCGCTGCAATATCTGCAAGGCTAAACTCTTCTCCGGCAAGCCAGCTCCGCCGTTCTGTGAGATAGGCAATATAGTCCAGATGGTAGTGAATATTGTGGTGGCCGGCTCGAATGGCAGCGGTATTTGGTGTCCCCGTCCTCATTAATCTTTTGAGGATTTTTTCCTCTACCAGATTATCTGTGACTTCTGTTTGGAATTTACGGTCAAACCACGCCACTAGACGTCTGGTTTCAGCGCGTTCTACCGGATCTTTTGGTAGCAAAGGAATATCTTGATAAACCTCTTCCAAATACTCCACAATTGCCTGACTTTCAGCCACCACCGTTCCGTTTTCGTCTTTCAAAACAGGAACTTCCGAAGCTGGGTTCATAATAAGCAGCTCGTCGCGGCTCTCCCACGGCTTTTCAATAACTAGATCATAATTAAGTTCCTTCTCGTTTAGAACGAGACGGACTTTTCGGCAAGCTGGCAAGATCCAGAAGTGATAGAGTGTACGCATGGGGCTAGCATACCCCACGCATCTCCATAGGAGAATAGTTTCCTCAAAAATTTTGGGAGTAATTATGTATTAATCAATGGACTTCACGGGCACGAAGACCTTCACTTTTCTTTAGAAGCCGTGCGCATTCCTGTTCTACCCGGTCAAACATTTCGGCCACATGCAATTTTCCAGCAACATCCAACCGCTTCACTTCCCCTTTTACTACGTCCGGAGCCTTTTCCCCATAAAGCAGAATAAATCTGCGGGCGGCCCACATAACATCCACCCGATCAATAATGGGATCATCGAAACGGTCCAGATTTTCTTGAGAGGCTAAGGAAATGGTGATGGGTAAATTTTGCATGACGCTTTCTCCAAATTTAATCTACCCTTACAAAAGCAAGGAGCGGGCCAATTTTCGAAGTCTGTTGCAAATAAATTATTCTCCTGATTTTTCCGTTGCTTAACTGCTCTTGAGAAATTTCATAGATACACAAATGCCGCCGGAGTTTTTCCCCAGCGGCAAATTTTACCGGATCAAAATGCAAAAAAAGCCGGTGATTTGCATCACCGGCTTCCTTGGGAAATCACGCGGTTTCCCGCGCTTTATCATCCGACAGGGGATGTTCCAATTTACCAATCATTTCCTTAGGACAGATCTGCCAGAAATGACCACGCTCCATCTCCCAATGTGCGAGCAAACGCTCTGCCATGGGGGATCCTGTTTTATTATGATGCTCTTGGATAAGTGCGCGAAGATCATCATCCCAGTAACTGGAGTCCAGTCGCTGATAAACCACAGTTTCATCGTTGATATTTGTTGGCAAATCGTCATTTTCATCATAGATAAATGCCATACCACCGGTCATACCTGCGCCGAAGTTGCTGCCAACACCGCCCAGAATAACAACCTTACCGCCGGTCATATATTCACAGCCATTTGTGCCGCAGCCCTCAATGACGGAAATCGCACCGGAATTTCGAACAGCATAACGCTCACCAGCTTGGCCAGCCGCGAACAAATAACCGGATGTCGCACCGTACAGAACTGTGTTTCCGATAATGGTGTTTTCGTTCCATGTTATAGGGCTCGAGGTCATAGGCCGGACAACAATAGTGCCGCCAGAAAGGCCCTTACCGCAGTAATCATTTGCATCACCAAGCACTTCAAGTTTCAAGCCCTGCACAGAGAATGCACCAAGTGATTGACCTGCTGATCCCCGAAGACGAACCGTAATATGGCCAGGCTCAAGACCTGTCATGCCAAAGGTGCGAACGATGTGTGACGACAATTTCGTCCCGATCGCCCGGTGTGTATTTCGTATGCTGTAAGCCAGCTGACGTTTTTCTCCGCCGCTGTTAAACACACTGGCTGCATCCATAATCATACGAGCATCAAGCGTTTCTGGAACTGGAACCGGCCCCACGTTCGTGCACACCCGTGGATTGTCACCGGCATCTGCTTCAGCAAGAAGCGGGTTCAGGTCCAAATCGTCAAGATGCGCAGCACCGCGACTAACTTGCGTTAGAAGGTTACTACGGCCAACAATTTCTTCCAAAGAACGGTACCCAAGGGATGCAAGGATCTCGCGCACTTCTTCGGCAAGGAAACTAAAGAGATTGACCACTTTATCGGCCGTTCCCTCGTATTTCTTGATCAGATCTTCATCTTGAGTACAGATACCAACCGGACAGGTGTTGGAGTGACATTGGCGAACCAAAATACAGCCAAGCGCAACCAGTGCCCCTGTTCCAAGACCATATTCTTCACCACCCATCAAGGCACTGATAACGATATCACGGCCCGTTTTCATACCACCGTCCACGCGAAGTAGAACGGAATGACGCAATTTGTTGAGAGTGAGAACCTGATTAACTTCAGGTAAACCCATTTCCCACGGTACACCTGCATATTTGACAGATGTTTGTGGGCTTGCACCTGTACCGCCGGAATTACCGGAGATCATGATCACGTCGGCTTTCGCCTTCGCAACACCAGCCGCAACCGTCCCGATGCCAGCTTCAGCAACCAGCTTCACACAAACACGCGCTTCAGGATTGATCTGTTTCAGATCGTAAATCAGCTGCGCTAAATCTTCGATGGAATAGATGTCATGATGCGGCGGCGGTGAAATCAATGTCACGCCCGGAGTAGAGTTCCGAAGTTTCGCGATCATTTCAGAAACCTTAAAGCCCGGAAGCTGACCACCCTCACCCGGTTTTGCACCTTGCGCGACTTTAATCTCAATCTCTTCACAGTTCGTGAGATATTCAGCTGTCACACCAAAACGGCCAGACGCCACTTGTTTGATAGCTGAGTTCGCATTGTCGCCATTTGGACGTGGTGTAAATCGGCTTACATCTTCGCCGCCTTCACCGCTGTCTGATTTCGCGCCAATACGGTTCATGGCAATGGCAAGTGTCTCATGGGCTTCTTTGGAAAGCGCACCAAGGCTCATGGCACCGGTCACAAAACGTTTGCGAATTTCAGTGATGCTTTCAACTTCATCAATTGAAATCGGGCTACGGTCTGATTTGAAATCCAGAAGATCGCGTAGATTGACCGGCGGTAATGCCCGCTGGCCTTCACTATATTTGCGATAAAGCGAATAACTGTCTTTTTCCACAGCCGTTTGTAGAATGTGGATCAACTCACCGTCAAAGGAATGAACTTCACCTTTTGCTCGGTTGCGATACAAACCGCCAATTGGCAGCGCGATCACGTCTTCTTTAAAGGCTTTGTTATGTTGCTCAAGTAGCGTGTGCTGAACTCCCGGCAAACCAATACCGGACAAACGGGATGGCATTCCGGGGAAAAACTCTGCAACAAGTGCACGGGACAAGCCCAGCGCTTCGAAGTTGTAACCACCACGATAGGAACTGAGGACAGAGATGCCCATCTTGGACATAACTTTAAGAAGTCCCTGATCCACCGCTTTCTTGGCATTGGCAAGGCAGGTTTTAAGATCCAGTCCCGCAAACAAGTTCCGATCGAACCTATCCGCGACAGCTTCTTGTAGAAGGTAAGGGTTGATAGTCGTCGCGCCGACACCGATTAGAACAGCGAAATACTGAACATCAAGGCATTCGGCAGAACGGATGTTGATGGAGGTAAAGGTACGGAGCCCTTCGTTCACCAAATGCGTATGAATGCCGCCTGCTGCCAGAATGCTTGGGATTGGCGCGCGGTCAGCACTCGTGTTCATATCACTCAATATCAAATGCGCGCAGCCACCGCGAACAGCATTTTCAGCCTCTTCACGAATACGGCGCAAGCCGTTTGATAGAGCATCCGGGCCGTCATTACCACCAAAGGTACAATCGATAACCTGACAACTATCACCCATGTAACGCTGCATGGCTTCAAGTTCACCATTGGTCAGGATTGGGCTTTCCAAAGAAAGGATCTCTGCCTGACTAGGGTCTTCGTCCAGAATGTTATTGAGGTTACCAAGACGCGTTTTGAGAGTCATGACGCTGCGTTCCCGCAAACTGTCAATTGGCGGGTTGGTAACCTGACTGAAACGTTGGCGGAAATAGTGGTGTAATCCGCGATATTTTTCGGACAAAACGGCAAGCGGCGTATCATCGCCCATGGAGCCGATCGCTTCTTTGCCCTCTTCCGCCATGGGTTGCAGGATTAGTTCAAGATCTTCAAGGCTCCAACCAGCGCACATTTGGCGTTGACGCAGCTCTTTGCGATCAAACTTACGGCTTTCATCCACATCTTTGAGTGTGTCTTCAAGATGGACGACATTTTCAATCCATTTTTCAAACGGTTGGGCATTTGCCATTTTGTCTTTCAGATCGTTCGAGAAGTAGAATTTTCCTTTTTTAAGGTCCACTCCGATCATCTCGCCCGGGCCAACGCGGCCTTTACGAATAACTTTGTTTTCGCTTACAGGTACCATTCCGGTTTCTGAGCCAACAACCAGTAATCCATCTGTCGTAAGTGTGAAACGAAGTGGGCGCAAACCATTACGGTCAAGACCCGCAATTACCCAGCGGCCGTCCGTCGCACAGATCGCAGCAGGACCGTCCCATGGCTCCATTACAGAGTTACAATAGGCATAAAGCGCTTTGTGTTTTTCCGGCATGGAAGGCGTGTTCGACCAGCTTTCCGGAATAAGGAGTGTTTTGGACATTGGGGCACTTCGACCCGCACGCACGAGCACTTCAAACACGGCGTCCAGCGCCGCACTATCGGAGCTACCGGCTTGTACAATCGGTTTCACATCGTCGGAGCGATCCCCAAAGGTACTGTGCGCCATCCGGATTTCATGGCTTTTCATCCAATTGATGTTGCCGCGAATGGTGTTGATCTCACCGTTATGGGCCAGAACGCGGAAGGGCTGCGCCAAGTGCCATGTTGGGAAGGTATTTGTAGAATAGCGTTGATGATAAATGGCAAAGTTGGAGACAAACCGCTCATCCAGCAAATCAGGGTAGAAGCTGGAAAGCTGTTCAGCCAAGAACATGCCTTTATAAATGATGGAGCGGCAAGAAAGTGTGCAGATGTAAAATCCGCTGATATGCGCTTGCAAAACAGCTTTTTCGATACGGCGGCGAATAATGTATAGCTCGCGCTCAAACGTATCGTCATCAACACCGCGGTTATTGGCGATCATGATCTGTTCGATTTCAGGGCGCGTCGCATTGGCTTTTTCGCCAATAATGCTCGCATTCACTGGAACCTGACGCCAACCATAAATGTAATAGCCAAATCTCAGTACTTCAGATTCAACAATAGTCCGGCAGGTTTCCTGTGCTTCAAAATCTGTACGCGGTAAGAAGATCATACCAACGGCCAATTTTCCGTCCAATGGCTCATGACCTGTACGAGCAATATGTTCTTTAAAGAAATCTTGCGGGATCTGTACGTGGATACCACAACCGTCACCGGTTTTACCGTCCGCATCCACGGCACCGCGATGCCAGACTGCTTTCAGGGCATCAATGCCAGCTTCGACAACCGAACGTCTCGGGGCGCCATCAATGGCTGCCACAAGGCCAACACCGCAGTTATCATGCTCTTCCGAAGGATCATACATCCCGTTTTTAGCAAGGTGAGCTGCGTTTTCTGTCCAGGATTTAACGAATTCTTCGCCGGACATTTCTGGGGAGTTCTTTTTCATGTTTCTACCTCTACCTTAACCTTAAGACGCTTTGGACTGCTGCACTGCGTTTTTTAGATAAACATCAATGGATACCGCAGCATCCTGTCCGTCGCGAATGGCCCAAACAACAAGTGATGCACCGCGCACGATGTCGCCAATGGCATAGACACCGTCCATGTTTGTCATTTTGGTGAATGGGTTGACCTGAATGGTGCCCCAGCGCGAAACTTCCAGCGCAGGTTCCTCAAACAGAGTTGGAATATCTTCAGGATCAAAGCCGAGCGCCTTAATGGCAAGGTCACACGGAATATTATATTCAGAGCCGTCCAGCTCAACCGGTACCTGACGACCTGTTGAGTCTGCAATACCAAGATGCATCTGGATCGCTTTGACGCCTGTCACTGTGCCGTCGCCCAAGAAAGCCTTTGGGGCTGACAGCCATACAAATTCAACACCTTCTTCTTCGGCGTTGCGGGTTTCGCGCAATGAACCCGGCATATTTTTGCGATCCCGACGATAGAGGCATTTCACGGATTTTGCACCTTGGCGAACAGCTGTCCGCACACAGTCCATGGCCGTATCACCACCGCCGATGACGACAACGTTTTTGCCCTTCGCGTTCAACTCGCCACTGTCAAACGCCGCAACTTCATCGCCGAGGCCTTTTCTGTTGGATGCTGTTAGATAATCAAGCGCCGGTACAATGCCGTCAACGCCACTTCCCGGAAGAGAAATATCACGCGCTTTATAAACACCCGTTGCAATCACCACCGCGTCGTGTTTGGCGCGAAGCTCAGCAAGAGTAGCATCCCGGCCAAGTTCAAAATTCAAATGGAAAGTCACACCGCCATCGGCCAATAATTTGGCGCGGCGTTCAACCACATCTTTTTCCAGTTTAAAACTTGGAATTCCATAAACAAGCAACCCGCCCACACGATCGTAACGATCGTAAACATGGACCTGATAGCCTTTTTTCCGCAGCTCATCTGCCGCCGCCATGCCGCCAGGGCCCGCACCAATTACGGCGATTGACTGATCAAGTTCAACCATTGGGGCATTGGGTTTCACCCAACCATTTTCCCACGCCGTATCTGTGATGTATTTCTCAACGGCACCGATGGTTACAGAATCGAAGCCTTTTTCAATAACACAAGAGCCTTCACACAGGCGATCCTGCGGGCAAATGCGGCCACAAATTTCAGGCAATGTATTAGTAGATTGGCTCAGCTCATACGCTTCTTCCAAGCGGCCACTTGCCGTCAGGCTCAACCAGTCAGGAATATTGTTTTGAACAGGGCAATGCACCTGACAGAAAGGAATACCGCACTGTGAACAGCGGCTAGCTTGCTCGGCGGCTTTATCGGGCGAGAATTCTTCATAAATTTCCTGAAAATCCTCACGTCGCAATTCAGCTTCGCGTTTGGCTGGCATCTGCTTTTCAAGCGATACAAATTTCAACATATTCTTTGACATACAGCGTCCCTAACTCAGCCCCGAAAGATGGCGGGGAGTATTTTCTCAGTTACTTACAAGTAATCGTTTTTTGCGGCTAAAGGGGCGGCGCATAAAGGCTACCTCCTTTTTTGACAGTTTGTAGAACCATCGGCCAAATTCTTATTCCGCAGCGTCTAAACTTCCGCGGGACGCTTGTTCTACCTTACAAACGCATAATTGACCAGCGGAAAAGCGAAAATTAGTCAACAACTGTGACCTATTATTTACGGATGGCTCTAAGTTTGTCGAAAATTGTTTGATTTTTGTCGCATTATGACCAACATTTAGTCCCATATCGGACCTTTGTTGAAGGTGAAAAGGATCAACCCTCCTCAGATTCGGTAAAACCGACCAAAGTAGTCCCTTAAACACAAAAAAACCGGCGGGACAAATCAATGCCCAGCCGGTTTGGTATTTTCTATGTGGTTTTAGATCACGCGTGAAGTTCGCTGTAACCGCCGCCTTTTTGGAAACGGGTCAAATGCTGTAGGCACGCCGGAGCAAATGTCTTCGGCAATATTCCAAGTTCCGCAAATCCAGAACATTCGCCGCTCAACACGTTATCGGATTTAAGCAGACGGACCTGATCTGTCGTCAGCATTGGCTTACCGGGATAAAGCCCCATAAAGAAGCCCATCATGTTCATCAATCCTTCTGGCATTGGCAGAACGATAGAAGACTGCTTAGTCACTTTTTCAATAATCTCGATGATATCAGAAAGCGCCAAAGCGTCGGGGCCGCCAAATTCCCAGACCTTACCTTGATAGTCCGAGTTTAGGACAATCTTGGCAATGGCCTCCGCCAGATCCTCAACAGAGACAGGCTGCATCAGGTTTTTACCGCCGTCCAGAAGCGGCATGACTGGTGAGATGCTGCTAAGGGCCGCAAATTTGTTTGTAAAATTATCATCTGCGCCAAACACAACAGAAGGACGAATGATTGTCGCACCTTCGAAAGCTGCCAATACGGCGGTTTCGCCAACAGCTTTTGTATGCGCGTACTTTGAGGCACTTTTCGCATCAGCGCCGAGCGCCGACATATGAACCAGTTGCGAGGCACCCGCAGCTTTCGCGGTAGCGGCAACACGGGCCGCGCCATCTTCATGCACTGCGTTAAATTTCTGGGCGCCCGCCTCATACAAAAGACCAACCAGATTAATAACAATGTCAGCCCCGGCAACGGCGCGCTCTACTGATGCCTGATTTCGAATGTTTGCCTGAACGCCAACAACCTGGCCCACATTTCCTTGCGTCATAAGCCTTGCAGCTTTTTCAGTATCGCGAACGGCTAAGCGGATCTGGTGCCCTTCAGCAGCTAACCGGCCAACAAGATGGTGCCCAATAAAACCGGAGCCGCCAAAGATGGTAATCAGACGTGTGGACATTTTCTAAACCCTCTCTTTTGCAAAGAAACCGCGATCTGTTTGCGGTACATGTGCTTTTGATACAGCTATTTAGCGGGATCTGAGCCCCACGCCAAGATAAAAGCACAGTAAATGGTAAAAGTTTCTAAAAGTTTGTTGACATGCAACGCTGCAGTTTATATCAGAAGGCCTCGTTAAGTTGCCCAGATGGCGGAATTGGTAGACGCGCTAGCTTCAGGTGCTAGTTTCTGTATGGAAGTGGAGGTTCGAGTCCTCTTCTGGGCACCAACTTAACTTTCCCCCGCATATTCTTGAAACAAAATCGACAAGAAACCTGCGCGCGCCAGTCCCACGCATCCTGCCTTTGCATAGGTAACAGCATATCTTCAAAGCATATGGGTTGAAGGCTGAACTTGAAGGTCGAATACTTGATACAATTCAGGGCCGCTCACATGACATTGACGGCAAAAGGTACCGAGGAGATGGAATACTGCATGCCAGAGCAACAGTAATTTAGAAGTTTCCTAAGTATATATTGGACTAATAGCAAAGGATGGGAGAAATCCTCAAAACCCCACTGAGCCTAGGCTTACCATTCCAATGCCGGCTTACGGGAACGATAGCGGACATTAATATTATTTCAGCCTATCGTCCGCTATTGACCCAAGCCTGACATTTTTTGCAAAAAAACGACCCCGAAGGGCCGCTTTTGAAACTCATATGCTATAAGCGTTAGACTGTGTCATTTGTTTTACGTTTTTTGCGCCAGCCTATGAAGCTCATGACGGCGAGACCCACGCCGTATAAGGGTAACGCTGCTGGGAGGGGGACAGCTGAAATGGAGCTTTCGACAGTAAATGTCATTGTATAGCCTACGCCACCGCCGTTGTTCATCCCAAATGCACCATTCCCAATGAGCATGTTATATATGCCTGGGCCGCGCGTGAAAGGCGCCGCACTAAAAGTCTGAGGGCCGGACGCACCATCACCCATAGAAATCTCGAAAATGGTTGGTGTAGTTGTGTTTTCTTCCAATCCCCATACCGGACCTGGGGACCCAAACCAAGCATTAGATGCGTTTGCATTTGTACCAAAATCAATACTTGCACCGACAAGAGTTTGGTTCGCACTAATCACGATGTGGAAGGCGTCGGAGGAATCGTCGTCGCCTCCTGTAAAGATAGATCCATGGAAAACATTCGCACCATTTAAAAGTGAAAAATCACCAACGCCACCAATATTGTCGTAATCACCACCGGCTTCGGTGCCTGTCGCTTCATCATAACTACCGCTATAGGCCACAGACAGGGCATGAGCCTGTGTGGTAAATGCTGCCGCTGAAACAATAGCAATAAAAATTCGTATTATCGATTGTCTTATAGTCACCCTGATTCCCCCCAAAGTAGTTGGCCTAGAAGCTTTACTTTATTAGTATTACGTGTTTTAGCAAATCAAATTTCTTTCACCGGCGCATTTTGTGAAAGAATACGTTTAGGCCACCATTTTCCAATTATCCTTCAAGTAGTGGCCTACCGTAGGACGATCTGATCACAGTTGGGTTAAGGCTTAAGGCTAGAGCTCAATTGAACGAGCAGTCCTCACTAATCAGTTTTTTGTAGCGACTTTACGAGAGGATATATGTTTGTGCGCTCTTGCAATTCATGCCCCTCTGTCCCCGTCCAAGTTCATTTTTATTACCCTGTATAGGGCAGCATGAATGCCCACCCTGCGGATTGATATTTCTTGCCATTTATGGCTGCCGCTAGTGAGAAAGATAGTTGTGTCGCCGTGTTCTTCGCAGCCATTGAATAAAGTCTTCCGATCTGCGCTCATAAGACCTCCCATGATTTGGAACATTTCACCACAAGCAAACAGTGGGTTTCATCATCGCTTTCAATTCGTTCAAATAATTAGACATGTTGAGGCTTCCATTGTCGGTTGGCGGCCAGTATGTCGGCTAATTGTTTCTCCGTGAAAGGTTTTGTAAGCACATCATTTATCCCGGCTTCTTTAAACTGGGCGTGACGCTCGGCGAATGCTTCCGCGGTTAATCCAACAATTGAGATATTTTTACCTATTGCCGTTTTTCTAATCTCTCTTGCGGCTTCAATTCCGTTCATTTCAGGCATGTGGATATCCATGAGGATTAGATCTGCCCAATCCTCCTTTGCTGCCTCAACAGCTAATTTGCCATTTTTCACATGTTTCACCGAATGGCCAAATTTTTCCAGAAAAGCCTTGGCAATCATTGCATTCACATCATTGTCTTCCGCAAGTATGACGTTGATGGAGGTTATTTCTTGAAAGGCAGTCTCTTTTCTTCCAACGGATACGTCATTTACGTTTTCATTTATGGCGGCTTCAAACGGGATATGGAGATTGAACTTCGTGCCAGCACCAATTTCGCTGTCGACTTTGATGGTACCGCCCATTAACTCGGTGAGCTGTTCGACAATGGTCAATCCCAGTCCAGTTCCCCCATATTTTCGGGTGGTCGAGCTATCTTCCTGCGTAAAAGACTCAAAAATAACGTCAAGTCGATCTTGAGAGATTCCAATACCAGTGTCCTCAACAGACATGTGTATTAAATGCTCTTTTGCGTCTTGCATCAAGCCGCGTGTATCGCCCACATCTTCTGCAGTTTCGATTGTCAGGGTAATCTGACCAGCCTCTGTAAATTTGATCGCATTACTCAGCAAATTCCACAATATTTGTCGCAATCTGACGGGATCACCTACCACTGCTAAATCAGCTATAGAGCTGTCACTCACAACTAGCTTTAGCCCTTTGTCATCGGCAAGACTTTGAAACGGACTGGTTATTGTTGAAATCAAGTCGTTCAATGAAAAAGCTTTTTCTTCAAGCTCGAGTTTTCCAGCCTCAATTTTGCTCATATCAAGTACATCGCTGATGATAGAGAGCAGCGTCTGACCGGATGAGAGAATTATATCCACCTTTTGATGTTGATCTTCGTCTAGATGGGTGTGCTTCAACAATTGCGCCAATCCCAGTACGCCGTTCAGGGGAGTTCTTATCTCGTGGCTCATAGTTGATAGAAACTCTGATTTGGCAATGTTAGCCGCCTCGGCTCGAGCTAACGCCAGATGAAAATCTGTAACATCGCGACCGGTCGCCTGGATTTCCGTTATATTTCCGTCGTCATCAAAATATGCGTGGTTGATCCATTCAAACGTTCTTGTTCCTCCAATGCCATATTTGGTTTGATTTACAGTGGTGAAAGTTGGGGCATCTTGACTTAGATGTAATAAATTATCTTTTATCTTTTTGTGCTCATTTCGGGGAACGTTATCATAAAGTGACGTACCAATAAGTTCACTTTGATCTTTTCCGATGGAATCCGCATAAGACTTATTAATAAAACTAAAAATGCCATTTGGTAAGAAGCGGCAAATGAAATCGGTTTGTGATTGAACAAGGTGATCGAGTTTACCCTCGCTCAATCGCAAGTCGGCCTCAATTCGCTTTCGTTCTGTAATATCGGTGCGAAGAGCAATATATTGGAAAGGCTTTCCTGACGCATCGGCAAATGGAATAATTGTCGCATTCACCCAATAATGCGCACCGGTCTTGGAAATGTTTTCTATCTCGCCGCGCCAAACCGACCCGTTTGCCATAGTTTTCCATATATTATTGTAAAACTCGGGGGTCTGTTCTTCTGAAAAAAACACATGGTGTTCATTTCCGATAAGTTCGTTCCTAGTGTAACCACTTATGTCGCAATATTTATCGTTTACATGTGTGATGTGACGTTCTGCATCAACGATACTTACGATTGCGTGCTCATCCAGAGATAGTTTTTGGAAGTCGAGTTCTCGGTTTTTGTTAGCAAGAGTAGACTGCTCTCTTTGAGAAATATATCGGCTGAGATATACGAAAATAACGACTAACGCACTTTCAAGAACAATCAGCGATACAATCAAGGCGATCAACCTGTTGCTTTGGATAATTTTTTCTTGCACTTGAATTGCTGTACGGGTGTCTAGTTTGACGAAAAATCTTTGGATTGGATCCATTATGCTGGCTTTTGAACGGTGATATTCCGGCCCATGTAGAATTCTAAGGGCCATATCACGATTACTCTCGTTTTCTACTCGGTGCTGTTCATCCGCTTCCTTCAAATTGCCCTTGATGGCCCGCATTGCCATATTTTCAAGCGCAACCAAGGCATCTGATCGATCCTGCGCTTCTTGCAATAATGCCAGCTCTTCCTTGGTAATCCCTTGTTTGATCATCATTTGCCTAAGTGGCTGCGCCCTTTCACGGTCGACCGATCGATCATGGGCAGCAAAAAAATCCCAATATATTTGGTTGTAGTTTTTGGGGCGCGGTTGTTCTCCGTTTCGGATTGCCAATACTTCTTGAAACTGGTTTTTAAATATTTCGTTACGCGTTGCTGCATAAGTGCGAACCATGCGGGTCAAATCGTCAGAGCTTTGTCGTAGTTCGTCAGCAAGCAGGTAAGATTGATATCGATTGTTAGCGCTTTCACCAATAGACGTCGCAACCCCATTAAGTATGTATGAGGAAACTATAAAGAGAAACAGGGTCACGAAACTAGCAAGCAAAACCGCTGAGCGCCAAGTCTTCAGTGTTGGAGTTGCTGTGTTTCCGTTAATCATGAGTTCTTGTTCCCGTGATCGCTTTAAGAATATAAACCCTGTAAGAGTGAGCTGGCTTAGCTACCCATTTCTGGCCCTGAATATGACGGCGCACCCTTGAAGGTAGAGTAAATCTATACTAGAAAAGGAAACATTGTATTACCAAAACAGCATGTACTGGTGAATTTTTGCATATTATCGTTTCAAATAGTTTCAGTTGATCTAAAGCCAACTCACAAGGTGGAACCAATAAAATTGACGAACGGATCCGAAGTAATTTTTTGGATTTCTAGAAAATGTTAAGATGTTGATTTATTTTAATATTTTTACTTAAACTCAAACCTTAACGCCTGATCATTTTCTCCCGTCGGCCTTACAGGAGACGTTTTAATTCTTTGTCTTAATGCGTCCGATCTGCACGTATAGCGATTTATTAATCAGAATATAAACATGATTTGATTATGTTAACATCTTCGTTGGATGATATAAGGCGAATTGTCTTAGCGCTGAAACTGTTATTCAGTAGGAGGTTGCTCTCAGGCCATATGCTCAAAATAGTAGCGCACAGAATCTTGCACGCGCCGGAACCTGTCACCGCCGAGTTTTACGCCGCCGTACCAGCGGGTGACGATCACCATATGATCGGTAAGATTAGCCCCTTCGAGCATTTGCAAGATGATCCGGCCAGCGCCGCCCTCCCCGTCATCATTTTTAATGGGGCCATTTTCTGACAAAATCACCGCCCACGTATTATGGGTCGCTTTGGCAAATTTCTTTTCTTTTTTGAGAAGTTTAAGTGCTGCCACTGCCTCTTTTTTACTGCTGACCTTGGCCCCCGAAACCGCGTATTTCGATCCTCGATCGGTGAGGATATTGGTAAAAGTTTCCATTCTTGAAGGCCCACAAAAATTCAATGCTCTGTTATCTATAACGCACCTGACACCTAGACTATCTGGTTGACGGCAAATTCACAGTACATTTCTTGAAGGACACCAGCCTCTTCTTTGTTGATATCTGGGGCGTCTCTCCTTAGATTGGCGATATATGCCAATACAGGAGTCATTAATGACCGTTTATCTTCATCATCACGATCTTCCAGACGATATTGATCTGGGCGACCAAATTGCTATTGATTCCGAGACTATGGGGCTTAACCCGCATCGGGACCGGCTTTGTCTTGTGCAGTTGTCTGCGGGGGACGGGGATGCACATTTGGTGAAGTTTGATGGCAAGACTTATGACGCGCCGAACCTTGCGCGCCAACTTAGCGATCCGAGCCGCACAAAACTGTTTCATTTTGGCCGCTTTGACATTGCGGTTTTGAAAAAATATCTGGGCGTCACTTGCGATCCTGTTTATTGCACGAAAATCGCGTCTCGCCTTGTCCGAACATATACGGACCGTCACGGCCTTAAGAACCTGTGTCAGGAACTGATTAGCGTTGATATTTCAAAACAACAGCAAAGTTCAGACTGGGGCGCCCCGGAACTCACCAAAGCACAGCAGGATTATGCAGCCTCAGACGTGTTGTACTTGCACCAACTTCGCGAAAAACTGGATGTGATGCTGGCACGCGAAGGACGCACGGAACTTGCGGCGGAATGCTTCAAGTTTTTACCCGTTCGCGCCGAGTTGGATTTGGTTGGATGGGACGAGACAGACATCTTCGCCCACTCCTGATCCTAAAGATGTAGGACCCGGAACCGATGTTTCGGGTCACTCCTTTACTGCGCAGACATCTCGCCCTATCTCTTATTTTGGCTGGGGCCTTGTTAAAAGCGCCGCATTTTCATATATTTCAGCCAGTTAGAAATCTATAGGGCCAGATCGGTTTAACCGATATATGGGCCCATGGAACAGTAGGCGCTTATGACAATTTCCAGTGACGCACCCAGCAACACCTCAAATGCCGATCATGATGGCAATTTGGATTTGATCGCGGCACGGCGTGTTTTACAAATTGAGGCTGATGCAATTTTGCAAATGCAGCGCTCCCTCAATGGGGATTTCATCAAAGCCCTCGATTTAATTTCCGCATCTAAGGGCCGCGTTGTTATTTCCGGCATGGGAAAAAGCGGCCATATTGGTAAGAAAATCGCCGCCACGCTGGCCTCTACCGGCACACCATCGCATTTCGTCCACCCTGGGGAAGCCAGTCACGGCGACCTTGGAATGATTACGCCTGATGACGTTGTAATGTGCCTGTCCAATTCCGGTGGCACGAAAGAACTCTCGGATATCATTGCCTATACAAGACGCTTTGACATCCCCCTTATCGCCATTGTGGGCAAGGCTGACAGCACGCTAGCCCGAAGAAGCGATGTGGCGCTGATTTTACCAGACGCACCAGAAGCCTGCTCCATTGGTT
Organism: Alphaproteobacteria bacterium 46_93_T64; assembly: GCA_002163135.1. Taxonomy (GTDB): domain Bacteria; phylum Pseudomonadota; class Alphaproteobacteria; order Sneathiellales; family Sneathiellaceae; genus Sneathiella. The sequence continues at coordinate 37,134 of MAAN01000018.1, forward strand.
TGGCGCCAACAACCTCAACCACACTGACACTAGCGCTTGGGGATGCACTTGCGGTGGCCTTGCTGGAGCGAAAAGGTTTTTCCGCCGATGAATTTCACGTGTTTCATCCGGGCGGAAAGCTTGGTGGATCTCTGGTGAAAGTCAGCGACCTTATGCATACAGGTGATGAAGTCCCGCTTATTGGTGAACACGCTCCTATGGAAACTGTCCTTTTGGAAATGACCAACAAGGGTTTTGGCTCCGTAGGCATCGTCAGCGAAAATGGTACCTTGGCCGGTATTATTACTGATGGAGACCTACGCCGGCACATGGGCAGCGATTTGTTTTCTAAAAAAGCCGCAGATGTGATGACCCCGGCCCCGCAAACCATTACGCCCCGCTCCCTCGCAGCGGAGGCCTTGTCGCAGATGAATAGTAAGGGCATCAACGGTATTACTTGCCTGATGGTTGCCGAAGAAGGAACGCCGGTCGGTATATTGAGCGTTCATGATTGCCTCCGCGCTGGTGTGATGTAGTCCAATGGACAACTCCCAAAATAAATCTGGCTCAAACGCTCCCAATCAAGGCGATAGAAAAACCGCGGGCAGCTTTATCGGTGGGCATCAAGCAGATTTTGAACGACACCTAAAAAGCACAGGTCGCTATACCCGTTTCGTCTCCGTTATGAAATTTACGTTACCCACACTCGCGATTATTCTTGTGGGGATCGCGTTTCTGATACCCGCAATGGATAAAGAGCCAGATACCATCAGCCTTGAATATCTGAGTATATCTGAAAGCGATCAGAAGCTGACCATGACCAAGCCGCGTTTTCTATCCAGTGATAAAGGTAATCAGCAATTTATGGTGACTGCTGAAAGTGCGACGCAAGAAAGTATTAGCTCCCGAAAAATCGAACTCACCCAAATGCAGGCTGATATTACCCTCAAAAATGGACATTGGTTGTCTGTAACCGCCCCCAAAGGCTGGCTTGATCCGGATACAGAAACACTGGATCTTGTGGGCGGAGTGGAAATATTTTCGGACGATGGCAATCAGTTTTCTGCTAAAAGTGCCCGTGTAAAACTTAAAGAACGCCGATTTATGAGCCCCGACGGCCTTACTGGCCATGGCCCGCTTGGAGAAATTTCCGCTGACAGCTTTGTTGCCAATCAAGTAGCAGGTACGCTAAGATTTGAAGGCAATGTAAAAATGACCCTGTACCCATAAGGTTTCTAAACTGATTATGACACCAACAAGAGCCCTTTATACGAATTGCCTGATGGCCCTTCTATCCGCATCAATAATGTTGGGTGGCACGAACGCCCTTGCACAATCCGCCTTGTCAAATGGCAGCTTCGACACAGACCAACCCATTGAAATAATGGCAGATTCTTTGGAAGTACAGCAAGATCAACAGATCGCTACCTTTGCCGGAAACGTTCAAGTGCTACAAGGTGAAATCCGACTAAAAGCAGAACGTTTAGTGGTCTATTATTCAGATAATAAAACGGCAACGGCGAGTACTGATTCAGGGGAGGCCCCAAAAATTCGAAAAATCGATGTACAGGGAAATGTCTTCCTTTCTAGCCCTCGCGAGACTGCAAAAGGCGATAAAGGCACCTATGATGTGTTGAATAAACAAATTAATTTGCATGGAAATGTGGTATTAACTCAAGGTCAGAACGTTCTTCGCGGAGACAAAATGGTTCTGGATCTCGTTTCAGGAAAAAGCCGTATCATCGGATCTGGAGCGGGTAATAGCAGCGGCCGAGTTCGCGGTATATTTGTACCGCAAAAGAAAAACTAGTCAGGATTACCGGGGCACTATGACGCAAATACAGGAAACAGGGGATAACGGTCCTCGGCTGATCGCCGAAAACACCGGACTATCCGCCCAAAACATTGGGAAATCCTTTAAGAAACGCCCTGTTTTACGGGGTGTGGACGTCACTGTTCATCGGGGGGAGGCTGTTGGCCTTCTGGGTCCAAATGGGGCCGGTAAAACAACTTGCTTCTACATTCTGTCAGGTTTGTTGGGTGCCGATTATGGCACGGTTACTTTGGATGGGATGGATGTTACCCATCTGCCCATGTACCGCCGAGCTCGTTTGGGGATCGGGTATTTGCCGCAAGAAGCTTCTATTTTTCGCGGCCTGAACGTGGAACAAAATATCCGCTCCGTCTTGGAACTTATCGAGCCGATCCGGGAGAAACGCGAGAATATGCTCGAAGAGCTTCTCGCTGAATTCTCCATCAGTCATTTACGCCGCACTCCCGCAATCGCGTTATCTGGCGGAGAACGCCGCCGTGTCGAAATTGCACGGGCGCTGGCTGGAAAACCCAGTTATGTCATGCTGGACGAGCCTTTCGCCGGAATTGATCCTATCGCTGTGGGTGATATTCGTGACTTAATCTCACATTTGAAAGAGCGCGGCATTGGCGTCTTGATTACAGAACATAACGTTCGCGAAACTCTGGAAATCATCGACAGGGCATACATTCTTAACGATGGCCATGTGATAATGGAGGGCAGCCCGTCCGAGATTGTCGAAGATGAAGGTGTAAGACGCGTATATTTAGGAGACCGCTTTAACCTTTAGTACAGAATTTACACTCTACTGTATAAGAGGTAACCGGGAGAGATTATGGCTTTAGCGCCCAGACTGGACATACGGCAAAGTCAACAACTTGTAATGACGCCGCAATTGCAACAAGCGATTAAGCTGTTGCAACTTTCCAATCTGGATCTTGCAACGTTTGTTGAGCAAGAACTCGAAAAAAATCCCCTTCTAGAACGCGGCGATGCAGATCTAAATACAGATGCACCGGCAGACGTAGTAAGAGAGGATGCAGACGCTTTTGGTGCTGAAACACCAGATACAGAGGGTTTGGCCGATCTGTCCCTGAACGACGCGACTGCACTTCCCGAAACAAAAGACAGTCCGCTAGATACAGATTATGACAATCTGTATAATAACGATAGTAACACCGATCTACCTGACAATGCTTCAGCTGCGACCGAACAGGGCACTTCAGATTATCTGAACGGCCCCATTGGATCCGGCGGCGGCGTTTCGGGGTCCGATTATTCCTTCGAAGACGGCCTCACGGACGATATTTCTCTCCAAGATCATCTAACCGCGCAGTTACAGATCCTAAATTTGCCGGCTGCGACAAAATTCATTGCCGCCTATTTGATTGATCTCGTTTCCGAAGCTGGATATTTCACTGATAATCCACACGAGATAAGCCAGACCCTTAATTGCGAAGTTGAGATGGTAACGAATACTCTTGATATTCTCAGAGAATTTGAACCTGCCGGGGTTTTTGCCTACGATCTCGCTGATTGTCTTGGCTTGCAATTAAAGGAAAAGGATCGTCTTGATCCAGTTATGCAGACTTTTCTGGATAATCTGGAATTGCTTGCAGCGCGAGACATCAAGACTTTGATGTCAAGATGCGGGGTGGACCGCGAAGACGTGACGGATATGATTTCTGAAATCAGAGATCTGGATCCAAAACCTGGCCTTCAGTTTGGCAGTGATGTTGCGGCAACACTTATACCTGATGTTTTCATTACTCAGAACCCGGATCAAAGCTGGAATATTGAGTTAAACAGCGAAACCTTGCCCAAAGTCCTTGTAAACAACCGCTACTATACACAGATCACTAGTAAGACGCACAAGAAGCAGGAACGCGAGTTCATTTCAGAGTGCTTAAACACCGCCAACTGGCTCGTAAAATCGTTGGACCAGCGGGCCAATACTATCTTGAAAGTGGCGCGTGAACTTGTCCGTCAACAAGAGATGTTTTTTATTCACGGGATTGCCCATTTGAAACCCTTGAACCTGAAGGCAATAGCCGACGCCATTGAAATGCATGAAAGCACCGTTAGTCGTGTAACCGCTAACAAGTATATGGCAACACCCCGCGGCACATTTGAGCTGAAATATTTCTTCACTTCAGCCATCAATTCCACAGCCGGTGGCGACCAGCATGCAGCAGAATCGGTGAAACACAAGCTCAAGCAGCTGGTTGACGGCGAGAAACCAAATGCTATTCTCTCAGATGATAAGATTGTAATGCTCATGAAACACGAGGGCATTGACATTGCTCGGCGGACCGTCGCCAAATATCGCGATGCATTGAAAATCCCGTCGTCCGTCCAGCGAAGGAGACAAAAGAAACTGCTTACCACCTAATATGAAGGAGTTCGGAAAATGGAACCACCACAGCAGGGTATACTTAAAAACCAATCTCTAGACTGAAACAGATCGGTCTAAACCGCGGTCGCAGAAACTAAACGCGTAGTCTAATAATTATTTTCAGCGGCTGTCTTAAGTAAACTTTTAAGAATTGGGTCAAAATATGCATGTGATTGTCAAAGGTAAACAGGTTGATGTTGGAACTGCACTTACTGAATATGTAGAGGATAATCTGAATGAACGAGTTTCCAAATATTTTGACAATGCCATCAATGCTGAAGTAACCCTCAGCAAACGAGGGCATGATTTCCACATAGAATGCACTGTACACTTGGGGTCTGGTATTACGGTTGTCGCTTCCGCAAACCACGTGGACGCCCATGCGTGCTTCGATATAGCGTGCGAACGCATTGACAAACAACTCAGAAGATATAAAAGACGCTTGAAAGACCACCACGGCAAGGATCGTGTGAGGGCAAAACAAATTATAGCTGCCCAAGCATATATCCTCGCACCGGAACCGGATGAACCAGAGGCTGACCTCCCGACGAACGGGGAATGGCAACCAATGATCATTGCAGAGAGCAATGAAGACATTCCTGATTGTTCCGTAGGTGAGGCTGTAATGCGTATGGATTTGGCAAACTTGCCAGCAATGATGTTCCACAATTCTGGAACGAAAGGACTTAATGTTGTTTATCGGCGATCAGATGGTAATATTGGCTGGATTGATCCGAAATAGGACATAACGGCTGTTATCGGGGGATTGTCCTCATATTCGCGTTAAACAACTAGTTAGAGATTCATGGATATAGTTGACTTGATCAGCCCTGATACTGTTTTTGCTGACATAAAAGCGACCAGTAAAAAACAGGCATTGCAGGAATTATCCCGCCGGGCCGCCGCTGCCACTAATTGTGATGAGCGGGAGATCCTTAAGGTGTTGATTGAACGTGAACGTCTTGGCACAACAGGTGTCGGACAAGGAATTGCAATCCCCCATGGAAAATTAAAATCCCTGAATAGTATTCAGGGGTTTTTTGCCCGCCTTGACACTGGCATTAATTACGATGCCATGGATGATATGCCGGTAGACCTGATTTTTCTTCTGCTGGCCCCTGAGGAAGGGGGAGCTGATCATCTAAAGGCACTTGCAAGGGTCTCTAGAACATTGCGAAATACAGAGCGGTGCGCGCGTTTACGCGGTACTGCAAATGCTGATGCAATTTTCGCTGTCCTGACAGATGATAATATGGCAGCTTGAATTAATGCGATCGAAATTGGTCAATAGATTGAAAGCCCGAGTTCGCATTAATATTTCAAGATAAATAGGTCCAACAACAATAGGTCTAGAATGAAGTTTGTTTCAACTTGTCTATTGGTATTTTCGTTTCTTGTTTTCGGCCTAACGACTGCGATCCGCGCAGAAGGCGCACGCGTGCCCGTTCTCGACCTTCCCCTAAAGTGTACCATCGGCGTTGACTGCTTTTTGCAGCATTTCATGGACGCCAAACCCGGAAAAGCAGCTGCGGATTATACATGCGGCTCCCTTAGCTATAACAATCATCGCGGGACAGATATACGGATCCAGACGCTAGCTCAAATGGAAAAGGGGGTTCCGGTAATTGCAGCAGAAGAGGGAACAGTCACAGGCATCCGACGGGGGGTTAAGGATCAATATTACAGCGATTATTCCAAGAAAAAGAAAAAAGAAATATATAATATTGGCCTTGGAAATGTCGTGGTCCTTGATCACGGAGGCAAATGGACCACCTTCTACGCCCATATGCAAAAGGGTTCGATCAAAGTTTATAAAGGGCAGCGGGTCCAAAAAGGCGAGGTTCTAGGATATGTGGGTATGTCTGGTCTTACGGATTTCCCTCATCTCCATTTTGAACTTCGTCATAAAAACAAACGTATAGATCCGTTTACAGGCCTTGAGAAAAACGAAAAATGTGGCAATTTCAAAAAGAACTACTGGAGCGATAATATCAGCTCCCAGTTGACCTATACGCCGACTTTCTTTGTTAATATAGGCTTTTCAGAAACACGTCCTTCCGGAAGACGGGATCTTGAAACCGGCAAGAAAAATCAAGATGAATTTGGGCCAATGGCGCCAACTCTGTTTTTCTGGAGTTATTATATCGGAAGCCGTAAGGGCGATAAAATTTCTTTGAAGCTATTTGATCCTGCTGGGAAAATTATCGGCAAACATATTACGAAACCCATGGGTAAGCATCAAATCAGCAGAAACCTTTTTATTGGGGTTAAAAAACCGGCAACGGGCTGGAAAAATGGAATCTACCGCGGAGAAGTTGCGATTTTGAGAGGCGACGAGCGCCTCACAAATAGTGCGAGCATTACCCAAAGATAGTCAGCGAAGAGCGACTAAAGCAGCCGCTCTTAAAACGCACTGTATTAGCTAACCAGAAACGCTTCCAAATCATTTTGGCGAGCAATTACCAACGCAACTTCTGCGCTGTCTTCTTCTCCAAGACGTTGGCCGTCAGCAGAATAAATGGCGTAAATGGTTTCGCCTTCTTCTTGCACTTTACGTACATATGCCGTGTCCATAGACCCCAGAACTGCAAGCGCCGCCGGACTGATTTGGCGAAGTGTCGCTTCCTGATACTGCATTACATAACTCCTGTTGTACAAAGTTCTATCAGAACCGGCACTTAATCGACATTATTGGGTGAGCTGATTGTTTTGATGTTCTGCCCGCTACCCTTCATATTTATTTCGATCTGCTTAACGTCCTTCTTCTGTATCGGAAGTAGCAAATCTATGTGAAGCAATCCGTTGTCCATCTCTGCTCCGGCAACTGTCACTCCCTCAGCCAGTACAAATTTGCGCTGGAACTGACGGGCAGCAATGCCTCTGTGCAGATAAATACGACCCGCATCTTCACTCTGCTTACCATGAATGATAAGTTGATTTTGTTCCAGCGTAATCTGCAGATCTTCTTTAAAAAATCCTGCGACAGCCAGTGTTATACGAATATCCGCATCAGAGACCTGTTCGATATTGTATGGGGGATAGCCTTCACCGTTTGATTTTGCCAGCTGATCCAGCATATGTTCGAAACGATCAAAGCCCAGCAGCAGGGGGCTGTTAAACACAGACATTGTTGACACGACGCATTCTCCTCATCCGAGCGAGTTTAGTTTTAGGTCCGCAATTGGCACCTTCTAGCGAGCCCAGTATGGCGCTCACCTTTCATTTAATGTAGGTTGCCTTGGTACTCTCATCAAGGCTGCAGTTCACAAGTTTAACATTTTGTGATGTGCCAATGCTAAAAACCAAGAATTTATAAGAAAAGACACGGAGCATTTTCATGACCTTTGACCCCCACAAAGAATCGCTAAAAGTTGGTATCGTCGGCGCTGGCGCCATGGGCCGCGGAATTGCACAGGTTTCCGTAACCGGCGGCATGCAGGCCGTTATATTCGACACAAAAGAGGGGTCTGCAAAAGAAGCCTGTTCCTTCATCGAAGACATGATTGACAGAGCCGTGAGCAAAGGGCGCCTGCAAGCAGAAGAGGGAGAGGCGTCCAAAGGCCGCCTTTCCGTTGCAAATACACTGGGAGACTTCAAAGACTGTGATCTGGTTGTCGAAGCAATCGTCGAAAATATCGATATTAAGCAATCGGTTTTCAAACAAATTGAGGAAGCCGTCTCGGACGACACCATAATCGCGTCAAACACATCGAGTATTCGGATCTCCTCGATTGCCTCAGCTTGTAAAAACAAAAACCGGATAGCGGGTCTGCATTTCTTCAATCCTGTTCCGCTGATGAAACTTGTGGAGGTGATCAATGGCACCGAAACCAGCAAAGAGACAACAGACGCGCTCTGTGTCATCGGTAAACGTATGGGCCGTGTACCAGTCGTCGTAAAAGACGCTCCAGGATTTCTCGTAAACCTTGGAGGGCGCGCCTATACAACAGAGGCCCTACGTATTGTCTCTGAGGGTGTTGCGGAACCCCATGAAGTGGATGCCATCATGAGAGATGCTTGTGGCTTTCGTATGGGACCGTTTGAGCTGGCCGATCTAACCGGTATCGACGTCAACTTCCCCGTCAGTCAAATAATTTATGAAGGCTATTTTCACGATAAACGGCTGGCCACAGCACCGCTACATGAAAGCATGATGGAGGCTGGCCGCCTTGGGCGTAAAACCAAAGCTGGTTTTTACGAGTATGATGAAAACGGGGAAATCATTCGACCAGCACCTGCCGACGTTCCGAATGTGGAGCCTGCCAAACGGGCTTATTTACCCGAACCGGTTCCAGCCCTTGAACCGCTCCTTCGCGATCTAGGGATAAGCATACTCGCGGTAGATGATGGCGTGTCGCCAATTTTGGCCGCTCCGGTAGGAGAAGATTGCACGAGCCTTGCCCTCCGATTAAAACTGGATGCGAAAAGGCTTGTTGCAATTGATATGCTCACTGGAGTGCATCTACATGCAACAGTGATGGCGGCCCCAGGTGCAAATGATGAAACGGTTGATAGTGTTATGGCGGCCTTGCGAAAAGTCACCAACTCCGTGACCCGCATCAAAGATTGTCCCGGCTTTATTGCGCAACGTATCCGGGCCATGGTGGCAAATCTAGGCTGTGAAATGGCCCAAATTGGCGTTGCAACACCGGAGGATATCGATAAGGGGATGAAGCTGGGGCTGAATTACCCGCTAGGGTCAATTGAGCTTGCGGAATATATGGGCACAAAAAACACCCATACGATTTTGGAACAGCTTCAACGCATTACTGGCGAGGAACGTTATCGTCCAAGTCAGTGGCTTCGCCGCCGCGCACTTCTGAACCTACCGATCCATACGGCTGACTAAAGTTAAAGGGCACCCAATGGTGCCCTTTAACTTAATTAATTAGCGTTTCCGGCGTCATGTTCAGCCTTTTGGGCTGCCATCTCTGCCATTTGGTGAAGGGCCCCAGCAAGCGCAGCAGATCCCCCAAGGCTGGTTTCCATGGCTTGCATAAGTGTTGCCACGATACCTGCATTAAAAAAATCACGTTCCAAGCCCGCTTCGGTGCAATCTTGCAGCGCTTTGTCCAAATGCTCAGTGATAATTTTTGCTGCTTTATCCAGGTTTTGCTGAATTTCAATCTCTGGCATGCCAGCTGTCGGTGTATCTTGCACAATCTTATCCGTTCAATAGGGAAGGTTGAAACAGACATAGTGCCTCTTCCGTCTTTTCGCAAAGAAAAACAGGTTATGAGCCGAGTTCTACGGGCTTTCCGTGTTCAGTATGCTCGTTTGCATGGCGCCATTCTTCTTTTCGGGATTTTTGAACCTCAGTACTCAATATATCTTTATCTGCCAGAATTTTCTCCAGCGCAGCCAACCAGCAAAGATAATAATTCTCATTCCCGCAGCCCCGGCCCTCTTTTGTGGCTGTTGCGATTTCCGCGCCAAATGTATCGGCCCAATCTCTCCAGCTGAAATGTCCAGCCTCTGACATTTGTACTGTCATTGCAAAAGCCTGCGCTTGCCATGGCTCGTCAAATACCGGACCTTCGGCATCATGAGGAATAGGCATGTCCAGCAAAGCAGCGTTCATTTCGCTCAAGATAATGCCTCCAGATGATCGTCCCATAAATCTATGTATATGAAATCACCGTCAGTGCCATCATCTCCCCAAAGCTCAACAGATGAAAAACGCACGTTATACAGATGTTGCGAACTTTCAGATCCATGGGCAGAAGCATCTGCAAAAACGTGCAGACCATAATCCTCCATGATTTCACCAACTTTTCCTCTGGCATATCTTGGAAGACGGGTGTGGCCCGCAGGATGAATGTTGCGACCCCGAACAGTCTCCCCAACTTTAAAAGTCGCAGTTTTGCCCTTGTCACGTGTATAGGTGGCGCCCTTACTCATGACAATATCTACAGCTTCTGGCGGCAAGAGCGGTTTATGTGACACTGTCACCGGCTGCGCTGAAAGTGTACCGTTCATTTCGCCTTCACTAATCACACCTTTTTCCGTCAATATTCGGACAAGTCCATCCAGCCATATCTGATAATAGCTGCTCGACATATACTCAGATGGTTTCATGCGTTCGCGAGCATGCCGGGATTCGTCAATATTGCGTAATTTGGTGGGTCCAATGGCATTATTAATGGCGAAAACCCGTTTTTCCCAGTCTGCATGGAATTTTGGATCGTTTTCGTTTTCCATCTCAACCGGACCCATGCCATGCATGCCCCCCATATCGTGTACACCGTCCATTAGCGTGCTCCCGCGTCTGAAACATCCAGCGCCCGCGTCACACCAATCATGCTATCGCGGCTAACGAGATCAGCAAGTGCGTCTTCGCTCATGCCTTCCGTGCCCTTTGGCCGTTGCGGGATGACGAGATATCTCGTTTCTGCCGTACTGTCCCAAACACGAACTTCAACATCTGAAGCAATGTCTGTTCCAAATTCTTGCAGGACTTTCCGCGGTTCACGAACAACGCGGGATCGATAGGGTGCCGATTTATACCAAACCGGCGGTAAGCCCAAAACCGGCCACGGATAACAGGAACACAAAGTGCAAACCACGACATTATGGATAGAATCTGAATTCTCTTTCGCAAGTAATTCTTCACCCTGTGCGCCAGAATATCCAAGTTCTGCAATCGCCGCAGACGCATCCGCAAGCAACCGTGCCTTATAATCAGGATCGCACCACGCACGTGCGATGACTGCGGCACCGTTTCGGGGTCCCACTTTATTTTCATAGCGATCCACTAGCGCATCCAATGTTGCTGGATCCACCAGGCCTTTTTCGACCAATAGAGATTCCAGTGTTTTGGCCCGCAGCGCCGTATCGGATAAGGGTTCGCTGTGTTTGTGATTATGGCCCATGATTTTTGCTCCAAGTTTGGAAAAGGCTGATCTGTCTGCAATCATGAAACAATTAGCACTTTATGTGCAAGTGGAATGCGATTGAATTGTGGAAAGAAGTGGGACTATGATTGAAAACCAACCGCCACATCTCAAAGGATATTTATTATGAGCCGGATATTGATGAGTTTCTTCATCGCAATTTTGGTTTCTGGCTGCATGTCTCCAAAAGGAGCAACGCTCGCTGATAAAAGACAATCCGTGCAAACCATGCGCGTGAATACACTGAACGATCTTTACAAAATAAATCCCTATGCAAAAAACAAAATAAATCAAGCCAATGGGCATGCCGTCTTTAGCAATTTGGGCTTTAACCTTCTATGGCTGTCAACCGCAAGCGGTTGGGGTGTTGTCAAAGGCTATAAAGGCGGTAAAGACGTTTACATGAATATGTACAGTGCGGGCGTTGGTCTTGGTTTGGGCGTCAAAGATTTTCGGGGAGTATTCGTGTTTTCGAGCAAAGATGCCCTCAATCAGTTCGTAGAAGAGGGCTGGGATGCTGGGGTTCAGGCGGACGCCGTTGCCAAATCTGACGACAAAGGAGATGGCTGGGGCGGCGCTATTGCCGTTGCACCGGGTGTCCACCTTTATCAGATCACGCGTCAGGGGCTTGCGCTGCAAGCAACAATTCAAGGTACGAAATTCTGGAAAGATAGCGACTTAAACTAGGAACTTATAACTTCGATGAAACTTAAAACCATTACCGCGTCTGGCGATCCCTATTCCATAGGTTTTACACTTGGGCAAGCCACCGCCGAAACTGTTCACACCATTACCGTTCACACAGATGAGTTTGTAGAAACCGAACGGAAATGGCAGGGATCGGCATATCTTGAAACAATGATAAGCGCGTCCCGTCAGGTTTTCCCGGAATATATCCGCGAACTTGAAGGTATGTCTGATGGTACAGGGATATCATTTGAGCGTGCGTTCTTATGGAACTGCCGCGGTGATTTAGTTTGGGGAGATGATATATCCCCCGCCCTCGCCGCAGATCTTAGCGAAGGCTGCACCACTTTAATTATTCCGGGTACAAATGACGGACCTGATATTATTTCCCATAACGAAGATGGGACTGCTGATTTTCATGGCTCTTGCACCTGGGTGAAGGTCAAGCCCGATAACGGACCAGGGTTCGAGAGTTTTCTTTATCCGGGCATGATCCCCGGCCACACAATGGGGTTTAACTACGCAGGTATTGTCCAAACTATCAACAATATCCGGGTGCATGATTTAAAACCCGGTCTACCCCGCCATTTTATTTGCAGAGCTATCCTTGATTGTACTTCAATGGATGACGCGTTGGCGCTTCTAGAACGCTCAGATCGCGCCTCTGGTTTTCATCATAATCTGGGATCCGCAAAAGAAGGGCGTCTTGTCTCGGTTGAGGCTCCGGCCAGCGATTGCCTGATTAAAGAAGTTACTGGTAACGCGTCTGCGCATGCCAATCACCTCATCTCAGAGAAACTTAAAGACAAGCCCCAATCCATAACAACATCGTCAACTGTACGTCAGCTTCGTGCGGATGAACTACTTAGTGAGAACACCCTTGAAGAAAAAGGCCCAACCGGCATTTTGTTCGACATTAAACCCGGTTCAGAAATTCTGCGCTCGCCTGTTGATGGGGGTGACGATTATGGCAAGACCCTCGCCACTGGTGTTTTTGAAATGACCCGCGAAAGCGTGTCTGTAAGCGTGCATGACGGTCCTGAAAATTTGAATATCTATCAATACTCTCATAGGCTCTAACGAATTCAAATGTATTCGGGCCAAGAAAAAACATATCGATATCTGAATTCATTTATCGAACAAACAAGTTCTGCGTAAAGTAATTTGAATAAGAAAACATTGGTTGAGGAATAAGTGTATGTCAAAAGTTGCTATTGTTACTGGATCTGCCCGTGGAATTGGGCTTGCGACGGCAAAAAAATTCCTGACAGAGGGCTGGAAAGTTGCATTGCTGGACATTGATGCAGAAACACTAGCTGACTCGCATCAAAATCTAGATCAGGCAGAAAATACCATAACAATTGTCTGTGATATTTCCATTCCTGAACAAGTCTCGACCGCTATCGCCCAAGTAACTGACACATTTGGCAGAATTGATGCCTTGGTCAACAACGCCGGAATAGCCATCTTCAAACCGGTTATGGAAACCACGTTTGAGGATTGGAACAAGGTTTTATCGGTGAATTTAAGCGGTGCTTTTCTCTGCTCGAAAGCCTGCGTGCCGGCAATGCTCGAAAGCGGCGGCGGTAGTATCGTCAATATCGCTTCAATTTCCGGCGGCCGTGCATCCACATTGCGTGTCGCCTATGGAACCAGTAAAGCAGGCCTCCTGCAACTTACTAAACAGTTAGCAGCCGAACTTGGAAACATGGGAATACGTGTTAATGCCGTCTCTCCGGGCCCCGTCGACACAGCGATGGCGAAAAAGGTTCACACGGCAGATATTCGCGCGGAATACCACGATTCCATTCCATTGGCACGCTATGGTACTGAAGAAGAGCTCGCCGAAGCGATCTACTATCTAAGCAGCGATAAAGCCAGTTATATCAATGGTGTAGAGCTGAACGTAGACGGCGGATTTGACGCCACCGGTATTGGACTTGTTAGCTTAAGAACTGACTAAGCCGAATTTGAAGGTATTCTTTGGGGCTGCATTGTTCCATGACAGCTTGGTCTATGTTTTAACCAAAGGAGCCCAGCCGGGTCATCTTTCCAGTGTTAATCGCTTCGTAGCAAGCTGTATTTCAATCTCAAAGGCTCAACGGTAACGTAGTTTTTCAGTTCCTTTCTGCTTTCTTGCGTCTTAAGATTATTCGGATAGATTGACTAATGTCAGATAGCTTCAATTCATAAACTCAGCCAATGTGAGATTGAATACTCACCAAATTCTACTGAAGTGATGTAATGACAAAATCAACCTATTTTGGGCTGTTGAAAATAAGCAAATAGTTATAGTATTGAGGCAAGATTATTTTTCACTTTTCATCCTTTTGGAACTCAGTAAATGACAACCTGTGCCGTTTGCAACACCGAGAAAACTATAGATCTTGTTCAGCAAAACAATTTCTTTTGGCAGAAATGTGAAGAATGTAATTACGCCTTTCTACTACCTGATTATAAGGTTGAGGATGATTTAGATGTCCTGTCTACCGATCGCGGTAACGCTTATATCGATTTTTATGGAAAAAAATTCAAAAGCAAAATGAAACGAGCCCGGAAGCGGGCCACATCCATTAAAAAGCACGCAAAGGGCAAGCAGGTCCTTGATGTAGGATGCAACCTTGGATATTTCGTTGAAGCCTGCCGAGAACTGAATATGCAAGCTCTCGGTGTTGAGGTTAGTCAACCCGTTGTAGATCAGGCAAAACAATATTTTCCCAAATCGGAATTTATTTGTGATTTTCTTGAGAATATTGATTTTGAAGACCGACGCTTTGATGTTGTCTACACATCTGAAGTCATTGAACATGTTCCCGACGTTAATGGTTTTATGTCGTGCATCGCAAAAAACATGAACAAGGGCGGGGTGCTGTACCTGACCACGCCAGAACTTAAAAGGTATAAGAGTAATTCAGAAACTGATGGCTGGGAAAATCTACATGCTCCTAACCACCGACAATATTTTTCTAAAGATAATATGGTCAGTTTTCTTGAAAAACATGGCTTTGAGAATATTAAATTTGTCCGTAATTGGAATTTCAAAACAGGAATAAAACTATTAGCATTCAAAAAATAGCTAAAGCCTTGGAATTTTCCGTATACTGGTGTTAAATCCTTAAAAAGAAATTGGGGAAATCATGACACTGACAGCACATCTCTATTGGTCATTTCGAAGCCCGTATTCCTATCTTGGGACCCGACAATACTGTGAAATTGCGGATACCTATGACGTGGATATCAAGGTAAAACCTGTTTATCCCATCGCGATCCGGACACCGGAATTTTTCACTAAAATCAATCCACAATGGATTGCCTATCTTATGCGGGACTGCCATCGTATCGCAGATTATCGCGGCATGACGTTTAAATGGCCAAGCCCCGACCCTGTTGTGATGGATAATGTGAAACTCGCCATCTCGGACACCCAACCCTACATTTACCGCCTCACCCGTTTGGGCGTAGAAGCTGCAAAACGCGGCAAAGGTTTGCCGTTCCTCAATGAAGTTAGTCAGATGATATTTGATGGAAAAACTGTAAACTGGCATGAGGGCGACCATATGGCCAATGCAGCCGCTCGTGCAGGACTAGATCTTGCCGATATGGAAGCCACAATTGAAGGCAACGAGCAGGCCTATGATGATATAATCGCGGAAAATCAGGCTGAACTGGATGCTTCAGGCCACTGGGGTGTGCCGACTTTAGTATTTGAAGGCGAGCCGTTTTTTGGTCAGGACCGAATTGATATGGCCATATGGCGCATGAAACAAAACGGGTTACAGGACAGATAGTTAATACTTACAATGGGAGCAATATTAGATATTTTTTTCTAAAAGGTAGGCTTATTAGTTCAACAAACCCATTTTCGGTAAAGAATATGCAACGGAAGACTCACTTTCGCTGTAGATACTGCCTTACTAGCCTTTTTCCAGTGCTTTCAACTATCTTTAATTCAGACCGCCAGAAACGAGAAATGGCTGCCATTCGGTGGCCATTATTTGTCACGTCGACGGCATGCAGCTAATTGATGTCTGCCCACCAATTTTCTGAGTGAAAAGGCACACCTGAGGTTACAATTTCGCCAACGCGCGGTGTCACTAGGTCGATATTCAATTCTTTTGCGGCGCGGACCGCTCGGATTACCGGTTCCTGCCAATCATGGAAGGCCATATTGAAGGTTGCCCAGTGAACAGGAAGCATCCTTTTTCCCCGGACATCAACGAATGACTGCACGGCATGTTCCGGATCCATATGAATATCAATCCATGAGTTCCCCGGACCATAGGCACCGATTTTGATGACTGCCAGATCAAAGGGTCCGTATTTCTCTCCGATATTTTTGAAGTGATCGGAATATCCCGTGTCACCACTATAGAAAATCCGGTGGTCTGCCCCAATGACTGTCCAGGAAGACCACAAAGTTTCTTTATAATCGAACAGTTCTCTGCCGGAATAATGACGGGCAGGCGTGCTGACAATTTCCAATCCCGGCAAGCGGGCATTTTGCCACCAGTCAAGCTCAACAATTTGATCTGCGGGAACATCCCATGCATCCAGATGGGCCCCAATGCCCAGTGGCACGAAGAAACGGCTGCCTGTCTTTGCCAGATGCTGGACAGTCTTCATGTCGAGATGGTCGTAATGATCATGAGAAATGAGGACTGCATCTATTCTGGGAAGATCCTCAAGCGCGATCGGCGACGGGTGAAATCTTTTTGGACCAAACCAGTCAATGGGCGCCGCATAGTCCGACAGAATAGGGTCGATCAACACTCTCTTTCCATCAAGCTCCAGGTAAACTGTGGCGTGGCCAAGCCAAATTGCTCTGAGGCCTGCAGCGGGCGTGGACGTCAGTATTTCCGGATCAACCGTCGTCACGGGAATTGCCGCGGGTGGGACGCGAACTTGATCGCCGGAAAATTGTTCGACGATATAATTCCAATAATTACCTGACGCTGCAGCGCGCTGAGGAACTGTGTTGCGAAACGTTCCATTTTCCTGATGGGTCGACGCCATCACCCTATCAAGGCGATCTCCCGAAACATTCCCGCCAAAAAACGCACAGCCCTGAAGAAGAAGCAAGCCTTCGGCAAGCACAGTCACCAGTATGGCAAGCACTTTTAGATATTTTTTTGTTTTAGGACTCATACGGTGAAATTTCCCTATGCCCCACAGACTACTGCCCATGAGCCTATACATTCGTATAATATAAAACAATAGTGGCGGTTATCGCAGATTGATTTCACCTAGTAGGTCACTTGAAAGAAATAAGGGCCTAGCTGTTTCCAGCTAAGCCCTTAGATAATTCTGGTGGAGCCAGACGGGATCGAACCGACGACCTCTTGAATGCCATCCAAGCGCTCTCCCAACTGAGCTATGGCCCCACAAATAGGGTGTTGTCACCCTAGTGCGCGCAGAAACTATTCTGAAGCGCGTTCAATTTCAAGTCAAAAATTGAAGCGGGATCGTATTTCTACGATCCCGTATAATTCCTTATTAGGAAAGTCCTTCTGAATCTGATGATTTACTCACGACAACACCAAGATCGCCATTTTCATCATCATCATCGTCTCGATCAGGCTCTTCCTCTTTCAAAATCGCCTCATCATCCAAAAGCTTATTCTTTTTCTCTTCGCTTTCTTCGACCACAGGTTTCACAACCCTTACCATAGCAGACTTTTTAGAAATAGTTCTGCCAGGTTTAAGAATTACAACAGGTACATGTGTTTTGCCACAACTCGGGCAAACAATCGGACTACGAAGCATATCGTAAAAAATTTTACTGCAAGAATTACAGGTATGCTTTGCACCCCATTCCGGTTTTGCCATATTTGTTCTCCCGCCGAATTAGCGTCTAAAACTCAAATCAATTTTGCCCAATTGCCAGAATATAGATGCTCTGTCAAAAAAAATCTGACATCAGAGTACTAGGAATATGTGACAAATGATAAAAACCTTGTTAAAAAAAGAAATTATTTTTAACTCAAATTTCGGATCCGCCCCAAACATCAGGGCAGGATCAAAATAATCAAATGACATCAGCATCAAATAATACCGGCGCAGTGACTTCCAATTCATGCGGCCCTCTACAGGGGCGCGTTCACGTGCCGGGCGACAAATCTATCTCTCACAGATCCCTAATCCTTGGCGGGTTGGCGATCGGCCAAACACGTGTCACGGGACTGCTGGAGGGAGAAGATGTTCTCTGTACCGCAGAAGCCATGCGTCAGATGGGCGCAAACATAGAAAAAGTTAGCCCCGAAAACTGGGTGATCAACGGCGTTGGCGTTGGCGCACTTCAGGAACCTACGAAAGTTCTTGAAATGGGAAATTCCGGCACTGCCGCCCGCCTGCTTATGGGCGTTGTGGCCGGCGCGCCCTTCAACACATATTTTGCGGGCGATACTTCCTTGCACAAGCGCCCCATGAAGCGGGTTGCAACACCGCTTACAAAAATGGGCGCGACGATTACATCCCGCAGCGGGGATCGTTTTCCGCTTTGTGTAACCGGTCACGACCTGATGCCAATTACTTACGAGCTGCCAGTGGCATCTGCGCAAGTGAAATCCTGTGTGCTGCTTGCGGGACTGGATACACCGGGCATCACAACCGTGATCGAGCCGAAACCCACCCGTGATCACACCGAAAACATGTTACGTCACTTCGGCGCTGAAATTTCCGTTGTCACCGCTGCTGATGGCAGCCGGGTCATCAGCTATGAAGGCCAGCAAGAACTAACTGGTGCCGATATCATTGTTCCAGGTGATCCATCATCTGCCGCATTCTTGGCGGTTGCGGCGGCGATTTTGCCAGGCTCTGACGTGACGATTGAAAATGTTGGTCTTAATCCGCTTCGCGATGGCCTGTTTGAAACATTGGGCGAAATGGGCGCTGATATTAAAATCGAAAATATTCGCAACTCCGGCGGAGAACAAGTTGGTGATATTCGCGTGAAAGGTGGCTTGCTGAAAGGGATTGAAGTCCCACCAGAGCGCGCCATTTCAATGATTGATGAGTACCCGGTTCTTTTTGTAGCTGCCGCGTTCGCCCATGGCAGCACAGTTATGAAGGGACTTGAGGAACTCAGGGTCAAGGAGAGCGACCGTATTGCAGTTATGGCAGCAGGCCTTAAAGCCTGTGGTGTTCAACTGGAAGAATTGGAAGATGGCCTAATAGTCCATGGCCGTGCGGTTCCGCCGAAAGGGGGAGCAACCGTTTCAACAGAACTTGATCATCGCATCGCCATGTCTTTTCTTATTTTGGGAATGGCATCTGAAAAAGGTGTGACGGTTGATGATGGCTCTGTCATGGAAACAAGCTTTCCGGGCTTTACCACCCTAATGAACAACCTTGGCGCCAATATCGGCAGAACAAACGCGCCATGATTATTGCTGTGGATGGGCCAGTTGCGGCTGGCAAGGGCACACTTGCGAGGCGAATCGCTGACAAATATGGTTTCAAATATTTGGATACTGGTGCACTTTACCGAGCGGTTGGACTGTTATTGCTGCAAAATAATCAAGATCCCAACAATCCAGATCTGGCACTACTTGCAGCACAAAATGTGAGTAAAATTGACCCATCCAACCCTGCGCTTCGGGATGAGAAAACCGGAAATGCAGCGTCCATTGTTGCCGCAAATCAACGGGTAAGAACAGCCCTTTTGGAGTATCAGCGAGAAGTTGCCAAACATAAGCCAGGTGCGGTTTTGGATGGGCGGGACATAGGAACTGTTGTCTGCCCTGATGCCCCCGTAAAACTGTTTGTGACAGCAAGTGCAGAAGTGCGGGCACAGCGCCGGTTTGATGAGTTGGCTGCCAAAGGGCAAGAGGTCACTTTTGACGATGTTTTGAGTGATTTACGAGATCGTGACGCACGCGATCAGACGCGTAAATCCGCCCCACTTGCAAAAGCTGACGACGCGCACTTGCTTGATACAACAAAATTGGATATAGAAGCGGCTCTTGAAGCTGCTTGCCAAATTATTGATGCGGATTTTCCGGGTTAATATTCGAGACGGTATTTTGCTAATAGCGGCTCCGCCCACGCAGGAGTCAAATTTCATGCGTTTTCCAAGCGTGCGACTTTAAAAACTGGAAAACAAGTGGCCATCGATCCACCGGGCAACCGGTTTGGCCTGATAGGGGATCAAATGAGGAAATCTAAATATGTCTAATACTGATCTAGCCGAAGAAGGCATGCCAGCGTTCGAAGATTTTGCAGCAATGCTTGAAGAATCTTATGGCGCCAGCAATAGCCTCGAAGGCACTGTTATTAAAGGCACTGTCGTCAATATTGAAAAAGATCTCGCCATCATTGATGTTGGATTGAAATCTGAAGGCCGTGTTCCTTTGAAGGAATTTTCAGCCCCGGGTCAGGATTCTGACCTGAAAATTGGCGATACTGTAGAAGTATTTCTTGAGCGTATCGAAAATTCTGCTGGTGAAGCTGTTCTGTCACGTGACAAAGCTCGCCGCGAAGAAGCATGGGAAAAACTCGAAGTTGCCTTTGGCGCCAATGAGCGTGTTGACGGTGTTATCTTCGGCCGTGTTAAAGGTGGTTTCACTGTTGACCTTTCCGGCGCTGTGGCATTCTTGCCAGGTAGCCAGGTAGACGTACGTCCAGTACGCGACATTGCACCACTTAAAGGTATCCCACAACCATTCCAGATCCTGAAAATGGATCGTCGCCGTGGCAACATCGTTGTTTCACGTCGTGCCGTTCTTGAAGAAAGCCGTGCGGAAGCCCGTGCCGAACTTATCGGAACATTGGAAGAAGGCCAAACACTTGAAGGTGTGGTCAAGAACATCACTGATTACGGTGCATTCGTTGATCTTGGCGGTGTTGATGGTCTCTTGCATGTTACTGACATTGCATGGCGTCGTGTGAACCATCCAACAGAAGCACTGACAATCGGTGAAACTGTTAAAGTTCAGGTTATCCGCCTCAACAAAGAAACTCAGCGTATCAGCCTCGGCATGAAACAGCTGCAAACAGATCCATGGGATGCTCTTGAAGCTAAATACCCACTTAACGCCAAATTCTCTGGCCGCGTAACAAACATCACTGATTACGGTGCATTTGTTGAGCTGGAACCAGGTGTTGAAGGACTTGTTCACGTTTCAGAAATGAGCTGGACTAAGAAAAACGTACATCCAGGCAAAATCGTTTCAACTTCTCAGGAAGTAGAAGTGATGGTTCTGGAAGTGGACGAAAGCCGTCGTCGCATCAGCCTTGGTCTGAAACAGTGCCTGGACAACCCATGGGAAAGCTTTGCGGCTTCCACACCGGTTGGAACAGAAATCAAAGGTGACGTTAAGAACATCACTGAATTTGGTCTGTTTATCGGTCTTGAAAATGATGTAGACGGCATGGTTCACATGTCTGACATCGACTGGAGCGAGCCTGGCGAAAAAGCTATTCAAAGCTACAGCAAAGGCGATGAAGTTTCTGCTAAAGTTCTGGACATTGACATCGAGAAAGAGCGTATCAGCCTCGGTATCAAACAGATGAGCGAAGATCCATTTGCTGGCGCAGCTGAAATGAAAAAAGGTGCGATTGTTACTTGTACCGTTACTGCAATTCAGGACGCCGGACTTGATGTTGAAATTTCTGAAGGCGTAACAGGCTTTATCCGTAAGGGTGACCTGAGCCGCGATCGTGCCGAGCAACGTTCAGACCGCTTTGCGGTTGGTGACAAGCTTGACGCGAGAATCACTTCAATCGACAACAAGACCCGCAAGGTCACATTGTCTATTAAAGCAAAAGAAGTTGCTGAAGAAAAAGAAGCCGTTGCACAATACGGCTCTTCAGACGCAGGTGCTTCTCTTGGCGACATCCTCGGTGCTGCTATGCGCAAAGCCGAAGGTTCGGACGATTAATCAAAAAAGGATCGGATATTTGGACATGAAATGTAAGCCTATTGGAAGACGCCATGTCTGTTGATACCGATGCAATAATAGACAGGCGCCGTTTAAAACGGCGCCTGTTTTTTTGGCGCGCAGCAACCGTTCTGGTTGCCGTTGCCGCCCTCTCAATTCTATTTGCCAAATTTGGCCCCTCAAACGAGCAGGAGCATGTGGCCCGCTTGAATATCGACAATGTTATTGTTGAAAATGAACGGCGCCAGATAACAATCAATAAAATTCTCAAAAATGATCAGGCAAAAGCTCTGATCGTCTATATTAACAGCCCTGGCGGCTCCACATATGGCAGCGAACGCTTATTCAAAGCCCTGCGCCGCGTGGCAGAGAAAAAACCGGTTATTGCTGTTATCGGAACAATTGGCGCCTCTGGCGGATATCTCACCGCCCTTGCCGGTGACCGTATCTTTGCTGGGGAAAGCTCGATTACAGGCTCCATCGGCGTCATAGTCCAACTAACTGAGTTTTCGACGTTAATGGAAACACTTGGCGTGAAAGCCGAGGCTATTACATCAGGTAAACTTAAAGGCGAGCCTTCCCCGTTCAAACCACTATCCGCAGGAGGCCGCCAAAACCTTCAGGATATGGTAAGCCAAACACACGAATGGTTTGTTGATTTGGTTGCAGACCGACGGCCTCTGTCACGGAAAGAAGCCGCTGTAATTGCAGATGGACGTGTCTTAATCGGTAAATCAGCACTGGGTGCTGGGCTTGTGGATGAGCTCGGCGGCTTGCTGGAAGCACGCGCTTGGCTGGAATCGAACCAGCAGATTCCCGCCTCTCTTCCTCTCATTACGGCTGATTACAGTGCCCCAAAAGGCCTATTACGGGATATTTTGCAAGGAATGTTGGGGAAAAGCGTTATATCTGAAAGACTTACACTTGACGGACTGGTCTCCCTTTGGCACCCTAATTGAAATAGATTTTATTAAACATGGATTGATCGCAGCAATCTAATAAAACATTGGGGGCATCTTAGGATGATTAAGTCGGAGCTTATTGCACTTCTCGCAGAGAAAAATCCTCACCTGTTCTTGCGAGATGTGGAACGTATTGTAACTACCATTTTCGATGAAATTTCTGACGCCATGGCCCGCGGTGACCGGGTCGAACTTCGTGGTTTTGGCGCCTTTTCCACTAAAGAACGTGCCGCACGCGTTGGCCGCAACCCACGAACAGGCGAAGCCGTTCAGGTAGAAAAGAAATATGTACCCTATTTTAAATGCGGCAAAGAGCTGCGTGAGCGCCTGAATACAGGAAACGAATAACCTTTTCAGGCTCTGAATAGAATAGAAGGAATTATAGTGAAGATCATTTCGTGGTCATTTATCGCCATTCTCGCGATTATTATTGTTACGCTCAGTATCAGCAATAAGGGCCCTGTCGCTTTTTCACTGTTTCCTCTTCCCTTTGAAATTGAAGTTCCGCTATTCACTCTCATTTTGGGGGGTGGTTTTATCGGTATATTGCTCGGCTCCATTCGGACTTGGATCAGCGACGGCAAAACGCGCCAGGAAAACCGGGAAAACAAACAAGAGGTCCTTCGTTTGAAAGGGGAATTGGCGCGCCTTGAAAAAGAACGCGCCGATCTGAATTCCTCAATTGGCGATGATGCGGATCATCTGTTGAAAATCACCGACACTAAGCACTCTTCAACGGCATAATCCGAGGCTTTTCGTTTGCTCTAAAACCAAGCTCTTCACCCCCGCCCAATTTTGCATCTGACCAATATTCTGCTTTCAACCGATCACAGTATCGGGTCAAATTAGGGAAGTTTTTCAATATTTCTTTCAGGGCATTAGCATCTTGCTGAAAGTAGATGTTTGCTAGTAGTCCATAAACGGATGCATCAACACTCGTTGGTTTTGCCCCAAGGAAATAGGGTTTATCCCCAAGCATTTTAGAGAGTGCCTGTAGATCAGCTCTGCCTTTTGCGTAAATTTCCGACTCGCTATGACGGCTTATGCCCTGTGCATGCACAGTTGCCGCCACTTGTTTTTGGATTTTCCCAGAAATCAGTTTACGTAGTAGCAAAGGTACCTCGCCGAACATTCTAGATTTGAAGGTTTGCCACCCTTTCGGATCAACCCAACGTGAGTACACCACTACAAAATACAAATGCTCTTCAGTTAGCCTGCGAATAAGTATGCTGTGGGCTTGCTGCTCATCACTTAATCCTCGGTCAAGATTAACCCCGAATTTTTTAGACAGCATCTCGATAATTATTTCAGAATCGCCAATTTCACGGCCATCTACAACAACAAACGGAATCTTTCCCTTGGGCCCCATTTTCCGGGTAACAAACTCAACATCGTAATCTAGGCCTGACATGCGAAGCCACATTTCCAGCTTAAGCCCGAACGAGCTGGGTTGCATGTCTAGAACAGGTGGAAATTGATATACTCTAATTGCAGTTGGCATTGTCTAATCCTCATCATTAATCGTGATGAACACTTGATAGCAGCCCCCAACTGACACCATACTGTCAGTAGTGTTTATCGATTTCCAAAAAAGAAGATCACATGCGTCGCGCCGACCGATTATTTCAAATCATCCAGATACTTCAACGGAAATCCACCGTCGTTACTGCAGGTGCAATCTCGGAGGAGCTGGAGGTTTCCAGCCGCACGATTTATCGGGACATTCAAGATCTAATGAGCAATCAGGTGCCAATTCGGGGAGAGCGTGGCACAGGATATATGCTTGAAAAAGGCTATGACGTTCCGCCAATGATGTTTTCCGAAGAGGAAATTGACGCGGTGATGCTTGGGGTTGAGTGGGTACGAGCGAATGGAGACCCCGCGATGCAACGGGCCGCCGAAGACGTTATATCAAAAATTGGTGCTGTTCTTCCCAATGACAGACGCGCCCTCACACAATCGCTAAGACATGTTATTCCCAAACGTGAGAACAAAACCGCAATTCATGTATCTATGCCAGAGGTTCGTCGTGCCATCCGTGATCAGGTAAAATCAAAAACCGTCTATAAGACCCCTGACGGTACGTTAACAGATCGGATTTTAAGCCCGCTTATGATCGTATTCTTCGAAGATGTGCAGTTATTGGTTGCTTGGTGTGATCTTCGAAATGATTTTCGCCACTTTCGCATGGATCGATTTGTTGAATTCGCTCCCTTAACTGAACAGTTTTCACAAAGGTTATTCAGCGAACTAGACAAACATTTACGTTCTGAAGGCCATAAAGAGTAGAATAATATTTATAAATCCAAATTTTGACGTTTTCGCCTTCTATCACTTCACTTTCATGTCAAAAAAGCTATTATCCACTGTTTTTATACGAAACTTATTTGAAAAAGGCCCGCTTCGATGAGACTTGATCCGAAAAATCCTGTTTTTACAGCCATCGACAAGAACGATCTTGTCGCTGCTAAAAAGCTGGGCGAGGACTTAGGCTGTGTCTCTGGTGGTATAAAACTTGGGAAAGAGTTTTTCACAGCCCACGGGCCGAACGGGATACTGGAGGTTGTTGGCGAAAACACCCCGTTATTCCTAGATCTTAAGTTTCATGACATTCCGAACACTGTCGCAGGTGCCGTGCGCTCGGCGACGAAAGCCATGTCGCCTAATATGATGACAATCCATGCTAGCGGGGGCCCTGCCATGATCCGTGCTGCAAGTGACGCGGCTAGTGAATTCGAAGCCGCCCCATGGATCTTGGCAGTAACCGTTCTAACCAGTATGGATAATACAGATTTGGCGGCAACTGGCGTTAATGCTGAAACACAGGATCAAGTCTTACGTTTGGCCGCTTTGGCTCAGGCAAACGGCGCGACAGGTGTTATCTGCAGCCCGCTCGAGATTTCTGCTATCCGGGCCGAATGCGGTCAAGATTTTAAGCTCGTCGTTCCGGGCATTCGTCCTGCGGGCTCTGATCATGGTGACCAGAAGAGAGTTAAAACACCGGTTGAAGCGATGCAAGACGGTGCGGACTATCTGGTTATTGGTCGCCCTATCACAGGCGCAACAAACCCTGTTACGGCTGCAACTAACATAATTACGGATCTTGGCTGATATGGCACGCACACAAGCTAAAATCTGCGGACTAAATGATGCTGCCTCGGTGGCTGCAGCTGTTGAAGGTGACGCAGCGTATATTGGCATGGTGTTTTTTGATGCCAGCCCCCGTGCGGTGAACGCTGAAACTGCAGCTGAGCTTGTAAAAAATGTACCTGACGCCGTTAAGGTTGTTGGCCTGTTTGTTGATCCGGATGATGCTTTTCTCTCTTCTGTTCTGGATAAAGTGGCGCTTGATCTTATCCAGCTACATGGCAGCGAAAGTCCGTCCAGAGTTGCCCATATCAAGAAACAGTTTTCGGTGCCAGTGATGAAAGCCCTTAAAATCGCTGAAAAAGCAGACTTAACGGGCATAAAAGACTACGAAAACGTCGCAGACATGTTGCTGTTTGATGCAAAAGCTCCTAAAAACATGAAGGATGCTCTTCCCGGTGGGAACGGTCTTGTTTTTGACTGGCGCATGCTGATGAATATGTCCTTCAACCTGCCCTGGATGCTGGCCGGTGGATTGGACGCAACTAATGTGCAGGAGGCAGTTACTATCAGTGGCGCCCCTTGTGTGGACACTTCCTCAGGTGTGGAAATATCACCCGGCAATAAAGACGTAGCCGAGATATCGCGCTTTTTGAAAACTGTCCATGAAATATAAACCAGACGCTTGAGAAGAAGTATTCTATGACGAAAGTGAACACATATCGCTCCGGCCCGGATGATACAGGTCATTTTGGTATTTATGGCGGCCAGTTTGTTGCCGAAACCCTAATGCCACTTATTCTGGAACTTAACGATGCTTACGAAGCAGCCAAAAAAGATCCAGAGTTTGACGCTGAGCTTAAAAGCCTTCTCAAACATTATGTTGGTCGCGAAAGCCCTCTTTATTTTGCAGAACGGCTAACTGAACATTTTGGCGGTGCCAAGATCTATCTGAAGCGTGAAGATCTAAACCATACGGGCGCCCACAAAATCAATAATTGCATGGGCCAGATCCTGCTTGCGCGCAGCATGGGTAAAAAACGGATCATTGCTGAAACTGGCGCGGGCCAACACGGTGTTGCAACTGCTACGGTTGCTGCCCGTTTCGGACTGCCCTGCACCATCTATATGGGCGAGACAGATATCGAGCGGCAGAAACCAAATGTGTTCCGTATGAAACTTATGGGCGCAGAAGTTATTCCGGTTGTCTCCGGCTCTCGCACACTTAAAGACGCCATGAATGAAGCTCTTCGCGACTGGGTAACCAATGTTGAAGACACATTCTACATTATTGGCACTGTGGCAGGCCCGCATCCCTACCCTACCCTTGTCCGTGATTTCCAAAATGTTATCGGCGAAGAAGTCCGCCGCCAGATCACTGAAGCTGAAGGCCGGTTGCCTGATACGCTGCTTGCCTGCATTGGCGGCGGATCAAACGCCATGGGACTTTTTCATCCGTTCTTGGATGATGAAGGTATTGATCTTATTGGCGTGGAAGCCGCGGGTCACGGGCTTGATACCGATAAACATGCTGCGTCTTTAAAAGGCGGACGTCCCGGTGTTTTGCACGGTAACCGTACTTATCTTCTACAAGATGACGACGGCCAGATCATCGAAGCGCACTCCATCTCTGCGGGGCTTGATTATCCAGGTATT
Source organism: Alphaproteobacteria bacterium 46_93_T64 (assembly GCA_002163135.1). Lineage (GTDB taxonomy): Bacteria > Pseudomonadota > Alphaproteobacteria > Sneathiellales > Sneathiellaceae > Sneathiella. Next base: position 64,484 of record MAAN01000018.1, read on the forward strand.
GGCCCTGAACATGCTTGGCTTAATGATATGGGCCGCGTGAGTTATGTAAGTGCGACAGACACAGAAGCATTGGATGCGTTCCAACTTTGCTGCGAACTTGAAGGTATTATTCCAGCGCTTGAATCCAGTCACGCCCTTGCCTATTTGAAAACGTTAGCGCCCGACCTTCCAAAAGATCATATAATTGTTGTCAATCTCTCCGGTCGCGGAGACAAGGATATCTTCACTGTGGCAGATGCACTGGGAGTGGTAATTTAATGGAAACCCGTATTGATCGCCGTTTTGCTGCTCTAAAATCTGAAGGCCGTGCCGCTTTTATCAGTTTTGTTATGGCTGGTGATCCAGACCACGACACTGCCTTGAAAATTATACAAGGCCTGCCTGCTGCTGGTGCTGACATCATTGAAATTGGTATGCCTTTTACCGATCCTATGGCGGATGGCCCAGCCATTCAGCAAGCGGGTTTACGCGCTTTGGCTTCTGGTACAACATTAAGATCAACTCTAGAGCTGATCAGAACGTTTCGGGAAGGCAATGATGAAACTCCGATCGTCTTGATGGGGTATTTCAACCCCGTTTACAGTTATGGTGTCGATAAGTTTCTGAAAGATGCCAAAGAAGCTGGTGTCGACGGCTTGATCATAGTTGATTTACCCGCTGAAGAAGATGATGAGCTATGTCTGCCGGCACAAGCCGCCGGGATCAATTTTATCCGCCTTGCAACACCGACAACAGATGAAAAACGCTTGCCGGCTGTCCTTAATAACAGCTCCGGCTTTTTGTATTATGTCTCGATAGCCGGCACAACTGGGGCTGCAGCACCAAAACAAAGTGATGTGGCAATGGCGCTTCGCCGGATCAAGGCCGCAACTGACCTACCCGTTGCGGTAGGATTTGGTATCCGCACAGGTAAACAAGCGGCTGATATTGCAGAAATTGCAGAAGGCGCAGTTGTCGGAACGGCCTTGGTTGAGCGGATCGCCTCCGCAAATTCAAACGAAGAAGCTGTCCACTCAGTCCTTGAGTTGGCGTCAGAACTCTCTGCCGGTGTGCAGAGCGTCTCAAAATAGTAGCAGGACCAGAAAATGAATTGGCTGACCAATAAAGTTCTTCCAAAGATCCGCAAACTTGCAACGGCAAAGGACACTCCCGATAATTTGTGGGTGAAATGCCCTGAATGTGGGCAGATGCTTTTTCACAATGATCTGGCAGCTAACTTGAACGTTTGTAGTCATTGCGACCATCATATGCGGGTCGGACCTGAGCAACGTTTCAAGGCGCTGTTTGATGACGCGAAATATGACACTATTGAATTACCGGAAGTGCAGATAGATCCGCTGAAGTTCCGCGATTCAAAAAAATATCTGGATCGCTTGAAAGATGCGCGCAGTAAAACAGGCGATAGAGATGCTTTGATTGTAGCTCATGGTAAACTCGCTGGAAATTCTGCAGTAATCGGCGTTCAAAACTTCAGTTTCATGGGTGGATCCCTTGGAATGGCCGTTGGCGAAGCGATTATCGCGGGTGCAAAACTGGCCATTCTTCAAAAAGCTCCGCTTATTCTATTCACTGCTGCGGGTGGTGCGCGCATGCAAGAAGGGATTTTGTCCCTGATGCAAATGCCGCGTACTACTGTTGCAATCCAGCGCCTTAAAGAAGCACGTTTGCCATTTATTGTGGTTTTAACCGATCCAACTACAGGCGGCGTAACGGCGTCATATGCGATGCTTGGCGATATTCAAATCTCAGAACCTGGCGCCCTGATTTGCTTCGCGGGCCCGCGTGTTATTGAAGAAACCATTCGCGAAAAATTGCCTGAAGGCTTCCAGCGTGCTGAATTCCTTCTTGATAAAGGCATGTTGGATATGGTTGTTCATCGCCAGGATATGAAGGAAACTCTGGCGCGGATCGTTGATTTGACGTCTAACAAGTTAAAAGACAAACAGGAAGTCGTTGATACTCCTGAAATCACGGAAGCCGTTGAGAGTATTCCAGCAAACGACACAGATGAAGCACCTGCTACATCTGAGAAAGACTAAGGGTTTTTCGTGCCGGATCGCCATAGTGATGTGATTTTGAAGCGTCTTATGACGCTTCATCCAAAAATCATCGACCTGTCCTTGGATCGTATGTTGGATATCCTTGAAAAACTTGGAAATCCAGAAAAACGGCTACCGCCAGTAATCCATGTCGCCGGCACAAATGGCAAAGGCTCCTTAATCGCTTATTTGCGAGCGATCTTACAAGCGGCCGGCTATCGGGTTCACACATATACCTCGCCGCATCTTGTCCGATTTGCAGAGCGAATTGTTTTGGCCGGTAAAACAATTCCTGAAAGTGAATTATCGGATTTACTGCTTGAATGTGAGGGGATAAACGGGCCTGAAGCCATAACATATTTTGAGATTACAACTGCGGCGGCCTTTAAAGCGTTTGCAGATACTCCCGCAGATATCCTGCTCCTTGAAACTGGTCTTGGCGGGCGGTTAGATGCGACAAATGTTGTTGATAACCCTGCGGTTGTTGCCCTCACCCCTATATCTCACGATCACGAACAGTTTTTAGGAAGCGATCTCGCTGGGATTGCCGGTGAAAAGGCCGGTATTATGAAATCTGGCGCCCCCGTTATTATCGGACCTCAAAGTGATTTGGTGAGAGATGTTCTTGCAGTGCATGCCGTTGACAAGAAATCTGCTCCTTATACTGAAGGTACTAATTGGCGTGTGACGGATCAAGACGCCCAAAATTGGACTTATGAGGGAGCACATTTAAGTGGAACTTATCCCGCTCCCGCATTGAACGGACCCCATCAGACAGGCAATGCCGCGACAGCCATTGCTGTTCTTGAAAAACTCAGTGGTTTTTCCATTGGCAAAGACCATGTCGCAGAAGGTATGAAAACAGTTGATTGGCCAGCTAGAATGCAGCGGTTGAAACGCGGCAATCTCGTTAATCGACTTCCCGATACAGTACAGGTTTGGCTTGATGGTGGTCATAACGAGGCCGCAGGTCAAAAAATCGCAGAGTGCTTTGCTCTATGGGACGCTGACGACAATCTACCGACTTATTTGATTTCAGGCATGCTCAACACCAAAGATCAAATTTCTTATTACCGCCATTTGCAAACAATCACTCAAAAAGCAGTAATGGTGCCTATCGAAGGCGAAAACTCCGCAACTCCTGCTGCTGAACTTGCAGATATGGGACGGGCCGCAGGTATAGATTGTATGTCAGCGCCGTCCGTTGAAGAAGCTGTCGATATGCTCATGCCAAAGCTTGTGAAGCAGCCATGCCGCCTTCTAATCTGTGGCAGTTTGTATCTCGCCGGAAATGTTCTCCGCTCAAACTCTTAAGGAGCGAGACGGTAACCACCTGTTTCTGTTACCAATATTACCGCAGTGGACGGATCTTCTTCGATCTTTTGACGCAAACGGTAAATATGAGTTTCAAGTGTATGGGTCGTGACCCCGGCGTTATATCCCCAAACTTCGTTTAATAAAATATCACGAGAGACAACTTTCTGTCCTGCTCGGTACAGATATTTCAAAATGGATGTTTCTTTTTCTGTTAAGCGGATTTTCTCTTCTTTTTCTTCGTTTAACAACAGCTTTTTCGACGGTTGGAAACTGTAGGGACCGATTGCAAAAATGGCATCTTCGCTTTGCTCATGTTGACGAAGCTGCGCACGAATACGTGCAAGCAAGACACCAATCCGAAACGGTTTCGATACATAATCGTTCGCACCAGATTCCAAACCAAGAATTTGATCACTATCGCTATCCTGCGCCGTCAGCATAATAACGGGGGCACGGGATCCGTTTCTGCGAAGTATTTTACATGCCTCTCGGCCATCCATATCTGGCAACCCGACATCAAGCAAAACGAGATCAAAATGATTGTTTTTTACCTGTTCAAGACCTTCAGCTGCTGTGCTGGCCTGATGCGATTCAAACTCTTCATGCAAATCCAATTGCTCTGCTAATGTTTGACGAAGGTTATCGTCATCATCCACCAAAAGAATTTTTTTAACACCTGACATAGCAGTCTCCCTATTCATTCCTCCCCTACTCAAATTTCTTGTAAGGGTTTTCGAAACGTCTGTTCCCAACAAATCTATCTTCTTTTACTTCATTCAATGGTTTATGGCAGTAATCACCGTCACTTTCACACAGAAGTGACCGGGCGCACCGACACGCACACGAAAATGTTACTAATATTGGGTCCACAATTACTATAGTGCGGTAAATGATATAAGACAGTTATAAAACGTCTAATGTTTTCTAATTGGTTATTCGTTCGGCAACTGCTAAAAACATATAAAAACTTACGTGTAATCGGTATCGACTTCATGATCAATCAGACGAACAAACCTTCAAAAAACTCCCTTTTGCGCAATGTCGACCGTGCTATGGCTGATTTGCGGCGCGGCCTTTGCGTTGTCGTTCAAGATGAGGACGCCGCCCATCTGGTACTTTCAACTGAAATGGCGTTCGATGCGGAACTTGAGATCGTAACGGCGCTTGCAGGGGTGGAAGCGCATTTGGCACTCACTGCCCACCGTGCGAATGTATTGCACGTGAAACCCACAGGCGCGCCGTCTATCCTCCTCAAAATTGAATCCTGGATGGATGCGGCTCTAATGCGGGCTCTTGCAGATGCAACCCATGATCTCGATTTGCCGTTTCGCGGCCCATTTACCCGTATAAAAGGGCAGGTTGCGAGCACAGTAAATGCCTCTATTAAACTTGCAAAACTGGCAAGGTTGCTGCCCTCCACATTGGTTTGTGAAATTGATGTAACGCGAGTAGACGAGATTACCAAAACGAATGACCTCTTAAGTGTAACTGCAGAAGAGATCATGACATATGATGAAATTGCCGCGAGTGAGCTGCGCCCGGTTGCGGTTGCAAAAGTTCCTCTGCAAGGAGCAGAAAATACACGAATTCAGGCTTTTCGACCCATTGACGGGGGTATCGAACATTTAGCAATCCTTATTGGAGATCCAAATCGCCATGACGCTGTTCTGGCACGCTTGCATTCAGAATGCTTTACCGGCGATCTAATTGGATCCCTTAAATGTGACTGCGGGGAGCAACTCCGCGGAGCTATCAAATCTATTTCTCAGGAAGGGGGCGGCGTCCTTCTCTATCTTGCTCAGGAAGGCCGGGGCATCGGGCTCATCAATAAATTACGAGCCTACAAACTGCAAAGTGACGGTTTCGATACGATCGATGCAAATGAACGACTGGGATTTGATGCGGATGAGCGTGTTTTCCGCCCTGCAGCTGAAATGCTCAAACATTTGGGTTTTAAGAAAATTCGGCTTATGACTAACAATCCTGAGAAAGTTGATGGGTTAGAACGCTGCGGTATTGAGGTCGAAGAGAGGGTAACCCACAAGTTCCCGTCAAATACTCATAATGAGCTTTATCTTGCAACAAAACGCAAAAAAAGCGGACATTACCTTTAAAACGCCTCAAAAATAAGAACAGGCTAATGTTTCCTCTCCATGTAGGCAAATTTTTCCGTATTTTGAAGATGTCGCGGGCTCTCACCTTAAAGCATGCTGATTTCAAAGAGGTTTTTCTGGCACATTCCTTGCTTTATGTAAGGCAAGGAGAAATATCATGTCAGTTAGTGCAGTCTCTACCAATCAGTATTCCTACCTCGATCAACAAATCGAAGGGGGCGGCCATTTTAGCTTTACCGCAGCGACTAAAAACGCTGATGGATCACCGGCGGATGCGGAAGCTTCCAATGAAATTGCGATGTTTGGTGAAGATGGTTTCGGTTTTGATGACTTTCTCGATATTATTAATCCGCTTCAACATCTCCCAATTATATCGAATATTTACCGAGAAATAACTGGAGATGAACTAAGCCCGGGCTCTCGCATTATTGGCGGCGGCATTTTTGGGGGTGGCATCGGACTTGCGGCCTCAGTTGTGAACACCGCAATTGAAGCCGAAACCGGAAAAGATATTGGCGGACATGTCCTCGCGCTGTTCAACGAAGACGACGCACCGGATGGCACCGAAACCATTTTGACAGCTGAGGTCAAAGTGCCCGTACCAACGGCGGCACCAGCGGCTATTGTTCAGAGCATCCCTTCTGTAGCCCCGGCAGCCTTCCAGAAAGCATCTATGGCCACAGGATCGGCAGAAGCTGCAAAAACAGCAAACGTACCTCTAACCATGGGTTTACAATGGAAAAATAAAGCTCCTGATCTTCAAAAGAACATTGAACAAGCCAGAGCCCTACATGAAAACAACCTGACGCCAGAGCAAATGTCAAAAGTACTCGGCAGTTTTAAAATTGGCGCGACCTCAGCACCAGCAGCACCTACGCCGCTAGTACCCACGCCAGCCCCAGTTAATCACCCAAGTACAGTTTCAAGCGTATATGAGAAACAGATCAGCAATCAGCCCGCACCTGTTGTCAGTCATAACAGCCAATTCGATTATCTTGACCGGGTAGTTTAGTCAGCTGATAGATTTCTTGCTTTTCGTCTGAAATATTTCGATAGCTTTAATTGTGTGAAAACCATACCTGCAAGGATCAAACAAAGTCCCATATACGTCTGAAATGACGGTATTTCATTTACGAAGAAGTACCCCCAAATGACCCCCAGAGCAGGATTTAGATAGTTATTTAGAATTACAAATGTGGCGCCAACCCGCATGATCACAAAAAACAACAGCACGGTTGCTATAGCGGTAGGGAAAATCCCGAGAATTGTAAGCGCAGCAACGGATAAAGGCGTTGGGTCCAAAGTCCACGGTTGATCGAACACAAGCGCGATGGGCACTGAAATAAGACTTGCAACGATCAACACACCTGCAGCACGAGAGCGAGGTTCCATTGCCGGCATTGAGCGCGCAATAAAACTGGAGGATACGTATCCCGCCCCAGCAAGTATGATCGCGAACTGACCAAGAACACCGCTACCTAACTTCATAATGGCTTCTGGGCCGATCAACACGATGATCCCCGCAAACCCGACGAGAACACCGACGATGCGATCTGGTGTCAATTTTTCATCACTCGTTACGAAGTGACCCAAGACAAAACTAATCAGCGGCGTCGATCCAATAAGAATGGAGGCGATTGAGCTATCTACCGTGAGCTCCGCCCAGCTGATTAGGAAAAAGGGAATAACATTACCAACAATCCCAATTGCCAAAAAGAACAACCAGCTTTTGCCATCTGTCGGCAATTCGATTCCCTTTATTTTCATGAAAACGTACAAAATCACAGCGGCAATCAGCATACGCCCGGCAGCAAGGCTCAAAGGTGTGATGGTTTCCACGGCGATTTTGATAAACAGAAAGCTTGAACTCCACATAAGCGCGAGGGCGAGCAGGGCCAGAAAATCAATGGGTTGAGGTTTGTTTGACATTTGGGGACTTTAATTGGAATGATATACTTACAAAAAACAGGAATACACCAGTTTCATGCGCATTCAAGTTAAACCTGACGAAGGCCACAGAGGCCATCTCCACTTCATGGGAAAAACCTACACCTGTGCCATTGGGAAAACAGGTGTCACAGAAAATAAATGTGAAGGGGACCATGCCTCTCCGCTTGGTGTCTTTGCCTTACGCGAAATCTATTATCGTGCAGACAAAGTAGACGCTCCTGACAGCCTCTTGCCCTGCAAGATCATCAGTTTAAACGATGGTTGGTGCGACGATCCGGCACATAAAGATTACAATCGTAAAATATCCCTGCCCTTCGATACAAGTCATGAAACCCTTTGGCGTGAAGACGATCTGTACGATATCATCGTTATACTTGGGCATAATGACAATCCACCTATTCCCGGAAAAGGCAGCTGTATCTTCATGCATGTGGCAAAAGAAGGCTTTGAAGGAACTGAAGGGTGTGTCGCCCTTAAGAAGTCTGATTTAACTGACCTGCTCAGGAGTGTGAGCATCGACACACTAATAGATATTTCGCTTTAAAAACAACCTAAATACAGTTAAAAACTGTAAATTACCTCTCTCAATTGCGGTGGTTGGCTTAGGTATTTCTGCTTTGACTAATTTATCAACCTAATTGGTATACCTATGACTGAAAAGAATTTTAAGGAACATAATATGTTCCTAGACACACCGCTTGGACCCCTCTTCGCCAAAACTGCCGTTCCTATCATTATCGTTATGCTAACCAACGGATTATATACAGTGGTTGACGGCTGGTTTATCGGCAGGTTTGTGGGGCCGGAAGCCCTCTCCGCTGTAACCATGGTATTTCCGCTTTATATGATGCTGATCGCCCTTGGAACTCTTGTGTCTTCAGGCTTTTCCAGTGTACTCGCCCGGGCGCTTGGCGCCGGACGGAGAGAATACGGCGAAGAACTCCTTGTGAGTGCCATCGCCTTATCAGCAGTGGTTTGTATCTCGGTTATGTTGCTTTTCAGCTTAGTAGGCGATGATATCGTTGCCCTAATTGCAAACGGCTCGGATCCTCTCGCCGCAATGGGATATGAATATCTCGCCATCACGTTTAATTATTCGGCCCTATTTTTTCTGTCGGCCCTCCTCTCTGACAGTCTTCGAAGCCAAGGCAAAGTCTTGTTCATGGCAGCTGTCAGTTTGCTTGCCAACGTCCTGAACATGATTTTCAATTATTTCATGATTGTCGAGCTGGATTTCGGTGTCGCGGGATCAGCATATGGAACCGCATTGGCACAAACTGGTGCTATTCTGGCCGTTGTTCTCTATCAATATACAAACAAAACGGTCCTCAGAACCAGATTTACATCCGTCAAAAGACTTATCGTTGGTTGGAAAGAATACCTTGTCCTCGGGGCGCCTATAAGCCTGACATACATTGGTGTTTCAGCCTCTACTGCCAGTACAATTTATCAGCTTCAGGTTTGGAACGCTGATAGTTACGAAACAACTGTGGCAGCCTACGGTATTATCATGCGGATTATGACATTTGGATATATGCCACTTCTGGGAATGACGCTTGCCCAACAATCCATTGTCGGGAACAATTTTGGGGCGAAAAATTGGGATCGTACGTATAAAAGTCTGAAAATCACAACAGCAATTGCAGCGATCTACTGCCTTACCCTCCAAGTCGCCTTCATTCTATTTCCGGGGCAAATCGCAGGGATTTTTGTAGATAATCCGATCGTAATCAGTGAAACCATACGCATTCTTCCCATAACGGCGATGCTGTACTTCTTATTTGGACCGCTTCTCATGTTCCCAAGCTTTTTCCAGTCCATCGGTGATGCAGGTAGAGCAGCACTTCTAGGCCTATCAAAGATTTACCTGATCACAATCCCTCTTATTTTGTTCTTACCATCCCTAATGGGAGAGGTTGGGATCTGGTATGCAGGGCCCCTTACTGAAATTACAGCACTCATCCTGACAATAATTGTGTTGCTACATGTGAAGCGTAAGAATAACAGTTTAGTTGGCTTCTTAGCCGCCCGTTAAGCCTCCGCAGGCATCTTTTTTAGTCTCTGCTACCAAAGATGCCTGTACCAACCCGAACAAGGCTAGCACCAAACTGTACGGCGATTTCAAAATCACTACTCATGCCCATGGATAGTTTTTCAACACCGTTGCGTTTGGCAATTTTATCAAGCAGAGCAAAAAACGGGGCTGGTTGTTCCCCTGCTGGCGGAATACACATCAAACCTTCCACCTGCAGGCCATGAACCTCCCTGCATTCAGTGATAAAGGCGTCCGCGTCATCAATCGCAATGCCTGCCTTTTGCTCCTCTGCGCCAATGTTGATCTGAATAAAGACAGGAATATTCCGGCCTGCTTTTTTCATTTCTTCAAACAGGGTGCGGGCAATTTTTGGCCGGTCTACGGTTTGTATAACGTCAAATAACGCAACCGCCTCTTTTGCTTTATTACTTTGCAAGGGGCCTATTAAATGAAGCTCAATCCCTTCATACTTTTCTTGAAATTCGGGCCATTTACCTAGGGCTTCCTGAACCCGGTTTTCGCCAAATACCTTATGTCCAGCTTCAAGGGCAGCCTCAACTCGCTCAACCGGTTGTTTCTTGGAAACAGCGATCAGAGTTACTTTACTGGCATCCTGCCCCCATTTTTTGGCTCGTTTATCAAGGCGGGCTTGTATGTCAGCAAGGTTGGCTGCAACGTCAGTCATTTTGGTATCTCTCATGCTCTTTGAAACTGCTTCCTAGCTGATAGCATCCTTCTTCGTTAAAAAAAACCTTTTGAAGTGTCTCATTTGGCAATGCTAGTGTTTGGGCATGCAATTACCCATCGCCTTTTATTTCACAGATGATGCCCGCGGCTCCTGCCCGCTTGAGATATCAAAGGCATTGCCCCCAAACACGGGAGTGATATTCAGACACTACAACGTGCCCCATCGCATTTCATTGGCCAGAAAACTTGCAAAAATTTGCAGAAAAAACGGAACTCCCCTCTTTGTCGCCAAAACACCAGGGCTTGCTGCAAGCATCAGCGCTACCGGATGTCATTTGCCCGAGAATTTCATAGCCATGGTGCCAGCCATTCGCCGCCGTTTTCCGCAGCTATATATAAGCGCTGCTTGCCATAGCGAAACAGCTGTTATAGCAGCCCGACAGATGGGGGTTGATCTGGCATTCCTCTCCCCGGTTTTTGCCACTAAAAGTCATCCAGATGCAAAAAATTTGGGGATCCTACAGGCTGCACAGATCACACACGCAACGTCACTTCCCATTTATGCCTTGGGAGGAATTACGCCAAATCACTTTAATGCAGTTCGCTCAGCCGGCTTTGCAGGTTTCGGTGCAATTGGTTTTTTTGAGGATTAGAAACCTTTTGGCAAATAACCAAATCGTGCCATTTGCGGGCGGTTTGCCGCGACAATTTTCTGGACTTGCTCATCACTTAGTTTGCTTCTCCATTGCCCCGTTTTACCGGAACGGAAGAAAGATTTGCTGTACCTTGATTTTTCATCAAATCCATCACGCTTCTCTAATGATTTCAACGACTTGAAGGATGATTGCTTGATGGCAGCAGATAGCCTTTTTTGATCGACATCAGCGCCCAAAAACCGCAGGAAGTCAGAAAATGCCTGTTCTGGATTACTGTGTAAATCCTCATATCGCACTGTCCAAACCGGAAAAGATGCCTGCCCGCCCGTCCAGCTTTCAACATTACGCGACCACGAACAAAATATCTGCCGCACCATCGTCTCGTTCGGTGCCGTGCTGCCATTTGGATCATTGACAAAATCGACAGCCTTATCGATCGAAAGTCCAAAATGATCTGCAACTGATATAACTGTATCAAGCGGATTTCGAACAATATATATCGCGCCTTGTGTCACCTCTGGCGTGATAAGTGGGATATCATGATAGGCAGACATAAGGTTATGGGTTTTGACAAAAGCAACATTTTTACTTTTTGTCGTTATAAAGGCGTGTGCTTTTGGGGTGAGCGCCATAATCTCAGCGTCATTGCAGGTGTCAATATCGGCCTCCGTTACTGATCGGTATGAGCTTTTACTGGATCCGCCAAAAGTTGATAAATCAAGACTGTTCAGGTCACTTCGCCTGTCACTATTTGACAGGTAATTGTTGAGCAGCATCCGAACCCAGGTATTTCCCGATTTTGGATACGAGGCAAGCCAGACGATTTTCCCCATTTTTGCGACCTTATATCCCTTTTAAATATCCAAATTCTTGCATTTTGTCGTGGTGAGCATCCACTACGCGCTTTACCTGATCATCTGTTAGTATCTTTTTCCATTCCCCTGCTTTTCCAGATCTGAAAAACCTCTCTGCTTTATCTGATCCTTCCAAGAAACCATCTTTCTTTTCCTGATTTTGCAAAACCTTGAAAGAAGAACGCTTTATGGCTTTAGTAAGAACGTTTTTGGGGGGTTTTAGTTCAAGAAACTTCGCGACGGCGCCAAAAGTAGTGGCGGGCTTCACTAACAAATCTTCATATCGAACTCGGTGTAGAAATTTGGGGTTAAACGTCTCCCAGCTCCGTGTATGATCCGACCAAGATCCGTAAATCTGACCCAATTTATAGTCGTCTTCCAACGTATTAGCTTCGGGATTGTTCAGGAAATCAATGGCTTCATCCATTGAAAAACCATAGTGATGTTTCAAGCTTATCACCACATCGAGCGGGTTTCGGATGATATGGATGGCCCCGGCTGTCACATCTGCCGTAATAAAAGGAACATCCCACGTTTGACCAAGCCAGTTATGGGTTTTCACAAAAACCGATTGAGGTCGGGACCGTGCCATAACTGCGTGAGCTTTTGGGGTAAGTTGCATAACCTGCTCTGGGCTCAAGCCTTCAAGCGAGCCCCCTGCAGCTTGTTCATACCAGAACTTTTGACCGTCCCCGTAGGCAAATTGCGACATTTCGTTAATGTGAACGGATTGGGCTTTATTTTGAATTAGGTTCTGCAGGAAAGAGCGCATCCACGTATTTCCAGACTTTGGATAGGATGCCAACCAGATAATACCGCCCATAAACAACAACTCCGCCAACAATTTCGGGCACTTTAGGAGAAAACTGGGTATTCACTCAACACTAAAACGTTAATTTGAACAAAAAAAGGGGCGGGCCAAAGCCCACCCCTTTCCAATTTCTATCGGTCTCTTCTTCAAATTAGAAGGAGAGTGAAGTACCGAGGAAGAAGATTGTTGCGTCGTCGCCTTCAGAACCTGAAAGGTCATCTTCGCCGTCCCAGAACTGAACACCACCGAATGCAGTTACGCCAGGGCCGAGAACATATTGGCCGCCGAGCATGAATGCGTGCAATTGACCGTCAGATGCGTCATCAAGTTCAACACCAGCATACTGTACGCCAACTTTCCAAGGGCCTTGACCGTAAGATACACCAAGATTGTAGTCATGGCGTTCTAGATCAGCAGTTCCACCGTCGTTGTCAGTGAATTTGTAAGCACCACCGATAGTGAAACCAGCAACACCGAT
>MAAN01000040.1 GCA_002163135.1 Alphaproteobacteria bacterium 46_93_T64
AACTAGGGGAGAACAAATTCCAATTAGTATTTTTGGTTTAGTCTTCAAGTTAGAGAACCAATTGGAAATCGAGCTGGCATTACTTTTTTTCATGACACTCTCTCTATTTAATTTTATCACAATTATGCTTTAAAATACAAAGCTATCTGTAAATACTAAATAGCTGCGGCCTAAATCCAAGTGACAGTCATAAAGCCAAAACAGATAGGTTAATGGAGGTTTATATTGTATGCTGTTATTCTAATAATTAAGATATTAACTAGCTCCGTCAAGCGTGAATGCAAGAGGTTTTATAAAAAATTTGGTTCGCGTTTCTCTTCCGCCAAAAGGGGAAAGTTGGGTCAGTTCCTGGCACAAAGCAGAACAAATAACCGCCCACATATTGCGTGTATAAATGTCCGTTGTTGAGGAAGAAACGGAATGTACAATGCAATTGATCTGTTTAAGTGATTTTGTCTTTCCAATTCACTGTTAGCTATCTCTTTTAGTAAGTGAACTATTTAATTTTGCCAGCTCTGCAATGTGTTTTTTGATCTCAAGGGAGAGTTCTGAAAAGCTGTACTCTTGTTCTTGTTCTTGTTCTTGTTCTTGTTCTTGTTCTTGTTCTTGTTTTTCTTTCTTACGAATACCTTTGCAGTGCATTTCATTACTCCTGAACTTCTTGTTCTATATATTTATCAGTTGTTTTGAGGAGTAATGTCCTATCGTAATTGTTAGTAGTTCTTTATATGTATGTTCTAATGATTTGTTGTTCTAGATATCATCTGATATTTATCTAATAATATCTTCTATAACTATCATCTGCTGTTGTTTCATTTAGACAATACAATGACTAACGCATCCACAAGCGCCACAATCTCAATTTCAATAATACTATTATCCATTGTTTTTAGTGACACGTGCATGATACGCGATAAGTCATATGTACAGTAATTACCCAATTGAGTAGCGTGGCAAACTTTGAAAACAATTACCTGTCTGATTGTGCTGTTTTAAGGAAAACACAAACCTATTTATCTTTTTGTTTAGCGGTGACTAAACACGATATAGTCTGCAGGACGATCAGGCCTTGCATCCTTGCTGCTATACCCACAGAAGGTTGCGTTAGCAGTATCATCCTTGTTTGCGCATTTTGTAATGACAGACCCGCTTGGCACAATTGAAAGCCAAGTAGCAGATGCTTCAGATTCAAAAATATCATGTTTTGGCGCATGCAGTTTTACCATCAAATGCCAGTGAATATTGCTATCTGCATGTTCAAGGAACGCGACGAATTCTATTCGCTGATCCTTTTTATTCTGCCATTTTGGCCCCAGAAATTTGCGATCCATTCTTGCGTGCCAATTATGCAGTTGCTTATTTGCCCAGCTAACTAAACTATCATTATGTAAACTGTTTGGAGATTTGTTTGTTGCTAGGGTTACAAAGTAATCCCAATCTTTTTCAGCTAGCCATTTTCCCATTTGGATGGCGTACTCATTGTTGCTTCTTTTCATTTATATTTACTCGCTTTTTACGTGGTCTTTGTTGACCCTTTCTATGTTTATTTATCTAATTTGATTTCAGCCAAGCTTGGTACTAGTGTCGTTTTAAACGACGCTAGTGCATGCCATTGCTTGAAAATAATTGATGACCTGAGCTGTTAAGTCCTTGTCAGGCTTTTGCTCATGAGTAGAGGGGTTGTATGGCTATAATATTGTTGGATCATTTTATAACTCGTTCCCATATTCTTGCTGAGCTCTTCCAACCCAACGCCTTTAGCTAGTCGTAACGTGGCGTAAGTGTGTCGTAAGCTGTATGGACTTCTATTTCTGCCATGGCTGTCCTTAAGAAGCCCAAATGCTTTTAGTGATCGTTTAAAAGCAGATCTGAAGTAATCATTTTTGACATGAGTTCCGTCAGCAAGGCAGAATACATACTCATTCTCATCAGGTTCTTGCCCCAAGAAATCAATGCGTCGTTGCCTGATGCGATCAAAATATTTTTTAGTGCGGTCCATTGCTATTGGCTGACGTTTGCCAGTTTTACCATCAATGCTTAATTGCACGTATAATTTTCCATCTTGAACTACATCCTGAACATCTTTCCAGCGTAACCCATCACTCTCAGTGCCTGGTCTGATTCCAGTATTAGCAAGAATAAGAACGTAGTCGTTCAGCAGCAATCTGCGTTGAATTTGATCTTCATCTTTTGTCTTCTTGTGCCACATCCCAAGCTTGCGTACCAATATTCCATATTCAGCCTTTGAAAAGTCAGGTCTTCTGGAATCTTCTTTTGATTTTCTTTTCTGACCAGCGACAAGCTTTGATATTTTTGGAACGTCTGCTTCGTTTATGGCCTTCTGTTGAACAGCAATCTTAAAGATAGCTCTGAGTACAACGCAGATCTTGTTCATTGACGTTGATGATAGTTTTACTTTGGGTTTGGAAGCAGGGTTTTTGATATATTTTCCATTGCGTTGGTATATGAATTCTTTTTGCTTTGAACCTTCACCAGACAGCCAATAGACAAGGCACCATTTTTTGAATGCTTCAATATCTAACTGCTTCAGTTTATCTATAGCCTTATTACCAAAGTACGCATTGATATAGGTATTCACTAAGGGTTGGTAGTCACGCATGTGTCGTGGAGTTGTTAATCCAGTGTCAATCTCAGTCTGTAAATTGTCCAGATAGATTTTTGAAATTTGTGTAACTGTGCGATTTTTAGTTACTAAATCGTTTTTCACCTTAAATCTTATTTCACTGTACAAATCTTCAGCAAAATCAGTGGCCTCTTGCTTATCCAGCGTTTTAGTACTTTTTTCTATGTAACCTATGCCATTTGGATTTTTGGTTCTGGCCTGCCAAATCTGCTTCTTAGTATCAGTACGAATATAGATTTCTACCCTACCGCTACATACTGTTGTTAAGTGTATTCTGTGTTGTTTCATTTATTCCTTCCTCTGAAATATAATATTATAAAAATGTGATATTTGTGCTCGCATTGATATAACGTATTGGGCTTTCAAAAGGCAAAATTAAAATGAACTATTTTTGCACTCAAATGTCTGATTTTAAAAGGTAATTTGTGATAAGGGGAATGGGGATTTACGTTTGTTCTAACAAAAATCTGTGCAACAGTTGTGCAACGCCTATTTGGGGTGGAAATATATCCCGCATGCAGGCTAACTATTTGATTTTATTAAAAAAAGTGGTGCCCGGAGGCGGATTTGAACCACCGACACGCGGATTTTCAATCCGCTGCTCTACCAACTGAGCTATCCGGGCAACATGTTGCAAGACTGTATGCTTGCAAGGAAGCTGGTTTATAGAAGATAAAACACAGACTGTCCATAGCTGTTTCTGCAAAAAATCAAAATAATTTATAGGGATCATCTGCCGCGGTGAAAGTATGTGATTGGCTCGGAAAATCTAATATTCGCCGTCTTCATCATTAGCAGGAATTGTCTCTTCGCCGGGGATTGCATAACTCTCGTTTAGCCACTTGCCGAGATCCAATTGTTGGCATCTTTTGGAGCAAAACGGGCGAAATGTTTTATCGGCCTTTTTGCTGCATTGAGGGCATTTCTGATTGCTGATTTTTTCTGTAGTCACGAGTTGGGTTTCCTAGGTTCTACCGTCGTTAAGTGTGTAGTTCAAACCTTCTAATGAAGGTTCTTCCTTCCAACTTAAGCTAAGGGAGAGGGACGTTTCAATAGCTTGCTGTTGATCTAACAATAATGGTGAGAGTTTCTTGCTGGCTTTAACGCCAATCTGCCTAGTTTTTGCTTCTGCGGCAAAGCGCTGCAAATTTCTCAATAAATCGGATGCTACCGATATCGGAATAGATGCAACTCCACAATTCATCATATTTTTTGCTGACATACTGATGGAAGGCAATTTACGTTGGCGTGTGAGTTGCATAAGTCCAAGCTCGGTCATTCCAATGACACGCACTTGCGAAGGGTCGTTGCGCGTCACTTTACGTAAGAGATTCTCAATTTCTCTATTGTCCTCTTTGTTGGACATCTGAATGAAATCTACAATTACTATACCGCTTAAATTACGAAGTATGAGGTGTTCAGCCAATAGGCTCGCTGCTTCTTCATTCGTACGGAATGCCGGTGTTCTAAGGCCGATTGGTTTTCCGGCTGAGCCCGAATTTACATCGACAACAACCAGAGCTTCGGTCTCTTCAATTGTAATGTTGCCGCCAGAGGGCAGCTGCAAACGTATTTGATGTGCTTCTTCTATTTGTGCTTCAACCTGATAGTAATCAAACAATAAATCTGGTTTTGTCCAAAGCGTACAGGAAACAGTCGGGATGCCACGGCTATTCAATGCTGAATTTAATTTTTGATAGTGTGCCACATCGTTGATGATGACCTCTGGGGCTTCATCATGGTAGCGATTGAACAGTTTCAAGGCTGTAGGTGGCGTTGCTTGCAGTAATCGTGGTGTTTTGCCTTCGGATGCGTTCGAGCTAACTTCCTGCCATTGTTTTTGTAAATCGTCGAACTCTTGTATGAGATGATCTGTAGATTTGTTTAAAGCACTGCTACGAACTGTGAGACCGCCTTCGAAAGGTCCGAGTGTGTCTTGAAGTTCCTGTTTTGAAGATTTGTCTTTCAGCTTTTTAGAAAAAACAATATCTTTTGCAAAGGGCTTATAGACCAGATTTTGACTTTCAAATTCGATAAATGATGATAGCTGAGCTGGTTTGTCGCCAGTGGGATCTTTGATCACCTGAACAGGAAATTTTTCGCCTTCGTTCCGTTTTTGGCGGATCTGTGTAGCTTTGTCGACTGAAGAAGTCGTTTGGGTGTCGCGTCCCAGCAATAAGCCGCTGGTTTCGCCACCATATTCAATAAAAGCAGCATCCATGGCATCGGAGAAACGACTAATGCGTCCCAGATAGATATTGCCAAACAGTGATTTTCGATCATTTGGCTCAATGATCAGGTCTGTCAATTTTTCATCAAGAGTGGCCGCTATGCGGGTTTCGTATAAACCGCGGTCAATCAGGATTTTCCGGCTCATGCGGAGTTTCGTCCTGACTGTAGGGCGCTTGACCAGACGTCATACCCATTGCCGTTTAGAAGAGACGATAACTCAAAAAGCGGAAGGCCAACTACGTTGCTATAGGATCCTGAAATCTGGCGGACAAATAAAGAACCAAGGCCTTGAATAGCGTAGGCACCGGCTTTCCCACGCCACTCGTTACTTTTTATGTAATTGCGAATATCGTGAGTATCCAAATGTTTAAAGCTAACACTTGAAGTGACGACTTTAGAGATAGAATTGCCATCGGGCCTAACCAATGTAAGGCCCGTATGCACTTTATGTTTTCGCCCTGAAAGCATGGTCAGATATAATTTTGCTTCGTCTTCAGTTTCTGCCTTGCCAAGCGCACGTCGTCCTACAGCAACAACAGTGTCTGCTGCAAGGATATAGCTGCCGACATGTCGCTCTGATGTCGACGCTGCTTTCTCACAGGCTAGCCGAAAGGCCAAATCGCGAGGAAGTTCGCCAGCACCGGGAATTTCAGGGATATCTGCGGGATCAATCGCATCGGGTGTTATCCCGATTTGCAGAAGCAGTTCTTGGCGGCGAGGGGACGCCGATGCCAGAACCAGTTTTTGGGAGTGGGTTTGTTTTGTCATCTCTTAAGTCTTCATGATGATCTAAACTTTGACGCGCACTTGATCGTTGGCAAACTTCACCACTCCGTCCATACTTATTTGAAGCGGAATGTAATGCGGCCTTTAGTCAAGTCGTAAGGAGTCATTTCAACTGTCACCTTATCACCCGCGAGAACACGAATGCGATGTTTACGCATTTTGCCCGCAGTGTGTGCGAGAACTTCATGATCATTCTCAAGTTTTACGCGAAACATCGCGTTGGGTAAAAGCTCGGTTACAGTGCCTTCAAACTCCAAAAGTTCTTCTTTAGCCATAAATTACCTAATTCCGTTGTTTAAACTCGCGTGCAAAATGCGTTGCCTCGCTGCAAATTGCAAGCATTTGTTTGCATTGGAGCAACTCAGGGCGCCATCAGGGGCCAAGAAGCGCTCATTTATTTTATAAGTATAGCATAAATCACACAAGTGGGTGAGGGCTTGTGGAGAAACGGCTTCTTATTTTCTGATACAAATCATCCCGTACCTGACGGTATGCGTTTAGTCGCATCTCCCGATTGCCCTCTACACCAGAAGGATCAACTGTAATCCAATATTCGACATCGCTTGCCATAGTACGGGTTATTTCGTTCGCATGCGCCTGTGCCGTTTTTGACAAGCAAACAATTAGGTCAAAGGAGCTATCCTCAAGTTCGTCGAAGCTGCGTGCCAGATGGTTTTCAATATCGAGGCCGATTTCATCCATAACTTCAATGGCAAAACCGTCAACGTCAATCGGTTTAACGCCCGCGCTGGCCACGAAAATTCTCGAACCATATAAGCTGCGCATAATCCCTTCCGCCATTGGCGATCGAATGCTGTTATGAGTGCAAGCGAATAAAACACTTGTTGGTGCAATTGACTGTAGGGACGGCGTACTCATTCTGTATGGCCAATGAGTAGCGTGACAGATAAGCACTTTTCTCGAGAGCTGATCATATCAGCCCCGGATATGTAGCACGCAAATTAGGGTAAATAACCGGCGTGCCGTGTCAAAATCCGTATCAATTTTGCCGTTTAGTCTTTCCAGAAGCAATTCAGTGCCTTCATTATGCAAACCTCGTCGTCCCATATCTATCGCTTCGATTTTTGATGGGGATGCGTTTTTGATAGCTGTAAAATAGCTTTCGCAGATATGAAAATAGTCTTTGATAATTTTGCGAAAGGAGATAACCGGCAGGGGCAAGCGTACAAGTTCAGTTTCATCATCTTCGGCGCGAATATCAAAAACAAGTCGATTGTCTTCAATGGTTAGATGTAGCGAATAAGGGCCAGCATCTTCATGTCCGACGAGCACGAAATGGTTCATGTCGAGCAAATCATAAACGGCCACTTTCCGTTCATGTTCAATATCAGCATTGCGCCGAATAACAGATTTTTCATCCAGTGTTATGTTGACGATATGCTGTCTATCGGCGGGCATGATTAAATCCTTATTGCTTTTATTGCGACATGTTCAAGCGAACAGCAATCGAAAGAGCGTGGGCGTCAAGTCCCTCTGATTGCGCAAGCTTAATTGCAGGGGGTCCAATTTTTCGAAGGCCCGTAGCATTAAGTTTGATCAGGGATGATCGTTTCATGAAATCAAGTGTCGAAAGACCCGATGAAAAACGGGCGGTTCGAGCAGTCGGCAGCACGTGATTAGGACCTGCAATATAATCCCCAATAGCTTCTGGAGTATATCGGCCCATGAAAATAGCGCCTGCGTGGCGAATTTCGCCAGCGAGTGTTTCAGGATCATCTACACAAAGTTCAAGATGTTCTGGAGCTATTTGATCGACTAGTGCCGCAGCTTCATTCATATTTCTCAAAATTATTATGGCGCCGTAATCTTTCCAGCTTTTACTGGCAATTTCAGCGCGGTCCAATGTTTTCAGGTGAAACTGAATTGCGTCTTCTACTGACTCAGCAAAACCGGCATCGTCAGTGATTAGAATGCTTTGTGCCACAGGGTCATGTTCGGCCTGCGATAAAAGGTCAGCGGCGATCCATGCGGCATCATTTTTATTGTCTGCAACCACTAAAATCTCAGAGGGGCCAGCGATCATATCAATGCCGACTGTGCCAAAAACCTGTTTTTTTGCTGTCGCAACATATGCATTGCCGGGGCCCACAATCTTGTCGACAGCAACGATAGTATCAGTTCCATAAGCAAGAGCGGCCACGGCCTGTGCACCGCCAATACGGTAAATCTCGTCAACACCGCAAAGATCTGCTGCGGCCAATACAAGTGGATTGATAATTCCGTCAGGCGTTGGCACGACCATCACTAAGCGATCGGCACCGGCAACTTTCGCAGGTACTGCATTCATTAAAACAGATGAAGGGTAAGTGGCTAAGCCACCGGGCACATATAGGCCGACCTGTTCAATAGCATTCCAACGATAGCCGAGTTCAATTCCCTCTTCATCTTCATAACGAAGATCTTCAGGTTTCTGTTTGACGTGATAGGCTTCAATTCGTTTTGCCGCGATTTTGAGAGCATCCAGTGTCTCGCCGTCACACTGCGTTACTGCGGCACTGATTTCTTCCGCAGATACCCTCAAGTCAGCACCTGAAGTCATAGATAAACGGTCAAACTTGTTTGTGTATTCAATTACCGCCAAATCACCACGAGCTCTTACATCCTGCAAGATATTGGCAACGGTGGTATTTACATCCGCATCAGTTTCACGCTTCTGTCCGAGTAAATTAGCAAAGTCTTTGTCGAACCCGCTGTCTGTAGTTGAGAGCTTATTCGCCATTGACAACAGTCCTGAATTTCTGGATCCAATCGTTCAACTCAACCGAACGCGTTTTAAGGGCTGCCCGATTAACGACCAGCCGCGACGTAATGTCCAGAAGCTTCTCAACCTCGACCAAGCCGTTTGCTTTAAGTGTCGCGCCGGAGGAGACCAAATCTACAATACGACGGCAAAGACCAAGCCCAGGCGCTAATTCCATTGCGCCAGACAATTTAATACATTCGGCCTGAATACCTTGGGATGCAAAAAAGTTATGGGTCAAGTTTGGATATTTGGTCGCAATCCTAACATGGCTCCAGCGATTTGGATCCTTATCGTCTTCCAAGCCTTCTGGTTGCGCGACAGCCAGATAGCAATGTCCAATATCAAGATCAACCGGCGCATAAAGCTCAGGGTAATTATGTTCGAGAAGGACATCGTTACCGGCAACCCCTAAATGGGCCGCGCCAAAGGCCACAAAAGTCGCGACGTCGAACGAGCGAACTCGGATAATCGAAATATGGGGATGGTTGGTTTTAAATTGCAAAAGGCGGCTGTCTGGGTCATCAAACGCCGCTTCAGGTTCAATGCCCACTGCACGTATCAGCGGCATTACCTCTTTTAGAATTCTGCCTTTTGGCAGTGCTATTACCAACTCTTCGTTCGAAGACACTTGTCTGCTCCGTCTTTGTGACCTTCTGTAATTTTAAATGAAGGTCTTTTTAAAATCGTTAAGGGTGAACTTTAACGCTATTCACCATCTTCATAGTTAGGCAATTTATCTGTATGCCAAGATTTTCCGACATCTGTTAGTACAGCATTAACGCATTCAACATTGAGCGAAAGTGTTACGCCGCCCGCAAAGTTCAGATTGATATTTGCGCCGCCATCTTCTTCCGTAGTCGTTGTCATAGACAATAATTCAATCGCAGTTGTCGACGCTGATTGTGGGAATCCCATGGATTTGACGGATAAAACGTCTCCGAAAAACAAACCGCTCCGAATGCGATTTGCCCCAGAGCTGTTCCCAGCCTGTTTTTCCCACATAAGCCGCGACGCAGTAAACGTAAATTGACGGGATACGGAGGAATAACTCATTTCTCCGGGGCTTGTTATGGCGCCAACGCAAGCAGCCGAAAGAATGTCCATATCTTCTGCTGCCAAGGCACTTAGTTTTAAACCCTCATCCACTGCACTATCCAGTCTACTTTGTTTCTAGTTACTCGCCTTGAATGCGTTCTACATCCGCTCCGCAAGCTGCCAGTTTTTCTTCAAGTCGCTCGTATCCGCGGTCCAAATGATATACTCGATTGATAACCGTTTCTCCGCTCGCTGCCAAGCCCGCAAGTACAAGGGACACAGAAGCTCGCAAGTCAGTTGCCATAACAGGCGCGCCCACTAGCTGTTTGACGCCGCGTACCATTGCGGATCTGCCATGTACGTTAATATTTGCGCCAAGGCGAACAAGTTCAGGGACGTGCATGAAGCGGTTTTCAAAAATCGTTTCTGTAATCATTGAGGCACCACTGGAAACAGTCATCAAGGCCATTATTTGTGCCTGCATATCTGTCGGATAGCCCGGATAGGGATGGGTTAGAACATCTACGCCTGAAATTGGTTTTGCTGGATCGCGCTCTACAATGAGGCCGTCATCCGTTATTTCAACGTCTACGCCAGCGGCTTCAATAACTTCAATAACCGAGGTCACCAGGTCGGCGCGTGTATTCGTGAGTTCAATGCGGCCGCCGGCAATTGCCGCAGCAATCGCGTACGTGCCAGTTTCAATGCGATCTGGCATGACACTATATTCCGCACCGTGAAGCTTTGGCTTGCCAGTAATAACCAGTCGCTCCGTGCCTGTACCTTCGATTTCAGCACCCATGGCTTTTAGAAGTAGGACAAGATCCGTAATTTCCGGCTCGCGTGCTGCGTTATCAAGAACTGTTACACCGTCAGCTAGCACTGCTGCCATTAGCAAATCTTCAGTTGCACCCACAGACACATTGTCAAAGCGAATTTCCGCGCCTTTGAGACCATTCGGTGCCTCGGCAACCATGTAACCTGCTTCGATTTCAATCGTAGCGCCCATGGCTTCCAAGCCATCCAGATGCAAATTCATCGGTCGCGTGCCGATCGCGCAACCGCCGGGCAGAGAGACTTTCGCTTTTCCAATGCGCGCCAGAAGGGGCCCCAATACAAGGGCGCCAGCGCGCATTTTACGAACGATGTCATACGGCGCTTCTGTACTGGTGATTTCTTTTGCTGTCAGTGAGATCGAACGGCCGTTAGAGTTTCCATCGCCGTGGCCATTTAGGTGAGCAGATACGCCATGCTGGCAGAGCAGATTGATCAAGGTGGAAATATCCGCCACATGCGGCAGATTTCTTAAAGTTACAGTTTCGTCTGTCAAAAGGCAGGCAACCATTAACGGTAGAGCCGCATTTTTTGCGCCGCTAATTTCAATCTTTCCGTAAAGTGGCTTTCCGCCGCGAATGCGAATGCTATCCATTGATGTTCTGATCCATGATCTGCCGTTTGGCAAAATTAAATAAACTAATAAAAACAAAAGAGGGGCCATCCAGTGAAAGGCCGCCTCTATCAATCAAATGTATGCTGGGAAAATAAGGCCAGCGTATGGCGGTCTATAGGCGTGGGAGTGTAACACCCTCTTGGCCCATATACTTGCCGGCGCGGTCTTTATAGGACACTTCGCATGGCTCATTCCCCTTGAGGAATAGGAACTGGCAAGCGCCTTCATTAGCGTAGATTTTGGCCGGAAGTGGCGTTGTGTTTGAAAACTCCAAAGTCACGTGGCCTTCCCACTCAGGCTCTAGCGGGGTTACATTCACAATAATGCCACACCGTGCATAAGTGGATTTGCCCAGACATATGACCAAGACATCTCGCGGAATTCTGAAATATTCGACGGTACGTGCCAAGACAAAAGAATTTGGCGGAATAACGCAGACATCTGTTTTACGATCTACAAAACTGTCATTGGAGAAGGCTTTGGGATCTACGGTTGCCGAATCAATATTGGTGAAAATCTTGAATTCATCAGAGACCCGGGCGTCATAACCGTAAGATGACAATCCATAAGAGATCATGCCTTCGCGTTTCTGGCTCTCCACAAACGGCTCAATTATGTTGTGTTCTTGGGCCGCTGACCTGATCCATTTATCAGACAGAATGGTCATATGTCATTTCTCCGTTAAGCTCGCATAAAAATTTGCGCTATCTTATAGACAACTTAATAATGCGCCAAGGGCAAAAGGGCGGGAGTGCTGTGGCAATTAGTCAGTCATGCGGTTTTTGTTCTTGATTGCATCGGGCGCAACCTCGCCGCGGCCACGTTGCAATCCTTTTCGTTTACGCAAATTTTCACGCAGTGCTTTGGCAAGGCGGTCTTTTTTGTTGACCTCTTTTTGTTGCTTTGGATCCAGTTTTTCTTGTTTAGGGTCTGTCATTAGATAACCATCCACTCATCATTTCTAGCATCTGTAACAGTATCTATCCGCGGGAAGAACAAAAAACTCAATTTTCTCATTGCAGAAATGCTTCCGCTCTTATATACCCCCTAGCACAAATTCAGCGCTCAAAAAGCGCCGCGCCGCCGTAGCTCAGTGGTAGAGCACTCCCTTGGTAAGGGAGAGGCCGAGAGTTCAATTCTCTCCGGCGGCACCATTTTCATCTCAATGATATCAATAGCTTACTGATTAGTAAGGGGTGTTTGTCTGTGCGGTTTCATTGGACTGTTACGGTGGAGGCATGGCCAGAAAACGCAAGTAACTGGCGTCGGAAGAGGATTATAAGGCGTATTATCTAGTTATTAACGCTTGATCTGCCATGTTGTTGAGGAATTCACCACTATAACAAGTAAATATTCACTTGTTGTTATGGGTAATGGTTTGTACCTATTGGGAAATGATTGTAAGGCGAAGTCTGGGAGAGTCGTAAAGTGAGTATTCTAAAGTCTTGTGTTGTTTCACTCTTGGCGATGGTTGTTGTCGTCGCTGCGGTAAATAAAACAGTCAGTGCGGCGACACTTGATGTCAGAAGCGGTATTTTATATGGCGCCCTGAATGTCAATGTTGGCGGTGAATTCTATGATGTTCAATTCTTAGAAGGCTCCTGTGGCGCTCTTTTCGGGCGTTGCGACGCAGCAGAGGATTTTGCGTTCACTACAAAGGGTACTGCAGATATTGCTTCCGAGGCTTTGATCGATCAGGTGTTTGTCACCCATGGCGCGACAAGTATTGATTTTGATGCGAACCCTGAAAACACGCATGGGATAAGTTCAACATCATTTGGGCAAATTTTGACTCCTTATTATTTTTTGTCTCCCAATCAGGTAAGGGTGAGTGCTGCCCATAATAGTTCTACAACATTGGATCTTATCGACAGTGCGACTTATGGTATTTGGGATACTACCCTTGGACGCGCCAACACAGTATATGCCAAATGGACAACAGTTACTGCGGTTCCGCTTCCTGCAGCTCTCCCTTTGTACGGTACTGCATTGGGTCTTTTAGGTTTTATCGGTTGGCGGCGTAAACGTGTGTTATAAGGCAGCAAAGAAAACAAGATTTTCTATCCCTGTCTTCTTCGCATAGAGCTTTTCAATAATTGGAACCTAGCTCGCGACAGCTTTTGCCATCATAAACACATCTTCTCCGACGTGCAGGGGTTGACCTAATCAACGACAAACAGTTTTGCCCCAATTTTTGTTGAGGATCGGTGAGCTTCAGCGTTATCCGCGACTTGATAACTCTCACCGGGCTTCAGGGTAAAAACACGTCCATCCTCAAGTTCGGTTACCAACTCACCTTCGAGGCAAAGCAAAATATGCCCTTTGCTGCACCAGTGATCGGCAAGATAATTTGGCGTGTATTCTACCATTCGCACGCGCATTGTTCCGAAATTCTGGGTTTGCCAATAGGCGGCGCCAGTATCACCGGTATGTTCAGTTCGCTCTACACTGGACCAGTCTGTCGTGCCAAAAGGCAAGTTATCTATTTTCATGGTATTTGTCCGATTGAATGTTGGGGGTATCGGCAGGTGGACGATCATAATACGGTCCCCCATTGATTTTTCAATCAGAATGTGAAGTCTACATCCGTCCTTCTTCAACAGCAAAACACGCTGTTTTTGTGTCACCATTATCCTGCAACACTGGAACTTCCTTGCGGCACCGGTCATTTGCATACGGGCAACGTGGATGGAAAACGCAGCCGCTTGGCAGGTCCATCGCTGTTGGAACTTCGCCTGTCATTTTAACGTGACCAACACCTGAACCATCGATTTTGGGGATCGCACTTAAGAGAGCTTGTGTGTAGGGATGGCGCGGTGTTGCAAACAGGTCATTCGTATCTGCAAGCTCGCAAACTGTCCCAAGATACATGACGGCAACGCGGCTTCCAAAATGCTCCACCACTGAGAGATCATGTGTGATGAAAAGATACGTCAGGTCCCGGTCTTTCTGGGCATCCATCATAACGTTTAGGACCTGCGCCTGAATGGAGACGTCGAGTGCAGAAATAGGCTCATCCGCGACAATAAATTCGGGGTCGAGCATCAAGGCCCTTGCGATACTGATCCGCTGCCTTTGTCCTCCAGAAAATTCGTGCGGGTATCTCTCCCCCCATGTCGGGTCATTCCCGACGGAGAGCATTACGTCCTCAACTTTGGCTCGGATCTCAGTTCGGTTCATATTGGGGTGATGAATTCGAAGAGGCTCTTCCAGTGTTTGGTATACGGTCATTCTGGGGTTCAGAGATGCATACGGATTTTGGAAAATCATCTGCATTTTTTTGGTGAAAGGCTGGCGTTCCTTTGTTTTTAGACCATCAATTCTCTGTCCATTGTATTTGATCTGACCAGCACTTGGTGGATTTAGGCCGATCACTGTTCTGGCAAGCGTAGATTTTCCGCAACCGCTTTCTCCGACAAGGCAGAAGGCGTCACCTTTATTTATATTAATAGATACGCCGTTCAGGGCTTTTACAACGGGTTGAGCTGAAGATAAGAAACCACCTCCGCCGCCAAAGCGCATTTCGATATTTTCAATTTCAACTAAGGGCGTTTTTGAAACAAGAATCATTTTGCATCTCCCGCATTTTGAAACGCCGGAATACGATCAATATGAACGCAAGCTGCACGATGAGTTTCTGAACCAACCAAGGCTGGAACATCTTTATGACACTCCCCATCAGCGAAATCACATCTAGGATTAAAAGAACATCCCGCTGGGATAGCATCCAGTGCCGGCATGGAGCCACGGATCTGGTTCAGTCGAGTGCCGGGTAGATTTTCCTGCGGCAGTGCTTTTATCAGGCCCCGGGTATACGGGTGTTTGGGGTTGGTAATCACGTCATGTGTCAGGCCTTCTTCCACTATTCGGCCTGCATACATGACGATAATCCGTTCGGTAACCTGACTGACAACAGCAAGATCATGTGTAATGAGGACCAATCCCACATTGTTATTTTTACAAAGCTCCAGCATTAGAGCCATAATTTCAGCTTGGATAGTGACATCAAGCGCTGTTGTAGGTTCGTCCGCTATTATGATGGAGGGATCAGACAGCAATGCAATTGCAATCACCACGCGTTGCCTCATGCCGCCAGACAGCTCATGCGGATAACTATCCATTCTGTTTTCAGGAGAAGGGATCATGACATCGCGGAGTTTGGATATTGAAATCTCCCGTGCCTCGCTATTCGAAATATTCCGGTGGGTTTTTAGGCATTCTGACATTTGAGTTCCAATTGTGAGCACCGGGTTAAGGGTCATCATTGGGTCCTGAAATATCATGCTGATACGATTGCCGCGGATGTGTCGCATTTGTGCCCGGCTGAACTCGCTAATAACTTGGCCTTCAAATACCACCTCACCTGCGGAGATCCGACCAGGTTTGCTTAAAAGATTAAGGATTGAAAATGCGGCTACAGATTTACCCGCGCCACTTTCTCCGACGATACCGAGACGCTCCCCTTCTTCGAGTGCGAAACTTATACCATGGATGGCTTGCAGAGTTTTCCGGCCTAGCGGAAATTGGACTTCCAATTTGTTTACTTCTAACAACGCCATGACTAGTCCTTATACAGTTTTGGGTTCAATGCATCGCGAAGCCAGTCACCCAGCAGATTAATGCTGAGGATCAAAGCAATAAGGACGAGACTTGGAATAACTGTGATCCACCATGAACCACTAAATATAAACTCAAACCCACTTGAAATAAGGGAGCCGAGGGAAGGTTTGTTGACAGGCATGCCAAGGCCAAGGAAAGAAAGCGCGGCTTCAGAAATGATGGCATTTGCCACTTGTATAGTTGAGATCACCAAAACCGGAGACAGCGTATTTGGTAAAATATGGCGAAGCATAATACGCTTTTGGCTCATACCAATTACTCGCGCAGCATCTACATATTCTTTATGCTTTTCTGCAAGCACAGAGGCTCTCACTGTTCTCGCATACTGCGGCCATTCAGCGATGCCTATAACAAGAATTAGCATGAAGATGGCTAATTCACTGTAGAGTTCGGAACCAAAAGAAGCTTGAAAAACTGCCAGCGCAATAATCGCCACCATTAAGGTGGATAGGGAGAGTTGGATATCAGCAAGGCGCATGAAAAAAGCGTCAACACGACCGCCAACATATCCAGAGATCAATCCAATAGAGACCCCGATGAACAATTGTAGAATAACAGCAAAGAAACCGATAAGGAGTGAGATGCGCATACCGTACAAAATAGTACTGAGCATATCTCGCCCTTGAGGATCAGTTCCAAGGAAAAATCTATCGTCTCCTTCTTCCTCATTCCAAGATGGCGGAAGCTCACTGTCCATAATATCTATCGACTTTAGATCATAGGGATCGTAAGGGGCAATTGCCGGGGCGAAAACGGCACTGAGGACAAGTAAAATAACAATACTGAAACTTACGACGGCGACTTTGTCTTTTTTAAATCGGTAGACAAAATCAGAACCGAGAAAAATCCGAAGTTTACTCATTACTTTGACCCCACAAGTTTGACCGTGGGGTTGACCCAAGTGTAAACAAGGTCAACCACTGTATTGGTTACAACAAAGATCAAACCAACGACTATTATGTAGGCGATAATCAGCGGGGTATCTACTCGGTTTACCGCTTCTAGAAACAGGAATCCCATTCCAGGCCATTGAAAAACACTTTCAGTCAAGATGGTGTAGGCGAGCATCGTTCCTATCTGAACGCCACCTACAGTAATCACCGGGAGCAATGTATTCTTAAATGCATGCAGGAACCAAACGCGTGCCGGCATTAGGCCTTTTGCCCAGGCAAAACGGATGTAATCTAGCTGAAGGATCTCCATCATTTCTGAGCGGATAAGCCGAATGAAAAGTGGCATCATAATGGACGCAAGTGAAATACTGGGTAGAACCAGATGGACCAAGCCGTCAACGGTCAAAAAGCCGGACTGCCAACCAAGGATACCGGATGTTTCCCCACGACCAAAAGAAGGCATCCAACCCAGCTCTACGGAAAATACGTAAATTGAAAAAATTGCGGTCAGGAATACGGGCACAGAAATGCCCACTATACTGAAGCCCATAATAAATTTTGAGAACCAGCCTTTGGGGTTTATGGCACAATATACGCCAAGGGGAATGGCGAAAAATATAATTAGTAATGATGCCCCGATGACCAGTTCCAGTGTGGCCGGAAATTTTGCAGCGATAACTTCTAACGCCGGCTTTTTAAAGAAATAGGAATTTCCCAGATCGCCTTGAACAGCCTTATACATAAAACGGCCGTATTGGGTGAGAAATGGATCGTTAAGGCCCATACGATCCCGAAGGGCGTCTCGTTCACTTTCAGAGACTGATTGCCCCACCAGTTCACGAAGTGGGTCTCCTAAGTTATCCTGAATTGAAAAGCCAATGAGGCTGATCACAAACATCACCAACACAGCTTGAAGCAAGCGTCTGATGGCAAAGTATAAATAATCCAAAATGAAATTCCCTATAAAAATCGGCACCTTCGAAAAGGTGCCGATCCCAAATATTTTTGGTTTACTTAACTACTAGATCGCCCAGATATGGGAAGTTCATAACGTTGACAACTGCCTCAACGCCAACTCCTTTACGAGCAGCCCAAGCAAGGTTTTGCCAATGAAGCGGAACAAATGCGGCATCGTCATAGAGAATTTGTTCAACTTCCTGAAGCGTTTTTGAACGCGCTGCAGGGTCAGTCATGCTTTGGCTTTTCAATATCAAGCCATCAACTTTCGCATTCCCGTAATTCCCGCTGTTATACTGACCATAACCAGTTTCAGTATTTGGTGTCATTGTGAGGAATTCAGAGAAGTTAGCGGAATCTTCAGTGTCTGAATGCCAGCCGATCATCATAATGTCCGCAGCGCGTTCATCAAATGCTGGCCAGTATTGTGCTTTTGGCATGGTTTTCAAATCAACTTTGATGTTGATTTTTGAAAGCATGCTGGCAACGGCCTCTGCAATTTTTGCATCATTCACATAGCGATTATTTGGCGCCATCATTGTAACTGAGAAGCCTTTTTCAACGCCTGCATCTTTCATCAATTGCTTTGCTTTTTTCAAGTCATAGCGAGGCGCAAGGTTATCCATGTAACCTGCATACCCTTTTGGCCCTTGTTGACCTGCCGCTGTCGCAAAGCCCTTCATGATTTTCTTAACAATGCCTTTATTGTTAATGGCATGAACAATGGCCTGACGAACGCGTTTATCTTTAAATTGTTCTACGCGGTCCTGATTAAGTTGGAACGTAATAATGCGAGTTCCTCCCATAGTTACCAGTTTGGTACCAGCGTTCTTCTTGATCCGTGGCATGTCATTTGGTGGGACAGGAGCAATGAAGTCCACGTCACCGGAAAGAAGGGCTGCCACACGTGTTGGACCTTCTTTAATTGGTGTCAGAACAATCTCAGTTACATTGCCGGGAGACTTAGTATCCCAGTAGCTTGCGTTCCGCTTAAAGACAACTTTAACGCCCTGCTCGCGTGAAGCAATTGTATATGGACCGGTACCAGAAGCATTTGTCGATGCAAAAGCATCGCCATGTTTCACGATAGCTGACTTCGATTTATTATGTGCGTCAAACCCTGTGTAGTATTGGCTGTCCATAGCGAAGATGTAGGTTGCTTGGTGCAAGACTAGTGGGTAAGGCTCGGTTGTTACAAGATCGACTGTATTTCGATCTACAACTCGCATAGCTTCAAATGGTGCAAAAAGTCCTTTGAAATCGGGACTTTTCTTCAAACGATCAAATGTCCAAACCAAGTCCAAAGAAGTCATTGGGTTTCCGGAATGGAATTTAACGCCTTCGCGAAGGTTGAAACGCATGGTTTTATCATCTACGCGCGTCCAGCTTTCAGCGAGGCGGCCTTCAAAACCGAGATCTTTTGTCCAGCGAACGAGCGGATCAAAAACCATATGCGAAAACTGAAGGGTGCCACCAGAGAGTTGCTCATGTGGGTCCAAAGACACTGGATCTGCGTCATACGCTAATTTTAGCGTTTTCGCATGTAGAGTTGTGGATAAGCCGATACACATTGCTGCTGCTGCAGCAACCGTAATAAATTTCCTCATTCTTGCCTCCCTGCAAGTTGGAATATCAAATAGTTTTGGGTCTTTGTTCTTTGGTTCCGCAAATACAATGTCTGCCGACCAGAAGAGAACCTCATAATTATTCCACTATTGTCAGTGGTTTACTGACCTATATAGAACAAATTTACCCTCAGGGAAGTCAAGACTAAACTTGTTCTTGGAGGGCTCTTTCGATTTTTTTTGGTGGAATTCGCCGGGATTGAACACCAACATTCGAAATATGTTATGCAACGTGAGCATTTATTCCGAGTGTTGGTGTCAAATTGAAACATTAGTACGTTAATTATATTTAAATTATATAATGCGCAGCTCGATTTCAGAGTATTCGAATCGTTTTTACTATTATTCCGGCTGGAATAACTTCAAGAAAGAAACCAGATCTATCAAGCTGCCGTCAACTTCGATCTCTCCGCTTGCATAGGCTGTTGCGGGATTTCGCATTTGGGCCAACACCTCTTTCCATATCTGAGAATTCACAGTCACTGTGATGTCAGCTTTCTCTGCATTGCGTTTTTGAACTTCCGCAACGCCACGCCGCAGGTGGATGAAGTAATTTTCACTGATGTCAGGAAAATTGAATGCGACGATTATGTTTTCATCGAGTGCTTCTTCGGCGCGTAAGTTTACCGGCAGCGCTGCCATGATATTTTCCATAGGGAAGCTGTGGACAATATCTACGGGGTTATTGTTGGGGTTGATCGCTGGTATCGACGTTGTACCATCCAGCTCGTAAGCGCGGGTAAGGTAATAGTTTCGGCCATTTGCACTTATTTGGGTTTCGGCTAGAGCTTTTAAAGCCGCCGCTTTAAGCAATTTTGCTTGCGTTACATCTTCATTTACAAGAATCAAGTGATCCGCAAGTTCGGCGGCCCATTGGAAGTCTTTTTCTTCCAACGATTTTTGAGTTGCGATGAGTAGAGGTGTCCCGCTTGATGCCAATGTGGCCATCCGTTTTGCTCGCTCAGGCTTACTTAACGGATGAAGCTCTGCGGCATTTCCACTGAACCACCCTAAATAACCTGAAAAGACGGAACGCACTGACCAATCAACCATGCCATAAAACTCTTTAAGGTATGGGCTTTTAGCCAAATGTTCCGGAAGCTTAACCCGTTCTACAATCTCATCTGGACCAAGATCCAGATTAATGCCGCGAACAGTTTGATCATGAACGAATTGGATGGCGTCTCTATAATCCGTGAGAATACCGTTTATTGTCTCTGCGCCAGAGAGAGGACGTGTGTGACTTGGGACTAAAAATTCCGGTTTTAACTCCCGCATCAAATCGATACTTTTCGCCCATTGTAAAACATCACGATAGGATGTGCCGCGAATGGCGTAGAGATTAGGGAACGCTTTATAAAAATTATCTCCGGGTAACAGAACTTTCTTTTCTGGTAACCAGACGAAAAGTTGGTCTGCGGTTTCGCCGGGCGCGTGGATCAATTCAATTTTAATGCCAGCGATCTCTGTTTTTAGTTCCGATTTGAAGGTGTCTGTCGGTCGCATTAGACTAATTGCATCAGGCTTATCGACAGAAGCTAGAAACGGACCAATTCCGTCGTTAATACGTCCGCCAGCTGGCAGATAGTTACCAAATTGCCGCATTGCCCGTGTGTAAATTGCGGGCCGGATAACATTTACAACGCGGTCAATATAGAAATCAGTACTGTCATGGGCGAAGACTTTGGGATTGCCACCTTCTGCAAAAACACCCGAGCCGAATATGTGGTCAGCATGATTGTGGGTGTAAATAAGTGCCTTAATCGGTTTTTGCGTAAGTTTGGTAAATTCGGCTTTTACTTCGCGGGCGGTCTCATTGCTTTCCATAGTGTCGACAATTACAACACCGTCCTCACCTTCGAGCAAAATAGAATTGGCTAGGCCATATCCAACGGCGACATACACACCATCTGTAACTTTAATTATTTCTTTTCTAAACTCGTCCGTGTGGGCATTAAGTTCGGCATTTGCATCTACCTGAACTGGAGCTGCCTGTTTGGGCGTATCATCACAAGACGCCAAAAACCCTACGGATATGATTGAGAATATGCTTATAATTATTTTCATTATGATCTTTCTTAATCGACAATAATTATTGACTGTAGGGTGCCAAATCCAGTGCATCCTGTATTTGATGGAAGACAGGATAATCACTATCTTTTTCAATCCAGAAACGACCAAGGATCCAAACTTTATCAGAACTAGTCCTTAGTGTTTGGATGTCACTTGCATCGAGCGATTCAGAAGGTGAAGCAATTAGCAGAGACTGTGGCTTTCCAGTTCCGTGTGTTCGGCTGGTCACGGATCCAATTACATCTGTATTGTCGCCATAAACTGTAAAGCTGTAATACCCGTCAATCGGGGGTATCCTAAGAAGGTAGGGCCCTTCGCTTAAATCAACAAACGCGGATGAGTAAATAGTGTCCTGATTGGGTCTGACAATCTCTCTGTAATCGGCGCCGACGACTTTTCGTAAGTGCAACCATTTTGCCCAACCGTTCATGGATTGATAGCTACCATTGGCCGTTTTTTCAAAAACTTCATTTGGATAAGTTTTTATTCCAATACTCAAACCCGCAATCAGGCCAACCACGAGAACTAGAAACAAGAAGAGGGCTTTGAATAATGTTTTTAATGTCATGTTTTATCCCTCCACATTTTGTGTTGTCGAAATTGTGGGTAGGGAGGTATCTCCAGGCCTACTAATCATTGTAGTGATGGGGACATAATATCTAAGCGTCAGCGAGAAAGGTCCGCTTTCGGGGGCTGGAAGCCAATTTGTCTCGTTGCCTGGATTACTCGAAGATACCGTAATTTCGAAGCTGCCGTCTGGGTTTATGAGCAGGTCGTCACGGAGCCCTAATGAGTTTACGCCAGCGGAATTAGGCACAAAGTAGTGGTCAGGGCCATAAACGGAAAGGCTCCAGAATCCACCATCCTGATGCAGTTGTTCACCGTTAAATTTTAGGGTATAACGAGACTTTCCGTTCAAGCGTGCGCTGTTCTCATCTTTCTCAGCGATCCAGTAGATGGCTTCTTCTGCGGTAAGGGCTCCCAGACCAATTTGTGCAACAATCGCTTTAACCACGGGGTTGAGGTCAGGTGTGCCGAGGCCCTTAAACGTTTTCCATGGACCGTTCTGCACCGCGACATCCCCGCCGCTACCTCCGCGCGCTTGTAAAAAAGAAAGGGCAGGGTCAACGGATTTATAGCCAATCAAAAGACCGAGTATTAATACGAGTACGCAGGCAGTTATGTATTTGTATTTAGTCATTCCCATCCATCTTTTTTTATTATTCAAGAAACCCCTCGATGGTTTCCTGTGCCGTTGACGTGTCGATGATTATTAGCATTACATAAACGGGGTTTTTTGAAAACATGAAAATAGTTCACTTTGAACTTTTTTTGGGCCAATAACGCGCTGCTCAGTAGAAACCCGACTTGTGTACCTAATCGAGATTGCCCGAATTATAAAAATATATATGGTTCGAATTATTGAAGTATAATTGAATTTTGATTTATTGATTTTCAGCAACAAAGGTGAAAGATGCAGAAATTCTTGGCGATCGCACTGTTTGTTGGATCAATCGGCCTGTTTGGTTGGACAATGCACGCATATTCTACAAGTGGGGAAGAAGTTCTTTCTGTTCCGGTAACGGGCCGTTCTGGAACATTGGCCCCAATTGCATTGAACCCAGGGATGTCACCCGTAAGGGTATTCTTAGCTGTAAAAATGGAAATGCAGGTACGTGATGCTATAAGTAATGCGCATAAATATGAGGTCAATGTAACAGATCGTTTGGGTGATAAGCTTTTATCTTTTACGAGAACTCATTCTGAGAAAAAAGAAGATCAAGGGCCTGATTTTAGGAGAGAGAGCCAAAATCACATAATTGGAACTTTCGATGTTCCCATACAAGGCCCGTATGTTATTGATTGGCACGTAAATCCAAAGCGTGCGGATATCAAGGGTATTACGGTGTCTCTTCGCAGGAATGTGGAGGGGATGAATATTCCATTGATGCTTCTTGCTGGGTTTTGTTTTGTGTTAGGTTGGGTTGTGATTTTCGTCGGACGTCGCCAGTAATCAAGATTGAAGGTTTACAGTAAATGGAATTTGCTCAGCTTGGGGTGTTTCTTATCGCAACACTCATTCTTAACGTGACGCCAGGTCCCGACATGATCTTTGCTGCTGCCAATGGTGTTCAGCGGGGATCAGCCGCAGGTGTCGTATCTGCACTTGGGATAGGGTGCGGAGCATTGTTCCACGCCGGTATGGCGGCAATCGGAGTTTCTGCACTTATAGCCGCGTCAGACCTTGCATTTGATGTCCTTCGTATTGGCGGAGCACTTTATCTCATCTGGATTGGTGTTAAGAATTTTAGAGGAAATGACGGGCCTGTTTTTGGGAATACGGTGCCGCAGGTTTCCTATAGGCAGCTTTATCTTCGCGGAATGCTGACTAATATTCTCAATCCGAAGGTTGCCTTGTTTTTTATCGCGCTTCTGCCGCAATTTGTAAGCCCGGAAGCGGGCAATATTGGCATGCAAATATTCTTGCTAGGCTGTTTTGTCGGCATAAGTGGGGCTGTAATTAATGGCCTTGTTGGTATGTTTGCAGGGGGTGCAGGGCGTTTGTTTTTGCAGAGTCCAAAAGCGTCAAAATGGATTGCACGGGTTTCCGGTGTTTTGTTTGTTGGTCTTGGTATCCGATTGTTTTTGATGGAAAGAAATTAATAATGACACGTCCTCTTCTTGTTCTTGGAAACAAGCGGTATTCATCTTGGTCCCTTCGTGGATATTTGGCATTGAAACTTGCAGGTTTGGACTTTGATGAAACGGTTATCCCATTGTTTCAAGAAGATACGCATGCACAGATAAAAAAATTGGCGCCGAATGCTCCGGCACGTGTCCCGCTGTTGCTGCAGGATGGACACGCTATATGGGATACGATGTCCTTGATGGAGTATGCAGCAGATATTTCAGAAAACGGCCCGCTTTGGCCCGAAGACAAATACGCTAGGGCTCATGCCAGATCAATTGCGGCTGAGATGCATGCAGGCTTTGAAGCCTTGCGCGGCGCCGTTCCAATGAACCTGTCACGTAACGACAGCTATGTTCCGCTTCCTGATGATGTGGAAGCTGACATCAATAGAATAACAAGTATCTGGAAAGAATGCCGTCAGCAATATGGTTCGACAGGTCCTTTCTTGTTCGGTGCTCTTTCTATGGCGGATGTTGCCTTTGCACCAGTTGTTGTCCGACTTAAAAGTAAAGGGTACCCAGTAGATGAAGTTTGCGGCGCTTACATGCAAGCCGTATGGGATCTTCCTGATTTCGTCGTATGGCGCACAGCGGCAGAGAAAGAAACGTGGATTATTGAACAGTAATTTTCCGCCTGTTATTTGGGCGAGATCTTTGTTTGTACACAATCAAAGATCTTAGAAAACTTGACCAAACGGTTAGTGTCTCGCTATGGTTTTGATAAAAATTAGATGGGTGCCTTCGCGGGCACAAAATCTGAAGTCAAATAATTGAATTTATAAACGAGTATGAACCATCAACCTGTTTGAAGATGAAACTTTAAACATTTACGGGAGTACGAATATGGGGATGAGAAAATTCTTGTCGGCAATTGTCATTGGTATGGCAATGTTGGCTAGCGTCACCGCGGCTCAGGCCGAAAAACTGAAAGTAGCAGGTATTTATACTGTTCCAGTTCAGCAAAAATGGGCGGGAACGCTACACCGGGCTTTGGTGAAGGCTGAAAAAGCAGGGAAAATTGACTATGTTTTCTCTGAAAAAACAGCGAACACCGATTACGTTCGGGTTATGCGTGAATATGCTGAAGGCGGCGCGAAGTTGATCGTTGGTGAAGCGTTTGGCATTAGCCGTGAAGCACGCAAAGTGGCAGATGATTATCCAGAAGTTGCGTTCTTGATGGGTGATCCGGGTGATAAATACGGTAAAAATTTCTCTGTATTTGATAACTTCATTCATGAGCCGTGCTACCTAATGGGTGTCATTGCAGGCTCCATGACGAAAACCAATAAAATTGGCATGATCGGTGGTTATCCAATCGGTGAAGTGAACCGTCTTTTCCATGCATTTATGGCTGGCGCGAAATCAGTGAACCCTGATGTTGAATTCAAGGTGTCCTTTATTGGCTCTTGGTATGACCCTCCAAAAGCAAAAGAATTTGCGTTTGCCCAAGTGGAAACCGGTGTTGATGTTCTTTATGCAGAACGCGCTGGTGTTGTGGATGCCGCACGTGAAAAAGGCATTTTGGCATTTGGCAATGTGAACGACATGAACAAAGAAGAAAACGGCAAAGATGTTGTTGTGGCTTCTGCGTTGTGGCACATGGAAAATGCCATTGATTACGCCATTAATCAGGTTAATGCTGGTACGTTCAAGGCTGAGAATTACAAAGAGTGGACAATGATGCAAAAAGGTGGCGCATCCCTTTCTTCGTTCTATGAATTTGATGGTAAAATCTCTGATGCTACTAAAGCGAAAGTCGCTGATCTTACTGCCCAAATTAAAGCGGGTAAGCATACAGTTGAAATCAATGACAATGAGCCAAAATCCACGTTTTAAGGATTGAGCCTATCTAGGGTGAGCGTTAGCGCTCACCCTTTTTTTATAATGCGGGGGATAGTTGGTTGGCAGATACAGACACAGTTCTGCGTGTTCAGAATATTACCAAAACATTTGGCGATCTTATCGCTAATGACGCTATCAGTTTCTCTCTGAAAAAAGGAAAAGTCCTTTCTTTGTTGGGTGAAAATGGAGCTGGGAAAACCACATTGATGAATATCATCTTTGGCCATTACTCGGCGGATGATGGATACATTGAAATTTTTGGGAACAGATTGAGCGCCTCAAACCCGGCTGAAGCCATAGCACTTGGTGTTGGAATGGTGCATCAGCATTTCACGCTAGCTGATAACCTGACTGTACTTGAGAATGTGATCCTTGGGACTGAACCTCTCTGGAAGTGGAAACAGGACAAAAGTGCGGGCCGAAGAAGGCTTAGAGAAC
Source organism: Alphaproteobacteria bacterium 46_93_T64 (assembly GCA_002163135.1). GTDB lineage: Bacteria > Pseudomonadota > Alphaproteobacteria > Sneathiellales > Sneathiellaceae > Sneathiella. Next base: position 26,051 of record MAAN01000040.1, read on the forward strand.
TCTCGGAAGAGTTTGGTCTGCATGTTGATCCTGATGCTGATATTAAATCGTTGACGGTTGGCGAGAAACAACGGGTTGAAATCCTGAAAGCTTTGTACCGAGGCGCAAAAATTCTAATTCTGGATGAGCCCACGGCCGTTCTTACGCCGCAAGAAAGTGATCAACTTTTTGATACTTTGCGCGATATGTTGGCTCGTGGTTTGTCTGTTATATTCATCTCCCATAAACTGGGAGAGGTCATGGCGATTGCCGATGACATCGTGGTATTGCGCCACGGCAAGCTAGTTGCAAATTTTCCCATTGCCGAGGCCTCACGCGAGATTATTGCTGAAAAAATGGTAGGCGAAGCAGTTCCCCAACCCGAACGCCAAGTTATGGAAAAAGGGGCTGAGTTGCTTTGCCTCGATACGGTTTCTGTGCAGGATGCGGCCGGACAGAAAATTCTTAAAAGCGTATCGTTTAATTTAAATCAACATCAGATTATTGGGATAGCTGGTGTCTCAGGTAATGGGCAAAAACCTTTCTCAGACTTAATAAGTGGTATGTGCAAACCTACAAGTGGTTCAGTCAGTCTCTCCGGAGAAATAGTGAGTGTGTTTGAACCTCAAAAAATGGTTGAAAGCGGAATTGGCAGAGTGCCTGAAGATCGCCATGTGCAGGGTGTGGTCGGGGATTTTTCTGTTGAAGAAAATATGATCTTGGAAAGTTACATGACGCCACGTTTTTCTAAACTCGGCTGGCTGCAAAGAAAAAATGTTTCGGATCATGCAAAGGCATTGATTAAAGCATTTGATATTCGTGGCGCGGGTCCGGAGACAATTGTTCGAGGATTGTCCGGCGGCAACATGCAAAAGGTAATTCTCGCCCGTGTCTTAGAAAATAATCCTGAAATTATTTTAGCCAACCAGCCAACGCGTGGGCTTGATGTGGGGGCGGCGACATTTGTGCATGAGCAGTTATTTGAGGCTCGCAAAGGCGGTGCCGGTGTTATTCTTATCTCTGAGGATCTAGAGGAGCTGCTTGCGGTGTCTGATCAAATCGCCGTCATGTATCACGGGCAATTAAGCAAGCTGATGCCCGTTGAAGGCGTCACACAGCAACAACTGGGACTTTTGATGAGTGGTGAAGGTTTCGCAACACAAAAAGAGACGAAACATAATGCAGCTTGAACCCAGAACCCATACACCTCTTTGGATGACTATATCCGCGCCGATTATTGCTGTTTTTGTTGTAATGATACTTTGTAGTGGTTTGATTTTGTGGGCAGGTGCACCGCTTTTGCAATCTTATGTGGCATTGGCAAAGGGAGCATTCGGATCTAAATTTGCGATAGCTGAAACCCTGGTGAGAGCAACTCCTCTCATCTTGACGGGGCTTGCGGCTGCTGTTGCCTTTAGAGCCAAGCTTTGGAATATCGGCGGTGAGGGTCAGCTTTATATGGGGGCACTAGCGGCCACATATTTTGGTACCGGTATGATAAATCTGCCAGCCCCCTTAATGATCCCATTTCTGTTTGTTGTTGGTGCGATTGCGGGAGGGGTTTTGTTACTGATCCCGGCACTTCTTAAAACCAGATTGAATGTTGATGAAGTGGTGACGACATTGTTGCTGAACTTCGTGATCCTGCTTCTTGCAAATTATTTGCTGTTTGGTCCTTGGAAAGATCCGATGGCGATGGGATGGCCGCAAGGGGCACCAATTATTGATGAAGGCATACTACCAAAATTGGTCGCAAAAACGCGGCTTCATGGCGGATTAATTTTCGCGGTTCTTGCTTCGATATCCGTATGGGTGGTCATGACAAAAACCAAATGGGGGCTCGAAATTCGTGCCGTTGGCCTCAATCAGGAAGCTGCAAGTTTTGCGGGAATTCCCATCAACAAAACCATCATTCGTACAGCCTTGATCTCTGGTGGGCTTGCCGCCTGCGCTGGTGTGACGGAAGTCGCGGGCACAAAAGAATATCTAACTTTGGATATTTCTCCGGGATTTGGATATACCGGTATCGCAGTCGCTATGCTCGCTGGACTTAATCCCTTAGGTGTGATTGTCGCGGCTTTGTTTATTGCAGGTATCTATAATGGTGCTGACAGTATGAGCCGCGCGATGGATGTTTCAAACTATATCGCCGACGTGATCACCGCAGCTTCACTTCTTATGGTGATGTTGGCGGTTATGCTGACACGCATGCGCATTCGATTTTCTTAAGGGAGAGGACTTATGGATTTTTTTGATATGTTCCTCAATGTTGGTTTCTGGGCAGCTACTGTTCGCATGGCCACGCCTTTGATATTTGGGACCTTAGGAGAACTTATTTGTGAGCGGGCGGGAATTTTAAATCTTGGGATCGAAGGCATCATGACAACGGGTGCCATGGTTGCGTGGATGTGGGTTTATCAAGGCGGTGATTTGTGGACTGCCGTTCTGGTCGCAGCCCTGTTTGGAATGTTGTTTGGATATTTGCACAGCATATTTTCGGTTTATATGGGGCTTTCTCAACATGTTACTGGAATTGGCATCACGCTCCTTGCTACCTCTCTTAGTTATTATTCGTTTAGAATGTTGCTTCCGGGCGTGACAACGCCGCCAAAAATTATTCCGTTTCAGCCATTACCTATTCCGTTGCTGTCAGATATTCCAGTTATTGGAGAGGCCTTCTTTACGCAGTCACCCCTAACTTATCTCGCGTTTGTTTTGGTGGGGGTGGTCGCCTATATTCTGTATCGGACACCAGTAGGGCTTGCCGTCAGGATGGTCGGGGAGAACCCGATGGCAGTGGAAGTTCAGGGGATCGACGTTTATAAAGTACGAACTGGCGCTGTCATGGTGGGCAGTGCCTTTATGGCTGTTGGCGGTGCATTCCTTACTATATCCGTATTCGATGCCTTCTATTTTGACATGATCAACGGGCGGGGCTGGATATGTGTTGCACTGGTTATTTTTGCTTCATGGCGACCTGGAAAAGCCTTGTTGGGTGCCGTCCTCTTTGCAGCCTTTGATGCGATACAAATACGCGTGCAACAATCCAGTGCATCGTTTATCCCGTACCAGTTTTTCCTGATGATGCCATATGTTTTCAGCATTCTGGCTTTGATCATCATGTCACGAAAAGCGGCTTATCCAAAAGCACTGCTGGTTCCGTTCAGACGTGGGCAGCGTTGATTTGAAGTTAAGGAGAAATACACATGCTTGATCTGATTATTCGCGGTGCAAGGTTGGCGGGCAGTGCTGATAAGCTGTCTGATATCGCCATAAAAGATGGAAAGATTGTCGATGTTTCGGCTTCGGTGAAGGCAGAGGCTATCGACGAATATGATGCGGCAGGATATCTAGTATCGGCCCCCTTTGTGGACAGCCATTTTCACATGGATAGTACGCTTACACGCGGACGCCCCCGTGTTAATGAAAGCGGAACTTTACTGGAAGGGATTGCTTTGTGGGGGGAGTTGAAACCACTACTGGATGCCAAGGATATAAAAACACGGGCACATGAACTTTGCCGCTGGGCCATTGCAAAAGGGAATCTGGCTATTCGCTCCCACGTGGATATTTGCGATCCGGAACTTTTAGCCGTTGATGCACTTCTGGAAGTAGTGGAGGAAGTAAAACCCTATTTGGATCTACAGTTAGTAGCTTTTCCTCAAGACGGTTTTCTGCGCGATCCAAAGGCAAAAGAGCAACTGATCCGCGCATTGGATAAAGGTGTTCATGTGGTCGGTGGGATACCGCATTTTGAACGAAGCATGGCTGACGGCAGTACATCAATTGATGAGCTATGCCGGTTGGCTGCAGACCGGGGTCTTAGGGTAGATATGCATTGTGACGAAAGTGATGATCCACTTTCACGGCATGTGGAAATGTTGGCGCAAAAAACAGTTGAATTTGGGCTTCACGGACGGGTTGCAGGCTCGCATCTCACCTCCATGCATTCCATGGATAATTACTATGTGTCCAAACTTATTCCGCTGATGATGGAAGCAGAACTTCATGTGGTTGCGAACCCGCTGATCAATATCACACTGCAAGCCCGTCACGATACCTACCCAAAACGTCGGGGAATGACGCGAGTTAAAGAGCTCGCCGAAGCTGGTCTAAATGTGGCGTATGGGCATGACTGCGTGATGGACCCATGGTACTCCATGGGAAGTCATGACATGTTGGAAGTCGCTTCAATGGGTCTTCACGTTGGGCAGATGACGGGCCAAGCCGAAATGCGGGAAGCATTCCGGGCTGTAACCTCAAATGGTGCAAAAGTTTTAGGCCTAGACGGCTACGGAACCGAAGTCGGCTGTCATGCAGATCTCGTTATATTGCAAGCAAGAGATGAAATTGAAGCCTTACGCCTTCGCCCAACTCGACTGGCTGTGTTCCGACGCGGTAAAAAAATCGCAACTTCGCCAGAGCAGATCTCCACGGTATTTATGGGTGATAAATCATTCCCTGTGGATTTTACGATTTAAACTCAACACAATAACGTACCTACATAAAATATTTTACTTTTCTGCTCAAATTAAGCTGGGACTTCCGGATTCAAACTGTATGTTCCCACAGTACTTCCCTTGGCGAGGATATGCCCTGCCATGGCATCCAGTGCGTCTGGACCGCCAAAACTGCCACTAAGGTTCAGGGTTGCAATATCCAGTGCATACACTGTGAAGTGATAGTGATGCACGATGCTATCATTCCACGGCGGGCAGGGGCCATCATACCCGCCATATTCACCGCCCATGTCGGCATCGCCAGCAAACCAGTCTGTGTAATTGTTCAGGCCGGTGACACCATGGGGGTGGGCAGCTGGTGCTTTCCCTCTAGCGGTTATGCCATTGCAATCTTCACCTTCTTCGATGGAGGTGCGGCCCGCATCAATATCAACAAGAACCCAGTGATAAAAATCGACACGGGGTAAGCTTTCTGGAACGGTTTTTCCTTCTTGATTAACGTATTCGCCAGATGACGGTACATCCGGATCATGGCAAATAATTACATAAGATTTAGTGCCTTCAGGGGCATCTGACCAACTGATTTTTGGGTTGATGTTATCGCTGAGGGCAACATGCCCCTCAACTGCTTGAACTCCGAACGCAAATTTTCCAGGTATTTCAGCGCCGTCAGACCAGCTCTCAATTGTTACATTTAAAGTATTTGTCATGTTTCGCTCCTTATTCGTATTTTTAAGGTCTAAAGCCGAAGCTTACAGGTCCTTTGAGCTCTTCAAGTGATGGCGTAATCCAATCAATCCATTGGCACAGATGTGGCCGAGTTTCTCTAGGGTCAATAACATCATGGACACTAAAGCTTTCGCCGCGAGGCATGGGGGATTGTTTCGCCGCGAGTTCTTCTTCCAAGGATTTTCGCATAGCATCTGGATCGTCCGCTTCGGCAATTTGCCTCCTAAAGGCTACAGCGACGCCGCCTTCAACGGGAAGGGCACCCATTTCGGCACTTGGCCAGGCTAGCACGTAACTATTGTCACTGAAATGGGCTGCAGCAGCCACGCCAAATGCTTTTTTCACAACGATGGTTGCCCAAGGAACAACGGACATAACAGCTGCTGCAACCGCAGAGGTGCCGAAACGGATCGTTCCATTCTTTTCTGCGTCAGGGCCAATCATGAAACCGGGCTCATCTACCAAATTAACGATAGGCATGTGAAAAGTGTCACATAATTCGATGAATTTTCTGACTTTGATCGCTGCATTAGCCCCCATGGCACCGGCGTAATATTTACAATCATTCCCGATGACGCCAACCGGTTGTCCGTTTATCCGCGCAAATCCAGTAATCAGGCTGGGGCCATATGATTTGTTCATTTCGAAAAAATCGCGATCATCAACAATTAATTTGATCACCTTTCGCATATCAAACGGCTGCCTTCGATTTTTTGGCACAATGGACAGAAGCTTGTTTTCGCATCGATCTGCGGGATCGGTGCAATTCTTCACAGGGGGCAAGCCCCAAACATTGCCCGGAATAAAACTCAGGAACGTACGAATTTGATCAAGAGCATCTTCTTCGCTTTTAGCGATGTTGGTCGCAACCCCATTTTTGCCATGGATTTGGGCGCCGCCAAGCTCTTCCTTTGTTAGATGTGTATCAAGTGCGCGGGAGACAACTGCAGGTCCAGCGATCAGGATTTGAGCCGTCTCTTTTATCATTACAGAAAAGTGAGAGGCTGCAAAGCGTGCCGCAGGAAAACCAGCTACAGGGCCGAGAGCCGCGGATGCAACAGGGGAGACCGACATGATTTTTGCAATGGATTGAAATCTTGGTTTTTCATATACAGGACTTCCGACCAGTCCGGGGTTTCCTTTGCCCGTAGCAACACTACCGCCACCCCCCTCCAGCATGCGAACCAACGGGACTTTATATTGAAGGGCCAGTTCTTCTGCATAAACGCTTTTTCGAAGTCCTACAGCATTTGGCGATCCGCCTTTAAGCGTGAAATCTTCTCCGCCGACAGCAACAGGACGATTATTTATCTTCCCAAGTCCGGTGATATAATTGGCTGGTGAAAAGTCGCTCAGATTTCCGTCCGCATCACGTATCCCGGCGCCAGCTAAATTTCCGTGTTCTCTAAATGTTTCATCGTCAAGTAGATGGTTAATCCGTTCTCTGATGGTAAGGCGGCCTTTATTGTGCTGCGCATTTATAGCTTCTGCGCCGCCCATCTGTAGGGCTTTGTTGCGCATGCTCTTTATTTCGTTTGTTTCTTTTTCCCAGCTCATGATGATCCTAGCAATAGATGATTAATGCTCATACAGAATGAGCTGCTATAGGAGCAGACTAGAGTGGATTACCCTCTTTTTCAAAAAGAATAGACGCATTCTGCACTCATTTGTTGAATGCATTGCGGTCTTTTGACCTTCGAAAGGAGGGAGGGGATAGGGAAGAATATTTGGATGGGGCTGTTTGAGGGTTACTCTGGGGCCGGCTGCTGCTTCCCCCTGAGGCCTTCCATAATTTGTTTGTTTACTGAAATAAGAGGGTCTAGCGAGGCCTCACCCTTCATAGCAGAAACACTGTATTTATTTACCCATATCGCTATGGAAAGAAGCTGGGCCTTTAATTCCAGCGGGAGCATATTCTCCTCTGATGCAAGGTCAATTTGTAATGTAAGCCATAATTGACGGTTATCCGCTACGGCCTTAATTAATGCAATTTGACCTTCTGCCTCAGCTTCTTCCAAAGCTCGAGTGAAGATTGCGAATGCCCGATACTCCGTTTGCTTCGGATTCTCGGTATTCTGATTTGCCTTTTGGTATGCTGCTACAGACATTCTATAACTCTACAATTCCGGATATCGAATTAGATCTTCGCTGAAAATCCTTACGATAGTATTACCTTATTGGAAAAGTGAGAGAATTGATTGTGGACGCGCATTGGCAATAGACAAGGACTGGATACCCAGTTGTTCTTTTGTTTGCAACGCTTGTAGTTCAGCACTTGCCTCAGCAAGGTTTGCATCGACAAGAATACCAAGACCTTCTTGCAACTTATCGACAAGAAGTTGAGTAAACTCAGACTGGCTATCCAGCCGGTTTGAGGCAGTACCCAACGTCGTAATAATTTGTCCGACCAAGGTTTCGGCATTATCCAATACAGCGATTGGATTACCTGCGACAGCACCGGCAGTCGCGCCGGTCAATGTTGTTGTCGCCGTTACAGTGTCACCATGAGAGATTTCAACTACGCCGGTTTCAGTAATATTAACTGCGAAACCTTCAGCGCGCATAACGGTTGCTATGATGCCAATCATCTGGCCGTTGGATTGTGTGCCTGTATCTACAGTAACAGCGTGAACAAAAATGCCATTAGCTTCATCAACAGCGGAGGTAAGGGCATTGCCATCTTCGGTAATTTCGAAAGTATGCACATCGCCGCCTGCCAATGTCAGGACAATCGTGTCGTCTTCTGTTACAGAAAATGTATTATCCATAGTTAATGTGGCAGCCTGTGCTGACAAATCAAAGTTGGATAACCCAAGGGATGCAATCGTTGCATCTTGCGAAAGAACCGTCTGTGTAATACCGCCAAGCGCAGAGAGAACTTCAAGATCTGTACCACTGCCATCAATCAGGTTCACACCATTAAAAATAGTAGTGTTCACGACAGATGTAATTTGTTCGACCAAGGCATTTGCTTCTTCTTGCAAGATCGTAATATCCAAACCGTCGTTAAACGATTGGGTGACTTTCTTGTTCAAGTCGATGATGGTTTGCGATATTTGCAAAGCACCAGCATTACCCATATTCACTGTTGCCTGACCAAAGGCTAGGCCTTCTTGAATGGCTTTCAGTGATCCAATATCACCGCGCATACCTTGCGCGATTGTAAATGTAGAGGGGTCATCTTTTGCCTCGGCAACTTTTAGACCCGTTTCGATTTGCCGCTGAACCGAATTCAACGAATTTTGTGTAATTGACAGCGTACGAAGCGCCGCCATTGCACTAACATTTGTATTTACGGAAAAAGCCATTTTCTTCTCCTGTAGCATTTCCAACAAGCAATCATTCGATCGCAAACTCACTCGGACCGGTACCTGCAACAGGTGTGCCAAAACTATGTAGGCCGCAGAAAATAAGGGGTTTCAGGCTATTTGGATAAGAATTGTATAAAATTTTATGGAGAGTCGACGGCGGTGAGGTAGGTAAAAAATTCTCTATTCGGAATCTCTTGCCCGCCGGTTTTATACGAACAGGGACATAAGTGCCCAAATCGCCATGCAGATTGTTGAACTAAGAGCGCCCATCTGATAAAAGTGAATCAAGAACAAAGACTTATGGGTAGCTGTAGAGGCTGTCGCTATGTGGCTTTTATATATTTTGAAGAGGGATAGTCGTGAACCGGGCTTCTAGACGTAAACAAGTGACAAAAAATAAAAAGCGTATTAATAGCCGTTCAAAACAACTTCTAAGTCTTGAGGCAACTGGTCTAACTCTTTTTCAATTAAATCAGCTTCTACAAATGAAAGACCAGGCGCAACAAGCTTTCGACGAAGAGAAGTATGAGCTTGCTGAGGCCCTTAGTCGAAAGTGCATTGATTTATACCCAATTTATACAACGGCTTTGACGATGTTGGGGAAAATAGCAATCAGACAAGACAAATACGAACTAGCTGCGACTTTCTACGAAAAATCGTTAAGTATTTTACCCGATGTGCATGAGCGACAAACAGCTTATGCATTTGTGCTGACGCATCTGAATAGGCATGAAGAAGCTGTGGAAGCTCTTAAGTGTAGTGTAAGGTTAAATCCAAGTTCTTCTGCGAATACGAATGATTTAGCGAATGCATTAAATACAGTTGGACGTCAAAGGGAAGCAGTATTGATTTTTGAAAAGCTCATTAAATCTGATCCCCTTTTTGGCGAACCCTTTCGAAGTTTAGCGATGCAGCATAAGTTTACCGAGGGCGATAGGTATTCGGAATATTATCAGAAGCTGGCACTTGATATTAACAAAATGACGAGAGTGTTAGATATCAAAGCAGCACATTTTGCGCTAGGGAAATACAATGAGGACTTAAAAGATTTTGAAAAAGGTTTTTTCCACTTCTTCGAAGCGAATAAGATAATTAGGCAAGATAGACAATACGATATAGATGCAGAGGTTGAAGTAGTAAATTCACTTAAAAAACATTTTCCTAAAAATGGCCGCTGGGTAAGTAATAATACCAACGGTAGCTCAAGCAATGTGCCCATATTTATCGTAGGAATGCCTCGTTCGGGTACAACATTGACCGAACAGGTATTGTCTAGTCATCCTGAAATTTTTGGTGCTGGGGAACTCTTAAATTTCTCCAGTTCTACTCGTAATTTTTCTCCTTTCTGGAAAAACGATACGGAGTTATTACCTGAAGAGCCTGTTGAAGCAGAAAAAATCAATGACCTGCTGGCGGCAACGGGTCAAAAAATAGTAGAGGAAATTACTTCACTCTCACCTAAGTCTAAGCATATTGTCGACAAAATGCCGCTTAATTTCCTGAGTATTGGGCTAATTCATATGATGCTGCCAAAAGCCAAAATAATCCACTGTAAACGAGATCCGATTGATACATGTCTTTCAAATTTCCGACTTCCGTATGAACAAGAGAACTTATATTTCACGGCAGATCTTATGTGTTTGGGCAAATATTATGTAGCTTATGCGGAGTTAATGGCGCATTGGAACGAGATTTTGCCAGGAAAGATATTGGAGGTAAATTATGAGGATACTGTCGATGATCTTGAAACACAGGCCCGCCGAATTATTGATTTTGTTGGTGTCGAGTGGGATGATGCTTGTCTTGATTTTTACAAAACAAAAAGGTCAGTTAATACTGCCAGCGTAAGCCAGGTACGCCAGCCAATTTATAAAACGTCAGTTGGGCGGCACGAGCGTTATGGGGATTTGTTAAAGCCGTTGCTTGATGCGCTCGAACCTGTGCTTTCAAAATAACTGGAGTTTGCCTTGAGCCGTACGTTCAAAAGGAAGCAGGAACTGCGCCTCAAGAAAGAGTCCAAAAAGCTACGCCTCACGACGGCGACAACTGGATTGTCTGTTGATCAATTAAAGCAGGTGCAGCAACTGATGCTGCTGGCAAATCAGTCGTTTGCAGCACAAAAATATTTTGAAGCAGAAAAATGCTGTCGCATGGCGTTGGCTTTGTATCCAAAATATGCAGATCCGTATCGCATATTGGCGGGCATTGCATTGCATTTTGACAAATATGTAGAAGCTGTTGAACTATATGAAAAGGCGCTAAAAATTGCACCTGACGCCGCTGTTACGCTGAATAACTACAGTGTGGCGTTAAAAGTTCTAAAACGGCATGAAGACGCACTCGCTGCCTTGAATAAATGCCTTCGTTTGAACTCCAAATATTTCGATGCACTGAATAATAAAGGAAGTGTTCTGAGTATCTTGGGGCAAATGGATAAATCTCTCCCATTTTACGAAAAAGCCATTGCGATAAACCCGTTGTATGGGAAAGCATATTACAATATTGCAACGGCTCATAAGTTTAGTAAGGGTGATAAATACTGCGATCTATTCGAAAATGCTGAAAACAATCTGGAGCAGATGCCTAAAGCCGATCAGATGAATGTGCATTTCGCGTTGGGCAAATATCACGAAGATCTGAAAAATTATAAATCTGGTATTACCCATTACTTAAAGGGCAACAAGATCAAAAGTGATGGTCTCGACTATACTGTTCAACCGGCAGAAGAGCTTATGTTGGGAATACAAAATATTTTTAATGGAAGTGATTGGGCGTTAAGAAAAGATGTCGGCAGTCAGTCAGACGTTCCCATCTTCGTCCTTGGTATGCCCAGATCAGGGACGACATTAACGGAGCAAATATTAGCGAGCCATTCAGAAGTTTTCGGTGCCGGTGAGCTCAAGCTTCTAGATAAGGTTGCTGGCGGAATGTCTGTGAATAAAGAAGGCTTTTTTCCAACAGAAAAAGTGGATTTAGAAGCCTTTGAAAAGAGCATTAAAAAACGGGCTGACATGTTTGTGAATGAATTGCAGGCAATTGATCCGAAATCAAAACATGTCATCGATAAAATGCCACAAAATTTCAGGTATATTGGGCTTGTTCATGTGTTAATGCCACGGGCCAAAATAATTCACTGTAGAAGAAACCCAATAGATACATGCTTGTCAAACTTCCGCATCCTGTTTGGCGAAAGAATGGAATACACGTATAAATTGGAGGATATTGGTCGCTACTATCTGGCTTATGATAGAATGATGAAGCACTGGGCCAAAGTATTGCCAGGCAGGTTTCTTGACTTTCAATATGAAGACGTTGTTGCGGACATAGATACCCAAGCTCGACGCCTTATCGATCATTGCGATCTTGAGTGGGAAGATGCGTGCCTTGATTTCCATAAAACCAAGAGAAATGTCCATACGGCGAGCACAACGCAAGTGCGTCAGCCTATCTACAACTCATCCGTTGGACGTTACGAAAAGTATGGAGATAGCTTGAAGCCATTGTTGGATATTCTGGCTCCGATTTTATCCTAAAACAAATCAAAATTAATAGTCACTATACAATTATGTGCAATAGTATTCCGTAGGTGAAGACTTCGTAGTTCTCGAAAAGATGTTTAAGGAATAAGTCTTGAATAGAGCCCTAAAAAGACGGCAAGAAAAGCACACCCAAAAAGGCGCTGAAACTCATCAGCTCACAACTAAGAATACAGGGCTTTCTGCCACACGGTTAAAAACACTCTCCGAGCTTATGATCAAAGCTCGAAAAGTGTATGACGCGGGGGACAAGCCGTTAGCAGAGAAATACTGCATGCAAATTTTGGCTCTTCATCCATCTAATGCGGATGCCTATAATTTATTAGGAGGTGTCGCATTATCCGCATCGAAATATGAAAAGGCACGACAGCTTTTCGTTAAAGCTATTGAACTCGCTCCAGAGACTGACAGTCTCTACGTTAATTACGGAATAGCCCTTAAGTTCCTGGAATTGCATGAGCAGTCACTTGCGGTTTTTGATCACGCTCTCAAATTAAGTCCGAAAAATGTAGAGGCTATGAATAATAGGGGAAGTAGCCTTATCACTCTTGGCCGATTTGACGAAGCTCGGGTTTGTTTTGAAGCGGCTCTTAAGCTCGATCCAACCTATACAAAACCTCTTCTTAATCTTGGAGGAATGACAAAACACACAAAGGAAAACGAAAATACGAAAACGCTTCTGTCTTATGAAACGCGCCCAAAGAAGCTATCGGTAGATAACGAAATTAATCTGCAATTTGCTTTGGGGAAATGTCACGAGGATCTTGGAAACTTTGAAGAGAGTATGTCCCGTTATGTGAAGGCAAATTCACTTAAACGGCAACAGCTGAATTATGATATGGCACCGGTGTTGAAGAATTTTTCGGCGTTGAAAAATACGCTTGTAGCGGGGCCTTGGACTGAAGAGGTTGGGGTCGGATGCCCATCTGATGTTCCAGTATTCATCGTAGGCATGTCGCGATCTGGCAGCACGCTAGTTGAGCAGATACTCGACAGTCATTCTGAAGTTTTTGGTGCGGGCGAATTGACAGTTGCGGATAAGTCATTTGCAAAATTGAAACTGCTTAAAGGGATAATTCCCACTGATCCTGAAGCGCGGAAAGCAGTCTGTTCAAATTTTACCAAAAGAGGCGAATTCTATGTTGAACAGGTTCAAAAACGTGCACCAAATGCGCGCCGAATTGTCGATAAGATGCTGTTCAATTTCAAGCAGGTCGGTTTGCTGTACTTGATTTTGCCAAATGCCAAAATTATTCACTGCAAGCGGAACCCCATTGATACGTGTTTATCAAATTTTAAAATTCTGTTCGCTAGCAATATGGATTTCACTTACGATTTCGAGGAACTTGGAAGGTATTATTTGGCGTATAAGGAATTGATGGATCACTGGGAAACAATATTCCCCAATAAAATCCTGACAGTTGAATATGAAGACGTGGTGCAAGATGTCGAAGGGCAAGCTAAGCGCATTATTGAGCATTGTGATCTCTCATGGGAAGAGGGATGCTTGGACTTTTACAAGTCGAAGCGAGCGGTACACACTGCGAGCGCTACTCAGGTGAGGCAACCAATATACAACAGTTCCGTTGGAAAATGGCAGCGCTACGGTGACGCGATCAATCCTCTTATAGACGCATTGAAACCTATTTTGGATTAGAGGTCTTTCGGGAATTCAGAGCCTCGGTAAGAGGGACAAGTTGTTGCTCATATTGCTTCCATGCGTCTACAGAGCTTTTATAAATTGGTTGCCTGACTTGATCTGAGCTGGCCGTTCTGACAACGCGTTGGGTTTTATGGAAATTGAGGCAATCATCGTGCCAGTCAACACCACAATATTCCAGAAGCCGCCTTGTTTGGGCTTCCGTGTTATCAACCATTTCTTCGTATTGCACATCCAGAATGTCACCAGGCATTACGGTGTGCCAGTGATCCATTAAATCCAGATAACCATTGTAAAACTGTCCGAGTTCAGTCAATTTATAAGCAAATTTTTGATTTCCAACAAAGATTTTCTTATAAATTGAGAGACATGAATCTTCAGGCTGTCGTCGGCAATGAATGATTTTTGCATCCGGGAATAATATTTTAATCAACCCTACATACAAAAAATTCCTAGGCATTTTGTCTGTTATTAATTTGGCTTTTGTCGGAAGCGCTTTTAGATGTCCTGAATAGAATTTTGCAAATTCTTCAAAATCTTGAGACTGAAGGTTTGGCAATACATCCCGAAGATGGATTAATTTCCCTTGCTTGACCTTATGATGGACGAGCAGTTCAAAAAAGTAGAGTTCTCCTGCCCCATATATCTTTGGATGGCTTGCAAGAATTTGTTCAACAAGGGACGTCCCAGAGCGGGGCATGCCAAGAATAAAAATTGGGGAAGGAGAGGATTTTGTCTCCCTTTTATTTTCCTCGATATACTCTGCCGTTATGGAGCGTTTCAGATCTTCCATTAAGGATAAATCTACTTCGACATCATAGTCGTATGTTGTCCGGTGAAGATCGTTTCCTTCTTTAAGGTACTTCCATGAAGTCGCCGTATCTTTGAGGTCGTTATATGCTTTTGCAGCACCAAATAGAAGCTGTACGCGATCGTCCACATCTTTGACTTTATCGCTTCGCAACAAATCCTCGAGAGCCGTGATGTCCGAATTTACTGTTTTTAGTTTTTGGCTTTCAACAATATTTCGGTAGGCTTTTGCATAAGTTGGATCCACGTCTATAGCTCGCCTATAACAGGCGATGGCTTCGTCCTTCATGCCTTTTTCAAGATAGGCATTTCCTAAGTTGAAATGTCCTAGGTGATAATCAGGTCGGATTTGTATTGCTTTCTTTTGCTCCCTTATGCCTTTATCTACATCGCCAAGGGCGACATACATATTACCCAAGTTACTTCGGGCGGGAGCACTTTCTGGGTTGATTTTAACCGCGCGCCGAAACGCAAGAGCGGCGTTTTTATTTTCTCCCATTTCGCGATGAATATTACCAAGATTATTATAATAATAGGATTTTTTGTTGTTTAGTTTGATCGCTTTTTCAACCAATGGAAGGGCAATTTGGTTCTTCCCTGTTTGATGGTAAAGGGTGCCAAGAAGATTGTAAGCATCAGAGGTTTTGGGATAGTGGGTGAGGATTGTATTTAGGACCATCTCTGCTTTTACAAACTGCTCAGCATTCATTAGATCCACTGCTTGTTTAAGTGCTTGATTTAAGGCTTGGTCTTTTTTCACGCTAGTAAATCTCTCTTTTTACGGACCCAGAATTTATACATTGTCGCAAATACGCCTGGATTTTCTTCTTCAAAGATAGCCCAGTTATCCAAGTTCGTTCGAGTTGTATCGTCTGGGAACCTATCTTCGTATTTTGAAACATACATTTCTGCATCCAAATTGAAACCCAAAAATTCCAAGCCTAGATGATCCAGCGCTGACATAATGCGCTGAACTGTGAAGCGATGCTCTTGCACGTGGAATATGAGATCACGACAAGCGGAGAGCGTATAGAAGTCATTGTGATTGATAATTCGTTTAGCCGGATCTTGTTTCTCCAACGCCATCAGCATTTTTCTGCAGTTTCTTATCTCATCTATTTTATCGCCAAAATCGTTTTTCTGAATAAATTCCCGACAGGCGACAACGTCTTGCCGGCCCAGTTCGCTATACAGGCCGATGTTCATGTAGCCGTCGTCCTCCAACAGATTACACAGAACTTTCCATCCGGCTTCTGGGTCGTTCATGTGATGCAATACCCCGGCGCATTCGATAATGTGAAATCTACGGTCTAATGCGCCCAATTCCATAATGTCGGCTTGCCCGAATTCGATATTTTTAACATTGATTTCTTTTGCTTTACGCATGGCATAGCTGATGCTCGCGAGACTAAGGTCAATGGCTAAGATGTTTGCTTCCGGATAGGCTTTGGCCGATGAAATTGGTTGGCGTCCGGTTCCGCACCCTGCAATTAGGACATTTGGTGTCTTGGGAAAGCTTGGTTGTTTGCCTTTCAGGATCGGTAGTTTGCTTACCAAGTCCATAGCGTAAGAAGAGATACCCGTCGGTGGTAAATTCTGCCAGCGGGGGTAGGGGTTTTCTTCATATTGTTCGCGAACATTGAGAGAGATGGCATCGTTAATTGTTGTGATTTGTTTTATCTTTTCGTGGCTCGCCAATTCGATGTTTGGTTCAGTGACTTGAATTCTAATCAATTCCGCCATTTCTGGCTGGCTCTTGAAGATCTGTTTTCCGGTAAGTTCTTTGGCAAAGGCATGTTTATGGCATTGTCGATAACAGGAAAGGATCAGATACCGTAGAGTGATTTCATCTGGAGTGCCTTTTGCACCAGCTTCAAAATACTCAATTAAGGAGCCAACAGCGCGGCTTTCAAACTCGTTTTCCTGTAAGAGAAATTCAGTAAAGAAGCTGTACTGAGCAAGAGGAACAAGAAACGTGCGTAGGAGGTCGCAAAGCGGCTTTTCCAGTTTTGCACCACTTACAATAGCTGCCAATGTCAATCGCCGGAATAGCTCCAGCATTTTTTCTATTTCCGGATCAACAATCCTCATGTTCTTAAGAGCCATCAAAAGAACCTTGTCGGAAAGCGCTTTTATGACTTCGCCAAGATCGAGTTGAAGATCTTGATTGGTTTGAACTGAATAGGTGAGGGCTGGCAGATGTTTTCTAAATGCCGGTCGAGATCTTATGTATTGGCGAACAATCCTGTTTAAATAATTCCACTGAATTGCCTTACTGGAAAGCAGTAAAAGCAAGTCATTTCCCATGTCATCTATGTTGGGGACTTTCGGAAGATTTGGGAATATTCGGGAGTATGCTCGTAAATTTGTTTCGTTTTTTGGGTCCAGATAAACAGCTTTGCGGTAATGTTTGAAAGCTTCTTCTGCGGAGTCCTTCTTCAGGATATCTCCCATTTTTACATGGATTTCTGAATTTTCTGGGTGAAGGATCAGGTTTCTTTTGAATAACTCAAGCGCTTCGTCTTGTTTTTTGTCGCGGACCAAGAGATCTCCGAGATTTAGCAAAACACCTATATCCTTGGGAGCAAGGGACTGGGCTTTCCACAGGTCATCTAGAGCCGGCGCATTGTTCCCTTGCTTTAGATAGGCGAGCCCTCGGTTGTTAATAGCATTTGCATTGCCGGGATCCAGTTCAATGGATGTGTCAAAAAAACGAATGGCTTTTTCTAAATCGTCTTGCACAGAGTAGGCAGAAGCCGCAGCCATAAATAGTGTTGAATTTTGCTTGTCTGGCTTTGGGGTGAGGCTTATAGATTTTTCATAAAGCCTGATAGATGTTTCTACATCTCCGGCGTTAAAGGCGGAAATTCCAGCCTGAAAATATAAGTAACCGTCCGTCCAACCGCTGGAAAGAAGCGAGGAGATTTGCTTCCGTGCATCTTTGATCCGCTTGTTTTTATAATGCTTGATCGCAGTGCCGGTTATTTTTAGAACTTTTTGCTGCATAGAACGTTGCCTGAAGTGCCAGTTATAGGCTCATCATAAGTAGCTATGGTTAACAATAATCTAACAGGGAGATTAAACCGATAAGTTCAAGGAAATGGGCATAGGACCCACTGTATCGCCGGTTGAAAGAGGTTGGAACAGGCTGATCAAGGGATTCGCAGTCGGATCGGTGTTGTTGATTTCTGTCATAATAAGAAACCTCTCAACCATTTTATCGATTTTTTCAGGGTCTTTGAAGTCCTCGATATCGACTTCCTTAATCAGTCTCGCTTTTTGTTGCTCGTAATCTAAAGACAAGAAGCTTTCGGGAAGGCCAAGGCCAACACGAACGACTTGCATAAGCGATTTGTCTGCCAATATTTGAGGGACTTCTTCTACATCGCCGGCAAGCCGTTTAAAGTACATGGCTTCGCGAATACCTTCAGCATTTTGACCTTCAAATTTTTCAAACTCGTTGGTTTTGTAGCCTTCAAGTATGGCGTTCACGTTGGCTTCATTTAGAAAAAAATCTGGATCCTGATTTAGGCCGTACATGGCTTTGGATAGCTTGGTCCAGCGAGGTTCCACAAGCTTATTGACAAGGCTGTCATCGTCTTCGGGATCTTCGGATAGCATTTTCTCGACAAACGCATATTTGTCGAGCTCACTTTCAAGCTGGAAAGCAGATAGAGTAACACTTAGCAGCGTTCGGTTTTTCATAAGATCATCAACGGATTTAACATTAACGATTTCGCTTTTGAATTTTTCTATATCGCGGGCAGTGGTAGGTTGAGCCTCAAACATTTTCATGTGAGCCTCTGTCTGGCTATCCGCCAGTTTGTACCATAAAAATGAACTTGTGCCCGAGAGCTGCATAATTGCTACCTAAATTGTCCATGCTAAATGGACATTTGTTTAAACTGGCTTTGGGTCTCAACTTTCGGCGGCGTCCGTCCTACTTTTGTCGCCTCAGTCAAACCCTGCATGATTTGACGGTTTACCGAAATGAGTGGTTCTAAATCCGCAGTATTACGTAAGGCCGTCGCTGTAAACTTATTAACCCATATTGCCAACGAAATTAAACCGGCTTTTGTTTCAATGTCCAGTTTATTTTCTGCTGAAGCTAAGTCAGTTCTAATAGTCAACCATAGCTGGCTATTTCTAAATAAAGCGTTAATGCGGGTGCCAGCCGGAATGTCGTCCGTATTTGCAGTTTCCAATTCGCGTGTGATTTCTGCAAATAGTCTATATTCGGTAAGTGCTGGTTTTTCTACCGACAGATTGGCTTTTTTGTAAGCTTCAAAATACATGAGAGAGTTCCATTTCCTGTGGAATTAATCGGAATTCGTTTGAAGAGTTTACGAATATGAGAAATGAAAAGGCGGCCATATCTAAGGCCGCCTTCATCACTTTTCCGATTAACGGAACAGACCCAGAATAGACTGAGACGCAGCGTTTGCAATTGAGAGAGACTGGATGCCCAGCTGCTCTTTCGTTTGCTCTGATTGCAACTTGGCAGAAACTTCAGCCAAGTTAGCATCAACCAGAATGCCAAGACCTTCTTCAAGAGTATCGGACAGAACCTGCGTAAATTCGGCCTGACTTTCTAATCTGTTGGAGAAGGTACCCAGTGAAGTCAAGATACCACCAATTGCTGTTTTCGCACCATCAAGTGCAGCAACAGCACCACCGCCAGCGGTGTTGTTGACGGTTATACCACCGGCAGCGACACCTGTAACGTCAACCGTTACTGCCTGGCCGGCCGCAAAGATTGAAATTGTTCCGTCGTCGGCTATATCAACAGTCAAGCCTTGTTCCCGCATAACGTCAGCAAGTTGACCGACATGTGTGCCAGTTGAGGCACCACCTTGGTCAATAGTGACTGCGTGAACAAATACACCGTTTGCTTCATCAACAGATTCTGTAAGAGTTTGACCGCCAGCGTTATCAACAAATTCGAAAATATGTGTTTCACCGCCGTAGGCCACTGCAATATGATCACTGGTCGCAGCAAACGCTGCAGTATTATCCAATGTTAATTCTGCATGCGTACCTGCTAGATCCAGACCTGCAATACCCAGGCCGGTTGTGCTGGCGTCAACGGCAGTAAAAGAAACGGTTGAGCCACTTAGGCCCGTTACAACATTCAATGAAGCTGTTGTCGTTCCGTTATCCAAAACATTGATGCCGTTAAATTCAGTAGAAGCAACAATTGTTTCAATCTGTGCGAGCATTTCATTGGCTTCATCTTGCAGAATAGAAGTATCAAGGCCTTCATTGAGGGCTTGGTTTACTTTACTTTGCAAATCGGTCAGCTGATCAGAAATCGCTGTTGCACCTGACATTGCCATACTCATAGAAGCAGAACCGAAGTTCAAACCTTCTTGAATTGCTTTCAGGCCACCAATATCACCGCGCATACCTTGTGAAATCACGAAAGTCGACGGATCGTCTGTTGCACTACCAACTTTCAAGCCAGATTGAATCTGGTTCTGAATGGTAGAAAGGTTGCTTTGAGTGGAAGAGAGTGACCGCAGTGCGGCCATAGCATTGGCATTCGTGTTTACTGAAAAAGCCATTATATAATCCTCATTCTAGAGTTGTCGCTATGCGACGTACGCAGCTCGTTTGAGCCTCGGTTCACTTTGAAACCGTGATTGGACTATCGACTTGAAGAGCTTAACAACTTCTTAATCGGTTGTATTTGCGGATCCAATTAGAATGAGGTTTTCATATATTATTAGTCTAACTATTTGATAATAAACATATAAAAATATTTATTATTTTTTTATATCTCGCTATAATTGTATTTAAGTAATTTATTAAATTAGGAATAAAATAATATAATTGCCGCTACGGTATATTCTAAGGAGAAATGGCAGAATTTGGAGGATTTGGAGATGATTTCAATTTTTCCAATCTATTTTCCATCTTCCGAATCAAGTGCTAACGTATCAATACAGAAAGCTATTGATTGCCCAAAAAAAATAGGGCCCCGTTTAAGGGCCCTGTTTATAAAATGAATTTTGTGTTGAAAAGAGGCCTGTTCAGGCTACCGCTTGCTTGAAGTCCTGTGTTTCAGCGTTTTGATGCGACGGCTCTTTAGTGCGGGCGTTGCGGTTTGATTGGGACAGGCCCTGCATGATGTCTTTGTTCACATCGATTAAGGGACCGAGATCGATTTCGCCGCGAATGGCTTCTGCGCTCAGTTTCTCAACCCAGATAGCGAGAGAGATGAGACCGGCTTTTATATGGACATCCAATTTATTTTGTTCAGAAATTAGATCCGTCTTTAACGTGAGCCATAATTGTGAATTTCTGAATGCGGCGCGAATGCGATCCGTTGGGGCTGCGTTGCTAGACATTGCTTGCTCTAGTTCGCGTGTGATCTCCGCGAATAAGCGATATTCAGTTTGTGAAGGTTTTTCTGTCGCCGAATTGGCTCTTTTGTACGCGTCATACTGCATTGACCTACTCCTGTTCCTTGAAAGTTAATCAGGATTGAAATGAAATATTTCCAAAAGTTGGAAAAGAGAAGGCGACCTTTATCAAGGCCGCCTTCATCATTTGGCTGATTAACGGAATAGACCCAGGATAGACTGAGACGCTGCGTTTGCAATCGAGAGAGACTGGATGCCCAGCTGCTCTTTCGTTTGCTCTGATTGCAACTTGGCTGAAACTTCTGCCAAGTTTGCGTCAACCAGAATACCAAGACCTTCTTCAAGAGTATCTGACAGAGTTTGAGTAAAATCTGCCTGACTTTCTAGCCTGTTGGAGAAGGTACCAAGGGTGGTCAATATCGTACCAATCGCCGTCTTGGCTGCGTCAAGCACCGTGGTCGCGGCACCGCCGACATTATCTGTGGCGGTAATTGTACCGGCCGCAAGTGTCGATGTCGCCGTTGTTGCAACACCGGCCGCAAAGACAGATATTGTGCCGTCTTCGGCAATATCAACGGAGAGGCCTGAATCCCGCATAACGGCTGCCAAGTCACCAACATGTTCACCAGTTGAAGCATTAGAGTCGATCGTTACAACATGAACAAACGTACCATTTGCTTCGTCAACTGAGGAGGCTGGTGTGCCACCATTTTCGTCAAGGAATTCGAAAATGTGTGTTTCGGTACCATACGCAATTGTCACTGTATCCGCAGCTGCAAAGACAGCTGTATTATCCAGTGTCATCTCTGAATGGACACCCGCAAGATCAAGAGCTGTTAAGCCAAGACCAGCTACCGTTGCATCGACCGCAGTAAGTGTGACGGTTGCACCGCCAAGACCTGTTAGGACGTTCAAGTCAGCTGTCGTTGCACCATTATCAATTAGGTTGATGCTGTTAAACTCGGTGGAGCCCACGATAGTCGTGATCTGTGCGATCATTTCATCAGCTTCTGTTTGCAGAACAGCCGTATCAAGTCCTTCATTCAGGGCTTGAGTAACTTTTGTCTGTAAGTCAGTGAGCTGATCAGAGATAGCAGTTGCACCAGAGAGGGCCATACTTACCGTCGCTGAACCGAAGTTCAAACCTTCTTGAACTGCTTTTAGAGCACCAATGTCACCGCGCATCCCTTGTGAAATCACGAAGGTAGACGGATCGTCCGTCGCCCCACCAACTTTCAAGCCAGATTGAATCTGGTTTTGAATGTCGCTCAAAGTGTTTTGAGTTGAAGAGAGTGACCGCAGGGCAGCCATTGCATTGGCATTAGTGTTTACTGAAAAAGCCATAATATATAATCCTCATTCTAGAGTTGTCGCTATGCGACGGACACGGCTCGTTTGAGCCTTGGCTTACTTTGAAGCCGAGGACCACTATCGACAAAAAGTGTTAACATATAATAAAACACTAATTAATTGATTTGCTAATTAATTATATCTTATAATTAGTGTATTATATATTTACGTATATATAATAAGTGTCAAATCACGACAAATGCGCCGTTTTTTGACGTTAGGATATTCTGCCAAAGGGCTCCAATTTTTGAAAAGAAACGGAACAATTAAGAGAGTCTGTTGGAAAAATTCGGATCTTCAGGACGGATTCGACAAAACTGATCGTCAATTAATCCAGAAATCGCTGATCACGTGATGAGGTCTTTCTTAAGAGGGATGATCCGGGCGATTCTCATGTGTAAATGCTTATATTTGAGAATGGCAATTTTCAGAACCCAAAATTGCTTCAGAATAGGTGCCAGTTTTACCTGAATTCGCTCCTTATATATATAAAGTAGAGTTGAGTGACTGATGCATACCCTATAAGGGCGATAAAATTTGAAGATAAATTCGATAAAATTGTAAAAAAAAGTATCTTTCACCCATTTGAGGTATGACAACGTTTTTCCCAATCACTACATTCACCGACAATCATATGTGCGCTTTTTAATGAGCGCCGACAAATTTTGGGATTGTCGCCTGCTTAATAGGCGGATTGGGAAAGATAGATATTATGGCTAAATCAGAAAACGGCATTGTAAGTGGAAGTACAGACGGCACAACTGTAGCGGTTGAGGCTGGGCAAAACATTTTACTCGATGTGACAAGTCCTGATCTTGTCGTATTTTCGCAAGACGGCAGTGACCTGATTATCACCTCCATCGCGGATGGTAGTAAAATTGAACTGGAAGGCTTCTTCTCGCAAGCCGCTAGCGAACTTCCTCCTCAACTAACACTTTCCGACGGTTCTGTTATTACAGCAGCTGACGTTACTGGGTTGGTCGAAGCCTTCGATCCAGGTGCAGTAGCGCCTGCGGCCGGTGGTGCTGGTGGTGCTGGTGGCGGTGGTGCCAGCTTCGATGCCTACGGCGATGATGGTATCGGTGACGGCATTGGTATCTCAGGTCTGCTTGATCCAACAGCATTAGGTTTCCCAGCCGATGAGCCAATTGAAGAACTTGTAGCCCTTCCAGGTCAACCACAATTCCTTCTGAACGAAATTGGTCTCGGAACTGATCTCTTCGGCAGCGGTGAAGAAAAAAGAGAAAGCGTTAGCGATCTAGAAGAGCAGATGATCGCATTTGATAATGCCAATGTTGATGCATTCCTTGAGTTCGCCTCTGGTGAGCAAGTTGATTTTCTTGAACTTCGCAACAATACAGATTCAAATCAGTCCACTGGCGGTAATGGCCCATCAACAGTTGGCGAAGGTGTTACTACCATTTCCATCATTGGCCCAGAGGGAGAGCCAGTTTCTTTCGATCTCCCAAATGTAACGGTTCCTTCCGGCGGCCATCTTCTGATTTTACAATCTGATCCGAGTGATGAAGAAGGCTCTGAAGTTTCAACGCTGTTCCTTGTGTTCAATGCAGACGGCGATATTCTTCAAGCGGGCGCGTTGAACGGTTCTGATGATTGGCCAATGGGCAATGACACAACTGAGCCAGTTGGTGTTCTTGTAACTTGGTCTTTGGGCGGCGGTAATGTCGGTGAAATTGACACATTCCTTGCCAATGGAGCTCTGTTTGAGCCTCTTATTCTGAATGATAACTGGGTAGGCGTTCCTGAAGAAGCTGCAACTCTTGATATCTTTGGCGATAGCGCGACATTCAGCGGCCAAATTTCAACTCAAGAAGTTGTAAGTGAGCCAATTTTTGATGCCTATGCTCCTGTAACGCTGGCTGATTTGGTTGCGGCAGGTCCACTCGGCGAAGATTTCTTCCACGATATTCCTGTAAATAACATTTTTGCCCGTGTTGATAATTTTGATTCTGACACAGCAGGCGACTGGACAACTGGCCTTACGCCAACTGCTGGTTTGGTGAACGATGCTTTCGATCCAAACCCACAAGATCCATATAACGATGATATGAACCCTGGCCAGCCGACTGGTCCGGAAGCAAATGAAGACGAACTCGATCCTGAAAATGAAGTTCTGGATAACAATGGCCAAAACGTCATTATCGTTGGCGAAAACGAAGATGGTTTCCTTAATACCGTAACAGGTGCGATTGAAGGCGGACGTGCGCAAGACTTCCTGATCGGTGGTGCTGGCAACGATATGCTCGACGGCGGCGCGCATAACGATTACCTCGATGGCGGCGCTGGTAACGACATGCTGTATGGCAGCTCTGGCGGCGATGTTCTGATCGATGATCAAGGCAACGACATTCTAGTTGGTGGTTCTGGTACAGACGTGATCTTTGGTCGTCGCGGCCCAGGTGAAGAAATGACTGGCGGCTACGGCAACGACATCAAGTCAATAGATTCCATGAGCGGTGGCTACGGCAACGACAGTACCGAAATTGGCAATGAAGACGGCGGATTTGAATACGGCACTGGCGATCTTCTGATCGGTGACGATCTGTTTGTCGGCGGCTATGGTAACGAAACCATGAACGGTGGCTACGGTAACGAATCCCCAGAGCCAACTATAAGCTTCATGTCAGGCGGTTATGGTAATGATGGCGGCTTCGGCGATCCACAAGACTACATGCGCGACATCATTGTTGCTGGTGACGGCAGCGATGTGATCTTTGGTGATAATGCTGATGTTCCTGATTATCTTTTGGACGATATTGCGGATCTTCACTGGGAGATTTGGTCCGAAGCGGCATACTATAATACATACAATTTCGTTTACATGATGCGTGACAATGTCCAGTTTTATTATGGCGGCGCAGACCTGATCTATGGCGGTTGGGGCGACGATGTAATCTTCGGTCAAGGCGGGGATGATTTGATCCTTGCGGGCCATGGTGACGATGTTGTCGCTGGTGGTACTGGCAATGACATCATGCGCGGTAATTCTGGTTATGACAGTCTGTATGGCGGTTACGGCAACGACATCATGTATGGCGATGCCCAAAACGACTTCATGCAAGGTAATGAAGACGACGACACCATGTACGGCGGTACTGGCTACGACGAAATGTATGGTGGTTCTGGTGAAGACATCATGTATGGCAATGACCAGAGCGATGACATGTACGGTAACAGCGGTGCCGACATCATGTACGGCGGTACTGGTTATGATGACATGTATGGCGGGTCTGGCGAAGACATCATGTATGGCGGTGCGCAAAGCGATGACATGTACGGCGGATCTCAGGACGACATCATGTACGGTGGCACCGGTTACGACGAGATGTACGGTCAAAGCGGTGCCGACATCATGTATGGCCAGAGTAATGACGACACCATGCTTGGCGGTACTGGCAACGACCTCATGTATGGCGGCAGTGGTGATGATGCTATGTCCGGCGGCGACAATAACGACGTTATGTATGGCGGCAGTGGTAATGATGGCATGTCCGGCAACGATGACGAAGACATCATGTACGGCGGCTCTGGCGATGATTACATGTTTGGTGGCAATCATGACGACAGCATGTACGGCGGCACTGGCAACGACTTCATGGACGGTGAAGCTGGCGAAGATCTGATGTATGGCGGCACTGGCAGCGTTGATACGATGCACGGTGGATCGCAAGACGACGTCATGTATGGCGACAGTGGCCAGTTCGGCACAGAAGGCGACAATGACATCATGTACGGCGATAGCGGTAATGATGACATGTTCGGCGAAGGCGGCGACGATCTTATGTATGGTGGTTCCGGTAACGACACCATGGAAGGCAATAGAGGCGCCGACGTCATGTACGGTAATTCCGGCAATGACATCATGGACGGCGGCAAGGGAACTGACCTCATGTATGGCGGCTCCGGCAATGACGTTATGGAGGGCGGCCGACATGACGATGTTATGTATGGCGGTTCCGGTTATGACGACATGGATGGCGGAAAACATGAAGACTTGATGTATGGCGGCACGGGCGGCGATGATATGGCCGGCGGAAGCCATAACGACATCATGTACGGCGAAAGCGGCAGTGATGACATGCAAGGTAACTCCGGCAACGATGTTATGTATGGCGGTTCCGGCAGTGATTTCATGATTGGTGATGACTACGATGATGGCCCGCTCGGTGATTCAATAACTGGCGGTGATGACACCATGTACGGTGGCTCAGATGGTGACGATATATACGGTCAAGGCGGTAACGACTTGATGTATGGCGGTACTGGCGAAGACCTTATGGTCGGTGGTTATGGCAACGATGTCATGGCAGGCGGTTCTGATAATGATGCCATGCATGGTAATTCCGGTAATGACATCATGGACGGCAACACTGGCGAAGATGTCATGTACGGCAATGCCGGCGATGATGTTATGCGCGGTGGCGATGATGACGACGTTATGTACGGCGGCACTGGCAATGACGACATGGACGGTGACGCGGGCGTAGATCTTATGTACGGCGGAACTGGCAGCGAAGATACGATGCACGGCGGCACCGAAGGTGACGTTATGTATGGTGATAGCGGTCAAGGCGGTACTGAAGGCGATAAAGACTTCATGTATGGCGATGCTGGCGACGACCAGATGTTCGGTGAAGGCGGCGCTGACGAAATGTACGGCAACGACGGTGCAGACACCATGGAAGGTGGTGAAGGCGCAGATCTTATGTACGGCGACAATGGCGGTCAGGTTTCAGCTACTGTTCCTGACGGTGAAGTCAATGTCGATAAGGCAGCAGACAACTACTCCCATTTGGACGCGCAAAACATTGATGATGCATTTGGTGTATCAGCCGATGCAAATGTCGAAGGTTCATCCGTAGTTCCTCACGTAAGTATCTCAGCCGAAGGCGGATACGGTGAAAAATCTATCCATTGGTATACCTTCACAGTAAATGAAGACGGCAGTCTTGTTGTTCTTGATATCGATGGCGCAAAAAATGACGAACCTGGTTCGTTTGATACTGAAATATTCCTCTATGACTCCGAAGGAACTTTGATTAAGGAAGATGACGATTCAAGCTTGGATCCAGGATCAGTACACAGCTACGATTCCAATCTTCGGACAACATTAGCCGCTGGCGTCTATTATATCGCAGTTGGTAAATATGGTACTGGTGAATGGGAAGAACCGTTTGATGTAGACGCCAAGGGAATACCGAAGAGCGCGACTTACACATTGAACGTATCTATCTCCAATAACAATGACCTCATGTATGGCGGTGCAGGCGACGACACTATGTTCGGTGAACAGGGTGATGACGTTATGTACGGCGGTACAGGCAACGACGTAATGTCGGGTGGTTCTGGCAACGACCTAATGTATGGCGGAACCGGTAGCGTAGATATTATGCACGGCGATAGTGAAGACGACGTCATGTATGGCGATAGTGGCCAAGGCGGTGCCGAAGGCGATAATGACATCATGTACGGCGACGGTGGCGATGATAACATGTTCGGCGAAGGTGGCGCTGACCTAATGTATGGCGGTGCCGGAGATGACTACATGGAGGGCGGCGAAGGTGCTGACGTCATGTATGGTGGCACCGGTAATGATGATATGCACGGCGGAGACCAAAACGACATCATGTATGGTGGTGCCGATGACGATTACATCTACGGTAATGACGATGAAGACGTCATGTATGGCGGAGCCGGCGACGACTATATGGAAGGCGGCGACCAAAACGACGTCATGTATGGTGGTGCCGATAGGGACAACCTGTACGGTAATGACGATGATGACGTCATGTATGGTGGCACTGGTCGCGATTACATGGAAGGCAATGATGGCCACGACAGCATGTATGGCGGTGACCAAAAAGATGAAATGCACGGCAATGACGGCCGTGACCTCATGTATGGTGGTTCTGGTTCAGACGTAATGTACGGCGGATCGCAATCTGATGATATGTACGGCGGAACAGGCGGAGATGCCATGTACGGCGGCTCAGATTCCGACAATATGTACGGCGAAGCTGGTGAAGACCTCATGTATGGCGGAACTGGCGGCGATAACATGTATGGCGGTGCTAAATCCGACGTCATGTACGGCGAATCTGGTGCAGATAACATGTACGGCGGAACAGGCGGAGACGTCATGTACGGCGGTGCTAAATCCGACAACATGTACGGCGAAGCTGGTGAGGACGTCATGTATGGCGGAACCGGCGGCGATAAC
>MAAN01000017.1 GCA_002163135.1 Alphaproteobacteria bacterium 46_93_T64
TATCGAAGCGACGGGAAGTCTTCATTTTTGGCGAATTGCGATAAAGCCCGGACGCCCGTTGGCTTTGGGCCAAATTAAAGGCACAGCATTTGTTGGATTACCTGGAAATCCGGTTGCAGCAATGGTTTGCGCGATGCAATTTGTGCGCCCAATAATTGCCAGATTATCAGGCGATCAATTATATACCCCCCCTATACCCATGTTCGGTGCTGCAAACTTCTCCATGAAAAAGAAAACTGGTCGGCGCGAATGGTTGCGTGGAAGATATAGTCTGGACGAAAATGGTGCGGGTAAGATCGAAAAATACCATTCAACAGGTTCTGGCCTCATTTCGTCTCTTGTCTGGTCAAACGGCCTTATTGAGTTAGATGAGAAAACTAGTATTATTGACGAAGGCGATAAATTGCGGTTTCTCCCTTATTCGGAACTTTTTGAATGAAAATTTTGTATTTTGCATGGCTGCGCGCACAATTAGGTATGGCAGAAGAAACTATTTCACTGCCAGAAGATGTTAATAATCTGCACGACTTAATCGATTGGTTAAGAGCTCGCAGTGACGTCTTTTACGCCGCTTTTTCCGATATGGACGTGATTCGAATTGCCGTAGATCAAGAATATGTAACGGAGAATGTTCCCTTGAAAGGTGTCCGCGAAATCGCCTTCTTCCCACCTGTAACGGGAGGATAAAATGGTCATTGTTCAAGAAGCTACGTTTGACACCGGCACTGAAATAAAGCACCTCACAGACAGGAACACTCAAATTGGGGCTGTCGTATCATTTACAGGCCTTGTTCGAGATTTTAATGACGGCTCCGCAATACAGTCCCTCACACTGGAACACTACCCAGGCATGACAGAAAAAGAGCTTGAGAAAATTGAAACCCAAGCTCTTGAGCGTTGGGATCTAACAGAGAGCCTAATCATTCATCGTTACGGCAAAATGGATTTGGGCGACCCTATTGTTTTGGTCATTACCGCATCAGCCCACCGCAAAGATGCCTTCGAGGCCGCCGCCTTTTTAATGGACTGGTTAAAAACCAAGGCACCATTTTGGAAACTGGAAGAAAATGCGAGTGGCAACCAAAATTGGGTATCAGAAAGATCTAGTGACATAGATGCCGCCGAAGAATGGGAATAGTGTTGAATTATCCCCGCTTCTGACGCTTTGAAATCCATTTAGCTGCTCTACGGTTAGCTTCAGTAATTTGAGCACTTGTCATAGATTTAACCAAGATAACATTCATTTTTTTGGCTCCCCCTTTACCACGCGCGGCAGAAATAAGGGACCATTTCAAAGCCTCAATGTCAGTTCGACCAGATTCGATTTCTGCTTTCGCAGCCGCCGTATCGACAGAAACAGCAGATGCTTGTTTCATTATTTGACCAACAACCTCTGCGTCCATGCCATTTGAAACAATTGGCAATTTCGTTTTAGTCGGAGTTGCTGTTTTCGTTGCCACAGTTTTGGGCGCAACTGTTTTGGGGGTAACAATTTTAGGTGCAACAATTTTGGCACTCACCGCTTTTTGCGGAGCAGTACTTACATTTTGTGCGGCTGGTTTTGATATTGAATTTGTAGAAGCCGTATTCACAGCAGATCCAGAGGCCGGTTTTGCAGCAACAATTACTGCAGTGTTACTGCCACCTTGCTGCTTAGCTTTTAGTTCTGCCAACCGTTGTTTTGCAGTCAGTATTTGTCCCTGTTTTTCGTTCTCTGCTTTTAGCGCTGCAAGACGCTCTTCCTCTTCACGTTGCTTACCAGCTAAATAGGCATTGCGTTTTGCTTCTTCTGCTTGTTCACGCGAGGCCTGAAGTGCAGCTGCCCTGCTTGCCTGTTCAATCTTTTTGGCCATTTTGGCGTCAGCATCACGTTGCGCAATTAATGTACGTTGCCGCTTCGCTCGCTCGCTCGAAGCACGTTTTTCCGCGTCAACACGTGCTTTCTGTTTTGCTTCGCGGCTCGCTAGTATTTTTTGGTATTCCTGTTCATCTTGGCCAATATTCTGCCGATACCATTTCCCAAGAACACCTATTGCAAGCTTATTTCCGTCTTCAATCTGACCCGCGGTAAGCAAAGGCTTTAAACGGGCAATAGCTGTAGTCGCAGCAGCCACATTTTGTGCTGCTGCCAAGCGATACCATGCATAGGCTTTCGAAAGGTCTTTAGGGACATCAGCTACACCTTGTTCGTAAAGCGTCCCTAAATTGAACTGGGCATTGAAATCGCCTCTGGCTCCATCAGCTTCCCAAATAGAAATCGCCTTACCAAAGTCTCGATTATTGTAAGCCGTCATTCCAGCCTGAAAATCGGCCAAAGCCACAGTTGAGCTTAACAACAAAAAACTTACTACAAAACCTACCCGCGTCATTCTAATCCCTGTCCGTCCAAGCAGCCCAATATGTTCCGGCGATAACCACTATCTTACGAGCCGGTAAAGGCACCCGTCATGAATACCCTCATTACTGCACATTATCAAAACAAAAAGGGCGAAAATGCGAACAGCCGCCCCAATTACAGGAGCGGCTGCTTATTTTTAGATCCGAATAATCGAGATCTTTAAGCGGCTACCTTGCGGCGCACTGTAACTTCATAGTCACTGATTAGCGTTTGGCATATAGTTCCAGGTGTAAATGTATACTCACTGATACTTTGCACCGGCGTCACCTCTGCAGCGGTGCCCGTCAGGAAACACTCATCGAATTCAGACATTTCTTCCGGCATAATCGCGCGTTCAACGACTTCAATGCCGCGCGCTCTCGCCAGATCAATAATTGTGCGACGAGTTATTCCGTCCAAGAAGCAATCCGGCGTCGGAGTATGTAAAACACCGTTTTTCGTGAAAAAGACATTAGCGCCTGTCGCTTCCGCAACACGCCCGCGGTAATCAAGCATTATGGCGTCGTCAAAACCTTCTTCTTCAGCCTTATGTTTGCTGAGTGTGCAAATCATATAAAGGCCCGCTGCTTTTGATTGAGTGGGGATTGTCTCAGGAGATGGACGTTTCCACTCTGATATCTGCAAGCGAATTCCCTTCATGCGCGCTTCTGGATCGAAATAGCTTGGCCATACCCAAGCCGCAACTGCAAAATTGATTTTATTCTGCTGCGCGGAGACACCCATCATTTCTGAGCCACGCCAAGCGATCGGGCGTAGATAGCCGTCCACAATCTTGTTTGCATTCATTGTTTCAATACAAGCACGGTTAATTTCTTCAACCGTCATGCCAATATCAAAACCCAAAATTTTGGCAGAATTAATTAGTCGCTCACTATGCTCTGTCAGTTTAAAAATTTCACCATCATAGACCCGTTCCCCTTCGAACACACTACTGGCATAATGCAAACCATGAGTGAGAACATGCACATTGGCATCTCGCCAATCGGTCAATTCTCCGTTAAACCAGATATAGCCGTCACGTTCGGCGAAAGAGGTGGTATCCATTTTATTACACCTTGAGTTATAATATGTCGTATTTTCACGCACAGGGTTCATTTCTTACGATCTGCGCTCGATCTTGGTAACATTATGAGAAAAATAAGTCAACATGGCTGACGTAAAATCTGGAACAAACCCTCTCTTTCTTCGTGAAGAAGAACTTAGACAGTGCATAGAACTGCTATTTTTTGCCTATCGGGACTTCACTATTGGTCCTGACCAAGTCCTAAAGGACTATAATTTTGGACGTGCGCACCATCGTGTGATTCATTTCGTTGGAAGAAATCCAGGAATTACCGTTTCTGAGCTTCTGGAGATTCTTCGCATTACCAAACAAAGCTTAAGCCGAGTTCTCAATGCTCTGGTGGAAAGAGGCTTTGTTGAACAGCGCTCAGGTGTAACTGACCGCAGGCAACGTCTCCTTTATCTTACAGAAGAGGGAGCAACCCTGGAACGCAAGATCAGCAGTATTCAGCAACAGCAAGTCGCCAAGGCGTTTAGAGAAGCCGGGGGCGATGCCGTTTCGGGATACCGGCAAGTTCTTGAGGGGCTGATAAAAGATGACGGCCGCGAGAAAGCTCTCAAACGTGTTATGAAGAAGTAAGACTTGGAGACATCTTCATCAATGAACGACAATGCACC
The DNA here is from genome assembly GCA_002163135.1 of Alphaproteobacteria bacterium 46_93_T64. Taxonomy (GTDB): domain Bacteria; phylum Pseudomonadota; class Alphaproteobacteria; order Sneathiellales; family Sneathiellaceae; genus Sneathiella. The sequence goes on from MAAN01000017.1 coordinate 4,079, forward strand.
GCACATACTAGTAGTTGACGATGACGTCAGATTGGCGTCTCTGCTCAAGAAATATTTGTCCGATAACGGGTATCGTGTGTCGGTAGCCGAATCAGCAGAAGATGCAGCTAAAAAGATGTTGGGCCTTTCTTTTGATTTAATCGTCCTTGACCGAATGATGCCCGGTGAAGATGGCTTGTCTTTCGCAAAATCACTCCGAGAGGGAAGTGGACATAATCAATCAATAGCGATCCTTATGCTCACTGCAATGGCCGAATCTTCAGATAGAATTGATGGATTAGAAGTCGGCGTGGATGACTATCTGACCAAACCGTTCGAGCCAAGAGAGCTTCTACTTCGTGTCGCGGCCATTTTGAAAAGATCCCGACAAGAAACTATTTCCGACATTTGTTTTGGCAATTTCACGTTTAATATTCCTCGTGGCGACTTAGTACAGGATGGTAAAATCGTAAACCTGACATCAAGTGAGCAGATTTTATTAAAGGCACTTGCCACATCGCCAGGCGTCCCCGTCTCACGCGAAGTTCTTTCATTGAGTAGTGGAACCCAAGGGCGTGCTGTTGATGTCCAGATAACAAGACTTAGACGCAAGATTGAAGAAGATCCCAAATTGCCACGCTATCTGCAAACAGTTCGAGGTGAAGGATATGTGCTATGGGCAGACTAAAATTACAAACCGTAACCCAAACTAATTTGGGGTTTTAGAATGAAGGTACCTTTTCCAGATTTGGGGATACTCAAACGCCTTACGCCTCGCACCTTATTTGCGCGCTCCTTGCTAATTGTAATTTTGCCGACAATTCTCCTGCAAATTGTTGCGACCTACATATTTTATGAACGACACTGGAATAATGTCGCTCGGCGATTAGCCCAGGGCGTTTCTGGGGAAATTGCTGGTATTATTTCTCTCACGGATCGTTTTCCCGGTGAGGATGCACAATCAAGCATCCTCTCAATCGCCCGCACTCAGATGCAATTGACCATTACTTTTGAAAAGGAGGGACGCCTCTCGATTTCTGCGGGTCAGCAAGGAAGTTATGGTTTTTTAGAACGGCATATGGCACGTGCACTGCAACAAAGCCTGCCTGGACGTGCCTTCACACTTAAGACAAATGACCTGTTGGAAAGCGTTATCATCCGTGTGCAGTTACCGAATGATATTTTACAAGTAATTGTGCGCGATAAACGGCTCTTTTCCAGTACCACTTATATTTTTGTTATGTGGATGGTTGGCATTTCTCTCGCCCTTTTAGCTGTTGCTGTATTGTTTCTTCGCAATCAGATGCGCCCGATCAAACAACTTTCAGATGCTGCAGAACGTTTTGGTAAAGGTCAGGAGGTAGAAGATTTTAAATCCACTGGAGCACAAGAAATCAGACTGGCATCCAGTGCCTTCCATGAAATGAAACACCGCATTTCAAGACAAATCACGCAGCGCACTGAGATGCTGGCAGGTGTTAGCCATGACCTACGAACTCCCCTCACCCGTATGAAACTTCAGCTTGCTATGATGGAAGAAGGGGATGCCAAGCAAAATTTGACAGGTGATGTAGATGATATGCGTCATATGGTTGAAGGTTATCTAGCGTTTGCCAAAGGACAAGAAGCCGAAACGGTAGAAACAGTAAATATTGTGAACCTTGTAAATGAAATTGTGGATAACGCTTTAAGGCAAGGAACAACGATTGCTTTCACCGCACCGGATCCAATTGACACCCGCCTACGCCCCAACAGCGTAAAAAGGTGTCTCACAAATCTCGTGGAAAATGCCAGACGATACGCAACGGAAATCCGTATTCAGATGAGCTTAACAGAAAATCAGATCCTGATTTTGATCGATGATAATGGACCCGGAATACCTCGTGAGATGCGGGTAGATGTCTTCAAACCTTTCAGGCGCTTAGATACGTCCCGTAATTCAGAAACAGGGGGAAGCGGCCTTGGAATGACCATCGCGCGTGATGTAATGCACAGTCATGGTGGCCATATCCGACTAGCCGAAAGTCCTTCCGGTGGTTTAAGAGTTGAATTATTCTTCCCCCACTAAAGCATTCATTTAAAGGGAGCGAACGTTCCCTCTATCATACTGGTTAGGGCGGCTTCTGTGATCGGAGCCTTGGCGAAAGTTTCGTTTGCCAAAGCAAGAATAACGGGAACAGAAGCTATAGCAGTTGGCGGGTTTGAGACCGCTTTTGCAATGGTGAATACCTTCACCATTTCCTCCTGATAAGCTCGAGACAAAGCCCCAATTTGTGCATCCCTTTCTTTAAAAACGTTAAAGGCCGCACTGGACTCTGCATATGCATCTTTCAATTTTTTACTATGGTCCTGATACAATGCAGACAAATCTGCAGGCATCGGCATTGCATCATCGGCGTCATCACTCATATCAAATGCCTGTCTGTTAGTGTAAACGATTCCCTATTGGAACTGCGTGGTCAGGTACAACCAATGAGATATGGCCCTTCTCGTTACTAAATCCGAGAACCAGTACCTCAGACATCACGGGTCCAATTTGCCGCGGTGGAAAATTCACCACAGCTGCAATCCTTTTTCCCTCGAGATCGGATATGTCATACAAATCCGTGATTTGCGCAGAGCTTTTCTTAAGCCCAATCTCCTCGCCAAAATCTATCAACAATTTGTAGGCCGGTTTTCTAGCTTCCGGGAACTCTTCAGCCTTGACGATTATACCAACTCGAATATCCACTTTTAGAAAATTCGCAAACTCAATTTCCATTTTCCGCCTCGTCATTTTGTGTTCAGCTTTGAATTAGACTGGCTCGACTCTGACGTAAACTTTTGTTATCCGCCAGAAAATTTCGTCGCAGTCTCTTGAATTTTTGCCATAGATTCTGTAGCCGATTTCGTCAATGCGGCTGCGGACTGACTTGTTGTTGTCGTAAGCGTACTCGACACCTGCCCAAACAGCTCGGATATTTGGTTCATATTGGTAATCTGTACAGCCACATCAGGGGCAATATTTGAAGATATTCCAGCGGTAGTTGTCGTTTTCTCTACGGATTGCTGTAAATTTTCAACGGCAGAAACCAATGCCGATTGTTGAGAAGTGACGATACTCTGAAGCGTCGCTGCGGCCTGATTGGTGACAGCACTCATGGTTTCAATATTCGACATTTGTCCGGATGTTAAACCGGACAAATCCGGTATCATCAATTTCCCTGCCATCGTAGGCGCCCCTGATGGGGCTGAAGCAGTTTCGAGGCCTTGGTTTTCTGATGAAGTATCAGACATATATTCTCTCCTTTGTTTAAGAAGAGAATATAGGCATTAAATTTCAACCTTAAAGGGAATTATCCTAATTCAACTGAACGTGTAGTTGCTGCCGCAACGGTGTTTTTCATCAGTTTTCCTAGGCCATCTTTCGACATCAAAACCTCCAGACCAGCGGCAGTTGTCCCATTGGGACTCGTCACATTTTTGCGAAGTTGCTCAATCTCTTCCTCAGATTGAAGCGCCAATTCTCCGGCTCCTGCAACTGTTGTTTTCGCTAACAGTTTAGAGAGCTCTACGGGTAGACCCGCGGCTACTCCAGCTTCCGTCATGGCTTGGATCATATAGAAAACATAAGCGGGCCCAGACCCTGAAAGACCTGTGACTGCATCCATATGTGCCTCATCATCCACCCAAGCTGTTGTTCCGATAGCTTGCATCAATTGATCACAAATTGATTTATGCGCAGCAGTAACATGGGCATTCGCACATGACACCATCATCCCCCGCCTCACCGCTGCAGGGGTATTTGGCATTGTTCGAATAATTGCAGAACTTTTGCCAAAACACTCTTCAAATAGTGGAATACGTGTGCCGGCAGCAATGGAAATAACAAGTGCCCCTTTCTCCGCATACCCCTGATAACTCTCCAACACATCAGAAATCACTTGTGGTTTTACTGCTAAAAGAATGACATCAGGCTGAAAGCCTTCTTCAATCAACAACGGAGAGGATAAAGCCCGACATCCAAGAGCCGATGCCTTTGCAAGATTTTCAGTACCCGGATCAACAACGACGACAGAATTTGGTTTAATTCCCTCTTCGATCCAACCTCCCAACATCGCACGGCCCATATTTCCGCACCCTACAAGTAAAATTGATATATTCATTTTCAGGCTTCACCCATTGTCTCTAACATTGCTGCATCCAGCGCATCTTCTGGCGTTTTGCCGCCCCACAGACAGAACTGAATAGCAGGATAAAATTTTTCCAACTCTTTCATACCGATTTCAACCAAAGTGTTGATTTGTTCGGCATCCAGATCACCATTTTTATTCAGCAACAACGCGTGCCGGAACATGATCAATCCTTCTTCACGCCAAGCATCAAAATGGCCGACAAACAATCTCTCGTTCATCCGTGCAAGGAGTTCATATATCACGTCAAATTTTTTATCCGGTACTTTCACATCGTATGCGCATGAAAAGTGAACGGAACGTATGTCCGCGCGCCAAGAGAACCATAAATGATACTGGCACCAACTTCCCTCTACACCAACGGTCAGTTCATTACTTCCCTGTCGGTCAAACGACCAATCATTAGCGTCGATTATATACTCAACGGTATCTAACGGGTTTCGATCATCAACATCTTCGGATGAGAACAGCATAGTCGTCATGGCGGGTCTCCTTCTCTCGAGAATTCCTGCCGTAATCCAATAGCGCCAATATAGGATCCTTGAAGGCCAAGAATTTCGCTTCGGGCAATATATGGTGGGTAAATATCTATACCACCATACATGTAGCGTACCCAACCCAAAATGCCGACGCAACAAGAAAGCTTGCTAATATTCTAATTTCTTGTGGATAACCTATTTTTCTCTAAAAAAACCTGACCTTAGAGGAAGAATTATGCTTCTAACCTTCAACGGTTTTTTTGCTGCTTTTAGGTCCTGCTTTGCTCGTCGCAGTTTTTGTTTTTAATTGTTTTTCTAGTGCTGCGATTTTTTCTGATTGGGCGTCCACTGTATCGGTTAGTCCTAAAACCATGGCTTTGATGGCATCAAACTCATCGCGTGGCACGAGATCCATGCTCGTCATCAAGCGTTCTAGACGCTGTTGAACCAGATTATCCAACTCAGTTTTCACCCCTTGCGCGGTTCCAAGAGCACCAGAGGCAAGTTTGGCGAAATCATCAAAAAGTCGTGAATTGGTCTGCATTTAGTTATCCCTTTCAATCTAGTTGCAATATGGCGTGCAGAACCTCTATTTGCAACAAGCTTCAACACATAGAGATGCTTGCGCATTTTTAGATTGCCTCTATATAGTAAAATCATGAACTTATTAACCACATTTACGGCACTCTCCTACCCGGAGATTGACCCGATCATTTTCAGCGTTGGTCCTTTTGCCATACGCTGGTATGCCCTCGCTTATATTTCTGGCCTCGTTATTGGGTGGCGTTTGATGCTCCATTACGCAAAAGCGCCTGGATCGAAAGTATCTCCGGAACAAGTAGATGATTTTCTCGTGTGGGCCACATTGGGTGTCATTCTTGGTGGAAGATTGGGATATGTCTTGTTTTACAAGCCCGGATATTATCTGGAAAATCCATTAGAGATTTTCATGGTTTGGCAAGGGGGCATGTCCTTCCACGGCGGATTTCTGGGGGTTGTGGTTGCCGCAATATTATTCGCACGCAAACACAAATTCCCAGCTCTTGCCCTTGCAGACATGCTCGCAACGGTCGCTCCGGTCGGATTATTTTTTGGGCGTATTGCCAATTTCATCAATGGTGAGTTATTTGGCCGCATCACAGATGTCGCGTGGGCAATGCCCTTCCCTGGCGGCGGACCTGCTCCGCGCCACCCAAGCCAGCTCTATGAAGCAGCTTTAGAGGGTGCCCTTCTCTTCATCATAATTATGGTGCTCCGCAGAACAAAGTTTGGTGAAAAGCCCGGCCTGTTAACGGGTGTATTCTTAACCGGCTATGCATTGGCCAGAGGCTTCGTTGAACTTTTCCGTCAACCAGATGCACATCTTGGATTTCTCGCAGGTGGATCAACAATGGGGCAGCTCTTGTCTATACCTATGATCGCAATTGGCGTTTATCTCATTTTTGGTAGAAGACAGCATCAAAAATGACTTCCCTTCTGGACATATTGAAAAAGAAGATTACTGAAAACGGCCCTCTATCGCTCGAAGACTATATGAGAGAGGCGCTGCTCCATCCAAAATTCGGCTATTACCAGACGGGCCATACCTTCGGCGCTAAAGGGGATTTTGTCACTTCGCCAGAAATTAGCCAAATGTTTGGAGAGCTCATCGGGCTTTGGTGCGTTGATTGTTGGATAAAGCTTAATTCGCCGAGCAAGATCCACCTAATTGAACTAGGTCCTGGCAATGGCACGTTGATGAATGACGCTCTTCGGAGCGCGGCTCTGGCGCCTGATTTTCTAAATGCAGCAGAAATTCATCTCGTAGAAGCAAGTCAGCATCTAACTGGCATCCAGAAAAAAAACCTCTCAAGACATTCGGTAAACTGGTCTGAAGAATGGCCAATCCTAGAAGACAATGCCCCGATAATTGTAATCGGTAACGAATTTCTAGATGCTCTTCCAATTCGCCAGTTTGAATTGAAGGATAAGCAGTGGATGGAAAGAAGCGTTACCCTTACAGACGGCGAACTGGACTTCTGTTTGGCCGATATGCCAAAATCAAGTGTGCCAATTAATTTACCTACCCCGATCGACTGTGCTGAGAGCAGTATCACAGAAGTCAATCCGGGGGCAGAGTTGCTCATATCTCAGATTGCAAAAATAATTTCCAAAAAAGGCGGATCCGCTCTTTTTATTGATTACGGTCCAGCAAAAAGCAGCCTTGGAGACAGTTTTCAATCCGTAAAACGTCATGAATATTCTAATCCCTTACAAGATCCCGGGGCGAGTGACCTAACGGCTCATGTTGATTTTGAACGTTTACGTTTTCTTGCGGAAGGTAAGTACTGCGAAACCGCACCCATCGAAACTCAAGGACGTTTTCTAGAGCGTTTGGGAATTGAAGCACGTGCTCTAATTCTCTCAAGAAATGCGGATGAAAAACAAAAAAGTCAAATAGCATCTGACATGAAACGCTTGGTCAGCACTGAAGAAATGGGTACATTGTTTAAAGCAATGACTTTCTACTCAAATATGGCGGCTCCACCGGCAGGCTTTGGTATATAATGATAACTTCGTCCTTGATCGACAACAAAACAGCAAAGCATGCGTTTTTCACGCGGGAAAATGGCGTATCTGAAGGCATATACAAAGGCCTCAATTGCGGTGCTGGTTCGGATGACCTCTCGCAAAGTGTTGTCGAAAACAAACGCCGTGCCATGGCTGCATTCGATCTTTCATCTGATCGGCTGATTACAATACATCAAGTACACAGTGCCGACGTGGTTACTATAGACGAATTATCAGACTTATCCGCCCGACCAAAAGCAGATGCGATGGTGTCTACACATTCAGGCATTGCGCTCGGCATTCTGACTGCAGACTGTGTTCCAATTCTATTTGCTGACACGACCAACAAAGTAATTGGCGCGGCCCATTCTGGCTGGAAAGGATCTGTCTCCAATATAGGTGCAAAAGTAATTGAGGCTATGGTCGCTCTAGGAGCCGAACGTCACCATATCGTTGCTGCGATTGGCCCTGCTATCCAAAAAAAGTCATACGAAGTCGGGCCCGAATTTCCCGACCCATTTCTAAAACTGACGCCCAACCACAAACGTTTCTTTGCGCCCTCTGAAAGACTAAACCATTACATGTTTGATTTAACCGGTTTTGTCAAAGAGCAGCTTGAAAACGAAAATATTTCAGCTGTCGATTTAATCAATCACGATACCTGCACCGAAGAAGGGCTATTTTTCAGCTATCGCCGCATGTCTCACAGAAACGAAGCCGACTATGGGCGGCAACTATCCGCCATTTCCCTACTAGGCTAAAGGGAAATGAATTTGTTTTTTACACCAAATAGCTTATTCTAGGGACATCATGCCTTATCTGGTAATATTCTTCTTTATCTGCATACTTGGACTGTTGGCGACCTGTGCTTTATAAATTACTGACATATTCGCTTCTAACTCTTGTGCTGGGTGCCCTTATCGGTTGCCAACCACTTGAAAGACCTTTTCAGCCGTCTCAGAAAACAAGTCTCAGATCCGCTCCTGGCCCACGTGCATCACTATATGTGGCACCCGTGAAAAATGGCCCTACAGAGATGAGCGAAAAACTGGCGACGAAACTTCAAAAATTGGGAATTGCTGCGTTTACAGGCGAAAAGGTTCCTTATCGCTACAGTATCTCTAGTGAAATCACGCTCAACGAAGGGGCTAGCTTTGTCACATGGATCCTCCACGATCCGGCTGGTAGACAAACAGACTTGCAAACTGTTCAAAAAATTGGAGACATCGTAGAGGGTCCTGCGGTGTTCGGCCGTAATTACGACATTGCTGTTTTGAAAAGCGCGAGTGAGTTGGATATTATGTTGGGTGGCTCCGGCGTGAATTTTGAAGCCCGTCAAAAACCAGCTATTTATGTGCCTATTGTTAAAGGTGCACCTGGAGATGGCTCTGAAACTTTGGCCGTCGCAATGCAAGATCAAATCATACTGCTTGGCTTCGATGTTCTGTCCGAACCGTGGAAAGCGAATTATGTGTTGCAGGGAGAGGTTTCAATAAGTGAACCTAAACGGGGCGCACAGATCGTAAAAATCCTCTGGAAACTGGAACGACAAAACGGTGAATATGTCGGAAAAATTGAACAACGTAACAGAATCAGAGCCGGTACATTGAACGGTCCTTGGGGCCCAGTTGCCAAAGCGGCGGCAAAAGGCGGAGCAAGAGGCATTTTTAAACTGCTCAGACAGGTGGAAGCGGACTACTTTAAGCAAAAAAGCTGATCTTCTAGGCTAACATCGACATTTTTCAGTTTTAAGACATTTACAGAAGAGATTGGCCTTGGTAAGTTCCGGCCCGCTTGAGGGTGTTTGTGCAACCCCTTAAAGAGTATGTAGCTTGACTGAACTGAGCCCCATGGCTTGAGGACCGTTCACATGAAAATGCTTGCGGGAAACAGTAATCGCCCTTTGGCTGATGCTGTCGCTAAATATCTAGACCTTCCTATGACTGAAGCTTCCGTTCGGAGATTCTCAGACAAGGAAATTTTTGTTGAAATACACGAAAATGTTCGCGGCGAAGACGTCTTCGTTGTCCAACCCACTTCTTATCCGGCAAATGACCATCTGATGGAGCTCTTGGTTTGTATTGATGCGCTTAGACGTGCTTCAGCAAAACGAATCACTGCTGTTCTTCCCTATTTTGGATATGCCCGGCAGGATAGAAAACCTGGTCCGAGAACACCGATATCTGCAAAATTGGTCGCTAATTTGATCACCACAGCAGGTGCCGATCGTGTTTTGACGCTGGACTTACATGCAGGTCAAATCCAAGGTTTCTTTGACATCCCAACCGATAACCTGTTCTCAGCGCCGGTAATCGTACCCGATATTGAAGCAAAATACGGCCGTGGTGGAGATATTACCATTGTATCTCCGGATGTGGGCGGTGTTGTCCGCGCACGCGCATTTGCTAAAAGGCTTGACGCAAACCTTGCAATCGTTGATAAGCGCCGTGAAAAAGCCGGTGTTTCCGAAGTTATGAATATTATCGGTGATGTTAAAGGGCAGACTTGTATTCTGGTTGATGACATCGTGGATAGTGCGGGAACATTATGCAATGCAGCAAGCGCGTTGGTAGACCAAGGCGCTAAAAGTGTTGTTGGCTACGTAACACATGGTGTTCTGTCTGGTGGCGCCATCTCACGCATTAATGATAGTGCGTTGATTGAGATGGTAACGACCGACAGTATTCTTGCGACTGAAGCGTTTAAAGTTTCAGACAAAATGCGCCAACTTTCAATCGCTCCTTTAATGGGGGAAGCGATGAAAAGAATTTCACAGGAAACCTCGGTTTCCAGCCTGTTCGATTAATCTGACAGGTTTTCCGGCGTGGGCACCCCTGGAGGCACACGTCATTTCAAACACCGGGATGGTTCCCGGTGTTGCTCGTTAATAGGAGAAGACTAATGAGCGAAGCTGTAGCATTGATTGCTGAAACACGCGACCGGGTAGGAAAGGGGACCTCCCGTGCATTGCGTCGTGAAGGCCGCACCCCTGCGGTAATTTATGGTGATAAGAAAGAAGCAATTTCTGTTTCTCTCGAAACCAATGAACTTACGAAAGTCATCAACAAAGGTGGTTTTCTTTCTTCGATTTACATAGTTCAGGTTGGCAAAGACAAACACCAAGTCTTGCCACGTGATATTCAACTGCATCCAATTAGAGATACACCAGTTCACGTGGACTTCCTCCGCGTTTCTGCGAAATCTCAAATTGCTGTTTTCGTTCCTGTGAACTTCTTGAACGAAGAAGAATGTGTTGGCCTAACTCGCGGTGGCGTTCTAAACATTGTTCGTCACGAAGTTGAACTTCTTGTTCCTGCGACGAAAATTCCTGAAGCCATTGAAATTGACCTTACCAAGTTTGACATTGGCTCAAGTATTCACATTTCTGACTTCACACTTCCAAAAGGTGTTGAAGCTACGATTACAGATCGTGATTTCACTGTAGCAACTATCGCCGCTCCGGGTGGTGGTGCTGATGATGACGCTGAAGAAGGTGAAGCCACTGAAGGCGAAGCTGAAACTAGCGAAGAATAAGATAGGAAATACCAATGATTTTGCTGGTAGGTCTGGGTAACCCTGGAAAGGGATATGCTGATAATCGGCACAATTTCGGTTTTATGGCGGTGGATGAAATCATCCGCCGCCATTCCTTTTTGCCCGAACGCATTCGTTTCCAAGGTCTTGTTTCCGAAGGCCGCATTGGAAATGAGAAAATTCTGGTATTAAAGCCAACTACCTTTATGAACGATTCCGGCAGATCTGTGAATGAGGCCGCTCGTTTCTATAAAATCCCGCCTGAAGACATCATCGTGCTGCATGACGAACTTGATTTACCTATGGGTAAAATTCGAACGAAAATCGGTGGTGGTCATGGCGGTAACAATGGCATTCGTTCCATTGACGCCCATATGGGCAAGAATTTCAAACGCATTCGCCTTGGTATTGGACATCCCGGAGACAAAAACCAAGTCTCGGGCCACGTTCTCAAAGATTTTTCGAAATCAGAGCGGGCGATTGCAGATAAAATTTCCGACAGCGTTGCCCGGTACATTGACCTGATGGTCGCTGGCGACGACGCTGGATTTATGAACAAAGTTGCACTGGACGTTGCGCCGCCAAAGGCGAAAAAACCAGCTACGACACCAAAAGGAGACTGAAGACATGGGTTTTAAATGTGGAATTGTTGGATTACCCAATGTTGGAAAGTCGACTTTATTTAATGCACTGACACAAACCGCGCAGGCCGCTGCTGAAAACTACCCTTTCTGTACGATCGAGCCCAACCTCGGTCAGGTACCTGTGCCCGATGAGCGCATGGTAAAGCTGGCCGGCCTTGCAGGTTCCAAAGAACTCATCCCGACCCAACTCACCTTTGTGGATATCGCGGGCTTAGTTCGCGGTGCGGCAAGCGGCGAGGGTCTCGGCAACAAATTCCTGGCCCATATTCGCGAAGTTGACGCTATCATTCAGGTTATCCGCTGCTTCGAAGATGACGACATCACTCATGTAGACGGGAAAATTGATCCAGTATCAGATATCGAAACTATCGAAACAGAATTAATGCTCGCGGATCTTGAAAGCCTTGAGCGCCGCGCCGAAACGATTGTTAAAAAAATACGTGGCGGCGATAAAGAAGCTATCCAACAATCAGGACTTATCGACAAGGCGTTGGCCGTCCTGCGTGAAGGAATGCCTGCCCGAACCGTCAAGCTTGAAGAAGACGACATACAAGCTTTCAAAAACTTGCAGCTTCTAACATCAAAGCCTGTTCTCTATGTCTGTAACGTTGAGGAAGATAGTGCCGCAACTGGCAACGCATTTTCACAAAGAGTAGCAGAGAAAGCTGCTGCAGAAAATGCTGGCTCAGTGGTTATCTCCGCCGCAATCGAGGCTGAAGTCGCGCAGTTGGAAAACGAAGAACGCACAGAATTTCTTGCCGACTTGGGATTAGAAGAAACAGGGCTTAGCCGAATTATTCAAGCTGGCTATGAGTTGCTCGATCTCGTAACATATTTCACTGTTGGGCCAAAAGAATGCCGCGCATGGACGATCACCCGCGGCACCAAAGCACCGCAAGCAGCTGGTGTCATCCACACAGATTTCGAAAAAGGATTTATTCGCTCTGAAACTATTTCCTATGAAGCATACGTTGAAAACGATGGTGAAAGTGGATCTAAAGAAGCAGGTCAAATGAGACTTGAAGGCAAAGAATATGTCGTTCTTGACGGCGACGTCTTGCATTTCCGGTTTGCTAACTGATACCCTACAAAAAAACAAACCGGACGCTCATAAGGCCGGAGGGAACTATGGATAAAAAATACTGGGAAGACTTTAAGGCGGACCAAACCGAAGAATTTGGGCACCGCGAAGTCTCTGAGAAGGAAGTGATCGAATTCGCGACCGAGTTTGATCCTCAATCTTTTCACATCGATCCTGTAGCCGCAAAAGATCATTTTTTTGGCGGCATTATTGCTTCAGGTTGGCATACCGGCTCTATGCTCATGCGCATGATTGTCGATGAGCAAATTTCGAATTCGGCATCTATGGGATCTCCCGGAATGGATGAGCTTCGCTGGATCTCACCTGTAAGGCCGGGAGAAACTCTCCATGTGCGAAGCGAAGTACTAGAAACGAACCTACACCGTAAAAAAACTGATCGCGGGTTTGTTAAATTCCGGTACACAGTGCTCAATCAGGATGATCAGACTAAAATGACGATGATCTCATCGATCCTTTTTGGCTGCCGCACTGCACCGGAGCAAAACTGATGGCGACAGAATATTTTGAAGATATCCAAATTGGCAGCTCGAAGGAGTTTGGCAGCAAAACTATAACGCTTGCTGAAATTATCGATTTTGCAACAAAATACGACCCACAACCCTTTCACATCGATGAGGAAGCCGCAAAGGATAGCATTTACGGCGGAATTATCGCTTCTGGTTGGCACACCGCCTCTATGACGATGCGTATGATGGTTGATCATATGATCAGCGGACGTGCAAGCCTTGGATCCCCCGGTGTAGATAATCTGCAGTGGATGAAACCTGTTCGCCCTGGTGACACTCTTCGTGCACGGACGGAGGTTATCGACAAAAAACGCTCCAAGTCCAGACCCGAAATGGGGACAATTTTTGGAGTCACACAGGTCTTCAATCAACATGATGAAATGGTTATGCGCTTCGGAACTATTGGACTGACATTGGGACGGCCTGAAGAAAACCCAACTGATTAAACCAGTTTTTCTTTCTCCTTTAAGCTGTTAGCAATTACCCCTATATGTGATAGGGTACGCTATACAACTAAATTCGCAGGGGAAAAACCAATGGATGTCGTTTCCGGCTTTGCCATACTAGTCGCCTTTATCGTCGTTTTGGCAATTGTCATAGTCTTCATGGGGGTCACCATTGTCCCTCAAGGCTTTCAATTTACTGTTGAACGATTTGGTCGCTATACTAAAAGTTTGACACCCGGCCTTGGTTTTTTGATGCCGTTCATAGATCGCGTTGGCCACAAGATCAATATGATGGAACAGGTTCTCGACATTCCAACGCAAGAAGTCATTTCCCGCGATAATGCCATGGTGGAAGTTGATGGGATCCTCTTCTTCCAAGTTCTCGACGCGGCGAAATCTGCATATGAAGTCCGAGATCTAACACGCGCCGTTCAAAATCTAGCCCAAACAAACTTGCGTACAGTGCTTGGTTCCATGGATCTTGATGAGGCCTTAAGTCAGCGCGATATTATTAACACAAAGCTTTTGAACGTTATTGATCAGGCGTCCACACCTTGGGGACTTAAAGTCACACGCGTCGAAATCAAAGACATCACCCCCCCCGCAGACCTAGTTCAAGCTATGGGACGCCAGATGAAGGCGGAACGAGAAAAGCGTGCCGTTATTTTGGAAGCAGAGGGCGTGAGACAGTCAGAAATCCTGAAAGCGGAAGGTGAAAAGAAATCTGCTATATTGGAAGCAGAAGGACGCCGTGAAGCAGCCTTTAGAGACGCTGAAGCCCGCGAACGGGCCGCACAAGCAGAAGCAAAAGCCACAACTGATGTGTCTGAAGCGATCGCCAAAGGCGATATTCAGTCTATTAACTATTTTATAGCTCAAAAATATGTAGAAGCCATGAAAGAGATCGGATCTGCTCGCAATTCCAAAGTGGTTCTAATGCCTATGGAGGCGACTTCCCTCATCGGAACGTTGGGCGGCATTGGACAAATCGCGAAAGAGGTTTTTGGCACAGACGACGCTTCGAAATCACGTACTTCAACCGGTTCTGTTCCAACGAGCGAGTAATCATATGTTGAATGAAACTATCACTTGGATCGCAGATCTCGGCCACTGGGCTTGGTGGATTTTAGGCGTCGCTCTTGTCATTCTAGAGATATTTGCCCCCACATTTTTTATGCTGTGGTTGGGAATTTCTGCCGGCGTCGTTGGTCTTGTTGTCTTAATAATTCCTTCCATGACATGGGAATATCAGTGGGGATTGTTTGCAATTTTCTCTGTCATCAGCCTGCTGGTTGGTCGCACTATCTTAAAGAAAAATCCGGGTGTTGAAGATAATTTTAAACTCAACCAACGAGGCGCCCAATATGTAGGGCGCAGGTTTACGTTGACTGAAGCCATTGAAAATGGTCGCGGTAAAATTCACGTCGACGACACGCAGTGGACTGTATCAGGTCCAGCGGTAGAGTCGGGTAAGACTGTGAAAGTTGTGGGAACAGATGGAACACTACTGGTCGTAGAAGCTGTAGATCCAGAATAAATCAACAGGAATATTAAAATGGGTGAGCGTATAAATCTAGTCAGCGATGATAGCCATAATTTCAACGCTTATGTTAGCCGCCCGAATGGGGATACAAAAGGCGCTATCATTGTGGTGCAGGAGATATTTGGGGTAAACTCTCATATCCGTGCCGTATGCGATCAATATGCAGATCTGGGATATACCGCAATCGTCCCTGCCCTGTTTGACAGAATTTCAGAAGGTATTGAACTTCAGTACGATACCGATGGTGTTCAAGAGGGGTTGAAACTTAAAGGTCAGGTAGAAGATGCCGCAGCCTTAAAAGATATAGCAGCAGCAGTGGTGCATGTCGCATCAAACGGACCAGTTGCAATTGTCGGCTATTGTTGGG
This sequence comes from Alphaproteobacteria bacterium 46_93_T64, assembly GCA_002163135.1. Classification (GTDB taxonomy): domain Bacteria; phylum Pseudomonadota; class Alphaproteobacteria; order Sneathiellales; family Sneathiellaceae; genus Sneathiella. Next base: position 19,401 of record MAAN01000017.1, read on the forward strand.
GCGGAACACTTGCATTTTTGGCTGCATGCGACTTGGGCGGCATTTCAAAAGCAATCGGTTATTACGGCGGCGGAATTGCCAAACAGCTTGGCAAACGACCCCAAATCCCAACATTACTCCATTTTGGCGACAGCGATGGCTCCATTCCCATGGAGGATGTGGACTTAGTTACCAAAGCCCACCCAGAACTTGAAATCCATGTCTATGAAGCCGGTCACGGCTTCAACTGTGACGTACGAGGAAGCTACGACAAGGCGTCAGCGGATCTTGCGCTGGATCGCACGCTTAAGTTCCTAGAAGGGGCGTAACGCCCCCACTTTAAGCCTGGATGAATTCCATTAAGACACCGCAAGTATCTTTTGGCTGAACCCTTAAGGCACCATTGGATACTTTTTGTAGCTTGACTGAAGATCCTTCCAGACATTTTTGCGTCTCTTCCAAATTCTCCACGCCGATTGTCATTGAAAGAATATGTGGGAATTCGGGCATGTCTGCCGAAATAAATAAGCCCGGGTAAAGTAAATCAAGATCACTTTCAGCAACAAAAATCATATTCAAACGCCCGACACGAATACTGACAGTCGCATCCGTCACGGTCACATTTAGAGAGCCACAAAGTCGTTTATAGTAAGCGACCAATGACTTGGGATCATCAACGAGAATGACAATTGACTGGATGTGCTTTGCACCGTTGGCATGTTGTTCCCATTCAGGTCTGCGGATCAATTCTGGCGTTTTATGATGGCAGATAAACAAACTATTCCTTGCAAGTCCCTCCACAGGAAGGCGGATCAATTTGAATTCCGGAATAACATCCCCTTCAGGCAGTTCAAGCTTACGACTAAGGTCCAACAACTGAGAGGGAGCCAAATCAGCATCAATTAAAGAGGCATGGGTTGCTTCTGGATCATTGCTTGATAAAGCGAATGCTAACATCCCCTCTCCGCGTTCCTCCAGTTTTTTATCCAGTCCATTAGACTCTTTAGTCGGATCAACAATGCCCAGCAATTCGATGTAATCATTTTCAAACATGATGCAATAATTTGCTGTCCCCCAGCCGATATGGGATCCACGAGGCGTTAATGTGAAACCAAGGGTTTCATAAATTTTCCGTGCATTTTCCAGGTCAGACACTCCAACAAGTGTATGATCAAGACCATCGATATTATGTGGCATTTTATTTCCTGCTCTTTTTGTTAATCGCCTTCATATTCACAAAGAGTGCGGACATTCACACCCATGGCTTCAATACGTGCCCGCCCGCCGATATCGGGTAAATCGATAACAAAGGCGGCTCCAACCACTGTCCCTTTTGCGCGGCGAACTAATTTAATTGCTGCCTCAGCTGTACCGCCTGTCGCAATAAGATCATCTACAATGAGGATATTATCGCCTTCTTTGATAGCATCGGTGTGAACTTCAACAGTGTCTGTACCGTATTCCAACTCATACTCTTCACCAATGACATCGAAAGGCAGTTTTCCTTTTTTACGTATTGGAACAAAACCAACACTTAACTGATGTGCAATTGCACCGCCTAAAACAAAACCCCGTGCTTCAATGCCCGCGACTTTATCAATTCGTACGCCTGCATAGGGCCAAACGAGTTGATCAATGGCCGTGCGCAACCCTCCAGCATCTTGCCAAAGGGTCGTAATATCGCGGAACATAACACCCTCTTTTGGGTAGTTAGGAATAGTCCGAATATATTTTTTGATATCCACTTTATGTTTCCTGTTCGTTATTTAGTAACCGGCCTGCTACAGCATCCAGCTTTTTTAAAATTTCGGGATCACGCGCCTCTGGGGCCGTGATAAGGGAATTGTCCAAGGCCTGATGGCAGCCGCTCTCACATGAAGACTGGCGCTTCGCCAATTTTGGAGCAACAGCTGTAATCAAAGATCGGGCTTTCTCACTGTTCCCCATAAGAACTTTAATAACCGCAGCCACATCCACATTCTCATGATCTGGATGCCAGCAATCATAATCAGTCACCATGGCGACGGTCGCATAACAGATCTCTGCCTCACGGGCCAATTTGGCTTCAGGCATATTTGTCATGCCTATTACCTGACATCCCCACGAGCGATACAGCTCAGATTCCGCCCTGGAGGAGAATTGAGGCCCCTCCATTGCCAGATAGGTCCCACCACGAACAACAGGTATCCCTTGCTCGTTAGCGGCACTCTCAAGCACATCACCAAGACGATTGCAAACCGGATCAGCCATACTGACATGCGCCACAAGCCCAGACGTAAAAAAGCTCTTCTCTCGGGCAAAGGTTCGATCAATGAACTGATCAATGATAACAAAGGTGCCGGGCGCGAGTTTTTCTTCAAAAGATCCGCACGCGCTAACCGAAATTACTTCAGTAACACCAGCGCGTTTCAGGGCATCGATATTGGCGCGATAATTAATTTCAGAGGGTGAGATTTTATGTCCACGTCCATGGCGTGGGAGAAAGATCAGTTGTACGTCCCCAAGTCGTCCATGAAGAAGCTCATCAGACGGCTCCCCAAACGGCGACTTTACCGCTTTCCAATGAATATCCTGCAAACCATCCAAGTCATAAACACCACTGCCACCTATGACGCCAATTACTGGTTTCTGTGCACTCAAATCACCGCTCCCTTGTTTGCACCATCATACCGTGCTGATAGCTGAAGGTCAGCAGAAAACACCTTTCAGACACAAAAAAAGGGCGCCCATAATAGGCGCCCCCTTAAATTCTGAGATCAGATCTTAGTGAAGGTCTGACCAGATTTTCTTTTTAACAGCAAAGAACAAACCAGTCATGACCAGCAAGAACAAGATAACCCGAAGGCCCATGTGCTTACGCTGCTCCAACTTAGGTTCTGCAGCCCATGCCAGAAAGACGGTGACGTCTTTTGCCATTTGATCAACAGTTGCTTTTGTACCGTCTGAATACTCAACACCCTCTTCAGAGATAGGTGCCGGCATTGCGATCTGATGGCCCGGGAAGTATGCGTTGTAGCTCATACCTTCGGTAAGTTCAAAACCTTCAGGCGTGTCTGCATATCCAGTCATCAAGGAATAGAGATAGTCTTCGAAACCAACTCTTGCCTTAACGATCAATGACAAATCTGGTGGGAAAGCCCCGCCATTTGATGCGCGAGCTGCTTTTTCATTGGCAAATGGATTTGGAAATTTGTCGAACGGCTTACCGGCACGATCGAACATATCACCATCATCATTTGGACCGCCTTCGAATTCATATTCTTTGGCGATTGCCTTTACTTCATCTTCAGTAAAGCCAAGATCCTGCAATGTGCGGAATGCCACCTGATTAAGGCCATGGCAACCGGCACAGACTTCTTGGTAAACCTGCAAACCGCGTTGAGCGGCTGCGCGGTCATAAGTTCCGAAAAGTCCAGTATGTTGCCAGTTCACAGATTTAAGGTCGACACCACCGCCAGATGCTTGCGCACCTGACAATGTCACTACTGATAAAAGGACAGCGGCACTTAAAGACTTGATCAATTTAAGCATTGCCAGCCTCCTTAGCAGAAGGTTTTTCATCCAATACAGCCTCCGAGATGCTCGATGGCAGCGGCTTGTGTTTTTCATACAAACCAACCAATGGCAACAGGATCAAAATGTGTACGAAATAGTAAACAGTTGCAATTCGTCCAATAAGGATAAATGGCTCTTCCGCTGGTTTGCCGCCGACATAAGTCAGAACAATACAATCCAGTAAGAAAATCCAGAACAATTGCTTGTAGATCGGACGGTAGCGTGCGGAACGAACCCGGCTCTTATCCAGCCAAGGAAGCGCAAACAACACTGCGATCGCACCAAACATCAACATCACACCGCCAAGCTTGTCGGGAACGGCCCGCAAGATCGCATAGAAAGGTAAGAAGTACCATTCTGGAACAATATGCGCAGGTGTTACCAGCGGATTGGCTGGGATGTAGTTGTCCGGATGCCCAAGATAGTTTGGTGCATAGAACAAGAAGGCGCAGAAGATGATCAAGAAGACGCCAAGTCCGAACAAATCCTTAACTGTGTAGTAAGGATGGAACGGAATGCTGTCTTGTTTGTCTTTGATCTCGATGCCAGTAGGATTATTCGATCCAACTGTATGCAACGCCCAGATATGGAGGATAACCACACCAACAATTACAAACGGAAGCAAGTAATGCAGGCTGAAGAAACGGTTCAATGTTGGATTATCAACAGAGAATCCTCCCCATAGCCATGTTACGATTGATTCGCCCACGATAGGAATTGCACCGAACAGGTTTGTAATAACTGTTGCACCCCAGAAGCTCATTTGGCCCCAAGGAAGAACATAGCCCATAAACGCTGTTGCCATCATCAACAAGAAGATGACAAGACCAAGCCACCAAAGCAATTCGCGTGGTGCCTTATATGATCCGTAATACAGACCCCGGAAAATATGGAGATACACAACGACGAAGAACATTGAGGCACCATTGGCATGCATATACCGCATCAGCCAGCCATAGTTCACGTCACGCATGATATGTTCAACGCTATCAAAAGCCATATCAACATGTGCAGTGTAATGCATAGAAAGAACGATACCGGTGACAATTTGCACTACTAGCATGACGCCAGCAAGCGATCCAAAAGTCCACCAATAGCTCAAGTTCTTAGGTGTAGGATAATCGTTAAGTGCGTGATGCAGCATACCAATGATTGGCAGGCGACTATCAACCCATTTTACGACCGGATTTTTCGGTTCAAATGACATATCTGTTCCCCCTAGCCGATTTTCACAGTTTTATCATCGATAAAGCTATATGGCGGTACGGCCAAGTTAAGCGGTGCTGGACCCTTACGGATACGACCTGAGGTATCATAATGTGATCCATGGCATGGACAGAACCAACCATTGAAATCACCTGATTCCTTCAAAGGCACACACCCAAGATGCGTACATACGCCAACCATGATCAGCCATTCTGGCTTCACAGCGCGATCTGTATCAGCTTGTGGATCAGGCAATGTTTCAAGATCGACGCTGTTTGCAGCTTTAATCTCATCTGCTGTACGGTGACGGATAAAAACTGGTTTACCCTGCCAAACAGCCGTGATTTCAGAGCCTACTTCAATTGCGCCCAAATCAACTTCAGTAGAGGACAATGCCAATACATCCGCAGACGGGTTCATTTGATCTACAAATGGCCAGATTGCCATTGCAGTTCCCACAGCGCCAATGCCGCCTGTGGCAATATATAGAAAATCGCGACGCTTAACGCCGTCTTCTTCTACAGGGGTGGTGGTAGTCATTAAACTTCCCCAGTTTTCCTAAATAAATCTCTAGCGACCGCTTTTTGTCACCATATTCACCGTATGTCTAGTCCCAAGCAATGAAAATATGTCAATAAAACGCAGATTTGCCCTATAATTGTCACAGTAAAGCCAGTAAAAACACATTATGGAAATAGCATTATACCAACCAGATATTGCGCCAAATGTTGGCACACTTATACGACTAGGCGCTTGTATGGGCGCACCTATCCATATTATTGAACCTTGCGGATTCCCTTTTGGCACAAAGGATCTTCGCCGCGCTGTCATGGATTATGCACAAATTGCCGAAATAACTCGCCATTCTTCGTGGGAGGTTTTTTGTGCCGCAACCCAGCATCAAAGGCATGTTTTGCTCACGACAAAATCAGCTATAGCGTATACTGACTTCGCTTTTAACGCAGATGATATTCTGCTTCTGGGCCGCGAAAGTGCCGGTGTCCCCGACGAAGTTCATCAAAGCTGTGCCGGAAAAGTAACGATTCCCATGCAAAACGAAGCACGTTCTATAAATGTAGCCCTTGCTGCCTCCATGGTCTTGGGAGAAGCCCTGAGACAAACTGACGCTTTTCCAACGCAAGCATTCTAACTCTCAAAGGAAACACTCATGAATGATTTAGTCGAGAGCCGAAAACAAACCGCCACCAGCTGGTTTAAAGAGCTCCGCAATCAGATTCGGGCCGCCTTTGAACAATTAGAAGAAGATCTAACCGGTCCAAACAACGAAATGCCCGCAGGGAAATTTGAAGTAACCCAATGGGACCGACCCGGCGGCGGCGGCGGCGAAATGTCAGTGATGAAGGGACGGGTCTTTGAAAAGGTCGGCGTGAATATTTCAACAGTTTACGGTGAGTTTTCTGACGAATTTAGAAAGAATATGCCCGGTACGGAAGAATCGGGTAGTTTTTGGGCCAGCGGTATTTCTCTCGTCGCCCATATGCGCTCTCCTCTTGTTCCTGCCGTTCACATGAACACACGGCATATTGTAACTGGCTCTTCTTGGTTTGGCGGTGGCGCAGACTTAACCCCCATGTATGAAAACGACGCCGACACTAATAATTTTCACGGGGCACTGAGAGCAGCCTGCGATAAACATGACGAGAGCTATTATCCTCGTTTCAAAGAATGGTGCGACGAATATTTTTATCTCCCGCACAGAAAAGAGCCCCGAGGCGTTGGCGGCATTTTCTACGACAAACTAAATAACGACTGGGATGCCGATTTTGCGTTCACTCAGGATATTGGTCGCGCCTTTCTCGATATCTATCCGAAAATTGTAGAACAGCACATGAACAAAAGCTGGACCGATGACCAGCGAGAACACCAGTTGATTAAACGTGGGCGCTATGTGGAGTTCAATCTGCTACATGACCGGGGAACAACGTTTGGACTAAAAACTGGCGGAAATACGGAGGCCATTCTCATGTCCCTACCACCAGAGGTGAAATGGCCTTAATCATCTGCTTTAAATACAGACTGTGACACCTGTCACACAGCTAAAGCTTGGCGTTTAGGTCAGCAACACTTATGTGAATTAGAGCATCACTGATGCTGCAGAATTCGGAAAATTACTTACTGTCTCTTCCCCTCCCCAACGTGCCCTAAAGGTCACCTTGGTTCCCGAGGCAGATTGTGTCCCAGGTTTTCTGATTTTCTGCTGTTATGCACACTACACAGTGACCCGCATAACGCCCCCTGTAAAAGGCCCCGCCCCCAATCGGGGCCTTTTTTTTACCCTCATATCCTAAATCGTCTCCATAGTGATGGCGGGCACAGCAAACTCTTCCTTAAGTGGATAAGTTATTTCTCAGGCAAACAACTGAGGATATTGAGGTAGGTCATGATACGGTTCAGGTATAATTATCTTACATTTATGGTTGATGTAATTGAAGCACTTGCGGAGAAGCACCGCAGGCACTCTATGATGATAAAACCCTGCCACGGTTGTGGAAGCCATGGAAGTTAAGCGCGGTTGTCTCCCCTGCTGCAACTATCCATAAAAAAAGCCCCGTTAATCGGGGCTTTTTTTTGATCTTTATCTTTTAAATCAGAGCGTTCCGTACAAACGATCGCCGGCATCTCCGAGCCCTGGAACGATATACGCTTTCTCGTTCAGTTTTTCATCCAAGCCTGCGACATACACTTTGATCTTTGGATGCGCATCCAGCATTACTTGCACACCTTCAGGCGCGGCAACAAGAGCCATAAAGCTGATGTTTTCCTCTTTAACGCCGTGTTCTAGCAAAATATCAACACCAGCAGCAGCGGTATATCCCGTGGCCAGCATCGGATCTACGAGAATGAACAAACGGTCACTGGCAGTTGGCAATTTTTTCAAATACTCCACCGGGCGCTGTGTTTCCGGATCACGATACATACCAATATGACCAACACGTGCGGCAGGCATTAGCTCCATAAGACCATCAGCCATACCTAGCCCTGCCCGCAAAATTGGAACAATCGCCGCTTTCTTTCCTTCCAGCACTGGTGCTGTCATCGGACAAATCGGCGTCACAATGTCTTCATCCTTCATAGGCAATTGCCGAGTAATTTCGTAGCCCATCAACAAAGCAATTTCTTTAAGCAACTGCCGGAACGTTTTTGTTGATGTGTCCTTATTCCGCATATGGCTGAGTTTGTGAACAATCAGCGGGTGATCGAGAATATGCAGATTTGGAAAACGTGGATCAATAGCCATAGCAAAGCACCTGTCAGTGAATAATTTGTGCCAGAATATAGCCAGCGCGCGCTCTGCGGCAAGTTGTCTTTATGCCAATTATAAAAATAACTGGCTTCATCGGTGAAAATTGAATTAACTTCAAACAAAAACAAGGGATAGGAAATCACCCATGGCACTCAAACTTCTGGAACTATCAGGGACACCGTACGAGCGTGGATTGAAACATGGCTCTGAAATGGCAACCAGTGTCGCTGCTAATATTCAAACCTATAAAAATCGGTTTTTGTTGGGCGGAGCCACGTCCACCCGAATTGATGCAGAAGCCCAGAAATGGAGCGAAAGACTACGCGCACATGACGCTGAGTATTTCGAGGAAATGACAGGCATTGCTGACGGTGCTTGCGTTAAATTATCCGATATTAGCATGTTGAATGCCCGATATGAGCTTTCCTATACGCTTTACACAAATGAAGCAGCTGCCGCAAATGATGTTCCAAGTCATGAACCAGAAGGGTGTACAGCCTTTGGTATCCAGCCCGAATACACAGCAAATGGACATACCATAATTGGCCAAAATTGGGACTGGCTGGAAGGTCTACTTGGGAATGTCTGCCTGTTGCGGGTTAGATCCGATGAACATCCAGATTATATGCTGCTCACTCAAGCGGGTATAGTTTCTGGCATGTTTGGGTTTAATGAGCATGGAATTGGTCTCTGCGTAAACGGTCTTTCCTCAAAAGGGGATGGGGCTGAACTGCATCACCGACCGTTCCACATGAGGGTTCGGGATATTATGCGAAGCACAATGATCTCTGATGCGTTGAAAGTCATCTTCTCCACCGATCGTGTCTGCTCCACCAACTGGTTGCTGGCACAAAAGGGCGGGGAAGTTCTTGATATCGAAAGCTCTGGAAAGGTCACCCATACCTTATATCCAGAAAACGGCCTGATCACCCACGGGAATCACTTCATCAATAGGACAGGGATCGAGAGCGAGTTCGAAAGAATAGCACCTTGCAGCTTGTATCGAACCCCAAGACTGGCGCGCCTCATTCGTCAAAACAGTCAAAAATGGGACACAGATCATTTAAAAACATGCTTGCAGGACAAATTCGGGTTTCCAAAAGCGATCTGCCGCTCTGCAAACTCAGCTGATCCGGTGGAAGCCAGAACAGTAACCGTTACGTCTGTTATTATGGATCTGGACAATTTAACAATGGATATTACGGATGGGCCACCAGATTCAGCTGAATACGAACGTTTTCAATTATGATCAATCGGTCCCGTTTTTAAGCCGCTGTCCGAGCACATGTCCCAAACCGTCTGCGATCATGGCAGTATTGGACTGCAACAGTTCAATGACGCAATTCCGATCGCAGCTGGGCGGGGCAACGAAGTAGTTTGGAACAGGTAAAGCAAAACGTGCAAGTACATCGCTATTTTCAACACGCAACATTCGACCGCGAATTTCAACGTTAATCTGTGTACCACTTTCCAATAGGACCATATTCGCCACAATTTGAACGATAGCCACATAATCAATTACGACGGCATGATCTCTAATTTTGTTTTCTTTTCTCAATCCCGAAAGAAGTTGCTCATCCTCCTGCTCGAGTGAAGGCTGATCACCTGCCCCGCCAAGGCCTGCAGTTTCTGTCGTTTGAAACCCAGCTTTCTGTATATGTTTTGAGATACGATCAACCACATCCCGATAAAGTGTGGAAGTAATGTCGCCTTGATCGCTGTTATCAAAGCTAATGATCAGCACCGTTTTCTGTTCAGCGTATACAGGCGCAGTGAACCCCCACGCCAAGCAGATTAAGATACCGGCAACACTAAAAGAGCGCTTCACATTATCCCCGACATTTCGCATCTCGTCCTCAAAGTATTTCAGTGACAGTCAACGAATCTCAATAATGGTAACTTACAAATTGTTACTTTTTTCCAGATTTTGCTGACTTTGAGGCAATTTTGGTTGCAATTTTTTCTTCAAGCCACTGAGAATAAGCTTCAATTCCCATTCGTTTTAATTTCTTTGAATTTGCGAATCCTCTTTTGCCGTTTAATTGTTCAGCGACCAGCGCCTTCAGATTCACTGTTTCTTGACCGGATTTTGCCATTGTTTTGTCCTATTATTATCTGAATTCAACTCAATTTATCTATTTGCCACAATTATTTACAATGTTGCAGCGAAATTTTACCAAATAGCTAGTGAATTCTACCGGAGACTTTTATACTTTCCATTCACCTAACATAGCTTGACCAAATGGTCAGGTTTTGTGTTAGTTTGTGTCTACGGGGAAAAATATTGTTGAATTGTTCAATTTATGAACAGGGAGAAATAAAGAATGTTCAAGCAAATTAAGCTCGCGGCTATTGCGGCTACAGTCGTTGCAGCAGCTGGCGTTGCCAACGCTGCCGAATTCAAACCAGCCATTGTTTTCGATATGGGCGGTAAATTCGACAAATCCTTTAACGAAGCTGCGTTCAACGGCGCAGAAGAGTTTAAAAAAGGATCCGGCATCGATTACATGGAATTTGAGGTAACTCAAGTATCCCAACGTGAACAAGCAATGAAGCGGATGGCCAAAAAAGGTGCCACTATCATCGTTGCCATGGGCTTTGCGCAAGCGTCTGCTGTTGAAAAAGCAGCAAAAGCAAATCCAGATACAAAATTCACAATCATTGATATGGTTGTAGATCTTCCAAATGTTCAATCAATTGTGTTCAAAGAACATGAAGGTTCTTTCCTTGTTGGCATGGCTGCAGCCTTATCTAGTAAAACAGGTAAAGTTGGTTTTGTTGGCGGTATGGACATTCCATTAATTCGCAAATTTGCTCTTGGTTATGTAGAAGGCGCGAAATACGCAAAATCAGGCACTGAAGTTTTTCAAAACATGACCGGCACAACTCCTTCCGCTTGGAACGACCCAACTAAGGGCGGCGAGCTTGCAAGAAGTCAATTTGATCGCGGCGCAGACGTTGTTTTTGCAGCAGCTGGCGGTACAGGCATCGGTGTATACCAAGCAGCAAAAGATAGCGGTAAATTTGCTATCGGCGTTGACAGCAACCAAAACTATATGCACCCGGGCACCATGCTGACATCTATGACAAAGCGCGTTGATGTTGCAGTTAAAGAAGCATTTGCAACTGCAAAAGCGGGTACTTGGCAAGCTGGCATCAAGGTTCTTGGCCTAAAAGAAGGCGGTGTTGGATATGCTGTAGATGAGCACAATAAAGGCGTTCTGTCTGCTGACGTAGTTGCTAAACTCGAAAAAGCACGCGCTGACATCATCTCTGGCAAACTTAAAGTTACCAACTACATGTCTAAATAAGTTCGTTAAGTAGAATATCATTATGACGACTGAAAGTCCGGCGCTTGAACTGCGTCGTGTCAATAAGTGGTTTGGTCCGGTTCACGCGAATAAGGATATTTCCTTATCCGTGAACCGCGGCACCATCCACGGGATTATCGGCGAAAATGGTGCTGGTAAATCCACTCTCATGAGTATCGTTTACGGCTTTTACCAAGCCGATGAGGGTGAAATCCTAATCAATGGCCAAACGTGCCATATTGACAACCCACAGGCCTCCATTGAGGCTGGCATCGGTATGGTTCATCAGCATTTCATGCTGGTTGATACCTTCACCGTTCTTGAAAATATTATCCTTGGCGTAGAAGGTGGCGCCCGGCTGGGAGAGGGACTTGCGAAAGCACGTCTGGAACTTGCCCGCCTCGAAAAAGAATACAGTCTTGAAGTGGATGTAGACGCTCTTGTTGGCGACTTGCCCGTAGGCCTACGTCAACGCGTTGAGATTCTAAAAGCGCTCTATCGCGGTGCAGAAATTCTTATTCTGGATGAGCCAACTGGCGTTTTAACCCCGCAAGAAGCGGATCATCTATTTAGAATTCTAAACACTCTTCGAGATCAGGGAAAAACGGTTATCCTCATAACTCACAAACTGCGTGAGATTATGGCGATTACTGACAATGTTTCCGTTATGCGACGCGGCGAAATGGTCGCTCATGTGGGTACAAATGAAACCAGCCGCGAACATCTGGCTGAACTCATGGTCGGCAGAAGCGTCCTCCTGCAAGTGGAAAAATCAGAGGCTCAACCCGGCAATGCGCTTATGAACGTTGTCGGTATTAATTTCATCGATGCCGATGGCGTAAAGCGCTTGAAAGACATAAATCTCGAAATTAAGGCAGGCGAAATTCTGGGTATCGCCGGTGTCTCCGGTAACGGCCAGTCAGAACTTCTTGAAATTCTGGGCGGCACGGTTACGCCCACCAGCGGCAGCATCCTTTACAAGGGTGAAGATATAACCAAATCCGATAAGTTCAACGCACGTGATTTACGGAAAATTGGCTTGGGGCATGTCCCGGAAGACCGCCATAGAGCGGGCCTCGTTCTTCCCTTCACAGCGCATGAGAACACCATTTTAGGCTACCACGACGCTGCAGAGTATAATCGCGGAACGACGTTGGATAAGGCGGCGATGATAGAGACTTGCGAAAGTCACATTGAAAAATTTGATATACGTCCCCCTAATCCAAATCTAAAGGCCTCCGGTTTTTCAGGTGGTAATCAACAGAAACTGGTTCTTGCCCGCGAAATGGAGCAAAACCCAGATGTGCTCCTCGTTGGGCAACCGACTCGCGGTGTAGATATTGGCGCCATTGAATTTATCCACAAACAATTGATCCAAATGCGTGACGCAGGCAAAGCCATTCTCATGGTGTCTGTTGAAATCGAAGAAGTCATGTCCTTGTCAGACCGCATCGCAGTCATGTTTGACGGCTTCATTGTTGGGGAATTGGACGCAAAAGACGCAACCGAAACCAAATTGGGACTAATGATGGCCGGAATACAAGATGACGCTGATCCATCATCTGCCAAAAACAAAGAGGTTGCAGAGTAATGTCAGAACAATCCGCAAAATTCGGAACCCCTGCAAAAGTACCTGCATGGGTTAATCTGGCCTTGATTCCATTTGTTAATCTCATGGCCGCATTCTTCATCTCGGGCATCGTCATCTTCATCGTTGGCGACAATCCGTTTCAAGCGCTGGAAGTACTGGTATACGGTGCCTTCGGATATGCTGACGCTATCGGTTACACCCTCTATTATACGACCAACTTCATTTTCACTGGACTTGCTGTTGCGATCGCATTTCATTGCGGCCTGTTCAACATTGGTGCGGAGGGACAGGCACTGATGAGTGGCCTTGGTGTTGGTTTGGCCGCACTTTATCTGGACTTTCTTCCCTTCTGGTTGGTTATTCCAATTGCGATATTCGCCGCTGCTTTATTCGGCGCTTTTTGGGCAGCAGTGCCGGGCTATCTGCAAGCAAAACGCGGCAGCCATATCGTTATCACAACGATCATGTTCAATTTCATCGCAGCGTCCATTATGACATATATGCTGGTTGAAATTTTGATTGCACCTGGCGGTCAGTCACCAGAAAGCCGTGAATTTGAAGCCGTCACTTGGCTTCCCTTCTTCCACGATTTTTTACCAATCCCTGAAACCCCGCTCAACATTTCATTCATTTTTGCATTACTACTGAGCGCTGCCTTTTATTATTTCGTTTGGCACACTCGCTGGGGCTACGAAATCAGAGTAGTTGGTCAAAACGAAACAGCCGCAAAATACGCAGGGATTTCCCCGGCAAAAAACATTGTGCTCGCAATGTTCATATCCGGTGCTCTTGCTGGATTTGTTGGCGTAAACGAAGTACTTGGTGTGCACCATAGGTTAATTCTCGACTTCACTGGCGGCTTTGGTTTTGTCGGAATTGCTGTTGCCTTGATGGGCCGAAATCATCCAGTTGGGATCTTTATTGCAGCACTTCTTTTTGGCGCCCTCTATCAAGGTGGGTCCGAGCTTGCTTTTGAAATGAAATCCATTAACCGCGAGATGGTGATCGTAATTCAGGGCCTGATTATCCTGTTCTCTGGAGCATTGGAGCATATGTTCCGTCCCAAGATCGAGGCTTTCTTCAAGCGCAAGAGTACAACTCAAGTTGCGGAGGCCTAGGGAATGGAAGAGTTTCAAATTTTCATAACCTTGATGGACGCAACCTTCCGTGTTGCAACACCGCTTATATTGGCTGCAATGGCCGGAATGTTTTCTGAACGCTCCGGCGTGGTTGATATCGGCCTTGAAGGTAAAATGTTGGGCGCCGCATTTGCGGCCGCCACTATCGCCAGCATTTCTGGATCTGCATGGGTAGGGCTTGGAGCCGGAATTATCACTTCCTTCTCACTATCAATGTTGCATGCCTATGCTTGTGTCACGCACAAGGGTAATCAGGTCGTCTCCGGAATGGCCATCAACATTATGGTGGCAGGGCTTGCTCCAACACTGGCTTTTGCTTGGTTCAGAATGGGTGGGCAAACACCCGCACTTAAAGGTGACGAACGTTTCCAGTCGCTTACTCTTCCGTTTGCTGACGCCGTAAGAGATATTCCTGTAATTGGATATACCTACGCGGAACTCATTTCCGGCCACAACATCATAGTTTACATGGCAGCTGCGTCTGTTCCCATAAGTGCGTGGGTCCTTTTTCGCACTCGATTTGGACTTCGCGTCCGTGCCGTGGGGGAAAACCCCCATGCCGTTGACACAGCTGGCATTTCTGTAAATGCAATACGCTATCAAGCATTAGCAGTGACAGGACTGCTTTGCGGCATTGGCGGATCATACCTTTCAACGGCACACGGGGCCGCGTTTATTCGCGATATGACCGCGGGTAAGGGCTATCTTGCCTTGGCCGCTCTGATCTTTGGTAAATGGAAACCACTTCCCACTTTACTTGCATGTCTTTTGTTCGCATTTACAGATGCGGTACAGGTCCGCTTGCAAGGGGTTGATTTGCCAATTGTCGGTGTTATCCCTGTACAGTTCATTCAAGCATTACCATATGTCTTAACTGTATTGCTATTGGCTGGTTTCGTTGGAAAAGCTAACCCGCCAAAAGCCATTGGCGAACCTTACATCAAGGAAAGATAATGTCACTCAATCCATATGTGGCGTCTGAGTTTATTCAAAACAGCGCCCCGGGTTTCAAACCTCGCGTCGGGATCGTACTTGGTTCCGGGCTTGGCGGTTTGGCCGATAAAATTGACGCTGTTGCCAGTATTCCGTTCTCGGACATCCCAGATTTCCCCCAGTCTACAGTTGAGGGACATGAAGGCCGTTTAATACTGGGCCGTCTCGGTGGCATGCCTGTTATTTGCATGCAAGGCCGTATACATCTGTATGAAGGCGGCGATCCGCAAGATCTTGCTGTCCCTGTTCGCGTAATGAAGCTTCTAGGAATTGAAATCCTGTTGGTGACAAATGCGGCAGGTAGTTTCCATGAAGATGTTGGGCCCGGACGTTTGATGTTGATTTCTGATCATATCAATTTCACTGGACGCAATCCCCTCATCGGAGAAAATGACGACCGTTTTGGCCCTCGTTTCTTCTCAATGGAAGAAGCGTATGATCCTATTTTACGCGCACACATGAAAGCCGTCGCCAAGGAATTGGATATTGAATTGAGTGAGGGGGTTTACCTTCACTATCTCGGCCCTAATTTTGAAACACCAGCTGAAATTAATGCGTTTAAGATACTTGGTGCGGATGCCGTAGGAATGTCGACAACACCAGAAGTTCTGGTCGCCCGTCATACAGGATTGCGTGTTGTCGCAATCTCCAACATTACGAACCTTGTTGCAGGCTTGAGTAAAACCAAGCTCAGCCATGAACAAACACTGGAATGTGCAAAGCTTGCTGCAGGTGATTTGGAGAAGCTGGTAGTCATATTCCTTGAGACCCTGAAACGAGAATTGTTAAAAGCCCATATAACGGAGAAGAGCAATGGCGACGATCAGTAAGCTGGCCCCCACCAGCCACGCCCATGCCCGCAACCCCGGCCTGCCTTTTGATGCTGAAGCCGTAGAAGATATCCATGTGAATTTGAGTGCTGTTGAACGGCGTGCAAGTACGCTCGGTGGCAGGCGTTCAGTAAAAAAGGACTATCAAGCCGCATGGTTATTAAAAGCCATTTCCTGCATTGATCTTACGACTTTAAGCGGCGACGACACCGCTGGTCGCGTTAAACGATTGTGTGCAAAAGCGCGGCAACCTGTACGTCCCGATATTCTTGAAAGCTTGGGCATGAGCGAAAGGGGCCTAACCACTGGCGCTGTCTGTGTATACCACACCATGGTAGAAACTGCTGTTAAGGCGCTTGATGGATCGGGTATTCCTGTGGCCGCAGTGTCGACTGGTTTTCCAGCAGGGCTCAGCCCGTTTGAACTCCGTGTTAAGGAAATTGAGGCCTCAGTTGCGGCAGGCGCCGAAGAGATTGATATTGTTATTACTCGCGGTCATGCCCTGACAGGTAATTGGCAAGCCTTATACAATGAAATCAAAGCTTTCCGTGAAGCCTGCGGCGAAGCTCATTTGAAGACAATCTTGGGAACCGGTGAATTGGTAACCCTTAGAAATGTGGCAAAAGCCAGCATGATTGCAATGATGGCTGGTGCCGATTTCATTAAGACCTCGACCGGAAAAGAAAGCGTAAATGCAACTCTTCCCGTGAGTCTCGTGATGATCCGTGCCATTCGTGCCTACGAAGAAATGACCGGCATTAAAATTGGCTACAAACCAGCTGGCGGCGTGAGTGCCGCCAAAGACGTACTGGGCTACCAATTCATGATGAAGGAAGAACTTGGCACCGAGTGGCTTCAACCAGATTTATTCCGCATTGGTGCCTCCAGCCTACTTGGAGACATTGAACGTCAACTTGAACACCACGTCACCGGCCGTTATTCCGCCGATTTCCGCCATCCAATGGCGTGAGGAAAAAACATGAGCATTGCAGAGATTTTTGACACAATGGATTACGGCCCTGCCCCCGAAAGCAATAAAGAAGCGTTAAAATGGATCGCTGCCCACGACGGTAAATTCGATCTGTTTATTGATGGCAAATGGACGGCCGCCAAATCGAGTTCGCGTTTTGATACGATCGATCCCGCGACTGGTAAAATTCTCGCCAGTATTTCGACCGCGAATAATGCAGACATAGATGCCGCGACGAAAGCTGCTAGAAAAGCACAAAAGGCTTGGGAAAAGCTGGGCGGATATGGACGTGCCCGTCACCTATATGCGCTTGCCCGTGCATTGCAACGGAACGCTCGATTACTCGCCGTTCTTGAAAGCCTCGACAACGGAAAGCCCATCCGTGAAACACGTGACATCGATATCCCTTTAGTTGCGCGTCATTTTTATCATCACGCTGGTTGGGCTCAACTTCAGGATAGTGAATTTCCGAATCACGAACCTATGGGGGTTATCGGACAGGTAGTTCCATGGAATTTCCCATTGCTTATGCTTGCATGGAAAATTGCTCCTGCCATTGCAGCTGGAAATACTGTCATACTTAAACCAGCGGAATTTACATCTCTTACGGCTCTGTGTTTTGCAGAAATCTGCAAGAATGCGGGCCTTCCAAACGGCGTCGTTAATATTGTGACCGGTGATGGCAGTACTGGCGAGCATATTGTTAATCACACTGACATCAATAAAATTGCGTTTACCGGGTCCACGGGCGTTGGTCGCCGTATTCGTCAAGCAACTGCCGGATCGGGTAAACATCTTACATTGGAACTCGGCGGTAAGTCCCCGTTCATTGTCTTTGAAGATGCGGACATCGACAGCGCTGTCGAAGGCGTTGTTGACGCTATTTGGTTTAATCAGGGGCAAGTTTGTTGCGCCGGATCGCGACTTTTGATCCAAGAAGGCATTCACGACAAGATGATTGCCAAACTACGCGCCCGTATGGAAAAACTACGCGTTGGAAACTCGCTCGACAAATGTATCGATATGGGCGCTATCGTGGCACCTGTCCAACTAAGCCGTATCGAAGCGTTGGTGAAAAAGGGCTGTGAAGAAGGAGCCCAAATGTGGCAACCCAGTTGGGCAGTGCCAAAAGAAGGATGCTTCTATCCACCAACCCTGTTCACGAATGTAGAGCCTGCAAGCACAATTGCACAGGAAGAGATTTTTGGACCTGTTCTTGTTGCCATGACATTCCGCACTCCGGGCGAAGCTGTTCAAATTGCTAATAACAGTCGTTACGGCCTTGCCGCTTCAATCTGGAGTGAGAATATCAATCTGGCATTGGATGTCGCTCCGAAAATCGATTGCGGCGTCGCGTGGATTAACACCACAAATCAATTTGATGCAGCTTGTGGCTTTGGCGGTAACAAAGAGTCTGGATTTGGCCGTGAAGGCGGCCATGAAGGTATGCTGGAAGTTCTCCGCCCAAAATTCGAAGCTAAGCTACCTCACTATAAACCGGCCAAAGTGAAAACGGAAAGTGGCAAATCAGCTACCTCCCCTCTTGCATCAATTGACCGGACACACAAATTATATGTGGGCGGCAAGCAAGTACGCCCTGATAGTGGACACAGCCTGCCGATATTGTCAGCCAAAGGTGATAAAATTGCCGAAATTGGGCATGGCAATCGCAAAGACATTCGAAACGCGGTTGAGGCCGCTCGCAAAAATGCAGGGTGGACCAAAAACTCCGCCCACGGCCGCGCTCAGGTTCTATATTTCATTGCTGAAAATCTGGATGCCCGAAAAGCAGAATTCACAACACGCTTAGTGGAGACAACGGGCGTTACTACGAAACAGGCAAACGATGAAGTTGAAGCTTCCGTTCGGCGTTTATTCTCCTATGGAGCCTGGGCAGACAAATATGAAAGTCGAGTTCATTCACCGCCAATGCGCGGTGTTACTCTCGCGATGAAGGAAGCTGTCGGAACCATTGGCATAGTTTGTCCGGATGAAAACCCACTCCTTTCGATGATATCATTGGCAGGACCTGCTCTTGCTATGGGAAACCGGATCGTTCTTGTGCCCTCTGAGCAACACCCGTTAAGCGCAACTGATTTTTATCAGATACTGGAAACCTCTGACGTAGCTGCAGGTGCCTTCAATATTGTCACGGGTATCCGGGATGAACTCGCAAAAACTTTGGCGGACCACGATGACGTCAGATCTGTGTGGTACTTTGGCCCTGAGGCGGGTAGTAAGCTCGTAGAAGAGGCCTCTGCCGGAAATATGAAGCGGACATGGACAAACCATGGACGTGCGCGGAACTGGTTTGATCTTGAGCAGGGTGAAGGTACCGAATATCTGCGCCATGCAACACAGATCAAGAATATCTGGATCCCTTATGGTGAATAGGTTTACGGCATGACTGAAAATTTCTTCCCCCAAGAAATCATTCGAAAAAAACGAGATGGCCAACCCTTATCGGAAGCCGAAATTCAATTTATGGTCCGAGGCATTACGGATAACAGTATTTCTGAAGGCCAAATTGCGGCTTTTGCAATGGCTGTTTTCTTTCGTGATATGCCAATGGACGAGCGTGTATGGCTAACTCAAGCGATGGTCAATTCTGGCGATGTCATGGATTGGTCCAAGGCCGACCTCAACCGTCCCGTTGTGGATAAGCATTCAACCGGTGGTGTTGGGGATAAAGTTAGCCTGATGTTGGCCCCTATCGTGGCCGCATGCGGCGGTGCCGTCCCGATGATATCAGGGCGTGGCCTTGGCCATACTGGTGGAACTTTGGATAAACTGGACAGCGTTCCCGGTTACAACACAGCACCGGACCCTGAACTACTTACCAAGGTTGTTAAAAATATTGGTTGCGCCATCATCGGTCAAACATCCGATTTGGCCCCAGCAGACAAGCGGTTTTATGCAACACGTGATGTCACTGCAACAGTGGAAAGCATAGCCCTGATCACAGCATCGATCCTGTCAAAAAAATTGGCCGCCGGCCTTGATGCGCTGATTATGGATGTAAAATTTGGATCAGGTGCTTTCAAGCAAAAATACGAAGATGCAGAAGAGCTTGCAAAGAGCATTGTTACAGTTGCCAACGGTGCCGGGATGCCGACCACTGCGATACTTACCGATATGAACCAAGTACTGGGTCATACCGCAGGCAACGCGATTGAGGTTCGGGAAACAATTGATTTTCTGATGGGGAAAAATACTGATCCGCGTCTACTGGAAGTTGTCACAGCCCTTTGTTCGGAAATGCTGGTAATTTCGGGAATTGCTGATGCGACAACAGCACCATTAGCGGTTCAAGGCGCTCTTAACAGCGGGTCAGCTGCAGAAAGGTTCGCGCAGATGATTGCGGCTTTGGGCGGCCCAAAGGATCTTATGAGTAATCCAGATGCTCACCTTCCATTGGCACCTATTTGCCGCGATGTCACCGCTCCAAGACGCGGCTACATAGGTGAAATCGATACGCGAGCCATGGGTATGGCTGTTATGGACCTTGGCGGCGGCCGTCACAGGGCAAGTGATACAATTGATTATGGCGTCGGGCTTTCCAATATTATGGGAATAGGGGAAAAACTGGGCCCCCGCAATCCCATTGCAACCCTTTATGCCCGTACGGAAGATCAGGCTGACGCAGCAGAAGCGCGAATACTATCTGCGGTCAGCATAACAGAAACAGTACCTGCTGCGGGACCCGTTATTGGAGCGAAAATTAAGTTGGAGGATCTATGAGCCGCGCGATCCTAATCGTATTAGACAGTTTTGGCCTTGGGGCTGCAAGGGATGCCGACCAATTCGGAGATATTGGCGCGGATACTTTTGGGCATATTATCGAAGCCGCTGCGAATGGTTCCGCGGATAACGAACAACGTAGCGGGAACCTAAAGCTCCCTAACCTTGAAAAACTGGGTTTGTTTGCAGCACATCATCAAAACATAAACAAAACCTCAAAAGATGGCCTCTATGGGGGTTTCTACGGCTTCGCTCAAGAACGAAGCAAAGGCAAGGACACACCTTCCGGGCATTGGGAAATGGCTGGCGTTCCAGTTTTGTTTGATTGGGGATATTTCCCAAAAACGGAACCTTGTTTTCCAACATCTTTGACTAATGCTTTGATTGAAAAGTGCGACTTACCAGGCGTTCTTGGAAATTGTCACGCTTCTGGAACCGAAATAATAGAACGTTTAGGGACAGAGCACATCAATACAGGAAAACCCATCCTGTACACCTCTGCCGACAGTGTCCTGCAGATCGCAGCTCATGAAGAGAAATTTGGCCTCAAACGTCTCTACGATATTTGTGATATCGCTCGAGACCTTGTGGACGAGCTGGAAATAGGCCGGGTTATAGCGCGGCCATTCCTTGGATCAGAGGGATCCTATACCCGCACCCCAAACCGTAAGGATCTTGCCGTACCGCCGCCGGAACCTACCCTTCTGGATTATTTATCCAAAAACGGCCGAAAAGTATTTTCAATTGGAAAAATTGGAGATATTTTTGCACATCAAGGTACCGGTGAAATTGTTAAAGCGGTCGGGAACATGGCTCTTGTTGACGAAACACTAAATGCAATGCAAAGAGCGGAACACGGCAGCCTCATTTTTACAAATCTCGTAGATTTTGATCAGTCATACGGTCACCGACGCGATGTCGCCGGATATGCGCAGGCACTTGAAGAGTTCGATGCGCGGCTTCCTGAAATACAAGCGCAGATGCAAGAAAACGACCTTTTAATTATGACGGCTGATCACGGTTGCGATCCAACTTGGCCCGGAAGTGATCATACTCGTGAGGTTGTTCCTGTCATCGGGTTTAGCTCATCGTTGCAGGACAAAAATATTGGTGAGCGGGAGAGTTTTTCTGACATCGGACAAACCATAGCTCAACATCTCAATATCCCACCCTTGGCGCATGGCGTCTCTTTTCTGGAATAAGCATGATTAAAAAAGCCGAATTACATGTCCATCTTGAAGGGACTGCGACACCAGCTTTGGTCCGACAACTTGCTGCAAACAACGGTGCTGAGTTGGATCCTTCCACATTTGCCTCCGACGGGGAGTTTCGCTGGAATGATTTTTGGGATTTTCTCAAATGTTACGATAAGGCGGCGGCGGCAATCCGTTCAAAAGATGACTATCGGCTAGTTACTTATGATTACCTGAAACGCTGCGCTGCAGAAGGCGTGATCTATGTAGAGACTTTTTCCTCTCCAGACCACGCAGCAGAAGTGGGGATTAGTTACCAAGACCATCTCGACGGTATAGCTGCCGGTATAGATGATGCCCGTCGCGACTTCGGAATTGAAGGGCGTATCATTGTCACTTGTGTCCGCCATTTGGGACCTGAGAAAGCAATTGCCGTTGCCCAATCCGTGCTGGACGCGCCGCACCCATATGTTGTGGGATTTGGAATGGGTGGCGACGAAGCCCAATTCCATCCTAAAGATTTCGCCCCTGCCTTTAATCTTGTGCATAATGCAGGCCTTGCCACTACCAATCACGCCGGAGAATTTGGCGGACCGGAGAGTATTCGAGCAACGCTCGAGCATCTACCTGTAAGTCGTATTGGACATGGCGTTAGGTCAATAGAAGATCTTGACCTTTTGGCAGAACTTGCCGCGAAACGCATACCATTGGAGCTTTGTCCCGGAAGCAACATCTCAACAGGTTTATACAGCGATTATGAAAGTCACCCATTTCACAGGCTGAAAGAAGCTGGCTGTCTCGTGACTATCAGCTCCGACGACCCACCATTTTTCGCAACCTCTGTTGGGAAAGAATATGCAAATGTCGCGAATGCTTTTGGTTATGACGATGCAACAATGAGCCAAATTACGCGTGACACGATTGATGCGGCATTCTGCGATGATGAGTTGAAAGAGCGCTTAAAGTCAGAAATCTAAACCTTGATTAACTTTTTGGTTTGATTTCAATTTTTGTTTTTGAAGCGTTAAATCGTTCTAGGACCTCTTTTGTGATGTCCATACCATCGTTGAAAAACAAAACGTTTGAACGGTCAAAGCCCAAATTCATACCTTTTTCAGAAGCAACTTTCGCTGATGTCTGAATAATGATAGTACGCAATTTAGCCCTTATTTTCTTTAAAACATTATTCAGTTTGTTATTTGACACCTGCATTTCACGCTGCAGGTTTCTTTGTTCCTGCTGTAAAGCACCCACTTTTTGCTGAAAAACTTCAGGAGCTAAAATCGCTTGTTGGCGCTTCAGCTCGTCTGCTTTGTCTTTCAATGCGGCGCGCTTAAGGCCAATTGCTTCACGAACAATTTTGACCTGAGCCTTCATCTCTCCTTCAGCTTCTTTCCAAGGACGGGAGGAAGAAAGTATAAGAGAAACGTCAATGATAGCCGCTTTAGCAACTGGCAATTTTTCCTGTGCAGATGCGTTGTTCACTTCGAGGTAAATACTACTTCCAAATGCCAATACGCCTAAAACAAGCGCTGAGTTGACTACCTTAGTCGATAATTTCCGCACACAAAAACTCCAGATAAATTCAAGCGAGCATTAAATGTCTCGCATCACGTACTGCACAGTATCAAATGCACGGGTGATACTGCAACTGATACAAATTGTTTTTTTGAAGGCAGCTCTATTTCTCAGCCGCCTTCCACTCCATTATATAGTTTGACGGATCAAACTCAGGCATAGGCGGGACTGATATTGGAGTACCAATATACAAAAATCCAACAATCTCATCGCTACCGACCGCCCCTAATCGCGCACGCACATGGGCGTCAAAACACGGCGCTCCAGTTCGCCATATTCCCCCAAACCCCAACGCATGAACAGCCAGCATAATGTTTTGAGCGGCTGCCCCAGCAGAAAGGATTTGTTCAATGGAAGGGACCTTAGGGTGTTCAGATACCTTCGCGATCACCGCAATAACCAAAGGAGCACGAAGTGGTTTCTTCTTTTCTTTCTCGAGAGCAGCTGCTGTAGCTGAAGCATCTTTTCGAGTAAGCGCTTCACAAAAAATCTCTCCAAGTTCTTCACGCATTTTGTCTTGAAAAACCACAAACCGCCAGGGTCGCAAACAAGCATGATCTGGGGCACGCATAGCGGCTTGCATTATGGATTTCAGATCTGATTTTGACGGACCTGGCTCACTCAACTTAGCTATTGATTTTCGTGTCAGCAGTGCTTCAAGAGCATCCATTTAATAACAACCTTCCAAATAGTGTCAGCGAATTTTCCCCACAATAACTGACGCTTATACAGCTACCAACCCCATTATTTCCATCAAAACAAAAAAAATGACACGTATTTGCTTGAGATCAATTCTATTTCGATAAAAACGCACTAATTTAATATTCATAAGCAATGCACTGAAGCGAGGCAATGATATGTCCATAAAAACACTTCTACTACACCTTACAAATGATAAAAATCTCGACAGCCGGATTGAACTAGCGTTGCGATTAGCGGTTGAAAACGAAGCTCACATCAAAGGTGTATACACAATTACTCCTGCAGCCCCACCAACGTCCTTCATGGGTTACATACCACCCGAATTTGTTGAGCGGACGCGAGCAATTGAGAGTGAGAATGCAGAAGTTACCTCAACAAAGTTGAAATTAGCAGCGAAGGAGGCTGGTATCTCTTGCGCCGTTATGAAGGAAGAAGGTTACGCGTTGGATATTATCAACGCACATGCACTTGCAGCAGATCTTGTTGTTATTGGGCAAGTAGATCCGGATGATGACAAATCAGCACAATATCGATATTTAGCGGATGAAGTTGTCATAAGCTCTGCTCAACCCGTTCTTGCTGTGCCCTACGCGGGCAATCACTTAGGTTTTGGAAAGCATATCCTAGTAGGTTGGAACAACACGCGAGAAGCCTCAATCGCCCTTCATAACGCAATGGTGTTCTTGAAAAAGGCAGAGAAAATAACTTTACTGAGCATCAACCCCAGTACCGATCAAAGCGCAGAGAATGCGGCAGTACTAGCGCACTTGGAGCGGCATAGCGTACAAGCTGAAATGAAAGTCGGTCACTGGAAGGATGTCAGTGTTGGTAATGCACTCCTCGATTCACTTGTAGACTTAAACGCGGATATGCTTGTCATGGGCGCCTATGGTCATAGCCGTATTCGTGAAATGATCTTGGGTGGAGCCACTCAGGAAATCCTTGAACAGATGACAGCTCCGATCCTGTTCTCCCATTAGAAAAAGAAAATTCTTTTGTAAAAAAGGGGATATTCTACACACTCCACGCCATCCATCACCGTGGTAGAACATCCCCTTTTTGCACTTCTCTCCACTCACCCAAGAGTAAGTCTCCGAGCTGTAAGTCACCAATGCCAATGCGGATTAAGCGTAACGTCGGATAACCGATTGCTGCCGTCATTCGGCGCACCTGACGATTTTTTCCTTCTGTTAGCGTTATTTCAAGCCAATTTGTAGGTATTGCCTGGCGACTGCGGATTGGTGGATTTCGCGGTGAAAATTGCGGTTGCGGCTCCAGAAGGCAGACCTTACAGGGCCGTGTTTTATACCCTCGGATGACAACCCCTTCAGACAAAATTTTCAATTCTTCAGGTGTCGGACTGCCTTCGACTTGCACCCAATATGTTCTGGGGTGTGCAAATTCGGGGTCGAGCAATCTTTTAATGAATTTTCCGTCATTGCTCAGCAGCAATAGACCTTCGCTGTCTCGGTCGAGACGCCCAGCAGCATATACTTCTTTTGGCAGTGAAAATTCAGAGAGAGCAGGATGTCCCCCTTCACTTGTAAACTGGCTAAGGACCCCAAATGGCTTATTAAAGGCAATATATTTGTGATTATTCAAGAATTATACTTCCAAGTTACGAGCATTATGGTGAATAGGACACATTGTGTGCTTTTCTGCTTTGGGCTAAAAGAAAAGAAACGAATTTATTACTTTTGTTCCGTTACTTTAGCAGGCAATGTTGATATTAGTAATGGAGTTTGTCTCGTGACCTTTCAAGTAAAAAGTAATCGGGTTAGGATTTCCGCAACTTGAGGTGTTGGTTAGCAATTTAATCTTTCCACCGCATCAATTAGTTAATCTGAAGTACGGTATAAAGTTTACCCTTAGAAAGTAGTGTTGGAGCTTACAAACCAAATGACCGAGGTAGCGCTATGCAAAATCCTGTTTGTAGGAAATAAAGATGGGGATGCACAGCAACTTTCCTGGTTAATCTCGAATATTAAGAAGCCAACTATGGAACTCATGCACGTTCCAGAAGCAGAAGCAGTCTTAAATCAGCGCAGCGCAGCAGATGCTAGTGTCATTTTACTTGATGCAGACAGTACCGGTGACAAAGAGTATGAGACACTAAAAGCCTTGCGGGCCACTTTCCCGGAGATACCTGTTGTACTCCTCACCGACGACGAAGACGAAACTGGAACATATGCGATCAGAAATGGTGCGCAAGATTATTTACTGCGCAGTCAACTAACAGCAACAGCGCTAAGCCGAAGCCTTGTCAGCGCAATTGAGCGTCAACGTGGGCAGCAACATTCTCCGGAGACCACTCCGTTATTGGAATCAGCGACAGCGGTTCTCAATCGTCTCCCAATGGGCGTTATTCTAGTTACAGCTTCATCACAAGTTCTGTTCTACAATGGCAAAGCAAAAATTTATCTCGACCGAGAAGATGGGCTTATCCTTGATAAAAACCGCATTTGTCAGGCTAGCAACACAAATGAAAATAAACAATTAGCTGAACTTCTGGCCAATGCGCTGTCTCCTTCATCAGAAGGAAAAAGTGAGGGTGATTTTGCTATGTCGGTAACACGAAATAATAGCGATTCACCACTTACAGTGATGGTTGCCCCCATTGGAACAGGGGTTGCGGGCAAGGGTGCTGTTCTTTTCGTCTCTGATCCGGTGGAACCAGTTGAACTTTCTATTGATGCAATATGCCGTCTATATACACTCACACCTGCAGAAGGGCGTTTAGCACTTGGCCTAACCAATGGCTACAAGCTAGATGACCTTGCCGAAGAATGGGGCGTTAGTATGCATACTGTTCGCTCCCAACTTCGACAAATTTTCAGGAAAACGGACACCAGTCGCCAGAGTGAGTTGGTCAAGTTAATCCTAACAGGTCCAGCGGCCTTAAAGGCAGCTCCAATTCTTTAATCCGAATTAAGCTTCGTTTTCATCTTCTGGAGAAATCGAAAAATGCTGCCATTTTTCACGCCCGCCTCTGTTTTCTAGATAATTGATCAGGGCACTTACTGGTTTCCGATCATATCGTGTATCAGCATCTTCCATCAGAATACTCGTAGCCTTGTTGAAATCCAACGCACCGCGATAGGCTCGCGGGCTCACCATACCGACAAAAGCATTCGCAACCATTAGAATTCTTGCAGCTTCATTAATAGCTGTGCCCTGTAACCCTCGTGGTTGACCACTACCATCCCAATGTTCTTGTAATTGCCTAAGGGTTTCGGCTACAGGTAAATTGAATTTAACATCTTCAAGAAGGTCGGCGCTCGCAAACAAACTATCTCGCACAATAATCTTTTCGTCATCCGAAAGATTTCCGACTTTCGTGAGTGTTTCTCGTGGGACCAATATTTTACCCAAATTCATCAGATTCCCGGCAATGTCCACTGTGCGAGAGACTTTTTCTGTCGCCCCTAACTCTTCAGAAATTGCCACGCTGACCTCTGCGACACGAGCCGATTGATGGGCTGAAAAAGGGTCTCTGCGGTCAAGAAAAGCGACCAATGTCGTCACCAAACTTCGAAGGACATTTTCTCTCTGTTCTCGCTCAGCGACTACTTCGGTAATATCCTGGAAAACAGCTAAAAGTTCGGAACCGTGCCCGTCCCCTTTACCTAGCGGAATAATATCTGACTTCCATACCAAATCACCCGTTTCCTGTTTTACAGTAACAAGTTGGGATTGAATCTTTTTGTCTTCCCGGGCTTGCTCCATCATCCCCTTTAGATTAGAAGAAACTTCTTTATCGAAAACATTTGAGAAACGTCTACCGATTATTTCATCCTGTCCCATTTCAGCAGAATCAGCAGTTTTCTTGTTAGCGAAAGCGAACTTGTTTTCGCTATCAAAAACTGCAATCGCTGTTGGTTGACGATCTGTGACAACTTTCAAGAATTCTGTTTTTTCTTGCAGGTCATCTGCCGTTCGTTTGTACTTCATTGCCAATTCAGCAGCCCTAATTGACGTACCATGTCGCCAGACAGCAACCACTGTTCCTGTAATTCCAAGAATTAACAGCAGGAAAATACCGAGCATTGTATTAAGGCGCTGATTTGTCGCGGACAGAGCTTCCTGTGCAGTGATACTACGCACCAAATACCAGGGAGCACCAGCGATGGCTCTACCTGTCACCAGAACTTCATCTCCAAGATAATTTGTTCGTCGATCAAACAATCCTGGCTGACCGACAACAAACGCCGCAGCCAATTTTCCGTCTGCACTCAATTTTCGCTTCAAAGCTTGCGTTCCATCGGCAAGCGGAGAAATGTACTCAACTAGTTTCCCCGTTTTCCGAACGAGGTAAGTTTCGCTACTATGCTGGGAATCTCCAGGTTGATGAAGGTTCGGGAAAAGTGACTTTCGAACTGTTCGCAGCCCCACAATAAACCCAATAATTTGATCTACATCACCATTTTGCTGAATAGCATACACTGGATGGACGAAGCCCATTACAGGCTCACCGTCCAGCCCCGAGTACATGTCTATGACTGCGGATACTCCGCTATCAGCTTGTGCCATTCCAGCCCGGATTGCAGGATTCATGGGAGGCATATTTCCGCTAGAGACTAGCAACCGACCTGTCCGATCAGTCAGGGCGATTCCAGCGCGACCAGGTCTCGCGACATTGGCCCTAATTTCTGGCTCCTGCGGCTCCCAGAAGCCACTAATCACCGCATGGTTATTGAGCAAATTTATAAGATATCCAGCTTCTGGAACTTCAGTAATTTTTGCTCCGTTTTCTTGAGTATCTAACACCAATTGGGTCAAATACACTTGCAAGGATTCATTCTCTGCTAGAGACAGAATAGCTTCTCTCTGTTCTGTCAGCCATTTCTCAATAGCAGAAACTCTGCTATCGGCAACAATGCCCAAGCGAATTTCCCAGTTCTGGACATCCCTGCCTCTCTGCCCCTCAACAAAAACGATGGTGCCCCAGACACCCGCAATGACAACTGCAACAAGAGTAGCTGCAGCGAGCCATATGAATTTGTATGCTTTAGGAGACGTGCCCAGTTCTTCTTTAATGTCTGACATACCAGCTTCCTGTTTTTGGTCTGGAGAGAATATGAAGCGAAAGAGTTTATGTAGTGTAACTATTTACCGGTTTTATTTGTCATCACAATAAATTCATGCATCTGTGAAATATGTTATTAACGCTTGTTAACCTTTATATGATCATACTACATTTACGGTAAATAAATCAGAATTTACTCTGATTGGAATTTTGAGGGTTAAATGGCAATTCAGTCAAGGAAAGTAAGCAAATTACTGCGCTCTTCACTTTTGGCGTGCAGTTTGATGGTTTTGCCACAAATCCCCGCAGCTGAAGCAGTAGGAATATTTGGTTTCAAGGAAAACCCTCACTCAAGTTTAAAGCCTTTTCCAAAGTGGCAACAAGTTCTCAAAAGCTATAAAAACCGCCCAGGTGCATGCGGCAATGGGCAACTCAACGCTTGCGCCTACAAAAAATGGAAAGAACTCATTGAAGAGCTAAAGCACAAACCCAAAAAATATCAATTGGGTAAGGTGAATAGCTACATGAATCTCTACCGATACATTATGGATCCGATTAATTGGGGCGTAAGAGACTATTGGGAGATCCCGAAGGAATTTTTTGCTAAATTTGGAGATTGTGAAGACTATGCGATCGTCAAGTATTTCACATTAAGGGCTCTTGGCTGGAAAGCTGAGGATATGAAAATTATAGTGCTTCAAGATATGAATTTACGTATTGCTCACGCGATTTTGGCTGTCCGGTTCGAAAAGAAAGAAATGATATTGGATAACCAAATAGGCTTAGTAATAGAATCAAAAAGAATTCGTCACTATCGCCCAATATATGCATTAAATGAAAATGGTTGGTGGCGTTACAAGCCACAGTAATATCAAAGGTCAATTTAGATCTAACCGCAATTAGTCAAAAAAAAGCCTCGCAAATGCGAGGCTTTTTCTATTCAGTATCAGAATTTCTGATTAGCTGTTGTCGTTTGGCAATGCTTCGTCTGGAAGCGTAATACCAAGAGTGCTGTTCAAGCGACCCATAGTAGCAAGCAGACGATATTTAGCAAACAGAACTGCGTATTCAACAGTCGTCAATGAAGTGCGTGAGTTGAACAGTTCATTGTCTGAGTCCAACATATCGAGGAGGTCACGTTGACCAATTTCGAATTCTTGACGGTATGTTGCAGCAACTTGACCATTTGCCACCACTTGGTCGCCAAGTGCAGCAGCACGTGCTTTTGACCGTGCAAGTATACTCCAGCTTTGGCGAATTTCTTCTTCAACCAAACGCTCGAAACGCATTTTGCGCTGCTTGCTTTCAGAACTACGTTCAATAGCTTCCTGCTGACGTCCAATATCGATACCACCACGATACAGATTGTAACGAAGACGAAGCATCGCAGTGAAGTCGTCGTTATGACCACTTACACCATCAGTATCGTTGTTTGCGTTTGCATCCAACTCCAAAGCTACTGTTGGGTAGAAGTTTGCTTCAGCCGCTCTGATTTCAGCATCTGATGTTTTCAGATCTGCATTTGCAAAACGAATATCTGGATTGCTTTCCATGCCGATTGCAATGATGTCTTCCAAACCTTCAGGAAGGACACTGTCACTAAATTCAGGAAGTTCCATATTAAGTGGTGTTTCACCAACTAAACGGCGGTAAGCGATTTCTGAATCGTCAAGCTGACGAAGAGTTTCAACAAGTGCCGCTTCTGCAGCAGAAACGCGAGACTCTGTTTGTTGAACATCGCCAATACCACTTTGACCAGCGTCAACACGATCTCTGATTTCTTTCAAAGTCCGCTTGTGAATTTCGAGATTTTCCGTCGCCAAATTAACGACTTCAAGGTTACGAAGAACATCAAGATAAGACTGAACAACATCAAGACCGATAGCTTCAGCACGTTCACGAACTCGGTAAGCAGCACCGTCAACTCGGCTTGACTGACGATCAACTTCTGCTGAGCGAGCACCGCCATCAACAAGCGTTTGCGACAAAGAGATACTTCCCTCTGTCCGTGTCAGCCACTCACTATCGATAGTAGTTGTGTCTGTCCATTCTTTACCAGCACCAGCTGCGATATCCAATGTTGGATAGTATAAGCCGTGTGCTTGTTCCAGTTCCTGATCGATAGCACGACGATTTGCCGATGCTTCTCCGATTTCTGGATATTCTGTAACAGTTTTCTGGACGGCTTCAGTGAGCGATCCGGCTTGTACTGGCGCAATAAACAGCGCGCTTCCGAAAACCGCTGTCATAACACTCGTTGTAATCAGTCTACGTGCGCTATGTGAGCTCAACTTGGACATCATGCCCCTCTCCCAAATTTAATTTAGTCAATGTTACGTTTTACATCAGTACTTCATACAAATTTATATGTCGGAAGTACCTGCTTACACTCCCACTGTCAAACAGCTTATTGGAGAGCTTGCTATAAATTTCTTTCATGCAAAGTAACTTAATTATTACCCGACAAACAACATTATTTACCTCAAACTCCCTTATTTCCATCGACGAGGTGAAACTGTGGTGTTTTTGCAACTACTTTCAGAGCAACATATGCTCCAACAACATAAATACCCCAAATGAGGTATGAACTAGCAAGTTTCCACTCAAATCCACAGTATTAGACAAATACCCGCTTTAATTTCACATTATTGATTCGAACTAAACTTAACATATGATGGAACTAGCTTTCGATTTTTCCGCTCATATTTGCTTTTACATATCTTTTTTACTGTATTTAAGAAATTGTGGATTTACTTCACGTTTTATGGTTAATTTTATTGAAAATTGAGCATACTCCGCTCAAAATTTTAAGCTATCTCTCGGTTTTTCTACAATCATCAGACCGTAGAAGCCGAAGCATCGCAGTTTCAAATCGAGGAGAAGTTGTCATATTGAGGGATAAAAGGAAGAAGTGGATCACTTTTATTAACATGTTTTTCACCATATAGCCTTTCAATTCAATCTCAGGACAACAACTTTGGCGCAAATTGGTCAAAGATACAGTATGTGGATGGACAATAATTTTGGGGGCAGGTTGACGGACCAGGAGGCTATTACGCACTAATATGCGTATCCAGCTTTTCCACTCTGGCGATCTATAAATCAAGAATCAGACTTTGCAGCGAAATGCAGTAGGTGCCTATCAGGTTCCAACTACCGTAACTGACATAACTGTTTCAATTTGGAAAATGAATTAATGACTGATAAGACCAGCAAAGCAGACACAACTCCAGATAGTGAATTGAGCGCTATCGACCTGAGGACTGCTGAGAAACTGCGCAGCGCTGCAGGGCAACCGGCTGACGCAGAAAATATAAAGAACTTTACCGCCTCCAAGGCCTCAGAAACTGCAGGGGACACTGATTCTGCTTCAGAAGAGTCAGACAATTGGGATGTCCGCCTTTCTGAAGTTTCACGGTCTGACCACGATCCACTGCTAGGCTGTCTGGTTGCGCTTACCAAAGTATTTGAAGACCCACGGACTGCTGATGCCCTTATATACGGACTTCCGCTCGAAAATAATCAATTAACACCCAATCTGTTTGTGAGAGCCGCAGAGCGAGTACGTCTTAGCGCGCGAATTACAAACAGAAAGCTGTCGAAAATTCCAGACGTCGTACTTCCAACAGTGCTCCTACTGAATGATCGACGCGCGTGTATATTACTAAAACGCAACGGTACCAACGCTGAAGTCATTTTCCCTGAAACCGGTGAAGGCGCTCAAATCATCCAATTTGCTGAACTTGAGGAACAATACGCAGGATATGCAATCTTTGTTCGGCCGAATTTCAAATTTCGGGTTGATCGGGATGAAAATCTATCTGCCCGCAAAGGATCATGGTTCTGGGGAACCATGTGGCAATTCTGGCCCACCTATATTCAGGTGATCTTGGCAGCAATTCTGATTAACAGTTTCGCCATAGCCAGTCCGCTTTTTATCATGAATGTATACGACCGTGTTGTTCCGAATAAAGCGTTGGAAACCTTATGGGTTTTAGCGTTCGGTGTTATTACCGTCGTTGGCTTTGATCTCGTCTTAAAAACACTACGATCCTATTTTGTAGATAACGCCGGCAAGCGGGCCGACGTTCTCCTATCAAGCAGAATCTTCGAACAAGTTTTAAACATACAAGTTAAGGCAAGACCTCAATCAGCTGGTGCGTTCGCCAATCACCTTCGCGAATTTGAGGCATTACGTGACTTTTTCACGTCAGCATCCGTAACCGCACTCGTTGACCTCCCCTTCCTCGGTATCTTCTTGTTAATCATTTATATGATTGGTGGGCCCATCGCGATCGTGCCTGCCGTTGCAGTACCGATTGTCATCATTATCGGGTTGGGGCTACAACTTCCAATGCGCCGTTCTGTTGCAAAAAATACAGAAGAGAACTCTCAAAAACACGGTGTGATCATTGAAACTATCTCTGCTTTGGACACCGTGAAAAGCCTGGGCGTTGAAGGCCACATGCAAAAAGAGTGGGAACGTTTTGTTGGTGAAACGGCTAAAACAAGTGTCACCGCTCGGTTTTTCTCCGGCCTCGGGATAAATCTCTCAGCTGCGGCCATGCAATTGGTTACTGTCGCTGTTGTTATCTACGGCGTGACCTTGATGTCTGAGCCGGACTCAACTATGACAATTGGCGCCTTGATCGCGTCAACAATTCTGACAGGCCGGACTATGGCGCCTTTGGGCCAGATTGCCGCCTTGCTCACACGTCTCAATCAAGCCATGGTCGCCTTAAAGGGCCTCAACCAAATTATGGCGCTACCAGTTGAAAGGTCTTCTGAGAAACGCCAACTTAGCCGCCCGAACATCTACGGCGAGATCGAATTTAAAGATGTGACATTCAAATACCCTGGAACAGAACTTCCAGCACTTACCAATGTTTCCTTTAAAATTCGTCCGGGAGAAAAGGTTGCCATTATTGGACCTGTTGGATCCGGAAAAACCACAATTTCAAGGCTTCTAATCAATTTGTATGAACCCGATGAGGGAGCCGTATTAATCGACGGTACAGACATTCGTCAAATTGACCCTTCCGACATTCGCCGCGCAGTCGGCAGTGTCATGCAGGATGTGACTCTGTTCCATGGAACAGTTCGCCACAACATTACAATGGGGCATCCACAGGCCGATGATGAAATGATCTTGAAATCGTCAAGATTGGCAGGGGTTCATGACTTTATTAGCCGTCACCCGCATGGCTATGACCTGCAAGTTGGTGAAAAAGGCGCGACCTTGTCTGGCGGGCAACGTCAAGCAATTGGCATTGCAAGAGCATTGCTCCCAAATCCTCCAGTTTTGATGTTTGATGAACCAACCAGTTCAATGGATCTCAATTCAGAACGCCAATTTATCAACCGATTGAAGAGTTACGCGGATCGCAAAACACTGGTGCTTGTCACGCACAGGACATCGCTTTTCTCGATCGTAGATCGCATCATAGTTCTAGGCCATGGCAAGGTTGTTGCTGACGGGCCTCGTGACGAAGTCCTTAAAGTTGGACAGCGCGCGACCAAAAAGAACAAATCCGCTTAAACGCACCACCATTACAGATTAAAGAGAGATATAGGTATTCATATGTCTAAAAAAACAGAGTGGAGCGATACGGACTACGCCTCTGATGTTGTTGCGGCCCAAATGCAAGGCCCTAACCCAAAGTCCATGCTTCTATTGTTCGGCGTTTTCGCTTTTTTTATTGCGGCCTATATTTGGGCGGACAATGCAATTTTGGATGAAGTAACAAGAGGCGATGGTAAAGTTATTCCCTCCTCTCAAGTTCAGGTCATTCAGAATTTGGAAGGCGGAATTTTAAAGGAATTGATGGTTCGCGAGGGCGAAATCGTTGAAAAAGGACAAATTCTACTGAGAATTGATGACACCAATTTCGCCGCACGCTTTGGTGAAATTGAAGCCAATTACCTTACTCTATTGGGAAAAATGGCCCGTCTTACAGCAGAATCTACGGGAAAAGGGATTACCTTCCCACCGGAGCTACTTGCTGAAAGCCCAACAGGCTCTATCAGAGAACAAAACCTGTTCAACGCCAGGCAAGCTGAGCTTCAATCCCAGATATCTATTTTACGCCAACAGGCACAACAAAGACGTCAGGAAATAGCGGAAATCAATGGTCGCCTGGTACAGCTCAGAGCAAGCATCGGTTTGATTAATGAGGAAATGGCAATCACGCAGCCACTTGCGGAAAAAGGCATTGTACCGAAAGTTCAACTTCTTCAGCTCAAACGAGAAATAAATGAATTAAAAGGTCAGATTTCAGCGTCAACCCTTGCCTTACCCCGCGCTAAAGGCGCCTATAAAGAAGCAAATCAACGTATTCAGGAAAAAATTCTGAACTTCCGAAGCCTTGCATCTCAGGAGCTAAGTGTAACCCGTGCCGAATATTCAGGTGTAAAGCAAACGATTTTAGCCGCCAAGGACCGGGTAACGAGAACAGATGTTCGTTCCCCAATGAAAGGTGAAGTAAAAGAGCTCAAAATCCAAACTATTGGGGGAGTCGTACGTCCTGGTCAGGATATTGTTGAAATAGTACCAATTGAAGATAATCTGCTGGTTGAAGCCCGCATTCGGCCTTCAGATATTGCTTTCCTAAGTCCTGGGCAAAAAGCGACTGTAAAAATTTCAGCTTATGACTTCTCAATTTATGGTGGCTTGCCAGCTAAACTGGAGCGCATCAGTGCTGACACAATAGTTGATGAGAAATCTGGTGAAACTTTCTATAAAATTATTGTTCGCACAGAAGAGAATTCCTTAAAACGGGGAGACCAAGTCTATCCGATCAAACCAGGTATGATCGCGACAGTGGACACATTGACTGGGCACAAATCAGTCTTGGATTACATCTTGAAACCAATTCTGAAAACCAAGAACAATGCGTTGAGGGAGCGGTAATGAACAAAATTGCGTCCCTTCTTTCAGCAGCTCTTTTTGGTGCCTCTGCAATAGTGGGCACCTCCGTAGCAGCTCAGACTCCCTCAGGGCTATTCGGAACATATGAGATCCCCTCAAAGAACCTAGATGCCTTGCCACAGTGGCAGCGTGCATTAGGTGGGTTCGGGCCCCTCGCTAAAATGGCCCGTAAATGTGATCTGGATATTCAAAAATGTGAATCGCAACAAATGACCCTGTGGCGAACAAAGATTCAAGAACTTGAGCACGCCGACAGCACCGTCAAAATTCGGCAAGTAAATAGCTTTATCAATAAATGGCAGCACGCCACAGATGAAGTAACTTACAAACGCGCAGATTATTGGGCCACACCTTTGGAATTTATCACAAATGGCGGCGATTCCGAAGATTTTGCGATCATGAAGTATGTGAGCCTTAAAGAACTCGGCATTGCAGCTGATCGCATGCGAATTGTTGTGACAAATGATGTCCTTCGCGGCGTCACTCACACTGTCTTGAGTGTTAATGTAAACAAAAAATCATATGTACTTGATTCACAGAACGACACTGTTCTGGAAGAAGAATTTGTCAAATACTACGTCCCCTTTTACTCAGTAAATGAAACAACACGCTGGGCGCATATCCCCAGCCATATTTCAGGTTCAGGTGACGCACTGGGGAATAAAGAATGACAGAAACAATGGCAAATTTAGAACTAAACACGTTCATGAAAAGTGACTATTCGGACATTGAAATCCAATCAAACCGACGTCCATTATCTATTGGGATAGCACTTACTATTGTCTTGCTAGCAGCTTGTTATCTGGTATCCGACCTTTTGGTCAATGAGCGCAAAAAAGATCTTCTGCTGGAACTCAAGACGCGACAGGAAATTACTGTCGCAGGTAAAGCTGATGTAATTAGAACATGGATTAATGAAACAGGACAACGGGCGAACCAAATTACAAATAGCCCGCTAATTCAGCTTTTTGCAAGTGAAGTAAATAAGTCTGACAATGGATCACTCTCGAAACCATTGGCAACGCAACTTCCGTATATGCAAAACGCCATCACCAACTTTGTTAAAGAAAACAAACTGATTGCAGCTTACATGATCAGTCCTGAGGGTAGAGCTTACCTTGCATCAAACGGGGCCCCTTCACTTACGACAGATCAACGAACGTATGCCGTAAAACACTACACCCAAAAGAATGTCAGCACATCCGCTGCACGAGTTGAAAACAATGACCTGATTTTTGATTTTCTAGTGCCAGTATTTTCTGCCCAATCTGATACATCAGGGAAAGAGGAAACCGCTGTCGGCGTTTTTGTAATGACAGTATCAGCGTCAGAGCATTTATCAAATATTCTAAAACCAACTCGCCTGTCTTTGGCAGGAGAGGCTACAAATCTTTTTCAGAAAAAAGAAGGTACGTTTTACGAGCTCACGCCTTTGACCGCTCCATACCTGGCGGAAGCACCAGAAACATCTGTTTCCGAAATTATGGAGTCGTTTGAGCCGCGCTTACTATCCAGTTCATCCGATCCGATTTATGCAGTTAGCACAAATGTCATTGGAACAGATTGGACAATCGTACAAAGCGTTCCAGAGACAACAGCTATCGAACCGTTACAAACATACGCTTACGCTATTTATGGCTTAGCTGGCAGTTTTTTCATAGTTGTCATAAGTGTTTTAAGCGGTATCTGGTTTAGCTTGAAAAGCCAAAATGCACGGGCAATGGCCGATCAATATAAGGACTTAGCTCAGCAAATTAATGCGCAACGCCGTTTGCTTGGCAGTATAAATAATACTGTTGATGATCTGATCAGCCTGAAAGAACCATCTGGCAATTATATCTATGCCAATCCGGCACTTGCCCGATTTGTTGATTTTCCGGAAAAATCCATTCATGGAAAAACCGACAGGGATTTGTTCGGTGATAAAATCGCTCGTAAATTTGTAGAGATGGATGCATCGGTTACAGAAACCGGCCAGACTAAAAACGATATTTTGGAAATTGAAATGCCGGCAGGCACAAAAATTGTTCGTGTCCAAAAATCACGTCTTACAGATGATAATGGGGCCTTTATCGGAATTGTAACTGTTGCCGGTGATATCACTGAATATATTACAAACCAGCGTCAGAAAGAAGAATTGGGACGCAAAACAATTTCTATTCTTGTTCGCATGATGGAAGAGAACGACCCGCATTTGGCAGGGCATTCGCATTTTATGGGCGAGCTTTCGAGTAATGTTTCTAATATTCTGTCTCTTTCTGGAGCAGAAAAGCAAACAATTGCGACAGGTGCAAACTTGTCTCAGATCGGTAAAATCTCTATTCCGGTAGAAATCCGGACTAAAGAAAGTCGTCTAACTCGCGAAGAAACTGTGATTATGCAGGGGCATGTTGGCAAGGCCAAAGCAATGCTCAGTGATATGGAAATTGATGCTGAAGTGATAACTGCCGTATCCCAGATGTATGAAAGACAAGACGGCTCTGGTTATCCCAATCAACTGACAGGGCATGACATTGATCTTTCTGCACAGATCCTGGGCATGGCTGACATTCTGATAGCACGTGTCTCACCCAGAACCTATCGCCGGGCTATTAGCGTTGAGGAAGCTATGGAAGTTTTCCGCACTAATCCTACAAAATATGGCCCTGAAATTGTTGTTGCTTTTGACAATTTTCTAACTTCCCCCACGGGAAAGGTTTTCAAGGAAAAATTGGAACAAACTGCGAAATAACAAAAAGAGGGCGCTTGATCAACAAGCGCCCTCTTTAATTTCTATTCAGGTCCTGTATCAGGATTCGTCTGAAATCATGTAATCCTTGTTCAAGTCTTCTGACGACGTTCCCAGATCTTCAAAGCTAGAACTCACCCCGGCTTTAGCAAGTGCTTCATTCGTCACAGTCAAGACGCTACCAGCACCCTCACCTTCGATGAAGCTCATGGCATCAACGCCTTCGTTTGCTGCGACATTCAATGCATCAAACAGCGCATCTAGATCGACCAATTCATTCTGGTCTTCAACCATAAACTCAATACTTTCCATTGTGCCGCCGGAGGCGACCGCGTCGGACGCAGGAGGCAGAATGTCTGCAGCATGAAGCAAGCTTTCAACTTCTTTAGTTGAACTTGCAGCCAAGCTATCCATATCTACAAGCGGCTTATCACCACTACCTTCTGATCCAGCCATATTTGCCGATCCTTCATTCTCTCCAACTTGGCTCGCTGTGTTTTAGCTAGACAGGCGCACATAATCGTGGAGGTCAGATCTATTTAACTATCAATATGAAGAAAGTAGGGGAGTTATTAGTAAAAAACATCCCCCATTTGAGGTATTAAAGTGCTTTTTATTGTTTTTTTACTAAAATTTTATACAAGTTTTCTGAAAAACTCACTCAAACGGACCATAAAATGCAATTACCTAATGTTATGAATGCTATTCTTTCAGGGCTGAACGGAATTGCTCACTGGGAACTGCAATGCCAATTACTTCTCCAGTTGTTTTACGCGCTGTCGCTGAATGAATGGCAATCAACCTGTATTTTTTATCTGAAAGAGCAAAAATAGGCGATCCAGAATCTCCGCGCGTTGCATCACATTGGTGAAAATAGACTGGCGGACTTTTCTCTTTAAGTTTGACATAATCAGTAAGTCGGCAATCTTTATGCACCGTCAGAACATGAGCGTAATCACGACTGTACCCGGCCTGATATATGGTGTTTTTTTGAGAATTTTGCGAAAGATATGCTTTACCATTTCCGGCAGCAATCTCGATAATTCCAAATTTCTTTCCAAGCGGTTTATCAAGCTTAAGAATGGCCCAATCATCTTCGCGCTCAAGTTTGATATTTTTCAAATTTGGGAGTGTTTTAAACGCCGTTCGGTAGGAAATACCGCGAGCTGTTCCTGCATATTGGCCTTTTTCATATCCGACAACAAAATGAAAAAACCGTGCTTGTGACCAGCGGCTTGTCCTTTTGTTCCAGAAACAATGGGCAGCAGTTAGAACTTCTGTTTCAGAAACCAGAACACCCGTGCAAAAGCTACCGGATCGATTTATACGTCCGATTGCTCGCCATGGATATTGCGTGATATCAACACGGATCCGGTCGTCCACTCCCTTTATACCGCTTGGTCGTTTGTGACTATTGGCAAAGACGTTTTCTGTAGTCAACAGTGACCCGGCCACAACGATTGCTATGACACGCATAAACATCAAAAATTTAGAAATTTGGTGCTT
Organism: Alphaproteobacteria bacterium 46_93_T64; assembly: GCA_002163135.1. Lineage (GTDB taxonomy): Bacteria > Pseudomonadota > Alphaproteobacteria > Sneathiellales > Sneathiellaceae > Sneathiella. The sequence goes on from MAAN01000017.1 coordinate 59,642, forward strand.
CATCATCACGAATTTTAATTTCCCTAGCAGGCCATGCGCATTGCCAGATTACCAACAACAGAGAAACATACATCTCCCCCCGAAGCAGAATAGCGCCAGTGTTTTAAGGCACCATTATCAATAACTCTATTTGCAGGTCCGATTGCCGCGATTAATTCCTCTGGACTATTCACACCCTCTACTTTGCTCAAGATTTCTTCCTGCGTAGGGTCGAAGCATCCAGATAAAACAAGACAACTTCCCATGACAATTCCAAATTTGGTCCAAAATTTTAACATTGTTATCCCCTTGGTTTCCAGTAATTTTCAGCCCTTTCATCCAATAGCTGGACGCACAGCATCCTATTGGAATATAATTGAAAGGACCTTAATGTATCTTGGAAGGAAAGCGAATAATGCAAGATATTCAGAGAGTTTTGGATTTCTGGTTTCGCGCCGAAGATCACCCTGATTATGGAAAACCTCGTCCGGAATGGTTTAAAAAAGACTCCAAATTTGATGACACAATCAAACAACAATTCTTGTTCCTTTTTGTTAAGGCCAAAGAAGGCCAGTTACTTTACTGGACTGAAAGCAAAAACGGGTGCCTTGCGCTTATTTTATTGTTCGATCAATTTTCCCGAAACATGTTTCGCGATACCCCCGATGCATTCGCCACCGACGGGAAAGCGCTGGAAATAGCTCGTTTGATGATTTCAAGTGGCTTTTTTGACGAACTTGCGAGTTTCCAAAAAACTTTCGCAGCCCTGCCGTTCGAGCACAGTGAAAGCCTACAAGATCAAAAAAAATCTATGGAACTGTTTAAGGATTTCGGTGATGAGAATGCAGTCAATTATGCAGAACGCCACTTCGACATAGTGGAAAAATTTGGCCGATTTCCTCATAGAAATGATATTCTAGGCAGGCACTCAACCGACGATGAAATAGCTTTTTTGTCGCAACCTAACTCTTCTTTCTAAGATTGCATCCCACCTCAATCAATCCTTTCAAGGTACGTATCTATGACTACTCTTGCTGATAAAGTTATCATTCTAACTGGCGCAAGTCGCGGTATTGGCGCTGCAACCGCACTGGAACTCGCAGCTCAAGGAGCAAAACTTGTTCTTGCTGCTAGAAATGCCTCGTCCTGCCATGACATACAAAGAAGCATTGAAGATGCCGGCGGAGAGGCACTCTCCATTGGTTGTGACGTTTCAATCTACGAAGCTGTCGAACAAATGGTTGCAGATACTATTGAACGCTTTGGCAAGATTGACGCGCTCATTAACAACGCAGGGATCATAGATCCAATTGGGTTGATCGAAAATACAAATCCTGCGGACTGGGCAAATAACATAACAGTCAATCTCGTTGGCGTTTATAACGGCATTCGTGCGGTCCTTCCGCACTTTTACGAAAATGGCTCTGGCACCATTATTAACATCAGCTCAGGCGCCGCTCACAATCCGCTGGAGGGTTGGAGCTCATATTGCTCCGGTAAAGCCGGTGTTTATATGATGACACGTGCAACAGCCCTTGAAGCAGGACCCCGTGGTGTCAGGGTCTTCGGTTTTGGACCTGGGGTTGTGGATACAGATATGCAAGTAGGCATACGATCATCCGGGATCAACCGGGTCAGCGAACTTCCAAGAAGCAGCCTCGCCCCAGCCAGTGAACCGGCAAAGGCTTTAGCTTGGCTTTGCACGGAAGAGGCCGCGGATCTTGCCGGCGAGGAACTTTCCATTCGCGATGGGGCTTTTCGCAAGCGTGCAGGTCTTCCCGCGATTGCAATGTAATATTTTGAGGCGCAGAACAATATATAACTGCGCCTCTTACCCACTCAGTGCTTGACGTAACTCCAATACAGATACTTCATAAATATCTTTAGGATAGATTCTATAATATTTACACTGAGCCTCCAAAAAATCCAATTCCGTCAGATACCGTTCAACAGTTTTAAAATGCCTAACAATTTCATCATTGGTCATCAACTGTAACATCCGAATTATCGTCGCGACGCGGTGCTTATTAGCTCGAGCCGATTGATCAGTTGATCCCTTAACTAAAACTGCAAACATTTCAGCTTTTTCGAAAATCGTATTAGACGAATATAGAAGCACACTGCTTCTAACAAACTTTCGCATCTGTCGCATAACGAATGGCTGATCCAGTGGGAGTAAGCGCTTTAGGAAACGCGCAACCATCTTTCGTCGGTATTGTTTCAACTGGTTTGGCATGAGATGTGCTAACTGCACTAAAGCTGGCGCATAGATTACAAGTTGATCAGCACCCAACATTTTCGCCATAAAATCATATTCTGCCATCCATGAACGACTTCTAGCAGAAGGCAGGCGGAGAATTACGTTTTCCACACCGTCACGAATGATTGCCCGCTCCGGCGCTTCTTGTTCGATAATATTTGCCCAAAAAAAACGACTAGCCGCATTCTCGATCAGAACAGAACGTTCCCAAATCGAATACGTTCTTACACCTGCAGGCCACAAAATACCTTCTCTTGGTTCCAATAATGCAGCAACGCCATATTCAAGTGATGAGATCTTCATTTGTGGCCTCAATAAAGTTCAAACAGAACCTATCAGACGCCTTACTTGAATACTTCGTGAGAGATGAAGTTGTTAGATGGACAATGAAGCTACAGGCATCTGGATTGGTCCATCTTTTCGTTTATTCCAGAACTGGTTGACGTAAGGGTTATCGCAACCTTGCACCGTATTCGCAGCCCCCGACCAAACGCACCGCCCTTCATGTAACATGGCTATCTCGTCAGAGATTTGTGCTGCGGTGGCAAGATTACTTGTAATAACAATAGCTGTACTGCCAAGTTCACGCACATTTTTGAGAATAAGCTGATTGATCACATTGCTCATGATCGGATCTAATCCTGCTGTCGGTTCATCCAAGAATAGAATGGAAGGCTCCCCAGCCAATGCACGGGCAATGCCCACACGTTTTTGCATACCGCCGGACAGTTCGGATGGATAAAGATCAACAACATCAGCAGAGAGCCCCACAGCTTTCAATTTCAAGACAGCTTGATCTCGTACACTCTCACGTGTTGCTCCGGGTTCTTGCAGAAGTCTAAAACCGATATTCTCCCATACGGGCAATCCGTCAAACAAACCCGACCGTTGGAACAGAATACCGAAATTCTTCAGAAACTCGTCGCGGGCATTTCCCTGAAATTTGACGACTTCCTCCCCGTCCACCAAGACGGATCCTGAATCGGGTGTGACGAGACCCAATACACATTTGAGGAGCAAGCTCTTTCCGGATCCTGACGGACCAATAAGCGTCAATATTTTTCCATCATCGACTTGAAGATCGACACCTTGCAGCGCGTAATTTGTCCCAAAGGATTTTTGAAGTCCTGACACTTTGAGTTTTGCAGTCATGTCTGGCGCGTGCCCTGTTTAAACGAAATGATTTTTTTAAAGTTACAGGATACGATTGCGATTTCAAACTGCATTCTTATAACAATGCCTGCAACGAAACTTGAAAACCTGAGCGGACAAAAGATGGACGAACCCTCCAAAACCTATAATCGTGACATTTTTCATGGCGGAGATCTTGCCTGGGCAAAAGCACAATACGGGTCACAAGAGGCTAACTGGATCGATCTTAGCACCGGAATAAACCCAAATGCCTACCCTGTTCCAAGCCTAAACGCGGAAATTTGGGAGCGTTTACCCGGCGCAGAACAAGAGCGCAACCTGTTACAAACAGCCAAGGCTTATTATCAAATGTCACCGACACATGAGATTGTCGCGGCCCCCGGAACACAATCCCTACTCCAAATTCTTCCTCATTTGCGAGAGAATCTGACAGTCGGAATTTTCAGTCCAACATATGCAGAGCACGCCCACTGCTGGCTCGCCGCAGGTCACGACGTTATCGAGTTTGATGACATTAACGTCTCTCCATCATCCGCAGATGTAATCATTATTGTATCGCCTAACAATCCAACAGGTGAAATAGCAGACCAACAAATCCTACTGGATATCCATGCCAAACTTGCCGAAAAGTCAGGACTATTGATCATTGACGAAGCCTTCATGGACATGACTCCGCAGCACTCTTTTTGCCGGTGCGCACCAAAAGAGAACGTATTAATTCTGAAATCTTTTGGGAAATTTTTCGGTCTTGCAGGTGTGCGATTAGGGTTCGCCATTGGCGATCCAACAGTGATTGATGCTTTGAAATCACGGCTTGGACCTTGGGCAGTTAGTGCAGTCGCATCCGAAATTGGCATTCAGGCCATGAAAGACACTGGATGGATAAGCGAGACCATCAAGAAGCTAAAAACCGACAGCTTACGTCTGCAAAAATTGTTGAAAGCTCACAAACTTATAGTCAAAGAGGCAACAGGTTTGTTTATTTTTGTATCGACCCCAAAAACCAGCACAGTATTCGATCATCTATGCAAACAAAGTATTCTTGTCAGGCCATTTCCGGCCCAACCCGACAAATTACGGTTCGGCTTTCCTAAATCAGAACAAGATTGGGCACGCTTAGAACATGCCCTCGCATGTATCCCCTAACTTTTGTCAAAAAGACTTTCCATGTTTTTGAAGGTTTTGAATTCCATGGCATTGCCCGATGGATCATGGAGAAAGAATATCCCTTGTTCACCCGCCTCCCCTTCGAAGCGGATCCGAGGTTCGATCAAGAAAGGAATTCCTGAAGTTTTGATTTTTTCTTGCAAGACCTCCCAGTCACTCCAATCCAGAACCGCACCAAAATGCCGAACGGGAACATTGTCTCCATCCACGTCATTGGTTGTCGCGGTTTCACATTGATCGGGTTTGACGTGCGCAGAAATCTGATGACCGAAAAAATTGAAATCAATCCATTTTTCAGCTTCACGACCAACAATGCATCCTAGAACATCGGCATAGAATGCGCGGGTATCTTCAATATTCAACACAGGGAAAGCAAGATGAAATGGGGGCATGGTTTTTGTCCTTGGTTTAGCATAAGGGCGCTAAAAATAGAACGATGCGAAGCTTCTGTCACTTAAAGAATTGACAGAAGCGCAGAAGATAATTAGCGTCCGGGTCGATGGTTCCGGGGGTCACCTTCCGGATTAAAAGGGAACGCGGTGAGATTTAAACGATCAATTCCGTGGCTGTCCCCGCAACTGTAAGCGATTAGCTGTATCACAACGCCACTGTGCAAACGGGAAGGCAGGTGCAAGTGTCATTCGCAAGCCAGGAGACCTGCCGTCAAAAAACAGTTTCAAGACATGACGGAGGATCATGATGGTAAGGACCGTGAAAAACAAATTTGCTCACCAAAGAGTATCTGATCATACGTTTTTTCTGCAAGCTTTCGCTTGCGGTCAGCCTTCCGCCACACCCAATTCATACAAGGCAATTTCACAATGAAGACTAATCAAAAAATTCCGGCGACAGTTATTACCGGATTTCTAGGCGCGGGAAAAACGAGCCTTATTCGCAATTTGATCGAAAACTCAGGCGGCAAACGCCTTGCCCTTATCATAAATGAATTTGGCGATTTGGGGGTCGACGGCGATGTTCTAAAAGGCTGTGGCAATGAAAATTGCAGCGAAGAAGACATTGTGGAACTTGCAAATGGCTGCATTTGCTGCACCGTTGCAGATGATTTCCTACCAACAATTCAAATGCTTCTAGATCGCGAAGAGCGTCCGGATCATATCATTATTGAAACATCTGGGCTGGCTCTTCCAAAACCATTAATTCGGGCGTTTGGCTGGCCAGAAGTTCGTACGCAAGTGACTGTTGACGGAGTCGTAACAGTAATCGATGGCCCCGCATTTAGAGACGGACTGTTTGCATCCAACCCCGACGATGTCCAAGCCCAGCGCGAAGCGGATGAAAATTTAGACCATGACAGTCCGCTTGAAGAACTTTTCGAAGATCAGCTTAATTGCGCTGACCTGATTGTTCTCAACAAATCAGATCTTCTAAATGAAGCTGATACACAAAAAACAACCGCCGATATTCGTGCGCAAATTCGCCCTTCGGTAAAACTGGTCAAAACAAGCCACGGCAAACTAAATGCAGATGTTTTACTTGGCATTGGCGCCGCTGCCGAAGATGACCTGGATATACGGAAATCACATCATGATGGCGCAGATGATCACGAACATGATGATTTCGATAGCTTTGTTATCGACCTTCCAAATCCCAAGTCTCCAGAAGAGCTGGTTGCAAAACTAGAAGTCGCCATAGAGACCCACGATATCTTGCGTGTTAAAGGTTTTATTGCTGTTGATGGAAAAGATATGCGTCTGGTTGTTCAGGGTGTTGGTAACCGTATTCAACACTATTACGACCGTGACTGGACTGCGGATGAAGATCAAATAAGCCGTCTAGTCATCATCGGCGAGCACGGTCTTGACGAACAAGCGATCACTTCTACGATCAGAGGCTAAGAATGCATTTACTGGCTGCAATACCGGGCGGAATAGCGGATGGATCAGAAGCAGTAGATCTGGGTCAAACACCCGGTGACATTCTGTTTTTGTCCGCCGCTGACACAGAACTTTCCAGCCTAGCGGCAGCCTTCAAGGAACTACCCAAAGGCGCAGCCAGTTTACGCCTCGCAAATAACATGCAACTTGCCCATAACCTTAGTGTTGATATTTATGTTGAGGAAATTATCAGTGCCGCCAAACTGGTGGTTGTCAGATTACTTGGCGGAGTGAGTTACTGGACATATGGGGCTGAACAAATCACCGAATGTTGCCGTAGAAAAGGCATTAAGCTGGCGTTTTTACCGGGTGACGATCAACCGGACGAGGAACTGACGGGCCTTAACACTGTTTCGCGTGAAGATAGTCACCGTCTTTGGCAATATTTGGTTCAGGGCGGCAGCGCGAATTATCTGGAATTCCTCAATTACTGCCAATACCTACTAGATGACAGCCAGCAATGGCAGGAACCACGCCCTCTGCTAAAAGCAGGACTTTATTGGCCTGGCATAGACAATCCAGACATCGAAAACCTGAAATCAGACTGGGTATCTGGTGCCCCCGTTGCCAGTATTGTTTTCTACCGTGCTTTATTTCAAGCAAACAATCTGTCCCCCATTGATGATTTGATTGAAGCCCTTTCAAAACGCGGGATCAACCCGCTTCCCGTTTTTGTCTCCAGCCTGAAAGATCCTGTTTCATCAGAGATCATTGGGGATCTATTTAAAGACACCGAACCTTCGGTGATTTTAAATGCTACAGGATTTGCAGTATCCAGCCCCGGCGGAGATAGAAAAAAAACACCCTTTGACGATGCAGATTGTCCCGTATTGCAGGTAATTTTTTCAGGCGGAAACGAGGCCAGTTGGCGAGATGGAGTTAGTGGGCTTTCAGCCCGCGATATTGCTATGAATGTGGCATTGCCAGAAGTTGATGGCCGAATTTTAAGCCGCGCGGTTTCTTTTAAGGCCGATGCCGGTTTTGATAAGAACACGCAGACAAATATCATCGCCTATAAAAGTGTTCCGGACCGCATCGATTTTGTGGCCGACCTTGCAGCGAAGTGGTCAGTGCTCCGACAAACTGAACCCGCTTCACGAAAAATCGCCCTTATCCTTGCGAACTACCCCAACAAAAATGGTCGTATCGGCAATGGCGTTGGACTGGATACACCTGCGGGGACAATTGAAGTCCTCTGCGCAATGAAGAACGCAAATTACAACATCGAAGATATTCCAAAAGACGGTAATGCCCTGATCGATGCCCTTCTTTCGGGGCCTACCAATGACCGAATATCTGAAGGTGCCCACAGGATAAGTGATTTTCGTCTTTCGTTAGCGGATTATCAGGAGTTTTTTGATCAACTGCCTGACAAACTCCAACAAGAAATATCAAGCCGCTGGGGGTCCCCCTCCAAAGACCCATTTGTAATCGACGACGAATTTCATCTTTCAATACAAAAGTATGGCAATGTGTTTGTCGGAATCCAGCCAGCGCGTGGCTATAATATCGATCCGACGGCAAGTTACCATGATCCAGATTTGGTTCCCCCTCACGGCTATCTGGCGTTTTACACTTGGCTTAGAAATTCCGAAAAAGTCCACGCGATTGTTCACATGGGCAAGCATGGCAACATGGAGTGGCTGCCGGGGAAAAGTCTTGCCCTGTCGGAAGAATGTTACCCTGAGGCTGTCTTTGGCCCAATGCCACATATTTACCCTTTTATCGTCAACGATCCGGGCGAAGGGACGCAAGCAAAACGTCGCTCCTCTGCCGTTATCATTGATCACCTGACGCCTCCAATGACGCGAGCGGAAAGCTACGGCCCCCTTGCCGATCTTGAGCGTCTAGTGGATGAGTATTATGAAGCGTCAGGTGTCGATCCAAGGCGGATTGCGCTCTTAAGCAAACAAATCGTCGAAATGACGCAAATATCCGGTGTCGATGTGGACTGCGGCATTGATCAAAACGACGCAGAAAATGAGCAGCTTTCCAAGTTGGACAATTATTTATGCGAGCTTAAAGAATTACAAATTCGAGACGGCCTGCATATTTTCGGAAAATCACCAGAAGGAAGTTTGCTCGACGATCTGATTGTAGCTTTGGTCCGTATTCCTCGCGGAGATGGCACTAAAGGTGACGCCTCTCTTATCCGTGCCCTATCAAAAGATCTAGAGCTGGACGAAACCTTCGATCCTCTTGATTGCGAAATGGGCGCCGCATGGCAAGGACTGCAGCCAGCAGATCTCGAAATCCCGGGAACATGGCGCAGTAACGGCGATACGGTAGAGCGTCTGGAAGAACTCGCCCTCAAGTTAGTATCTGGTGCGGCAACCCCAAATCAGGATTGGACACAAAGCCTTGCTGTTCTCAAGCGCATTAATGAGCAACTCCGACCAACAGTAGAGCAGTGCGGCGCAAGTGAACTGCAGGGATTTCTCAGTGGATTGGACGGACATTTTGTAGCGCCCGGCCCTTCTGGCGCCCCGACACGCGGGCGCAATGACGTCTTGCCTACTGGACGTAATTTCTATTCCGTCGATAGCAGATCTATACCCACCCCAACGGCATGGTTGCTTGGTTGGAAATCAGCTGAACGACTTATTCAACACTATCGTCAAGAAAACGGCAGTTGGCCAAAATCCATGATCCTAAGCGCATGGGGAACGTCTAACATGCGAACTGGTGGAGATGACATCGCGCAAGCGCTCGCCCTAATGGGAGTTCGCCCAAAATGGGATAATGCGTCGAACCGGGTTACAGGTTTTGAAATACTGCCCAAAGACCTTCTGGACCGTCCTCGTGTTGATGTAACACTTCGAATTTCAGGATTTTTCCGAGATGCATTCCCCCAGCAAATGGCTCTTTTTGATAGTGCAGCCCGCGCTATTTCAGAGCTTAATGAAGATGCAAAAACAAACCCTGCCGCAGCAAAGGTTCGTGAAGATACGATAGCTCTTCAGGCGAGTGGTCTATCCGAAGCTGAAGCTAAAAACAAAGCTAGTTTTCGCCTATTTGGATCGAAACCCGGTGCATATGGCGCAGGCTTGCAAGCCCTCATTGACGAGAAGGGCTGGTCGGACGAAGCTGATTTAGCCCGCGCCTATGTTGCATGGGGCGGATATGCGTATGGCGCGAAAGAAGAAGGGCAAGCGGCCCACGGCCTTTTTGAATCTCGCCTCAAATCCATTGATGCCGTTATCCATAATCAGGATAACCGCGAGCATGATCTTCTGGATAGTGATGATTACTATCAATTTGAAGGCGGAGTAACAGCTGCGGTTCGCCATTTAAAAGGTAGTCAGCCGCGCGTGTATCACAATGATCATTCTCGCCCGGAAAGCCCGAAAATCAGAACCTTGGAAGATGAAATTGGCCGAGTAGTTCGGGCACGTGCGGCCAATCCAAAATGGATTTCTGGTGTTATGCGCCATGGATATAAAGGCGCTTTTGAGATGTCGGCAACTGTTGACTATCTATTCGCCTTTGCCGCCACTGCAAAGGCTGTAAAAGACCACCATTTTGATATACTTTTTGACGCCTATATTACGGATCCTGATGTTCTAGCGTTTTTGCGGGAAAATAATCCGGATGCCTTAAAAGAGATGCTGGAAAAATTTGATGAAGCGCTAATGCGCGGCTTGTGGCAACCTAGAAAAAACAGCTTGCGGAGCGACATCGCCGCCTTAATTGAGGAGGGAAATAAATGAGCGAGACCACATTGACACCTGAAGAGTTGGCCCGCGCCAACGAAAAGGCCAAGAAAAAGAAAGCCGCCCGCGACAAAATGCTGGCGACAAAGACCATCACAAAAGGCCTTCTTATGGTCCATACAGGTAAGGGAAAAGGCAAATCCACAGCCGCCTTTGGACTTGCCGCACGCGCAATTGGCAATGATATGAAGGTTGGCGTAGTCCAGTATGTAAAAGGAAAATGGGAGACCGGTGAGCGTAAAGTTCTGGAGGCATTCCCGGATCAAATTGAAATAAATACAATGGGTGAAGGTTTCACTTGGGAGACCCAAGACCGCGAACGCGATATTCGCGCAGCAGAGAAAGCTTGGGAGAAATCCAAGGAAATGATCGAGGCTTGTCGCGGTGAAAGCCCTGCCTATGACATGATCATTCTGGACGAGCTCAATATCGTTTTGCGTTATGACAGCATTGATCTGGCGGAAGTTATTGAATTTCTAAAGAATAAACCTGAAATGCTGCATGTTGTTGTAACAGGTCGCAATGCTAAAGAAGAAATGATTGAAATTGCTGATCTGGTAACCGAAATGACGCAGATAAAGCACCCATTCCGTTCAGGTGTTAAAGCACAGGTCGGGATTGAATATTAATGACTGCCGCCCTGATGATACAAGGCACCGGGTCTGATGTTGGCAAGTCTTTACTTGTCGCAGGCATCGCCCGTGCCTTGAATAATCGGGGATTGAAGGTTAAGCCGTTCAAACCGCAAAACATGTCAAACAACGCCGCTATCACGATTGAAGGTGGCGAGATCGGTAGAGCACAAGCCCTACAAGCCCGTGCCGCGCGAACGCCGCTTCAAAATGATATGAACCCGGTTCTACTAAAGCCGCAAACCGAAATTGGCGCGCAAGTTGTTGTTCAGGGTAAAGTTTGGGGCAATGCCAACGCTCATGACTACCAATCGATCAAACCGACACTTCTCCCGCAAGTTCTGGAGAGCTTTGAGAGATTAAAAAAGGACACCGATCTCGTCATTGTCGAAGGAGCTGGCAGTCCGGCAGAGATAAATCTTCGCAAAAATGATATCGCCAATATGGGCTTTGCAGAAGCTGCAGACATTCCAGTATTGCTGGCAGGCGATATTGATCGAGGCGGTGTTATTGCCCAGATTGTTGGCACCTATGCGCTTTTAAGCGAGACGGAAAAGGCACGAACAAGAGGCTTCCTCATCAACAAATTTAGAGGTGATCCCACCCTGTTTGATGACGGGCTCACAATTCTGGAGGAACGCACGGGGTGGCAGAATTTTGGCGTTATCCCTTTCTTTAAGGATGCCTACAAACTTCCGCCGGAAGACGCATTTTCAATTCAAAGCCAGTTAAAAGAAAAGGTATCTGTCAACATTGCGATCCCGGTTCTATCGCGCATCGCGAATTATGACGATTTTGACCCACTAATTGCCGAGCCAGACGTCAATATTCATATGGTAAAAGCCGGAGAGCCCCTTCCAACAGGCATGGATTTAGTCATCCTCCCGGGCTCCAAGGCAACACTGGCTGATATGCAGTATTTACGAGCCCAAGGGTGGGATACAGATATCCTCTCCCACATTCGCCATGGCGGAAGTGTTATCGGCATCTGCGGTGGATATCAAATGCTCGGCACAGAACTGCTTGATCCTGAAGGACGAGAAGGAAACCTAACTAAAATTGATGGGCTGGGCCTTTTAGATTTCAAGACCACAATGACGGGAAATAAGAAACTTCTTGAGGAAAGCGGCACAGAACATCTGACGAAATCAAGGGTTCGCGGTTATCACATGCATTTAGGTGATACTTTTGGTCCCGCATTAGAGAGACCCATGCTTCACCTGCAATCAGGACCAGACGGGGTGATATCGAAAGATGGCGCCATTATGGGAAGCTATCTTCACGGCTTGTTTGCCAATGATGAATTCAGAACAAATCTGATAAACCGTTTTAGGCGCAATGATCAAAAATTGGAGCGTTTCGAAATACGGATCGAACAAACTCTGGATCATCTAGCGGATCATCTTGAAAAACATATAGCGATCGACCGATTGTTGGAGATCGCAGGATGTTAGATAATCTGAACGCCCGCAATGAGGCCCAGTATCAAAAGAAGAAAAACACCGCTTTTCACATACAAATTAAGGGCTTTCTTGATGTCATCCGCAGTAACATCCGGACGGCCACTAGAATTCATCCAATCGTCTTCAGTCAACTTGCCGCCATATTGCCGCGGTCCGGCCAACGCAATATCAAGCGCACCAGCGGTAGCCGCTTCTTGCCAGCCCGCATTTACGCTTTTGTGTTTGCTTGCATCCCGCATCATCGCGCCGAATGCATTACGATTGAGAGAAGCCAAACAAATCAACGCTCCGGTAAGGCGCGCGGGAATGTAGTTCACCACATCATCGAGGCGAGCGGCAAATTTTCCGAAATATTCAAATTTTTCATTCCGGTGACCGATCATGCTGTCGAGGGTATTTACAGCCTTATAAAACAGCAAACCCGGCAGCCCCAACAAAGCAAACCAGAACAAAGGTGCCACGGTGCCGTCGGAGAAATTCTCAGCGAGACTTTCGATCGCCGCACGGGCGACACCGGCCTCGTCAAGGCTGGTGGGATCACGGCCGACAATGTGACTAACTGTTGTTCGTCCGTCATCCAACGAGGTTTCAAGTCCCTGCTGCACGGCCTGAACACCCTGATACAAACCACGATAGGCAATCAGGCTGCTACAAATCAGGATATAGACAATCGCGCCGCCCGGAATTTGATCCAGCAACGTAGTTACTGCAAATCCGGTAGCAACAGACAAAAAAATAACAACTATGGTCGCTTTTACACCAAGCAAAAAGCGAAATACGTTGCTATAAGCAGGATTGTTCAATCGATTAGCAAGCCAGCCGGTCAGATTCCCAATTGGAATGACAGGATGCGGTATAAACCGGTACACCCATTTTGGATCACCGATTATCATATCTGCGAGCAAAACAGCAAATGCGATAAAAGTCGGATCAAAAGCATGGTCGGTAATTTGCTTAATCAGGCTAGACATGGCGCCAAGATGATACGCAACGACAAAACCGTCAACAGCAATTTTCAGCTCATGGCGGATACAGATAATTAAGGGATGTGCCGGATAGCTGGCATGACTATGGAGTTCGATATGACAGAAAAAATTGGCGTAATGGTATGCGGTCACGGTAGCCGTGATGAAGGCGCAGTGACAGAATTTGCAGCCGTCGCAAAAGGAATTGCGGAACGTCTTCCACAATATGCAGTCGGCTCTGGTTTTCTAGAATTTGCGACCCCTATTATCCGTACCGGTTTGGATAATCTTGTGGAAAGCGGCCATAATCATATTCTCGCAGTTCCGGGAATGCTGTTCGCTGCGGGCCATGCAAAAAACGATATTCCTTCGGTTCTAAATGCCTACGCTGCCAGTCAAGACAATCTCAAAATCTCCTATGGGCGAGAACTGGGCATTGATTTAAAAATGATCCGCGCAGCTGGCGAGCGTATCAAAGAAGCCCTTGCAGCTGCTGATGATACTGTTCCCATGCACGAAACCATGTTGGTTGTTGTGGGACGTGGTGCCTCGGACCCAGACGCAAACTCCAACGTTTCCAAAGTTATGCGTATGCTCTGGGAAGGTCTTGGATTTGGTTGGGGTGAAACTGTATATTCCGGCGTCACATTCCCGTTGGTAGAACCGGGCTTGGAACACGCTGTAAAACTTGGATACAAGCGCATCGTTGTTTTTCCATACTTCTTGTTTACCGGCATTCTTGTAAACCGTATTTATGATTACACAGATAAAGTTGCTGACAAAAATCCAGATATTGAGTTCATCAAGGCCCCATACTTGAACGATCATCCGTTGGTATTGGATTGCTTTGCAGAACGCGTCCAAGAAATTCTCGATGGCACAAACAACATGAACTGTGGCTTGTGCAAGTACCGCGAACAGGCTCTGGGCTTTGAAGATGAAGTCGGATTAGTGCAGGAAAGCCATCACCATCATGTAGAAGGCATTGGTACGGGTGATGCACAATCGCCCGACAACAGCCACGACCACAAACATGGGCACGACCACAGCGACGATCATGATCATGGACACCACCACCATCCCTACCCTCATGCTGACCATCCTTTAGGGCCGGTCACAATGAAAGATGATAACTAGGGTCTGCTGATGTATGATTATCTGAAAGAGCCTGCGGCAATTTACGAAAAATCTTTCGCGACAGTTCAAAGCGAAGTGGATTTTTCAGGAATAACGCCGCCCCTTCAGCGCATGATTACGCGCATCATCCATGCGTGTGGTATGCCTGAGATTTTTGGCGATTTAGCGTATAGCCAGAATGTCGCAGATATTTCTGTTGCCGCCTTAAAAAACGGCGCACCTATCCTCAGCGATTGTGAAATGGTTCGACATGGTATCATCCAGAAATTTTTGCCGTCGGGCAATCAAGTTATTTGCACGTTGAATGATCCGCAAACTCCGGAGCTTTCTGCAACATTAAAAACAACGAGATCTGCTGCAGCGATTGAACTTTGGAAACCACATTTGGATGGTGCAATCGCAGTGTTTGGCAACGCCCCAACCGCCCTTTTTCACTTACTCGAAATGATTGACGCAGGAGCTCCGAAGCCTGCTGCTATTTTGGGTTTTCCTGTTGGCTTTGTCGGCGCGGCTGAATCCAAATATGCATTGAAGGAGTTCGGTCACGATATTCCTTTCATCACACTTTGCGGCCGTAAAGGCGGAAGCGCTATGGCGGCAGCGGCTGTAAACGGTGCATCAGTGGGAGCGAGCAAATAATATGACTGCTTGGCTTTACATAATTGGTGTCGGCGACGATGGGCTCGCGTCTTTAAATGAAGCTGCGAAAACAGCGCTTGCAGATGCGACCCTTATAATCGGCGGAGAGAGACATCTCGATATGTTGCCCGCAGATGACGCTCGTCCGAAAATGAGTTGGCCAAGCCCGTTGGTCAAACTTGTAAATGATGTGATGGATCGCAGGGGCGAAAAAATCGCAATATTGGCAACCGGTGATCCTATGCATTACGGCATTGGTGTCACATTTGCCAAACGACTACCACCTGAGGAAATGACCGTTTTTCCATCGTTGTCTGCCTTTAGCTTGGCGGCATCACGGCTTGGGTGGGATTTATCCAAGATCGTTACAATGACGTTGCATGGCAGACCATTGGAATTGATAATTCCACCCCTGAATCACTCCGCCCGAATTTTGGCACTTTCGGACAACGGTGAAACACCTTCGAAACTGGCAACACTACTCGCCGATAAGGGATACGGAGAAAGTGTTCTTACTGTCTTGGAACATATGGGCGGGGCTGGCGAGAAAATCACCACCAAAACAGCGTCTCAGTGGATCGGGCAAAAGTGTCAGGACTTAAACACTGTAGCGATAGAATGCGCTATGGAAGGGAACCCATCTCCCCTTACAACCATACCCGGTTTGCCTGATGATGCCTTCATTCATGATGGTCAACTCACGAAAAAAGAAGTGCGCGCCACGACACTTGCCGCCCTTAATCCTCTTGCAGGCCAAATGCTCTGGGATGTGGGGGCTGGCTCTGGCTCCATCAGCATTGAATGGATGCGCATTAGTCCACTAAATCAGGCGATTGCAATTGAACATAAATCAGATCGCCTTGAGCTTATCAGCAAGAACAGTCTTCACCTTGGCGTCCCCGGATTGAAAATAATTTCAGGTAAAGCGCCAGATGCCTTGGATACACTGGCTGATCCCGATCGAATTTTTATCGGGGGAGGCCTTACAAACGATGGTGTTTTTGAGGCCTGCTGGCGACGGTTGAAAACCGGCGGCATTCTTGTGGCGAATACTGTCACCACACAAGGTGAGGGTTTCGCCTTTACCTTGGCAGAAAAACATGACGGGGAGCTAACGCGCCTCAACTATTCACGTGCTGTAAAAATCGGCGACTTCACTAGTTGGAAGCCCTTTAAACAAGTAACACAGTTAAGATTGGTAAAAAAATGACAGGTACTCTGTATGGGCTTGGGATTGGACCGGGAGATCCCGATCTGATCACACTGAAAGCCCTTAAAATTCTTCAAAGAAGCCCTGTTGTTGCGTATCCCACACTGGAAGATGGCGATAGCCTTGCACGGGCAATAGTCGCGCCACATTTAAGCGGAGACCAACAAGAAATCTCCATCCGCATTCCAATGGCCGTAGAGCGAAAACCAGCGCAAGATGCCTATGATATTGCGGCGGAAGAGTTAAGTGCATGTCTCGCATCAGGCAAAGATATTGCGGTCCTTTGCGAAGGAGATCCGTTCTTTTATGGATCATTTATGTATTTATTCGGCCGTATGGCAGAGAAATTTCCGGTGGAGGTTGTTCCCGGCGTCTCCTCACTTACAGCCTGCGCAACTGCGTTGCAAACGCCGCTTTCTGCGCGCAATGACGTTCTGACAGTGTTACCTGCACCGCTCGACAGTGAAACATTACGCGCCCGCATTGAGGCTGCAGACAGCATTGCTATTATGAAGGTGGGACGACATTTTGAACGCGTAAGGCTCCTCATCAAGCAAATGGGATTAATAGACAAAGCGCACTATATCGAGCGCGCAAGTATGGAAAATCAAAAAATTATGCCGTTAGAAGAAGTTCCTGCCGATGCAGCACCGTACTTTTCCATGATCTTGATCCACAAACGGGGGCAAGCATGGAAATAACGCCACCAACAGCAATTATCCTGCTGAATAACAGCGGCCGTGCGACAGCGGATGCCTTGGCTAAGATATACCCAGAGGCCCTCATCCATGGCCTTGCAGGTCGTGTGGATAATGCGGACATTACTTTTCAGCAAACTGCCGTTCATTTGCAGGAACTCTACAAAAGTAGAACACCAATCTTAGGAATTTGTGCGAGTGCTATTCTAGTTCGTTGCCTTGCACCAGCGCTCAACGATAAATTGGTTGAGCCTCCTGTCCTTGCCATATCAGACACAGGCTCGATGATTGTGCCCTTGCTTGGTGGCCATCACGGTGCCAATGATATGGCACGTAATATTGCAGCCAAAATTGATGGGCAAGCTGCGATAACAACTGCAAGCGATGTGCATTACAACATTGCCCTCGATAATCCGCCGACGGGTCTCGTTCTTGCAAACCCAGAAGACATGAAGCTTTTTGCCGGCAAATTGCTGAACGGCGAAACGATAAAAATGGTCGGGGAGCATACTTGGCTGGGCACCTCCGATTTGCCGTTCTCCAGTGACGGAATTCTTACCATACATGTGACGACCTCACCCGTTCAGGGCAATGAAACTACTCTCGTCTATCACCCCAAGACAATGTGTATTGGGGTCGGCTGCGAACGTCATGCTGAGGCTGATGAGTTGCTGCACCTTGTTAAAGCCGCTCTCAACGAAAATAACATCAGCCCGCTTGCCGTAGCGGTCGTTAGCACCATTGATCTAAAATCTGACGAACACGCTGTTCATGCAACGGCAAAACACTTTGGCATGTCTCCCAAATTCTTTAGTGCAAACAAATTGGAAGTAGAAGCAGATCGTCTCGAAAATCCATCAGATGTTGTCTTTGCTGAAGTTGGTTGTCACGGCGTAAGTGAAGGCGCGGCCCTTGCTGCAGCGGGACAACATTCAAAACTGATTGTACCAAAAAACAAATCAAAACGGGCGACGGTTGCCATCGCAGAAAGCGTGGCTCCCGTATCCCATAAAATGGTCGGTAAAATTCAGGGCAAATTATCTGTCATTGGCATCGGCCCCGGTCAAGATGCCTGGCGAACACCTGAAGCGAGCCATCTTATCTCAGAAGCGACTGATCTTGTGGCCTATGGCCTGTATATTGATCTACTTGGTAAAACGGCACACGGTAAAACACGGCACGACTTTGGCCTAGGCGAAGAGGAAAAACGCGTTCGTTTTGCTTTGGATCTTGCCGCTGAAGGAAAAAACGTTGCGCTGATTTCATCAGGCGACATTGGTATTTATGCCATGGCAACGCTCGTGTTTGAGTTGATAAAACGTGAAGAGCGTGGGGAATGGGATCGCCTCGACATTCAAGTGACGCCGGGTATTTCCGCCTTGCAGGCAGCAGCTGCACGCGCTGGCGCTCCTCTTGGTCATGATTTCTGCACCATTTCCTTGTCTGATCTTTTAACGCCATGGGATGCAATTGAAAAACGTCTCAAGGCCGCCGCGATGGGTGATTTTGTCGTTGCCTTCTATAATCCGGTTTCAATGAAGCGACGCACACAGCTACATGCCGCAAAAGCTATTCTTCTGGATCATCGTCCAGATACGACACCTGTTATTGTTGCTCGAAATCTGGGCCGTGATGATGAAAGTGTTCAGATAATGCCGCTGATTGAACTGGATCCTGAAAAAGTGGACATGCTGACGCTGGTGATGGTTGGATCTAGCGACAGTCAAATTACAACAACAAACTCAGGCTTAAAAAACTGGGCCTATACTCCGCGTGGATATGCCGGAAAAATGGCGCCCGCGACAAAGGACTTAGACATATGACCGTACATTTCATTGGCGCTGGCCCTGGAGCCGCTGATCTGATCACCCTGCGTGGCCGTGACCTTATCGCCACCTCCCCAGTTTGTCTTTATGCAGGATCGCTCGTCCCTGAAGAAATTGTCGCTCATGCCGCAGACGATGCGCATGTGGTTGATACTGCGCCGTTGCATCTGGACGAAATTATGAAGGAAATGATCGACGCCGAGGCAAAAGGTTTGAATGTTGCCCGCGTCCATTCTGGAGATCCAAGTCTCTATGGCGCCATCGGAGAGCAAATGCGCCGCTTGGACGAGCTCGGAATTGATTACACGATTACACCTGGCGTTCCAGCGTTTGCTGCCGCAGCGGCAGCGTTGAAAACAGAATTCACGCTGCCAGATGTCAGCCAGACCATTATTCTGACCCGTACGTCCATGAAGGCGACGGCGATGCCAAATAATGAGGATTTGAAAACGCTGGGCAAATCAGGTGCAACACTTGCTATTCACCTGAGCGTTAGAAATATGCGCAAAGTAACGTCTGAGCTTATTCCGTTTTACGGTGAAGATTGCCCTGTTGCTGTTGTCTACCGTGCAAGTTGGCCGGACGAGATAATCATCAAAGGAACCCTTGCTGACATTCAGCAAAAAGTTCGCGCCGAAAAAATCACGCGCACAGCTTTGATTATTGTAGGTCATGTGCTGGAAGCAAAAGGTTATCGCGACAGCGCCCTGTACCACGCTGAACATGTTCATGTGCTCCGTCCTAAACGGAAAGCTGCAGCTGACGAATAAGCGCATCTATCTGGCTGAAAGACTGTGCTGAAATATTGCGCGGTCTTTCAATCATGATTACGGGAATGGATAGATTTCTGGCGGCTTCAATTTTTGCATATGTTAAATCGCCGCCACTATTCTTGCTGACCAAAACTTCTATCTGATGCTCCCGCAACAAGTTCATTTCGTCTTGCACTGAAAATGGCCCGCGAGATCTAATTTCAGTTGTAGAAGAGTCAGACGGATTAAAGTCAGCAGGCTCAATTGACCTAATAAGCAAGTCCTTGTTTTTTAGCTTTTCAAAAGCCCCTAGTTCCTGACGTCCTATCGTTAAAAAAATCCGTTTATAGGGCTCCAATTCTAGAACCGCCGTTTCAAGACTTCCCTCCACAGACCAGTTGTCGCCTGACTGTTCTTCCCATTCAGGTCGATTAAAACGCCAATATTCGATACCTTGTTCGGCGCAAACTCTCTCAGATTTTTCACTGATTGTGACTGCAAAGGGGTGACTGGCATCAATAACCAAACTGATATCCCGGTTTTTAACCAGCGCCTCCATGCCCCTAACTTCAGAAAAACCGTTTGGAAGAACTTCTCCGTTCAATGGAGTTGGCTTATTCGTACGGCCAGCCAAACTAGTAATCAGCAAAATATGGTTTAGATCCGAAATTCTTTCGTTGATTTGGACCGCTTCTGACGTTCCGCCAATAAGAAGGATTTTTTTTTGGTCAGTCATCGCAGCGCCCTACCAGATTGCCTTTGCGGTCAAAAATTATCACTTCAATCGATATTCCATCGCCGCAAACCGAGTTTGCAAAATCTTTCGCAAGTTTTGCTACGTGATCCGCAAGCTGCAATCCTGCCTTTTCTGCTTCTGTTAGGACCTGCATCGCCGTATTGGCATTCTTACAGCTTTCCACTAGGTCAGCGCTTGCGCCAACATGTACCAATTGTTCTGAAAGCCATATAAAATCCACACTGCTTCGACCTGAGTGCAAATCCATATGGCCTTTGGCGAGTTTCGTAATTTTGGCAAATCCGCCCGCAATTGTCAGGCGATCCATAGGGTGTTTTTTTAAGTATTTCAAAACACCGCCTGCAAAATCCCCCATATCAAGCAAAGCGTAATCGGGGAGATCATAGATTGCGTTAGCAGCCTTTTCCGACGTTGATCCGGTAGATGCGATTACATGTGTTTCACCCGCTGCCCGTGCAACATCAATACCCCGATGCAAGGACGCGATCCAGGCAGAGCACGAATATGGAACGACAATACCGGTCGTTCCCAAAACGGATAATCCACCCAAAATTCCGAGGCGTCCGTTCATCGTGTATTTGGCAAGCTCCTCCCCATTTTCGATCGAGACCGTAATATGGATATCAAGTGCAATGTCAAATTCCGCGCACATTTGTTTGCAAACATCTATCATCATTTGGCGCGGAACCGGATTAATGGCTGGCTCCCCAATGGCAAGTGGTAAACCTTCTCGGGTTACGGTCCCGACACCCTCGCCTGCAAAAAATTTAATTCCGTCTCCGGACTTTCCGTGACGAACACTGGAGATTATTCGAGCTTGATGAGTAACGTCCGGGTCATCTCCCGCGTCCTTAATGATGCTTGCGGTCGCAACGCCATCGATACAGTTTTCTGTTGCGAGAACGAAAGCTGGGGTTTGGCCCTTAGGAAGGGTAATCGTAACCGGATCCAAAAAATCTTGCCCAAACAATGCAGACAATGCCGACTTAGTAGCCGCTGTGGCGCAGGCACCCGTCGTCCACCCATATCGTAGTTCTTTGTCTGTTTTTGCTGCATTCATGGAATATTTATAAGCAATGCGACGACTGTTGGCTAGGCGAGACACGTAATGATGTGTAAAAGAAGATATGGAAAACATACTGAGCAAAATTCCTCCCTTCGAGCCGGGCACTGTCTGGCTTTTGGGAGCTGGCCCCGGCGATTTGGGTTTGTTGACCCTCTACGCAATAGAAGGGCTCCGCCAAGCTGATGTGCTTGTATATGACGCACTAGTTAGCCGGGAAATTCTGGAACTAACGGGCCCTAATTGCGTTCTGGAATATGCGGGAAAACGGGGCGGGAAACCTTCTGCAGCTCAGCAGGATATTTCTGAACGCTTGGTAACTTTGGCCATGGAAGGGAAAAAAGTTCTACGCCTCAAGGGCGGCGACCCCTACATTTTTGGCCGCGGTGCCGAAGAAGTGCTAACACTCAAAGCAAATCATGTCCCCTTCAGAGTAATTCCGGGAATTTCTGCGGGTGTCGGCGGTCTTGCATATGCCGGTATTCCGTTGACCTATAGAGCCGTAAACTCTGCGGCGACATTCGTAACAGGTCATGACGCCAATGGCGAAATACCGAGTGTCAATTGGGAGCATATTTCGAAAGGCTCTCCTGTTATTGTGATTTATATGGGTATGAAACATATAGATGAAATCACAAAAAAACTGATGCACTTTGGAAGACCCGCAGACGAGCCCGTCGCCATTATTGCCAATGCCACACTCTCAAATCAGCAAGTTTTAATAACAACATTGTCAACCGCCGCAACTGATGTGGCGAACAGCACCCTAAAACCACCAGCACTAATTGTTGTCGGCAAGGTTGTTGATTTACATGACCAACTCGGATGGTTCGCTTCAAACGCAACTGCCACTCTTGGAGGACATTCGGGGTGACGCGCCGGGCTGCTCCATCATTGGTGATCGCGGCCCCGGCATCCGGCTCAGGTAAGACGACTGTAACATTAGCGCTTCTTCGTGCTTTCGTCCAAAGCGGCGTTAATGTCTCTTCTTTCAAGGTTGGACCCGATTACATTGATCCCGCCTTTCATCATTTAGCCTCTAAGCGTCCTTGTTTCAATTTGGACCCTTGGGCAATGAGTGCCAATACTCTGAAAAGATCCTTTGAGTACGCAGCTAAAGGCAGTGATTTGATCATTGGCGAAGGCGTCATGGGATTGTTTGATGGTGCGCAAAATGGTCGCGGATCTACTGCCGATTTGGCCAAGATCTTAGACATCCCCATTATCTTGGTCGTTGATGCTAAAGGCCAAGCCGCAAGCGTCGGCGCACTTTTACATGGTTTTAGCAGCTTCAGAGACGACATCAAACTTGCCGGAGTTATTTTCAATTCTGTCGGCAGCGTCAATCACAAGACAATGCTTGAGGCTGCGGCCAATAAAGTAGGTATTCCCATATTGGGCGCAATTCCGAAATCAGAAACCCTTCAGCTTCCAAGAAGGCATCTAGGTCTCGTACAAGCCCGCGAAAACCCTGAAATTGAGGGTTTTCTTGATACTGCTGCGAAATTTACTGCGGAACATGTAGATCTTCAAAAACTTAAATCCATCGCAACGTCAGTTTCTTTGGAAAGCAGCGTAACCCATACGATATCTCCACCCGGACAGAAAATCGCAATTGCCAAAGATGAAGCCTTTGCCTTTAGCTATCCCCATCAAATTGCTGACTGGAAAGCGGCTGGCGCGGAAATTACTTTCTTTTCTCCGCTCAATGACGAAACTCCAGCGGAGACAGCTGATTACATCTATCTACCCGGTGGATATCCAGAATTACATGCAGATAAATTATCCGAGGCTGCCAATTTTAAATCAGCGCTTCGCCGCGCAGCAGAGGACAATATTGGTATTTTCGGTGAGTGCGGCGGATATATGGTTTTAGGCCGTACCCTCACCGACAAGCATGGTGTTGCTCACCCAATGCTCGATCTCTTACCTGTTGAGACCTCGTTTGAAAAACCCAAACTACATCTTGGCTACCGACATGCAAAACTGATCACTAATTCCTCAGTTGGATTTGAGGGGGCACATTTCAACGCCCATGAGTTCCACTATGCTAGTGAGATTAAAAACAGCAGCGCGCAACCTCTATTTTCACTTCAAAATGCAAAGCAGGAAGATTTGGGGTATGCTGGTGCCAAATGTGGATCTGTTGCAGGCTCATTCATTCATTTGATCGACAAGGCATGAAGTGATGAATAATAATTTGCCAAATATTAGTCTCGTCCTTGGGGGAGCACGATCCGGGAAAAGCCAGTTTGCCGAAAACCTTGCCCTTAAAACTGAGTTAGATCCTTATTATTTCGCCACTAGTCAGGCATATGACACTGAAATGAAGGACCGGATTTCCAAACATCAGATTGACCGCGGTGATTTATGGGCCACTCTGGAAGAGCCTCTTGAACTGTCTACGTTATTACTAAGTGAAGCACGTCCCGAACGGATAATACTGGTGGATTGCCTCACCCTGTGGGTGACTAATTTGATGATGGCAGAAAAAGACATTGTGGATGAATTTCGAGATTTTATTGATACCCTACACAAATTAAACGGCCCCGTAATATTTGTATCGAACGAGGTAGGTCAAGGAATTGTGCCTGATAACGCGATGGCTCGAGCTTTCCGTGATTACGCCGGAAGACTT
Source organism: Alphaproteobacteria bacterium 46_93_T64 (assembly GCA_002163135.1). GTDB lineage: Bacteria > Pseudomonadota > Alphaproteobacteria > Sneathiellales > Sneathiellaceae > Sneathiella. The sequence goes on from MAAN01000017.1 coordinate 83,588, forward strand.
CACCAAGATATTGCGGCAATTGCAGATGACGTATATTTTATCACGGCTGGCCTTCAACAGAGACTGAAGTGAAATCATGAGCGACACCCCAACAAAAGAATATCGCCCCGGTTGGATACAGGATTTTCTAATATCACTTGTTTTCCTGACACGCCTTCCAATACCGCTTGATATAAAATTCACCATGGCAGCCGTCAGCTCAGCCAGCCGTTGTTTTCCTTTGGTTGGTATTATTGTCGGCGGGATATCTGGTGGCGTTTTTTACGGGACCTCTCTTTTACATCTCCCAGCCCTTTTATGTGCCTTTCTAGCGATCGGAGCTCAGGTATTACTAACCGGTGCCTTACATGAAGATGCCATAGGTGATGTGGCCGACGGGTTTGGCGGCGGCGCTGACAAAGACAAAAAACTTGAGATCATGCGCGATAGCCGCGTTGGGACATATGCCGTAGTCACTTTAATACTGGTGATCGGGATGAAGGCATCAGCACTCGCAGCATTCAACGATCCCAGAATTGCCTTTGGGGTTATTTTAAGCGCCGCTGTGTTTAGCCGTGGAATGCTTACATGGGGAATGTTTTTAATGCGGCCTGCACGCGACAATGGGCTTGGGGCTAGTGCCGGCAAACCATCGTTAGTAACCGCATTGTGGGCACTATTGTTGTCTTTACTGGTGCCAATACTCACGTTGGGACCGTTTCTTGGTTCTATCGGTATACTCGCTGCCATTTGCGGTGCTCTGAGTGTCGCCGTAATTGCCGTTCGTCAGATAGGCGGTCAAACGGGCGATGTCCTTGGAAGCCTTCAGCTAGCTGCCGAAGTCTCGTTCTTGATCGCACTTTGTGCAGTGTTGATTTGAAACCCTATTTACCCCGTGGCTTAGCCCGTGCAGTCGGTTCTGCTTGCAGGGGATCATCCGGCCAATAATGCCTTGGATACTGCCCTTTCAAATCCTTCTTGACGGCGGTGTAGCTGTTTTTCCAAAAGCCTGCCAGATCTTTTGTGATTTGAGCGGGTCGCCGTGCAGGGCTCAACAAGTGGATAGAAATGGGCACGCGACCTCCTGCTAATGCCGGAATATCCGCTTGACCAAAGAGTTCCTGCAAGCGAACGGCAAGAACCGGAGCGTCAACATCCGAGTAATCCAGACGAATTTTCGATCCCGTTGGGACACTCATCTTCGCGGGTGCGATCTGTCCCAATCGCTGTTGTCCTTCCCATGAGAGCAACGTGAGCAAAATCTCTTCAAGTTTCAAACTTTGCAGTTGCGCCAAACTGTTTTTACCCGTCAGATAAGGTGTCAGCCATTTTTCCATATTCTCAAGCAACCAGCTTTTCGATAGCTCAGGCCAATCACTATATCCTTGATCATATGCTTTTGCGAAAGCAACCCGATCAATAACGGCAAGGCTAGCAGCCTCCCACGGTAGCGGGCGCATTTCCCTGTCTCTAATCGCCGTAATAAGAGCCGCTACAATATCATCTGGTGATGGGTTTTTGATACGTTTTGCATTCAGAACCAGTGCACCCAAACAGGTCTCTTCATCCGCGATTACACGTTCTTTATCGTCGTCCCAAACAACACGTGTTCCAACCGTAATCTGATCGGAAAATTCATCCAGTATTTGAGCGTATGAAATCGCCGCCGCCAGATAAACTCTTGCGTCGCGTCCTTTGCCATCTAAATCAGCGACAACCAGATACGGCTCTCCCGCTAACTTATCGTTTTCATGTAAAAGCGCGCCACGCCCTCCAGAAAGCCGATAACTGCTTTTTCCTTTTTTCCGAAGTTCACCAATTCTATCTGGATACGCGAGTGCTAATACAGAGCCTGTACTTCCAGTGTCCAGCATGCCTTTGTCGATTTTGAAGCGACGCCTTAAATCATCTGCACTTTGGAGCAATCGTCTATGTTCCGGTCTCGAACTTCGGTTTTTACGGGAGACATTGAGTAATTCCACCCGCGTGGCAATATCCGAATTTGGAGCATCCGGATTTCGCCGAAGGATATCGCGTTCAGATAAAAGCGCCGCCAAATCACAGGCCAAGCCCCCTTTTCCAATTTCTCGGGATTTAATAATCATTCGGGCAAGCCTTGGATGCAGTGGTAGCCTCACCATTTTCTCACCAAGCTTCGTAATTTTTCCCAAACTATCAAGCGCGCCCAACTTGATAAGCAGATCTTTCGCTTGTGCAACTAGACCGGATGGCGGTGGCGTCAGCCAGCTGAGTTCAGTTTCATCTTCCACACCCCATTTAGCCAGTTCCAGAACCAGTGGGTTTAAGTCTGCAGTCGCAATTTCTGGTTGGCTGTGCGGAACGAGTCCACGGTCTTCAGCAGCACTCCACATTCGATAGCAAATCCCCGGGCCAAGCCGCCCGGCACGTCCTTGTCTTTGATCCGCAGACGCCCGAGATATCCGCTTCATCTCCAAACGGCTCATACCACTGTTAGGGTCAAAATAAGGTTTGCGTGACAATCCGCAATCGATAACGATGTGCACCCCGTCAATTGTCAGGCTGGTTTCTGCGATATCGGTAGAAAAAACAATTTTCCGGCGCCCATCAGGGTCCGGGTTAAGCGCCTTATCCTGATCCTTTTGAGATAAATTCCCGAACAGCGGCAGCAATGAAATATTGTTATTTTTCGCAAACGACGTCAAACCCGTCAAAGTTCGATTAATCTCACCGGCACCGGGCAAAAAGACAAGAATGTCGCCCTCTTTATTCTCTTGAACAATCTCTTCAATCCAGCTGACCAGTACGCCTTCAAACCGACCTTTAGGCGTTCGGGAGATATGATGGGTTTCAACCGGATATTGCCGCCCCAGGCTGGTTAAAATTGGTGCATCATCCAAAAGCTGAGACACGCCTTCCGCGTCCAGTGTGGCGGACATCACCAGAATTTTAAGATCTTCGCGTAGGATTTCCTGTGTTTGTCGGGCTAATGCCAGTCCAAGATCCGTATTGAGATTGCGTTCGTGAAATTCATCAAAAATGATGACGCCGACATTGCTAAGCTCAGGATCTTCTTGCAAAAAACGCGTTAAGATACCTTCGGTCACAACTTCAATTCGTGTTTTCTTACTTACCTTATTTTCAAGACGAATGCGGTAGCCCACAGTCTCGCCAACGGCTTCACCTAACAAATCAGCCATGCGCCGTGCTGCTGCACGGGCTGCAAGACGTCGTGGCTCCAACATCAGAATTTTCTTCGGTCCCAAATCCTTGAGCCCAAGCAGCCATAGCGGGACAGTTGTCGTTTTACCCGCTCCCGGTGGGGCTTGAAGGACGGCACAATTCTCTGTGTCTAATGTTGCGACCAACTGGGGTAGAATTTCTTCGACAGGAAGACCTGTTATGGGCGGTGAATGCTTCATTTCTTCTTGATAGCGGGGAATACAGACCCTGTACAGCAGCTAGTCGTCCATATTATTTGTCGCTCGACGAGATATAAGGCCGGAAACCACAGGGAAGACACTCAAAGCAGCGATTGCAGCCAAGGCCGCGCCAACAACTATCATGGTCCCAAAGCGTGTTGTTGGCGGAAATTCTGAAAATGAAAAAATCAAAAACCCGATACAAATGATGCCGCTTGCAGATAAAATACCACTTCCTTGCTCCGAAAGGGCTTCCTTCCAGCTTTCATCAGCAGACATTACTTTCATTTTGCGAGTAACTGCCAACGCCAAATGGATCAACGCGTCCACAGCCAGACCAAATGCAACGCTGACTGCTGGCGCCGAAATCACATCTAGGGGAACGGCTAACCATCCAGCACCTCCAAGTGAGATCAGCGGAATGACAGAGGCACAAACGAGCATAGTCAACGCAAGTCTTAACTTACGCGTAACAACCCAAGCAATAACCAGAAAGATTGCCAGAAGAGATAAAGTCCCAGTTATAATGCTGCTTGTTACTAACGTAGAAAGTCGGCCCTGAAGTGCATAAACACCGCCAACGAATTCGGCTTTGAAGCCTTCTTTCTCAGCAATCGACTTTATATTTTCAATTATTTCAGTGCGTCTTGAAGTCCGCGCCGTTTCTTTCATACGCAAAAGATAAAGAGTTTTATCACGATCCGAGTTCAGAAAATTATTCACAGCATTCTGGTTTGTATCCATCGACAGCAAACTCACCATTTCCCGCCAAGGGAGCAAAAACGCCATTGGGTGGTTATTCGCTTCGGCCAGAAGAGCCGGAAGGGATAAGACTGTTCCGACAGACGACAGCTTCTCTAACTCTCGATGCAATGACCAGAGTTTCTTATACGCTTCAGCATTATCGAGATCAGTACCAGATTTCTGTGAAACAACCAGTTGCAGGGGACTGCTTCCCCCATTCTCATCAATATTAGCGAGCCCTTGTGCGATCTCCCCACTCGGTTGAAAATATGACAGGAGGCTCGGGTCTGTGTTCAGTTTAAATAGCCCAGGAACGGATATCACTACAGCAGCAGCGATCACGATAACTCCAATGTATCTCAAGAAATGTCGATGACTCTTTTGAAATTCTGGCTGCTTGTTTTTCAAACTCGCCCGGCTCTTGGCTCTTGAAAGAAGTAAAAACGGCGGAAAAACCGCAAAACATGCAACAAATGCAGCAAAGACGCCGATGACGCCCCCTGCCCCCAATTGACGCAGAGGTTCGGCAGAAACGAAAAGCAGCGTGATAAATCCCAACAATGTTGTCACGGCACACCAAGCTGACGGATAGATAGTTTTTAAAACAGCATTGGTTACTGCAGACACTGGTTCTGTCTTTTCGCGGAGCCAATTATTGGTAAGGTAGATCACCTGTGACTGGACAAGAACAAACACAATTACAGCTAGGTTCGCAGTTAATATTCCAACGGGTTGGGCCATAAAGTGCATGATCGATAGGCATAGAAATATAGCCGTGATGCCACTGATACTTGCCCCAAGTGCAATCACGGGAGATCGATAGATTCCCCAAATCAGCAATGCAAAAAGGAGCAGTGCAGCTGTGCTGAATAATTTTGCATCACGGATAATGTTTCGCCGAATTTGTTCTGCTATGTAGGGCATTCCCGAAATATGGATTTTTCCCAGCGCTCCTTTTTCAGCAAATATATCAGCTATTTCCTCTGTAGCAGAAACGAGTGTCCCCGGTGAATTTCGCGGCAAGAACGCTATGATTAACGTAGCACTCTCATCGGAATTGATTATCAAAGGTCTCCAGAACGGACTTTCCTTTGCTGCACGAGCTGATTTTGGTCCGTTGGTTAGACCAATAATTTTTGTAAATCCTCGCAGCTCTTCTAATCGATTAATGAAACGGCTGAGATCTTGATGGTAGCCGGCAGTATAGATATTTCTGCCATCAACACTTAAAATCATAAACTCTTCAGATGGGAAAATCGCTAATATCTGTTGAGTATCGGCCATGTCAGGGTCGTCTGATCCGAAAAAGAAATCAGGTGAAATTTTTGGGCGCATTTCGACAAAGATCAGAAACAGAGCCGTCACTAACACCACAATGCTAATGGAAAGCCCAAGCCAAATTCGTGATATCTTACTTTCCTGTTTTGGCACGCCCTGTCCATCCATCGTAGCTGTTGCATCTTCACGGTGAGTATTTATTCTATACTAAAAGTAATCATAACTGGGGATCAAATGATCGAACAAATTGAGGCACATTCCTTTCTATCCACCCCGCCTTCTAATGAAAAGGAATATGACGGTTGGTTGTTGCGATGTGCTGGCGGACGCACTAAACGGTATAATTCTGTCAATTTTCCGACAAAACTTTCAGGCACACTCCCGATCGATGTAAAAATAGAATTCTGTGAGGATTTTTACCGAAAAGATAATATGGCCTGCCGGTTTCGAATTACCCCACTCGCCAGTCCCCATGATCTGGACGATTTATTAGTTGAGAGAGGATATGATCGAGTTGATCCCACAGATGTAAGCGTTCTTCAGCTAACTGGTTTCAATCCTCAATCGACAAATACATCAGCCCTTATATCGGATCAGATATCTGAAGCATGGATAAACAAGCTATGTGAGCTGACGGATCGTGATGCCAACCAGCGCAAGGCATTCACTGAAATGAAGGCACGATTGAAAATTCCTCACTTTTCGGCATCCATAATCCAAGATGGAAAGATCGTCTCTGTAGGTTTTGCTACAGTTCATGATGGCATAATGGGTTTGTTTGAATTCGCGACTGATCCCAACTATAGACGGCAAGGTTTGGCTGCAAATATTGTAAATAGCTTGCTGAATTATGGACAGCAGTTAGGCGTTATCCGTGCATATATACAAGTCGTTCAAAGCAATGAAGCGGGAAAGAAATTTTGGAACGATGTGGGTTTCACAAAGGTGGAATACGAATATTCCTACCTTTGTAAAAACACCTGATAATCAATTTAAGGTCTGTTTAAAAACGTTTCACTGTTTTCAAAGAAGATCTCGTCGCAGTTATGACCGTCTCCGCCTCGATCAACCACAAGGAAGTTGCTGATATCATCCAGCGCCAAAACCGGATGGTGCCATGTTCCTGCATGATAATTTACACCGAGCCCCGGTGCCGCGATAAAAGCTTTAAGGTCAGAAGGCGTTACAACTTCACCTGCTTTTGCCACAACCACCAGATATGGCCTATTTGAAAGCGGGATAAAGGCCTGACTTCCAAGCGGATGACGCTCCACCATCTCAACGCGAAGTGGATAGCTTAAGGGAGTTGCCTGAAAAATATTGATCAAAGTACGGCCACCTTCCAACAATTCGACTTTTGCCAAATCGTGATAGCGACGGGTTGATCCATTATTGATCAGGAAAAAATCACTTTCGGCAGTTCCAATAACATCCCCGTAAGGAGCAAAGGCTTCTTTGCTGAGTGGCTGTACATCAAGTTGCATGTTTGGATCCTTATATCAGCTGATTTTGCCAAACAGGCGCAAACGACTAACGCCACCATCTGGAATAATATTTAAGCGAACATGGGAAACAGGGCCTATGTCCTGCACTTCATCCGCAAAATTATGAATTGCATCCATGCTCAATTTTTGAGGAGGCATAAGTGTTTTCCAGAACATGCTTTGCGTAATCAGCGATTGATCCGTACCGCCCTCAACGAAAGCAGCTTGTAATGAACAGCTGTCAGGAAAATTTCCCTTAAAATGTGCCGTATCAACTTCCACGGAAGAAATGACACCAGCATGTCCAAGTTCGATAATCGCCCAGTCGTTGCCCGGTTCCCGGCGGCGGCGAGTTTCCCAACCATCACCCATATTCACTCCCCGACCTGGTGCGAGCAAGTTTGACGGCACACCAAAATGCTGGTTGTTCGCACAAACCGCACGGGCACCGTTCATCATGGATGCAAGATCAACAATTTCGTTTGCATCCCGCGCACCCCAGTTACAATTAATGCGTCCATAGACCCGAAGACGTGCTACGCCGCCATCTGGATAAATGTTCAGACGAAGATGGCTCCATGTCTCGGTGCTTTCTACACGTACCAAATGATGACTGTCTGGCCCAAGCGAGACCGATGGCACAAGAACTGACCAACTTGTGTTCGCATCAGGTTCGCCCTCAGTATAACAAGCTTCGATGGCAGCGGCCGGTGGGTAATTGCCCGTAAAATGGCTAGTATCGACATTCACACCTTCAATAACACCCGGCAGCCCAAGGCGCAGGATGCAGTGGTCATATCCTTCTCCGCGCTTACGGCGGCTTTCCCAACCATCCATCCACTTACCGTTTTCATCATATTTTCCATCGATAAAAACCGGCGTGGCAGGATCAATCAGGCGTGATTTGTCAGCAAAGAAATCATCCGTCGCAAAAATTACTTCTGCGCCCAGTCGTGGCTGGGCTAAATCAACGCAACCCGTGACAAAATCAGCTTCATCAGCAGTTAGAAAAGTCATTTCGTATTCTCCAATTTATATAAATGCGTTTGCGGCCTAAAGATCTTGCAGGCGAAACGCAGCAATTTTGTCAATTTCCAGAAGGGCTGTTTTGAACTCTTCTTTCGCCGAATTATCAACACGCTCTTCAAACCCTTTGAGGATTTCATGGCGATTACTGTTACGAACAGCTTTGATGAAAGGAAAACCGAATTTGTCCTTGTAAGCAGCGTTGTATTTTTGAAATTTCTCGAACTCTTCTGCCGTACATTCATTAAGTCCGGCATTTGCCTGCTCAGAAGTGGATTCGTCCGTAAGTTCGCCACGAACCGCAGCTTTTCCCGCCAAATCCGGATGGGCATTAATTAAGTCGAGCTTCATTTTGTCTGGACTGGCCGCGACAGTTTCAGCCATACATCGTGCGAGTTCATTTGCCTTATCGTGCTCTTTGGTAAGCCCCTGATCCCACAGCGTTTCTGCTACCCACTTCGAATGTTCATAAACACCACCGAAGATATCCACGAAATCCGCTCGGCTCATTTGGCTGGGTTTATTTTTCAAATCACTCATGATTGTCCCTCCACCGGATGATGCTCTTGCCAATGCCGCGCGATCTCAATACGGCGCGCAAACCAGACGTTTTCATGGGATTTCACGTATTCCAAAAATCTCTTAAGCGCCGCTATTCTGCCGGGGCGTCCAACCAGACGACAATGTAGTCCTACAGACATCATTTTGGGGGCGTCCGCGCCTTCTTCATACAAGGTATCAAACGTATCTTTGAGATATGTAAAATACTGATCTCCGCTATTGAACCCTTGGAAGGCTGCGAAGCGCATGTCATTCACATCAAGTGTGTAGGGGACAATAAGTTGTTTTTTATCTTCCACTTCTGCCCAATACGGCAGGTCGTCATCATAGGCATCCGCGTCATAAACAAAGCCACCTTCTTCAGCGACCAATTTCCGTGTGTTGGGGCTTGTCCGCCCTGTATACCAACCAAGCGGACGCTCTCCGGTAATCCGTGTAATAATCTCAATCGCTTTTTGCATATGCTCGCGTTCAACGTCTTCTGGAACATACTGATAATTGATCCAGCGATACCCGTGACTGCAGATCTCGTGACCTGCTTCCATGAAAGCGTTTGCGACTTCAGGATTACGTTCGAGTGCCATGGCTACCGCAAAAATAGTGAGCGGAATGTCGTATTGTTTGAACAAGCGTAAAATCCGCCATACACCAGCGCGACTACCATACTCGTAAATGGATTCCATACTAATATGACGGACGCCCTGCAGCATGTCTGCGCCGACAATTTCTGACAAAAAAGCTTCTGACGCATCATCCCCATGAAGAATACAGTTCTCGCCGCCTTCTTCATAATTCAAGACAAACTGAACAGCGACACGAGCCTTATTCGGCCATTTTGGATCTGGCGGGTTCGCCCCGTAACCGATTAGATCTCTTGGATAGTTGTTTTCGTCCATTCCCAAATTTCCAGTTTATTTGCTACCGCCAAAAATTGCGTAGAGATCACTCTCAGGTTTATCGCCATCCAAGTTCAAGGTTTCTTCGATTGCATCCAGATGCGACAACATCAAGCTCACAGCCCGCCCCTCATCCGCATCTCGAATTGCATCAATAATGTCAGCATGTTCTTCACACGAGCAGTTTTGAGTGCCTATTTTTTTGCTTTGATACTGTACGTGGATCAAAGAAGTTCGAGAGACAAGCTCTCGCAAAAAATCTTCGAGAGATTTATTTCCAGAAATGGCCGCCAAAGCCATATGAAAGTCACCGGAAAGAGAAACCCATGTGCTGTGTTCCCCTTTTTCGATGCTAGCTTCTTCTTCTTTCAACATCGCCTCAAGGCGGCGAATATCGGTTTGACTACAGTGTTTGACAACATTGCGCATTATCCCCGCCTCGACCACGCGTCTTGCTTCTAGAACGTCGCGCGCTTCTTCCGGCGTTGGTTCGGCAACAAACGCGCCGCGATTTGGCAAAATACAAACAACTTTTTCGTGAGCTAAACGTTGAAGGACTTTACGAACAACAGTTCTGCTAACGCCAAAAATCTCTCCCAGAACGTCTTCTGAAAGTTTAGTCCCTGGCGTCAAACGCTGCTCCAACAACGCAGAGAACATTTGTGAATAAATCTGATCGTCTTGGCTCATTTGCGCAAAAGGCCTTTTCTTTGTGAGCAGAGCAGCTGCCCTAGGCTCGGCATCACTAGATGCAATAACACTATCAATTTAAAACAATGTATCGATAACATTGTATACAAACATTACAAACATCCATCAAGATTTTATTCCAATCCCAGCGAACTTTTGCTCCATTTTCACGCAAATTCCTTATTTTCCAACAGCTGCTGAAGTTCACAGAAAAACAGTGCCTTCATAGAATTTTTTCTTAAACCGCGAACAAAATTTGAAGCTAATCAACGTAGTTCATACAAACATGATAAAAACTGTAGACAATTTTTTTCATCTAATGCATCCTTTCGCCGGAAGTTGACCGCCTGATCAAATCGTCTCGATATAGAATTGACGAATTCAGAGATTAATATGCTTAGGGAACAAGACACAGGACATCATGGGAAAATTAACAACACACATTTTGGACACAAGCTCTGGAAAACCGGGAAAAAACATCACTATTCAGCTATATGTTCTGAGAAATGAAAGCTGGGAACTCGTCAAGGAAACAGTATCCAATGACGACGGAAGATGTGACGGTCCGCTTTTAGAAGGCGCTGATTTAATTGTGGGTCAATATGAACTGGTTTTTCATGCCGGTGATTATTTTGACGCGGCGGGCATTGAATTACCCGAACCTAAATTCCTTGATGAAATTGTTTTGAGGTTTGGTGTGCCGGATGCTGGCGAGCATTATCACGTGCCACTTCTCATGTCACCTTTCAGCTACTCCACATATCGGGGCAGCTAATAAGAAGAAAGGATTAAGCTGACTTAGGAGGGAATGAGTTCAGCGATTGTAATGTAACTAATATAGCAGGGGGCTATTTATGAGTGAAATATCGCAATCCGAAGGCAATTCCGCCTTTGATGCAGGGAAACTAACTGATCCCGATTATACACCACCGTTGATGAAAGCCGTACCTCTTGGCATTCAGCACGTACTTGCAATGTTTGCAGGCAACGTAACGGTTCCTATTATTGTCGCAAGTGCTGCCGGCCTTGCTGGCGGAGACAAAATCTATCTAATCCAGATGGCTATGTTGGTTGCGGGTCTTGCAACCATGCTCCAAACAATCGGTGCGGGACCAATCGGCGCAAGATTGCCGATCATGCAAGGGACAAGCTTTGCATTCCTACCAGTTATTATCCCGATCGCTGCAAGTGTTAAGGGTGTCGATAGTCTTGGCATTATTTTCGGTGCTACAATTGTGGGTGGCTTGTTCCACTTTGTTCTTGGCACATTCATCGGTCGCTTCCGCGGAGCCCTTCCGCCGTTGATTACGGGCCTTGTTGTAACAGCAATTGGCCTTACATTGCTTCCAATCGGTGTCGAATATGTGGGCGGCGGCAAATTTGCTAAATTCGTCACAAAAGATTTCGGTGCGTGGTACCATGTCTTACTTGGAACGGTTGTTATTGTCATTATTCTAGCAACTAAATTTATGACCAAGGGAATGGCATCAGCGTCCGCTATTCTGATAGGCCTCGTTGCCGGTTATCTTATTGCTATTCCAATGGGCATGGTCAATTTTGGCAATGTTGAGAATGCGGCGTGGTTTGCATGGCCTGAACCTCTTAAATATGGCATTGAGTTCCAGACTGCGGCCGTTATCGGTATGTGCTTGATGGCAATTGTATCCGCTATTGAAACTGTTGGTGACATCTCAGGCATCACAAAAGGCGGTGCCGGACGTGAAGCAACTGATAAAGAAATCGCTGGCGGTACAATGGCTGATGGCCTTGGCACTGCAATTGGCGGCTTGTTTGGCTCTATGCCGAACACATCTTACAGCCAAAATGTCGGTGTCATTTCGCTAACAGGTGTAATGAGCCGTCACGTTGTGACAATCGGTGCCATCTTCTTGGTGCTGGCAGCATTCGTTCCAAAAATTGGTGCTGTTGTATCTGCCATGCCGTATGCCGTTCTTGGCGGCGGTGCGGTTATCATGTTTGGCATGATAGCAGGTGCTGGTCTTAACTTGCTTTCCGATGTGAAAATGAACCGCCGCAATATGGTTATCATTGCAGTTTCACTCAGCATTGGCCTCGGTCTTAAAGCTGAGCCTGGCGTCGTTGGAATTTTCCCAGACTGGGCAAAAATGTTGCTGACTTCAGGCCTGTTTCCTGTTGCTTTTGTATCGATTTTGCTGAACACAATTTTGCCAAAAGAAGATAATTAATCTTCACTGGTGAGAGACTACGCCCTGACGTTTTTTCGTCAGGGCGACATTTAATTTTTGTGACCTATTTTTAGTTTATGTATTTTTTACTTTTTTAAGCGTCAGAGGCCGTCATGAGAGACAAAATCCGGTTCGTCCAAAATGGACGCGTTCGTGAATTGGAGAATGTTGACCCGACACAGACCGTCCTGAATTTTCTGCGTTATATTGATGCGGAAACAGGGACGAAAGAAGGCTGTGCGGAGGGGGACTGTGGTGCCTGCACTGTGGTTCTTGGCGAGCTCAAAGACGGAGATGTTGAGTATCAGGCTGTTAATGCTTGTATCCAGTTCTTGCCCATGTTGGACGGCAAAGAACTTATTACTGTTGAAAATCTAAAATCAAAGGATGGCACTCTTCATCCGGTGCAACAGGCCATGGTTGAGGCGAACGGCAGCCAATGCGGTTTCTGTACTCCCGGTTTTGTCATGTCCATATTTGCTGAATTACATGGGCGTAATAGTCAGGAACTTTCTGACATTAACAATGTTCTCGCGGGCAATCTGTGTCGCTGCACCGGTTATGGTACTATTATTGATGCCGCACAAAGTGTAGCCCTGCAGGCACCGGCTGATCATATTCATGCAAGGCGCGCTCTAACTTCTGCACTTCTCAGTGAATTACAGCAAGATGATAGTTTAGCTTTGGCCCAAGATAGCCGCCGTTATTATGCTCCTAAAACGTCTAGTGAGCTCGCTGACCTAATAGATCAATACCCAGACGCAACAATTCTTGCCGGTGCAACCGATATCGGCCTATGGGTCACAAAGCAACATCGCCAGCTCGATAACATCATTTATGTAGGCAACGTTACAGAGCTTAAAGAACTGAATGATGATGGAGAATATCTCAATATCGGAGCTGCGGTTACCTATAGTCACGCATGGAAGGCACTCGCCGACCTTAATCCTGATCTGGGTGAAATTGTTCGGCGTATTGCGTCTACTCAAATTAGAAACTCAGGTACTATTGGCGGTAATGTCGCGAATGGATCCCCAATCGGTGATATGCCGCCGCCACTCATTGCCCTGAACGCCCGCCTTATCCTTCGCTCCAAACAGGGAGCCCGCACCATTGCGCTTGAAGATTTCTTTATCGAATATGGCAGGCAAGATCTGAAGACAGGCGAATTTGTGGAAGCCTTTCAACTCCCTCTGAAAAATGAGAGTGCTATCTTTAAAGCCTACAAAATCTCAAAACGCTTTGATCAGGATATCTCGGCCCTTTGCGGCGCGTTTAATCTTGTCCTCGACGGAAATATCGTCAAAGACATCCGAATTTGTTACGGAGGTATGGCGGGAACTCCACACAGAGCAGCGAAATCCGAACAATACTTACAGGGTAAGGATTGGACACTCGAAAATGTGCAGATCGCCATGACTGCAATGGCCGAAGATTACACGCCCATGAGTGATATGCGAGCAAGTCAGGATTACCGAATGCTGGCGGCTCAAAACCTGCTCAAAAAATTCTTTATAGAGACAACGGATCCGACAACCCTCACCCGTTTGGTTGGGCATGGGAGGGTTGCTCATGCGTAACCCAATTCCAAGTGAAACTGCAATTCGCGGCAAAGTACACAAATCCACCCCGCACGACAGCGCAGAAAAACAAGTCACCGGTGAAGCCGTCTATATTGATGATATTGGCGAACCAAAAGACATGCTGCATCTATACATCGCACAGAGCACCAAAGCTCATGCAAAAATTCTGAAATTAGATGTAGAAGCCGTAAGGCGCGCACCGGGCGTTGCTGCTGTTTATACGGCCTCGGACGTTCCGGGCATAAATGATGCCTCCCCCATTCTTGGGGATGATCCTGTTTTCGCAGAAGATCTTGTTGAATATGTTGGGCAATCTTTATTTGTTGTGGCTGCAGACAGTATCGAGCAAGCACGCAGTGCGGCCAAACTGGCGACAATTGAGTATGAAGAGCTAGAAGCCATTATAACCGTGGACCAAGCGCTTGCAGCAGAATCCTTTGTTCTGCCAACCCGAACGCTGGAACGCGGTTCTCCAATGCAAGCAATCGACGCTGCCGCGCACCGGATAAGTGGCCGGCTTGAAATTGGCGGGCAAGATCATTTCTATCTAGAGGGCCATATTTCTATGGCACTTCCCAAAGAAGATGGAGATGTGCACATTTTCTGCTCTACCCAACATCCAACGGAAGTTCAGCACAATGTCGCCAAATTTCTTGATGTTCCCGACCACTCGGTAACGGTTGAAGTTCGACGAATGGGCGGTGGTTTCGGTGGCAAGGAAACACAAGGTGCTTGGTTTGCTGCTATGGCGGCCTTAACTGCGACAGATACTGGGCGCCCGGCAAAACTGCGTCTGGACCGAGATGATGACATGATCATGACCGGTAAACGGCATGATTTTGTTATTGATTATACAGCAGGTTATAATGATGACGGCCTGCTTTCTGGAGTTGATTTTACGTTCGCATCGCGCTGCGGTCGTTCTGCCGACCTTTCTGGTGCGATTAACGATCGCACCATTTTCCATGCGGATAATTGCTATTATCTGGAACATGTCAGGATTACATCCCACCGCTGTAAAACACATACGGTCTCTAACACAGCATTTAGAGGCTTCGGCGGCCCGCAAGGAATGATTGCTGTTGAGCGGCTTATGGATGCGATTGCCCATGATCTCGGTAAAGATCCACTGGATGTGCGCAAAATTAATCTGTACGGCAAAACTGATCGCAATGTGACCCCTTATCATATGACCGTTGAGGATAACATTGCTGGTGACATTATTGCCGAGCTTGAGAAGAAGTCCGGATACGCAGCACGTCGGGCTGAAATCCAAAAATTTAATGAAACAAGCCCGGTGATTAAAAAGGGTATATCTCTAACCCCCGTTAAATTTGGCATTTCCTTCACCACCACTTTTCTAAATCAGGCAGGTGCTCTTCTGCATGTCTATACAGATGGCAGTGTTATGCTCAATCATGGCGGCACTGAAATGGGTCAGGGGCTATTTATTAAAGTCGCCCAAGTCGTCGCGGAAGAACTGCAGATCGATCTGGAACGAGTAAAGATAACTTCCACTACTACAGATAAAGTTCCCAATACATCAGCTACGGCGGCCTCTTCCGGCTCGGATATGAACGGTAAGGCCGCGCAGGCCGCCGCCCGAACCATAAAAGAACGCTTGATAGATTTTGCCGCAGAACACTATTCCGTCGCTAAGTCAGATATTGAGTTTCTTCCAAACCGCGTGAGAGTTGGGAAAGAGACATATACATTTGCTGAATTAGTGAACCAAGCCTATCTGAACCGGATTTCTTTGTCTGCTACCGGATATTACCGGACGCCAAAAATTCACTATGACGCGGAAAATTACAGCGGCCGTCCTTTCTATTATTTCGCATATGGTGCTGCAGTGTCTGAGGCTGTAATTGATACACTCACGGGTGAAAACAAGATCACTCGCGTGGATATCATTCACGACACGGGAAAAAGTATTAACCCAACCATTGACCTTGGACAAATCGAAGGCGGCTTCATTCAGGGTATGGGTTGGCTCACGACAGAAGAGCTGTTTTTTGATAATTCCGGGAACCTCAAAACGCATGCACCCTCCACATATAAAATCCCGGCCTGTAGCGATCGGCCTGAGATTTTTAATATGGAACTTTACCGCGAAGCTGAAAATGTAGAAGACAGCATCCATAAATCCAAAGCTGTGGGCGAGCCTCCCTTTATGTTGGCTATTTCAGTTTTCAATGCCCTCACAGATGCAGTCTCAAGCGTCTCGGGATACAAATTACTTCCAGCGCTAGATGCCCCTGCAACACCCGAGAGAGTATTGATGGCTGTGCAAGAAATGCAGCCTGCTCGGAAATGTGTTTCATGACAGGTTGGACCAAAATAATACAGCAGGTTGAAAGCACCGATGCGCCTTCAATCCTTATAACTGTAGGGGCCGCTCGTGGCTCGACACCGCGGGAAACTGGCACTCGGATGTTAGTTACTTCCTCCCACACTTATGGAACCATAGGCGGTGGGCAATTGGAATTTGTTGCAATCGATGCTGCGCTTAAGATGCTGGCCGAAAATGCACCCAGATCTCACCAAGTATTGAAACTTCCTTTGGGGCCAGAACTTGCGCAGTGCTGCGGTGGTTATACCGAACTATTATTAAGTACTATCGGCAACGATGACAGATGGTTTGCGGATCTAAAGAAAGCACTTGAGGGCAAGCAAAACTCTGTATTGATCACTCAACTTTCAAATTCCAAGTTGGAAAGGCGCGTACTGACAGATCCAGATGATAAGCCTGCTCTGAGCCTGGACCTACAGACTGCGATTGATCAAAGCCTTAAATCTGGGCATTCAATTCTGATCGAGAAAGATGATAAATCAGAAAACTTCAGTCTTATTGAACCTCTCAACGAAGAACGGTTTACGCTAACGCTATTTGGTGCGGGTCATGTGGGGAAGGCCATCGTACACGCCCTATCACCGCTTCCGTGCCGAATAAAGTGGGTGGATTCTCGAGCTGAAGAATTCCCTGAGAACATGCCGTCCAATGTTGAGAAAATCGTTACTGATTACCCAAATAACGTTATCGAAGCATCAGCGCCAGATGGTTACTTTCTTGTTATGACGCATAGCCATCAATTGGATTTCGAAATAACCGCAGAACTATTGAAGCGCAAAGACGGTGCATATTTGGGACTGATAGGATCAGAGACAAAACGCAAACGCTTCTTCAAAAGACTGGGGCTAAAGGGTTTTAATGACGAAGAATTGGCAACAGTAACCTGCCCTATTGGGCTCAGTATTTTACCGGGAAAACATCCTGCTGAAATCGCAATTTCAGTGGTTGCTGAAATATTACAACAACAAAGATCTCTTGGCATAAGAAAACAAGGCCAAACAGCCAACCAAGGGCACCAATTTGGATAAGACGCAATAAAGTAAGGGAAACCTTATTGCCAATAGTATAAAGTTTAAAAATCTGGGAATGGCGAAAAAATTGATGAAAATGTCAATGCCAGACGGGGAGACGTAACGAATGGATACCAAGGATACCGAGCATCCAAGACTGGAGCTCAAGGGGATTACCAAGCAGTATCCCGGCGTGCTTGCAAACGATGATATTGACCTGAAGATACTTTCAGGTGAAATTCATGCATTGCTGGGCGAAAATGGTGCAGGTAAAAGTACACTGGTAAAAGCAATATATGGTGTCCTAAAAGCAGATTCCGGTGAGATATTCTGGAACGGTACGCCAACGAACATTGCAAGCCCGCATGCCGCGCGAAGTCTCGGCATTGGTATGATCTTCCAGCATTTTTCGTTGTTTGAAGCGATGACCGTTGCCGAAAACATCGCACTTGGCATGCCAGGTCGACAAAATATGGCAGAGCTTGCGAAGAACATCATCGAGGTGTCAGAAAACTACGGGCTGCCATTGCATCCTGATCGCTATGTCCACACTCTCTCCGTGGGTGAGAAACAGCGTATTGAAATTGTGCGCTGCCTGCTACAGAATCCCAAATTGCTTATCATGGATGAGCCAACTTCGGTTTTGACACCACAGGAAGCTGACAAGTTGTTTGAAACCTTGCGCCGCCTGTCGGCAGAGGGGGTCTCAATATTGTACATCAGTCATAAGCTGGATGAGATCAAAGCGCTGTGTCACAAGGCGACTATTCTTCGAGGTGGCCGTTATATTGCTGAATGTGATCCCACCAAGGAAACCGCGAAAAGCCTCGCGGAAATGATGATTGGCACAAACTTAACAACGCCGCGCCATCAAGACACATCAAAGCGCGGGCCCGTCCGCCTTAAAGTTCATAATCTGTCGTTGGATAGTACAGATCAGTTTGGTGTTGATCTGAACCTGATTAATTTTGACGTCAAATGCGGTGAAATTCTGGGTATTGCCGGTGTGGCTGGCAATGGTCAGGTAGAACTATTAGAGGTATTAAGCGGCGAGCAGCTTAGTACTGATGAAGCGCATATATTGCTGGAAGGCCAGCCCATAGGTAAACTCGGGCCTGTGGACCGCCGTAAAAACGGTATAGCGTTTGTTCCTGAAGACCGATTAGGGCATGGGTCTGTTCCCGAAATGAGCCTTGTGAATAATGCCTTTTTAAGTGCATACCGCACTAAAAATCTACTTGATAAGGGCCTTATAAATAATAACAAGACCACAGACTTTGCAAAAGAAATTGTTGAAAAATTCGATGTCCGCACATCAGGTGTCTCTCATGCTGCAAGTAGTTTGTCAGGGGGCAATTTACAAAAATTTATTGTCGGCCGTGAAATGTTGCAGGATCCAAAACTGATCATTATTGCACATCCAACCTGGGGGGTTGATGCAGGAGCTGCGGCTGACATTCATCAGGCAATTATAGATCTCGCCGAAAAAGGTGCGTCTGTATTGGTGGTAAGTCAGGATTTGGACGAGTTGTTTGCGATCAGCAACCGGATTGCCGTGATAGCTGAAGGGCGATTGTCGGTAAGCCGCGACATCCACGAGTTTACAATCGAACAAATTGGCCTGCTTATGGGCGGTACAAGTGGTTCAGGCTCTGAGAAGGAAGTTCAAAGTGTTGCTTAAAATTGTCAAAAGGCCAGAGCCTTCAAGAAAAATGGTATATATAACGCCAATACTGGCGCTTACCCTCACCATTTTGACCGGAATGTTATTATTCTCCTTCTTGGGTGTTGATCCTGTAGAAGCGCTTAGAAATTTCTTCATTGTTCCTATCAATAATCAATACGGCGCCACCGAGCTACTGGTGAAAGCAACGCCTCTTATTCTATGTGCCATTGGCCTGTCTGTCGGGTTTAGAGCCAACGTCTGGAATATTGGGGCCGAAGGTCAGTTGACAGTGGGAGCTATTTTTGGCGGAGCATTGTTTGTCTACTTTCCCGAAACGGAAAGTGTTTTCATGCTTCCTGCCATGATCCTATTAGGGGCCATTGGCGGTGCTTTGTGGGCAGCTATCCCTGCTTTCCTAAAAACACGTTTCAATGCCAACGAAATCCTCACAAGTTTGATGCTTGTATATGTTGCCACGCTTCTGTTAAGCCTGCTGGTGCATGGCCCGTTCCGTGATCCGGATGGTTACAATTTCCCCGAATCTAAAATATTCACTGACAGCGCAACAATGCCAATTTTGCTCGAAGGCACGCGTCTTCATTTCGGCAGTATCATTGCACTCCTTGCAGTATTAACAACGTGGATCATGCTTGCAAAAACACTGATTGGTTTTCAGGTAAAAGTCATCGGGACGGCGCCAAAAGCAGGCGCCTATGCCGGTTTTAGCCAAAAGAAAATCATCTGGTTTAGCCTATTGTTTGGTGGTGCAATGGCAGGTCTTGCAGGAATATCAGAAGTCTCAGGCCCGGTTGGTCAGCTTCTGCCCTCCATATCTCCCGGCTACGGGTTTACAGCCATCATTGTGGCCTTCCTAGGCAGACTTCACCCCGTGGGGATTATCTTCGCAGGACTTCTTATGGCACTCACCTATCTTGGCGGTGAAACGGCCCAGATCAATTTGGGCATGCCTGTCGCCGTTACCGGTGTTTTCCAGGGGATGGTTCTTTTCTACCTTCTCGCCTGTGACGTATTTGTAAATTATCGCTTTCAACTAAATCGCTTCGGAAAGGCAGCCTAATGAACGGATTTGAATGGGTTGTCCCCGTAATATTGACAGTAATAACCGCAGCAACACCTCTTGTTTTTGCTGGAATTGGTGAATTAGTGACTGAAAAAGCAGGCGTTTTGAACCTCGGCATCGAAGGTATGATGCTCGCGGGTGCTGTAACAGCGTTTGTAACCGCTACGCTTACCGGTAATTACATTCTCGCAGTCGCAGCCGGAGCTCTCGCCGGTATGTTCATGGCGTTCTTGTTTGGTGTTCTAACACTCTCTTTGATGGCAAATCAGGTAGCTACGGGCCTTGCTCTAACTCTATTTGGTATCGGCATCAGCGCCCTCATCGGACAAGATTTCGTTGGCGAGCCTGTAAAGGCACTTGAGAAACTAAACATTGCTGGCCTCACTGATCTGCCTGTGATTGGGCCAATCCTATTTGGTCAAGATGCTCTTGTTTACTTGTCCTTCTTTGTGGTTTTTGCGGTCAGCTGGTTTTTATTCAAAACGAAAGCCGGACTTATTTTACGGGCAGTAGGCGATTCTCACGACGCGGCACATTCTATCGGTTATTCCGTTATAGGCATCCGATATCTTGCTGTTCTGTTTGGTGGTGCCATGTCCGGCATCGGCGGTGCCTATCTATCGCTCGCCTATACACCAATGTGGGCAGAAAATATGACCGCTGGCCGCGGCTGGATTGCACTTGCGCTTATCGTATTCGCCACATGGAAGCCCGGGCTGGTTCTTGTTGGGGCTTATATGTTTGGTGGCATTACGATTTTGCAGCTCCACGCACAGGCCGCGGGGCTTGACTTGCCATCGCAGGTATTGTCCATGTTACCGTACATCGCAACGATCGTTGTATTGGTCATTATATCAAAAGACGAGTCGCGTATCAGAAAACACGCCCCTGCCTGCATCGGGAAGATTTTCCATCCAGCAGCGTAAACGGGTAATAAAACTAGAAATTTGACAGAGGAGAGAACTATGAAATTCAAAACTATGGCATCTCTGCTAGGTGCAGCAGCGGTTGCGGGCGGTATGCTCGTTTCAGGTGCAGCATCTGCAGAAGACAAAATCGGCTTTGTTTATGTTGGACCAGTGGGCGACCACGGTTGGACATACCGCCACGACATTGGCCGTCAGGCTGTTGTGAAAGCTTTGGGCGACAAAGTAAAAACAACATATGTTGAAAGCGTAAAAGAAGGACCGGACTCTGAACGCGTCATTCGCCAAATGGCTGCGAGTGGTCACAAGATCATCTTTACAACATCGTTTGGTTTCATGAACCCAACGTTGAAAGTTGCAAAGCAATTTCCAAACGTAAAGTTTGAGCACGCAACAGGTTACAAACGCGCGGACAACGTCAGCACATATTCAGGCCGCTTCTATGAAGGCCGCTATGTTGTTGGTAAAATCGCCGGTAAGATGACAAAATCAAATATCATCGGTTATGTAGGTTCTTTCCCAATTCCTGAAGTTGTACGTGGCATTAATGCTGTTGCACTTGCAGCACGCAGCGTAAATCCAGATGTACAGATTAAAGTTACATGGGTGAACACATGGTATGATCCGGGCAAAGAAGGCGATGCAGCTAAAGCTCTTATCGACCAAGGTGCAGACATCATCCTGCAACACACAGATAGCCCTGCCCCATTACAGGTAGCAGAAAGCCGCGGCGTTTGGGCTGTTGGTCAAGCATCTGACATGAACCATTTCGCACCAAAAGCACAGCTTACTGCGATCATCGACAACTGGGATAAATACTATGTTGAACGCGCAAAAGCAGCGCTCGACGGTTCTTGGAAATCAATGGACACATGGGCAGGCTTGAAAGCCGGCATGGTAGAACTTGCAGAATTCAACAAAGCAATTCCAGCTGATGTTGTAAAACTCGCGTCCGACACAAAGGCCGGCATCATGGATGGATCTATCCACCCATTTGCAGGCCCGTTTAATAAACAAGACGGAACCCCAGCTGTTGCTGCCGGTAAAAATCTTGAAGATGGTGTCCTTCTTGGTATGGATTGGTACGTAGAAGGTGTGCTTGGCAAACTGCCGAAATAAGCGCTAATTTTCGAACAAGAACCCTCGCCGGACTTGAAGTGTTCGGCGGGGGTTTTATTTTATGTGTAGCGCGAAGGAGATATCATGACAGCACTCAGAAAATTTATCGAAGGCCTGCCCAAAACAGAATTACACCTTCATATTGAGGGTAGCCTTGAGCCTGAACTCATGTTTGCGTTGGCCAAACGGAACAATATCTCCCTCCCATTTAAAACCATCGAGGATGTTCGCGCAGCTTATCAATTCAGCGAACTACAGGATTTTCTGGATATCTATTATCAGGGTATGGGCGTCCTGCAAACTGAGCAAGATTTCTACGATTTGACAATGGCGTACCTGAACAAGGTCCACAGCCAGAATGTCATGCATGTGGAAATATTCTTTGACCCACAAGGGCATACAGAACGCGGCATCTCAATGGATACTGTGATCAGCGGAATTACACGCGCACTTGAAAAGGGCCAACGTGAACTGGGCATCAGCTATAAATTGATCATGTGTTTTCTTCGTCACTTAAGCGAAGACGCAGCGATGGAAACCCTGGAACAAGCGCTTCCCTTTAAAGACAAACTTTGCGGTGTCGGATTGGACTCGTCCGAACTCGGGCATCCACCGTCCAAGTTTAAAAACGTCTTTGCCCGCGCAAAAGAAGAAGGACTGTATCTTGTCGCCCACGCAGGTGAAGAAGGCCCGCCAGCTTATGTATATGAAGCGCTGGATGTTCTTAAGATCGACAGACTTGATCACGGCAACAGAAGCCTTGAAGACGCAGATCTCACCGCACGCCTTGCGAAGTCTCAAATCGCTTTAACCGTTTGTCCTTTGTCCAATTACAAGCTCGCTGGCGTCAAGGATATGAGTAAACATCCTTTAGGAGAAATGCTGTCCAAAAATCTGAATGCCACAATAAATTCTGATGACCCTGCATATTTCGGCGGGTACATGAATGAAAATTATCTGGCTGTGACCGAAGCATTGGATCTCGGTATGGACGAAGTAATCACTTTGGCTCGAAATGGAGTTGCTGCCACTTTTTGTACTACCGCAGAAAAATCTGCCATGATGCAAAAACTGGACGACTATCTGGACCAATGGACCTGATTGATAAACACAGCAAAATTGTCCAGTTCGAAGGTCAGGATATTCTTTTACCTTTGTTTCTGGATCACCAGTCCACAACACCTCTTGCGCCAGAAGTGCGCGAAAAGATGCTTGAGGTTATGGCGACCCCCGGGAACTCCGAAAGTTCAAGCCATGCTTTTGGCATTCATGCCCAAGAAATCATTCTTGAAGCACAAAGAGAAGTTGCAAACCTGATCAACGCCCATCCAGATGAAATAATTTTCACGTCAGGTGCAACAGAAGCAAACAATCTCGCCATATTCGGGAGCATGGGCGATGGCTCTCCTGAAGATAAGTTAATTACAACGAAAATCGAACATAGCTCTATTCTAGCCCCAGCCCTTGCTCTAGAAAGAAACGGGTGCCAAATTTCTAGATTACCTCTGGGATCTGATGGACGATTGGACATCTCGACGTTGGAAAGCAAAATTTCAACCGGCACGTCCCTCGTTTCGATTCAAACCGCCAACAATGAAATTGGGACGCTTCAAAATATCTCCCAGATCGGGAAAATTTGCGAAAAATCAGGAGTCGCCTTTCACACTGATGCCGCACAAGCTCTGAATTCACAAGTCATCGATGTGAAGCGAGACAGTGTCACTTTTCTCAGTCTCTCCGGCCATAAAATATATGGACCGCAAGGCATCGGCGCCTTGTTTGTTAAACGCGGCACAAAACTAGCTGCTTTAATTGTAGGTGGGGATCAACAGAACGGTATCCGTTCAGGAACTCTCCCCACTGCGTTGATTGCGGGCCTTGGGGCTGCCTGTAAACTCACTCGTCAAAACAGGGCGGAGTTTGATCAGCATCTACAAAAAACCTCGAACCTTCTCAAACAGGAATTGCGCGATAAGCTTGGAGCTAATATTCAATTCAATGGTGCCTTAAACGCACAAATCCTGGGGTGCATAAGTGTGACGTTTAAGGACATTGATGCAGAAGATTTCCTTTTGGAAATGCCCGAAATCGCCCTGTCCACTGGATCTGCCTGTGCCTCGCAAAACATAGGTCCGTCACACGTTTTATCCGCCATTGGGTTAGATCCAACAACAGTCAGTCAAACCGTGCGAATTGGCTTAGGACGTTATGTCACAGAGACCGAAGCACGATTTGCAGCTAATCTGCTTGCTAAGACATACTTAGATTTGGTGATTTAAATGTATCCTTCCGAAAACGAAGTTAGACCCAGAAACCGCCCGGTACGTGTTCCAAATGAGAAGATCATTGAAATGGTCGACGCCTTTTACGACAGAGTGAGGGTCCATCCTTCTCTTGGTCCGATTTTCGATAATGCTATCGGAGCACATTGGGATAGACACCTTCCAAAGATGTATCAATTTTGGTCATCCGTTCTGAACACCAGCGGTGTGTATAGTGGCAACCCAATGAAGGTACATATCCAGCTAGCAGAGAAAATTGCGCCTGAAAATTTTGGGCAATGGTTGACGCTGTTTCAAGAAACCTTGCAGGAGCTATTCAGCGCTGAAGACGCAGAATTTATATATTGCAAAGCAGAAAATATAGCCAAGAGCTTTTCGCTCAGCATGTTTTACAATCCTGCCAACATTCACAAACTACAAAACAAAAGCTGATATTCCAGCTTTCACACGCCGTCTTTGAATTCCTGCTTTAAGAAATCCACCGCTAAACGCACTTTTGGCGGCACTATATTTCCAAGAGGGTAAATTGCCGATATAGTGACGGGTCTAGGCGGTGTCTCTTTGAGGATCTCTATTAGTCTACCTGATTTCAGATCTGCCTCTACTTCCCAACGGGACTTAAGGCAGATCCCGTATCCTGAAAGTGACCATTCACGTAGAACATCGGCGTTGTTACTGTCCAAATTTCCTGTCACAGCTATAACTTCCCTTTCCGCCCCCTCGCCGAATTCCCACTGAAATTGTGTTGAGCCCGGAAAACGCAGTAAAAGACAATTATGCTGTAAAAGATCTGTAGGTGTTTTTGGTTTTCCCTCTCGCTTTATGTAAGATGGCGCAGCACACAATACCCGGGGACTTTCTCCTAGCTTCCGGGCAACCAGTGAACTATCTGGCAGCGTTGCAATTCGCACCGCCATATCCATCCCGTCTTTAAGCAAATCCACGAACCCATCTGATAGATGAAGTCGGATCTGTAGCTCTGGATATTCTTGTTGAAATATTGGCAAGAGAGGCGCGAGATAACGCCTTCCGAAAACAATAGGTGCAGATATTTTCAGCGTTCCTGCGGGCTTGTGGCGACGTGAAGAAAGCGCAGCCTCCGCCACGTCCACTTGCTCCAAAATACGTTTGCAGTCCTCAAAGTACAGATATGCTTCTTCAGTGGGCGCTACGTGCCGGGTGGTTCTATTGAGCAAACGAACACCGATCTGCCTTTCAAGTTTCGCCACTCGGGCACTGATGACCGCGGTGGAAACACGGAGTTCCCGCCCTGCTTGAGAGAAACTTTTATACTCAACCACCGCGACAAATGCCGCCATATCCGTTAAATTAGCCATATCATTATCAATATTTTTTTGAAAGTTTGTCCACATTATAAGGCTTTTAAAAAAAAGTAAAATCCGTAAAAATGCAAGATTGAGCGATAATTAAAAATCAGCAGATACATAATGAGCGGAGTGAGTAAATGGCATTCGATGTAATGGAATGGCTTCAATTGGGAATTCGGTGGATACACATCATTACAGGTGTTGCCTGGATTGGTGCTTCCTTTTATTTCATCTGGCTCGATATGAACCTGACTCCCCCCAAACAAGGCGGACAGAAAGACAAAGACGGCGTCGGCGGAGAGCTTTGGGCAATCCACGGTGGCGGTTTCTATGAAGTCCAAAAATATAAAGCCGCACCTCCGACCCTTCCTCCTCATCTACATTGGTTCAAATACGAAGCCTACTTCACTTGGATTAGCGGTTTCGCTCTTTTAACCGTGCTCTATTATTTTGGCGCTGAAATCTACTTAATTGACAAATCAATTGCTGATATTTCTTCTGATGCTGCAATTCTTATCGGAATTGGATCATTGGTTGGCGGCTGGATCATTTATGATTTCCTTTGCCGCACCCCATTGATCCGACACCAAGGTGTATTTGGTGTCGTCCTATTCGTATTGCTTACTGCCGCGGCGTGGGGTCTTTCACAAGTGTTTAGTGGACGCGGTGCGTATATCCATGTGGGTGCAATAATAGGTACCATCATGGCCGCAAACGTACTGATGATAATCATGCCAGGCCAGCGAGCATTGGTAAGTTCTGCTGAAAAAGGGGAAGCACCAGATCCGGAACCAGGCTTAAAAGCAAAACAACGCTCGCTTCATAACAACTATTTCACGTTACCTATTTTGTTCATTATGATCAGCAATCACTACCCTGGAACATTTGGTCATGAATATGGTTGGGCTGTTCTTGCCGGTATTGCACTTGTCGGTATTTTGGTCCGCCATTATTTCAACTTAAAAAATCAAGGCCGGGCTAAACAAGCCTTCTACCTTCTGCCTGTTTCATTTGTTCTATTCTTCGTAATAGCCTTTGTAGCTGCGCCAAAGAAAGTTGATCTTTCAGAGGGCCCCGCAGTTTCCTTTACTCAAGTTCAGAACATTATCAGCGAGCGTTGCGTTAGTTGCCATGCGACCGAGCCTACAAGTGAAGACTTCGATACAGCTCCTAAGGCTGTAAAGCTTGAAAATAGAGCGCAGATTTTACGAGAAGTGACCCGTATTCGACAACAAGTTGTTGAAACCGACACAATGCCTCTTGGCAATGTTACAGAGATGACAGACGATGAGAGACTAATCATTGGTCGGTGGATTGCACAAGGTGCCAAAGCCGAATAACCAAGTGAATATTAAGGGGCGCTATACAACTTGCGCCCCTTCCCCTATAAGATAAAAAACGATAGGGAAATCTATGAAGTTGATGCAGGCAATAGGGGGTGCTGGAAACGGCGGTGCTGAGAATTTTTTCATCCAGCTTGCTCTTGCTTTTCATAGCGCTGGCATCGATCAGCATGTGGTAACCCGTCCACACGAGATGCGAGATACACAGCTCAAAAAAGCAAGTATTTTCCACCAAAACCTAAAGTTTGGAGGGGCACTTGATTTCGTCACTCCGATGCGACTTAACTCAATTTCCAAAAAATATAAGCCCGATATTTATTTGAGTTGGATGAGCCGTGCTGCGTCTATGACCCCTTCGGGTTCCTTTCCAAAGCTTGCGCGCTTAGGCGGATATTACAATCCAAAATATTTCAAAAAATGCGATCACTTAGTCGGAATCACTCATGATCTTTGCCGACATGTTATTGATCAAGGATGGCCCGAAGAGCGCGTTCACTACGTCCCAAATTTCTTAAAATGGAACCCTGCGCAACCAATAAATAGATCTGACTATGACACACCTGAAGATGTGCCATTAATATTGGCACTGGGCAGATTACACCCTATCAAAGGTTTAGATATTGCCATTCGATCTCTGGCTCAGATTAAGGGTGCGTATCTCTGGTTAGCGGGCGACGGCCCCCTTCGCAGTTCGCTAGAAGAACTGGCCGTAGAATACGGCGTACAAGACCGTGTACGTTTCCTCGGTTGGCGAACGGACAAGGAAGCGTTGCTGGCGACGGCTGACATTGCCGTATTCCCGTCACGTCAAGAAGGTTTTGGGAACGTGATACTTGAGGCATGGGCCTCACGAACTCCCATCGTCGCCTCAATGGCAGAAGGCCCTGCAGCCTATATTGAACACGGAAAAACTGGAATGCTGGCCCCAATTGAGAATGTTGATACATTATCTGCACATATTCAGGCGTTGATAGAGAACACCAAATTACGTGATGAACTCACAACTACGGGCCACAAAAAATACGTTGAAAATTTCACTGAGCAAGTAGCAATAGCCAATTGGAAAGACCTTTTTAGCAAATTGGCTTAAGCATGTTATAATTGAGAGTACAAGAGGAAGACGACCCCTTAACATATATTAAAGATAATATGTTCTATAACAGCATTTATTATGTTCACTATTTAGGTCTAAGTATTTGATATTTTAGGTAGTTAATGCGTAAAAATCCAAACGATAACATTGCTATTAAACAAGCAAAAACCGCTATTATAGCAGCAGTAATAGTTGGGTTACTATTCAGCATAGCTCAGCTGGCCTATGACCTTGTCAAAGAGCAACAAGGCGTCCAGCAAGATGTGGAACACATCCTCAATAGCATGAAAGATCCAGCAACGAAGGCAGCATATAATCTTAGCTCTGATCTCGCTGAAAATGTGCTGGCAGGTGTGTTTGAAAACCCTCAAATCAAAGAGGGCTATATATTCGCCATCTTTGGCGCTGGTGAAAACGAACTTCTTGCAGAACAGCGCAGAACCATCAAGCCATCAAATCTCGACTGGTTTGCAAAACTTATTTTTGATGACACCAAACTATTTACTCTTAATCTTCAACTCCCGAACGAAACAGCCATTGCTGGTCTGCTTCAGATAAGGGTTGATGGACAATATCTCGCCCAGAGTTTCATAGACCGTGCGATTATCATCTTTTCCGCAGGGTTTTTGCGCAACCTTTCGCTTACCCTTGTCCTTATAATTGCTTTCTACAATACCCTAACGAAACCCATACTGAATATCTCACGCAAGATAGAGTCCATCGATGTTGAAAGGCCTGAAAATTCACTTATACAGATCCCGGAGGCTCATGAAAAAGACGAATTTGGAACACTTGTTCGCGGTATAAATACGTTTCTTACGCTTTTAGGCACCAACTTGCAGCGACGTCGTTTGGCAGAAGATGAAAAAGAAGAAAGCATGAAAATGTTTCAGTCACTGGCCAAAGCCAGCTCTGATATCTTCTGGGAAACACATTCGGATAACAAAATAGCTCTCATCTCAGAAGACCAAATGTCTTTGGATATTAACAAACACCTGAATTTGCACGGCTCTAATCTATTTCAGTTGATGAACAGTCATTGCACTGATGAAATGCAAGAGACTGTCCAAAAATTACGCACAGAGCCAAAAGATTTTCGCGATATTCAATTACATTTCCTAGAGGAAGGGAAACCACTCATATTGTCGTTCTACGGATCTGCAATTTTTGATGATCGTGGAGATTTTGAGGGCTTTCTTGGTACAGCGGTGAATATTACGAAAACCGTTTTGCAAGCGCTGGAAATCGCAGATGCAAAAGACAAACTCAGACAAGCACAAAAAATGGAAGCTGTCGGCCAACTTACGGGTGGGATTGCTCATGATTTCAATAACCTGCTCGCAGTTATTATAGGTAACCTTGAACTCATTGGAGAGAGCATCGGCGACCGACCAGAAATTCAAGCGCGTCTGTCCGCTGCCATAACTTCTGGGGAAAAGGGAGCCGTATTAACGCAACAACTTCTTTCCTTCTCACGCAAGCAGGCACTTAACCCCTGCCATGTAGATCTTAATACTCTACTTACAGATCTAACCGGAATGTTGACACGCACACTCGGCGGCGAAATTATAATCGAAACCAACTTTGAAAAGAAACTGATCAAAGGGTTTATTGATCCAACGCAGTTCGAAAACGCGATCATTAATTTGTCGATTAATGCACGGGACGCAATGCCTTCAGGCGGAACACTCTCAATCAAGACCGAGAATTATTTGCTAGTTGAACCAATGGGAACCATTTCAGGAACAATGGAACCCGGTGTTTTTGTCAGAATTACAGTTTCAGATACCGGCACTGGAATGGATAAATTTACGCTGCAAAAGGCAATGGAGCCGTTCTTTACGACAAAAGAGGTGGGTAAAGGCAGCGGCATGGGTCTTGCCATGGTATTTGGATTTATTGCCCAATCGTCGGGGCATATTCAAATTGATAGTGAATTAGAGATAGGGACAACTGTTCATCTCTATTTACCCAGTGAGAAAATTACGCCATCTGATATAGTCAAAACATTGAGTGAACCTCCAGGACTGAAAGCATTCAGTTCAGTATAAAAAGTAGGGAAATGCATCAAGAAAATCCGCAGACAACTTCGCCCGATGAAACGTTAGCGAAAAGAACATCACAGCTTCTCTCTATCATCGAGGGGCCAGCGTTTGCTCTTTCTGCAGAAGGTTTTCTTATTGAGACAAATAAGAAAGCCCTCGGTCTTTTGCTTCAAGGGAATTCTGTTGAGGACTTTGACTTTGCTGACCATATAGATGCTGCCAGTTGGTCAAGCATCCTAAAATTCCTCAATAACCCCGAAAACACTAACTCTCTAACAATTGACAATGTGCAGTATACATGTCCATCACAACACGTCTTACATTGCTCCTTACGCTGCGTTCCAAATCAAGATTTCTTTATTATTCAAGCTTCAATTAAGACTACTCTCTCCAATCAAATTAATTTTGAATTTGGAGAAAAAGGCTTCACCGATGCCATGCTTGAAGCAATTCCAGCGCCCGTTTTTTATAAAGACATTAATCACATTTATGTCGCCTGCAACCAAGAATTCTTGGACTTTAACGGTTACACGAGAAATCAAATTATTGGAAAAAATGTTTTTGAAATAGCACCACATGAGGTCGCAAAAGTATATAGAAAGGCAGATGATGACTTGTTCGCGGTCGGCGGTAAACAAGTCTATGAAACTCAAACAGAAAATTCTTACGGAGAAAGAAAAGACGTTGTTTTTCATAAATCTGTTTTAACGGACAGTAGCGGTGAACCTATTGGACTAATAGGGATTATTCTCGATATAACCGCCAGAAAACAAGCCGAGCGAAAACTGCAAGAGAGCAAAAATATGTTCAGCGCGATTGTTGAGAACAGTCCATCGCATATATTTGTAAAAAATATTGAAGGTGAATATGTTGCTGCTAGTGAAAACCTAACGCGCATCTTTGGTTGGCCAAAAGATTATATGCTGGAGAAAACTGATTTCGAACTTTTTTCTAAAGAGACGGCATTAGAGTTTACGAAACAGGATAAAGAAATAATTCTTGAAAGACGTGCGATATCCGAACAGACCATTATTGAGAAGAAAGACTTTCTGACGACTTTTCTCACAGTCAAGTTTCCTTTATTTGATTCACACGGCAACCCAAATGGTATCGCTGGCATCGCGACGGATATTAGCAGTTTGGTCGCTGCAGAAGAAACACTCAAAAAATCAAAGAGCGATCTTGAGGAACAAATTAGGGAGCGGACAAAAGAGTTATCTGAAGAGGTGGAAATTCGGAAAAATGCTGAGGGTGCATTACGCGATATGCTCGCTGCAAGCCCGGTAGCTGTCGGTATTTCTGAGATAAAAACCGGCCAAATGTCTTTTGTGAACGACAGTCTTTCTGACTTATTAGGAAAGCCAAAAGAAAAACTACTTTCAACATCGACACTAACTTTTTGGAAAAACCCAGAGGATCGGAAACGACTTCTTAAAGAGTTTCAAAAATACGGTAAAACGAAACTCTGTGAAGTGGAAATAGTCCGTTCCGATGGTCAAGATATTTGGGTTCTCCTCAGTTGGACAAGCTTGACTATAGACGGTGAGGACAAAATCGTCTTCTGGATTAGTGACATTAGTCAAATCAAGGCTGCAGAAAAACTCCTAAGAGACTCCCATGAAGTACTAGAAGAGCATGTCGCTCTTCGGACGCAGGAACTAGAAGCTGAAATTACTGAACGTCGGAAAGTTGAAGAAACTTTGAGAAAAAGCGAGGCGCTATTTGAGGCATCAGCGAACTCCACTTCCGACTGGTTTTGGGGAATGGACGAAAACTTTAAGTATGATTCATTTTCCGATCGTTTTGAGGAAATCACAGGTCTCGATGCAGCTAAGCTTTTGGGAAAAACACGTTGGGACGTTTCAAAAGGCAGCTTATCGGAAAAGGAATGGGGAGCTCATCGGGAGTTATTGAATAAGCACAACCCCTTCAGAGATTTTCGTTTTCCAATATTCAAACAAGACGGAAGCATATTTCACGCGTCGATCAGTGGCATGCCCATTTTCGATGAAACTGGCGCCTTTAAAGGATATCGGGGTGCTGGCCGCGACATCTCACAAGAGCTCCACGCATCGGAGCAGAAGAAGCATGTAGAAGAACAGCTTCACCAGGCCCAGAAAATGGAGGCCATTGGTCAACTCACTGGCGGTATCGCTCATGATTTCAATAACATTCTGGCAGTTATAATTGGGAATATCGAGCTTGTTAAAGACCAGCTTACAGATGATAGCTTCCTTGGCAAATACATGGACTCCGTTGAAAGTGCTGCAATGCGAGGCGCCAAGCTTACTCAAAGATTGCTGGCTTATTCAAGAAAGCAGGAATTGAGACCAACTTCCATACAACTGAATAATTTAATTGATGGCATTTTAAATTTGGTCGATCGCTTAATCGGTGAGGCGGTCAGTATTCATTGCACATACGGAGACGAAATACCGCCTGTCATAGCGGATTCCAATCAATTGGAAAACGCACTGATGAACCTTTGCATAAACGCACGAGATTCCATGCCAAACGGCGGTGACCTTTACATTAAGACGGGAATTTTAATAGTCAACGCAGAGAATGAAGACAAACATCCCGAATTGAAACTTGGGAAATATAGCTGGCTATCTGTTACTGACACCGGATGCGGTATGAAACCAGAAATCCTTACGCACGTGTTCGAACCGTTCTTCACTACGAAAGAAGTCGGAAAAGGAACCGGTCTTGGATTGAGTATGGTTTATGGTTTCGCTCATCAATCAAATGGGACTGTCACTCTGGAAAGCACTCCAAATGAGGGGACTACAGCAACAATCATACTGCCAAGCAGCCCCACCGAAGCTTAAATCAATGTCCTCCCAAGGGCAACTCAGTCAATGATTGCCTGATAAACAAGAGCTCTAAGTTCTTTTCGCAATGGATAATAACTTGATGGCAAAAGCTGGGTCGCAAAAATGACAACAAGATCTTCTAGAGGATCAACCCAGAAGACTGTACTAGCCATTCCGCCCCAACCAAAATCGCCGGGCGACCCCATCATCTGCGCCTTAGTTGGGTCCAACATTACCCATCCACCGAGACCAAATCCGACACCAGAGAACGACACCTCTGAAAACACAGGTTGCCCCATGGATGCAAGGTCGCCCGGCATATGATTTCGAGTAATATAATCAACAGTGCGGCTTCCCAGAAGCTGTATCTCCCCGCTGCGTCCTCGCAGCCTGATCATATTCGCAAACTTATGATAATCATTTACAGTAGACAGTAGCCCGCCACCGCCAGAAAAGCAGTTCACTGCTCCTTCCTTATAAATACTGCGTTCAGCATTTTCGACCAGCTTAAGATTTCCCGTTTTATCCGGGGTGTAACTGGAGGCAAATTTGTGACTTTTCTCCGCTGAGATATCAAATGTAGTTTCGTTCATGCCGAGCGGCTCAAAGATCGTTTCCTTTAGGAAGACGTCCAACGATTTCCCTGAAATGATTTCAACCAGACGTCCAACGACATCCGTAGAGACACCATAATTCCAACGCGATCCCGGTTCGAATTTAAGAGGCATTTCCCCAAGACGATTTACTTCTTCTTCCAACGATCCCAAGCGTGGACCAAAATGCATTTTTTCCTGAGTGTACAGATCCTCAAGCACCCCAAGATTAAAGTCGTAAGTGAGGCCGGAACAATGGGTTAGTAAATGATGGATCGTTGGTTTGTTCTTACAGGGCTCAGTATCAGTTATTGACGCAGCATTTTCTCTTAAAACCCGCATATTTTTAAAAGCTGGTATGAATTTCTCTACTGGGTCATCAAGATGGAAAAGTCCTTGTTCATAGAGTGTCATTAAAGCAAAGGACGTGACAGGCTTGCTCATTGAATAAAAGCGCGCGATCGTATCGCTCTCCCACGCCTGTTTTGTATCAACATCAGCAAGACCTGCCCATTTTGAATAAATCACCTCACCCCCACGCGCCACGAGTGTCTGGGCTCCTGGAAGATTTCCACCGTCAATATATCGGTGCATCCACGCCGTAATATTTTCCAGTCTTTCCGTTGAAAATCCCATGGCTTCAGGTTTGCAGGTAATATCCATCATGTTGCCTCGATTATTGCTTTTTATTGATTATGGGCGTGCCGCAATCGTATTTTGGCTTTGTCGTCCTAAACCTTCAACTCCAAGCTCCATTTTCTGACCCGTTTTCAAATATACAGGTTCGGGTTTGACACCCATACCAACCCCTGGAGGAGTACCGGTTGAAATGATGTCGCCTGGCTCCAACGTCATGAACTCACTTAAATGTGCGACAATAGTAGGTACATCAAAAATCATGGTTTTGGTTGAACCATCTTGATAGCGATGCCCATCGACATCTAGCCACATGGACAGATCTTGAGCATCAGCGACTTCGTCACGCGTTACCATCCACGGACCCATGGGTGCGAATGTATCGTGACTTTTACCTTTAACCCACTGCCCTGAACGCTCTATCTGATAAGCTCTTTCAGACACATCATTTATGACGCAATATCCGGCCACATAAGAGAGAGCGTCTTTAGCACTCACGTATTTCGCACGTTTACCAATTACAACACCAAGTTCCACTTCCCAATCCGTTTTTTCTGAACCTCGTGGGATCTCAACATCATCATTTGGGCCGCAGATTGCAGTTGTAGCTTTCATAAAGATAATCGGCTCTTCAGGGATTGGATTTCCGGTCTCAGCTGCATGGTCTGAGTAATTCAAACCAATACAGATAAACTTGCCAACATTAGTTACGCAGGCTCCAATTCTTACATCAGCGCCAACGAGCGGTAAACTTGCTATGTCAACATTTGAAATTGTCGCAAAGCCTTGCTCCGAGAGAATTTCTCCATTGATATCGTCAACATGTCCACTCAAACAACGGATGTTCCCATCTGTGTCGAGAATTCCCGGCTTTTCTTGCCCAAGCGGGCCATAACGAAGTAATTTCACTTTTCTATCCTTATAAAATACATACCACGAGCTTCGGCATCTCGATATCTCATAGCTATAATACAAAACTTGTTTCGTATTGCTATTACCACTGAACATTAATAGAGATATTACTCGATTTTTCTCCAAATTTAATGTTCTTATCTACTTCAGAATTTAATCTCGATCAAAAAAGCAAAGAAAAACTAGATGATTGATCAGCTCGTAAATGACTTCAACTTGTATCACCTACTCGTCGTTTGTGGTGCCTTTTCACTAGGTGGATTGGTTAAAGGTATTTCTTCGTTTGGCCTACCTACCGTGTCCATTCCAATTATTATTTTGATCTTACCTTTACCGTCGGCGATTTCAATCTTGGCAGCGCCATTAATACTCAGCAATCTATATCAGATGGTAATATCGGGAGATATTAAGGGCTCTATACAGCGGCACTGGAGTTTGTATCTGGCGGTTCTGTTATCTTTGCCTATTGGC
Organism: Alphaproteobacteria bacterium 46_93_T64; assembly: GCA_002163135.1. Taxonomy (GTDB): domain Bacteria; phylum Pseudomonadota; class Alphaproteobacteria; order Sneathiellales; family Sneathiellaceae; genus Sneathiella. Next base: position 119,111 of record MAAN01000017.1, read on the forward strand.
GTATATTTTCTAGCAGTCGTCAACACGAACACGCTGACGATCACTCTCGGTTTCGTTCTAGTTTTTATTACGTCTCTGGAGTTATTGGGTGTTTCGTTGAAGTTTGTGAAAACACATCAAAAAATCATTGCCCCAATGGTTGGTGTCTTTTCCGGCATAATTGGCGGTATGACTTCACTGTTCGCCCTTTTACCAATCTTCTTTCTTGTGGCCATCGGCCTTGAAAAAGATCGGTTTGTTTCTGCGGTGAGTGTCATGCTTTTCTCAGGCAGTGTTGTATTGGCAATTAGCCTGCAAAAAGCCAATCACCTTGGTCCATTGGAAATCGTTTATGGACTTATTGGAATGATCCCCATAATGACGTTCATATGGATTGGAAGCCAACTTCGGAAAAGAGTTGATCAAATTCTATTCAGAAAAGTTGTTTTAATCCTTATTTTCATTGTTGGGGTTTCCATGATTTATAGGGCTACCATCGGCTTCTGACAGTCGATTTCCTCTAACCACATATTCTAGTCAGCAGCAAAAATAACCGCGTCTTTTGCGCGAACGGGCAACGTGAATGTAAAACGTGCCCCCCCCGCTCGAGTATTTTCCGCCCATATTTTCCCACCCAAATACGTCACAATTTGAAGGCATATGGCGAGACCAAGACCAGATCCTTGTGGCTTACTCCCTGTAAGGGACAAGGATTGATGAAACCGCTCAAATATCTTGGTTTTGAGTGGTGCCGGGACCCCCATGCCATTGTCTTCCACAGTCACACGCAAAAAATTGTCGACCTCTGAGACGTCCAAATGAATTTTACCATCATGTGGATCACAAAACTTAATTGCGTTGGAAACCAGATTAACGACGACTTGAATAAGTTGGTCTTTGTCCGCATGTACAGCTGATATTTTATCAGGCATCGAAGTGGTAAGTGTAATATCTTTCTCTTTAATCAAGCCATTAAGTGCGATGACAGCTTCATTTACAGCAGACAAAAGGTCTACTTCAGACAGGGTCCAGTCCATCCTGCCGGCTTCCATCTTCGCCAGATCAAGGAGCTGGTCGATTAACCGCGTTAATCGCTCACTCTCTGTAATGATAATATCTAGAAACTGTTCGCGTTCTACAGCCGACACATCGGGATTGTCAGCTAGTATCTCTCCAAATGCTCGAAGGCTGGTAAGCGGGGTCCGCAATTCATGGCTAACCATAGAAAGAAAATCATCTTTCAGAGAATCTAATTCTTTCAAGCGAGCATTCGCGAGCTGCAATTGCTGCGTAGCCTGTTCGAGTTCAGTCGATTTTTGCTCCAATTGATGGCTGTATTCAATGACCTGACTGGTTTCATCCAAAATACGGTATACTTCATCAATGCTGACAATTTCACCCTTAGCGATTGAGCCAATGAGCACCCGGGCTGTTGCTGAACCAATTGAGCCCGCGAGTAAGCGCTCTGCAAAATCTATCAACGCAGCGTCAACGATTTCTCCTTTGCGCAAACTTACACCGCGCTCGACAGCAAATTGATCAAAAGCCTCTGCCACCTTCGTTATACCGACAAATCGCCCGACCAATTGCTGTAACTCTGCAACTGTTACAGATCCACGCCAATATCCACTTTCGCCTGATTTTTCAGTGAGAAGAAAGACATCAACAAAAAGCTTTGCTTGAATGCGCTCAATCGCTGTCTGTTGGGACAATAGGGAGACAACCCAGTAGGCCCCAATATTTGCTAACATGCTCCAGAACAAGGCATGGGTCAGGCGATCAAACCCTTCCATTCCAAATAACGAATAAGGCTTCAACCACTCAAGACCAAATGGTCCCAGCTCAATAAAACTGATTGGAAGCCACCCTGATTGCGCAAGAGAGGGCAATAGAAGTGTATAAAGCCAGACAAGAAAGCCAAAGATCAACCCAACAAGAGCACCGTTGAAGGTCGCGTTCCTCCAAAAAATACCGCCAATAATGGAGGGCGCGAATTGAGCTGCTGCCGCGAAAGAGACTAGCCCGATCGTCACCAGTGAATAAGACTCGCTAGCAAACCTGTAATACCCATACCCCAAAATCAGGATCATCAGAATACTTGTTCGCCGGATCGCCAGTAGTAACCCCGTCAGGTCAGCATTTTCATTGGCTCTAAACCATTTCCACCGCAAAATGACAGGCATGACCAGATCATTGCAAACCATTGTGCTAAGGGCAATTGATGCCACAATCACCATTGAGGTGGCCGCTGACAATCCACCAATAAAAGCAATCAGTGAGATTACAGCGTGATCATAATAGATGGGAACAGTTAGAACGAACATGTCCGCGTCTGCAGGGGCACTGGAAAATGCAAGCCGCCCCCCAATAGCAATAGGCAAAACGAATATATTGATGATCAACAAGTAGGCTGGAAATAACCAGGTCGCTTTTCGAACATATCCCTCATCTGCATTTTCAACGGCTGTAATATAGAATTGTCGAGGGAGGCATATTATGGCGGCCATGGACAACAGTGTCATTGTCATCCAGAGACTGTAATCTGTCTCATTGCTGACAGAGAGTAATTTGTTTAGTTCTGGATCGACAGAAGCCCGTTGAAAAATGTCTGCAAATCCATCAAAAATACCATAGGTAACAAACACACCAACAGTTAAGAAAGCAATCAGCTTAACAACGGATTCAAAAGCAATAGCCGCCACCAATCCTTCATGGTGTTCACTGGCGTCAATATGACGGGTACCAAACAAGATCGCAAAAAGCGCCAACGCAATGGCGACAATCAAAGTTGTATCAATAAAAAATATTGGTTCCAAAGGCACGCCGGGCACCTGCCCCCCGCCCGGATTGGTAACCAAAATGCGAAAGCTGGTCGCAATTGATTTAAGTTGCAGAGAAATGTAGGGCATTGTTCCGACAACTGCGATAATTGTCACCAAGCCGCCAAGCATTGAACGCTTACCATAACGAGAGGCAATAAAGTCAGCAATCGACGTAATACGCTGTTGCTTACAGATTCTAATGATCTTGATCCAGACCGAGGACCAAAGTACGAATACAAGCGTTGGTCCCAAATAAATAGGCAAGAAATCCAACCCCGTTGTAGCGGCTCGGCCAACGCTCCCATAAAATGTCCAAGACGTGCAAAATACGGCAATCGACAGTGTGTATACGTATGGATTGCGGGATAGAAGCCTTTTTACGCTGGCCCGGGTATCCACATAATGCGCTATAGCAAAAAGCAGACCGAGATACAAAAATGAGACAATCAGAACAACACTACCGGACATTATAATCTCCGATATCATCCTTATCTGTGGTGATTTTTTGCTTAGTGTTTAGTTTATTTGCCTCTGGTATCTGAGGGTCCCTCTTACGAGAGCCTATGGCAATGAACAAAATCATAACCGCCCAAAATCCGTATAGATACAAGAAGCTCAACGGGAAATTGAAAACTAGTTTGGGGCTATCAAAAACGAGTATGATTGGAGGAGATATTCCCAGAAGGAACACACAAAACACCAATATTGCCCATTCCTTTTTTCGGCCCGTTCGTTTCATACCAGTTTATCCAGTTGCATTGCTGCCACCCAATCAACTTAAGCTCTGGTCTCAAGTAAATTTTTAGCCAGTTCACCAAGAACACGTGTTGAAAAAGGTTTTGTGACGAACTCGTCTGCACCCAGAGCAAGCGCCTTCTCTCGATCGGCATCCCTGCTTTTTGCAGATAACATAATGATTTTAATTTTGTTACATGCCGGATTGTTGCGAATTTCTTCACACACAGCGAAACCATCACGCTTTGGCAGCATGATATCTAGAAGAACCAAATCAGGCACATATTCATCAATTGCGCGTAGAGCTTGCTCCCCGTCAGATGCTATGCGAACTGTGTAGCCTGCCTGCCTCATAATAAATTGAAGCGACAACACGATGTTTGGCTCGTCTTCTACGACAAGTACAGTATATGACATTAAGTCGCGGCCCCTCCCTACGGCCCGGCGACATGGCATACTCTTCGGCGGAATTATTATCTATTCCTTTGTCAAAGCGCATTACACCACACCAATATTTTTTCAGTGTAGCGTACTATGGCCGTCCATGTCATGCGCCAATCCGTCCACCCAAATTTAGGACATCATGGCACAGACACAAAAACTAGCTCCGGTTCATCCGGTTTTCTATCAACTCTTCTACAACAGACGGATCTGCAAGTGTTGAGGTATCTCCCAAACTGCCAAAATCGTTTTCTGCCACTTTGCGCAAAATACGACGCATAATCTTGCCAGAACGTGTTTTTGGAAGGCCCGGCGCCCATTGAATAAGGTCTGGCGCAGCAATAGGTCCAATTTCTTTACGCACCCATTTCACCAACTCTTTACGCAAATCTTCTGTGGGTTCAGCACCAAGTCCCAATGTCACGTAGGCATAGATTCCTTGGCCTTTAATGTCATGTGGGTAACCCACTACAGCTGCCTCTGTTACCTTCGGATGCGCAACAAGTGCACTTTCAACTTCTGCGGTTCCCATCCGATGGCCGGAGACATTGATCACATCATCCACGCGTCCGGTAATCCAATAATCTCCATCAGCATCTCGTCTCGCGCCATCACCCGTAAAATATTTGCCACGGAATGATGCAAAATAGGTTTGGAAAAAGCGCTCGTGATCCCCATAAACGGTGCGCATTTGTCCAGGCCAGCTGTCCCGAATGCAAAGGACGCCTTCGCACTCTCCGTCGATTTCATTACCGTCATTGTCAACCATCACAGGATCAACACCAAAGAACGGACGTGTCGCCGAACCGGGTTTCAGATCTGTGGCGCCCGGCAAGGGACTGATAAGAATACCACCCGTTTCTGTTTGCCACCACGTATCGACAATCGGGCTTTTCTTTTCCCCAACCACTTCATAATACCAGCGCCATGCCTCAGGGTTGATCGGCTCACCGACAGATCCCAGAAGCCTCAACGAAGAACGCGACGTTGATTTAACAGGATCATCACCGGCCTGCATCAAGGCACGAATTGCCGTTGGGGCTGTATAGAAAATATTCACCTGATGCTTATCGCACACGTCCCAAAAGCGCGACATTGTTGGATAGTTTGGAACACCTTCAAACATCAATGTTGTTGCACCATTGGCAAGCGGGCCGTACAGAATATAGCTATGGCCTGTTACCCAGCCGACATCAGCCGTGCACCAGTAGACATCCCCATCATGATAATCAAATACATACTGGTGGGTCATTGAGGCATACACCAGATATCCACCACTTGTATGAAGGACACCTTTTGGCTGCCCCGTTGATCCTGAAGTATACAGAATAAACAACGGATCTTCCGCGTTCATTTCTTCAGGTTCGCATACCTCAGACGCATCTTCCATGATGTCATGATACCAAACATCACGACCTTCAACCCAGTTGACTGCGTTGCCAGTTCTTTTGACCACAATCGAAGTTGTACAATCTGGGCAACTTTCCAGTGCTTTGTCTGTATTGTCTTTAAGCGGAATAATTCGGCCACCGCGAACGCCTTCATCTGCAGTAATCACGCATGTAGAAGCACATCCATTAATACGGCCTGCCAGAGCGTCTGGAGAAAACCCACCGAACACAACAGAGTGAACCGCACCAATACGTGTGCAAGCCAGCATGGCGACGGCTGCTTCAACAATCATCGGCATATAAATTGTTACACGGTCACCTTTTTTAACGCCATTTGCCTTCATGGCGTTGGAGAACTTACATACTTCGCGATGTAATTCCCGGTATGTCAGTTTTTTATCATCCGTCGGCTCGTCGCCTTCCCAAATGATAGCTGTCTGGTCACCTTTGGTTTCCAAATGGCGATCAAGACAATTTGCGCTAACATTGAGCGTACCATCATGGAACCATTTGATGTGCAGGTCATTTTCATCGAACGAGACATCTTTAACTTGAGTAAAAGGCTTGATCCAGTCGATACGCTTGCCATGTTCCGCCCAGAATGTTTCCGGATCGTCAATTGATGCCTTGTACATGGCTTCATATTTGTCGTTATCGATCCAAGCTGAATTCGCCAGATCATCAGAAACCGGATAGACTTCGTTCGTGGACATTTGCTTATTCCCCTTACACCAATCAGATGTTTTCCTGATTTGCGCACATTTCAAGATTATTGAGATGCATATTCGTAACAATTCATCAGATTTTGTCAAACGCTGCCGTAAGCAAGCGTAGTTTTGCTGAAGAAATCGCCAATTTTTTGCCAATTAATAGGATTAAATCGCCAAATACTCGTGCCGAAGTTCCTTATTTTCCAACACTTCAGCTGCAGTTCCTCGAAAGGCAATCTTTCCCATATCAAGAATCAATGCTTTGTCTGCTAGTTTCAAAGCTGCAACGGCGTTCTGCTCTACAATAATTGTTGTGATGCCAAGATCGCGGACTTGCATAAGGATTTTTTCGATTTCCTCAACAATAACTGGTGCAAGTCCTTCGTATGGTTCGTCTAAAAACAGGACTTTAATATCGCGCGCCAACGCTCTTGCAACGGCGAGCATTTGCTGCTCTCCGCCTGACATAGTGGTGCCTTCCTGGTTGCGGCGCTCTCCAAGTCTTGGAAAATGGTCATATATTTTCTCAATGCTCCACCCTCTGGGCTCAGCGACTTGAGCTAACATCAAGTTTTCTTCCACCGTCAAACCACCAATGATGCGACGATCTTCCGGTACCAGTTGAATACCAGCCTGCGCGGCCTCATGACTTTGCATCTCATGAACAGCCTGACCGTTCAGATAGATCTCACCTTGTGTGAGCGCTGGATTATCCACACGAGCAAGTGTCCGCAAAGTTGATGTTTTTCCAGCGCCGTTACGACCCAAAAGCGCTAAAATTTCACCCTCGGCAACATCGAAGGAAACACCTTGAACAATATAAGATTCACCGTAATAGGCGTGAATGTCTCGAACACTAAAAAATGCACTGTTTTCTGACATTAGTGAGCCCCTCCAAGATAGGCTTCTTTTACTTTTGGATCTTCGCGAACTTCCTCAGGCGTCCCGCCAGCAATAATTTGCCCGCGAGCCAATACACTCACCTTATCAGCGAGACTGAAAACCACATGCATATCATGCTCAATAATTACTTTTGTCATTCCCCGGCTCTTAATCTTTTTAAGAAGATCAATAGTGCTGTTTGTATCATGACGCGACATGCCTGCTGTTGGCTCATCCAACAGCAACAGGCGTGGCTTCAAGATGAGGCACATACCAAGCTCTAAGCGGCGCTTGTCACCGCGAGATAGACTTCCAGCCTCAGTCATCATCTGTTCTTGCAAACCAACATCTTCCAAAATGTGTTCGGCTTCATCCCGAATATCACCTTGACGGCTCAAGAGCTTATGAGCGTTCATGCTGAAGGCGCCATCCCGCTTAGAAAAAGCGGGTAGCATGACATTCTCAAGCAAGCTCATTTCAGGAAAAATCTCTGGAGTTTGGAAAACACGAGCAACCCCCATTTGGGCAATTTCATGCGGCTTCCGTCCGGTCAATTCCTCACCATAGAAGGTCACATGACCAGCATCGGGTTTTAGGCGTCCAATACAAACATTCAGAAGCGTGGACTTTCCGGCCCCGTTGGGGCCAATAATTGCGTGTGTTGTTCCCTCTTCCACTTGTAAGTTCACATCTGAAAGGGCGCTTAATCCACCGAAGTTTTTCTGAATATTATCCAGGTGGAGTACTAAATCATTCATTATCTTATTCCTTACTCACCTGGTTGATCTTGCGGCGTTACTTTTCCGCCCACATTCTTTTCGCGATTGCGGATGAATTTCACAAGTTTGTCAACGCCTTCTACAATGCCACCTGGCAAGAAGATCACAACAACAACAAACAACAATCCTAATGTTAGATGCCACCCACTACCGACAAACAAACCAACTACTGGAACAACAAGCTCCACTAAAGCGTCAGGCAGGTACGAGAACATTTCCGCAAGAACAGTATCGTTGAAAGCTGAGAAAATATTTTCAAAATATTTGATCAATCCGGCACCGATCATTGGGCCGACCAAGGTTCCGACACCACCAAGAATGGTCATCAGAACCACTTCGCCTGATGCGGTCCATTGCATTCTCTCTGCACCAGCCAGCGGGTCAGTAATTGCAAGCAACGAGCCCGCCAAACCTGCGTACATTCCGGAAATAACAAATGCCGTCAACATATAAGGCCGCGTATTCAAACCTGTATACATCATCCGATTTTGGTTGGATTTGATGCCTTTAAGCATCAAGCCGAAAGGAGATCTGAAAATCCGCATAGAGATGAAGAAACCAAGAATGAGAAGAGCCGCACAGAAGTAGAAACCTGGATACCCGCTCATAGTCAAACCAAATAGGTTCGTAGAAGGTAATCCAGCCGATGCTTCAACAAACATATTGTCAATCACACGAGGGTCACTTTGCGCCAATTGCAATCCGGTTTCGCCATTTGTAATAGGCGTCAAAACTGAATAGGCAAGATTATAAGACATCTGCGCAAAGGCAAGTGTCAGGATTGAGAAGTAAATCCCGCTGCGGCGCAGGCTAAGAAATCCAATTATCAAAGCCAATGCACCCGCAAATAACACACCAAACATTAACGCCGGAATTGCATTCATGGTGAAAAGCTTGAAGGACCAAACTGCCGCATAAGAACCCACACCAAGGAAGGCCGCATGACCGAACGAAAGATAGCCAGTCAAACCGAATAGAATATTAAAACCAATTGCAAAGATGCCGTAGATTGCAAACTTCTGAAGCAAGTCAGGATAATTACCGCCAAGTGGGTCCAACCATACTGGCATGGCAAGTATCACAACGGCAAAAATAAGAAATCGGGTGAGATCGTTCATTGTACCAATTTTCATATTAATCATCCATTACGCCAGCGCGTCCCATAAGACCGCGCGGTAGAACCAGTAGAATAATCACAGCAACCAGATAAATAATGATCTGGTCAATACCAGGCAGGATCGCCTTAACTTCAGTCATTGAAGCAAAGGATTGTACTATACCGAGCAGGAACCCGGCCAATACCGCGCCGCCCAGTGATCCCATTCCGCCGACAACAACGACAACAAAGGACAAAACGAGGAAATCCATGCCCATATGATAATCGGGGGGTAAGATTGGGGTATACATGACACCTGCCAAACCTGCGACAGCTGTGGCGAGTGAAAAGACAATTGTGAAACGCTTTTGAATATTTATACCTAACAGGCCAACTGTTTCCCTATCCCTCATTCCAGCACGAACAACCATGCCGTAAGTCGTGAACTGAAGAAACGCAAAAACACCAAAAATAATAATCCCGGAGAACGACAAATAAATTAGTCGCCACCATGGGTAGACCACATTTTCACCCAGTCCTATCCAACTTCCAACCGCTGCGCTTCCGGCAAGAATATCTGGCGCGCCTTGCGGTATTGGATTTGCACCAAAAACTGCTTTTATTAATTCCTGAATAACAATTGCCAAACCGAAAGTAACAAGAATTTGGTCTGCGTGTGGGCGACTGTAGAAATGCTTGATCAGTCCCCGTTCCAGTATGAATCCAATAAGCAACATAACCGGAATCGCGAGCAAGATAGAAAGAGGAACCGAATAGTCGACCAATACCGGTCCAACATCCGGGAACCAAATTTCAAGATACGGTTTTTCCTTATAAGCTTTGAATAACGTCACTGTCGGATCTAAGATTTTCGTCGAGATCAACAGCATTTTATTGAAAGTCACAGCACAAAAAGCACCCAGCATAAACAGTGCGCCATGCGCAAAATTCACAATACCCAAGGTTCCAAATACGAGCGTCAAACCCAGCGCAATCAACGCGTAGGCGGCCCCCTTGTCCAGTCCGTTCAATATTTGAAGAAAAACTGCATCCATTACTTCTACCCTATTGGAATGGCGGCTCGGCGATAGCCGGCCTAATATTTCTTTGAAAAAAAGCGAGCTGGAATGTCGCTAAACCACCAGCTCGCCATAGCAATTAGGCCTTATATGGACCTAATTCCCCCCCAAAGATCTTCCAATCATACTCAACCTGTGAACGCGGTGTTGTTTCAACAACGTTCAGAAGGTCAAACTGACTAGAAGGATTTTCATTACCGCGCACAACAAGCACATCTTTAAAGCACTGATGATCTTCAGCACGATATTCAGTTGCACCATTACCCATGCCGTCAAATTTAAAGCCTTCGAGAGACTTAATAACTTCAGGTGGATAGAAAGTACCGGCCATTTCACAAGCATTCGCGTACAACAATGTTTGTACGTAGCATGTGTGGGCGGCCATTGATGGAGGCGCACCATATTCAGCACCAAACGATTTCACAAATGCTTGTGAACCTTCGTCTTGCAACTTCCAATTCCAGTTAGTCGTACCAAGGATACCCTTGATCGCATCACCAGCACCCTGCGCCATCAGGCGAGAGAACAACGGAACAACAATTTCGAAATTTTTACCGTTTACTTGCTTATCACGCAAACCAAACTGTACAGCTTGGCTCAGTGAATTGATCATGTCTTTACCGTAATGGTTCAAGATCAAAACGTCTGCGCCAGAGTTTAGAACTGGTGTAATATATTGTGAGAAGTCACCTGCACCAACTGGCGTACGTACTGTAGCAGTTGTTTGCCACCCCAACTCTTCAGTTGTGGCTTTCATGGATTCTTCTTGTGTCCAGCCCCAAGTATAGTCAGCTGTCAAATGATAAGCTTTACGCTCTTTACCATATTCTTTTTCAAGAACTGGGCCGAGTGCGCGACCTGACATGTAGGCATTGAAGAAGTGACGGAAGCCATAACGGCGTTTGTCTTTACCGGTTGTATCGTTAGAATGTGTCAGACCTGCCATAAAGACAACCCCTTGTTCCTGACACAAAGACTGAACGGCTACCGCAACACCAGAGGACGAACCGCCGGAAATCATCAGTACATTTTCTTTTTCGATAAGGCGTTTGGCTGAAGCACGAGCGGCGTCAGATTTTGTTTGTGTGTCGCCAGTAGCAAAACCTACTTTTTTACCAAGAACGCCGTTACCTTTAAGCACGGATGGCTTGAAAGTGTTCAGCATTCCGCCATCACCTTCACCGTTCAAATGCTTAACTGCGAGCTTAAACGCCCGTAGCTCGTCTTTACCTTCTTCGGAATAAGGACCCGTTTGCGGGACGTTAAAACCCAATTTAATTTCACTTGCGTTGCCAGGATTATTTCTAAAATCTGACGCCGCCCATGCATCACGCATGAAGAAGCTTGGTGTTGCCGCTAGTAGGCCGCCTGCAGCACCTGCTTTAAGCATACCACGCCGTGAAAAATTAAACTTATTTTCGTTTGTCATAATGTTCCTCCCATTGGTTCTTTTGACCGCATGCCAACGTCCCAGATAGGAGACACGGCAATATCAAACTCTCGATACGGACGTGTAAAAATTTCACAATCACATTAACTTTTCCAACAAAACCTTGTTTTTACCGGTTTTTTCATGTTAAGATTGAAAATATTATTTTGTAAATTTGTAAAGATTTGTAAAAATGGCAAAATCTTCCTTTCTTGGTTCTCGCTTGCGCCGGTTGCGTAAAGACAAACGATATTCTCAAACTAAACTTGCAGCAGACCTGGGCATTTCTGCAAGCTACCTCAATTTGATTGAGCATGATCGAAGAGACTTAACGGTCCCGCTCCTTTTGAAAATCAGCCAAATTTTAAAAGTAGATCCTCATGTCTTTGCCCCGCAGCAAGACGGTCAATTATTCGCGAAAGTTACAGAAGCGCTTCACGACCCACTCTTCGCACAAGAAATCTTTCCAGATGATGCGATTGCAAATTTCATCTCGGATCAACCAGAACTATCCGCTCAACTTGTGAAACTCTATCAGGCGTATAAATCAGCGCAGGGTGATTTGCAGTATATGAAAGAACGTCTATCTCAAGATTCTCTACTCGCGGATTCGTCTTTTCGCTTAAGAACTCTTGTGACTTCCATCCTGTCACTAACAGAAATCATGCATGACAACGCAGATCTCAACACCAAACAACGACAGGAATTTTTGAAAATTGTCTTAAAAGATAGTACGGCTCTAACGGATACAGTCAATGAAATGCTGGGATTTGTTGTTGGTGATCACGCCTCTGAAACTGGCGTTCTTGCATCACCCGCAGAAGCGACGACAGACTTCATTCAATCCAACAATAATTATTTCGCCGAACTTGAACTCGCCGCAAGTGATTTAGGCTCACTCATGCATCTCTCCGGCCCACCAAACATCCTGAACCTCACGGAGTATCTGGAAAGAACATTTGCCGTTAGCATCGAATATGCCACAAAAGATCGCCATGACATGGAAATCTCGCTTTTTGACGAGAACAGAAAGCATCTGACGCTTTCGCGCTCGCTACCACCATCAAGTGTCAAATTCCATCTTGCTTTGTTAATCGGTCAGCTGGGATATAAGGATCTTTTTGACTCATATGCGAACGCCCCTGAACTTACGACACCCGCGTCTCAGGAAAAGGGACATGATGCTCTCGCCAACTATTTTGCCGGGGCCTGCCTTTTCCCCTACGAGGTTTTCTACAAAACAGCAGAAGACTTTCGATATGATATTGAGCTGATGCAGCAACAATTTGGAGCAAGCTACGAGCAAATTTGTCATCGCCTAACCACATTACAGCGTCCAGAAATGAGCGGCATACCATTTCATCTAATCAGAACAGATGTTGCAGGCAACATCTCTAAGAGATTTAGCGCATCAGGGTTACGTATTCCGCGTTATGGCAGCGCATGCCCTCGGTGGGTCGTTCACAGCTCGCTGCTGACTCCGGGCTCCCTTTGCACGCAAATTTCCGAGATGCCGGATGGCGGCCAGTTCTTCTCCATAGCACGAACGATCACAAAACCCAGTTTGGGCTTCACTCACCCAAAACGGCACTACGCCATCAGCCTCGGCTGCGAAATAAGCCATGCAAATCGCCTGATTTACGCTGATGGCATGAATATATCTGCCCCAAAGACCGTCATGCCAGTCGGGATCGCTTGCCGTCTATGCGATCGGGGAAAATGTGCGCATCGCGCGGCACCACCACCAGCGCAACCCATACGCACAGCAGCCGGGAGACGTAATATCTCTCCCGGTATTGGTGACTGGTGAGGTTTATCTTCCGCTTTTAATCAATGTGCCACTGGCGGTACGCTTAACCTCACCATCGCGTAGCGATTTGAAGTCAAGCTTCATATTCAATCCTGTCAAAGTCCGTGAATAAATTAGCATGTCATAGCCACCATTTTTTCTAAGGGCCATTGAGTATATTTTCAATGCTTGTCCTTGGAGAGATGCCCAAGACAATGTTCCGCCTTCATGCAAGCCGGTAGAGGGAACCGCTTCCCAGATTTTGCCCGAATTTTTTGGTAAATAGGTTCTTGTTGTCTCTTTCAAAACTTCTTCCGCTGCACCCGGAACACCCTTCTGGCGCTGCAGGGTTCTCCAGGTTATTAGAAAACTGCCATCTTCCTTTGGCCGAATTTCCACATCGAGATCCCTGCTGGTAATGGAAAAATTCACACTTGTGTTGCTTTGGGAAATCGCATTTCCCTCCCAAAGCCCCTCAAACGCTTTGATACTTACATCTGCATTTACAATAGAAATATTTGCAATCAAGCTAACAGCAAATACGACTAGTCCCATAGTCTTCCGCATACCTTACCCCTCCAAAATTTTTAACATCATAGGTTAGGCTGAAACCAGCTACTAGTGCTTTTATAATTCAAAGAGGCATGAAATGACTTAGAACGTCATATTTGCATTCACGCACAGATTTGGTGTCACCAAATCATGTATTTGAAGATTGACAACAGAAGGGCCGCATAGGATCTTCTCTGAGGCGCCAATTAAAAGAAATGAACCAATGACAAAAATTCGCCTTTCCGTTTTAGATCAATCCCCAGTTCGCTCCGGTTTCTCCGCCAAAATTGGCATTGAGGAAACGATTGAGCTCGCGAAACTTACCGACAAGCTCGGATATCACCGCTATTGGGTGGCGGAGCATCACAACTCGACAGGCCTTACCGGTTCTGCGCCAGAAATACTTCTTGCCCGCCTCGGCGCGGAGACACAAAACATTCGCCTTGGCTCCGGCGGAGTCATGTTGTCCCATTACTCACCGTACAAAATTGCGGAAATATTCAATCTTCTGGAAACCATGTATCCGGGCCGCATTGATCTGGGCATCGGAAGAGCGCCGGGCAGCGATCAAATTACAGCACACGCGCTTGCCTATGGAAACCAGCCAAGAGGCCCCCGAGAATACCCATCGCAAGTTCAAGATCTGATTTCATTCTTGGGAGATGATTTACCGGAAGGCCATCCGCTCAAACAGGTTCACGCGACACCGCTACCAGAGAACGCCCCTGAAATGTGGATGCTGGGGAGCAGCGATCAATCCGCGCAAATGGCGGCGTTACTTGGATCACCGTTCTCATTCGCCCATTTCATCACGGATGAACAAGGGCCACAGATTATGCAAATGTACCGTGAACAGTTTGAGCCTTCGAACATATCATTATCCCCAGAAGGTAATATTGGGGTTTTTGTAATTTGTGCAGATACCGATGAAGAGGCCGTCCGAATGGCATCAAGCCGCGATCTTTGGCGCACACGTCTGGATACAGGTAAAATTGGCCCGGTACCCAGCATTGAAGAAGCACTCGCTTATCCTTACACACAGGAAGAACAGGCACGTCGGAATTATCATCAACGAAGAAATATTGTTGGTAGCCCGGCAACTGTTCAAAAGAAGCTAAAGGCAGTTCTTGACCAATACGGCGTAGGGGAAGCTGTGGTTGTCACGATTACCCACAGCTTCGAAGCGCGTTGCAAATCTTATGAATTACTAGCGGATGCGTTTGAGCTTTCCCCTTAATCAGGCAAACTCTTCCGTATCAACAGAGCGCTGCGCGCCTGCATCATAACGGCCTCCGATGACTGTGTTTTGATTTATTAGTTTCTCAAGACACAGCATGACCTCATCGCTAATGCGGACCGGTTCAGCTTTTGCATTCTCGAGCATATGCTCAATAGATGTTGTTCCGGGAATGGGGATAATATGAGTGTCTTTTGCAAGTAACCAAGCGAGCGCCAATTGAGCCATTGAACACTCTGTTTCAGCTGCCAGATTGGCGTACTCTTCAAGTAACTCGAGGTTTTTCTCGTATGCTTCCTGCTGAAAACGCGGCATGGAGTAACGAATGTCATCGGATGCAAAATTGGTTACATCCTGTAATGTCCCCGTCAAAAATTTGCGACCTACGGGACTAAAAGCAACAAACGCTGCGCCAATATCTTTGCACGCGGCAAGCGCGCCAATCTCGGGGTTACGTGTCCACAGCGAATATTCACTTTGTACAGCTGCGATTGAATGGACTTTATGTGCCCTTCGAATTGTATCTCCAGAAACTTCAGACAGGCCGATTTCACGGATTTTGCCCGCAGATACTAATTCTGACAACGCACCGACGCTATCCTCGATCGGTACATTTGGATCCATTCGATGGAGATAGTATAAATCAATAACATCCACGCCAAGCCTTGACAGAGATTGATCACATGTCTCTTTGATCACATCAGGATGACCGTTAATTTCCCGAACACCCTCAGGATTGCGACGAAGGCCGCATTTACTGGCTAGAATAAATTCATCCCGCCGGGCCCCTAAAGCCTTACCTACAAGTTTCTCATTTTCGCCAAACCCGTAAAGTGCTGCTGTATCCATAAAATTGTAACCAGCATCCAGCGCTTCATTGAGCAATCGTGTGCTGTATGCTTCATCCGGACCGGGACCGTAACCAAATGACAAGTTCATACAGCCAAGTCCGATGCTCGATACTTCAAAATCTGCGATTTTACGACTATGCATTATTTTGTTTTCCTTTCAGCCAACGTCCCTCCATTAATACGGTCAAAGGTACAAATATCAACAGCATAATGTGTTGGCCGCGCTAATTGCCATATCCACTAAAACCTAATAAATTGAACTTCAATTAAGCCGTGAATTATATTGAACTATTTCGGATTTTACGTTAGTAAAAAGGGGTGTTGAAGAACAACTAATAATGAGGCGGAGATGGAAATAATCAGCCCACGTCAGGCAGACATAATGAATATGCTCCGCCAAGACGGTCGCGTCGGTGTTGAAGATCTGGCAGAGTTGTTCAATGTCTCGCCCCAAACGATCAGAAAAGACCTCAACGAATTGGGTGATCAAGATCTCTTGCAGCGCGTCCATGGCGGAGCAGTTCTGTCATCCGGTGTCAAGAATTTCGAATATGAAGCTCGGCGATTGCTCGCCGTCGAAGAGAAACGGCACATCGGTATCCTTGCAGCCTCACTCATTCCCGACAATTGCACTTTGTTGATAAATATCGGAACGACGACCGAGCAAGTGGCCATCGGGCTTCGCGGCAAAGAAGGCATGATGGCGATTACGAATAATATCAATGTGGTCAACATTCTCTCCGGCACGCCCGGGTTTGAGGTCATTGTCGCCGGCGGTGTCGTAAGGCCTACTGATGGCGGGGTCATTGGCGAAGCGACAGTGGATTTCATTAAGCAATTCAAGGTGGATTACGCTGTTATCGGAGCCTCTGCTATCGATGAAGACGGCTCTCTCCTAGATTATGATTACAGAGAAGTGAAGGTCGCTCAGGCGATTATTGATAATGCTCGGCAAACAATCCTTGTTGTTGATAGCATGAAACTTGAACGCTCTGCACCGGTCAGGATTGGTCACATGACCCAAATGGATTACATCGTTACAGACAAACCTCTTCCCAGAAAATTACAGACCCTATGTAATGAGAACGATGTCATTGTAAAAATTACAGAGAATATACCAATGGCATCTGTATCTAACTGAATATCACCGGATCTTCCTTTCGTTTACTTTCATTTCTTTTTATTTTTTGTGCAGTTGCTGATAAAATCAAAAAATAAAGAAAATGGATATCAATAAGGACCAATCAGGATGTCACGTTATATACTCGCGATAGATCAAGGCACAACCTCTTCGCGCGCCATTCTATTTGATAAATCAACAAAGATTGTAGCCACCGGTCAACAGGAATTTGAACAGCATTTTCCAGCATCCGGATGGGTAGAGCACGATCCAGCTGATATTTGGACAACAACACTCGCCACCTGTAAACAAGCGTTGCGCGACGCTAATACGACAATTAATGATGTTGCCGCCATTGGTATTACCAACCAGCGCGAAACTACAATTATCTGGGATCGCGACACGGGAAAGCCTATCCACAATGCTATAGTCTGGCAGGACCGGCGAACCTCAGATTTCTGCGCACATTTAAAAGCCTCTGGTTTGGAACCCTTGTTTAAGGAAAAAACCGGATTACTTCTTGATCCGTACTTTTCTGGAACAAAGATCAACTGGCTTCTTGAAAATGTAGAAGGTGCCAGATCCAAAGCTGAAGCCGGAAAACTGGCTTTTGGAACGGTTGACTGCTTCCTCCTCTGGCATCTTACAGGCGGAAAAGTCCACGCCACTGACGCCACAAATGCCAGCCGTACCCTTATTTACGATATTCATGAAGGCTGCTGGTCGGATGAGCTATTAAAAGCACTCAACATTCCAACGTCTCTCCTGCCGGAAGTGAAAGATTGTTCAACTCATTTTGGTGATTTGGATCCATCTCTATTTGGAGGAACAACAAAAATTACTGGTATAGCTGGAGATCAACAAGCGGCCACTATCGGGCAAGCATGTTTTGAACCCGGAATGCTGAAATCTACTTACGGAACAGGGTGTTTTGCATTGCTCAATACCGGATCCACTCCAGTGAATTCCAACAATAAACTATTGACGACAATTGCGTATCAACTGGACGGTAAACCTACTTACGCATTGGAAGGCTCCATATTTGTCGCGGGCTCTGCCGTTCAATGGTTGCGGGACGGTCTTGGGATTATTGAAGAAGCCCACCAATCTGGCGAGCTGGCTGCGAAGGCCGATGAGCAGCAAGATGTCATAATGGTTCCAGCTTTCGTCGGACTTGGCGCGCCTTATTGGGATGCCGACTGCCGCGGCGCGATATTCGGGCTGACACGTGCAACAGGCCCCGCAGAACTTTCGAAAGCGGCGCTTGAAAGTGTTTGTTATCAAACTCGCGATCTTCTAGATGCCATGAAAGCAGATATCGGTGACAGTATGACGACGGTATTGCGTGTGGATGGCGGCATGGTTGCCTCTGACTGGACAATGCAACGGCTCGCTGATTTGCTTGGTGCTCCGGTCGACCGCCCGCAAATTCTTGAAACAACCGCACTAGGGGCCGCGTACCTTGCCGGTCTTGCCATCGGATTTTATCCAAAACCAGATGAATTTGCAAAAACCTGGGGCCTTGAAACTCGATTTTCGCCAACACTACAGCAAGAGACAAGAGATGCTGCGTATAGTCGTTGGCAAGACGCAATTTCTCGTACCCTGACATCACAATAAGGACCCTTCATGGAAATCGAATATTTTTTCGCATCTTATTCAGCGTATGCTTATCTGGGTGCAGCGGAACTTGCGGCCATTACCAAACGAACTGGCGCAAAAGTCATCTACAAACCTGTTGATTTACGAGCGGTAATGCCAGCTGCCGGTTCACAGTCCTTTGCAGAGCGCAGCCAGTTCCATAAAGATTACTTTTTTGGCCGCGAAATGGTGCGCTGGGCAGAACATCGGGACCTTCCCATAATGAACGGGATACCAACCTACCATGGGAACGACATCACGCTGTCCAACTGCCTTCTAATTGCCGCAGATAAAGCCGGTCTGGATATGGAAAAATTAACTGGCGAGATGATGCGCGCCCATTGGGTAGACGACGCGGATCTAGCCTCTGCAACGGATCTTAAAAAAATCTGCGCAGCGGTGGAGATCGACGCGAAACCGCTTTTCGATACAGCAAATGATCCAGATATCGTAAATACCTATAAAGAATATACGGACGATGCCATTAAACGCGGCGTATTTGGATCGCCAACATATTTTGTTGCAGACGACATGTTCTATGGCCAAGACCGATTGGAATTGGTAGAGCGCGCGCTACACAAACCTTACAATGGAAAATGGCCCATTCGCTAGAACAGGCCATTTCACAAAATTCAAATTTATAAATCTATTCTTCTGCTCGTTTCAGCATCGAATAGATGGATATTTTCACGAGTAATGGATATTGGCAGTTTGTCGCCCGGCACTGTTTTTAAGGTGCCGGAACGCCGGACAGTCATGTCCGTTTCGTCTTCGCCAAAATGGCCATGAACAAGTGTATCCGCACCGAGATGCTCGACAAGTGTAACCGTCAATGGCAGAGAATTTTCGCTACCTTCTGCCAGTTGTAGATGTTCAGGGCGCACACCAAGCTTAACCTTCTTACCTGCGTAATCAGGCAAGCCACCATTTCCAAGAGCAAGGCCGATATTAGTAGCAATATCAACACTTTCTCCGTCTTCACTGATTTTGGTATCCAAGATATTCATAGCAGGTGAGCCAATGAACTCAGCTACAAACAGTGACGCCGGACGTTCATAAAGCTCAATCGGTGTTCCCAATTGCTCAACAACACCGCTATTGAGTACCATCAGACGATGCCCCAGTGTCATGGCTTCCACCTGATCATGGGTCACATATATGCTGGTAATTCCCAGGCTTTCCTGAAGGCGCTTAATCTCCACGCGCATCTGAACACGTAGCTTAGCATCCAGATTTGAAAGCGGTTCATCGAACAAAAATACACTTGGTTTTCGAACGATTGCACGGCCCATGGCAACACGCTGACGTTGACCGCCGCTCAACTCCCGGGGTTTGCGTGTAAGCTGTTCGTCCGTCAGCTCCAGAATTCCCGCTGCATTTTTAACACGCTCATCAATTTCCGATTTACTAAGACCCATAATCTTCAGGCCATAAGCCATATTATTATAAACAGTCATATGGGGATAAAGCGCGTAGTTTTGGAAAACCATTGCGATATCCCGTTTTGATGGCTCTAGGTCATTGACGACTTTATCGCCGATTTCCAACTCACCACCAGTAACGGTTTCCAAGCCTGCAATCATACGAAGCAAGGTCGATTTACCGCAACCAGACGGGCCAACTAAAACCAGAAATTCTCCATCCTGAACATCAACATCCACGCCGTGGATTGCTTTAAAACCGTTCGGGTAGGTTTTTTGGATGTTATCAAGCTTAACACTTGCCATTTTTTACCTTCAATCCTTACTTTTCTGTCTCAGTTAGGCCTTGAACAAAAAGCCTCTGCATAAACACAACAACAGCAACCGGCGGCAGAACCGACAGCAGCGTAGTCATCATAACCAAATGCCACTGTGGCACAGACTCGCCAGCCTCAAGCATTCGGCCAATTTGCATAACAATGGTGTACATGTCTTGATCTGTTGTGACCAATAATGGCCATAGATACTGGTTCCAGCCGTAAATAAACAAAATCACAAACAAGGCTGCAATGTTGGTTCGTGACATCGGAATTAGAATATCTATAAAGAAACGGATCGGGCCGGCACCGTCAATGCGAGCAGCTTCCAACAATTCATCTGGAATGGTTAAGAACACCTGACGGAACATAAACGTTGCTGTCGCAGAGGCGATCAACGGAACAGTCAGGCCCCAGTAGGTGTCCAGCATTCCAAGATTAGCCACAACTTCAAACGTTGGCAAAATCCGCACCTCAACTGGCAACATCAATGTGATGAAAATCATCCAGAAAAAGCCCATACGGAAGGGAAAGCGGAAATACACAATGGCAAATGCTGAAAGCAATGAAATGCTAATCTTACCAAAAGCGATCATCAACGCCATGATCATGCTGTTGACCAACATGTAGGAAACTCCGACGCCGTCTCCACCCCAAAGGCCTTTATTAAGAACTACATCCAGATTTTCAAAGAAATGAGTCCCCGGCCAAATCGGCAAAGGCAACTCTGACATCCGAACAGCGTCGTGACTTGCCGCCACAAACGTCAACCAAAGTGGGAATGCAACAACGATCACACCCAAAATAAGGACCGTATGCGCCATGAACGTTAGAAAAGGTCTATTCTCAATCATTGTAAGACACCTTTTTCTCAACAAAGCGGAACTGTATGACCGTCAATCCGATGACAATCCCCATCAGAATGACTGACTGAGCGGCAGATCCACCAAGATCCAAACCAACAAAACCGTCATTGTAAACCTTATAGACGAGAATTTGAGTTGAGTTCGCCGGGCCGCCAGATGTAATGGCATCCACGATACCGAAAGTTTCGAAGAACGCGTACACAACATTAATGACCAACAAGAAGAATGTTGTTGGAGATAACAGCGGAAATACAATCGTCCAGAACCTGCGGCCAGGGCCTGCGCCATCAATCGCAGCGGCTTCAATCAGGGATTTTGGAATGGATTGCAATCCGGCGAGGAAAAATAAGAAATTATAGGCAATTTGCTTCCAGGACGCGGCAAAGATTACCAGCGCCATGGCTTCAGTTCCATTTACTTTATGGTTCCAGTCATACCCTATGAATTGCAACACATATGGCAATATTCCGAGAGTAGGATTGAACATAAAGAACCAAAGGGCACCCGCCGCCGCTGGCGCTACCGCATACGGCCAAATCAGGAATGTCCGGTACAAACCAGAGCCTTTGACAACCCGGTCCGCCATGACAGCAAGAAGTAATGCCGATCCCATAGAAAGAGACGCTACCAGAAAGGAAAAGACGAATGTGCGTTGGAAAGAGCCCCAGTAATATGGGTCTTCAAACAAATATTCAAAATTTTCAAACCAAACGAATTTTGACGATAAACCGAAGGCGTCCTCAACCAGCAATGACTGATAAAGTGCCTGACTGGCCGGCCAGATAAAAAATATCACGGTTACCAGTATTTGCGGTAAAACCAACAAATAGGGCAACGCAGAGGGGCCAAAGTGAACGCGTTTCAACATAGTTTTACGAAACCTGCTAATAAGAAACCCGCCGCACAATTAACCTTGCGCGGCGGGAATTATTTGACGTGATTATTTGTTAGCTTTTTCGAACTTGCGAAGAAGCGCATCACCGCGTTTTACAGCAGTTTCCAAACCCTCGTCAGCTGATTTTTCACCTGACCAGATTGCTTCCATTTCTTCGTTAATAATATCGCGAATTTGCACGAAGTTACCAAAACGAATACCACGTGAAGATGGTGTTGGTATGTTCAAGCTCAGCTGTTTGATCGCTGTATCTGTACCAGGATTGGTATCGTAGAAGCCTTGAGTTTTAGAAAGCGCATAAGCAGCTTTAGTGATCGGAACATAACCTGTTCCCTGATGCCACCAAGCTTGTACTTCTGGTGAAGACAGGTGTGTCATGAATTTTGCAACACCCTTATAGTCGTCACTTTTTTGGCCTTTAAGAACCCAAAGAGTAGCGCCGCCAATGATTGAGTTTTGTGGTGAATCGATGACGTCTTTGTAGAAAGGCAGCATTGACTGACCAAATTCAAATTTGGCTTGTTTCTTGATTGAACCGTAGTAAGCGGATGAATTCATCCACATGCCACATTCCTGATTAATGAACATTGGCAAACTGTCACCACGGCGACCGCCATATGCGAATGTGCCGTCTTTTGTCCATTTAGCAAGATTGTTCCAGTGTTTTTTCACTGCATCATTGTTAAATGAGAATTTTGTATCAATACCAGCGAAACCGTTTTCTTTAGTTCCCATTGGAATGTTGTGCCATGCACTGAAGTTTTCAGCCATAACCCATGATTGCCAGCCGAATGAGAAGCCGCATTTGTAACCAGCCCCGAGCAACTTGTCAGAAGCACTTTTCATTTCGCCCCAAGTAGCAGGTACTTTGCTGATACCGGCTTTTTTGAAAGCGTCTTTGTTGTACCAAAGAACAGGTGTTGAGCTGTTGAACGGCATTGAAAGCAGTTCACCTTCAGACGTTTGATAGTAGCTGATCACAGCCGGCAGAAAATCGTTTTTATCGAATTTTTCGCCAGCATCAATCATTACTTGCTCAACAGGATAAACGGCGCCTTTAGCAGCCATCATTGTTGCTGTGCCAACTTCAAAAACCTGCACGATGTGAGGTTGTTTCTTGGCACGGAACGCAGCAATCGCAGAAGTCATTGTTTCTGTGTAGTTGCCTTTAAAAGTTGGAACTACTTTATATTCAGATTGTGATTTATTGAAATCATCCGCAATTTTATTGACGCGTTCACCGTTGGTGCCGCCCATCGCGTGCCACCAGTTAATTTCTGTCGCAGCAGACACGATCGAAGTACTTCCAATCAATGCAGCTAGTGTTGCTGGCGCAACAATTCTTTTCATAATTGACATTGCTCTTCCCTATTGCTTGATGCCAGTTAAGCCAATAATGGCTTCGAATTCATTTATTATAACGGAGGCATCATTCTCCCTCCGCTACAATAATAGGATTTACAACCTCTTCAATGACCGTTTGATGACAAACACGGTTCTTGCCGTTTCACCTTCATTTTTCTTCGCTTTCTATAATATGATAGAATGATATCATAACATCATGTTATATACTTGGCTTTTACCAGTGAGATTCATTTATGATTCGGTTACGACAGTTAGAAGCATTCAGAGCTGTAATGTCAGCAGGCAGCGTCACATCAGCGGCTAATATGCTTGGAATCTCTCAACCAGCGGTAAGTCGCTTGATTGTTAGCTTTGAACAGTCGATGGGCATGTCATTATTCGACAGAAAGCGCGGACGCCTATCCCCCACATATGAGGCACGCTTTCTATTAGATGAAGTTGAAAGGGCTGTTTCAAACCTCGAACATATTTCGCGCTTATCCGAAGATATTCGAAATCAAAAAGCCGGTCATTTACGGATTGCATGCCTTTCTGGCTTCGCTACGTCACTTATGCCCCTTGCGATTGCCGAATTTTTGAAAGGCAGAGCGGACGTCACCATTGCCATTCAAACACACACAGCCGTTAGAGTGCGTGAATGGATAGCGGCCCAGCAGTATGACATCGGTATCGCCGATGAATTCGAAGGTCACAGCGCAATCAATCATGAAGCTGTCAACATCCGGACAGTTTGTGTCATGTCCCCGCAGCATCCTCTCGCCTCTCAAAAAACGATACGGGTCGAAGATCTACATCAGATGCCCATGATCATTCAGGACAACGAAAACAAATTTCACCATCAATTAAAGGCGGCCTTTGATAAAGCCGGGGTAAGTTTGAATTCTAAAGTAGAAGTCAGCCAGTTTGCTACGGCTTGTCTGCTTGCAAGGCAAGGGGTCGGGGCCGCAATCGTCAGTTCAATTGACGCTGCGGAATATGTGGGGCATGGCTTGATTGCACGGCCGTTTGAACCCTCGTTGCCGTTTACGCTCGGTATCCTTTACCCCAAATTCCACCCACGATCCCTTTTGCTACAGGATTTTACCAAACATTTTCTGGATCGCCTCGCGCCGTTCACCCTTTAGGACACTAATTCAGCGAGAAACTTACCAAGTGTCGACAAATGTGCGTTTCTTTCCTGAACGCCGGACAGGCCGTGCGACAGATTTCAAACCTTGAGCAAGTCGGGTACGGGTTTCCGCCGGATCGATAACATCGTCTATTTCCATGAAGGCGGCTGCGTTCACAGCTTTACCGCGCGCATAGGCCTCATCCACCATAACATTAAACACATTCTGGCGTTCGTCCTCGTCATCAATAGCAGCTAGTTCTTTCTTAAACCCAAGACGTACAGCACCTTCCAATCCCATCGGACCCATTTCACCGGTTGGCCAAGATACACACAAAAACGGCGCATGCATTGAGCCGCCGCCCATAGCTTGCGCTCCGAGCCCATATCCTTTTCGCAAAATGACGGTAAATACGGGTACGGTTATGCTTCCGAAAGCTGCGAAAAAGCGAGCGGTTTTCCGCACCAACGCTGTTTTTTCAGCTTCAGGGCCAACCATAAAGCCTGGCGTATCGCAAAGGGTGAGGATCGGAATATCAAAGGCGTCACAAAGTTGGATATGCCGTGCTGCTTTTTCTGAAGCATCGGCGTCGATGGCTCCGCCCAAATGCATGGGGTTATTTGCAATCAAGCCCAAGGGTTGCCCTTCGATACGCAAAAAGGCAGTAATCATGCCGGGCGCAAAATTGGGCCTAATTTCCTGAATACTGTCCGTATCGGCTAGCACCTCGATTACTTTTCGAATATCATAAACCCGAAGCCGGTTTTCAGGGATTACCTGCCTGAGTTCTCGTTGATCCCCATGTGTCCATGTCTTAACCGCACCTTGAAAATATGAAAGCAGGTTTTTCGCAGTATCTGTGGCCGCTTTTTCATCTTTCACCACAATGTCGATGACGCCATTCCGGGATTGCATGGAAACAGGACCGACTTCCTCAGGGGTATAAATACCAAGACCGCCCCCTTCAATCATTGCGGGGCCGCCCATACCAATTGATGTATCTTCTGTAGCAATCAAAAGGTCACTTACCCCCATCAAGGCCGCGTTCCCGGCAAAACAACGCCCGGAGGCAATCCCGATGCGCGGAACTAATCCTGAAAGACGCGCGTAGGTTTGAAAAGTTGGGATATCCAGCGTTGACGCCGCGTTAATATCAACATCTCCTGGCCGGCCACCACCGCCTTCCCCATAAAAGATTATGGGGAGTTCTCTGGCTTCAGCGAGATGCAGAAGACGGTCGGTTTTTTTATGGTTCATCACACCCTGAGTGCCTGCAAAAACCATATAATCATACCCAAGAACGACACATGCCGCATCTTGAGCTTCGAACAAATCTCCGTTTATGCTTGCGGTTCCAGCAACCATGCCATCGGCAGGACTTATCCTCTCCAGTGTTTCGACACTGTGCCGAGATCGCTGCGCAGCAATGTTCAGGCCCCCATATTCTGACAAGCTACCCGGGTCGATCAGACGGTCTATATTTTCACGAACTGTGCATTTTCCGTGGGAGTGGCGCTTAGCAACAGCATCCGGTCTCGCTGCATCCAATATTGCATTTTTCTTAGCCAACAATTCAGCCAAGTCGGGACGAATTTCATCAAAATCAATCGATCCTGTCTGGGTTACATCTACTAACGCCACATCACCCGGGGTTACATAAACCAGCGCAGCCTGCTCATTGACAGTCTCACCAATCGTCACAGGAATAGCCAATATTGTTCCGCTGATCTCAGAAATTATCTGATGTTCCATTTTCATGGCCTCCAGCACAGCAACAACTTGTCCTTTGGAGACAGTCTCCCCAGTTTGCACTGAAATTTCGACAACCGTTCCCATGAGAGAGGACACGATACTCTCCGCTCCTTCTGGAGCTATATCGCCCACGTCTGCCCGCGATTGAAATGGGGTCGCTAATGCAATCTGCTTCGATGCTGGACGGGCCGCGAGAAGCTTAGGCAGATTTTCATCTACATAACGTGTAGAAACACAGCCATTTTGCACGTCTTTATTTTGAAGTAATGCCCGAAGAAATGTTATATTGGTTTCTATCCCAGAAATCCCATAATCCGCCAAAGCCTGATCAGTCCGGGCAAGGATAGTTCGATAGTCTGCTTTGGGGTCGGAAACGATAACCTTAGACAAGAGAGAGTCATATCTCGGGTTGGCTGCCCAGCCTAAATGTGCAGAACCATCGATCCTTATACCCCGTCCTTGCGGTAATTCATGCCCTGAGATCACGCCGCCAGCGGGGCGAACATTCCCCAAATCGTCAAATATTTCTGCGTTAATTCTCGCCTGTACAGCGAAACCGCGTGGTATCAGCTCTGATTGGCGCAGGTCAAGTTCTTCTAGAGTTGCCCCCATCGCCACCCGTAGCTGAGCTTCGACCAAATCAATTCCCAAAATTTCTTCAGTAATTGTATGCTCAACCTGTATCCGCGGGTTTGCCTCCATAAACGCAAAACTCTCATCAACCGCTGAGACAAGAAATTCGAATGTTCCAAGTCCCAGGTAGTTGACCTTTGCTGCGATTTTCAAGGCCGCGCCGAACAAACTCTGCTTTAACTTTTTGCTGAGCCCAATAGCAGGCGCGATTTCAAGGATTTTCTGGTTTCGTCGTTGCAGAGAACAATCACGCTCATGAAGATGAAGAACATTGCTGCCATCGCCCAAAATTTGGACTTCAATATGACGCGCATTCGGCATAAACCGTTCTACATAAACTCGGCCATCTCCGAACGCTGCTTCAGCTTCATTAGAGGCGGATTTATAGGCTTCTACCAACTCAGCGCTGCAAGTTACAAGCCGCATCCCCCGGCCGCCGCCGCCAGCGATCGCTTTGATGAACATATGGCTGCCGACTTCCAATTCTTTAAAAAACTGCTCGGCGGCCTCAATAGAAGTTGCTTCATTTCGGCCTGCAAGTACGGGAACACCGAGCTCAATGGCTAAACCGCGAGCGGCACTTTTATCTGCAAGCATTGAAAGGGTGTTCTTGTCGGGCCCTACGAAAACCAACCCTTCATCTGCGCAGCGAGCAGCAAAATCAGGATTTTCACTCAAAAACCCATACCCCGGATGAACCGCATCCGCCCCGCATCGTTTTGCGGCCTTAATCACTTCATCAATATTAAGGTAGGCCGCGGGACCAACACCCGGCAACAATTCGGTCTCTTCCATAAACTGAACATGTAACGCAGAAGCATCATCTTCAGGATAAACGGCTATACTGGTAAGGCCAAGTGAGCGGGCTGCGCGGGATACGCGAATTGCTATTTCTCCGCGATTAGCAATCAACAGACGTAAAGTAGACATGTTCCTCCACGAGCGGGTAAACGCTTCTTCGTTATTTTCCCGCATGCTACACGGACCTGATCCAATAGGAAAGATCCAGTGGCGAAACTATCGTGGATTAATTTTGTGCAACTTGATGTTTTGCGGCCACCAACACGTGCTGTACTAGTGAATGCAATCCGTTGCTACGCGAAGGCGACAAATGCTTGCTAAGGCCCAAGTCATCAAGGAAACTAGTATCGACGGCGAGTATTTCTGCAGGCTTACGATTATCAAAAACTGCGAGAATTAAGGCAATTAAGCCGCTAACAATTATCGCGTCACTTATCGCTTTAAATCGAAGCCTATCGCCCTCCATGAAAGCAAGAAGCCAGACTTGAGACTGACACCCTTGCATTAGGTTTTCATCGACCCTCAGCGCGTCAGGAAATTCTGGAAGTTTGCGCCCCAAATCAATCAAATAACCATATCTGTCCGTCCACTCGTCCAAAAATAGAAAAGCGTCTTTAAAATCCTGTATGGTATCTTCGGCAGATTGTAGTGCTTCTGGCATTTGAGTTTCATCCGTACGGTTCGCATCACGTTGGGCCTGATCTAACAGGTTTTCAACAATAAAAGAACCCGCAAATACAAACCTTGTGCGCTAAACACATTTACGCTGATCAATCATCCAAATATCCAATGCCTCTATTTCTTCAGCGCTCATACGAAGCCCCAGCTTGCTCCGCCGCCACACGACATCTTCAGCTGTTCGTGCCCATTCGTTTTCTATCAGATATCGAACTTCCGTTTCCATAAGGTCTGAGCCGAAACAATGACCCAAATCGGATTTAGACCCGACATCATTCAACAGTGTGCCGGCTCGAGTTCCGTAAGAGCGGATATAGCGTTCAGCTGTCTTCTCAGCCAAGAACGGGTATTTTTCTGCTATTTCCTGAACAAGTCCCGAAAAACCGTCAACGTCAAAAGCACCACCGGGCAGAGTTGAGTGTTTTGTCCAACGGGGCCCTTTTGCTCCCAGAATATTTTCAACTTTTTCCATCATAGCTTCAGCCAAGCGACGATAAGTCGTTATTTTTCCGCCGAATATGTTCAAAAGCGGCGCCTCATTTTCAGGGCCATCTTGTCTTAAGACATAATCGCGCGTTGCCTCCTGCGCCGTACTAGCACCATCATCATACAGCGGGCGAACACCTGAATAACTCCAGACAACATCTTCCACTTTTATTACATTCTGAAAATACTCGCTTGCAGCATTGCAGAGATAACTCACTTCTTCAGGAGTAATATCAAAATGATTGAGTTCCCCTTTAAAATCATGATCAGTGGTCCCGATAAGAGTAAAATCTTGCTCATACGGAATAGCAAAAATTATCCGCTCGTCGGCGTTTTGGAATATATAACTTTTATCGTGATCGAATATTTTGGGCACAATAATATGACTACCTTGAACAAGGCGCACATTTTGGGCGTTTTCTTCCCCTATCGAGCTCGTTAAAACCTTATCGACCCACGGTCCTGAAGCATTGATCAAAACTCGAGCTGTTTGTGTCTTCTCGATGCCTGTCTCAAGGTTTTTCGTCGTGACTAGCCAATGTCCGTACTTCCGCTCTGCTTTGATGCAAGGCGTCCGTGTTTCTATTTGTGCGCCCTTTTTCTCCGCGTCCAATGCGTTCAGGACAACCAAACGCGCATCGTTTACCCAGCAATCAGAATATTCAAAGCCTTTATCGAAGATAGG
The DNA here is from genome assembly GCA_002163135.1 of Alphaproteobacteria bacterium 46_93_T64. Classification (GTDB taxonomy): domain Bacteria; phylum Pseudomonadota; class Alphaproteobacteria; order Sneathiellales; family Sneathiellaceae; genus Sneathiella. Next base: position 148,652 of record MAAN01000017.1, read on the forward strand.
TTTTAGTGGCGCGCCAGCGGCGTGCGTTTTTAAATCAAGAGTATTCGTTGCCGGTAATTTTTTACGTCCACCGATATGGTCATAAAGAAACAAACCAAGGCGCAAAAGCCAAGCCGGACGAAGCCCTTTATGATGCGGCAGGACAAAACGAAGTGGCCAGATGATATGTGGCGCCATGGCCCATAGAATTTCGCGCTCGCTCAACGCTTCGCGAACCAGACGAAATTCGTAATGCTCCAGATAACGAAGACCGCCATGCACAAGCTTTGTCGCCTTTGACGACGTTCCGCTAGCCAGATCATTCATCTCGCAGAGGGCAACCGAATACCCTCGCCCGATTGCATCTCTTGCAATACCGCAACCGTTTATACCGCCGCCTATTATGAAAATATCGAAATCCGCTGACATCAGTCCTCACTGCGTTCAACCTCGGTCACAACAAAACGAACAATACCGAAATTAAAATGAACAAATACGAAAGTAAAAACAAAGTCAAAGAAAAAGCACATATATAGCAGTTTTTCACGATTTCCGGGAACTCTTCACGAGCGAACAGTTAAAGATTTACTCTTTCTTGAGAATCCTTCTATATCCAATTGACGACTACGGGGAATCACGTGAAGGGGTTTGCGGAAATATGACTACAGATCATCCAGAAATTGAATTTACGCCAATTATCGTTGGCGGTGCGATGAGGACTGGAACAAGCCTTCTCCAAAATATTCTCAGCTCAGCCCCGTCTTCCAACGATATGATGGTAGAATGTCAATATCTAACAGCACAACTATCACTGTATCTCAACTGGCGAAATAAAGACGAGCGCGCCCTGTCTGATTTCTTTGATGGAAACAAGGATTTTTTTGAGCACCTAAAATCCCTTGTTATTGATTTTATGATCCGCACACACAAACAACAAGGCGAACCCCAGCATCTAATTCTAAAGCATCCTGAGATGACACCGTTTTTCCCGCTTCTGGCACAGCTCATTCCGTCCGCTCGGTTTGTTGCCACTGTACGAGATCCAAAAGACGTTGTGGCATCTATGTTAGCGGTAGCTGAAAGACAGCGAGAGCTTGGCCGCACGAGTAACATGAGGCAAGCTGGCCGCAATATGGAAGCTCTTACCAAATTGTTCCTCAATTTTTATCGAGGGCTGAATCGCCTGCTAAACGAAAAGCCTAGGCGGTTACTCTTTGTGAAATACGAAACACTGGCAACGCAACCTCAGCGACTGTTTCCAGCATTAACCGATTTCACAGGTCTGGATTTTTCCAAGTACGATCCCGATGCCGACTGGAAATACACTCGACCAAGGGGCGTTAACAAAGCGTTCGATACAAAAATCAGAGGAAAAGGCTTAAGTAGCAGTTCAATTGGGAATTACAAAGACACATTGTCAAAGGATGAAATTGCGACTGTAGAAGAGACAGCAAAAAACTTTATGGAAGGTTTCCGATACCCAATGGTGGGGGGAAAAAATAATGCATTAAAGCAGCCCGACTGAATTAAGACTTTTTAATTCCGGCATCTGGGGCTGCAGTTCCAATTGCATCCAATTTCGGATGTTCCTCTTCATGTTCGGCATAAGGAAGCAGAAGCCTAACTGTTGTCCCGATGCCCACTTCCGAGTAAATAGAAAGATGACCATTGGATTGGCGAGCAAATCCATAGACCATACTTAAACCGAGCCCAGTCCCTTTTCCAACTTCTTTTGTGGTATAAAAAGGCTCAATTATGTGCGGCATTTTTTCTTGAGATATACCGCAGCCAGTATCACTAATAATCAGGGAAACATATTTACCTGTAGAGATATCTCGCTCCATGGCTGCATAATTCTCATCAACCTCCCGATTGCGAAGTTCAATTGTAAGTATTCCTCCGTCCGGCATGGCGTCACGTGCGTTGATACATAAATTAAGCAATGCACTTTGCAGTCGCACCGCATCAGCCTTGCAATACCAAAGATCTGTATCAAAGTCGGTTTTAACAGTGATGCTGCCTCCCAGCGTTCGCTTTACGACTTTCACCATTTTTTCGATATGTTGATCAAGCAGGAATATACTCGGGGTTAAATCCTGCTTACTTGAAAACGCAAGCATACTTTGAGTAAGTTCAGCTCCGCGATCAGAGGCGCGCATAACCGCATCTAAATAGTGAACAAGTTCCGGCCGATCATCCTCAACCGCTTCTTTCACCATCTCTGCATTACCTTGAATAACTGCTAACAGATTGTTGAAGTCATGGGCGACACCGCCAGTCAATTGTCCAACGGCTTCCATTTTCACGGACTGTTGATATTTTTCTTCCAAGATTACATGCTCAGTTATGTCCGAACTGCTTCCGCGATACCCGATAAACTTATCATCATTGTCAAAATATGGAACGCCACTTGAGCGCACCCAGATTTTCTTCCCGGTATCCTTTCTGAAACGATATATAACCAATTCCCGAAACGGTTTATGATCAGCCATAGTGTCTGATAATACGCGAAATGCTTTTTGGTTCCGCGATCCAGCGCCCGTAATATCTTCTAACATAAAGCCGATATGGCCTTCTGTCGGAACACCTGTACTTTCCTCCACAACTCGAGAAATGAATGTGAAGCGGTGCTCTTCATCAGTTTCCCAGTACCAGTCCGTACTCGCCTTGGTAAAGTCGACTAATCTTCGTTCGCTCTCAAGCAATGCCTTCGATGTTTCAATTTCGTTCGTCGTATCTTTTGCAGAAAAATACACACATTTCTCACCATCGGTATCAATGACTTCAGCATTAAGAGAAAGAACTCTTGTTTCGCCAGAGCGTGTTTGTAATTCAGCGTGATATCCGCGGATACTTGGGTTGTTTTTTATTCCTTGAACAATCTTATTTCTGTATTCAGAGTTTTTCCAGATGTTCAATTCAGTGGCCGTTTTTCCGATGACCTCTTCTCTGGTGTATCCCAGCGTTTTACACCAGGCCGCATTGACATCAATAAAAACACCCGTTTTCAACACGGAAAGCGAACAGATATTAGAGTCCGCGTCAAAAGCTGCCTGAAACAATCCTGAATGCTGGCGTAGTTCGTTTTCAAGCATTCTTTGTTCAGTAATATCCCGCTGAATACTGATAGTACCACCGTCAACTGTTGAACGCTCACTTACGGCGATACATCTGCCATCCTTCAAATGAAGGTCGAAATTTCTTTTATGGAGCTCTTCAAAGGAATACCGCTCATTCAAAAAGTCGTCCGCACGGTCCTGATCAAATCCCGGGGCCAAATTCCCCTTGGCTGCATCAATCTTTATGAGATCTATCGCATGAACGCCGGGACATGCTTCTTCATCAGAATAACCATACAAATCTTTGAAGTTCTGATTACAGCTAACCAAATAACCTTCCTTGTCATAAACAACAAAGGCATCGGAGCCATTCTCCAGCGCATCTTGCAGGATGCTATTCAAGCTATGGTCTGATTTCATGTCACGCAGGCGCCACGACCTCCTAGATATTTTCAAACATTTCAAAACCAAACATTAGATATATAGATAAACTGCCACATCGGTTAGGTCAAGTAACAGGCGAGTACAGATACCAATAACAGCTTACGTCTTATTGACGACACTACCATATATTTTAACAGCATTTTCCCGTCAAAATATACCTTTCAGCCTAAATTGTAGTCTCAATCAAGTAGTTACGAACATCAGACTTCACACTAAAGATCATAATATAGTCGTAAAAAAGTCAAATTAATCAAAGCTATAGAGGATAAAAATAATTTTGTTATTTAAGAAAAGAACCCAAAATTTTACCAAAATTAAATCTTTACCATCAATTATAGTTAACAAGGGCGCCCAAGAACTTGACCTGCGGTTGTATATTTAGCTATTGCTTATTAAAAGGTAAATTCGGTTTGAGAAAAATAACTCACGATGATGATAAACCGATGCTACGGCAATCGAGTATGCCAACGGCCGGGAAAACCCGCGCCGACATCATTGTTGCGTCCACTGCCCTAAATCTGCTAGCGCTTGCGCTTCCCGTCATGATCTTGCAAGTCTATGATAGAATTATCCCAAACAATGCGACAGAGACACTCATTCTTCTCATATTAGGGGTGGGTCTTGCACTTCTTCTTGAGGCATTTTTCCGCTTGGCCCGATCTTATATCACGGCTTTTACTGGCGCACAGTTCGAACACATCACTGGATGTCGGGCATTGGGCCGCACTTTAGGCACGAATATTGCTCGATTTGAGAGTGAAGCTGCAGGCGTTTACTTGCACCGGTTTAACGCTATTGACAGCTTACGCGAATTTATGTCTGGCAGCAATTTGCTCGTATTTGTCGACCTACCCTTCGCAGTAATCTTCATCGGTATGGTCGGATATATTGGTGGATCTCTTGTTGTTGTCCCCATTGCACTCCTTGTTATTTTTGGATTGATTACTCTTTTCGTCGGTCGAAGTCTGAGAACGTCACTGGGAGAGAGATCTGTCTGGGAAGACAGGCGCTATAACTTTTTAATCGAGGTTTTGACCGGAATTCATACCGTCAAAGGCCTCGCTCTAGAAGCCCAAATGATCAGGCGGTACGAGCGGTTACAGGAAACTACCGCTGGGATACTCAAGAAAATCGCGTTTCAAAACAATATAGCCCAAGGGCTTGGAGCTATTTTTTCTCAAATAACGCTAGTGAGCGTCGCTGCATTTGGTTCTATTTTAGTAATTGACGGGTATCTTACGATCGGTGGGCTTGCAGCCTGCACATTACTTTCAGGCCGTGCCCTACAACCGCTCCTACGTGCGATGGGTGTCTGGACGCATTATCAAAACATCAAACTGGCAAAACACCGGGTAAATGCACTGTTGGAACTTCCGCAAGCCGAAAGACTGCACACACCCATCAACAATGACGCCGCCTCAAGTCAGCCCTTGCTAGATGATGCGAAAATTGGCCACAGCCTAACGTTCGAAAATGTCAGCTTCACATATGAAGATGATGGGGAACTATTGTTTGAAAATATTTCTGCTAGCTTTAACGCAGGCTCTACTACTGCAATTGTCGGCACCAATAGTAGCGGAAAATCAACATTTTTGTGGCTCGCCATGGGGTTATTACCGGTTACTTCAGGTCGAATTCTCCTAAATGGAGTAGATATTCTCTCTCTGCCCCAAAATGAATTACACAACAGAATTGCGTATCTACCTCAAAATGGCGCTATTTTTCAGGGCACCGTTATGGAAAACCTGACAACGTTCAGGAAGGGTACTTATATTGATGAGGCACTGAAACAATCAGAGCTTCTAGGTCTGGACAACTTTATAAAGCGCTTACCCTTTGGCTATGACACCATGATTGGGGACGGAGCTACAGATAGTTTACCCGGTGGTATCCGGCAAAGAATTGCGATCGCTCGGGCACTCGTTAGCAAACCAGATATCATACTTTTTGACGAAGCTAATACGTCACTGGATGCCGCGGGTGACGAAATTCTTAAGAACACGCTTCTGCACCTTCAAGGGAGAAGCACTATTCTTTTGGTCAGCTTACGACCCTCACTCCTCAAAATTGCTGATATCGGATACCGGATTAAAAACAAGAACCTTGCACACACTCCGATTGAAAATTTGGTTCAGTTTAAAAAAACGGCCTCCAGTGAGCCTACTAAGAAAAAAACGGTATAACTAGATGACGTTTCTAACAGCAGATCCAGAAGATGCAAGTCTTAACAATTGGGGACGGAACACCCAATATGCGGCGTGCCTTTCACCACTATTAGATGCTCTTGGCTGGCGCGGAGACGCCTCGCAAGTTGTTGAAGCCATGCCCCACTTTAAAGAAACCATGGATCTTTTGGACCTAAGAAGTGCTCTTGCCAATCTGCACTATGAAAGCTCAGCTGAAGCAGCAACGTTGAAATCAATAGATCCAAGGCTTTTTCCATGCCTTTTTGACCCAGATGATGGGGCGGTAAAAATTCTGGTTTCATCAAAACGAGACGGCGTTTTTGTTTATGACGCGGAACAACAACAATACTGTGTCATTGACGACAAATCGACCCTAGCTGAGAAAGGGACAGTCTTCTTTTTCAGCCCACTTCCAAAAGAGAAAATTGGCCAATGGAATTCCAGCGCAAACTGGTTCCGTGCTGTTTTCAAGAGATTTGCACCTCTGACCCGGCAAATCATGATCATTACTTTTTTCCTAAATATATTAGCATTGGCAACACCCTTGTTCATCATGTCAGTCTACGACATGGTTATTGGCGCCAAATCAACAGAAACACTGAAATATCTACTTATAGGTGTCGGAATTGCGTTGGGAAGCGATATTCTACTACGACTAATTCGCGGAAAAATGCTGTCCCACATAGGAGCACGGCTTGACTATATAATCGGAACAACTGCTCTACAAAAAATTCTCTCACTTCCTGTGTCGCAAACGGAGAGAAGCTCTCTTGGCTCCAAAATTGCGCGTTTCCGGGAGTTTGATATGATCCGGGAATTCTTCATTGGCCCAATGGCCATGGCCCTTCTTGAAATGCCTTTTGTCTTTGTTTTTCTAATTGCAGTCGGGTTAATCGGCGGGCCCCTTGTGCTGATCCCTATCGTAATGTTGGTTTTGTATGTCATCACAGCGTTAATCATATTGCCCATCATACAAAAACACACTGCGGATGATCTTACGCATTCGGCTTCTAAAGGAACATTTGTTACTGAGTGTTTTAATAATATGCGCACGATCAAACATCTGGGCGCTGAAGAAATCTGGTTGGAACGTTTTAGAGATATTTCTGCCGGCAATGCCATGGCAGGAATAAAAAATAATATGATCGGAGCGGTCGCACAGACCTTCGCTCATGTCGTTATGATCGTTTCTGGAATATTGACACTGACATTTGGGATCTCTCGGGTCTTCAACGAAGATATGACCGTAGGAGCTCTCGTCGCGACCATGGCTCTTGTATGGCGACTTCTGTCACCGACACAGGCCGTATTCCTCGCGCTTACTAAATTAAATCAAATCGGAGTTAGCATTAATCGCCTCAACCAGCTGTTCAGCCTGACAAGTGAAAGTAACCCCTATGCATCGTCAAAACTGAAAGAGTTTAAAGGACATATTGCGTTTTCACGGGTAAGTTTCCGCTACTCTGCAGAGCAAGATCCTGTTGTCATGGGATTGGATTTACAAATCGCTCCAGGTGAAGTTGTCGCATTTGCCGGCGCTAATAGCTCTGGAAAATCCACAATAATCAAATTGCTAGCAGGTCTTTATCAGCCTCAAGTCGGTAGAATATCTGTGGATGGTGTGGATATTCGTCAAATTGACCCCTTGGAATTGCGAAAATCTATCGGATACATGCCGCAAATTAGTGAACTCTTCCATGGCACTATTCGTCAGAACCTGCTTTTGGCGAAAAGCATCGCCAGCGAAGCACAAATTGTGGAGGCTTGTGAGTGGGCAAACCTGATGGATGACATCAACAAGTTGCCGAAGAAACTTGACACCAGAATAGGCGACCAGACACTCCTACAACTGCCCGCAGGGTTCCAGCAACGCCTCAATATGGCGCGCGCCTTCTTGTCAAACGCCAAGATCATGATCTTTGATGAACCTGGCAACACTTTGGATGAAGAGAGTGATCAGGCATTTTTGGATGCCGTGGAAAAAATGCGCGGTAAAGCAACAGTGTTAATCATTACCCATCGGCCTAGCCACATGCGCGTTGCCGACCGTGTCGTATTAATGAACCGGGGAATTATACAAACAGTTGGTCCCGCGGCCTCCGTAATCCCGCTTATCTTTGAAGGTGCATAATGGTAAAGCCACTAAAGTTTCTTGCCATCGATCAGGACAAATTTTCTGATAATCCGAAAGTACTGGAAAAAGGAAAACCAGAGAGCACTCGGCTTGGCCAGTCAATTATGCTTGAGGAAGGGGGACCGTCTTCATTACTTCGTACTGCTATCCTTTTCAGTTTTGTAACCTTACTGGCGTTCGTCGTATGGGCTCAATATGCTGAAATTGATGAGGTATCGGTAGCATCTGGAGAGGTTATACCTTCCGGAGCCGTTCAAAACATTCAGCACATCGATGGCGGAACAATCACCGAAATAGCGATTTCTGAAGGCGAAATTGTTAAAAAAGGGCAGATCCTTATAAGGCTTGACCCAACGATCATTCGCGGAGAACTGCAACAACTAGAAACCCAAAAAGTTATCTGGGACTTAAAGAGCAAACGTCTTTATGCATTTGCAGAGAATAAAAAAACACTGAATGCAGATCAAGTGTCCGGATACGTTGGCCTTGTTAAAGAGCAGAAAAACTTACTCCTGATACAGCAACTAGACTTGCGAAACCAACAGTCCGTTCTGCAAACGCAAATTGACCAACGGCGTTCTGAACTAGCTCTTCTGAAGGATCAAATTCTAATCTTAGGGGGCCAGATAGAACCTCTGAGAGAACAAATGAAAATCCGAGAAGGGTTGCTCAAGAGTAATACGCTAAGTCGTTTCGATTATTTGAACAGCCAACGTCAATACTTGCAGGAGAAAGGAAATCTGGACGAGTTGGTCCTCAAACAAAAATCAGCAAAGCAGGCTATTAAAGAAGCCGAGGGAAGATTAGCGGAACTCAATGGCAGAATAAAGCGTGAAGCACTGGATGAAATGGCATCCGCAAATGCAGAAGTCTTGAAAATCAACGAAAACGTTAAAAGGCTGAAGAGTGCACTTGGACGACTAAACATCATTTCGCCTGTAGACGGCGTCATTCAAGGGATGGATGTAAATTCGGTTGGGACTGTCATCAAACCTGGTAATCCGATCCTGTCCGTCGTTCCAATCGATCAAGAACTAATCGTGGAAACACGCATTCGACCGGAAGATATTGGGTTCCTACAATTAGGGCAACAAGCGACTGTCAAATTTACCACCTATAATTATTCTCGTTATGGCTCTGTAGAAGGCTCTCTTACGCACATATCTGCTACAACCTTCGAAGATGAAAAAGGGGAAAATTTTTACAAAGGAAAAGTCGCCCTGTCACAGATATTTGTTGGTAAAGATCCCGAACGAAACCTGATTTTGCCGGGCATGACGGCGACTGCAGATATACATTCAGGTAAAAAGACGTTGTTAGATTATCTGCTAAAACCAATCCACACGACCCTAACTCAATCGTTCAGGGAACGTTGATTTTCACAGCAAGTAAAGCTGCTCGTTAAGGCCTATCAAAAAACATGAAGCAATATGGCTACTTATCCAGTTTGACGGAATTTAGTCATATTGCGTAACCTACAGAACAGGTTTCCCTTCTTTAAATTGTACGCAAATTTGTTCAATCTTATCCATATTTGCAATCACCATATCTACAAGTTGCGGTTCAAACTGCTGTCCGCGTTCTTCTTGCATAAGGGCCATAATTCTTTCGAGTGGCCATGCTTTTTTATAGCAACGATCATTCCCAAGAGCGTCAAAAACATCAGCGATTGCTGTTATGCGGCCATATATATGAATATCTTCTCCCGACTTGTTATACGGGTAGCCGCCTCCAACCCACCGCTCATGATGATCTCGAGCTATTACAGCCGAAGCTTTCAAAATGCGTCTGTTTGAAGACTTCAACATATCATAGCCCAGCATGGCGTGAGATTTCATAATTTCCCACTCTTCTGGCGTATGTTTACCGGGTTTGTTAAGGATAGCATCTGGTATACCAATTTTTCCGACATCATGTAGTGGAGAGGCCAGTCGGACAATTTCAGCTGTTTCTTCGTCAAACCCATAAGCAAGCGCAAGTATTTTGCTAATTTCTGCGACGCGTTTCACATGATTTCCTGTTTCCCGAGATCTCGTTTCCACCGCCTCACCAAGCATATAAACAATTTCTCGTTGAGTTTCTTCAACCTCCTGATGCAGGTCTATATTTTCATAAGCGATCGCAATGTTTTTCAAAAACAATTCCATCAACGATTGGTCAAGCTCATTCAAGGGTCGCAAGCCCGTCAAATATAAAATATTGAAAGAGCCATGTGGGCTGCTAAAAAAGCCAATAAAGCGATCATCTCGATAGTAACTTTGTCCTGTACTTATCGCTTTTCCAATGTCGTTAAGGATTTCCTTTTCAAGAGCAGTATTGGCATCTGCCCCGACCAAGGGTCCATATTCACCTGTGGCAGCCATCACTTTAAGCGCCTCGCCGTCTTTACTAAGTGCCAAGCCATCTGTTTTCATGTATGCCGCTTCGCTATCTAGATGCAACAGAGATGTCATTTGACTCAAAACACCTTCAGTAAAGGCCCGAATGCTTTTTAGAGCCAAAATATCAGCCGAACTTTTGATTACGCGCTCTAACCCTAGTTTATTTGCCTCCAGAGCGATGACATCGCGATAAGAACGCAAAGAAGCATACATAAGCGTAAAGAGTTTTTGCGAGGTCAGTTCTGTTTTTTCTTTATAATCATTAATATCATACTTTTGAATTACTTCGCGTTCTGGCGCCTGCCCTGGCTGCCCCGTTCTCAGTATAATTCTTGATAATTTGTTACCAGCATCTTCTCGAATAAACTTCGCTAAATCCAATCCAGCGTGTTCATTCTCCATAACAACATCCAATAGGAGAATTGCCGTATCAGGATGAGCCAATATTAACTCCCTGCCCTCACTTGCTGTATATGCGTGGAGAAATTCCAAATCCTTATCATCAAATACAAAACCATCCAGTGCCAGAGTAGTCACCTTGTGAATTGAAGCTTCATCATCCACAATTATGATCTTCCAACTTCCCCTAAGTGTACTTTCCGCGACTTTTTCAACATCACTTTCATCATCAGTGAACATAAGATCGTCATCATTCTCGATCATTGCTGATTTTCCTTTTTCAGGGGAAAGGTAAAATTGAATGTCGTCCCTTTTCCCATAACACTGCTACATTTTACGCTCCCACCCAGCGTTTGCGTTGTTTGATTGTACAGAATATGCATCCCTAAACCACTGCCCCCGGTTCCACGTTTAGTCGTAAAAAACGGGTCAAACACCTTATTAACTGTATGTTCTTTCATGCCTCTTCCATCATCTGAATATGTTAGTTCGACATTATCCTCCTTAGCCTCTGCATGAATGTGAATGCAGCCCTCATCATTTGGCTCATAGGCATGTATCAGAGAATTCATCACTAGATTTGTCAGTATTTGCGCAAACGTTCCAGGCAAGCTTTCGATATCAAGATCCCGGTCACCGTCCACAATTACTTTTATTTTTGTCTGTTTTAACTTCGGATGCAGGCTGATCAGTACTTCATCCAAATATTCGAGCAAGTTGAATAGTCTCGGGGCTTCGCTGGACTGATCAACAGCCACCTGCTTAAAGCTTTTGATTAGATCTGACGCTCGCTGAAGATTGGTTGAAAGAATATCAGTTGATTGTGTCGCTGTTTCGATGAAATTCTTGAAATCCCCTTTTTTCAGTGTCCCATCATCAAACATATGTTTAACAACAATGGTTTTTTCTTGCAGATGAGAAGCTGCGGTTACTCCGACCCCGATTGGTGTGTTTATTTCATGCGCCACGCCAGCAACTAGCCCCCCCAGTGAGGCCATTTTTTCAGATTGTACAAGCTCGTCTTGAGTTAATTGCAAAGTCTCAAGAGTATCGTGGAGTTTTCGCTCTGCTTCTTTTCTTTTAGTGATGTCGCGAACGATACCTGTATAAAAGTGGGCATTCTTATTTTTCAACTCACTAATGGCTATCTCCATTAGGAATTCTTCCCCATTTTTGCGTTTAGCGACCACCTCTCGCCCACCGATGCCTATGATTTTAGACTCAGCACCATTTAGATAGTTCAACATATAGCCCTCATGCCGATCTGCCGTCTCCGCTGGCATCAACATCCCGACACTTTTACCTAGGACTTCTTGTTCTTTATATCCAAATATTTTTTCTGCTGCTGGATTGTAGTTCAAAATATTACCTTCAGGGTCTGCTGTAATTATCCCTTCAATTGCGCTATTCAACACAAGTGTGATGTGCTCTTCTGCAGATTGACGCTCACGCACTTCTTTCACAAGATCCCGTGTGCGCTCAAGAACGACCTCCTCCAAATGCTCTCGTTGATGAAAAAGCTCTGCTTCACGCCTATTAACCGTATCTGCCAATGAATTCATAGAAGCGGCCAAAACTCCAAGTTCGTCAGGTCGATCCTCTGTGATACGAAGATCTTTTTGACCAGTTCGGTACCCCTCTGCAATATCAACCATATTTTGAAGAGATCTCGCAGGTCCTCGTGATACTATATAGGTCACGAAGGCGCTAAGAGTTATGCCAACGAAAAAAAAGAAAAAACCGTCATTTTCCATAGCTTGGAGATTGTGAATTATTGAGGCTCGGGATAACCCTACTCTTGCCCATCCAACATGCCTATCTTGCAGCATTATGGGAGCGGCAACATCTAAGACATGATCTGTATGCCTAAGGACTTGCAAAACAGGGGGGGATTTCATCAGAGATTTCAAAATTCCATCGGCAACGAATGTACCGATCGCACCACTATCGTTATGCGCAAGAATTTCTCCTGTGGGTGATGTAACCATCGCATACTTTAAATCAGGAAAATTAGAATGTGCATTTACAACTGCACCTAATGCTTGATTCTCACTAAACTCAATCCACCTGCTACTACTTAGAGCGAGTTCTGTTGCGAGCCCCTGGACTTGAGCCATACTGGTCTCATCCAATAAAATCTGCTGGCGCAGAGTATGGCCGTATTCAAACAAGATAATTAGGATTGATTGAAAAACAACAATTCCGATCAATATCCGGTTCCGCAATGATGTTGTCCAAAAAGAGGTAATTTTGCTAAATAGAGACATCATCAACTCGCGAGCTTTGGGACATATCTCATGTGCTCCTTCAAACCCTTATTGCATATTGTAAGAGTGTTACTCTACGCAGTTTGTTTCTCAGCTTCGCGAGCGATCACACAAACCAATTTCATGCTAGTAGGGTGATCTTAATATTCAGTAAAGCAATCACTAATACTAAAACTTGTATAATTTTGTTATTTGGCATTAGACAAGAAGAAACGCCCAAGCTCATTCACTTTATCCTTCCCAATAAATAGACTAGAATGCTTGAACTGCGCTGAGCAATTGTCTCGGTATTTTTCCATTATGACCAAGGACACTCTGTATGTCGGATATAACACGTTTAAAAGTTGGGCCAAGAATGAGCCAAGCAGTCACTTACAACGGCACTATATGGCTAGCCGGTCAAGTGGGTGCCGCTGGAAAGAGCATTACCGAACAGACAACCAGCATATTGTCTCAGGTTGACGCCCTGTTGGAAGAAGCGGGTTCCAATAAGTCCAAAATTCTACAGGCAACTATCTGGCTTTCATCCATGGATGATTTCGCTGAAATGAACGCCGTATGGGACAATTGGGTGGACCCTGCCAATACACCTGCCCGCGCATGCGGGGAAGCACGCCTCGCGACACCTGATTTTAACGTTGAAATCATGATTATCGCTGCGGCATAATAAAAACGCCCCTGTTCACACCTGAGACAGGGGCATTCCTAACAAAATTAGTTAGACGCCCTCTACAATCACAATATCGGCGATGCCAGCGTCTTTGCGATGTTTCTTAGCTGCTTGATATTCATCAGAGTTATAGCAAGCCAACGCATCTGCCATAGTATCAAACTCAATTACCACATTACGTGCATGCCCGGATCCTTCCATCTGCTGGTAGGCACCGCCTCTTGCAAGTATTCGAGCCTTGTATTTTGAAAATGCGATGGGGGCACCGTCAGCATATAGTTTGTATTGTTCAGCATCAGTGACAGTCACGTGCGCGATCCAGTAAGCCTTTGGCATCATTAGTCCTTATTATTGTTTCACTTAAATTTTTTCTATTCTCACATTATCCGGATTAATTAAAAAGCCAAATATGGCATTGCAAGAAATATGCGTCTTCAGGCACTTGCCTGATACCATCATTCAACCCTATTGTGGCACAAAAGCAATCCTCTTTGGAAAGTTAGCCAACAATGAAATATCCTCCACAGAACAAAGCCCCAAAAGATGCAAAAGCCAGAAAAGATGCGCAACCCGTTATCTGCTATCCCATAGACACACTGCCGCGTCCAGACATGGGGACCTATACAAAAGCCCGCGAGAACTTGATTCTAATAGACCAAGTCCAAATTCCTCCAAGAGACGCTAGGTGCTTTAAGGTACCTGCAGGGCATTTCTTTCGCATTTCATGTCCTGATGGGCCCCAAGTTGGTGACTTGAACCTGTGGAATGCAAATAACATTAGTGAACGATTTTTCAGCGGAAAAACCCGCGCTCTCCACGGAACGCATGTTAGCACTGGCGATCAGCTATGGAGCAACCTTCCCTATATGCGTCCCATGGCAACAATCACTCACGACACTTTGGATTGGTATGGATGGGACGATTTTGGCGGAAGTGTTCACGATGTAATTGGCACCAGATGTGATCCATACACCAACAATGTTTTGGGTGGAAATGACTATCATTACTGTTGTCATTCGAATCTGACACGTGCGCTGGCCAGTACTCAGAAGTTGGATTTACCCAAGACTGAAACTTTTGTACATGATGTATTGAATGTCTTTATGTGTACCGGCTTCACACACGACACTCATCAATATTTCATGAAAGCTAGTCCTGTAAGGCAAGGTGATTATATTGAGTTTTTTGCAGAAATAGATTTGCTCGGCGCTTTGTCGGCATGCCCAGGTGGCGATTGTGGTAGCAGCCACTCAAGCGAAGATGCAGCGTGTTTCCCTCTAAATATTGAGATCTATAAATCAGTTGGCCAATCCCTTGTTAATTGGAACTCTCCGGCACCTTCCAGCTACTCAGGTTCTCACGGGATGGGATAAATCATCGTATGTTTATGAGTGTTCCTAACACTCCTGAGCGAACATACAAATGCGTAGGGATAACTTTTTCTCCATAAGAATAGTCCATTAAAGAATTTCTTAACTGTGTCCCCGTATCTTGACCACAAATCGTAGTTTTGTGTGAGGGGGCCGTTTGTTCGGCAATTGTGAAATGATTAATAAAATTAAAAGCTTGCTCAAAAAATCACCAAAAATTGAAACCGAGGAAAAACAATATTCAAAATTCGGAATTGGCTTTAGGCTGATCTCCGCATTTTCTGTTGTTACGGCTCTAACAATTTTATTGAGTGGTTTAAGTTGGTTAGGATTTAATACCCTAACAAGCGCCCAAGATAAGACTATCAAACAAGAAGTCCCCGCAATCACCAAGGCACTAAAGCTAGCGAACGATACAGCGCAAATCGCAGCCCTTGCTCCTCAATTGGGCTCTTCTTCTTCAGATGAAGAACGGCAAGCAAACATTACAACTCTGAATAACTCCATAAACGTTGCCAAGACACGGCTTTCAGAGCTCAATACGATTGAGCCTGACAATCCTGAGCTTGCCAAGATTGCCTCTAGCCTACAAACGTTTGAGCCGCTTATTGTGAAACTAGATGGCAGTGTGAAAGAACGTTTACGTCTCTCTAAACTTCGCACAGAACGTTTAAGCAGACTTGAAGCGTTGAGAGAAATCCTTAAAAAAGGGGCGTCGCCGTTGCTCTTCCCACTTAGAATGCAGATGTTTAACAATGCTGACGCAACTGAGGAATTGGTGGAAAGTATTGTAGAAAAAGCGCTTTCAGGGAATAAGCCAGAGTATGACATAAGTGCCCTGTCACAAGAAACACGCGACATTCTTACACAACAGGAAAATGTTTTTAGAGTTCAAAGTTCTGGATATCTACTAATCGGGTTATTGGCAGAAGGCGCGCTCGCTTCAGATACTGAAACCGTTAGCAAACTATCATCGGACTTTCTGGCAAACCTAGCCAGCATGGCCACTCCGATTTCAAAAATTGAAAATGAAAAAAATAAAAAATCATCAGATATTCTACAAAAAATGTTTGAAGAACTACTGATAATTGGTGCCAAAGGTGACGATAACCAGCTAATATTCAAAATTAGAACAAATGAGCTAAAAACGATTGCTTCAACCGCAGAATTACTTTCTGAAGGTCGCCTCATTGCGGAACAGCTTTCTATCGATGCGAACGCGTTTGTATCAAACGTTGAAAACTCCCTTCAACAAGCTGCCCAAAATAATTCAGACCTCGCAGAGCAGACCAAAATCACGTTAGCAGTTGTCTCTATTGCCACAGTCCTTATCGCAATCGCGATAGGCTGGTTCTACATTGCCAAAAATATCGTAAGTCGCTTAATGATGATGGTCGAGTCTGCCCGCAAACTATCTGAGGGAGATCTTTCTTCGAGTATTTTCCGAGAAGGTAATGACGAGATCGCTCGCCTGGGATTTGCAATTGTGGGCTTCAGAGATACAGCAAGAGCAGCGAAAGCAGCGCAAGACGCAGAAGCTGAACAACGTAAAATCCGCGAAGAAGAGAAAGATCAAGAAGCACGCGAGCGCCTTGAAAATGACCAAAAATCGCAAGAAGAAAAAGCGCGTTTAGCGGAAGAAGCCGAAACGAACAAACAGGCTCAGCTTTCGAAACTCGCAGATGAGTTTGAAGGCAGTGTTAAACTTCTTGTTGATCGATTTTCGGAAGCAACTTCTGAGATGACTAATATTTCAGGATCAATGACGAACTCAGCCGGTGAAACAACTGCATTGACGCAAACCGTTGCATCGGCATCAGAAATTTCAAGTACCAGTATCAATTCAGTTGCGGCTGCGACCGAGCAGCTATCGGCATCCATCAACGAAATTAGCCAACAAGTGGGACAAGCCGCCTCTATCGCGGGAGAGGCTGTATCCGAAGCAGAACGCTCGAATAACATGATCACAAGCCTAAATGACGCGGCCTCAAAAATTGGGGATGTGGTGAATTTAATCAGTGATATTGCGGGTCAAACTAATCTTCTTGCTCTGAATGCGACCATCGAAGCCGCCCGCGCAGGCGATGCAGGTAAAGGTTTTGCGGTTGTCGCAAGTGAAGTTAAAAACCTCGCTACGCAAACGGCTAAGGCGACAGAGGAAATCACCTCTCAGATCAAATCTGTCCAAAGTGAAACAAGCAATGCTGTTGTTGCTATCGGGGGCATAAGTAAAACGATCGGCAAAATTAACGAAATAGCGACGGTCATTTCCGCAGCTGTAGAAGAACAGGGTGCCGCGACCAGCGAAATCAGCCGAAATGTACAGCAGGCTGCTGATAGTGCTAATCAGGTTTCGCAGAACATTACATCTGTTAATCAAAATGCGAGCATAACTGGAAATTCTGCAGGAGAAGTTCAAGAAGTTGCACAAAGACTAGCAGTAGAAGCCAGTGAATTGGATAAGGAAGTCGTTCGCTTTATAAAACAAGTGCGGGCAGGATAACGTCTCTCCTCAACCTACTTTTACGTTTCAACACACATTGCATCGGCCATCGTTACTCAGATAAAATTTCTATTAATGATGGCCGACGGTTTCTCAATCGAAAATAAAACCCCTTCAAAAATCAATCTACGATATTATTACAACGAATTTATAATCGAATATTGTTGTAATAATGTATTGAACACGTGATTATTACCCTACAAAAATATAACAAAAATTGGTGGGGGAGACTAAATCATGAAAAAGGCAGTATTGTTTTTAACGGTGGGACTATTTATGAGTGCGACTACAGTTTCGGCGGAAAATCGCATCGACGGCCAGCGACCAGATGCACCTGAACTTGCCGCTCCCGGAGAAAGCGCCATCGGAGTAAGGACCCTCCATCTCACTAATAAACAGCAGATCGACATACTAAATGTCAAAGTTGGAAAAAAACTCCCCCTATACGATCGCCCCTTAACAGTTGAAACATGGTACCCGTCCAACACTGATAAAAAGAGTAGCGTCTACGAAAACGTTTATTTACGTGATGGCGAGACGAAAGTATCTCTTCATGGACAGGCCGTTAGAGATGCCGCTCCCATTAAAACACCTAGCCCTCTAATAATTATTTCGCACGGTTATCCTGGGAACCGATTTTTGTTAAGCCATTTAGGAGAAAATTTGGCGTCCAAAGGGTATGTGGTCGTGGCAATCGATCATACAGACAGTATTTATCGGGATAAAGCAGCCTTTGGTAGCACTCTTGTTAACAGAGCTTTGGACCAAAATTTCGTCCTCAACGAAATCGACCGATTAAGCAAAAAAACTGATCATTTTCTATCAGGCATAGTTGATACCTCGCAAACAGGACTAATCGGTTACTCAATGGGCGCTTATGGCTCCGTAATCACTGCTGGCGGCGGTGTAACGAAGGCCAGCACGGAATACTCTTGGGGAAGTCCCGCAGGGACGTTGAAGCGTATGATGGCTGGAAGCAAGGAACACGAAGATCTGCTAGATGACCGTTTTCGGGCCATTGTATCAATTGCCCCATGGGGAATGAATGCGGGCTTCTGGGATAAAAAGGGTCTTGAAGGTGTTCGAGTCCCAATGTTCTTTATTGCAG
Organism: Alphaproteobacteria bacterium 46_93_T64; assembly: GCA_002163135.1. Taxonomy (GTDB): domain Bacteria; phylum Pseudomonadota; class Alphaproteobacteria; order Sneathiellales; family Sneathiellaceae; genus Sneathiella. The sequence continues at coordinate 167,152 of MAAN01000017.1, forward strand.
GGAGTGTTGACGATGTTTCAAAATATGAAACCGGGACACAGGCCATTTTCAAAGGCGCTGTAAATACAGATCGCTACCTTCTTACTTTTGAAAATGCCAACCACAATGCAGCAGCCCCAATTCCGGCACCTGCAGAGTCTTGGAAGTTCTCAGAAAAACTCAAATATGCACCTTTCGCGCATTACTCTGATCCTGTGTGGGATACGCTTCGCATGAATAATATCACGCAACACTTCGTCACCGCGTATTTCGGTAAGCATTTAAAAAGTAAAAACGAACTGACCGAATATTTGGATCTGGTAGAAAATGCAGATGAAGGTGTTTATGCAAAAGAAAAGGATGGATCTACAAAACCTGAACATTCCTATTGGAAGGGCTTCCAAAACAAAACAGCTAAAGGTTTGAAATTAGAGTATCTGAAGTCAAAATAATCAACGATCCATGTGCTGTCAGAATGTAACGCTAATTGATATTCTGACAGTACACGGCACCCAATTTCACAAAGTGAATTAGATTAAGATACCTATGTTATTGATATTTACTTTCGCTTAAGTTCCGATGTCTCCATACACACATCAGCCACGCCATCAGCTGTGGCAGGCTTGAATTTACCCTATTTGAAAGTTATTGGTTGTGGTTGGCTCTATCTATCGATGCTACTCGATGATTATTCCCGTTAGATTGTTGCCTGAAAATTATGTACACGCAAGACATCAAAAGATGTGTCTGACACGTTCCATCTGGCATTGAGGCAATCTGGCTTTGGGCAGGTAATAACAAATATAGACATCGTTTGTTATCTGACATTAAGTCCGCCTGCGTCTCAACCGAGTTAGCTGACTAGTTGGAAGAAGAGGGCATAAGTCATACGCAATTTAAATCTAACCATCCTAAAACCCAAGGCAAGGTCGTGCGATGCCATCCGTCTTTAAAATACAAGATCTTTTTGGAAAATTACTATTCGATAAGGGATCTTGAAAGCCGCAACACAGAGTCTATCTATTAGCAGTGCTTAGCGACTGGGCCTATGGAATAGACTTACGCCTCCAACCGAAGTTGGAGGCGCAATCTGTTGGCGTTAGCCAGTAACAGTAAGTTCTTCAGCAGAAGCTTTGCCGTTACGTCCAGGAACAAGTTCGTAAGTCACTTTTGCGCCTTCAGCAAGACTGGAAAGACCAGCAGCTTCAACAGCAGAAATGTGAACAAATGCGTCAGCAGAACCATCACTTGGTTCGATGAAGCCAAAACCTTTAGTAGCGTTAAACCATTTAACTGTACCTGTAGCCATTATCTTATCTCCTTAATAGCAACGTGATGCCAGGCTCCAAATTTTTTGAAACACGGCCATATTATAACGATCACACTGTCAGGGGACAAATTAGCCAATTAGTTAATCAACAGGCCAGGTAAGTCGGATCGAATGCAACACGTAGGGGCATATTTAGTCTGGTTTTTGAAAATGTCAATAACAGTCATACGCTAGATCCAAATTCCGAGTAATAACTGTGATAAATTATGCATAAACGCAAGAAAAGTACAATTTGGTAGGATCTCCAATATGCCATTATGCGATTTTTTTTAAAATCAGAAACGTAGATTCTCTTTTTTCTTTCGAATTATTTCGACAATATTTACGTCAATATCAAAAAGAAACCTTAAAAATGGAATGAATTTAGCTTGAGATTCCAATATAACTAGCTCACAAAATTCAAATCTGACAAAGCATTTGCGACCGCGGTGCTGGAGATGTGCTTTTGAAAATAAACTCAGTCTCTTCAAGTCTTCCTCCTTTGAGTGAATGGGGAGTTGACCATTAGACCGACATCTCTGAAATTTCACGCCACATAGCGTGAAACAAGCCACCAGCGTTAATAATAAACCAGGGGAATTTCTTAGGGAAAATTGGTTTAGCTATAACTGTTTCTACCAATGCCGTCGTTTCCGTTCCTGTTAAAGTATGCCCTTGAAAATTGATCGTCTCAAAACGGAGAGATTATGTAATTTACCCGCCAAAGCGATAAAAGCTGCAGCTAGATCGGGAAGATATGCTCATACATGTGGTAATTCCATTGAACCTAGGTAGATGGACGCGCCTTTTTTATTTTGAACACTAAGGCCAAATAAAGCCACTAGCCGGTCACCGTGGCGAACCGGTGGCTCCAGGAAAACGTGTTACAACAGAAACGCTCGGCCGTTCTGTCAAAGAATGTATGGGCGGGTGATCTACGCGACCATCCACTCACGGCCTTCGGATCATAACGAAGTAATTCGTTTCATCTACCCAAAGTTCAATCACACCCCTATTATCAAAAAGGTAAATGGGTAAAAACGTTTGCTCATCCAACCCGCGACAAGATCTCCCGACTTTGCACAGCTAATAAACTATAGACCACAGGCCTTGAACGCATGCGCCATGTCGAGAACACTGATTATGAGAAACTGGACGTTAGAACACTCTGTTATCAGGATGGTCTGATCATATCCCTCATTGCTGCCCACCCGTACGACTTGGCAATCTAGAAACATTGGATCTCAAGATTCAACCTGGTCGCGGCGATAATGCAGGCTGGCCTCACCGAATTTACTTCAATGTCGCCCATGATGATGATGATGATGATTGCTGTGGGTCCGGTTGTGGATATAACACAGATCATCATTGGAAGTTATCAGGTTACACCACTCAAACAATTGTGCCTACGTCAGTGTCACTCACCGGACAGTTTCCTGATGACCCAGTGGCAAAATGGCAGGGCTGGTGCCCCGGGGAATGGGAAACGCACACTGCTTGTTCTGTGTAGGCTGTTGTTGGGCGTTGATGGGATTGCTATGCGTCACTGGTAGCATGAATAGCAGCAGGATCATTGTTATTGCTGCTTGCATATTGATAGATAAAATTATTCCGAGCATGCAAAATCTATCAAAACTGATTGGAGCCGTTTCAAATTGTGCCAGCCCTGCAGTATTCATGTGGCATCTACGCTCAGACACAACAATGGATGTTTACGGATCATATAATAAAAATCTGGTAGTTATCACTACAAACCAAAATACGCGTCGCAAACTCTATATTTTTCGTAATGCATTGATATTCAGTGAAAAGTTGGTGGCCGAGGAGAGAATCGAACTCCCGACTTGAGGATTATGAGTACGCTGCTCTAATAAGCAGAACTACTCCATTTCATGATAGGCAAAGCTCGTAGTTCACACCGTTGCTAAGAAGCCTCGCGTGCGGGGAAGAACCTATTTATCGCGAATGTTCAACATATCGATATTTCAGCGTAATTCGAGCGTAAGATCAAGCCGCGTGTCAAATGATGGGAAGTTGGAAACGATAGAAGGAACCAGATATTCTTTGCATCGATGGAAACTGTATGAACGCCATATTTTTGTCTACGAAGCTAATGTGACAATGCAGTTTCTGTTCATTTTGACTTACCTTCTTTTTCAGCAATCAATCTCAAAGCTTTCAATCTTTCGGTTTTTTCCTGTATTTTTTCTGCTCTTGCGTCTTTTTCTTTGATGAGTTTCTTGTCGGTATTTTTAGGCGGGTTACGATCTTTAAACTCTTCGCGATCTCCGCGCTCAATAGCCGCTATCATTTTGTCATCGGCATTGTTTGGTCGTGTTGATCCTGATCCCATTACGATACCTTTCGCGCTATATGTCGTTTACAAATTTTAAGAACATCTCTGCTTTAGTTGTAAACCAACCTTTAGAAAATTCAACTGAGTAAATCAGTATATTTAAACCACTAGTACTTTCAGTTATTCGCCGTCAGGGCTTTTGATACAGACAACTGTCTGATTTAAGAGATTGTTAACTCGTTGTACTTTCCTGTATTTTATTTCCTCCTGAATGAATTTTTCTGGTAACTTAAAACACACTAAGTCATTGAAAAATTTAACGTAATTGACGACAATCGAACTCATGCCCTCTACCTTTCGGAGCACAGTATATCAATAAACGTTAGCACTATCGCCGAACAGCGTAGCAAAGAACTCAACAATTGTTTCACATACCCCTTTAGCCCCAAGGTAGCCCCGCCCATTTCACCTCAATATCCCGTTAACGCAAAAACCCTCCCAACACGTTGTGCTGGAAGGGTTATTATTTGGTTGCGGGGGTAAGATTTGAACTTACGACCT
>MAAN01000013.1 GCA_002163135.1 Alphaproteobacteria bacterium 46_93_T64
CCTGTCAGCAATCCGCTAAGCAGGACCTCAACGAAGAACAAAAAGTCCGACATCAAAGTTTCCATAAAAATGCTCCTGTAAGGGGATTAATGACCGCCGCCAAGATAGGCGTCGATGACTTTTTGATTAGCACGAACTTCCTCGGGAACACCGTCCCCGATTTTTCCGCCATAATCGAGAACCATAACGCGATCCGAGATATCCATCACAACACCCATGTCATGCTCGATTAAGCAGATAGTTGTTCCGAACTCATCGTTCACATCGAGGATGAAGCGGCACATGTCCTCTTTTTCCTCAACGTTCATACCTGCCATTGGCTCGTCCAATAGCAGCAATTCAGGTTCCGCAGCCAAAGCCCGTCCAAGTTCCACACGTTTTTGCAAACCATATGGCAACCGGCCTACCGGTGTTTTGCGGATCGCTTCGATTTCAAGGAAATTAATGATGTCCTCAACATACCGGCGATGCTGCATTTCTTCTTTTTGGGCACTGCCCCACCATATCATGGAGGAAAACAAGCTGGATTTCATTTTCAGGTTACGCCCTGTCATGATGTTATCCAGTGTCGACATCCCGCGGAACAAAGCCACGTTCTGGAATGTCCGGCCAATACCCTGTGCCGCCGCTTCAAACGGCTTCATTTGACTACGGGTTTGACCTTTATATGTGATTGTTCCCTGCTGCGGATGATAAAACCCGTTAATGCAGTTCAACATTGATGTTTTACCAGCACCGTTCGGACCAATGATGGCACGAACTTCACCTTTCATAATATCAAAGCTCACATCCGAAATGGCGCGTACAGCACCAAAAGAAAGGCTGATGTCATCCACTTGAAGCAGGATTTCACCCGGTTTAACTTCTTGTTGTGTCATTTTGAAATAAACCCCTGCAAATTACGACGCGGCACGCATTGCCGGATAAGTTTCAGAATTAGCGACTTTAACAGATGCTTTGAGCATCCCTTTTCGGCCATCTTCAAATGTCATGTCGGACTCGATATCAGCGACACTCGCATCACTAAACAAAGCAGTGATTAGTGGCTCATAGCGTTCCGCAATAATCCGGCGGCGAACTTTACGAGTACGTGTCAATTCACCATCATCCGCATCAAGTGCTTTTGGTAAGATAAGAAAACGACTGATTTGGGCACCCGCCAGCTCACTATCGATACCAAGATCGCGGTTCACTTGCTCCACACATTCTTTGATTTGCGCGTAAACCTCATCGCGTCCTGCCAAATCCTGATAACTTGTGTAGGAAATACCGCGGCGCTCTGCCCAGTTACCAACAGCTTCTAGATCGATATTAATAAAAGCTGCAACCGCTTCTTTATCAGCACCATGACAAACAGCTTCCGAAATAAACGGGAAGAATTTCAGTTTGTTTTCAATATATTGAGGCGCAAACAAAGTTCCGTTTTTCAGCTTGCCAACATCTTTCGCCCGATCAATGATCTTCAGTTGACCATCGTCGGTCATAATGCCGGCGTCGCCCGTATGCACCCAACCCTCAGAATTTCTAGCTTCTGAAGTGGCTTCATCGTTCTTATAATATCCAACAAAAGCACCCGGGCTTTTAAACAAGACTTCACCTGATGCTTCATCAATCTTGATTTCACATCCTGGCGCTGGCGGACCAACTGTATCAGGGCGCACATCTTTATCATTCTGAATACAAACGTATGCGCATGACTCTGTTTGTCCATACAGTTGCTTCAAGTTCAAACCAAGTGAGCGGTAAAACTTGAACACTTCAGGTCCCATAGGAGCACCCGCAGTGTAAGCGACCCGGATCTGGCTAAAGCCCAGTGTATTTTTCAATGGTCCGAATACAAGCAGATCGCCAAACTTATAAAGCAACCGATCAACAAGTGAAACGGGCTTACCTTCCAGAATTTCGACACCACACTTTTTGGCGACACCAATAAAGTAATGGAACATTTTCTGCTTAATTGCGCTGGCATCTTCAATGCGGATCATCATTTGCGTCAGCATGGTTTCGAAAATGGCTGGCGGCGCAAAATAATATGTTGGACCAATTTCACGCAAGTCTGTCAGAACTGTTTCAGCGTTCTCAGGGCAGTTCACAGAAAAGCCTGCTTGAGTTGCTTGCGAATAAGAGAAAAGGTGGTCACCAACCCATGCCATTGGCAGGTAGGACAAAACCTTATCTTTCTCGTTCAAGCTTTCAAATTCCACGGAGAGCTTTCCAGCTTGCACCATGTTATCAAAACTCAGCATCACACCTTTAGGACGACCTGTCGTACCTGAAGTATACATGAGCGTTGCGATATCAGAGCCCTTAGCCTTAATTTCTTCCGCGCCATAAAAATCAGGATGCTTCTGATCGTATACATGACCGAGCTCCAAAACTTCCGCGTAAGATTTCACAAACGGCTGATCGTAATGGCGCATTCCGCGCTCTTCTTTATAAATCACATACTGGATGCTGGGACACTGATCCATAATGGAGAGAACCTTGTCGACCTGCTCCTGATTTTCCACAACAACGATTTTTGCTTCTGCGTGTTCGAGGACATATTGAATTTCTTCAGCGACGCCATCCTGATACAATGGAACAGGCAATGCTCCAACTGCTTGAGAGGCGGAAAAAACCCAATATAGCTGAGGTCGGTTAGAACCAATAATGGCGACAGCGTCTTCGCGCTGCAAACCCAGATCGACCATTCCCAGACCAAGCGCCCGAGAATTATCGTAAACATCTTTCCAGCTATATGTTTGCCAAATACCGTATTCTTTTTCTCTATAGGCTGGCACATTCGGACGCTCTTGGGCGTTTCTCCGGATTAGCTTTGGAAAAGTATCAAGTTCAAGATCTTTGCTTGTCATAGGCTCCCTGCATTCCTAACAAAACAGACGCCGGCCAGACACGCAGACATCTACTTACATTTGTGAGTATTCAGGAAAAACGCAGAAATAGCGCAAGTGCACCATTCCAGCGACGGCGCAAAACATGCACCCTCTACATCAGGACGTTTCTCCCAAAACAGCGGCCTTTTTGGCCATCTTATCGTTAGCTTCTTTTTGAGCCTTACGACGTGAATAATCAATTATGGCATGGCAGGTCAAGAGAAAATGGTATTTATTAAAAAAAAGAAAAAAAAACGGATGCTATAACTCAAAATTTGGAACTATAAATAAAAAACAAACATTTGTATTACAAATAATGATAAAGAATTATTCTAACAAAATAGTTGTTTGTAACTCAAACTAAGTAACATATTGCGAAAATTTGCATTGATAGAACTTTATTGCTATTTTTGGATCGAAATCTATTAATTGTTTAACTTAGTTTTACTTAATAATTGCGCCAAAAACGTAAAATTTACAGAATTCGAACGAATGTTTGTTTAATTACTCAAACGCAGTATTAAAACGAAACTTTCAACCCATTAGTTTCATCTGTCACCAACTATATAAAAGACGAACGGGCCGCAATTGGGCTCTAATCGAATCTAAAATGGGAGCCTCTTTTTACTGCCTATCAGCTTTTGTCGTTAATTTGCAATTATCTCAGGACACCTTTCATATTGCACTGCAAAGGAGCCAAAATTAGCAGAAGAGGCCGGCTTGGGCCTCATGTCTCGTCTTCCGTTCTCCCTTAAGGTCCTTCTGGAAAACCTTCTACGCCACGAAGATGACCGCACTGTAACTTTTAAAGACGTATCCGCACTTGCGGGTTGGCTGAAAGAAAAGAAAGCTGTTCTGCGGAACCTGTCTGCCTACTAGTTTTCAGGCAGTACAATAATCTAAAAAGCGGCGGCAGAATTGTTGCCGCTTTTTTTATACTCACCGAAGGGTGAATTGCGCGTGAACAAATGCGAGGTTATTGTCATCCAATGAATAAAATTAGCCTCGTTATACTCTCCGTGATCCTAGCTGGCACAGCCTCGTTTGCTCAGGCACGTGATGCACGTCAGCCAGACACAGTGGTTGAGCTCTTTACGTCGCAAGGATGCTCCTCCTGCCCGCCCGCTGATGCGATCATGGGTAAACTTGTCCAAAACCCAGACGTATTGGGTCTGACTTTGTCCGTTACATATTGGGATTACATTGGCTGGCCTGACACATTTGCAGATCCGCAGAATGACGCCCGCCAAACACAATACCGAGATCAGCTGAATGCCCGTTACGTTTACACACCGCAAATGGTAATTGCTGGACAAAATCATTTTGTTGGTTCGAACAAACACCAGCTAGAAGAAAATCTGCATCGCTTCAAAGGGCATGCAAAAAGCCTGAAACTCAATTGGCGCTTTTCTGGAAATCATATCATAATCGACCTTCCGGCTCACACCGGAGGAGGTGCTATCTGGCAGCTCGACCTTGACGATAAGAACGACGTGAAAATCCGCCGTGGGGAAAATCGAGGCAAGTCAGTCTCCTATCACAATGTCGTCCGGAAAATTCAATTACTGAAACAATGGGACGGGGACAAGCAAACGCTGAAACTTGATCTTGCTGAACTCTCAGCACTCGGTCGAGAAAAATGCGCTCTACTCATTCAGCAAGGTGATTTTGGGCCTATTCTGGCCGCCCTTGTTATTGATATATAAGGACTAGAGCCTCTCCCACATCCGCAATTTCTACCTTTTTCTTGTTGCTTGCCTTCCTTTAATGTATCAGGCTGTGGGCCTGACAATAAAAAGGAAAAAGAACGTCATGACTAAAGAGCTTGCCCCACTAAAGCCTGCTGCGACTGTCCTTCTGGTACGCGATTGCAAAGAAACTGATGACCAACTTGAAGTCTTTATGGTTGTTCGTCATCACCAGATCGATTTTGCCTCTGGCGCCCTCGTTTTTCCGGGCGGAAAAGTGGATAAAGCAGACTTAAATCCTGACTTAAAAAACCATCTGCCAAAAGACCAGCCGCTTGATGATCCTCTCCTCTCTTTTAAAGTCGCCTCAATTCGAGAGGCCTTTGAAGAATGCCACGTTCTTCTTGCAAGAGATCAGGAAACAGGAAAACTGATCACATCTGAAAGACTGGATGGCATGTCAGCCAAATACCGCAAAGATATGCAGTCCGGTGATATCGACATCTTAAGCATGGCACAGGCAGAGAAACTAGAGCTCGCAACAGATCTGCTGGCACATTATTCTCACTGGATCACCCCAACTTTTATGCCAAAACGCTTTGACACCCATTTCTTTATCGCGATCGCACCTGAAGAGCAGTTGGCGGTACATGACGGTGAAGAATCTATTGATTCAGTTTGGATTTCTCCGAGCAAAGCAATGAAGGGTGCGGAAGACGGCACTTATACCATCATTTTCCCAACTATGATGAACATCGAATATCTGACGCGCTTTACAAGTGCGGAAGAGGCAGTCACCAAATCTGGTGCGACAAAGACGGTTACAGTTCTTCCCAAGGTCGAAGTTACGCCTGAAGGTAAATTCCTCAACATTCCGGCAGAGGCAGATTATAGCCTTACACGTCGTCGCATTGATCCTTCTATGGACCCAGATAGCAAAAAGTAATCAAAGAAGTGACAGAATGAGGGAGAGGTCACGCAATAAACCATTGACGGCCTCCCCTGTTTGCTCAGCTGATTTAGCCCAGTCATGAATGGCCCGAAAACCACTTTCGCTTTCCTTTAACCCCTCAGTTACCATCCTATACTCTTCCGTCCGCGCGGTAATGGACTGCACTTGTTGTTCCTGAATTTCAAGATAAATGCACCTCTGAGCCTCTAGCAGGCGCAATTTTGCAGCGTTGGGCAGAATTGAGACATCTTGCTGATCCAGTAATTCTCTTGCTTCTTGCAAAATGCGCATCGCTTCTTGTTTGCTCGTCATTCGTTATTCTCCGGAGTTGAAGTGTCAAAAAAGGCGTCCATTCTTTTTGCGGTTTGAGACAAACTTTCTACCTGCGCTGAAAATTCTGAAACAGGGTCTGGTGATGAACGTGCGACGGTTTGCAGTGGAGGAACGCTCACAGGGTATGTTTTCGAAAATGCGGTTGCCAGTTGATGGTGCGCTGAAACCATTCTCACCAATGCTTCTTGTAGCATTTTCATCGAATGATCTTGCTGGCGCCCAAATTGCTCCAGGTCATGCAGACGATCTACAATTTGATTGCGAGTTGATGCTGCAGTGCTTTTGTTCAGGTTGGCCAATTGCAAACGAAGCTTCCAAGTTTGCTGATTTGAAGCAACCGCAGCTTTCATCAAGCCGCGCACACCACCACGGCAGAGCCGTAAACCTCCTATTTTATCGATTTGAACATCGGCGCGGAGCGGATTATCACAGTTTTCACTCTGATCTTTTGGAGTTCCTATATCCAGATATAGCAACGATGCAGCCTGCTCGATAAAAGGATGTGCACCGATCAGTATTTCTACAATTTTCTTGTCTCTTTTTGGGTAAAAGAGAAACTTGGAAAAACCGCTTAACGAAGCAATCAGTTTTTTAGACTGGGATTTATCCAATGAATGGGAGACGTCAAAATCTTCAATCTTCAAATTACTCAAGGATGAAAATGGAAGTGCGTTCACAGTCGTGGAAAGTGAAATTTCGGTGCTGTCTTCACTAGCTGCGTAGGCCGCTACCAGATTTGCAGAATATACCTGCATGGCGCTTAGAATGGCACGCCGTGCCGCCCGATCATCAAGTGTAAACAAATCTTCTCGCGTTACATCCGGGGATCCCCCCAGTTCGAATTGCAGATTTATATTATTTTTAAGGGCTGCTTTGTGCGCTTTTTCTGTGACGTCATACTTCCTATCCACCGTTACGGCGAGATCACTAATCCCACGGGCGATATCGTTCACTTGCGCTACCAAAATAGGGTCAGGTCCAAGTGCGCATCCTGACAAAAACAATTGAGTCCAGAGGATCAATATTAATTTCAAAAATCTATTTCTCATTTTATCACAAACCCGACCGCTAATTATGTATTTCAATCTACAGACGCGTTTCGAGGGCAATGAGTGCCAAAACTTTTGAACAATAAAAAAGGCGATCTCGAAAGACCGCCTTAATTAAGAGATTTTGATAGGTCTCCTTACAAACCCTCGGCCATAAAATTGGCCATACGCTGCGAGAAAGCAACCGGATCGCTGAGCGGTTCACCTTCAATGATATATGCCTGATCGAGCAATAAGAGCGCTGCGTCACCGACAAGATCCCCGGCTTCGCTTTTCTCTGCACGTTCCAACAATTTCGTGATTAGTGCATGTTTTGGGTTTATCTCAAGAATTCTCTGTGAGGCAGCCGCCCCGAATTGTTTGTGGGCTTTCAAAACTTTTTCCAGGTGAATATCCATATCACCCTCATCCGCAACCAGGCATACAGGACTGTCAGTAAGACGATGAGATTCCCGAACATCTTTCACTTTACCATCAAGCGCCAGTTTGAACGCAGCGATCAACGCAGAAAGGTTCGGGGTATCAGATTTACCTTCATCCGGCTTATCATCTTCTGCCGATGCCATTTTATCTAGTTCGGCTGAACCCTGCGTAACAGATTTGAATTTTTTACCCTCAAATTCCGTTTGACGGCTGAGCCAGAAACTATCAACCGGATCACTCAGTAGCAGAACCTCGATACCTTTTGCACGGAACCCTTCAAGCTGTGGGCTTTTCCGGATGGCATCCAGATTATCACCTGTGATGTAGTAAATATTGTTCTGACCCTCTTTCATACGCTCTGCATATTCCGAAAGGTTCGTATAGCCTTCTGAAGCGGTAGATTTAAAGGCCGAGAGTTTTAGCAGACGATCACCCTGCTCCATATCTTCATAAATGCCTTCTTTAAGGACTGCTCCAAAATTATCCCAGAATTTGTGAAACCCTTCGACATCATTTTTCGAACGTTTTTCAATCTCTCCAATGACGCGCTTAACAAGCCCGGTTCTGATTTTATGTAAGACAGGATTATTCTGAAGCATTTCGCGGCTAACATTCAGCGGCAAATCTTCCGAATCCACGATCCCCTTTAAGAAACGGAGATAAGCCGGAACCAGTTCCTCGCAATCATCCGTGATAAAGACACGCTTCACATAGAGTTTAAGAGATGATTTCCGTTCAGGACTAAACAGGTCAAATGGTTGCTGTTCTGGAATAAACAGAAGCAGGCTATATTCTAACACGCCTTCAACTTTACTGTGCAGCGTCGCCCAGGGCGTATCATAAGCTTGCCCTACATGATGATAAAACTCAGTGTATTGCTCCTCAGTTATCTCAGATTTTGTACGCGTCCAAAGAGCACTCGCTGTATTTAGAGTTTCATCTTCCTGCGGCTCTCCCTCCCCATCGTTATTTGCAGTAAGGACAACCGGAAGGGCAATGTGATCAGCATAAGTCTTGATTACGGTTCTAATACGATGCGGCTCTAGATATTCTGCGGCAGACTCCTTTATGTGAAGTTTAATTGTTGTTCCGCGGCCCTTACGTTCCCCATCTGATATTGTGTAGCTGCCGCTACCATCGGAAGTCCAGACAGTAGCTTTATCCTCACCTGCGCGACGGCTTGTGACCTCTACATTATCCGCCACCATGAAAGAGGAGTAAAAACCAACACCGAACTGCCCAATGACATTCATGTCTTTTGCATCGTCGCCTGTTAGCTGATCAACAAAATTGGATGTTCCTGAACGAGCAATAGTTCCAAGATTATCAATCATATCCTGTTCGGTCATGCCAATGCCATTGTCTTCAATGGTCAGGATTTTGGCTTCTTTATCGATAGTCAGACATACTTTGAAATCAGGATCACCCTGAGTCAAAGCAGGGTCGGTAAGCGCGGCATACCGTAACCTGTCACAGGCATCCGATGCATTTGATACAAGTTCACGCAGGAATATTTCAGTTTCACTATAAAGAGAGTGTGCAACAATATGCAGTAGCTTAGCTACTTCCGCCTGAAATTCATGCTTCTTTTCGGTCATTATCTATCGCCTCATACCAAGATTATTTCGTTGTTCTTTATATGAAGAGAAGCAGCAAATGGATCAAGGCCTTCTCGGAAAAAATTCAAATTTTACGAGAAATGTTGTTAAGGAGGACACAAATATTAGGGCTGGAAAGCAAAGGCCCACTCCAAGGGGCGCATAAATTTGGAGCGGGCCATATGATCATCAACCGATGTGTGTAGATTGGCGGTGATCAGTGATACTTATATATCTATTTGGAACGTGCGTTCAAGTTATATTTTCAAATACCGTATGTTTCCATTTTTATATTCTGAGGTATACGTTTCACAACTTCATGTCGGCTCCGTCTTGTATGCATTCGAAACAACATGAGAATGACATGACAAATATAATTCATCAGACAATTGCAAAAGGAATTGAAGCGCCCAAGCCTTTGTATGAACAGGTTAAATCCCACGTACTCGAGCATGTGCAATCAGGCGAATGGCCCATACATTTTCAAATTCCATCAGAACATTCGTTGGTTCGTGAATTGGGTATGTCACGTATGACCATTCACAGAGCCCTTCGTGAACTAACCCAGGAAGGGTTTCTCAATCGCATTCAAGGCGTGGGAACTTTTGTCGCGCAGCCGAAACAAAAAACAACCGCCCTTACCATGTCATATATTCAAGATATTATTAGTGGTCGCGGCAACCAACATGTCTGCGATGTCCATTTTTTACAAGCAGAGGCCGTAACCGCTGAATATGCCATCCGTTTGGGCGTAAAAGAAGGAGATCAAGTATTCCGATCATATTTCGTACATCGTGAAAACGGTGTTCCTGTTATGCTGGAAGATCGATATACAAACCCAGTACTCGTCCCAGATTTTTTATCGCAGAAATTTTCAGAAATGAGTATCGATCAATATTTTCTGGATACCTGCAGCATGGTCTCGCACGAGCATCAGGTTTCAGCAACTCTTTCGACAGCAGAATCCCATCATTTTATGGAACTGGAACAGGCTGCGCCTTGCCTCAGTATCAGTCGGAGAACCTGGAGCGGAAACAGAATTCTATCCGTCGCTCGTCTATTGTTTCCCGGACACCGTTTTCAATTAACGTGTTAAACTTTACCATCGCGAAGAAAAGCTTGTGCCGCTTTTCTTCCCTAGGTTTATTTGCCTATACACATATATCTAGGTATGTTACCTAAATCATAGATTAATTTTAAAAAGTAATATTATATAAACATGAAAATCTTTTTAGCTGACGATCATCCCTTATACCGGATGGCATTATCGGGCCTATTACAGCAACTTGAAGACGATGTGGATGTTGTGGATTGCTGCGATTTCGCTGAATTGCAACAACAAATAGAAACCGCCGAGACCAAGCCAGATTTAATATTACTTGATATCTGTATGCCTGGAATGAGCTTTGAAGATGCTTTGGCAAACCTGAAACACAATTATCCAAAGGTGCCAGTCGTTATCATATCTGCATCTGAGGATGTGTCTGATATGTCAAAAGCCCTAAATCTAGGAGCAGAAGGATACATTCCAAAATCCTCCTCCCGTGAAGTTCTTTTAAGTGCTCTTCGACTTGTTATGTCCGGCGGAAAATATATCCCGTCAGAAGCTTTTCAAATGAACAACGACGAGCTGCGAATTAACACAAGGCACACATCTGAATCAAGAAGTTCTACCAAGACAAACAGCAATACCAGTGCCCTAACAACGCGTCAGCGTAATGTCCTAGATTTGATGGCGGAAGGTCAGTCGAACAAGGAGATTGCTGCTGCTCTGAACTTGGCCGAAAGTACCGTCAAAGTTCATATTACTGCGATTTTCCGGACACTGGGCGTTAGTAATCGGACACAGGCTGTGTTGAAAGTAAAAGAATTCGCCTGAGCGAATTTAAACAGACACATTTACTTAAACAAAAATCACTCAACAGCTCGCAGCGGCCACCGTTTTATCTCAAGATTTCTGAGATTTAGCACTTGTTGAGCCAATACCTTTCGCGTTGGAAGTATACAAGTTCCTAAGTGCGTCTGTAATCAACTCTTCTGTAAAATGTGGTGCAACGCCCATATACTTACAGGCTGCGATCACCTGATCCACAATAAATTTTGGCTGGAAGCAAGCAAGGTCAAAGCTGTTCTTCACCTGAAGTTCATCGATAATGATTTCCAGAATTCTCTCCGTCATCTCCAACCCTCGCCCACCAGCAACGATTTTGAAAATTTCATAATACTGATCTTTGTTTGGACCGATTGTTTCCAATTTGTAAGGTATTCGACGTAAAAATGCCGGGTCCATCAAATCATCAGGTGAGAGGTTCGTTGAAAAAATAACAAGCTCATCAAATGGTAATTGAAAGCTTTTTCCAGTATGCAACTTCAAGAAGTCTATTCGGCTTTCAAGCGGCACGATCCAACGATTTAGCAGTTCTGTAGGGCTGACAAGTTGCCGACCAAAATCGTCAATAATAAATGTGCCATTTGATGCTTTAACATGAAGGGGAGCTTCATAATATTTTGCATTGGCATTGTAGCTTAGATCCAGCATCTCTAGTGTGAGTTCGCCGCCAGTAATAACAACGGGCCGATCACATGGAACCCAGCGCCCGTCAAATTCTTCTCGGCGAAGGCCGGATTTTGGAACGTCTTTTTCATCAGGTAACACAGGCACATGAATAGCAGGATCAAAAACTTTAATAATTTGCCCATCCACTTCAAAGCAGTATGGGATGTAAATTACATTCGCAAAGATCGCTGCAACTTTCTCTGCAACCGTCGTCTTCCCATTTCCCGGAGGACCATATAGTAGGATACTCTTACCAGCGTTGATGCCAGGCCCCAACCTTCTGACAAAGTCATCAGCAATCACCAGATTTTTGAAGCTGTTGTCAATCTTGGACTGCTCGACCCGTTCATTGGTGATTTTCTGCTGCATAATCCGTTCTTGATAACTTTCGAGCGACACCGGAGCAGGCCCGACATACTGATTTTGCTGCAGAGATTCCAAAGCAAAGCGGCGACCGCTCTCCGTCATCACATATCGGTTTTCTGAAAAAGTGGTTTGATCAGCAGATCCCAACGCCTCAATAAATTTTCGATCTGCAGCGTCTTGTACAAGACGATTGATAACTGGAATAGGAAGCTTGATAGCTGCCGCGAATTCAGAGGCAGTTTCAAGACTATTTACATAAATAGCCTTGAACAGCAGCCGCAACAAATTTGCTGTGGGGATGCCCGTATCCGAGATGGTTTTAGGAGCTTGCGGCGCTTCATAAATGAGTTTATCGACAGTATCCTGACTAAGAACACCCAAAGCCACCAGATTTTCACCTAATCGCCCGCCGTTTTCCTTTTGCCGGTGAAAAGCGAGTTCAATATCCTCTCGCGTTACTAATCCATGGGCAAGAAGAAGGTCGCCAATGAGCATCCTGGAGTCTCCATCATTAAAAACAATGTTCTACTGCGCGCAATTAGCAACAGTTAAGGTTAATTCTTATCTGGTTTTCGTTAACAGCCCGTTAGAAAGTATAAAAAATTTGATCTTTCTCTACAGATCAGAGAATACAATAATTGACTCCATTGAGATTTAAGTATGTGCTGGTTTTAGGACTGCTGATATTTTTCAAGCCGAGAGGATCCTCAATGAATAGCTACCAAGCGCTTTTATCTGTGTTCTCATCAGATCGAGTTGGCCTCATATCAGAGGTTACAAGCCATCTTTTCAATCAAGGCGTTAACCTTGGTGATACAAGCTTTGCCATTTTGGGAAAGGGGGGTGAATTTTCCAGCATCATCGAAGTCCCGTCACATTTGTCCGAAACAGAGCTCACAGAAGAATTATCCTCCCTCGAGGGATTGAAAGGCGCTGACATAGCCGTAAAACGGATCAGCCTTCCAGACGTACAAGCCCCCTCTACAGAGGTCACCCACAATATTCAATGCGAAGGCAGAGACCAGCCAGGACTTCTCGCCCGCCTATCCGAAGTCTTCACCGATTTTGGCGGAAATATTGTCAGACTAAAGTCAGATCACGTGGAAGCAGAAGAGGGTTGGCACTTCATTACACGCTTGTCTGTGAATATTCCTGCGAGCAGAGCTGACAATTGCCTCGCAGCGCTTGGAAATACCGCCGCTGAATTAGGCCAAAAACTTGTATCAGAGAAAATTTCCTAGTTGCTCAATCTTCGGCAAAGTTAAGGCCGCAAGAGCATAACTGCTTTGCGGCCTTAACTTTATGCGGATCGAACGTTCTTCAAGAAGCTAGAGACTTCCGCGTTCAACTCAGAGGAACGTTCGGCCAATTTACTTGACTGCTCCAATATCTGACTAGCTGCCGACCCGGTTTCTTCTGCAGAACGAGTAACTCCGGAGATATTGCTCGTCACCTCTGTTGTTCCATTGGAGGCTTCTCCCGCACTTCGAGAGATTTCCTGAGTTGAGGCCGATTGCTCCTCAATAGCCGCTGCGATCGCCGCAGATATTTCATCCATCTGACTGATGGTGCTGGAAATTCCCTGAATTGCATCAGCGGAGAGCTTCGTTGCTCCCTGAATGCCACTTATTTGACTACTGATTTCTTCAGTGGCTTTAGCAGTCTGGTTGGCGAGGTTTTTCACCTCTGATGCCACAACAGCAAAGCCTTTACCTGCATCACCAGCACGTGCGGCCTCAATCGTTGCGTTCAGTGCAAGAAGGTTAGTTTGTTCCGCAATGTCTGTAATCAAAGCAACCACTTCGCCGATTTTCTGAGAAGCATCAACCAGATACTGGATTTGCTGATGCGACTCTTCAGCCTGCTTCACAGCATCGCCAGCCACCCTAGTTGACTGTGAGACCTGTTGGCTAATTTCAAGAATTGAACTAGACATTTCATCCGCAGCCGTGGCCACATTCTGAACGTTACTAGAGGCTTGTTCCGCCGATCCCAACGCACTTGAAGTTTGAGTGTTTGTCTCTCCAACCACCAATAACATCTGCTCAGAAGAAGAATGCATATCACGAGCAGCGGCATCGACCGCTGACGCGATACTTCCAACTGACGCTTCAAATTCATCCGCCAATTTCATCAAATTGGCGCGATTTTCTTCTTCCTGACGTTTACGCTCAATCTCTGCAGCCTCATCTTGTTTCAACTTATCTGCATTCCGTTGAGCTTCTCGTTGGCGCTGCTCTGTTTCGTTTTTATCAGCCTCCATGCGAAGTTGTTCTGCTTCAACTGCGTTATTCTTAAAGACTGTCAAGGCCGTCGCCATTTCACCAATTTCATCTTTGGTATCCGCCGCAGGAACATCAGCCTTCAGGTTACCGTTGGCGAGTTCGTTCATGGCAGTCGTCATTTTCCGGATTGGATCTGCTATACCATTACCAATTACCAGTGCTAAGACTAAGCCCGCCCCAAGAGCACCCAGAACACACAGCGCAATTACGAGGTAAGTGTTAAACACAGTTGTTTCTGAAGCCTCAATACGGCTATCCATTTGCGTTTGCTCAACTGAGCGGAATTCACTTAAAACTTGGGAGAATTCACTGAAATATTTTTGACCGCGTGCTTTACCAACTAAATCAGCCATATCGTCCATAGTTCTGGCATCGCCAATACTACGCCGCAGCTCTATCGCTCCTTCGACCACATCTTTTTGCCAATTTGCAATCGTTGTTGCTGCTATTTTGAGAGCATCGGACTGTGCCGCGTCCCCTGAAACCTGATTGCTAAGTTCAGCAACCGCTGCCTTGAATGCGGAACTGCCATCTTTATAAGGTTTCAGAAATCCGTCCTGACCGGATAACAAATATCCGCGCATACCTGTTTCCATATCAACGGCAGCACTTAAAATATTATTTGCAGCTTCAATCGTTTTATAGCTTGTTGAAACTTTTTCTTCATTGACGATCATTGTCACCAATCCGGCCTCTACGTTCTGTTCGGCCGCTAATGCCTCTTCTTTACGATAGTAAATTCGGCCTTCTTCTGCCTCCGCTACACTGCCAAGTTCCTTTTTGAATTTTTCCAGCAAATCGCCGCCATGATTTGCGGCAATGAATTCGTTCAAGTGGGTAAGGTTCCCAAATCCGCTATCCACTGATGCGCGCATCTTTATCGCAGGTTTGATAGCCATTTCGATCCAGTTATAGACAAATTCATCGGCTTTTTTAACCCGTTCCAAATGCTTGGCATTTTCTTCAACAGTTAATCCCAGTATATCCAGTTCTGCAAACATCAGATCTACAGAACTTTCATATTCTCTTATGAAGTTTTTGTCTCCGCCGATTAAATATCCGCGCAATTCAGCCTGCATTTTGATAATGAGGCTATTTACGCTTTTAACCGCAGTTAAAACGGTTTGCGTAAACTCAACCGCGGATGCAGCCTTTTTAACAACTGTGAACTGGTCGGCAACAGCGTCTTTTGCCGTTGAGAATTCTGCTTTGCGCTTTTCAAGACGAGTTTGTTCTACGGTAATAAATTCATTTATCTGTTTACGGAATTTCTTAAAGAAGACTTCGCCCTTGGCCTGACCTACCAGTTTAGCCATATCGTTCATTGTTGGTGCGTCGCCGATCTGGCGTCGAAGTTCAATGGAAGGTTCAGTGACGTTTTTTTGCCATTCGCGAAGGATTTGTTCGGTTTTTTCGAGGCGGGCAATCTGTTCACTACTGTTACTCTCGCTTGATTTTGCTGTTTTGAGAGACTCCAGAAGGCGGTATGTTTCCGCTTCACCCTTTTCATAGGGTTTTAGAAAACTGGTCTGGCCCGCGAGCAAATAGCCGCGCATCCCTGTTTCCATATTCAGCGCAGAATTTTCTACCGCAGCTGCCAATTCGGTTAAGTTCCGGGACTCGTCCAGTTTGGCATTGGTTTCCACTAAACCATTGATATTGTATACCGCAACTATCCCGAGCACCAAAAGCAGTGCTAACGGCGAACAAATTCCAATAAGAATTTTAGATTTAGTCTTCAGGTTCTTAAATTTGCTGGATGAAAAATTGGATGTCTTGTTTTTTCCAGACAAAGGAGACTTTTTATTAGCCATGGCCCTATTACTTTCCTCAATCAACTAAAGAAACCTAGAAAAAGCCTCTCCGTACTTGATATGCTACTGTGGCCATTTTTAGTAGAATTACCCAAAAACAGCCGGATTCATTTTTTCAGTAGTTTTGTCGCAATTAATTAACATGTCCTTAAATCCGTAAGTTTTGTTCGAAATTTTAGCTAATCGCGAAGTTCTCCCACCAATGTTGAAGCCGAAACATCTAAATTTCACTGTTTGTGTGTTTTGATTTTCTGAATAGTCACAAGTCATTTGCAGACCCTACTTTCTGCCGGTATGCTCTCTCCCTAAACTCTAATTAAAACCAATAACAGGAGTAAGGTTTCATACATCGCGCTCTACCATCGGAATTAATGGTTGGATTTTGGAATATGAAACCGAACACACATGAACGATACAGATTTTAAGACACTCAAATATACGGTAACGGGACATATCGGCGAAATCACATTAGATCGCCCGCCGCTTAACTTGATTGATTATGAACTCACATATGAATATCTAGCAGCGTTGGATCTGGCTGATAATGATCCAAATGTTCGGGTTATTATTCTATCGGGCAATGGCAAAGGATTATCAGGTGGCGTGGATCTCAAATTTCTGGAATCTTTTGGACCAACCGAAATGAAAGATTTTCTGAGCCTTTTCTATATCAAAACCACGGAACGCGTTCGAAACCTATCCAAACCAATTATCGCGGCTGTTCATGGATACGCCCGCGAAGGGGCCTGCACCCTTGCTTTTGCATGTGATATGATTATTGCCTCCGACGACGCCGATTTTGGTTACCCCGGCGTTCCAAATCTAGCTTCCCCTCCGGGGATGCATGTATGGCATTTGCAAAAGCTCATTGGTCGCATGAAAGCCGCGCGTCTAATTTTTACAGGTGACCCTATTAAGGCTGACGAAGCTGAACGGCTTGGTCTAATTACTCAAATGGTTCCAAGAGCTGAGTTGAGAGTAGAAACATTCAAACTGGCTGAAAAAATTGCGAGCAT
Organism: Alphaproteobacteria bacterium 46_93_T64; assembly: GCA_002163135.1. GTDB lineage: Bacteria > Pseudomonadota > Alphaproteobacteria > Sneathiellales > Sneathiellaceae > Sneathiella. Next base: position 16,958 of record MAAN01000013.1, read on the forward strand.
GTCACCGCTTGCCCTCAAAATTTCTCGCGAACTCATGTATCGAGTGGAAGGTATGGATTTCAAACAAGTTCCGCCAACGGCTTTGGATGCAATGGCTGTAGCGTTTGGATCAGAAGACAGCCGAGAGGCCCGCAAGGCATTCGTTGAAAAACGTCCACCTGTCTGGAAGGGACGCTAGAGCGACCCTTCCGCAGCTTAAACCATAGGGCGAATTTCTATGAAAACGATTTATTTAGAAATTCGCCTTTATCATTCCGTTAGTACGATACAAAGTAAGTAAAATATCGATTTTCCATAATGGAGATAAAAATTGAGCGATCAAAAACCAGACGTCAAAACCATATTGCGTAGGCCGATTGATTGCGCTCCTAAGTTACTTCAGAATTTTATTGATATTGTCCTGATCGGTGGAGAAGTACCAGTTGCTAATCTGAGGCGCGGGGTTCCTTCGGCAGATATGCTATTCTTTGCCGTATTAGAAAAACAAATCATTGGTGTGAGTTGCCTGCGTTATCCAAACGCCAATTTTCATAAACATCTGTTCGAAAAAGCAGGTGTCCCTGAAATGTATAATCCCCTTAGTCTCGAAGCCTGCTGGTTATGTGTGAAACCTGAATATCGCGGGGTCGGCGCCTGGTCCAGCATCTTTAAAGCTAGAACAGAATATACCGAAGGCAGGCCTACTCATGCACTTCACCGCGCAGACAACAAATTGGTTTCTGATCCAGTCAAAAACATGGGGTATTCTCAGGCAGGAATAGATTTTTATGCTGATACAAGTGACGATAAACTTTGTTTGATCGTAAAAAATCATGATCCAGTTTTTGATCCTTCGAAAAAGATGAAATACTGCTAGTGACTGAAAATATCGAAAATTTACGCACTATTGTTTTGCGGCCGCAAGACTGCTCAGAAAAGATGAAAGAAAAATTCGTCCAACTTGTAGCAGCTGGCGGGGAGGCAGAGGAACACAGGGTTCGATACAGTCTTCCTTATTCAGAAGTTTTAATTTTCACCGGATTTGGAAACACCATCATAGGAGTAGGGGCTCTCCTCAGGCCGAAAACAAGTTACATTCAACACCTTTTTGAATGTGCTGGTGAGCCACAGATGAGCAACCCCTACAGTATTGAATCTTGTTGGCTTAGTGTTTCTGAAGCATACCGCGGCAAAGGAGTTTGGCGTCACAATAACTCTGCCAAGCTCGACTACATCGGAGACAGGCCATACCACACGATACGCCGCGTCGCCAATAAGAGTGTCGCGGATCTATCAAAAGAACAAGAGTATGTACATGTCGGCAAGGATTTTTTCAGCCCTATCAGCAAGCATAAGCTGCGATTAATGGCTGCTAATCACGACCCTGTTTTTGATCCATCTAAGAAATTGAGGTACAGTTAGTGTCTGAAAACGCACATGATTTACGAACAATTATTCGTCGTCCTCAAGACTGCTCAGAAAAAACGATAAAAACGTTTATCGAGATGGTAGCGGCAGGCGGGGAAGCTGACGCACATCGGGTAGAACATAGCCTTCCCTATACTGATGCGCTCATAATCAGCATGATTGGTAATACTATCGTCGGAGTTAGTGCTCTTCTCCGCCCCCGGACCAGCTACCTCAAACATTTATTTGAATGCGCAGGCGAGCCCCGGATGTGTAATCCGTATAGTTTAGAATCCTGCTGGCTAAGTGTTCCACCAGAACATAGGGGAAAAGGCATCTGGCAGCATAATAATGCCGCTAAACGAGTATATATAGGGAACCGCCCCTATCATTCAGTCCGCCGGGTAGAGAATAAAAACGTAGCCGATTTATCAAAAGAAAATGTCTACGAACATGTTGGAAAAGATTTCTACAGCCCTATTAGCAAAGACAAATTACGCCTAATGGCTGCTAATCATGACCTTGTTTTTGATCCCAAGAAGACGTTTGTTTATATGTGATCAGCCTGATTTTTTGACAAACTTTGTCAAAATCACAATCTGCTGACCATTGATCCGGCCTTCAATATGTTCTGCATTGTCAGGAACTAAAGATATCCCGCGCACGGCTGTGCCACGCTTTGCTGTAAAGCCTGCGCCTTTAACGTTTAGATCCTTGATAAGAACCACAGTATCACCAGCTAACAATGCTGCGCCGTTGCTATCCATATGCTGCACATCGCCACTGTCCGCTCGCTCCATTTCACCCGCTTCCGCCCATGCAAGTACCTCGTCTTCAAGATACAGCATATCGAGTAAATCCTGTGCCCAGCTCTCGCTTCGCAAGTAGCGAAGCATCCGCCATGCTAGCACTTTAACCGCAGCGGCCTCGCTCCACATGCTTTCGCTCAAGCACTGCCAATGAGCTGTATCAGCTGTCGCTGGGGTCGTTATTTGATCCTGACAAGTAGTACAGAGGTATGCAGAACTTTCGGAAGAAGTATCCGGCGCTTGCGTGACTTCGAAAGCACTTAAGGTTTCTGTTGATCCACATAGCTCGCACTTATTTTCGCTTCGTGCCTGTAGTTCACTATCAATAGTCATCTGCTTTACCTATGTAGAGTTTAACTGGGGCCCGTTTTCAAAATACTGGCCTGATTGCGCGCACCATATCAATCTGAATGACGAGCCGCAATTGCAAACACATCACGAATAAATAATTGCACTTTCCAGTATTTGTTGACCCAGTAGTGTATCGCTAGAAATGCCGCAAACATCCTCCAACAATTCGGCTCTACTGAGGTCCTGTTTTTTCGCATTAAACAGATCACAGTCGGCATAATTCAAAGCGGCGGCGATAACGCGGCTGATGTCTTGGGTGGGCTGCTTATATAGAGTCTGCAGATTTGCCAAATGAACAATGCGCTCCCCAGCCTGTAGTTTAATTTCAGGGTTTCGGCCCACTCGTGAAATGGGGTCATAAAGTCGGCTGTTTTTAAATCGTTTAAGCTCTTTGACACGATAAGCAGACAGAAACTCCTGATCCAGTGCATATTCTCCGTGTAGCAGATAGCTAATGCTGTCCATCAATCTTGTGACAACGCCTTCGATATCAGGGTCATTGCACGCCTGATGTATATATTCATGCCCCTTTTCTGCTCCAAGATAAGCAATGGCGGCATGGGGGGTGTTGTGGAGATATTTCTTACAGATCCAATGGGTCCGAACATAAGTATCAGAAAAAGTCTCTTCAGCCGTTTTCAAATAAGGACCTTCAAGAAACAACTCGCCAATTTCCGAAACCACACAAAGCGGATCAATCTGTTGTAGTTCTGCTGGCGCCGCCGAGCTTGTAATCACATCCGGAACACCAAAAAAGATGCTGTCAAATTTGGAAAAGGCATCTTTTAAAATTTTGACAGAATTATAGTCATTTTCCACTGAATAGATGGCCTTCAAAGAGTTCTTTTTATGCAATTTGGACCAAATAACCGACGCCGCGCTTTCGAGTTCTCGAATACCCACACAAAAGATAATATAATTGATCTTTGGTAAGATCTCCTCCACCTCTTCCATGGCATAACAGCGCTCATACGGTACTTGTTGCAGGACGTAGCCGTCTATTAATGCAATCGCACTTTCATAGGTGTTTTCGGGTCGCTGTTGGAATTTTTGTATAAGAGCTGTCGCCTGATCTGCAAAATGGATCTTAAAACCGCGCTTCACGAGCAAAGGAGCCAAAAAACCTCGCCCAATCGCACCTGCTCCGACGATGAGAACATGTTCAGTTTCCGGTGACCTATCTGTACCCAGATCCAACTTATTCATCGAGCCTATTTGTCCCCATAGCGTTCAGCATCTCATCAATCAACAAAACATCTTCAGGATAGGTTACTTTTATATTTCGCTTCGACCCTACAAGGCATTTAACACTAATATTCGCTTTTTTGCATAATGGCACAAGACTGGCTTCGCGCCACTTATTAGTTTTTGCAAGCGATAGAACCTCTACTAACACGTTAGTTTGGTACGCTTGTGGGGTTTTTAGAGCATACAAATTCTCTCGGGCCACTGGCACTGATACAAATTCGTTTTCCACATAGGTGAGCGAATCCCGTACTTTTATGGGAGATGTTAGCGTTACTGCGGCACATGTTTTTACGGCCTCTATCAAATTCAGGATATCCTCAGAAGGTACAAATGGCCTTGCAACATCATGCACCAGAATATTAGAGCCGCTGCAATGAGGGACTGCTAACTCAATCGTATCCTGCCTTGTTTTTCCGCCAACTATATATTGGCAAGGAAGTGCAATATGTAAATCGTCCAGCGCCTCAAGTTCCGCCTCAGAAAGCGCAACAATGATCTGACCAGAATAGTCTGCAAACAAGCTCACCAAGCGCGACAGATAGGTCGCGCCCCCCGCTTTCAAAAAAGCTTTAGCGTTTCCGCCAACCCTGTCACCAGATCCTGCGGCAAGCAGTATCGTGCTTATATTCGAGTGACTAGTCATCAAGAGCCCTTACCTTGCCGGGCAGAATTTCCCGTACATATTTCAGAGTACGCGGGCCTGTCTTGCCATCGGTTAAGGAGCCAAAAAGCGACGCACGGTACAAAGCCCTTTCTGCGCTCTTTAGTGAGGGATTAGACAAACATTCATTTATCGTCGTTCCCAATATTGCCATATCACCGATTTCGACAGCCATATCACGCCAACGCCATTCAATTCCGACCGGATCGTATTCTTTGACTTTAAATCGATCTGGATTATTTATGGCAACAATGGGTCTGTCCAAAGCCAAAAACTGAAACATCACACTGGAAACATCAGAAACTAGCAAATCGGCTCGTTTCAGAAGCGGAACAACATCTGCACCGGCATCGTCCACTAAATGAACGTTCGGGAAAAGCTTTTCAATTTCTTTTAACTTCACCGTCCAATCGGGATTGGCTTTAGAGGTTAGCGGATGCGGTTTTATGACGAAATCAACATCCCCCAATTTCTCAAAGAATTCAGTGTCGAGTATCGGCAGGACCATTGGAAGAGAGGTTAATCCTCCGGTAAAAGTCGGTGCGTACAAAATGCATTTGCGCTCCTTACGAAGCGGCAAGCCCGTTGGAAGTTCTTTATCCCAGAAAAGAGCGTCCATTTGCGCGTAACCAGTGACCCACACCTGATCCGGCCTGAAATTCCCTTGCTCTATAAATTGCTGACGTTGATCATTACTGCTGACACATACATAGTCACAACGTTTCGCCGCATTGTAGACAAAATTCTTACTGATCAGTCCATGGCGCGTATAGACAAATTTCGCCTCTGGAACCAACATACGCAAACTATTTGCTTGTTGATTAGCCACAAATATGAGAGCGGGTTGAAACTCTCTAATCCAGTTCGGATCAGCCGTCATGATGACTTCATATTCTGACTTAAGGGCGTCGAAAATCGGCTTCATTATTGATAAATGGAATGCTTCATTAAGGTGGAAGGCGACGCGTTTGCGCGGTTCCACTTTACTATTACCATCATTCGAAATAGCAGCTTCTAGAGTTAGATTGGTTACTTGCGTGAACGCATTTTCTGGCTCTTTTAATCTGGCTCGCTCAACAACTTCTTTAGCTGTTTCCAGATCACCCTTCAAATGAAGGTTAGCGGCACAGGACAATAGCATTCGCCGCGTGGCAAGAGGCGTATTTTGATATTTTTCCAATAAAGAATTTGCGTCATCAATCCGATTGATCTGGCTAAGGCTCTCTATGAGTTTTTCAATGAGCTTTTTGCTTTCATGCCCCAAATCCAACGTCGCACGGAAATAACGAACGGCTTCACGGTGAACACCAAGCGAGCTCAGGCAAAATCCGATGTTCATAAGAATAACCGGATCATCAGACCTTTGTACTGTGGCTCGCATAAAGTGCAGCAACGCTTCTGCAATCCTGCCACTTGTAAATAGGAGGGCTGCCATTTGGGCCAGCAATTGGGCATTAAACGGTTCCGCGTCGAGAAGCCGACGTAATTCGTTATACCGTTGATTTTTTTTAGAAATATTTGACAGTTTATTTCTCTGAGTGTTTTTAGTAATTCCCTGGATACAAAACTAGTATAGCAAAACTAATAAGAATTCGTTTCTACATTTATACAACAAACGTCAATTCTGGTTTAAAGAATCAAAAGAAACACGAACTTTATTTGGCAAATACTTTCACAGCATTACTATAGGGTGATTATCTATCTTTAGTGTTATTTAGTCCCGATATACATTGCTTCTCAGGCATACAAAAACAAGGTTTGGAGATCTACATGAATGAACTCGCAGGAAAAGTCGCTTTAATTACCGGAGCAAGCAAAGGAATTGGGGCCGCTACGGCAATTGAGCTTGCGAAAAACGGTGTAAACGTTGTCCTTGCGGCCCGAAGCATTAACGACCTTGAAGCCTTAAAAACGACCATCGTCGAGGGCGGCGGAAAAGCCGAAACAATCGTCTGCGATGTTTCAATTTTTAAGGATGTGTCAGCTGCTGTTGATCTCTGTGTCTCTACCTATGGCCATCTTGACATACTCGTTAATAATGCAGGGATTATCGATCCCATCGCGACAATTGCAGACTCTGACCCCGAAATGTGGGGGCATGTTGTCGATGTAAATTACAAAGGGGTTTATCATGGCCTCCGTGCTGCAATTCCGGTCATGAAAATCCAGAAAAGTGGGGTAATTGTGAATATAAGCTCTGGTGCTGCGACGGGTGCCTTGGAAGGATGGAGCCATTACTGTTCCACCAAAGCTGCGGTTCTCTCCCTCACCCGATGTGCAGATAAGGAATGCCGGGAAGATGGCATTACAGTTGTGGGCTTAAGCCCCGGAACCGTGGCGACCGATATGCAAACGTCTATCAGACATTCAGGCATTAACCCCATCAGTCAGTTGGACCCCTCCGTGCACATCAAAGCAGATTGGCCTGCCCGCGCCGTTGCATGGCTTTGCACGCAAGACGCGAAAGAATTTGCGGGAACGGACTTTTCTATCAAAACTGATGAAGGCCGGAAAAGGGTCGGTTTAATATAGAAAATTCGTGCCTGTAATCACATTCACCATTTATATACTTGATAGATTGATTATGGGCACGTTACGCTGCCTCTTCTAAGAAACGCCTTGGGGGCAGCAACATGTTCAGACTTCTGATTTTATTTGCGTATATTTTTGTGAGCTTCAACTCCACGGTAAGTGCGCAAGAGAATTCCTCCAAGGCAGACTTTGTTGCTCAATTCGATCGATACTTGGGGAGCCTGCAGAAAACCGGCAATACCAAAACCTTTGATCTTACTGCAGAAGCAACGACCCTTGAGTTTGGCGGTAAAAAGGCCGTTCGCTGGGCATATAATGGACAGCTACCCGGTCCCGTTCTACGCGTTCAAAAAGGGGATCGCGTTAAAGTAAAACTCACTAACAAGCTTCCTCAAAACACAACCATTCATTGGCATGGGGTCCGAGTTCCTAATGCGATGGACGGCGTTCCTTTCTTAACCCAAACACCGGTCAAACCTGGAAAATCCTTTACCTATGATTTCATTCCGCAAGATGCTGGAACTTATTGGTTTCACCCTCATGTTCGCGGACATGAACAAATAGAACGTGGTCTTTATGGCACATTGATTGTCGAAGATGAATATGAAGGACGATACGATCAAGATATCGTCTGGATGCTTGACGACATATTGACAGAAGAAGATGGCAGCGTTGATGACAGCTTTAGCCTGAAGTTTCTAGATACGGGGGGACGGCTTGGAAACATTCTCACCATAAATGGAGATAGGACACCAACCTTTAAATTTAGGGCGGGAGAGAGAATTAGAATTCGTGTGGTCAATCCATCCAATGCCCGAAATTACAGGCTTTCCTTCCCGAACCTAAATGCCTCCATTATCGCCGTAGACGGGAATTTGGTCGGCGTGCCGCAACGAGTGACCACATTCGATATCGTCCCCGGAAATCGGATCGATATTGATGTGAAAATCCCGTTGGACATGGAAAACAAGACCATAAATATCGATAACAGTTTCTTCCACAGAGAAGCGGGTGGAGATGCTGAGGAAGGACCGAAAACACTTGCTAAAATCATAGTTTCAGGACGCGTAGAAAACTCAAAAACCTTCCCTCTGCCCGTTCATAAAACTCTGGCTAAATGGGAAAATGCTTTGAATATTGCTCCAGATTTTGTGTTTGATTTCAACACTTCGTTTAACCTGGATTTCCTGTGGACCGATAAAGGATTTACCTCTTTTACCATCAATGAAAAAATATTCGGCGAACACGACATCACGCAGCTAAAAAACAAAACTTTTTACCGCATGCGCTTTAACAACGGAACCGGCCTTTATCATCCTGTTCACATTCATGGCGTATTTTTCAAAGTCCTTGCCAGAGACGGCATCCCTGTAGACGAGCCGTATTTCAGAGACACGGCCCTTCTTGATTATGATGGTTCTCTCGACATTGGCATTGTTCCCGCAGATCTTGGCGAATGGTTATCTCATTGCCATCTTCTGGAGCATGCTGCCCTTGGTATGAAAGCAACTGTGAATGTCAGTGATTAGCGAATTTTATCATTTCATTTGAGCTGCTTGATAAATGTGCGGATCTGTTCTTCGGCGTGGTCTGGACCGACTTTTGCGATACGTATCAGTCCGTCGAAATGTTGGGTTAAGGCCCTGATATGCTCGACGGAATGAACCACCAAATACATGTTTCCAAGATAAACTACAGCGCGGAGCGGTCCAAAAAGAGTATAGGGAGCTGAGTAGATGGAATGCTGATCATAGAAAAACAGGCGAAAAGTTGGATAGAAATCCCTAATCAGTTCCAGCATATGCTCTAACTGTTTGCGCCGGATATCAATTGACAGTCCGTTCCAAGTTCCCTCACCTTTCGCAAAATGCTCCAACGTTTGCAGGGGCATACAAACTTCGATATCAGTTTCCGGATATGATGCTGCCGACAGTTGCCTTCGGGCTTGTTGATCCTGTGCTTCTCGAATATCCAGATTATAATTTTTGAACTCGTACTCGCTCACTTCCTCAATACGGAGGAGATCTGGAATGGTGCTTGGAATGTAACGAATTTTGTATCCTTGAGCCTCTCGGTGCCACTCAACAAGTTTTTGGGTGGCCTCCTCTCCTGACATCCGTAATGTCTCAACGGTGGGAACACTGTCCTCCGTGTCTCCTTCAGTTGCAATCAGCCCCATCAACCAATCTAGCGACACTCCGCAAGAACGTGCGATTGCAAAAAGTGTCTCCGCTCTTGGTAGTCGCGTAGAGTCTGGCGCCATGAATTGGCTGAGCGCTGACCGATCAACACCAACGGATTTCGAAAACTGACTTAAGTTATAACCACGTTTGGCAATTAAGAGGGCCATGCGATCGCGAAAAACCTGAGCGATATCACGTTTATCCGAACTATCTGTTGGTATCTGCTGTGGATTCACATCATTTGTCCATTAAAGTATCAAAAATTTAACAAAGCAGCGAATTCTCATAAAAATATTCGAATTGTATACTTGTCAATAATGTTTCTCTCAAACATCTTAATAGTATATTGTATTGAGAGGAATGAAAGTGCGTTTAAGTGAAAGTTCCGAATGGCGAACCGTCATTCTTATTTTGTTTTGTTATGCAGCTCTGGCATTTGTACTACTGAACCCTATAAACCTACCAATCGCCGTGCAGGTTATTTTACTTGTTCCCTTAATTACTCTGCATTCCTCTTTGCAGCATGAATGTATTCACGGACATCCCTTCAAGTCGCAACTTCTCAATAATACTCTCGTATTCGCACCTATCGGGATATTTCTGCCTTATTTGCAGTTCAAGTCCGCCCATATCAAACATCATCAAAATTCCTGCCTCGCGGTTCCCTATGAAGATCCGGAAAGCTGTTATCAAGACCCTGATGAATGGGCGAACAGGCCAAAATTGATACAGAAAATATTTATTATCAATAACACATTGGCGGGTCGCATGCTTATTGGACCTGCTATAAATCTTACCCGTTTTGCCTTCTATGAATTCAGAAATGCGGATCTTTCCAGCTGCATAAATTGGGTATTCCATCTCATTTCATGCGCACTGATCTTAGAGGCTGTTAATTATTGGAGTAATTTGCCGGTATGGGTGTACTTTGTTTGCTGTTATTTCGGCTATTCACTGCTCATGGTACGTACCTTCTTAGAACATCAGGCTCACACGTCTTTACGCGCGCGCAGCGTGATAATCGAAGATACCGGATTTTTCAGTTATCTTTTTCTGAACAATAATCTTCATGCACTACATCATGCGTATCCAGCTGTTGCATGGTACCGTCTTCCTAAATTGTTTAGAAAGAACCGCCAAAAATTACTCGCTCTAAACGAAGGGTATTATTTCAAAAGTTACTGGGAAATATTCAAGCTTTATGCGTTTTCTGCGAAGGAGCCCGTAGCCTTCCCCACATTCCAAGACGAAAATAAATTGGGATTAAGCGCTCATGAATGAGCCACATATCTCTCTGCCGATGTATGACTGGCCGGAATTGCAATGCCATACAGATCAATTTCACGCGCTTCTAAAAGCGAGTCTTGGGGATCGAGGTTTTAACGCGTCGAACAGGCTAGAACGGGATCGAGAAAATTTTGATATCTGGCAAGACAAACACTTGCTGATGTCTCAAACGTGCGGGTTACCTTTTGTAAAGTTCCTAAAAGAAAAAGTCTCACTCATTGGAACTCCAGCTTATGACATCGAATGCGGAGCAGGATCTTATTACAGTGTAATCGTCGTGCACAAAGATGCATCGGCGAGCTCGATGGACGATTTGAAGGGTAAAAAATACGCTTATAATGAAAACACGTCCCAATCCGGATACTACGCGCTTCAATATACACTCTCATTGATGGAAAATGCAGCAACACACTTCGGTGCATCTTGCAAAAGTGGAAGCCATAGACAATCTATTCAAGCCGTTGCCTCAGGCAAAGCTGATTTCGCCGCGATTGACGCCATTTCATGGAAACATGCTACGCGACATGAAGCCGAGTCTCGTCATCTTCGCGTCATCGGAAAAACCCCTCCAACCCCCGGCCTTCCTTATATCACTCGACCTCGTTCAGCAAACGAATGTGACACACTCCATATGGCTGTAATTGATGCAATGATGGCCTTAAACGAGACAACACGGGATGCGCTTTTATTAACGGGATTTGCAAAAACAAATTTGATCGATTACCGTGTAATTGAAGAACGGATGCAGTGCGTTCAACAAGAATTCGGGCCAATGAGCTAATTCACCAATTCCGGCGCTGGAGAAATATGCGATGTCACAAAAAATCAGAAGAAGACGCGAAAGACGTACTGCGCGCACCAGCGATACTTTGCAGCAAATACCGTGGATGCAAGTGGAAAACCCGTACAAACCTTTCGATATTCTGACAGCAGAGCAAATTGATAAAATCTGTGACACAGCCTATGATATTCTAGAACAAGTCGGCATCGACATTCTGCAAGAAGAAGCAAGAGCCGTTTTTGCCAGATCCGGCGCAATTGTTGATGGAAACCGGGTTCGCATCGGCAGAGATGTGATAAAAGCTGCGCTGTCGACTGCTCCCAAAAACTTGATGCTTCATGCTCGAAATCCACTGCACAATCTGGATCTTTCACCGGGAAAAATCAGTTTTGGCTCAGTTGCTTCAGCCCCGAATGTGAGTGATATCGAAGGCGGCAGACGCGTTGGAAATCAGAAGGATTATCGGGCATTTCTAAAACTCTGCCAGTCGCTAAATGTCATTCACTTTATTGCCGGATACCCTGTTGAACCGGTGGACCTACCTCCGCGGACACGGCATCTGAATTGCATCGCAGATATGGCTATCCTCACGGACAAAGTCTACCATGCTTATTCTCTCGGAAAGGAGCGGATTACAGACGCCCTTACCATAACTCGCATCGCCCATGGTTGCGAAACATGGGAGGAGTTCGACAGTAAAATCAGATTGTTTACGATTATCAATACGTCTTCACCCCTACGGTTGGATGGCATTATGATCGACGGCGCTTTTGAAATGGCGCGCCATAATCAACTTTGTATCATTACGCCCTTTACCTTGGCAGGGGCAATGGCGCCGGTAACAATTGCGGGCGCATTAGCCCAACAGCATGCTGAAGCAATTGCTGGCATCGCCCTGCTTCAGCTTTTTAACCCCGGTTGCCCTGTGGCATATGGCGGGTTTACATCAAACGTTGATATGAAATCAGGATCTCCAGCCTTCGGAACCCCAGAAAATGCACAAGCCTCACTGATCGGTGCCCAGCTGGCGCGAAGAATAGATATTCCCTATCGTTCTTCAAATGCCAATGCGTCAAATTGTGTCGATGCGCAAGCCATCTATGAAAGCCAGATGTCCATATGGTCCGCCATAACCGGGCAAGCAAATATGATCATGCATGGCGCTGGCTGGCTGGAGGGTGGCTTATGTGCGTCCTTCGAAAAACTGATCATCGATGCCGAAATGCTACAGATGATGGTGAAGTTCCTTACTCCCCCCAAAATCACAGATGCCGACCTTGGTTTATCCGCCATCGCAGATGTTGGACCAGGCGGCCATTACTTTGGAACACAGCACACGTTGGATCGCTATGCGACCGCTTTCCATGCGCCAATGGTGTCTGATTGGCGAAATTTTGAAAGCTGGGAAGAAGCGGGCAGCAAAACCGCAACCGAACGTGCGAACACCCTCTACAAAAAGATACTGGAAGAGTATCAACAACCGGAACTAGATCCCGCGCGAAAAGAAGAAATTGATGCCTTTGTTGCGCAACGAATTTCCGAGGGCGGTGTCGAGGGGGATCTTTAAGCAAATGCAAAAACGTCTACACATTTTGTTAGGTACATTGGGGCACAGTAAATGAAAACTCATACACGCGTCGTCGTTATCGGGGGCGGAGTGGTTGGTTGCTCCGTGCTATATCATCTTACCAAATTGGGCTGGAACGATGTCATGCTCGTTGAGAGATCCGAGCTAACATCTGGATCGACATGGCACGCAGCAGGCGGCTTTCATACCTTAAACGCAGATACCAACATGGCCGCTTTGCAGGGCTACACTATCCGCCTGTACCGAGAACTTGAAGAAATTACAGGGCAATCATGCAGCCTGCATCATGTGGGTGGGCTGACCCTTGCCACCACACCTGAGCGCATGGATTACCTGAAAGCTGAACGAGCCAAACATCGTTATATGGGCCTGGATACCGAAATAGTTGGTCCGGAAGAGATCAAAAAACTCTCCCCCATAACTAATGTCGACGGTGTAATTGGGGCTCTTTACGATCCACTTGATGGACATCTTGACCCCTCCGGAACCACCCACGCCTACGCCAAGGCTGCAAAAATGGCCGGTGCGGAAATCAGCTTGCACAACCCAGTGCTAGAGTTAAACCCGCAAGAAGACGGCTCATGGGAGGTTGTGACAAAGAACGGCACTATTGTCGCCGAACATGTCGTAAATGCGGGCGGTCTCTGGGCACGCGAAGTAGGTGAGATGGTGGGTGTATATATGCCCCTGCATCCAATGGAGCATCAATATCTGATCACTGAAGACATTCCGGAAATAACAGCGCTTGGCCGCGAACTCCCTCATGTGATGGATCCTGAGGGTGAGAGTTATCTACGGCAAGAAGGCCAAGGCATCTGTATCGGATTTTATGAGCAAAATTGCACTTCCTGGGCAGAAAAGGGAACACCTTGGGATTTTGGACACGAACTGCTTAACAATGATCTGGATCGCATCAGTTCCTCATTGGATTTTACGTTCAAACGTTTCCCAATTCTAGAACGTTCCGGCATCAAAACAATAATAAATGGTCCGTTCACGTTTGCACCTGACGGTAATCCTCTGGTTGGCCCCGTTCCGGGTCTTCGTAATTTTTGGTCAGCTTGCGCCGTAATGGCAGGCTTTTCGCAAGGTGGCGGTGTGGGTCTTACGCTGGCAGAATGGATGATTGAAGGCGAACCCTCTCGCGACGTACATGCCATGGATGTGGCCCGCTTTGGGGATTGGATTACACCCGGTTACACTCGAGCCAAGGTACGCGAAAATTATCAACGCCGGTTTTCTGTCTCCTACCCCAACGAAGAATTACCCGTTTGCCGCCCGCATCAAACAACACCTGTTTATGGCGCTTGGAAAGAACAGCGCGCCGTATTTGGAGCCGGCTACGGGATGGAAGCGGTGAATTATTTTGCCCCTGAAAATGAGCCCCTACACGAAACGCCAAGTTTCCGCAGAAGCAATGCTTTTGACGCTGTTGGTGCCGAATGCCGCGCGGTAAGAACATCCGTTGGTATTAACGAGGTACATAATTTTGGAAAATACAAAATCACAGGCCAAGGTGCTCGTGACTGGTTGAACTACATAATGGCAGGCCGTATTCCAAAACCGGGACGCATGGCCTTGAACCCCATGCTCAGTCCACGCGGAAAATTGATCGGTGATTTCACAGTCTCTTGCCTTTCTGAAGAAGAATTTATGGTAACGGCATCTTTTCATATGCAGGCAGTTCACATGCGGTGGTTCCGCTCGCATCTGCCTGATGATGGCTCTGTCACCCTTGCGAATATTTCAACATCCCGGCTAGGTTTTCAAATAGCGGGCCCAAAGGCGATGGCGCTTTTATCACGCGTTACTTTTGAAGATGTTTCCCTCGAGAATTTCAAGTTTCTAGACGTCAAACAGTTGGATATTGGAAGCTGCCGCGCTTTGGTTCAGCGGGTATCCTATACGGGTGATTTAGGATTTGAGATTTTCGTAACGGCGGAAGAGCAGGTCAGTTTATATCAAACTCTAATGGACGCTGGTGCAGAATTCGACATCAAACCTTTTGGCATGCGTGCCATGATGAGTTTACGCCTTGAGAAATCCTTTGGTTCTTGGGGCCGGGAATTTAGGCCAGATTATCTTCCTGCTGAAACCGGAATGGATCGCTTTGTCCTTTATAAAAAAGAGGCGGAATTTATTGGAAAATCTGCGGCTACCGCTGAAAAACAAAAAGGGCCGGAGAGGAAAATCTGTAGCTTCATTGTTGACGCAAATAATGCGGATGTCTGGGGGGACGAGCCTATCTGGCATTCGGGCGAAGTAGTGGGTTTTGTCACTTCAGGTGGATATGCCCATTACGTGCAGAAATCAGTGGCCCTTGGCTTCCTTCCTGTCTCCCTTATTGAAGAGGGTCTTGAGGTAGAAATCGAAATATTGGGGGAACGGAGACAGGCAAAATTATACTCAGAGCCACTCTTAAATTCTGTTGGCAAAGCGTAGTTTTTTTTTGATTTTTTAAGAAACCACTACTTTTCTGTATAGGTGCCAAGTCGCATGGCCTAGTACCGGCATGATAACAGCGAGACCCAAAAATGCCGGTAACGCACCTAGAAAGAGACTAACCGCCACAATCAATCCCCAGAACGCCATTGGTTTTGGATTTGCGGCAACCGCCTTAACAGAGACCATTAGCGCTATCATGGGGCCCGATTTGTGATCCAAAAGATACGGAAAGGAGACAACACTGATTGTGAGAACAATCGCAGCGAATATGAACCCAACACCGACACCGGCAACAATCATTCCCCAACCAGCAGACGTGGTTAGAACATCTTCAATGAACCCTCCGATCGAAGAGGGAACCGCATTCCCGAAAAAGTGCGCGTAGATCATTTCGGAGGCAGCAAGCCACATTATGAAAATCGAGCCAAGTATGACACCAAGTGTGATAATGGCCAGTATGGAGGGTGACTTAAAAACATCAAAGACATGTGTCCATCTTGTGTCTTGTCCTGTTTCCATGCGGCGACTAAGCTCATACATCCCACAGGCTGCAACCGGTCCAAGCAATGTTGATCCAGCTATTATTGGGAAAAGCATGGGCAATACATCATAACCAGCCGCTGTACGGGCAATCAAAATCATCAATATGGGATATGTAATTATCAGAAAAAGATAATGGGTTGGCTTTTGATTAAAATCTGCGATCCCCCCTTTTAACGCAACAATTACATCCGATATTTTAATCTTACGAACATCTGGTAAAATATGATTTTCTTCTGTTGCACCCATGTCTTTGGCCATCACCATATCCCTATCTCCCATACATGGGCAGGAATACTAAACTTCACGGCGATGAAACTGATCAACCGCACACAACGTTTAAGTCCTGACCCACATTATTACAGAGCCTTAAAACAATATGTTAGCGATCAGAGAAATAGCAAGATTGGCTGACAATTCACATTTCGGCGGCTTGGCTGGCTTTGTCAAATTCCCTTGGCCGAAAACACGGAATTAAACCGTCCCCGCATGCGTTGTTAACCTGATGGAACTAGACAAAGCTGGATGGACGATTGTTCGCCCTTGATATATCTTCAAACTGTAGGATAAACTTCTATCCACTTCGAATGCGGTCTCTACGGCTCACGCTTAAAGATCAAAATATTCAAAAAATATGAGAAATTACGATTGCTTGACTAATTCCACATATAGGAGAGTAACTTGCATCAGGGCAACCAAAATGCCGACTTTGAATTGGAACTTCAGAGACTGAAAAATCTGGAAGTTAAAAACAACCCCAAGCTAAAACATGAAAACCTTTTTATCCCAGATAAACGTATTGGTGCCGGAACAATTGTATTTGCTGTGGTGATTATTATTCTTATTGGAACATTATTCATCTAAATTTTTCCATTAGCGTCACTTCTGAGAGGCGACCTACGCCGCCGCCCGGACTTCAGTCTTCACTAAACCTGCTTTTCTTCGAAATTAACATTTTTTTGAAATAAAATGTCGATGCTGAAATGAGAATTGCCAGCCCAATGAATTTAAAGAATAATTTCATCACAAGGTAACTTTTAAAAAGCGCTAAATTGAAAATCTCGCTATCCAATATCAACATATTTTCGATGTGCGGATAAAAAACTCCCAATAGAATATAGTCCAGCATGGCCATGATTAGGTAGAAAGCAACCACAACAATTAGAAGGGGGACTATTGCTGCACGTACCTTTGACACAAAATCGCTTAAACTCAGGCTCTCACCCAGAGCGATTGCAGAACAGATGCCAAAACCTACGGTAAGTACCAAAACCTTAATGAGCAATCCGAAGAGAGTGAAAAGGTAAGGAGAAGATTGAACGCGAACTGCACTATTCTCGAATGCTAAATACAGTAATTTCCCAGCGCTTTTGTCCAATAAGATTAAAACAAAAATGAGAACGATATATTTGATCACTCCAATGCTCAATTTGTGAGGTACTAATTGCCGGATATCCAGAGATACTCCAGCTGAAAAATAATGCCAAGGCACCGCAAATAGGGCAAAGGCAATCGGCCAGATATAACTGTTTAAGGAGTATTCCCAATCCAAATAATTAAGCCACGGAACAAGCGCAAGAGCAACCATCCATGCTAAATAAAGCAACCCTATAAAAAGGCAGCTCTTGAAATTCGCGAAGACAAACGGAATCGCCCACTTAAAACTTTCAAAAACAGATGCCTTCGAAATCATTCAACTCAAGCCTATAAAATGAAATTTACTGTGCCAGAAAGTACAATAGAAACAAATCCTCCACTATTGGTATTTTAAAGTCGGAAAACATGAATTATTGTGTGTCAATCAACACCACGTTTAATCGGTATTTGTCTTCACTCTACTTTCAATGCGGGTGCGATTTACCTATATCCGAAAAAGTGTGAGACTTTCCTCTCTAAAAAAGTTACAAAGAACCTGAACGTTTGTTTACATACATTTTCGATGTTTTAAAGTTACGGCGAAATTTGAATTTCGATTTGACTCAAATCCCGTAAAATCAGACTGATAAAATATGCGTGTTTATCCTGCCCGCAGGAACAAGCGGTGCGATACGTCTGGACATTAAAATAGGACGCGCACAAATTTTAGGAACTCACAGGGAGAGTAACAACATGAAATTAATGGTAAAAGCTGCAAAAATTGCGGCGCTAGCTGTTGCGATTTCTGGCAGTATTACACTGGCAGCATCTGCACAAGATCTTAAATTCTTCACAATTGGAACAGGCGGCACAGCCTATACCTACTATCCAGTTGGCGGTGTTATTGCGAACGCAATCTCCAAACCACCAGGGTCACGGGAATGCGGTAAAGGCGGCAGCTGTGGTGTGGATGGTTTGATTGCATCAGCCGTCTCTTCACGCGGATCAGTTGATAACGTAAATGCTATTATTTCCGGCTTACGTAACTCAGGCTTTGCACAATCAGACGTTGCCTATTGGGCCTATACAGGCACAGGCACTATGGAAGGCAAAAAACCTGCCAAAGAACTGCGTACAATTGCAGCTTTGTTTGAAGAGCATATTCATCTGGTTGCTTTGAAAGATGGCGGCATTAATTCTGTTGCGGATCTGAAAGGCAAACGCGTTTCTCTTGATGAGCCCGGTTCAGGCACATATGTAGACGCAAAACTTATTCTCGAAGCCAACGGCCTTTCAACCAAAGACGTCACTGCTGAAGCCCTTAAAGGCGGCGCAGCGTCAGAAGCTCTTCGAAACGGCAAAATCGATGCGTTCTTTGTTGTCGCAGGTTACCCTACAGGCTCACTTGTTGAACTTGCATCCGCTGCAGACATCAAACTGGTTCCTATCGCAGGTTCCGGCGCGGCGGCACTTGCCAGCAAATATGGTTTCTTCTCACAAAGTAAAATTCCAGCAGGAACTTACAATGGTGTGGGCGAAACTAATACTGTTGCAGTGGGCGCTCAGTGGTACACAAGTGCAAAACAGGATGATGATCTGATTTACAACATCACGAAAGCACTTTGGAACAAAGAGTCTCGCAAACTTCTTGATGTAGGTCATGCAAAAGGCAAGACAATCACTACAGAAACTGCTCTTGCAGGTGTTGGCGTTCCTTTGCACGCCGGTGCAGCGAAATTCTACAAAGAAATTGGTTTGATTAAGTAATCAACCTGTTTATCAGCCCTGAGTGCAGTGCACTCAGGGTTTTTTTATGTTTGCCACTACAGTCCCAACTGGACACAGGAAAATACGATGACCGCGGACCAACCAACTGCAGAAGAGCTCAGCGAGATTGAACGAAAATTCGATCCTGAAACAGCGTTTCGAGCCTCTGGCCCAAAAATCGCATTTGTCATCTCCGCATTCCTTGTGGCCATGTCCGTCTATCATTTCTACGCCTCCGGTTTTGGGCTGGTGCGTGAATTACTCCACCGTGGTATCCATCTGTCATTCGTTCTTGGCTTGGTTTTCTTTCTATTTTCGTTTTTACGTGCAAAAGACACCCGCCTTCCAGAGCCCGTCTGGTATCGCATTGGCGGCATCAACATCCTTGATGCAGCGCTTGGACTACTCGCTGTTGCAGCATCATTATACCTCCCCCTTCTCCCGCCTGAGGTGGTTGCAGAGCGGGTTGGAAATCCGTCCCAGTTTGACGTCTTCATGGGATCGGTTCTGCTTTTGATAACTCTTGAAGCGGCCCGCAGAGCTGTCGGACCAACACTCCCGATAATTGCCATTATCTTTATTCTGTTTGCCTTATTCGGCCCACTCGCTCCCGGCGCGCTCAAGCACGGTGGAACCAGCTGGCTTGGGCTGATTAACCACATCTACATGACCAATCAGGGCATCTACGGTGTCGCCATCGGTGTCATGGCCCAGTATGTGTTCTTGTTCATTTTGTTCGGAGTCTTGGCAACACGCATCGGGCTTGGTCAATTGTTTATCGACCTTGCTATGGTGATCGCCGGCCGCTACACGGGCGGTCCTGCGAAAGTCGCGATTTGCGCTTCCGCCTTTATGGGCAGCATTTCAGGCTCTTCTATCGCCAACACCGTAACAACTGGCGCCCTTACCATTCCCGCCATGAAAAAAATCGGCTACCCCCCTCATTTTGCGGGTGCGGTAGAAGCCACTGCCTCAACTGGCGGGCAGATAACACCGCCGGTCATGGGCGCTGCTGCGTTTATCATGGTAGAATATCTTGAAATACCGCTCCGCGATGTTTTGGCAGCTGCGCTATTTCCAGCACTTCTGCATTATTTCGGCATCTTCATCATGGTGCATCTGGAAGCCAAGAAACTTGGCCTTAGAGGTCTAACAGCTAAAGAGCTCCCGGATGCGGTTTTGGTTCTCAAACAACATTGGATGTCGATTATCCCGCTGATTGTTTTGGTAACTTTCATCCTGACAGGTCGCACGCCCGATTTTGCTGCTGTATATGGCATCATTGCTTGCGTGGTCGTCGGTGTTCTCAACCCGACCAATAGGCTGACACTTCGCGATTTATGGAACGCATTAGGTGCCGGTGCTAAAAACACGATTGCTGTGGGCGCTGCGGCTGCTTGCGTGGGGATCATTGTTGGTGTTGTTACACTCACCGGTGTTGGTTTTCGCTTGGGCTATGTAGTTGTTCAAACGGCAACCGATATCGGTGCAATATTTGGCAACACTTGGCCGTTCAACTTTTTTGAAGTACCGCAGTGGGCGTTGTTCTTCTCGCTGGTTCTGGTTGCCATCGCCTGCATCATGATGGGCGCAGGTATTCCAACCACTGCCACTTATATCATTTTGGTTGCCGTTGCAGGCCCTGCCCTCGCGCAGTTAGGTGTAGAACCATTGGTCGCTCACTTCTTCGTCTTTTATTATGGAGTGCTGGCGGATATTACACCGCCCGTGGCGTTGGCCGCCTATGCGGCGGCGGGGATCGCCGGATCCAATCCATTTCAGACAGGAAATACAGCATTCCGTCTTGGTATCGCAAAAGCATTGGTTCCGTTTGTTTTTGTCTATTCGCCAGCTCTCCTTCTTGTAACGGAAGGGTTCACTTGGATGGCATTTTCGATCACGCTTGCTGGCGCTATGGCAGGTATCGGTCTTTTGGGGGTTTCTTTTTCAGGCTACTTGCTCACACCGCTCAGCAAGTACGAGCGTATCTGGGTAGCACTGGTTTCGTTGCTTTTCATTGCACCCGGACTTGCAACAATGGCCGCTGGCGCAGTTCTGATGCTCCCTATCTTTATTTTGCAGTATCTAAAAGTGAAAGCAGCCGCCAAATTCGCCTAGAGTAAACGCAAGGCTCACAAATGCCGGTGTGGTAAACTCACCGGCATAACCCTAAGAGGCTAGTTCGAATTTCGACTTTCCCCTTCTGCTTCACGCCGTTTACGGAGATCCGCTCAATGGTAATCGCACCCGCCTTTAAGCCATATTGACCTCTCACACGCACGCCACTTTTGACTTTGGCTGGAACCAATTGAAAGAGCCCTCCAAGCAACGCCGCATCAACGACCCGCGCAAATAGTCGGACGGGCTCACCTCCACTCAGAGAATGGTACGCCCGAATAGCGGCATGTTGTTTGATTTCCTTGGGCGGAAGGGCACCTGTACTCTGCCTTAAAAACAAACTTGTTCTATCGGGGTTAATTTTTTTGGGATGCCCACGACGCCCACTAGCAACATAAATCGTTCCTAATTTCGTCATCAAGCCCGTTTGTAGGCCCAAGCAAGTTTCAAACGCTTCGAATAATTTTCGCTTTTGATCGGAACGTTCGGGCCAAGCGATTTCAACATCAGGCCCTTTGCCTGTTTCCAGTAACTTCAACAGTACCCGTCCTTCCTTCACCGCGTCCTCTTTTGTTGTTTCTATTTTCACAGATATTTGCGTCGGTTCAGTCAACTTCAGAGATGGCTTTTCAACGCGCGGCTTCTCTTTCTCAGGTTTCGCAGCAGGAGGTTTTTGTTTCGGTGCTGTTATTGTAGGCGAGATAATTTTAGGCGGTAAAACCTTCGGAGAAGGCGCATGAGGCGGCGGTGGTGGCGGAAGAATAACCACTGTCATCGTTCTCACCTTCTGTGGCGTTTCAGGAACTGGAACTTCAGGCGCTGTTGGTTTCACTAAAGGGGTGTGATTAAGCGTGGGAAGAACCTGAAATATTATTGCAGCGCCGATAATGGCAGTCACAAACATTGACGCCTTTTCGGTCATAGTTCTTCCCTTAAGCATATTCATTGCACAGATACTTCTGCTGAAAACAGCTCCATTTCTTCGGACAGAGACTGAAGCTCTTCCTGTCTGTTTTCCCGCGTCTCAATGGTAAATTTGGTTGCTACGTCCGCTGAACCTGCCGGTTCCAGTATTTGCTCACGCCGCTTTGCTACATCAGGCGACAATTCGGCTAGATCAAGATCCGTTACCTCCGCAATATTGGAAGATTCCTCCTCCTCAAGGGCATCCGCCATTCTGGTTAAATCATCTGGAACTCCAGCAACAGGAACATATGCAACAGCATTCTCATATTCCGCAGATTTGGAAGCCGCTTTGTCAGGTTGCCTCATTCGTGGCTGGTCGGTGGGCTTGATTTGAACGACAACTTCTTGTGCTTTTCCCTTCAACTCCTGAACGGTATTGTGGGTGTCTTCCGCCACGGATTGATATGCGGCTTTGTCGCTGGTGAACAGAAAAATGAGTGCTGCGCCAACGACCAAATTAAACATCAAAAATTTCATAACCATTTTCCTTTTTAAATGAGGGAGAGGAAACCGGTGTCACGGATTTTTGTTCCGCCCCAGAAATAATTAAAATGGAACGCAAAAGGGCCGAAATCGGCAATCCAATGACGGTTGTCATAAATGCCAGACTGAAATTCGCAGTAACCTCGCGGATAACTGCTTGAACGGTTGCGGGGGTAAGTTCCTGGCCTGCAAGACTACCAATACCAAGACTTATACCGAGCAAAGTAAATGTCAGGGCTAACGTCGTAACGCCGTTAGCCGATTGAACCCCCATTTCCAGCCAGTATTCTCTGTCATGTTCCTCAGCTTTTCGCAGACGAATAAGGCTGAAGACGGAGAGAAAAACCAATACGCTCAACATTGAAACGAAAGACAATCCCAGAACGTTCAACGCCCAACTGGCAAGATCTAAGGGGTCCTTGGAAAACAACAGAACGGAGGCAGCGGCAGCGATAGTCACAAACCCGAGGAAGTAACTAGCTGCCTGTGCCAAATGCCGAGTATTTTTTAGAAGCCCGTCCATCTCAACGTCGTCCCATACGGGCATTTACTAACGTTTGTGTAGAAAGCCCGACACTTTGCAGCCAATGATCAGTTACGAAACGGCCTTTTTCGACAGAAGCATGAACCAAAAATGTCAGGTCATAATTCTGAAAAGCTGCCTGCACCATGGAGGTATTTTTTCCGCTTAGGCTTTTGTCACGTAGAACCATTCTTTCCAGATCAACAAGGCGAACACCGCTGGTCTCTAACTTAACCTGTCGCTCTTGAACATCGATATTTCCTGAAAGCATCGTCTGAACCAAAATGGCCCGCTCTCTTTCCAGATTTTCAAGTGAACCTGCCTGCGCGTGGGTCAGACCGGTACCAACAACGGCGATGGTGACGCCTATATAAATCAAATTTTTCATGTCTATTCTCCTTTCTATTGGTTGATGAAGAAATCAATCGCGTATTTTTGACGTTCTTCTTCGGGCGCACGGCCAAGATCTTCGGACGCAAATTGTGTTTCTTCAGATAACGCCAGTGCATCAAGAGAAATAAGCTTGGCCATATTTGCCACGATTGCCCGTTCCTGATTTACAAGACCTAACTCAGCTTCATTCTGAGAGATCAATTGCCTCAAATAGTCTTCTTGACTAAGCGGAACACCGTTTAGGGCCGGAGCTTGATTAGCCGGATGTGTATTGACAGCGGCGACAAGGTTTTCAAGTGCCGATATGTTTCTTGCATATTCTCTGCTATATCGGCTTTCTGACATGGCAACAGATTGCATGAGCTTCATATCAACCTTGGACAAGCTTGATTTCAATCTCTCACGGGCAGCTTGTTGCAGACTCACCAGCTGTTTCTGCCCCGCTGTATTCCCTTGTTTCTTACGGTTCAACTTGCGCAGCAATCGCTCATACAAACGGAGTTTTATACGGGCTCTTTTTTGCCGTAAGTCCTGATTTTCCTTCAACATCGTCACGTAGGATTTCTTTTCCAGAAGAAACTGATGCTGCAATTCATAGCGGGTCTCTCCTTCTGCCCGCTCTATTGCCCCTTGCAAATCACCAAGGGTCTCTTGCTTTAGTTTTGCACTGTCTTCTGTCTCAATCAGTGCTGCCGCCAACTCTGACTTGCGAAAATCACTTTCAACCGCTTTTTCAAGATGATTTCCAGGTAATTTAATAAGCCGTTCACTGGCCGTTGGCGCCCAACTGGAATCCGCTGCGATAGCGGAAGATGTCATGCTACTACCAATCAGAATTCCAGCAACAGGCAAGCCAAACATGAGGCTGCGGAAAACCGGAGTTGATTTTGATTTCATAATTAGTCTCCTTACGGGATATGCCACGATCACTTGTTCTTCCAGTGATGCATGCGGCGAATTTCACGTTTCAAGTCATCATTGACATTCAAGGCCGCGAAAGTTCCAAACGTCCAATCGTCGGTCCGCCCAAGAATGGCTTCAGACGACGCGACAAAAGAGGATCCATCTGAGAAATACAGATCATGTTGTGGATATTTTGACTTAAAGGCTTCAAAACTCCGCCGTGCTTGCTCCATGTCGCCGCCTTTGAAATAATTGACTATGGCAAGCGCACTAATCCGCATCTGCTCGCCTTTTGGCACAACATCAGATCCTGAACCAAGCTCGGAGACGCATTTGTCTGCAACACGTGCACTGGTTAGATATGCCCCAGAAGACCCTTTTCGCCTCGCGTCTTCATCGCGCTGCAATGCTTCATTACGGCAATTTTCAAACACCTGCTTGCGTTCATATTGTGCGTAACGTTCTGCCCTGAATTCTAATCCAGCAGTTGGATCTGGCGTTGTTGTGAGTTGGCAAGCTCCTAACAACAAGGCGAGCGAGGCAACACAGGCTTTAGGAATAATACGGTGGAAATCAAGTTGGGTGGACATGGGTGTCTCCTTTCGAAGTCGCAAGATTAAGTGTATGAATTGTTCGGCTATATTTACGCCGCAAGCGCTGAACGCGTTTAACGTATTTCCGGGTTGCCGGGATCACTCGGGCACTAGGAAGATCACCAACGCGAGAGCCCCCGTTGTAATAGGACAAAGCAAGATCAGTTCGACCTTTATACCGATCGAGCAAACGCCCTAGAAAATGCAGACCAACACGAATATTGACCCGTGCGTTCCAAAGCAGATCTTCTTCTATGCCGTATTCATCCCGCGCCGTGGCCGGCATAATTTGCATGACCCCACGTGCGCCCTTGTGACTTAAAGCCTTCGGATTAAAGTTACTTTCTGCGTGGGCGACGGCTAACGCCAAAGGAACAGGAATTCCAAGATTGACCGCTTCTCTTGCAACAAGAAGTTGGATATCCTGGCGATCCGGCTCGCTTGCAGAAATAGCTGTCGAACATCCCGCAAGCGCCAGAAGTGGCAATACCAGTCCCACTGCAAAGAAAATTGGGCGCACTACTTTGACCAAAAAATTAACGGATTTCATTGATCTGTCCTCCCGTTCAGGCTTTGTAATCGGTTCCGCCATTCTTGCGAGAACGGGGAAACCACAAGATTTGCTACAGACAATTTCTCACGAGCGGCTAACGCTGTTTCGAAAGGCAGCGCAGGATCTACTGCCAAAATGACGCGCCGCCCGTCCGCATTCGCCTGTCTCGTCACGTCTGCAGGGGAGACAAGGGCCAAGTCGGCATTTCGGTAATCGGTCCCGTCAAAAATCAAAATGATGTCCTTTGAATTTGACTGGATAGCGGCGGCACCCTTCGCTGTTTTATTTGCAACTATATCAAGCGCCTTAGCCGCTTCGATCCGGGTTGGATCCGCATTTCCCGTTTCCACGCCCATTGAAATCAACGTCAAGATCATCAGACTGAAGAAACCCATAGCCAAAGCCAAAGCAACCTCCGTCATTGCACTTTCATGTGTGGCGTTTTGCATTAGTTTTCTCCTCTACTCAGTCGACCAATCGTGTATCAAGAAACAGGTTGTTGAAGGTCTGTCTTGTAAGGCGACCGTTCACTTGCAATGCAGAATCCGATTGATAGTCACGAAGTGCTGTTCTGGTTTCATCGGTAAGATATCCATCTGCGATACCGGGCTCGTACCCCAGCTCGAAAAGACGGATTTCCGCTTGCTCAATAGTCGCTCTATAGATTGAGTTTCCCGAATGTGTTTTTCGTTGAATACTGAAAGTCCGCTCTGTAACTTGAAGCGCATTTTTCCTTTGCAGATAAGCGAGCGTCCTTGGTGACGTACTAACCAAAACCTGACCAGAGTGAGTTGCAACCGCCTGATATGACAGAGATACCTGACCCCGGCTTTTACTGACACGTCCTATGATCAGAATGTCTGCCTGGCTATTTTCGAGCAGAATATTAAGCGCATCCTCTTTACCTGCGACAGAACCATAACGATCACGTTCATCCACAAGGGTATTCAGGTTCGAGCGATCTATAAAATGAAAATTCTGGCCACCCAACCGATGTAAATTAGCAATGAGGTAACTGTTAATGGCTCCAAGCTCATATTTGGAGAGATCGCCCCCTTCAGCCAAGGAACGAAGAGCCACTTTTGACGCCTCGTACCCTGCTGAAGAAGAGATACGCCCAATTTGGGTATCGTTTAGGCCCTGAACAAGATCTGCGGCGATTTCTCTAAATTGTTTTGGATCTAGTTCCTGCGCCCGAACCGATGCAGTTGTCATCGATACCATCAATAAAACACACAACATTCCAAACAACCCGATCCGATAACTTAGCTGCGTAAAAATAAACATCTGACTTACCCCGTTACAAACTGGAGATCCTTAGCTCAACATTTTCCAGCGACCATCCGGGGTGCGACAAGCACGGCCCGTAACCTGTTCTTCAAAGCCGTCCACAAAAACCCATGTTGAATATTCACGGCAAGGAAGATTGGAGGAGGTTCTGTATGTTTTTGTAGGCGTCATTTCGTAATCACGACCAGTATCGGGATTACGCCAAGTTACCGTTTGACCGGTCGGGACATTCTCAAGAACATGCGAGGCTTGATTTTGATCCGATTTCTGCATGGATTTGCCAACTTCACCACCAATAACAGCCCCAATAATCGCGCCGCCGACAATGGCGACTGTACGGCCCCTCCCTTTTCCAAACTGCGTCCCAGCGGCGCCACCCAAAAGGGCTCCGATGATCCGACCACCCATTACCTTGTCAAAAGAAATGGAGGGCGTATTGGATGTTGGTCTGTAACGCGGCTCTTGATATTGAACGTGCTTGCGGTAGTACCGATCAGAACGTTCATTGTACCGTACGTATTTCACATGCTTTTTATGATGCTTGTGTTTCGCATGTTTTTTGTGTTTTTTGTGTTGCTTATGTGAATGTTGACGCTTTGGTTTGGAGACCTTGTAATACGTGATCCGCTCAACCTCTTTCACCCGCACAGTCTTTTGTCCATGGGCTTTAGCCCAATATGAATGATCGGCATAAGCTGCGCTCGTGGTGAGGGGCAATAGTGCCGCACTGGCAACAGATGCGGAGACGATCAATCGAACAACAATATTAAATAGCTTTTTCATTTTTTTCCTCCTGGAAGACCAAGACAGCATTTCGTAACTGAAAATGATTTTAGGAGGATCGGGATTTCGATAGTATGCCGGGGCTGTTAGGAAATATTAATGTCCCTAAATATCTCCTAACACACCTGTCCTATTTTATTTTTCCCCCAATAGGCTAAACTCATCAAATATGAAAAAATTTATGCGTCTATGTCTGCTCTTTTGGTTTGCTCTGGGGATATTTGTTGCTCCGGATATAGCCTCCGCTCGATCTGAAAAAACCAACTCTGCAGATCTTTCAAACGCCTTATCACGCCTAAAGAATAACCCCCGCTATTCCGGACGCATTCTGGGAACCCATCTTCGGAAAAGTGGCAAGGATTATGTCTACGAAGTTCGTATACTTCGGAGGGACGACTCGGTTATTGTTGTATTTATCAGTTCCAAAACCGGCGGTGTTATTGGAGACTCTGAACGTAGCCGCGGTGGCTCCTCTAACGCCAAAAACAGAAAAAACCGAAAAAACAAACAGTAAACGAAACACAAGTAGGACTTCTTTATGCGCGTGCTAATACTTGAGGATGACGAAGATCTTGCCGCTCAAATGCGAGCCGTTTTGCAAGATGAACATTTCGCCGTTGACGTTTTTCATGATGGCGAAGAAGGCTTCGAAATGGGATTGGAAAACGACTATGATGCCGTTATTCTGGATCCGGGCCTCCCCACAATGGATGGGTTTACGGTTTTGCGACGGTGGCGCGAAAAGGGCAAGACGATGCCCGTTATCATATTAACCGGATCCCGAAAAGAAGTCGCCGACATGAAAGAAGGCGTTCGTGCAGGGGCAACCAACTATCTTACAAAACCTGTTGATTTGGAGCTACTAATCAGCTGGCTGCAAGGGGTCGTCAATTCTAATGGCCCAAACAATTCACGATCTGTACTTGAACTGGGAACCCTTCGGATCGATACGCATTCACTAAAAGTCTCCAATAACGGTGTCCCAGTGAAGATAACGCCGACTGAATATCGTATCCTGCATTACCTAATGGTACATCAGCAGCGTCCGGTCAGTGCTGAAGAACTTGTTCGCCATAATTTTGAAGGCGACTCAATAAAAACGGCCAATGAAGTCCCGGTCTTTATCAGCAGGCTTCGTACCAAACTTGGAAAAAGAAGCATCGAAACTGTGTTTGGCTTTGGGTATCGTCTCGTCAGCCCACCGAATGATCAGGAGAGCTGATGCTGAGTTTCTGGCGAGCATCTCTTATTGGCCGATTGATCCTTCTGGCGGCCTTAGTCTTAGCAGTCAGCATTCCTCTGTTCTTTTTTCTATTCTCAACCTCTGTCCAAAGAATTTCTAACGGTGTTGTGGATACACGAATGCTGGAATTTGCGGATCAGGTAAGGGGCTATTGGGCGAGCGAACAGGCCAACACGCCGAACGGTTATGATGATACAGATCTTGTCATCTCTAGCTCTGGCCTTGGTGGGCCTGATATCGAGTGGGTTTGGCAAATTATTGTAGATGGGAAAGCAACCCGTAAATCAGAGCTCTTATTGCTCGCAAACGTAACAATTCTACCCTCGGTCTCCAATCTTGCCTCTAATTTTGTTCTGCGCACCCGTACCACTCCGCTTGGCGATATGCGGATCGCAGAACGTATTATAGAAGAGCCAATATTTGGGATGCCTGGCGAAACCCAGAAAATCCATTATCTCGTAGGATTAAGCGACACTCGCTACAAAGCATATGTCCAAGATCACATGGACCGGTTGAGCGATCTCTCTTTGATCGGCGTCATTATTGTGTCTGTAGTAATTCTCGCCATGTTGGCTCTTATAATTATCCTTGTTCAAAGACAGCTTGCCGGCATCAAATCCGCACTGAGCCAATATGAAAAAGGGGAGACGGAAGGCATAGAGGGACAATTCCCAACTGAAATACAATCTGTTGTCAGCCTGATGAACGATCTTCTAAGGCATAATCAAAAGCTAATTGCGCGAACGCGAAAATATGTCAGTAAGATCACGCACGACATCAATCATCCGCTTGCGATATTGAAGAACGGCCTGAAAACCGATATTGATGTGGATCTGTTCAATCGGCAAATCGCCCGCATGAGTGGCCTTGTGGATCGATATTCAAGCTTGGCCCGCGCCATTGGTCCCGAAGGGGAGACCCGAAAAAAGACAGATGTCTCAGCCTCGTTAAAGGACACTGCGGATGGATTTTCCATTTTGTACAGGCGAACACCTCTATCCATTCAGTGTGAAGTTGAGGAAGGTCTAACTTTCATCATTCCCCAGCATGACTTGGAAGCTGTAATCAGCAATTTGGTATCCAACGCCCACAAACACGCAGACAGTGAAATTATCATTTCTGCCAAAGTCGTAGATCAGAATCTGATAGTAAATGTAGAGGATGACGGTCCAGGAATTGCCCCTGAACAGATGGAAACTGCTCTTAAATGGGGGCAACGGCTGGACGAAGCCCCTCCCGGAACCGGTTTCGGCCTATCCATTGTCTGCGATATTCTCGATCTATATGGCGGGACCATACAGCTTTCGACCTCGCCCCTTGGAGGCCTCGCCGTTCATATTGAATTTCCCAGCCCAGAAAACCGCCTCTCAGGGGAATAGGCAAGCGGCCTAAATCCATAGAAAATTTAGGCCGAAGACAAAGTCCTGCTATCCGAAATAATCAAGGGCTTTTTCGGCGACAATATCACCCTGCTCTTGGACGAAATGACCAGCCGTTTCCATTTCCAATGGTTCAGGGCAATTCTTAATTTGTTTTCGCAAGTATGCCATAACCGGAGGACCTAAAACTGGATCTTGCATACCCACAGCCATAAAGGTTTTTCCTGACCATTCGGTGCCAAACCAATCACGTGCCCGTCTGGACAAAGCAGCACCGCCAGCATCTGGATTATCAGGGACCAGATTTGGGAATCTCCGAACGCCGCTCTTATGTTCGACATCTGGGAATGGGGCGTCATAAGCTTGCCATTCACCCTCGCTCATCCCAAGATTGCTTCTCTTGAAAAGCCTGCCAACTGCCATATCCGGGTTCGCATTATTAAACGTTCGCCAATCAAGGAACCCTTTCCCCAATGGAACGTCACCAGTTCCAAATGCAGTATTCATTACGATCAATCGGCTAAACCGATCCGCCATATCCACAGGTAAGGTTAAGCCGAGAAGTCCGCCCCAATCTTGGCAAACCAAAGTAATATTTCTCAGATCAAGTCGCTCAATCAAAGCAACCAGCATCTGACGGTGGAAATCAAACGTGTAGACGCTTTCATCCGTGGGTTTGTCTGATTTGCCAAAACCCAGTAAATCTGGGGCAATCGAACGATGACCGGCTGTAGTAAAAACTGGGATCATTTTACGATAAAGGTAACTCCATGCCGGTTGGCCATGCAGGCATAAAAATGTCTGTTCCGCATCGCTGGGACCTTCATCCAGATAATGGACCCGCAAACCTTCATATCCTTCGAGATCTTCCAAATAATTCGGAGCAAAACTGTAACCGGGTAAATTATCAAACCGTTCTTCCGGAGTGCGAAGAGCTTCAATAGTCATTCTATACCTCTTATTTTTAGTATTTAGTCCATGGATCATGGGGGGAATGTCGTGAAATGCTAGCGTGTTTTGATCTTTACCTACCCTTTTGCGGCCTATAATACCTGTAAAAAAATAACCCGTTCGGAGCTTCGAGAAAGTGCTGAATATTTAAGTTTCGGACTCGTTGCGGCCCCGTCATCGATAACCACGACAAAACGAGCTGAACTAGCCGCTGCGTAAGATGCGGACAATGCATATGCCGGGCTAAAAATATCTAAACCGTCGAAGGGTAGTTCCTTCGATTTTCCAGCAATATTTACGCTAATAACAGAATTTTGTTTATCTATTTCAGTGACATACCCTACATCACCTCCATTCATTTCGGATACGATATCATTGTGCAAAACGATCACTTTGTCGCCATTGCGGTAACGATAGCCAAAACGATCTACAAAGGGAGTATCTCCAGCGCTATTTAGGACCTGTTGCAATGAAGTGTTGAGCGCTTTCGACCCAACTGGTCCCGTGCTTTTTGTGCAGATAAGCTGAATGTCTGAAATGGCATCAAGTTTGTACCGTTCCGGAAGCCTGTTTTTCACAATCTCAAAACATTTTGCAATCGCTTGAGATGGATTATCGGCGTCAATGCAAAAGAAATCCGCTGTTTCTGGATCCACTGCCGGATCTTTGGAAATATCTAAGCCACCGCGTAGCAAGGTATTGTTTTTTGCTCGAGTGCTATCCTTATATTCTGGCAGATGCTCCCTTAAATATACTGTCCGAATATCACCATTTATGACGATTTCTTCTAGCGCTCGGCACCCAAACGGCGGCGTCAATTGGTCAGCGTCTCCCGTAATCAATACCGCTGCGGTCTCTGGGATTGCGTTTAAAACTGCTGCAAACAAGGAAGGCTCCATCAATGCCCCTTGGTCAATGATCATCAGTTGGCAATCAATCGGTTTTTTGGCGCTGTGTTTGAATTTTCCTGTTTTTTCCGACCATTTTAGAAGTTGCGGTGCTGGTTTCCCTTTGACACCGGTTAGCTCAGATAAATGAAGTGATCCTGCTTGTGTAGCCGCAGTTTGAGCAATTCCAATCCCCTTCGCACCGAGTATTTTACAAATAGCCCGGATCACATCCTCTCCGCCGGTTTCCTTATGAGAGGACAAAAACATACATTTTGTTGATAAGGCAGCTTCGATCGCGTCAAATTGCTGAGGCGTAAAAGTAACGGAGAGCTGACCTGCCGCCCAGTCTGCGGCCTTATCAATTGGCATTGCAGGCCAAGGGAGATCGCCGCTGGCAAGAGATTTTAGAAATTTACCAATAGCTTTGCCCACTTTTCGGTCCGCGGTTAGCCCCAACATCACTTCATTACTGCCCGACGTCTCAAAAATTTCTTTGTTGGATATTTCGACAAGAAGAGCCGTCTCCAATATATCCAGCGACAGCCCAAGCCGCGCAGAAAGTTGATCCAAAACTTCCGACTTCTTGCACGGTATGCGCGCAGTATCCAAAGCCCTATAAATTGCAGCCTGTGCACGTACTGGATCATCGGCCGTCAAACCGGTTTTCTGGGCAATACAATCAGCTACATTAAATGGCATCCACGGAATACTGCGTATAATACCATAAGGATCCGCCGTCAGAGTTTCCTCACATTTATCCCCGAGCACAGCATAAAGACGATGTGCGTGTAGGGGGGCAACCTTATGTTCTTTTAGGAAAGCTTGTAGTTTGGAAATAGCGTTTCGGGCCTCAATAGCTGTAACGATCTTCGGGCCAACACCTTTTACGGAACTGAGCTTTTCGGGTGTTTGTTCTAGTACATTAAAAACTTCAGCGCCAAACTCTGTGACTAACAATTTGGCTATTGCCGGACCCAGTCCCTTGATCATGCCACTCCCAAGGCGTTTTTCTATAGCGATAAGAGGATTGCCACCCAGATGCTCATCCAAAAAATCCTTACAGGCTTGAAAATCGGACGTATATCCCTTGGGCAGTTTTACGCCTTTTCTGTCCGCGATGGATTTTGCTGTTGCCACCATTTTTTCAGTGGGTTTTCCACCTGACTTTCCGAAATTTTTTGGAGCCGCAACCCCGGTTGTGATTTTGGGTGCCTTTGCGGCATTATCACGGAGCACCCCAATCAAGCGGGCTGTGGCGTCCCCAATTTCATCCCAGACTTGGCGGGCAGTTTGTTTACCAAGCAAGATATCATCCAGCTTCATCTCCCAAAGTGCGGTAACGCCCGGATCCACCAATTCGGGTGCTGTTGTTTTCAATGTCTTGAACAGTGTCAGGCCTGCATTGGTCGGGACAATATGCTTACCCTTTTGGGCGATGAAATTCTGCCTTTTGAGACCTGTAATGATGGCAGCACGGGTCGCGGGCGTACCAATCCCCTTAGCCTCTTTCAGGCGTTCCTGCACATTTTTGTCTTCAACAAACTTCCATGCATTTTGCATGGCATCAATCAACGATCCTTCGTTAAAACGTGGCGGGGCTTTGGTCTTTTTGGCATCAGTCGTCACGGGATGCAGATGCGCTATATCCCCGTCTTTAACAGGAGGCAACTCTCCTGCATGTTCTTCTTTCTTCTCCATCTCATCGGTAAAGACACTCCGCCATCCTTGCTCTTTAGGGATGTTACCGGTGATTTTAAACTCCATGTTTTTGTTGTTTGGACCGGGTACGTCCATTGCAACAACTGTCGACTCGTACACATAATCCGGCATTAAAATAGCCAAGTACGATCCAGCCACCAGATCGAACATCTTTCGTTCATCTTCGGTAAGGCGTGGATAGATTGTGTGGATGCGATCCATAGTATTTTTATTCGGTATGATCGCGTGATGGGAGACGCCTTTTAGACCTGCATCCGAGAAATGCCCACTTTTCCCCGTTCGAATTTGCGGATCAGCCAGATCAATATTCTCATATTGAGCTAAATTCTTAAGTCCCTGAACAATTTCTCCTACATCCTCAATTTGGTTTTCTGACAAATAGCGAGATTCTGCGCGCGGGTACGTTTGAATCTTTTTGCCGTTCCCATCATAAAGCTCTTGCGCAACCGACAAGGTTTTATCAGCGGTCCAACCCCATTTCCGGCCGCAAATTTTCTGCAATTCGGGCAAATCGAGCAACTTGGGCGGCTTGGTTTTTTTAATTTTCTTAGTGGCTTTTAACGGACCTTCGAACCCATCTGCTGCCGCGCGAATTAATTCCGCCTGTTCTGGATCCAGAATTCTTGCCTTGGGCGCATGACGTAGCGTCAGTTGCCCTGCATCTGTCGTCGCCGTGGCAGCTAGATGAAAATAATCTTGCGGCGTGAAGTTATCTATTTCCAACTCACGAATGCACACCAACGCCATGGTTGGTGTCTTAACGCGGCCAATCCCAATCGCGCCATACTCGCCCGGCTGTTTAAGCGCCACCGTTGCAGCCCGTGTCAACGAAAGGTTATACACCTGATCTGCCTGTTGGCGTGCCAATGCGGCTTGTCCCAAATTCAGATAGTTCTCATTGGGCTCTAAATTCTCAAATGCTTGGCGCAGGGTTTTTTCGTCTTGGGCAGTAAACATGGCGCGCCCAACTGACCCGCTAAATCCGAAATGCCGCAGTAATTCTTCACCAATCAGTTGCCCCTCACGATCGCAGTCTGTGGCTAGAATAACGCGCGTTGCAGTCTTAAGAGCGTTTTCAATCGCTATAAGTTTATTTCGAGCAGAGGGTGATCCGTCAGGGGCTGGGCAAGTGGGATAAAACTCGTCTGGCTTCAACAGATCAAAAGACCATTTCCCCCAGGCATCATCTACCTTTTGCGGCTCTTGCAAACTAAGCAAATGACCTTCCGCAGGAAAAATTTGGCCGTATTTGTTACCGATGGCAGCAAACAAGTCCTTTTTCTGAGACGTTTTTTCCGTGATGATTACAGTTGTCACGCCAAACCTTTGCCTAATTCAATATACATAATAACGATACTATTTGTGCTATTTCGTAGCCTGTCAGACTACAAATTTGGCCCCTTTATTGCAATTGAATTCACCCTGCAAGCGACGTTGCTTCAAGATAGTTCAAGAACCGCATCGAGAGACTTTCTTGGGGGGCGTTAGGGGGCCAAACCGCAAATACCTTCATGTCGGGGATTTTCCATTCTGGCAAAATGTGAACTAAGCGCCCGGCATTCAAGTCATCTTCCACCAGATATTCAGGAGGCGTCGCCAATCCAGCGCCATGCAAGGCGAGCTGATACATAGCTTCCACACTGCTAGCTTCCAGCCTTGGCTCGTAATGCACATTAAATTTCTCACCCAACGGTCCCAGAAACTCTCTCATGGGAGGGAGCATTTTCAATCGGATCCAGCTCCAACTTTCCAATTCCGCCGGGACGGACGGCCTCGCCATTGTCCCCAAGTAATCTGGAGCACAAACAAGTTTCCTTTTCACGGCTCCAATACGACGAGATTTCAATATACTATTGCTAAGCTCACCCGTACGAAGCGCCAAATCTATACCATCAGCAATTAAATCCACTCTCTCGTCTGAACAATGAAGTGAAAGACTGATATTTGGATATTCCTTAACAAAGGTAGCAATCTTTTCTGTAAACTCGCCGCGCACCAAGCCTGCCGGCATGGAAATCGTCAGCTTTCCGTGAGGAGACAAAGAATTTTCAGTCAGACTGTTTAACGCATCTGTTGCTGAAGAGACCATTTGGCGGGCGTGCTCGTAAAACCGTTTTCCATCATCTGTCAAAGACAATTTTCTGGTGGAGCGATACAAAAGAGCGACGGAGTAGGCTTCTTCCAATTGAGTAATTTGGTGACTGACAACCGACGGGGATATATTGAAACTGTTCGCAACGGCGCGAAAAGATCCAAGCTCAACGGCACGTACGAACAACGTGATTGCTCTCAAGTTTTCCAGCATTATACCAAATCTACGAATTATTTCTTTCAATTATTCTATATTATCACACACTATCTCATAATGATAGGTTTCGTCTTTTCGAAGGAGTTTAGATGTCTCTGATCTTTGCCATGATAACTTTTGCGTTTGTGATGTCCATTTCACCCGGCCCCGTTAATGTTATCACGCTAACGTCCGGCGCCTCCCGAGGAGTCTTAAAAACGCTGCCCTTTGTTTCAGGGGCTACTGTCGGGTTTACAGCCCTCCTTTTCGTTTTGGGGATTGGCGCGTCACAATTAATAGAACAATACCCAAAGTTTATGGAAATACTGGGCGTCTGCGGCGCTTTGTTCATTCTCTACATGGCCTATAAAATTGCAATGTCAGACGGCACCCTTTCAACAGTGCAACAAAAACAACCCCGCTTTCACGAAGGCGCCCTGCTGCAATGGTTAAACCCAAAAGCATGGATCGCTTGCATTTCCGGTATTGCCGCTTTCACAACTCAAGGGGAATTTTCCAGCCTGTTGCTATTTTGTGGGCTCTATTTCTTCATTTGCTATGTGGGCATTAGCTTTTGGGCCATCATCGGCGCGCAAACGAGGCGCTTCCTTACCACCAAAAATCACCTACTGTGGTTCAACCGTGTAATGGGCGGAAGTCTTGGTGTCGTTGGGATTTATTTACTCTTGTCGTAAGACATTCTGGATTGTAGCTGATTGGAAGCGTGGCTACCTTGCTTAGCGATGAAAGTTGCCAGTAAGTCATCGTAATTTGGCGGAACAGCATCTTGGACGGAATTCCGTGCCTGTAAGGCTCTACGCCATCTTCTAATCTTTGGTAGATCTTGGAATGGGTCCGATTTTGATATCAACGCGAGGGCATTAAAGTATCGAAAAATTGTACTGTAAACGATATCGATAAGATGAAACCCTAAAGGTGAAAAATACGTTTTTCCGGAAACTCTAGCTTCTAAAAGATGAAGCATTTTCGTGATTTCAGCCAGAGTAAGCTCAAAGTCTTCCAACAAACGGTCGCGATAAATTATGCGAGCAATACAATCCAAGATTTGTGTTCCAAATTCGATCCAAGATCGGTGATAAGCTTTCTCGGCGATGTCCACTGGATGGAGAGAGCTTAGTGAAATTTCATCAAGAAATTCAGTGATGACATTGGATTCAAATAGGACATGTTTTTCGCTGATGATCAGAATTGGGACTTTCTTGGTCGGGGACAAAGAGGTTAGCCAATGTGGTTTATCATCTAAATCGATGTCTATTCTATCATAGGCTATTCCATGTTCTGCCATGACAATTACTGCGCGCTGCACGTACGGGCACAATGAATGACCAATGATGTGGTAACGTTCGGTATTCGGATCCATAAGTCTCCTCCGGAATTTAAATTTTAGGTGTGGGCAGATGTAAATCATCACCTACCCACAGCATCAACTGCGTGTTTAGCCCATGCAATGCAGGTTCAATTTATTGCCATCCGGATCTCTGAAATAGCCCGCATAAAAACCGCTATCGCCGCGTGGACCGGGTTTTCCCTCATCGGCGCCTCCAAGTTCAAGCGATTTTGCGTGGATAGCATCGACTTCCGCTATATTTGCGGCAGTTAGTGCCACCATAACACCATTTCCGACGCAAGCAGGTTGTCCATCGATCGGAACGTGAACCGAAAAACAAGGCGCATTTTGCTCATGCCCCCAGACAATAAAATCACTCATTTCCATTAAACGCGATGCCCCAAGCATGCTCAATAACTCATCATAAAATGCGGCTGAGCGTTTCAAGTCATTGGTCCCGAGAGATGTATATCCGATCATTATAAGGCTCCTTTGTTCTTCACTAAAAATCTGCCGCTCTTCTTTGTGTTAGTCAGCGGCTCAAGTTGCTGTCCAATGAGTTATAGATCCTTGCAAATTTGCACGATATAGGCGTCTATGAAAACCATCTTTGCAAAAATGAAACGGACGATCATGAACTGGAACGACCTCAAATTGTTTCTGGCTGTTGCCGAAAACGGCACCTTGAAGGAAGCAGCGCGTCAGCTCGGGGTAAGTAATACGACCGTGTTCAGACATTTGAATGCATTTGAAGAGGGCATCGGCTCGCTGCTCTTCGATCGCTCCAAAGGAGGGTACGAGCTCACGGAAACCGGCGGAGAAATGTTGGTTCTGGCACAAGGAATATCTAACTCCTTTGATGACATTGACCGCCACATTATGGGCAAAAATATTCAACCAAAGGGATCCGTTAAACTCACGGCGCCCGGTAGTTTTGCATATGGTTTCCTGCCTCAATATTTAGCGAATTTTAAGCAACTCTATCCCGACATAGACATCGAACTCCTCGTCACAAATCAGGAGCTCAACATGTCAAACCGCAATGCGGATATTGCTCTTAGAGTCTCGCAATCTCCACCGGAACACCTAGTTGGACGTCAAATTCGTTCCATTGAATGGGGCGTATATGCCGGAACGGACTATCTTGAGAAATTTGGAAGACCCACGAATGTAAATTCCCTTGAACGGCATAAACTGATTGGGGCGTCCGGGACACTGCGCTCAAAACCTGCATTTTCGTGGTTAGAAAAAAATCACTCAAAAGAGATTACCCAACGATGTGACGACTTAATCGCAATGTCCTGTCTTGCATCCGAAAACTTGGGACTAGCTTTTCTGCCAAACGACCTCCAACGACCGGAACTGCAGAGGTGCTTTACATTTGAGCCCGCGGGCTTGAACAGTTTATGGATATTGACACATCCTGACCTTCGTAAAGTTGAAAGAATTAAGATTGTCATGCGCTTCTTAACGAAAGTCATCTCCGCTGACGAAAGGTTAGCTTAAAGCCCTATATAGATCTCCGCTAAAATAGTTGCGCTAACGTTTAACGTCTTTGTTTGCGTTCACGAATAACAGTGTAGAGACCACTTAAAACAACGATGGCGCCGCCTAGCAAGGTCAAGTTGTCTGGACGTTCTGCAAAAACAAGAATGCCCAGCGCCATAGCAAAAACGAGCCTCGTATAGCGGAACGGTGCGACAACTGATACTTCTCCAGTTCGCATTGCGCCGGTTAGGGCATAATATGCAATTACCCCGAACCCGATAGTTGCCGTCAACTGCATCCAGGTAACAGGGTTTGGATAAATTACCTGTCCAGACCACATCAATAATAAAAATCCGGCAACTGTCAACATGAAGAACCCGTAAACACCTAGCTGCACGTTAGATAAAGCCGGCGATGCCGCGCGGGTTGCCAAATCCCGACCTGCAAAACCAAGTGTCGCGATTACCGCAAAAAGAGACGCTGGCTCGAAACCACTTACGCCAGGACGTAAGATCAGCAACACACCGATAAATCCTACAATAATGCTTCCCCATCGATGCAATCCGACAGTTTCTCGAAAAAAAACAATCGCACCGACAGCAACTACCAGCGGTGTTGCCTGCAAAACAGCAGAAGCACTGGACAGAGGCGTCAAAGCGATGGCCAATGCAAAGAACAGGCGACCAGTAACCTCGCATATGGATCTGATAAGGATAGGACGAGACAAAACGGCTGGATGCAGAACACTCTCCCCACGGTATTTTGTCAGACCAATAAAGGCGAACATCCCACCCAGACCGAAAATAACAAGTGCCTCCCCAACAGGTATTGAGCTGGTGGCCGCTTTAAAGAACATGTCTTCCAGCGCAAATGCAGCCATGGCCAAGACCATAAGGATGGCGCCACGTAAATTATCCATTATTCAAGCATTTCCAAAATCGGATGAGGGGGAATGACGTTTATCATTTGGAGGGTGGGGCAACGACACAAGTATAACTTATTCAAGATCAATTGCCATAGGAGAAGACAACTACCTGAGCCCGTTAATCCGCATGGAGGTTAAGTAAATAAAAGAATACATTCTGGCGCTCAATATGATAAAAATCACATTGAACAATCTAAACACAACAAAATGAGGTCAACTCATGACAATTCCAGCTTCAATTAAAAATAGACTAACACTACCCGCTATTGCGGCCCCGATGTTTCTGGTCTCCGGGCCGGATTTGGTTATTGCCACATGCAAGGCTGGTGTAATCGGATCCTTTCCTGCGATGAATGCACGCACATCAACAGAATTTGCGGACTGGATGACAAAAATCATCGAAGAAACAGGACCTTACGCGGCGCCATATGCCGTCAACTTTCCGCTCTCTCGTATGAAGGGCGGTCAACTTGATGACTATTTTGACATCTGCCGCAAATACAGAACACCAATTATTATTACGAGCGTTGGAAACCCAGCTTCCATCGTTGATGAAATCCACGACTGGGGTGGTCTGGTCTTTCATGATGTTACAACCGTACATCATGCGAAAAAGGCAGTGGCTGCCGGCGTCGATGGCCTCATTCTGGTTTGTGCTGGAGCCGGTGGTCATGCTGGTGCGGCCACACCCTTTGCATTGGTTGAACAGGTCCGCGCCTTTTTTGACGGTATTTTGATAGTTGCAGGCGGGATAAGCACAGGCCGTGCCATCAGGGCCGCAGAAGTGCTCGGTGCTGACCTTGCCTATCTCGGCACCCGCTTCATCGCCACTAAAGAGGCGATGGCGGAAGAAGACTACAAAAACATGATACTTCAAGAAGAAACACAGGACATCGTTTACACAAATTCAATCAGCGGACTACCTGCCAATTTTATGCGCTCATCTCTACAGGCTGTAGGTCTCGATGCTAACGATTTACCAAAACCGGAAGGACCTTTTCGCCCCAACCTTCCAGATGGTATCACAGCCTGGAAGTCAGTCTGGAGCGCTGGCCAAGGTGTCGGTCTAATTGAAGACTCCCCTAGTACCGCTGACCTTGTGCTGCAAATGACAGCAGAATATCAATCAGCGTGTGCTATGGATTAGTTGCAAGGCTGGACAATGATTTTAATTGAGCGGCAAGCCAACGCAATGTGCACTTTTGTTGCGAAACACCAAGATCCAAAAGGGCAATGCGAAAAGGATCTGCTTCCCGCTCAATCATTCCCATACGAATTTCAGAAAAGAGTTTTAATTTTTTCTTGGTGCGTTCTTGCTGAGCTTTGAATTTTTGCAGTCGTTGATCAAACGGAAGGCGGTCAAAAAATTGCACTTTGACGAATAGAGAATTCCCTAAAAAGAAGTCATAAGCTGGCGCATCTTCTTCATGCACATCAGATTCTAACCAATCTATAAACCAGCCTTTTCCCTTAGCAGTAACTGTATAAATCGTCCTCTTTCTATTGCTTGCACTGACTTGTTGCTGCCCGGCTATGATACCATCAGTTTCCAGTTTCCGCAGGAGTGGGTAAAGCACTCCGTCATTTATTGATTCTGACGGCGACACTCGCGGTTCAAGAAGATGTTTCAGTGCATAAGCGTGATTGGGTTGCTCTAAAAGCAAGCCCACTAACGTCTCCCGCAGATTTGTCGACATACCACGCCCTTATTCAAATTTGACAAAGGCATGGTAGTTTTATGATCTAGAGAATGCAATAGATGCCAATATACACGACACAGTTAAAGGAACAAATCTCCGCCAAACCTTCCTCTAAGCTCGTAAATAATCTCCAACAATCGTATTTAACTCTTCTGCAGCCAATATCCGTGTGTGCCCGTAATCTTTCGTCTTGATTAGGGAAGCATCTGGATTAAGCGCATAAATCTTATCTCCCTCAGTATGAGGGACAAACCTGTCTTTTTCATCATACACAAGCAAAAGTTTTGATTTTGGATCTACATAGAACGCTGACTTTTCCAGTTCATCCCATGATATTTCGAATTGGTCGCTAATGTGTTCCTGGTATAAAGGCATCACCGTTTCTCGTGGATTAAGTTTGCGTTGAATAGCCTTTAACGGTGGAAACGGATAGGAAGGCGCACATACGCATATTAATTTTTCAGCTTCGATGCGCCCAAGATGATGCGCCGCCATCATCGTCACACCACCAGCAGAATGGCCTATATAGGCATATATTTTGTCGTTGAGTGATTGAGACAATTTCGTGATGTCGCGA
Organism: Alphaproteobacteria bacterium 46_93_T64; assembly: GCA_002163135.1. Taxonomy (GTDB): domain Bacteria; phylum Pseudomonadota; class Alphaproteobacteria; order Sneathiellales; family Sneathiellaceae; genus Sneathiella. The sequence continues at coordinate 59,004 of MAAN01000013.1, forward strand.
ATAAAATAGCCCCATTGCGTGTAGTTTTTTTCTGCGTTTCCATGACCTGTGACGTCAAATACGATGCTTCGAAAACCAAGCTTGGAAACTTCCATTGCATGTGGCGCCATTTGGCTCGCCTGCCCTCCCCAGCCATGAACAAAAATCACAATTGGGCCAGCTCCCCATTCCCACGCTTTTATTTCTCCTTCATTCCCAAATCGGATCGCCTTTGCCTGCGCCATCGCAGTTTGTTCCAGTTCAGTAAGATTGAGAGGTTTTATTTGACCAGAAATCTTTCTGATCAGACGGATCGCAAGCTTATCGGGAACGAATTGCAATACATGTTTTAATATTCTTGTGGGCATTTTAGCTCTCTTTTTTAGTCGTTCTCTTTTCAACTGCGACAAGCATGAAAGAAAGCTTTGTTGCAGAGAAAAATTTCACCATTCGGTTTTTCGAGATGATATAAATTTATACCTATATTCTAGGTATAAATTTATATCATCAGATCCTGATTTATGTCAATTTTAATTATCAGTGGTGGATTGCCTATTGTATTTCTAAGCACGGAGGATCTTTGCTCTGCCCGGCGATAGGAGTACCGGAGTATAGACGGCATCCATACCCCGGCGAGTGACACCAAAAATAGGTTTATGCGTGGCTCACTTTATTTGCTGTCGGATTGCGGAAAACAACCATCAAAGCGATAAACAAAGCCGCGTTGAACATCGGTACTGACGAAGATTCGAAAGCAACAACACCCGTCGTGGTGTAAAAAATGCCCGCCACCAGATCAATTACTTGAATGGCAATCATGCCGTTCAACCAGAAACGATTTTCAACCGGTTCCTGCGCAATAACAAACATGCCCACACCGTAAACAAGTAAACGTGCTGCAAACATTGCAATTGGATAATTCATGTCTTTTGCCGGAACATTCAGCCCCTGCCATTCAATAAAGAATGAAGGTGCGAATAAATAGAGAGCTGCCAGAACAATTTGTGAGACACCTATTATATAACAGACCACTTTAAGCTTTTTCATGGGGATACTCCTTCAAAGGTCGCGTGATTGTACCGTTGTTACCTAAGGGAGAATTCGCTTAGGCTGATGAGCCGAAAGCTATCGGACTGACTGATTTATCAACAGTCTTGAAATTCGCATTGCCTTTATGCAAAAATGCAGGATGTCTAACTGGGATAATTTGCAAATAATTTTGGCGATACAGCGATGTGGTTCTATCGGCAAAGCTGCAAGATCCATGAACCTCAATTATTCGACGGTTCATCGACGACTATCTGCCTATGAAGAAACACTGGGAGTAAAATTATTTGAACGCAGTGCGACTGGTCAGGTTTGTACGCCGGCAGGTTTGCGTATTTGTGATGTTGCAGCGCGCATGGAAGAAGAGCTTAGCGAAGCCGAACGCTCTGTCGTCGGATCTCATACCGATATGGAAGGTGAGCTACGGATAACCATGTCGGCTAGCATTTTCCAAACACTTATGGCCCCAATTCTTGGTGCCTTTTCTGAACACCATCCGGGCATCAGGTTATCCTTGACCTTCACCCGAGATATTAGCGATCTTTTCAGGCGAGAAGCCGACGTTGCCTTCCGTTTTTCAAACAACCCGCCCGAAAGTCTGGTTGGGGTCCGGATCACCAATTGTGCTCAGTCCATTTATGCTTGCGTAAATTACATTGAAACCCGCCCAGAACCTCAAGACCGGCATTGGATAGGATGGAAGGACCGCAGCCGTCGTCCCTCTTGGGTGCAAAACAGTAGCGAACCGTTGGCTGAAATTAAACACAGTGCCCTAGACAATCTCGCGAAACAGCATATGGCCGCAAACGGTATGGGCATGACAATGCTTCCCTGCTTTATTGGAGATCAGGATCCACGCCTCACTCGCGTGCCCCCAAAGACAGTTTTCCGGGGGCGTGATTTATGGGTTTTGACCCATGAAGACATTCGTAAGACTTCTCGGGTTCGTACGTTGCTGGAATTTTCGAGGGAACAATTGAAATCGAAATCTGAGTTGCTAGAGGGTCGTTTGCCTGAGAACTAAACAACGCAACAATTTTGCTCCGAAGACCTTTCAGTTGATCTCACAACTCTTTATTCTCCGCTCACATTTATCGTATACTTGTCAGCCTATCTAATCTGGTCACTAACAACGAGGGAAAAATGAGCAATATTGAAGAAATTGATTATGGTCCACTCGGTGATTTGATAGGAGTGTGGAAAGGTCGCGAAGGCGTTGACATTGCGCCCGAACCTGAAGGTACGGAAAACAATCTTTACCACGAAGTCATCACATATTCTGCAGGGGGGAGTATAACCAATGCAGAATCCCAAACTCTTGCGGTTGTGCATTATCGGCAAGTCGTTCGCCGGATATCGAATGAGAAAATCATTCATGACCAAACCGGATATTGGATGTGGGATGCAACGACAAACACCGTCATGCACGCATTTGCAATTCCTCGGGGTATTTGCGTATTGGCCGGTGGTATTTATAAAGGCCATAAAGACAAAGACAGTCGTGCAATATTGGAACTCTCTGCCAAAGCGGGCGATACGCAATATTCAATCATTGAATCACCGTTCATGCAGGAACAGGCGGTAACCGTGGAATTTCGACAAAAATTGATCATTGGTAACGGCCAGCTGAGTTATTTCCAAACAACGATGGTCGATATCTATGGCAAAATGTTCGAGCACACAGATTGCAATGAATTGACCCTCTCAGAATGAAGAGGACAAGCGCAAGCGATGAAGTGCATGTGAATTTAGGAAATTATCCCATTTCATCAACAGAATATTTGAGCATTTCCTCTCGTGCTTTTTCAAAAAAACTCATACCAAGCTCTGAAACCGGACGGGTCTTATGATGTATCAGCGCCATATCGAGGAAAATGTCAGGTTTAAATGGCCGAACGACGTAACCTTTGCCATCGTCGTTGGCAAGGGTGAACGGATCAATTAGAGCAACACCAAGACCATTTTTTACGAACTCCAACAGCGACCTAAACAGATGCGACTGACATTTTACTCTCAATCGGCTGTTGTTATTAATAAATAGCTCCTTAGTCCGGTAACTTATCATGTGATCCTCCCCCATCTTAATGAAAGGCACATTATCAAGATCCCGTGGACCAATTTCGGCCAGGTCCACCAAAGGACTGTTTTCTGGAATAGCCAGCTGACAGATAAATCGCATCGGATACCATTCAAGGTTTTTCTCGAGAATAGGAAGCTCCGAGATTCCGATTTCAGTGAGACCTGATAAGACCCATTGCTGAATATTTTGAGAATACCGAGTTTGAAAGGACACATCCACATCAGGGTTTTCAGCAACGAAATCAGACACTAGGCTTGTCATAAATCCGAATGAAACAGCGTGCGTACAGGCAACTTGCAGGGTTCCTATCCGTTGGCTTTGCAAATTTGAAATTGCCAGATTCACCTGACTAAGACCACGTACAACGGTATCGATCTCACGATATAGAATATTTGCTTCTGGAGTTGGCACCAACCGCCCGTTTTCGCGTTCGAATAGTTTGAGTTTGGTTTGATCTTGCAGCTGTGCCAACAGATTGCTGATCGCCGGCTGTGAAATCCCCAAGCTGTGGGCAGCTGCCGTAACAGTTCCCTTTTCAATGACGGCATGTAAGGCCTGTAGGGGTCGATATCTCATGGGGTATCACTTATTCTGATGTTGGGACAAAATATTTGTATTTGCAATTATGCCTTAGTCAAGAAAAAATGCACCGCAGGGGGAATAATGAGCTCAAATACTGTCCAAAATATTTTAGTCGTCGGCGCTGGCATCGTTGGCGTGTCCACAGCCATATGGCTGCAACGCGCCGGACACAAGGTTACGTTGATGGACCGTGAAGGTCCTTCCGCAGGGGCATCCTATGGTAATGCGGGTGTCATTGCATCAGGCTCACTGGTTCCAATAACCGTACCCGGCCTTCTTCGCAAAGCGCCGGGAATGCTATTTAGTTCGAACCAACCCTTGTTCTTACGCTGGCGATATTTGCCAAAATTACTTCCGTTTCTGAAGGATTATCTAAAACACGCAAACGCAGAATCTGTCGAGCGTATTTCAGACGGGCTCGCGACATTGTTGCATGATGCGCCAGATCAACATTTGGCCTTGGCAGCGGGAACGCTTGCAGAAAAGTATATTGATACGATGGATTATCTGTTTGGATACGCAGATAAGGCCGCTTTTGATGCAGACCATTTTGGCTGGGGGGTTCGAAAAAGCCGAGGGGTAGAATTTGAACCATTGGACGCGAAGGCCCTTGCCGAATATGACCCTGCTCTAAAAGGCAGATTTAACTATGGAGTTCGCTGTAAAAACCATGGCCGGATTTCGGACCCTGGGGCCTACGTCACCGCGTTGGCGGATCACTTTACGGACAATGGCGGAACATTTTTACAAGGTGAATTGAAGAGTTTCCTTATCCAGAACGATCATTGTTTACAAATTCAAACTGCCGAAGGACCTATTACAGCCGACAAGTTCGTAATTACGACAGGTGCATGGAGTAGTAGTTGGGCGGAAGAGCTCGGTATTTCGGTGCCAATGGAATCTGAGCGTGGATACCATATTGAATTCGTAAATCCGTCGATCACTCTTAAATCACCATTGATGGTTGCAGGAGGGAAATTCGTCGTCAACTCCATGAACGGACGCTTGCGTTGTGCCGGCGTGATTGAGTTTGGCGGACTGAGCCCGGATCGATCTCAGGCACCGATTGATTTACTGAAAAATCAAATGGCTGAGTTATTTCCCGATTTAGAGTATGATCGTATCGATGAGTGGATGGGACACCGCCCTGCGACAGCAGATTCGTTACCGATTATAGGAGTAAGCCCGAAAGCCAAAAACATCTACCTTGGCTATGGGCACCATCATATTGGCCTCACTGGTGGGCCAAAAACTGGGCGTTGGTTAGCTAGTCTAATAACCGGCACCCCAATAAATACCGATCTGACTGCATATGCGGCTGATCGGAAAGTATGAGAATTATAACTTTAACAGGGAGCGATCTAACATGAACACAGTAAAAATTGTGATGGGTGCCGTACTGGCAGCCGCAACTTTCGCAGGTACAGCGTCAGCAGAAAAATGGGATATGCCGATGGCATATTCTGCAACAAATTTTCATTCTGAGCATGGTGTTATTTTCGCAAACAAAGTGAAAGAATACACAAAAGGTGGTCTGGAAATTACAGTGCATCCAGGGGGATCACTCTTTAAAGGTGGAGAAATCAAACGTGCAGTCCAGACAGGACAGGCGCCAATTGGTGAGCGCTTTATGTCAGCGCACGCGAACGAAGCTCCTATTCTAGGCTGGGACAATCTACCGTTCTTAGCGACAACATACGCCGACAATGAAAAACTTTGGGGCGCAGCTAAAGGTAAAGTGAACGCAGCACTTTCCAAGCAAAATTTGGTAGCTCTGTATACCTGCCCTTGGCCAGGACAAGGCTTCTATTTCAATAAAGAAGTGACATCCAGCGCCGACACACAAGGTGTAAAATTCCGCTCATATAATTCGGCGACAGCTACTTTCGCTGAAGGTCTTGGGATGATCCCAGTTCAAGTTGAAGCCGCTGAACTTAGCCAAGCTTTGGCAACTGGTGTCGCAGAAGCCTTTATCTCATCTGGCTCCACTGGCTATGACCGCAAAGTGTGGGAACATTTGAGCCATTACTACAAAGTAAATGCTTGGCTTCCACGCAACTATGTGATGGTAAATAAAGGTGTTTGGGACGGCCTAGATGGCGCAACGCAAACAGCTCTTCAAAAAGCAGCTGCCGAAACAGGCGCATTATGTGCTGCCAAATCCGAAAACCTTTCCGAATTCTATTTCAAAGAACTCGCAAAAGGCGGAATGAAAGTTGAATTTGCTGGTGAAAAGTTCCTTGGTGAGCTCAAAACTATTGGCGCGAAAATGACCGCTGATTGGCTAAAACTTGTTGGCGATGATGGACAAGCTATTCTTGACGCCTATAAAGCAAAATAAGCATAAGTAGTATTTAACTTCGGCTTCCTCTGATTGAGGAAGCCGATTTTTCATGAGGGTTTTCACGATGAATGATTGGCAATCAGTGATGGGTTTGCCGCTCTGGGCGTTACTATTTGTCATCCCAACATTATTGGCAGCCCTTAGCCTAAAGTTTCGAACAACAGCCTTGAAGATCTATCCCCCGATCTGGAGAATTCTAGACCGGGTTTACGTTGCTGGTGGTGTCCTTGCAGCTACATTTATGTGCATTATTTTGCTCATAATCGTTGCGCAGATGATCTCGCGGTGGACAGGCACAACCTTCCAAGGATCCACTGAGTTTGCAGGCTATGCTATGGCTGCAACATCGTTTTTCGCGTTTGCACATGCTTTAAACCATGGCGCACATATCCGCGTATCGATCCTGCTCAACATTAATGATTTCACACGGTTTTGGGTAGATGCCGGCGCGACATTGATCGCGGCCATTACGGCAACCTATTTCGCGCGATATGCCGTTAAAACAAATTTTATGTCTGATCTTTTAAATGATCGCACGCAAGGACAAGACCAAGTTCCGGAATGGTTACTTGCGCTCTTTAACATGATTATCTCCTCCCCGACAGAATGGGGAACGATATGGAGCAGCGCTGGTAGTGGTTGGGTTTACACACCCGTCTGGCTACCCCAATTGCCCATGTCGATCGGCACAATTATACTCGCCATTGCACTGTGGGACAATTTAGTCAGGCTTTTGGTGAACGGTAAAACCAGCATTGTAGGCGAGATTTTAGAATGACCGAACTTTACGCAACTGCAATTTTCCTTTTTGTTCTATTCGCTTTGCTGGGCAGCTCTGTTTGGGTCGGTCTGGCTCTTATGGGCGTGGCTTGGGTTGGGATGGAACTGTTTACCGGCCGTCCGGCTGGCGATGCGATGATCACAACTATATGGACAGGGGCATCGAGCTGGACGCTAACAGCACTACCGCTCTTTATCTGGATGGGCGAAATACTCTATCGAACCCGTTTGTCACAAGATTTGTTTCGAGGACTCGCCCCGTGGTTGCGTTGGTTACCCGGCGGGCTTCTTCACACAAACATCGCAGGCTGTACAATTTTTGCTGCTGTCTCCGGATCTTCCGCAGCAACACTCACAACTGTCGGTAAAATGTCGATACCAGAACTCCGCAAACGCGGATATCCGGAGTATATGATTATCGGTACGCTGGCGGGTGCGGCGACTTTGGGATTGATGATCCCCCCGTCCCTAACCTTGATCGTTTATGGCGTTACGATTAACGAGTCGATTACCAAGTTATTTATTGCGGGACTGATCCCCGGTTTAGTTTTGGCCGGTCTCTTTATGTCTTATATTGTCGCCTGGCATTTCTTTAAGAAAGACGAACGGCCTGCCCCCGACCCAAAAATGAGTTTTGGGGAGATGATGAAGGAGAGCCGTTTTCTTATTCCGGTACTGATGCTTGTCTTTACCGTCATCGGATCGATGTACTTTGGATGGGCAACCGCAACCGAAGCCGCCGCCGTTGGTGTTATAGGAGCCCTAACCTTAGCCGCCATCCAAAGATCGCTTAACTGGGCAACATTTAGTGCCAGTCTCATGGGAGCGACACGCACATCGGCAATGATCGCCTTGATCTTGATGGGTGCAGCTTTCTTATCCTTGGCCATGGGTTTCACTGGCTTGCCGCGAGCCCTTGCGGCTTGGATCGACGGAATGGATTTATCTCCAGTTATTCTAATTGCGGCCCTTACCGTTTTTTATCTTGTCCTTGGCATGTTTCTAGACGGATTGTCCTCTGTCGTGCTTACAATGGCAATTGTTGAACCCATGATAAGGCAGGCAGGTATTGATGTTATTTGGTTCGGCATTTTCATTGTTGTCGTTGTAGAAACCGCACAAGTTACGCCGCCTATTGGCTTCAATCTGTTTGTATTGCAAGGCATGACAAAACACGAAATTTCCTACATTGCTAAGACCGCTATCCCGATGGTGTTTTTAATGCTTTTGATGGTCGTTCTTTTGGTCATTTGGCCTGAGATTGCAACATGGTTGCCGGATAACATGCGCCAAATCGGCAGATAAGATGACAAAAGACATGCCGTCTTTTCTTGGTGTTTTGATGCTTGATACTGCTTTCCCCCGAATTTTGGGGGATGCAGGAAATATTGAAAGTTATGACTGTCCGGCCCGCCTTAAAATTGTTCAAGGCGCGGGGAGCATGGAGATTGTGAAAGATGGCAAACCTTTTGAAGATATAGTTTTGGCCTTTTGCAATGCGGCCCAAGAGTTGGAAGCAGAGGGTGCAACCGCAATCGTCTCAACTTGCGGGTTCTTGGTAACGGTACAAGAGCAGATTGCGAAATCAGTTTCCATTCCGGTTATGGTTTCCAGTCTGTCTCTATACCCTGTCATTCGCTCAGTCACTGCGTGCCGGAAAATCGGGATCCTGACAGCATCTAAAAGTGCACTTGGAACGACGGCATTGGATGCCGCGGCAATTGACCCCGCCGATGTCGTCATTATGGGTCTTGAGGATTGCCACGCGTTTTCAAATGCTATTTTAACAGAAAAGCAAAACCAGCCTGACGAAATGGATGTACGAGCAATCGAGGACGATGTCGTTAGAAAATCCAAAGAGTTGCTCAAACTCTGCCCAGAGATATCCGTGATACTGTTAGAATGCGGAAATTTACCTCCCTATGCGGCGGCAGTCACAAAAGCTACTGGTCTTCCTGTATTCTCCATCTTGGATGGAGCCCGATTGATATGGAGAACAAAATGAATAGTTATATTCCAATCGTTGATATTTCGACTTTCAAAAATGGATCTCTCGATCAAAAGAAAAGCATCGCAAACCAAATTCTTGAAACAGCCGAAAATTCTGGTTTTTTCTACATTTCTGGTCATGGAATACCGGAAGAACTCACTGAACAGGCTTTTGCAACATCCAAGCGGTTCTTTGCCTTAGATCAACAGCAAAAAGCAAGTATCAGCGTGAATACTGACCAGCGTGGGTGGATGGCTCAGGGCTTAGCAACACTTGAAGGGTCAAAATCCTATGACGCCAAAGAGATATTTTTTTGGGGATATGATGTTGATGCAAATGACCCTGATTTAGCTCTCCCCATGGTAGCCCCGAACTTGTGGCCAAACAAACATGCACCATGGCTAAAACAAGAGCTTTCACCTTATTATCAAGCAACCTGCGCTGTTGGCGGAATAGTGATGAGGGCGCTTGCACTTGCATTCGGTCTTGAAGAAGATTTCTTTGAAAATGTCTATAAGAAACCTCTCGCCCGTGGTCAGCTTGTCTATTACCCGCCTTTCACTGCAAAAGACGAGGCCTCCGAACGGTTTAGCGCTGCACCGCATACTGATTTCGGTGTCTTAACGCTCCTTTTGCAAGACAATAATGGTGGCCTGCAAGTTCGTGCAAGCGATGGAAACTGGATTGACGCTCCCCCTGTTGAAGGGACACTCATTTGTAATATCGGCGATCTACTGCAACGTTGGTCAAACAGAAGATTGGTCTCGACAGTACATCGTGTCATTAATAGATCTGGAAATGAGAGATACTCCATTCCCGTTTTCTTTGATCCACATTCAGCAACCAAAATCGACCCCTGTGATCTTGGAGTTTCAAGCGAAACATCTCTATATGAACCTATTACAGCTGGTGCATATATAGCCGGGAAAAATACAAAAAATTTCAGCCAGTATTCTGAAGATTAGAACTGCCCGCAAGTTTCCACTTCGGCGTATCAAATCACACGCCCACTTTGCGGGCAGACGTATTTACAGTTGTACTTGAACACCAGTTCGAATGGATTTATCTGCGGCAAAAACAATGCGAAGACTGTTCAACGCGTCTGTCATATGGTCCTGCAAATCAACATCTTCGGTTATGGCCTTCAGGAAATAAACCTGTTCCATTTGGCATAGATCGTCATGGTCTGGCTCATCCGACATTCGAATAATTTCATCTTCCCGGACAAAATTACCGTTTGCATCAGTCTTGCCGTGATGCAGCCGTAGTGAATTTGTCTTCGTATGGGCATCCACATCATCTGACTTGGCGCCTTGTCCAGCCTCTTCAGCAGCGACAATGCTGACGCAGCCTTTTGGACCGATCACGTCCTTCACAAAGAAAGCTGTCTCGCTCATCATGGGCCCCCAACCAGCCTCGTACCATCCAACGGATCCATCATCAAATGTGACCTGCAAATGACCATAATTATACATATCTTCAGCGATTTCAGAGCTAAGTCTGGCACCGACCGCATGAACCGTAACGGGGTTTGCACGGCTCATCAGACACATCATGTCCACATAATGAACCCCGCAATCGACGATAGGGGAGATTGTTTCCATTAATTGCTTATGGGTCTTCCAGGTCTCACCGCTGGATTGCTGATTTAGGTTCATTCGCATCACCAGAGGTTTACCAAGATCTCCCGCAAGCTCCACAAACTTCATCCAAGAAGGGTGGTGCCGTAATATGTACCCAACGACCAGTTTTCGGTTCGATCTCTGTGCCGCAGCAACCACTTTTTCTGCATCTTCGATATTGGTGGCGATGGGCTTTTCCAGAAAAACATGAGCTCCAGCTTCAAAAGCCATCACAGTAAACGCGGCATGGGTATCTGGCCATGTATTGATCGAAACAGCATCCGGCTGAAGATCTTTCAGTGCCAGTTCATAATCAGTAAATCTGGGGTAATTTTGAAGTTCAGGAGGAAGTACCGTTTCACTATCCAGCGAACGTGCACACAGCCCCACGATCTCAAACCCATCCAGCTTATGATATGCCTTCGCATGAGACAGCCCCATATTGCCAAGGCCAACAACTAAAACCCGCACAGCTTTCGCCATGTTATCTCTCCTCATCTGGGATCACAATCCGTGTTTTTCGCTTTCACCCCGTATCCAGGTTTCCTGAACAACGAGATCATCGGACAAATGAACCAGATCCGCACGGTAGCTCGAACCAATTCTGCCAAGCTCTTCATCTAGTTGTAGAAAGGTTGCTGGGTAAAGACTTGCCATTCGCAAAGCTTCTTCAAGCGGGAGGTCCAATAAGTCCACACAATTACGCACGGCACCGATCATATCAAGATCTGATCCAGCGAGAACACCGTCCCGAGTTGTACAGCGCCCGCCGTCGACGATAATTTCCTGCCCATAAATTTTAAACGCCTTATGTTGAGATCCGACAGAAGGCATTGCATCCGTCACCAACATCATCCGCCCACGCTTTTTGGCAGCGATCGCTACTTTCAATGTCGCAGGGTGGATATGAAATCCATCGGCGATGATACCGCAATAACTTTCATCATCTTCCAACGCCGCCCCGACAACCCCCGGCGCGCGGCTTTCCATGGGTGTCATTGCATTGAACAGATGAGTGAACCCAGACAGCTCTTCATCCAAAGCCGCCCTTATTTCCTCATAGGTTCCAGCTGTGTGACCTGCACAAACTTTAAGGCCCTGTTCTATCAGTCGCCTTACCGTTCCAGAAGGCAATGTTTCAGGAGCAAGTGTAAGTATATTCTTACCCAAACTGTCTTCAGGCATCAGTTGAAAAATTTCGGTCTCGAACGCGCGAATGAAGTCAGCGTCATGAACGCCTTTTCGCTTTTTATTCAGGAATGGGCCTTCAAGATGAACCCCGAGAACGCCCGGCGTATTCTCTTGCAGCGCTAATTGCACAGCGTCACAGGCAAGTCTCATCGTGTCAAAGCTGTCGCTGATTAAGGTGGGCAAAAAGCCGGTTGTTCCGAATTGCCTATGGGCTTTTGCAATAACGCCAATCGTCTCTATCGTTGGGTTATTATTAAACAACAAGCCACCACCGCCATTAACCTGAACGTCAATAAAACCGGGTGTGAGAAGTCCTCCGTTCAAAGTGACAATCGGGCAACCTGCTGGAACCGTGTCCTCAGGGAGCACTGAGCGGATAGTTTCTCCGTCCAAAATGACGGCAAATCCCTCTTTGATGACGTCACCGTCAAAAATTTTGGCACCCACAAGTGCTCTCTGCTGGCCGGTTCGTGTCATATTGTCTCCGTCACTTTCGATAGAAGCGGCGGGCGATCGGGATCCAGACCCCGGTTAAGCGAAACCTGATTGACCAAATTATAGAAACTTTGGACCATGGTAATCGGAGCACAAACTGGGTGAACATCTTGCACATGGGGCAGTTTATTTTGCACGTTTTCTTCAATCCCAGCTGTGTACACAGCCCCTCCTTGGGCTTCAAGTAAGGGAATGAGTTCTTTCACGCTCGCTTGGGTTTCGTCTTGTTGAGAAAATACCAATGTCGCAATTTTGTTTTTTAAAATCGCCATTGGTCCATGGCGAATTTCCGCTGCGCTAAAGGCTTCTGCGTGCAACATACAGGTTTCCTTAAACTTGAGAGCGGCTTCCTGCGCAATGCCAAAACTAGCCGCGCGACCAACAACAAGTAGATGCTCCGCCTTTGCAAGATCTTGCGTTGCCACCGACCAATCCAGCGTGTTGGCTGCCTCCAACTGCTCAGGCAGTATTTTTAGGGCTTCAATTAGTTCGTTGTTTTGAGACCAGTGAGCCACCAGTTGAACAACCGCAGCAAGGGTTGTGATATAGGACTTGGTCGCCGCAACACTGATTTCTGGTCCGGCACAAAGGGGAAGGACTGTATCTGCAATCTTTGCAAGCGGTGAGTTTTCTACGTTAACAATTGCAACAACAGTGGCGCCGGCTTTGCTTGCAGCTTGAGCTGCAGCCAATAGGTCCGGGCTTTGACCAGATTGCGATATTGCAATGAATAACGCGCCCTCCATTTGCGGTTCGACTTTATAAATTGAACTAATTGAGGGGGCGGCCGAGGCTGTGATTATTCCTGTTTGGGTTTCGATCACATATTTTGCAAAGGTAGCTCCGTGATCTGAACTTCCTCTTGCACAAGTCGCCACAAATTTTGGCGGATTTTTTCTCAGCTTCTCGCCCAATATCTTACAAATACTTTCATTATTTTGAAGCATTCTACGGACAGCGCTCGGCGCTTCAGCTGTCTCAATTGACATTTGGCTCATAGATGTAGCTCCGCCAAGAAGTCGTAGGAGTCTCCACGATAGTGTGACCTTACAAATTCAGCCGCAGTACCATCGGCAAGAAAAGATTGCCGTTCAATATACAAACATGCGCTTCCTGTCTGCACTCCAAGCAAATGGGCATGCTCCATATCAAATAATTCTGCTCTGATTTTTTGTTTGGCCCGAACAGGGCGCCCAGCATGTTTTCCCAAATAATCATAAAGAGACCGATCAACCTTGTTTGGATCTGGCAACAAATTATTGGGTAAACAAGCATACTCCAGACACATGGCCACACCTTCGGCACTTCGAATGCGATAGAGGCGGCTTACTTTTGCTCCGGTCTGCAAGTTCAGCATCTCGGCCTCATGCGGTGATGCTGTTCCCACTGACCGATCAAGCCAAGTAATATCTGATTTCATACCCCGTTTTGCCATATCCTCAGTGAAACCTGTAAGTCGAGACAGCAACTGCTCCACCCGCGGACTTACAAAAGTTCCAGCCCCCCGTTTTTGGGTGAGCAAACCACTTTCAGCAAGCCCGGTAACCGCCCGGCGGACTGTAATCCGAGAGACACCGAGGCTGGCGGCCAAATCTCTTTCACTTGGAAGCGCATCCTTTTCGTTAATCAGCCCTTCTTCCACCGCTTTTCGAATGCCTCTTTGCAGTTTTTTATATAATGGCTGACTAACTTCTTCCCGGCTCTCAAATTCGGATTTTAAAAGATCAAGAAAAGGTGCAGGATCAAGCATGTTTTCCACCCGTTGTCTGGTCATGCGTCGATATTGCTAATTTGTGGCCTTGCTCTGCCAACAAACACGCACCATCGAGAGCATCGCCCATGGGGGCCGCAAGAACGCTTTTGATTTGTTCAGACAACCAAGGCATTAAGGGTTCCGCCATTCCGCCGACCAGAACCACAGAATTCGCGCCCACATCCAAAAGGCTTTTTACTAAAAGTTCCACCTCTTTGACTGTGTGTTCAATCAACTCCACCGCCAAATCATCCTGTCCACTCAGCTCAAAAATTCGAGGAACAAAGGCCCCGTAATCAGTTGGGCGTGCGGTTTTCGCCCAGTCGATTATTTTCACTACGGAGTAATCGAACTCTGAAAGAATTGCGTCGCAAAGGGAGGTTCGAGGCAAAATGTTTTCTGCTCCCTGCACTGCTCTTCTAAGTGCCATACGACCTAAATACGCACCGCTAGCATGATCGGAAATCAGAAATCCATGCCCGCCGCGCACAAATGTTTGCTCCCTTACCACTGCATATCCACAGCTACCTGTGCCAATGATCAATATGGCACCATCGTTGCCACCGAATGCGCCGAGCTGTGCTATATGAGCATCTGTTTCAGCACGTGTCGTCTTAAAAATATGGGTGTATGCATCAAAAGCTGCCTTCGCTTCCGGAGAGCATAATCCAGCCATCCCAATACCGGCATGAATGTTATGAAAAGGAACGTCGGACATATCAGCTTGCTTTAACGCCCCCGCAACGGCGCGCTTTATTTCCGCAAAAACAACATCCATTCCAAGCAATGCATTCGCCGGACCAGCGGCACCCTCACCCAGACGTTTGCCCGAACTATCCGTCAAACGAGCCCGACATTGCGTACCACCGCAATCCAGCCCTACAAAAAGTGTTCCCGTATGATCCAAGTGGGTTTTGCTCCCTCAGCGGCCCAAGTCAGCAGTGACGTCGGCCGAGCATAATTTCATGAGAAGATTACTCCAATGTATAACCAATTTCAATACCATTTATAATTTTAAAATGAACATTCCTGCAGATCTCGATTTTAAGTCACTCACCACTTACATTTAACTAACTGAAAAATAACAATAAATTTTTATTTATTAAAAAATGTTAAGCATTTTAGAAAAAAGGACTCTCATTTTTTTATTCTTGATATACAATATTGGTATGCATATTGGACCTTATAGTGAAATTTGGGATGAAAACATCCCTGAAACAGAGCAACCTGATCCAACCCTAAAGGGGCTGGATTTACGCTCGAACACATCCATATTGCGCACAATGCTCGACAGCCAAACCAAGGCGATACAATCTATTGAAGCTGCCCTTCCGGCTCTTAGCTCAGCCGCTGATGCGATAGTGACCAAACTCTCCGATCCAAGTAGCCGCCTAATCCATGGTGGGGCTGGATCATCAGGCTTGCTCGCCATGCAAGATGCCATGGAACTTAATCCAACTTTTGACTGGCCGCTGGAGCGACAAGTGTTCCTGATGGCCGGAGGTGATAAAGCTCGATTGACGCCAATAGGTCCTGAGGAAGATAATATCCGCACCGTCGATGACGCGGTAAAAGATAACAATATATGCAACAAAGATGTTGTGATCATCGTTGCTGCAAGCGGCACCACTCCTTTCAGCGTTCGTTTGCTAAAGGCGGCTAATAAAGTGGGCGCTCTTACAATCTCAATCGCTAACAATCCGGACACTGAATTACTAAATCTCGCCGATCATGGCATTTGCTTGAAGTCAGGACCCGAGATCATAGCTGGATCTACACGTCTGGCTGCTGGGACAGCACAAAAAGCGGCGCTTGGCATGTTATCAAGTTTGATCATGACAAGACTAGGTCACGTGATCGACGGCTTCATGGTCAACATGGTGGCAAACAATCAAAAATTGTATGAACGCGCAAGTCGTATAGTCGCCAGTATCTCGCAATGCAGTCTTGAAAAAGCGACGAATGCATTGGACGAGACAAAAGGGGCAATCAAACCGGCCATTCTAGTCTGTCTGGGGTTAAACCAAGCGGATGCCAAAATCATGCTGGAAAAAACAGGGGGTGATCTACGGCATGCAATGGAAGGCCTTGTATAGAAAATATTGGGAAATCGATACTAACAGGAGGGTAAAATGGGAATTCAACGAAAGATTACTTTAGCCGCAGCTTTGGCTGGGTTGATGGCACTACTACCAATTACCGCAAGTGCGGAGACATCACTGACCATCGAAAGTTGGCGTAATGATGATCTAGAAATATGGAGTGATAAAATCATTCCGGCCTTCAATAAAGATCACCCGGAAATCAAGGTGGTTTTTGAACCGTCTCCGCCTGCCGATTACAATGCCAGCCTAAACGCAAGGCTTGCTGGTGGAACAGCTGGTGATCTAATCACCTGCCGCCCGTTCGACGCATCACTCGAACTGTTTAAAAATGGCACTCTTGAGCCACTCACGGGTTTGTCAGGATTGGACAGTTTTTCAAACGTCGCAAAAAGTGCCTGGACTACCGATGATGGCGCCACCACATTTTGTATGCCTATGGCGTCAGTGATCCACGGCTTTATGTATAACAAAGAAATCTTCAAAGAACTTAACCTTAGCGTCCCCAAAACGCGTGATGAATTCATGGCTGTTTTGGAAAAAATCAAATCCGGAAGCCGCTATACACCGATTGCACTTGGGACAGCAGATCAATGGGAAGCCGCTACAATGGGCTTTCAAAATGTCGGTCCAAATTTTTGGAAGGGTGAAGAAGGGCGACTAGCTCTGATCAAAGGTTCTGCAAAATATACAGATGCTGCATATGTTGACACGTTCAAACATCTGGCAAAATGGGCGCCTTATATGGGCAAAGGATATACGGCGCAGAAATACCCGGACACTCAAAACCTGTTCACATTGGGTCGCGCCGCGATTTATCCAGCTGGATCTTGGGATATTGCCACATTTAATGCACAAGCAGATTTCGAATTCGGTGCATTTCCACCACCAACAGGAAAAGCAGGGGATGATTGCTACATCTCTGATCATACAGATATTGGTCTTGGCATAAATAAAGCGTCCAAGAACAAAGAAGCCGCAAAGACCTTCCTTAACTGGATGGCAACATCTGAGTTCGCAGACTTGTTCGCCAACTCACTTCCAGGCTTCTTCCCGCTTTCTAATGCTAAAGTGACAATCGAAGATCCCGTTGCTAGTGAATTTGTTAGCTGGCGCGGTAAATGCAAATCAACAATTCGGAATTCATATCAAATTCTATCGCGGGGTACACCCAATTTGGAAAATGAACTTTGGAATGTCAGTGCGCAGGTCATAAATGGTAAAATGACACCGCAAGATGCTGCTAAGCAGGCTGAAACAGGCCTCGCGAAATGGTACGCACCGCATAAATAAGTAACAGCAAGCCCCAGTTTCTAACGCATAGAAACTGGGGCTTTTTTCCAGAAAACAGGAGAGATTAAGCATGGAAAAGGGGGTATCTGCACGGCGGTTTCCAATTCACATTGCTGTTTTTTTGGCGCCAGCTGTTCTGATCTACTCTTTGTTTATGATCTACCCCTTAATCGACACTTTTCGGTTTTCATTGTTCAGTCCCAATGAAGCTGGAAACTTGAATTTTGTCGCTTTTGATAATTACGTTAAACTATTAACAGATCCGGATTGGTCCAGTTCATTCTGGAACGCCTTGTACAACAACTTCATACTCTTTCTCGTGCATATGCTGGTGCAAAACCCCATTGGGCTACTTCTCGCGGCACTCTTGAGCCTGCCTGTCTTGAAGGGTCGGCAGATCTACCGTACGGCAATTTTTATGCCGACAATGATGTCAGTGGTGATTATCGGGTTTATCTGGCAACTCATATTAAACCCGCTTTGGGGTGTTGCAGAAACCTTGATGTGGCATGTGGGCCTCGACGCCTTTTTCTATCCATGGCTCGGCGATGAAGCTACAGCACTGATCACATTATCCCTTATATCTGTATGGCAATGGGTCGGCATTCCCATGATGCTGATCTATGCCGCGCTTCTGGGTATTCCCGAAGACCTGACGGAAGCTGCCGAAATTGATGGCGCCAGTCACATGCAAATATTCTGGAAGATAAAATTACCGCTTATCCTGCCCACATTGGGAGTTGTATCGGTTTTAACGTTTGTTGCCAACTTCAATGCTTTTGATCTGATTTATGCCGTAAAAGGAGCACTCGCAGGACCCAATTTTTCTACAGACATCATGGGAACCCTGTTTTACCGGGTCTTCTTTGGGTTCCAGCTGCAAATTGGAGATGCCAGTATGGGCGCGACAGTGGCAACAACGATGTTCCTAATCATTCTGGTCGGGATATTATTTTATCTATTTGTCATTCAACGACGCATGCAGCGTTATACTTTTTAGGGCCTGATGCATATGTCCATTCTAACATCAGCCTCCAGGAAAATTAATAAACCGCTTGGCAAACTTGGCGTACACACCATCTTGCTGTGCTATATGATCATCGCTCTCTGGCCAATTTTTCTAGTCATTTCAAACGCGTTTAAAAGCAGAAAAGCTATATTTCGCGATCCAATGGCCCTTCCAGATGTGGATAGTTTTTCGATCGTCGGATTTGAAAAAGTGCTGGCTCGCAGTAATTTCGATCTATATTTTCTGAACTCCTTTACTGTTATGACGGTCTCTCTTGCCATCACTTTGGTTGCTGGCGCAATGGCAGCATGGGCACTATCTGAATACAAATTTCGAGGAAATACCCTTCTTGGGTTATATCTTGCCATCGGGATTATGGTGCCTATTCGCTTGGGAAGTGTCAGCATTCTCAAGCTCATAGTAGATTTGGATCTCACCAATACACTCACAGCCCTAATATTGGTCTATGTTGCGCAGAGTCTGCCTCTTACCATCTTCATCCTAAACGAGTTTATGAGCCAGATCCCCAAAGATTTGAAAGAGGCTGCACGTTGCGATGGTGTCAGTGAATATCGTATCTTTTTTCAAATAATACTTCCCCTAACCCGGCCGGCTATTGCAACTGTAGGTATATTCACCATGGTCCCCGTGTGGAACGACTTGTGGTTCCCTCTGATCCTGGCTCCGGGCGAGTCTACACGAACAGTGACGTTAGGCGTCCAGCAATTTGTCGGTCAGTATGTGACGGATTGGAACGCGGTTCTCGCATCACTCACACTTGCGATCATTCCCATAATGATTGTGTATCTCATTTTCTCTCGTCAATTGATACGTGGTATCACCTCCGGCGCGGTAAAGTAGTAAAGGTCGGTTCATGGCAAATATCAAACTGGATGCTATTCAGAAATCATATGGAACTATCGAAGTTATCCATGGCGTAGACATTGATATCAAAGACGGCGAATTTTGTGTTTTTGTCGGCCCCTCGGGATGCGGAAAATCAACGTTACTCCGGATGATTGCCGGACTTGAAGAAATCACTAGTGGTGAAATGAAGATCGGCGGAAATCGTGTGAACGAATTGCCGCCAGCGGATCGCGGCATCGCTATGGTATTTCAGTCCTATGCACTCTATCCCCATATGAGCGTTTATAAAAATATGGCCTTTGGTCTATCCATTAAAAAATTCAGCAAGACGGACGTAAAAAAACGTGTTCATGAGGCAGCTGAAATTCTGCAACTTACGGATCTCTTAACCAGAAAACCCGCTCAACTCTCTGGGGGCCAACGTCAGCGTGTTGCTATCGGCCGCGCTATTGTCAGGGATCCGGAAGTATTTTTGTTCGATGAGCCGCTGTCCAACCTTGATGCAGCCCTTCGAGTGCAAACACGTATTGAAATTGCGAAACTTCATACCAAATTGAAGAACACCGTCATCTATGTCACCCACGATCAGGTGGAGGCTATGACCTTGGCCGATAAGATTGTCGTTCTGAATGACGGTCGCGTAGAACAAATCGGAAGCCCACTCGATCTCTACGACAAACCGCAAAATCTCTTCGTGGCGGGCTTCATTGGCTCTCCAAAAATGAATTTCCTTAAAGCCAGTCAAACTGAATTTTCATCTGCGAGTGTAGAGACTATTGGTGTTCGCCCGGAACATCTTCGGCAAACGACTGAGGCTGACCTCTTGCTGACTGGCACAGCAGATGTGGTCGAGCGCCTTGGGGATGTAAGTTATGTCTATCTGACAACAACTGACGGCACCAACATTATCATCGCCACTCCTGGCGCCAGCAAGGTGGAACCTGGTGACACAGTTACTTTTGGCGCAGACAAACAGTCTCTGCATTTCTTTAACGCAGACGGCATCCGGTGCGAAGGAGACTAAGACTAATTTTTGACCCTCTGAACAGTGACAATAAGAAATATTTTGAACAAACAATTATAGTGCCAAAAGTCTGATACCCTTCAGTGCTGTTAGCGATCCTCGTTGCCTTCTGTCGGTGTCATGTCATGGAAAAGCCAGACCATGCGATCGAGAAACCACAATTTACCGCCCATTGAGATTACCAGACCAACTAGGGTTAAGTACAAATCCAGTTGCCACAATCCCAGTGCTAGCAGGGCCACACCAATACCAATGAAGACAATAAGAACACGTGTCACTTGAGTATGGTGCTTTGGGATTGGAACCTCCTTGGAAGCGATCCAGTACCTTTCTCCCATGACGCCCTGCGACATCCACGAATTCGTAGATAGTGGAACCTTAAAAAGGCGTGGATTTATCCAGTTCCATAACAAGACCAAGGCGACGGATACTAATGCCCACCAGTCTAGCCACTCACGGCTCCAGATTGCCAACGCAAGCAGAGGAAGAATACTTAATCTCGACCAACCGCTCAACGGATTGGCGTGACGGGCCCAGGTGGCATCGTCCATGCGCATAAACCGCTCAAAAATTTTCCCAACGCTTTTTGCCATGCTTTCGCTCACTCCTTAATGTTGAGAAATCGAACTACTTAAGATCTATCGCTTCTTTCAATTGAATGCAAAGTCTATAGGCCTCGTTTTCCGGCACATTCGTAAAGCCGAAAATCAACGCATTTTGCCCCTGCGACATAAGAGAATTTGCCGACAAAGCTTGTAGCTGTATCCCTTTTTGGGCGGCTCGCTCCACAAGTTCTACGTCTCGGATAGTTTCGGGGAGCGCTGCTATAATATTCATGCCACCGCCTTGCAGCGATATATTTAGAAGATCTGGAAACACATTGCGCAACGCCTCTGCCAATGCATTTCTACGCTGCGCATAGATCGTCCTCATTCGTTTAAGGTGACGTGTAAAATGCCCTTCCGACATGAATTGGGCGGTAACCGCCTGTTGAAGAGTTGCAACACCAGAATTACGTAAATCCATCGCATGCTCTACCTCATGCAGTATCTTATCCGTTACGACTAAATAACCCAGCCGTAAACTTGGGAATAGCGTCTTGCTGAAACTGCCCGAATAGAGAATATTATTTTGCGTGTCCAAGCTTTTCAAAGCTGGAAGCAACTTTCCTGAATAATGAAATTCGCCGTCGTAGTCGTCTTCCAAGATCCACGAACCTTGATCATTTGCCCAAGCCAACAACTCCATCCGGCGTGATAATGGCATGGTTACACACGTCGGGCTGTGATGAGAGGGTGTCACGATGGCAAGCTTGGCATCAGGAGCCCTACTAATTCCCACCTGTACACACAAGCCGCTTGCATCCGTGGGAACCGGCACAACATGTGCGGAAGAGTTTCCGATGAGTTGTTGAGCCCTGTAATAACCCGGATCTTCAAGCCATACTTTATCACCAGAACGCAAAATCAAATTGCTAATCAGATCAAGTGCGCCTTGATAACCGTCAGTCACGACGACATTGTTGGGCGAGCATTGAATACCTCGTGACAGAGCAAGATATTGTGCAATAGCTTCTCTCAACGGCCAAAAACCTAATGGATCGGGATATGTCATTTCCGCAGCCGAAAATCTACGTGATTGGCTGGTCGTTATCCGGGACCATATTTTTCGTGGAAAAAGATCCAGAGCCGGCACCCCCAATTGGAACGGTGACAATGAAGCAGGGCTGAGTTGCTGATCATTGGCCTCTGCAATATTTTCTGAAGCACGGGATTTACGAAGTGTTGGCAACGCTGGCAAATGCGTTGATATTTTGCTTCCGCGCTTACCATTACGCATTAGGTATCCTTCAGCTGAAAGAAGACTGTATGCTTCTTCCACTGTCCCTCGTGCGACGCCTAATTCGCTTGCAAGGCTTCTCGATGACGGTATTTGATCACCGGCTTGCAACGAACCAGAATGAACCGCATCCCGAAATCGCTCATAGATTTGTCTATAGATCGGAACGCCGGTTTGCCGATCGATCTTCAATTTTCTGTTTTTCATACTGGGTTAAAGGTCATATTTTATGGTCTAGAAGTTTACTCATCTTATGGGCCTTATCAATAGACCATAATTCTGTATTTTAAAATCCATTATGTTTGAAGTTAAAAGGATGAGTACATGTCAATTGAACGAATAGATTTTGCAAAAGTCGCTCCTGCTGCAATGCAGCCATTTTATTCTGTCGAAAAATACTTGGGACAATGCCCGTTGGAACCCAACCTTGTTGAATTGGTAAAGCTGCGTGCATCTCAAATCAACGGCTGTGGCTATTGTCTGGACATGCACACAAAAGCAGCGCGCCAGAATGGAGAGAATGAACAGCGACTGGATGTGTTAAACGGCTGGAGGGAGGTCAACCTGTATTCTTCAAGAGAGCGAGCTGCCCTTGCATGGACTGAATCCCTAACTTTACTATCAAATAATAACGTGCCGGACGAAGTGTATGAACCGTTAGAAAAGAATTTTTCTGAAACGGAGATTGTTGATTTGACTGTTCTAATTGCACAGATAAATTCATGGAATCGGCTAGCAATAGCATTGCGTAAACCACTACCAGTTGATGCCACATGACTACTCATATTAAAAATGCAGATGATATTGTAATACGGCCTGTTGAAAAGGAAGATGACATTAGATCTATCTTCAATTTAATGCAGGAATTGCGACCAAATTTAAAAGAAATGGGAGAATATGTTGATCAAATTTTTCGTCAAATTAAATCCGGTTACAAGCTACTTGTTGCTTACCAGAAAGATCTTCCCATAGGTCTAGCTGGCTATCGATTTTCAGAGAACACGATACGTGGCCGCTTTGTCTATGTAGATGATCTTGTCGTAACTTCAGCAGCGCGAGGCTACAAAGTCGGTGAAGTTTTGCTCAAAACCGTATCGGCAGAAGGGGCCAAGTATGATTGCAGCCATTTAGTTCTCGACACTGGTATCGATAATAAACTCGGGCAACGTTTCTATACAAACTTTGGTATGGAGCCGACCGGCCTTCACTTTTCTCAAACCATCCCTAACACTGATTAGAAAGGCGCCGATAATGGAAAAAATTCTATGGCTTATCAGCAGCCCGCGCGGTGACGCTTCCGTTAGCCAACAAGCTGGAAATAAGGTGATCGAACTCTTAACTCACCGCTATCCAGATGTTCAGGTTGTTGTGCGTGAGTTAGTGAAGAACCCGGTTCCGTTTATCGATACGGAATTTGCAGAAAAAATGTTCATGACAGCAGAAGATGCGTTAAATGAACCCAGCCTACAAGTGTCAGAAACATTGATTGCAGAGGTGGTGGACGCCGACGCCATAATTCTGTCAACGCCGATGCATAACTTCACAGTTCCAGCACCACTTAAAGCCTGGATTGATCAAGTGGTTCGTGCAGATCGTACTTTCAAACGGACGCCCGTGGGTAAGGCGGGATTATTAAAAGATAAGCCGGTATATATACTGGTGGCATCCGGAGGCATCGTCTTGGGAGACGATGCGACGCAGCCAGATTTTCTAACTCCCTATTTGAAGGCCATTTTCTCAACCATTGGCATCCATGATATCTCCTTCGCCCATTTAGAAAGAGCCGGAGCTGAAAAAGCGTCCTTTGACACAATTCTCAATAATCTAAGGGCTGAGTTAGAAATTGTCTGGGGATAGAGATCTGAATGAACGTCAAAACTACATTCCAATTGCCACATCAGGACCAAATCATTGCAGAGATATACAGTCCAAGACCAAATGAAAAATGAGCAATAAGACTCCGTAGTCGGGATATATTGGGGTTAGGTGTCCTTGAAGCCGCCACACCTGCCCCCATGGCCGGCTGCAGTATAAAAAATGGAGCCATCACAGTAAGAAGGCCAACAGTTATTGCAGGCATCAATGTTGGAGAAAATGCCCACTCTGGGCCCCAAAAAACCAGAAGTCCGGCGGCGAATATAATGCCAATGACATAATGAGCACCCCACCCAAGCATTTTCTCCC
The DNA here is from genome assembly GCA_002163135.1 of Alphaproteobacteria bacterium 46_93_T64. Lineage (GTDB taxonomy): Bacteria > Pseudomonadota > Alphaproteobacteria > Sneathiellales > Sneathiellaceae > Sneathiella. Next base: position 83,185 of record MAAN01000013.1, read on the forward strand.
CGTGAATAGGGACTGCTTTGCCAATGTTATCATGAATAAAATGCCCTCGCGGCAGATGCCCAATCCAGCGCCCGACCATCGCGTAATTAAGGGCTGGCACGCCAAACACTCGTTTCTGAAACAAGGCCCACAGGTCCATGATGACAGTTGCCCCAGTTCCAATCAAAACCGCGTTTATCTCAAATTCCATTAGTTCACCCACTTTTCATATTTCTTTCTTCAAAACAATTTTACTGAACTGCCAATATTGATAGGTTACCTCTTCAAGTTAACTTGAGGTCAAGATGAAAATTCTGGAAAAATACACATTGGATATTGGGGATGTCGTGAAACGCTCGGGATTGCCGGCGTCAACACTTCGCTTCTATGAAGAGAAAGGGCTTATTAAGTCTGTTGGGCGAAATGGTTTACGTAGGATCTTTGATGCCAATGTACTGGATCAATTGGCAATAATCGCTTTGGGCCGGAGTGCCGGTTTCTCTCTTGATGAGAATGCGGACATGTTTACAGATAGAGTTCCAAAAATCGATCGAAAGCAGCTATTGGGCAAGGCAGAGCAACTCGATAAAACAATTAAACAGCTCGCGGCTATGCGCGACGGACTCCGACACGCAGCGGACTGCTCTGCCCCAAGCCATATTGAATGCCCCAAGTTTCAACGCCTACTTCGTGCCGCGAATAATCAACAGATTAAACGGCGGAGTAGGCCCTCAGCTAAATGAGGCGGTATCCTTATCCACTATTTCTCAAGCCCGCTGCGATCCCGTTAATCGACAATTGTATTCCAGTCAGGATTTTGGCGTCATCTTGCTTTGCCCTATAACGTTCTAACAATTGAACTTGCAGATGGTTCAATGGATCAATGTACGGGAAGCGATTATGGATAGAGCGATCCAGAAGCGGATTGGTTTCAAGTAGCTTTGATTGTTCCATGATTGATAACAGGGCTTCTACAGTTGCCTCATGCTCATCTGAAATGCGGCCGAATATTTTTTCCCTCAATTCAACATCTTCCACAAGTTCGGCGTAGCGCGATGCGATGACCAGACTACTTTTCGCCAGAACCATATCCATATTGGAAAGCTGTGCTTGAAAGAACGGCCAATTTTTATACATATCCCGGAGGCAATCCAATCCGTCTTCAGGCCTCGCCGCTAGAAACGACTTTATGGCTGAGCCAAATCCATACCAGCCGGGCAACATAAGACGGCACTGCGACCAACTAAACACCCAGGGAATTGCTCGTAAATCTTCTATGCGGCGCGTTTTTTTTCGCGAGGCAGGTCGGCTTCCGATATTTAGACTTGCGATCTCACTGATAACTGTAGATGACCAAAAGTATTCAACAAACCCTTCAGTTCCATATACCAAATCACGATAACCGGCATAGGCGCTTGCCGATAATGTCTCCATAATATCAAGGTATTCCTGAGGGGGTTTTGAAATTTCGTCGGATAACAAAGAGCTTTCTAATGTCGCCGCAGCTAAAATACCAATATTGCGTTTACCAAGCTCCGGGTTTGTATATTTACTGGATATAATTTCGCCTTGTTCAGTAACGCGAATATGCCCATCAACGGCACCGCTCGGCTGCGCTAATATGGCTTCATAACTTGGGCCGCCGCCACGTCCAACGGTTCCGCCTCTACCGTGGAAAAGGCGCATTCGAACGCCATGATGCTTAAAAACTTCAATTAACCTAATTTCAGCTTTGTAGAGCTCCCAACCGGACGTAACAAATCCGCCATCTTTATTACTGTCAGAATACCCGAGCATAACTTCCTGCACTCCACCCAGACTATCGACCAATTTCCGATAAGCCGGAATGGACAACAATTTGTCCATAATCTCGGGGCAAATACGTAGATCCTCAATGGTTTCAAACAGGGGCACAATATGCATATTGCTAACGCCTTCTGCGCTGACAATACCAACTTCTTTTAGCAATACCGCGAGCTCCAGAATATCTGACACACTTTCGGTGTTTGAGATAATTGCTGTCGACAAAGCAACTGATCCATAGGTTTTCTGAATGGTAGCCGCTGTTTGCAGGATATCCATTTCGGAACGGGTTTGATCTGAATACTGCCAGCTTGTCCTCAGCAACGGGCGCGCATTGACAAGTTCGTTCACGAGTAGGTCAATGCGATTTTCTTCTGAGAGGTTAGCGTAATCGGCTTCAGCTTTGATCGCGGATAACAACTCAGCCACCGACGCGCCATAAATACTGGAATTTTGCCGTAAATCTACACATGACAAATGAAAGCCAAAACAGTCTACAGTTCGTTGCAGATCTCTCAGGCGGCCATCGGCAAGGGCACGGGATCCATTCTCTACAAGTGACTTCTCGATGATCTGCAAGTCATGAAGCAGCTCTTCTGGATGCTCATATGCTACCGCGGCACCAATTGGCGCACGTAAGGCGTCTTCATCATCTAATTTGCGCAAAGTCGCCGCGACGCGGGCATATATGCCGACAATCACGCGGCGGTAGGGTTCTTCAATTCTATGGTGCGATGGATCTTGTGATTTGTCAGATAACGCCATCAGTTCGCTAGACACTTTAACCAATCGAGTGGAAAGTGACAAAGACCCTCCAAGTTCGTGTAATTCGGTTAGATAATGATTTAGCGCTACGCTGCTTTGGCGTTCGAATACTTCACCCAGAACGTCTGCCGTGACAAAAGGGTTTCCATCTCTATCGCCCCCGATCCAACTCCCAATTCTGAAAAATGACGGCAACTTTACAGAAGTTCCATCCCCTATTAAGTCAGATAAGCTATTTTCCAAAGTGCGATAGAATTTCGGCAGTTCTTTTAGGAATGTATAATCGAAATAAGTTAGCCCGTTTTTAAGTTCATCAATAACGCTCATCTTTGATTGGCGGAGCAAGTTGGTCTGCCACAATGTTAGGATGGAACGACGTAATTCGGATTCCATTTCCTCCAGTTCTTGTGGCGTATGTGTACCTTGCTCAAGTTCCAGCAACAAGGTTGCGATACGCATTTCGCGTGTCATCGTACTTTTACGCCTGACTTCCGTTGGATGAGCGGTCAGCACTGGGCTGATCTGGCTTTGACCAAAGAAAGTAACAATTTCTTGCGCGCTATAACCTGCTGCCAATACCTTATTTAGGGCGTATTCCATGCTTGTGGTACGCGATGGGGAATTGGCAACACCGTGAAATCGAATACGGCGAATGTGGTGTTGATCTTCGGCAATGTTGGCCAGATGAGAGAAATAGCTGAACGCCCTTAAGATTTGAACGGTGAGTTCTGGTGACAGCGAATTGAGAATTTTTTCAAGCTCGGCCCGCGCCGGCGCATCGTTTTCACGGTGAAATTTTGTCGAGGTCTTTCGAATGGTTTCAACAAATTCGTAGACATCCACCCCTTCCTGCTCACGCACAGTATCTCCCAACATCCGGCCAAGTAGACGAATATTATCGATAAGTGGTTGGTCTTTTGAAGGTTCTGATGGTTTCATTTGTTCAATCTTACATTAGAGTCATGCCGAGAAGTGACTGAGATCGGGGAGCTTTAGAAGATACTACGCTGAAACCCCTATGCCATCTACAGCATTTAATCGGCAGCAAATTGCAACTAACACAGATCAAGAAAACGGACACCCATCCAACACTTTTCCACGTAGAAAATTAAGGGCCCGACAGATCGGGCCCTTGTCAGGTTCGCCTTACAATCAGTATTCGATTACTAGCTTTCCAATGGCAGAGCCGGTTTCTATCCGCCGATGGGCTTCTTTCAACACGTCAGCTGAAAACCCTTTCAAAGTATGCTGTAATGTTGTCTTGATAGCACCGCTATCCACCAAATCAGCCAAGCGGGTCAAAATTTTGTTTTGTTCAGCCATATCTTCGGTTTGGAACAAGGCTCTCGTAAACATCAGTTCCCAATGCAATGCGGCAGATTTTCCCTGAAGCTTCGTAATATCGATCAAATCATTGGTCTCAACAATTGTTCCAATTTTGCCTTGTGGCGCGACGAGCTCGCACATGGCATCCCAATGCTGGGAAGTATCAGCATACTGAGTAATGTAATGTGCTTGTTCGACACCTTTTGCTTTCATGTCAGCGACAAGATCACGATGATCAACAACAACATCTGCTCCCATTTCCATACACCACGCTGCAGATTCCGGGCGCGATGCTGTTGCGACAATTTTCAATTTGGTAAGTTTCCGGGCAATTTGAATTGTCAGAGAGCCAACACCACCAGCGCCGCCAATCACAAGCAAGGTTTTACCTTCTCCGCCGCCTTCTACAATACCAAACCGGTCAAAAAGCATTTCCCAAGCAGTTAGACCTGTTAGGGGCATAGCAGCTGCTTCTGCATTTGAAAGTGATTTTGGTTTAGGGCCAACAACACGTTCGTCAACTAATTGAAATTCGGCGTTCGAGCCTGGACGTGTTGGATCGCCCGCATACCAAACTTCATCACCTTCTTTAAACAGTGACACATCACTGCCAGTAGCAATAACAACACCAACCGCGTCATATCCTAATACCAATGGTTCTGCATGTGGGGCATCAACCGCAGTCCGAATGCGCCGCTTGGCATCAGCTGGATTCACGGAAACAGCTTTAAGCTCTACCAATAAATCGTGAGCTGCCGGTTTAGGCATGGGCCCGTCAAATTCATAGAGACTGTTTGCTTCATCAATTGCAAGCGAGTGGGTAAATCCAATGGATTTCATGGTATATTCCTTATTACATTTGGTTATTTTGAATTGATTTTATTCTCGAACTGCGCCCAAACAGTTTCCATAGCGTGACCAATCTCCAGAAACAGATCAAACCGTGTCTGGAAAAACTGTGTCTTGCTTGGGTCGGGCATATAGACTTTATCGATACTGGTCATTTGACGAACTGCACTCGAATATGTGGGCAGAATTCCAGCGCCAACACCGGCAGTTATGGCGGCGCCAAGCGCACCGGTTTCACGAGCTTGTGCGACCGAAACTTTTACCCCTAGTATATCTGCAAACATTTGCGGCCATATCGGACTTCGTGAACCACCGCCTGACAGAATGACACTGTCAATCTCGATGCCATTTCGCTTCAATTTTTCTACATGTAGGCGATGACCAAACACGACCCCTTCGAAAAGCCCATAAAGCATATGCGCACGACCATGCCAGCCGCTCAGTCCATAAAAGCCTCCGCGCGCGTTCGCAGTTGTCGCTCCGCCATAAATATAGGGATGGAAAAATGGGAGCTCGAGTGAAGGCTCCACGGTCTGAACTAGCTCATTACATAAATCAAAAATAGAGCCGCCGGCTGCGGATAAACTTCCGATTTCAGCCCCCATCAATTCATGGGCGAACCATTCAAGGTTTACCGCAGAAGTTGCACTTGCTTCGATTTCCAAAAACCGTGCCCCATCAAAAGATGACGCCATAAAGATATCACTATTTTTTACGGGCTCTTTAACGACGACCTGATTAATGCTCCAGGTTCCTGCAATAATCGACGCCTGACCTGTTTCTATCGTTCCCGATCCAAGTGCACTGGCCACGATGTCGAAAAGCCCTCCGACAACAGGTGTTCCTATACTTAGCCCCGTATGCTCCGCTGCTTCAGTGTTTACAAACCCAACAACATCAGTTGACTGATACAAAGGAGGGAGCAAAGCTTCAGCATCTGCGAGATCATAAGCGCCGAGCAAATCCGAAGAATAAGTGTTTTCAGGCATCTTCAACAGGCCGCATCCACTCATGTCCGTAACTTCGGATGAACGGTTTCCTGTTAATTTAAAGGCCACAAAATCCTTACATAAAAATACTGTTCCAATATTTGAATATAAATCTGGGTCATTGCGTTTTATCCATGCAAGCAACGTTGGCGTTTGAGACGGCCAAGGGCGTTGCAAGCATAAGGATTGCAGTAAATCATCATTCCCGCCAGCCGATAGATCAGCGGCGATCTTCACCGCTCGCGTGTCCAACGACTGTATTGCAAGCAATGGCTGTTGTTCCTGATCTAAAAGATACAAACCGTTGCCATGTCCCGCACATCCTATAGCCGCTATTTCGGCCGGATCGATGGAGGCACTAGAAATGCACTTTTTGATGGCTGTACCCGCCTGCCTCCAAAGCCCGTTCAGGTCACGCTCCACGTGACCCGGTTTTGATGCCAGCGATGCCCCGTTTTCTTCTGCAGACGCAATTTGCTTTCCAGTAAGATCAAACAGAACAGCTTTGATCACTGTGTTTCCGGCATCTAACCCCAGTAAATATTTACCCATACCAATTCCAAACCGCACATTAGAGTTATTGTTCTAATTCTTGTAAATATCCCAAGCTTCCGCATCCGTCGCATCGTTGTGGATCATCGACATCAAACCATCGACCACCCGCTTTGGGTTGTCGTGCTGATATATATTACGTCCATAAACCATGCCTTTCGCCCCTTGCTGCATCAATTGATACGATTTGGCGAACACGTTGCGAAGATCCTCTTTACCCCCGCCCCGAACGAGAACCGGGCATCGGGCAGCCTCGATAACTTTGTGGAAATCTTCTGTGATATCAGTGGGATCTGCTTTGATTATGTCGGCTCCCATTTCACGCGCAAGTCGCACTAAGGTAACAACTTTCTCTGTATCACCGTCGACCAGATACCCTCCTTTGTCGCTGTTCGGTTGCATCACCAATGGCTCGATCATTAAAGGCATACCGTATTTTTCACAGTCGGCCCGAACGCGAGAGATGTTTTCAACGCATTCGCGAAAAAGGTCTGGCTCGTCCGGCAGCATGAACAGATTTACCACAACGCAGGCGGCATCCATTTGCAAGGCGCCTAGAATAGGCTCATCGGAATTTTGTAGTTGTGACCACATAACCCGATGGCGCTCCTTATTATAGGGATTTCCCATATCAATACGCATGACCAGCGCGGGTTTAACTTTACCGTCTATGTTCTGAAGTAAATCCGATTGCCCATAATTCATTTGAATTGCATCCGGGCCCGCATCGACCAATTGCCTTACAACGCCGCCAATATCTTCCAATCCACCGAGAAAGCTTGCCTCATTGCAAACGCCATGATCAATGGCAACATCAAGGCAGCGACCCTTACCGAACATTCGGTTCATGCGTACTTTTTTTGATAGATACATGATTTAATTCCTATGAAATTTGTCTGTTTGAAAGGTTGGCTTCACTCAATCCGTGAAAATGGGAAAGGCGCCAAAGTAGGTTGGTTCGCTCTTGAGATTTTTTATCATCTGTCCAGGATTTTTCCCGCACAAGTATGTCCAAGATCTCGTCAATTAACGGCATGTTCAATTCACCGCTGATGGCCAGTGCTGTACGCCGGAAAAGAATATCACTGAGGGATTCCACGCATTCATTCCGAATGATATGTCGTATTTCCGCTTTGCTGTATCCAGAATGATTTTCAAGCGGAACGTCATTCTCACCTGCAATAGTCCCCACAAAATCGATTGATCTTGTGCCATATCGCTCTAGCAAAATTTTGAGGCGACTTTCCTCAATCTCATGGGATTTGGCATGATGACTGATCCACTTATCAATCCCGCCGTTCATCAATGGGTGAGACTTCCCTCCGCCTATGGCCAAATCAGCTGTGGAGACCTTTCGGCTCTCACCGAGCAATTCAAGTACATGATCTGCCGCTTGCTCTCCAAATGCCCGAAACGTGGTCCATTTTCCGCCGATTAAGCACACTGTGGGAAAGGGTGTATTTTCTGACTTGGGTATGGTTTCGCAATAATGTTCTCTGGAAATCTGCCCGGTGACCGAACTCGTGCTGTTGACCAAGGGGCGGACACCGCTAAAGCGATACAAAATCTGTTCTGGCTTTATCTCGATATTTGGAAAAACGCAGGATAGACTTTGTAGAATATAGTCTTGCTCATCCGCTTCACATCTGATGTCTTCAGGGTTATCAATTTTGATATCTGTGGACCCGACCAGAACATTATTGAAATAGCGAAACAGAATGCAAATCCGACCTTCATGATTTTCGTAATACACCATCTGATCTCCGAGCGCGTCGAACAGCTGAGCATTATTGACAATTAAATGTGACCCTTTTGTACCGCCAACCAAATTCGTGCGATTGAGTTCAATGTCATTTTCTGATCCAGATAAGCGGCCATTAGTGAAGTCAATCCAGGCGCCTGTTGCATTAACAACAACTTGTGGCATCAGTTCGATTTTCGTTCCATCGACCAAATCCTCAAGGATGACTTTACCGTCTTGTACTTCTGCGACTTCAAGATAGTTAAAAGCTTGAGCTGTTTCTTCAAACTCACTCATATCGGTGATCATTTCCAAGCCTAAACGCTCCGGATAAGTTATCCAAGCATCATAGTAAGTAGCACTGCAGATAATCTTCTCGTCAAAATCTGGCCAGTCACGGAACGTATCTGCTCGTTTATGGAATTTGTGGGCAGGCATCACCTGATTACGGCGCGTAAACAGGTCATATAATGTTAGTCCGATTTTAATAATCAAGGCACCGCGACGGCTTGGTTTTTCTGACAATCCAATAAATTTCTTCACAGAATTTGTAATTCCGGAAAATCTCCGAAAAATTGGAATGGTTGTCGCTAGTGGAAAGACGTAATGCGGTGCGTTTTTGAGAAGCAAATTCCTTTCCTGCAAAGCTTCTCGTACAAGTTTGAAATCTCCCTGCTCCATGTATCGCAAACCACCATGAACCATCCGGGATAACGCTGCACTGGCGCCAATGCAAAAATCACCTCTCTCTGCCAGTACAACGTTCACGCCTTGCAATGCCAGCTCTCGATACAGGCTGATTCCATTAATACCGCCGCCAACGATCAACACCGCAGGCGCTGGGCTTTTTTTCAGCGCATCCATTCGGTTTTGTCGTGTTCCTTTGGTCATAAAATCTCTCATTTTGAGTTAGCAATAGCGTTCGCACAGACTGTGCGGTTTGAAATTCAGACGAAAAATTTGAAGTTTAGCTGTCCATATTTTCCAAATAATGATCGACAGATTTGTCGATGCTTGCGACATCACCGGCACTCAAATGAACTCGGCCTGCTTTAGCATTTTCAATTGCTTGTTCAGGGTTTCTCGCTCCACATAGTGCAAATGTAATACCCGGGCGGGAAATCGTCCATGCGATTACCAGTTGCGCAATTGTCAGTGAATGCTCATCGGCAATCGGTTTAATTTCTTCAAACAACGCTGAGATTTTGCGGCGGTTTTCAGGGCTGAAACGCGGATTGTCTTTACGCTGGTCATCTCCTTCAAACTGGCGATCAGGTCCAACCTTTCCGCTAAGGAGCCCCAGTGCCAAAGACGAATAACTAAGACAGGAAATTGTGTTATCAGCACATGTTGGCAGCAGAGTTTTTTCCACACCGCGGTCGATCATACTGTAGCATTCCTGAATGGCGTCGATTTGCCCTGCATCGATATACCCATTCAGATCCTCAAGACTAACATTACTCACCCCAATGGAGCGAATTTTCCCCTGTTCCTTAAGCTTGATCAACGCTTCAAGAGTTTCAGAAATTGGTGTAGTTGGATCCTGCCAATGAGTAATGTAGTGATCCACATAATCAGTTCCCAAGCGTTTCAGACTTTGCTCTAGCTCATAGGCGATTGATGCTGCGCCCAAATAGCGATGAACCGGCTTACCAGCTTGATCAAAGAAATGATTTCCTTGGGTTGTATGCCAGGCAAGGCCACACTTGGTTGATAGAATAACTTTATCGCGCCGCCCTTTGATCGCGGCTCCAACAAGTTCCTCAGATTTACCCATCCCATAGGCTGGCGCGGTATCAATCAGACTAACACCTTCGTCAATGGCGGCTTGAACAGCAGAAATCGATTGTGCTTCGTCCGTTCCCCCCCACATCCAGCCACCCATAGCCCATGTTCCCAGACCAACAGCGGATGCCTCAATATCTGAATTACCAATTTTTCTTGTAATTGTAGCGCTACTCATTTTTGTCATCCTTTAAAGATCGTCAAGAACGGCGGTGGCAGTTGCTTCATCAACGACCAAAGCTTTTAGATGGTTACCGCGCAGCATTGCGCGAATAGGTGCAATTTTATTTTCGCCTGATGCGACACCAATGGTCAGCGGCACTTTGGAAAATTCCTTGGGACTTAAGGCGACAAGGCGTGAATTCAGCTCGTACTTACACAATTCCCCATTTTCATCGAATAAGTGGGCTAACAATTCACCAGTAGCGCCCGATTTCTGAATTTCATTTCTATCGTCCTTTGCCATTGGGTGTAGGTCGTAATAGCTGGAATCCCCAGACAGAATGGATCCGACACCAACAATGGCAATAGTTGCATTACGAGCGCGATCCAACACTTCTTCGACGGATTTCATGCTCATTAACATTTCTTTTTGATCTTTTGTCTCAGCGAACAAGGGGGCATGGATTTGATAGGCGCGACCGCCCAATTTCTCTGCCATCAATGTCGCTACATGATTGACATCTGTATAATGTTTACCTTGAACGCATCCCGTGGCAGGTACGACTTCCACATCGTAGGCGCGTTCAGGATTTAGAGCATCAACAACTGCCCCGACACCCTTGCCTCCAGTGATACAGATTGTGTCCCCATCTTTCAGATTTTCCAGAAGGAAACTGGCCGCAGCTTCTCCAACAGTATTAAGCACGACATCAGGATTTTCCGAGACAGTTGGCGTCACCATTGCCTCACTAATTCCGCCGGTCTCGATTAGCCGCGCTTCAACATCGATCAACGGCTGAAATGGTGTTTTGATATTGATCTCAACCATTCCACTTTTCCGGCCTTCTTTTATCAATCGGTTTACCTTCGCCGTGGATAAATCCAGCAACTTGGCAATCTCCGACTGTTTCAGTCCTTCCAGATAATGCATAATCAGAACACGGTGAATTTGCCTTGCAGCCTCGTATTCTTGAAAGTCATTGCTATAGATCATATGTTTATACCCAGCATCTGAATTTGATTAGCTTGCAGCTTTTTTCTTGTTCATGTAGTGATCGAAAATGACAGCGATCAGCAGAATTGATCCACGAATGATATCCTGCCAATAAGAAGAAACATCCAAAAGGGCGAGAGAACTTGTGACAACAGATAGTAAAATCACACCCAAGATCGCGCCCAAAATTGTGCCGGTCCCCCCTTGAAGACTAGCGCCACCAATAACCACAGCGGCGATCACATTCAACTCCATACCCAAGCCGAAATACGGCGGCGCAGACGAAAAACGAGCCATATAAATAACACCGGCGATGCCACACATGGTGGAACACAAAACTGTAGACAGGAAAATTACTTTCTTTGTACGGATCCCTGAATAGGCCGCCGCTTTTTCGTTGCTACCCGTATAGAATACCTTGCGAAAGACCGTTGAGCGCCTTAGCAGAAAATCAAACGCGACAACAATGACAAAGAACAAAATGATAACAACTGGAATGGCGCCAATTGATCCCTGTCCGATAAATTTAAACTCCGCGGGCAGGGTAAATAGTCCGAGGGGGCGGCCTTGCGTTATCAATAGACAGACACCCCTGAATATAACCATAAAGGCGAGCGACACGATAAAGTGGTGTAGCCCAATTTTTGTGACGCAGTACCCCATTGCCGCACCAACTGCTGCACAAGCCACAATAGCGATCGCAGACGCCGTCCAAGGATCAACACCCTGCAGAAAGAGCCACCCCGCCAGAACCATGGAAAAGGTCACAATCGATCCAACCGATAAATCAATGCCACCAGATATTAGAAGGACACACATTCCCACGACTACAATGCCTTCAACGGCAAAGGCCATCGCCATGGCCCTCATATTCAACCATGTCAAAAAATAAGGTGAGGCAAATGACATCGCAATGAACAAGGCTAGAATAATCAGGACGAGGGCTGTTTCCCGCATGGCGGCAATACGGCGCAGTCTTGATATAAAGCCCATTTCGTGGGCAAGCCTATGGCCACTATCCACTGCATTACTCATGCTCTGCCCCCTTGTGCAGTTTGCATTAAAATTGGATCGCTTTGAGCGATCGATGCCAAATGCATTATGTTCTCTTCCGTCATTGCATCCCCAGTTACTTCCCCACCAATCGTGCCTTCGCGAATGACAAGAACACGGTCACACAACCCAATCAGTTCCGGCAGCTCAGATGAGATAACAATTATTCCAACGCCTTCACGGCTGAGATCACGCAATATTTTATGAATTTCAGATTTAGCCCCAACATCCACACCGCGGGTGGGTTCATCCAAAAAGATAATGCGCGGTTTGATCGAAAGCATCTTGGCAATCGCAACTTTTTGCTGATTTCCACCACTTAAGGATGACACAGAGTGTGTGATATGCCCGCGCTTCAGATTTAGGCGATCACCAAGCTCGCGAGCCTGGCTAAGCTCCTGATCTTTATCGATAAATCCAGCGGATGTGGAGACTCGATCGACATCAAGTGCAGAAATGTTCGCCGCAATGGACATATCTAGAAAAACACCGTCCCCTTTTCTGTCTTCAGACAAGTAGACAATGCCATTTGCAATGCTGTCTTGATAGGAGTTGATGGAGAGTGTGACGTTATCCAGTTTTAGCTCTCCTGTCACATCCCCTTCCAAACCACAGATACCTTTAGCAATCTCACTGCGCCCTGCTCCGATAAGTCCGGAAAAACCTAATATTTCGCCCTTTTTTAGTGCAAATGATATGTCTCTGAACCATGACGTTTCATTGTAATTGCAAGCTTCGAAGATAATCTCTTCAGATTTTTCTTCGGTTGTTTGTTTTGGTGGGTATAGATCTGTGATGACCCGCCCTACCATACTGTTCACCACATCATCGGGTGTGATGTCTTTGACGAAATCGGTCGTAATATGCGCGCCGTCCCGAAAAACCGAAACCCGGTCACAATTGTCAAAAATTTCCACCATCCGGTGAGAAATATAGATAATTGAAATACCTGTCGCTGCGAGAGATTTCATTATGCCAAACAGAATTTGTGCTTCTTTTTCAGTAAGCGCAGCCGTTGGCTCATCCAGAATGAGTATCTGACAATCAAGGGTCAGAGCCTTTGCAATTTCCACAAGTTGCTGGTTCGATATGGACAATTCCCGAACCATGGTTGCAGGATCGATAGGGCTAAGTTTTGCAAAAACCTCTCTCGCACGATCATGTAAATTTGAATAATTCATAAGCAGAGATTTACTGGCATTTGTTTGCGCCATGAAAATATTTTCTGCTACTGAAATATCTGGACAAAGAGCGATTTCCTGATGAACAAACCCAATTCCCAGCTTTTGTGCCTCAGCGGGTGATGAAATCGTGACTTTTTCTTCATTGATATAAATGTCACCGCTGTCAGGCTGAAGTATGCCATCTATGATATTCATCAACGTCGATTTGCCTGCACCGTTTTCACCGGCTAGGGCATGAATCTCCCCCTTAAGGAGATCAAAATCTACAGCCTTCAAGGCTTTGGTTGCGCCGAAAGACTTGCTAACTTTTGATATTTTCAACAATGTCTGAGAGCACATGATCTTAACTTTCGGAAAACAAATCGAACTTTAGAAATACTGCCCGCCAATTATATTGGCCCCTTTACCGCAAGAAATAGCGGACAGTTTATTCGAGATACAAATTACGTATGACTTCTTAGTTGGCGGAGCGATTCTTCATATATGCACCAAGATCAAAGTCGTCTGCATTTGCTTTGGTCACTACAGCAAACCCGTTATCAACGAACGGAACTCCCATAGGATTAAACCCTGTACGTTTATAGTCGTTAAACGGATCAATAAGGTCAGGATGCTTTGCCATAAACGTCAACATGAAACCCATATATCCTTGCATACCCTGATTAGGGCTTAGCGCTTGATGGATATTTCCGGCCTTAATGTGCTCGCGTGTCACTGGGCTAATATCCGCATGCATGATGATGACTTTAGCTTTAGCTTCCAATACCGCTTGCACAGCGCCTTCAGCGGATCCTGCTTCTGGAATCCAAAGTGCACCGAGATCAGGATGGGCTTGCAACATCGACGATACAGATGTGTATGCTTTTGTTGCATCTTGGTTGGTAGCTTGGCGACCAACAAGTTTCATGTTTGGATAATGCTTTTCCATATAGGAGAGGAAAGCTGTAATACGTAAATCGTGATTACTTTGTCCAGGATTTTCCAAAACGGCAAATTTACCCTTATGGTCCATCAGTCCTGCGATTTCATCAGCAGCATATTTAGCTTCAGCCAAATTGTCTGACGTAATATAGGAGACACGATTAGATTTTGGCGAGTCAGCGGCAAATGTAACAACTGTCGTGCCGCCTTCAATCGCGCGATTGATAGGTTCAATAAACGGATCTGCATTCATTGGATGAAGCAAAATACCCGCTGGCCTTTTGGCCAAATCTTGCTCAAATGAGGCAATTTGTTTTGTAATGTCATAGTCTGGAGTACCAGAAAAAATAACTTTACAGCCCATTGCTTCCCCGGCTTGCTTATACCCTTGGAACACAGGAACCCAATATGGGTGACCTGAGACCATGACGTTCATGATATAAGTTTCGCCTGGTTCACAAGCAAATTTGCTTTCTCCAGCGTCGGCACTAATTGCAGTAACTGATGACAACGACAATGCCATTACGGCTGATGCCACCAAGCTCTTTAAATTCACATACTTCATAAAACCCTCCCGATTTTCTCAATTATGAAATTTATTTCAGTTGACGTATTTTATTTCACTTCACGCACCGTAAGTTAATTTTCCCACATATGTCAATAGTATTTTATTCGCTAAACAAGAAATATGTTAAAGGGAAAACAGAGCTTAAAAAAAATCTTAAATATTTGTTTTTAAACGCTTAAATATACAATTCATTTTCGTCATATGTATCCTTTCCATACAATCGAACTTGAATTTATTGTTTGATATGATTTTATTTGCGCCGCAATATTTCGTTATTGCAATTTCTAGTGCACTGATAATGGCGTTTATATTTAGTCAATAAGATGCAGAAAAAAGGAAGCTATTCCTTCAACCACTTGTGCAACTATCAGCGGAAACGCCTTGGGCTTTTAATCCCTCTAAAAGTCTTTGTTAAAAATCTCACGGTTGCAGTGGAAATTTGATTCCATCACTGACTATTTGATGTTTAAACGGCGGCGGCCTGCGAAGCCAATTAGGGCAAGAGCGGAACCAAATAGTAAAAGGGCTGGCGGCAGCGGAATAGCCGTTATTATGAGATTATCAAAACGTAAATCTAGTCCGTCGCGTGAATTCCCGCTAAAACCTGCATTCATTGAAATGGGTAAACTCATGGCGTCGAATAAAGGGACACTTATTGCCAAGACACCGTCCACATACCCGCTCAGGCCGCCCACCGCACTGATCAAAAGACTTAGATGGTAAAATTGTTCGACCCCTACAACGAGGGGTGCGTCATAGCGAGTGAAAGCACCACCGACAATCGTGTCCAGAATCACTCTATTTTCATCCAGTTGCAATCCAAGTGTGATCTGATTTTGCTGCGTCGCATCTCGCCAAAGAATTGAAGCATTTGCCCGTCTTTCTGTCGGAAAATCAAACTTCACGTCACCTTCGAGTAACCTGTCCTTCACCACCAGAGACGTTGCCGTCACGGTGTGTGCGACCCCGAAACCACCGAGATGTTCAAATCTCAGCTCTTCACTATTGATAGCGACACCCATCGCCGTCTGACCAGAACCTGAACCACCAGGCGGGTTGAAAACATTAAAACCACCGAGCGGGTTTACACCTGAAAAATCCTCACACAACACCGTATCCGGACCTGCTGCACCAGCACAATAAGTAGAACCGTGTGCAATCCCGGTTATTAACCCAACGAGGGCCATAGTTACAACTGCGATCATTGATTTCCATATAACGTACATTACCCTCTCCTGTAAAGCTTGTAGGCAAGCTTTTCAAAGACCTGAATATTGTGAGTTAGCTGTTCCCATACATTTTGCACTTGCGAATATCAAATACAACAATTTCGGAAAAATTCCTGATTAGTAACAAGGACTAAGTCAAAAATTATGATTTAAAGATTTGCACAAATGAGTGGGAATATTGCTGTGTTGAACCCAAAAATTGTCTGGCGGGCAAACTCAATATTTGATGATGCTTATATAAATTATGACGCCAATAATGTCAACCAATAGTCAACTAAATGCCCGTGTATTTCATAGGAAAAAATTCTCAGTTTGAGCGTAAAAGCCCGGTGGCGACTTCCACTAAAACAGATAGTTTCCACTCACCGCAATAGCCTAATTTTGATTATTTACCACAAGAACAAAACTGAACATCAATAGAGTCGTACCATTAGTGTTCCAAACATCTATTTTGCGCATACTTGATCAACGCCCGTAAATTAGAAACTTCATTCCAGATCAAGATCCAGCGTTCTAATCAAACTGACCAGAGGCTGTATCTCTTAAATCAAGCAACATTAGAAGAGCTAATAACACTCAAAAACCCTCTACCAACGACCTTCATTGGTGGTTGGGCTCGCATTTCAGTCTTTCGCATCGACTAGCTTTCTTTAATTGTAGGCATACCCTTATGGCATCTCAGTAATCTACAGATTGTTGCGTAGGAATTGTTAACCAAATTGCAGTAATACATAACAATAGTAGTTGTATTGAAGTAACAATAGGTTTGAGAAACATCATGCTTGGCAAAGCGATAGCACTCCTGTTCTCCATTAAGGGCAGAATTTCATCCGGTTTTCTATTATTACTAGTTTTCGTCGGTTTGATCGGCATTTCTTCCTTTATCGCATTTGAACGAACGACAGATAAAACCCGAGATTTTGCCAACGCTGCGTCAAATGTTGAAAACATCCTGATATTGATCCGCGACATGACGACGCTCAAAAACGCTGCCTACAGATTTGTCTGGGAGGGGGATGCTGCCGTATTGGAAGAGTATAACGAAGTAGCCTCTCGAATGAGCGCTTCCTTAGATATTATGACAGAACAAAATCAATCGGATGACGCCGAAAATAAGCTCACCGAGCTCAAAAACCTCTTCAACGGATTCTCAACCAATTTCCAACAAGTTGTTGAATTACGAAAGAAAAGAGATAAGGAAGTAACGGACGGAATTGATGCAATTGGCAAGCAGACACGAGAAAATTTGCAGTTTGTATTGAAGACTGCTCTTGAAACCGAAAAATTCGAACTTGCAGCGCGTGCTGGTCAGTCATTAAGTGCACTTCTGTTGGCTGAAGGTGATGCCGCCAGGTTCCTCGCTAATCCGGCACCTGAACAACTCGTAAAGGTTCAGGAAGGAATTAAGTCATTCCGGGAAATAGTCACGCTTATGATCCGGAAAATAAAATACGCAAAACTAAAAAAACCTGGTCGTGCGACCCGCAAACTTGCCAAAGCATACGATAAATCATTTGCAAAGGTCGTGAAGACCAACATCGCATATCTTGATCTCGTCAATAATGTAATGTCGAAACAAGCGAGAGACTTTGCCCGTGTCAGCTCAGACCTTGAACAACTTGCCACACAGTATGGCGAACAGATCGAAGCAGAAACGATTGAAGTTGCCTCTAAGTCGCAAAATGTAGTCGGTATCATCATTCTTGTTGCTGTGGTTGTTGGTACAGGCTTAGCGATCGTCACCATCAGAAGTATTTCAAACCCGATAACGGTGATTACGAAAGCAATGGACAGGCTTTCTCATGGCCATCCTGAAACTGAAGTCCCCGGCCTAACGCGGCGTGATGAAATCGGTAAAATGGCACAATCCGTACAAATTTTCAAAACCCATGAACTCGAACGTCTGAAATTAGAGGAAGAGGCTAAACAGGCCTTAAAGAGCAACATGGAGAAAGACGAAGAACAAGCCAGAAAAGAGGCTGACCGACAGATAAAGGAAAAACAGATCGCTGAAACAGAGGCGCTAGAGAAACAAGAACAAGCAAGAATTCTAAACGAACATATTCAAAATTTTGATGGTGAAGTCGGCCAGATTCTTGAAAAACTTGGACATTCTGCAAATCAAATGCAAGATACGGCAAAGACACTAGAGGAGAATTCGGAAGCGACGAACCATCAATCTGTATCCGCTTCGTCGGAATCCGAAACGACACTACAAAATGTGAATTCTGTATCGGCTGCGACTGAAGAAATGTCATCTTCTATCATGGAAATAAATCGACAAGTGGAAGAAGCAAGCTCAATTGCCAAAACTGGCGTAAAACAAGCAGAAAAAAGCAATCAGATGGTTGATGGGCTCGCGACATCAGCTCGGAAGATTGATGAAATTGTTATTATTATCCGAGACATCGCCGAACAGACAAATTTGTTGGCTTTAAACGCAACCATCGAGGCTGCACGGGCCGGTGACGCAGGCAAAGGATTTGCGGTTGTTGCTGCAGAGGTCAAGAACTTGGCCAGCCAGACAGCGAAGGCAACTGAAGACATTTCAGGACAGGTGTCCCAGATTCAAACAGCAACAGATGAAGCTGTTTTGACAATAAAGGACGTGACTGCAACTGTTGACCAATTAAGTGTTATATCAACATCTCTTTCCGATACGATTAATGAACAGACTGCGGCAACCGCCGAAATCAGCCAAAATGCACAAAATGCGGCGCAAGGAACCAGTCGGGTTAATGACAATATTTCAAAAGTAATGGCCAATGCAGCGAGCACGGGGACAGCCGTTGGTAAAGTCCGTGAGGCAACAGAACAAATGGCCGCAGAATCTAATAACTTGCGAACTGCGGTATCTGGGTTCTTAAAAAGTGTCGGTAACGGCTAGTGGTTTTACTGGGTCGGTTTCTGTCTTCGGTGTGTTGCGCATAATCCAGAATAAGAACAGTCCTTTGGGACAATCAGCCCAAGTGTTTCATTCCCGGAATTGCGAGTTATCGTCGTAGCTTTTTTATGATTACGTTGTACAGTTAGCTTTCTGAACTTCCGCGAGGAAAGAAATGAATTTTATTCGTGATAACTGGCACGGTAACTTTTCACTGTTTTGGTCATTTTGGGTCAATCTTGTGTTGGTCAGGGTCTTAATTCTTTATCTCGAACAATTTACCCATCCCCCGTATACAGAACAGACAACATCGGCTGTCATCCAGACAACTGTATTTTTTGTTGTCTTTCATCTTATCGTTTACGCATGGCAGGCCAGAGGCGTAATAAAAACCTGTGACCGTCTCATGGCCGAGCGCAACCCCTACATCACAGTCCTAATGGTACAACTGGGTTTAGTTGTAAGCCTATTCATCACAATTTTCTTTGTATTAGGTGCCTTTCAAGCACTATTCGAAGATCCTAGTGCTCTACAAAAAAACAAAGTTCAACGGAGCGCACCATTACTCAAAACATACACTCTGACTGTCACGCCTAATGACAAATGGATTGATATGAAGGGCGATTTCAGGATCGGTGTAACAAAAAGCTTGGAAGCGTTACTACAACAAAACCCACAAGTAGAAGGTGTTGTCTTCAGCAGTAACGGAGGGCGTATAACGGAGAGCCGCGGGGTCGCCCGTCTAATACTGGAGAATAACCTAAATACCTACGTATTCGACGTTTGTAAGTCTGCCTGTGCAACTGCTTTCATAGCGGGCAGAATACGGACGTTGGGGGCTGATGCCAAATTGGGGTTTCACCAGTTTTCAATGAAATCCAGACTTAAGACGCCCTATATCGATCCTGTTGCCGAACAAGAGATAGATTTGGCCTTTTATGCGTCGCAGAATATTAAGGCATCTTTTCTTGAAAAAGCCTTTGGCGCATCGCAATCCAGCATTTGGTATCCGAGTTTCGAGGAACTTCTACAAGCGGGAATCGTGCATAAAATCATCCCAAATAGATACCTTCAAACATATGAATGATAATTCGAAGCCCTACGCGCCGGCAGAGTTAAATAGTCGGCCTGGACCCATCGAAAGCGTTGGGAGGCCGGAGAGACTAAGCATATGCCATGCCAGAGCTTGATTACTTGAGATAACGGCTTTGCCGATTGTTGCCTCAGCTTTTTCAATAATCTCAAAACTCCGGAGATTTGTGCAGGAAGCGAATACCGCGTCAACATCTTCAAGTTCGCCAACTCGGCAAATAGCCTCATAGACCGATTGAGGCGATATTCGGGCGACCACAGCTTCTTCACTTTGTTCAAAAGATCCGAAAGTGGATATCGTGAACCCGCTTTCCTCTATCAACATCTGCATCGCCTTCGAAACGTCAGCAACATATGGTGATACAAATCCCAGTCTTTTGACACCAAGAAACTCAAAAGCAGCTCTTGCGGCTGTAATAGGATCCGTTGTTTTTGCGTTTGGGTGATATTGGTGAATGGCAGCAGCAATCTTTTCGGGCCCAATGACCGTTGCACCAGACGTACAAGCGTAACCAACGACATCCATCTCACGAGCAGAGGGAAGCAATGAGGCCGTATAGGGCAGGTCCGCCTCCATCTGCGCCAAGGTTTCTGCTGTCACTTCCCGTGCACAAGGAATACGTGAATGATAGAGAGCCGCCTCGCTTTTACCGATCACGTGGCTAACTTCAGATTCCAGTGTTTCGTCGTTCTGCAGAACAATCACACCAATTGCCGCCTTGGCAGAAGCACCGTCATCGAGGGAGAAAGATAGTTTCATCGAAATTGCCTATAGTATGGGAAGCTCTGGTGCCGCTCGCTTCGTCAGAAAACGAGCTTCTCCATCGGTGATCAAAATATTCTCTTCATGAACCATCATCTTGTCCTCGCCGATCTGCATGCTCGGCTCAAGAGTAATGACCATATTCTCTTTTAAAACTGTCTCATCAAATGAGATAAGAGAGGGTGCTTCTGTCAATTGCATTCCGAGGCCATGCCCAAAACGACCGACACTACCGCCAACGTTGCCAACGACTTCACCCATGGCTGCAAAAACTTCACGGCACGTCACACCTGGACGCGCGATCTGTATAGCCGCGTCAGTTGCTTTAAATAGACGCTCATACGTAAATTTGGATCTGTCATCCGCGGCTCCAATGGCATAATTGCGGTCAAAATCGCAAAAATAGCCGGCGAGCGTTGCCCCGGTATCCAGCATCAAAATATCGCCTTTTTCAAGAGGCTTCATGCTTGGCGGTGAAATGACATCGCCATATCCGCCCTGCCCTGCACCGCCAACTAGATAAGGGACATCCTCAGCCCCTTGCTGCAGTAAGTCTATTTTGAAGGACGTAAAACACTCCCTCAATGGTTTACCTTCATAAAACAGTTCAGATGCCCGTCCAAAACTTGCAGACGCGATATCACAAATCTCTGAAATCTTTTCAATTTCGGCTGTTGATTTCACCATGCGCACAGATTGAATAAGCGGACTAATATCAACGATATCCGTATGCTTCAATTCAGTTTGAATTTTTTGAAAATCGGCGAGCGGCATGCGCAGATAGCTCTCCCGCCCCATCATCATTCCAATTCGTGATAACCCTCGCAATGTGTCCGTTACCAACGATACTCCATCGTCATCCGCATGCGGAGACGCCCAGCTCCGAATATCGTCAATCCAGGTCGCCTGCATCAAAGCTGCACCAATTTCAGGAATGATCGTAATCGGCTTACCAGTAGCGGGGACGATCAGAAACCACGGCCTTGTTGGGCTTTGCCAAAACAGTGTCCGAAATCCGGTAAAATACCGCATTTCGGCTTCACTGGTGAAAAGGGCCGCGTCTACCCCTAGACTATGCAGGCCCTTTTGAAAGCACTCCAGCCGGGCTTCATATTCGCTGACTTGGAAATCGACTTCCGCCATTCCAACCTCCAGAGTGTATTATACGTGCTAAAAAAGTAGGTTAGACGATCCCACGCAGCCGTTCATTTCGTCTTCTCAGGAGTTCGAGTGTTGCCAAGAGCGCTATGGAAATCATCACCAGAATAGTCGCGACAGCAAGGATGGTCGGACTAATTTGCTCGCGAATACCCGCCCACATTTGACGTGGAATAGTCCGCTGTTCAAATCCGGACAAGAATAACGCCACAACAACCTCGTCGAACGATGTGATGAAAGCAAAAAGGCTCCCTGAAATCATACCAGGCATGATCAAAGGCATCGTCACTTTGAAAAAAGCATAGGTTGGTGTCGCACCCAGATTGTTTGCTGCACGAATAAGGCTTTGATCAAAACCTGTCAGTGTCGCAGTGACTGTAATCACCACAAATGGTGTCCCCAGCGCAGCATGTGCCAACACCATGCCAATCATCGTTTGCGCTAACCCTACATGAGAGTAAAAGAAATACATGCCCGCGCCAGAAATAATCAGTGGCACAATCATTGGCGAGATCAGCAAGCCCATAATCGCACCGCGATATGGCATTTCAGGGCGGCTCAATCCAAGCGCCGCCAAAGTTCCTAACGTGGTGGCCATGATAGTAGCAAAGAAAGCAATTATAACGCTGTTTTTCGCTGAGTGGATCCATTGCTTATTGTTGATAATGTCCTCATACCAACGCATGGAAAAAGCGTCAGGGTTCAGAGTCAACATACCCTCGGTAAAGCTGAAATAAGGTTCGGCATTAAATGAGAGCGGAATAACCACAAGAATAGGGGCTATCAGGAATAGGAGAATTAGAGCGCAAATTACTCTAAAGCTGTAATACCAAGTTGTCTCAAGTGGTCCTGCATAACTAGGTAACATAATTTTTTATCCCAATTTCATGTTATCAACACCGACGATCTTCGTATAAGCCCAATACAGAACCATAACGCCGACCAACAATAGACCACCAAGCGCAGCCGCTAATCCCCAGTTCAATGATTTCTGCATATGGAATGCGATGAAATTGGAAATCATTTGTCCTGTTCGTCCACCAACCAGTGCCGGTGTAATGTAATATCCAACAGATAGAATGAATACTAACAGTGATCCTGCGCCGATCCCTGGAACTGTTTGAGGCGCATAAACCTTGACGAAAGCACGAACTGGATTGGCCCCAAGAGACAATGCTGCTCGCATGTAACTGGGCGGTATCGTTTTCATGACTGAAAAGAGAGGTAATATCATGAAGGGCAGCAATATATGAGTCATTGCGATTACCGTACCCGTCTGGTTGTACATCATCTGGAGCCGATCTTCATCAGCCACAACGTGTAACCAAACCAATAGCTCGTTTATCACCCCATTGGTTTGTAACAGAACAATCCACGATGTTGTCCGTACCAGCAACGATGTCCAGAAGGGCAGCAAAACCATAATCATTAAAAGGTTGGAGTATTTTGCCGGTAGTGTCGCAAGCAGATAAGCCACAGGGTAGCCAAGCACAAGGCACAAAAGAGTAACAGCCAAACTGATCCATAAGGTTCGGCCGAAAATCGTCACATAAATCTGGCGGTCTTCGTCCTGTTGGACAATGTTATTATCTGAGTCATAGCGCATATCAACAGCGGCAAGATATTGGGTCGCCGTATATTCGTTGCCCAGCCGTTTAAACGTAACCCAGATATCCCGTTCGCCCCAGATGGGGTTCGCTTTTATAAGGGCGTCCTTGAACGGCGGCTGCATCTTTTTGGCTTTACGAGCGCTTGAAGTAATTAGGCTTCTAACGCCGCTCATTTCAAAGTTCATGCGTGTCGCAACACGACCAATTGTTTTATTTTTTCTTGCCTCTACCATGTCCCTTACCAAGGCTGCATAAGCCGCCTCTTCGGGCACGCCCTTGCCATCCCATTGTTCGAGAATAGCGACGGTTTGCGGCATATTCTCATGAATAATGGGGTTGTCTACGCTTCTGAAAAGCATCAGAAAAATAGGAAAAAGAAAAGTAACAAAAACGAATACGCCTAAAGGAAGAACCAATCCCGCCGCAATCAACTTGCGCCGACGAAGTGTTTTTTGCAGACGCTGCTTGAGCGGTGTTCCGTCCGCTGCAAGAACCGCATGTGGCGTGGCTGCCATAACTTGTTCGCTCACGTCTGGTCTCCTAATACGTCAATTCGAAAAATTCAGAAAACAAATCAAAAAATAGGGCCGGGTATGATTAACTCATTCCCGGCCCTTGTTTTATTTAGCTAACCAAGCGCTAAATTTTTCGTTCAACTCATCTTGATGATCAGCCCAGAATGCAAAGTCATTTTGAAGTGCATTTTTGAAGTTTGCTGGTGCTGTCGGCATATGAGGCTTCATATCAATACCGGCTTCAGCATGTTTACCAACAAGCGGTGCCGCTGATTTGCGGACCGGACCATATGAAATCCATCTTGCTTGATCAGCATTGCGTTTAGTATCTGTAGAAAAAGCAATAAATTTCAAAGCTTCTGCTTTGTTTGGCGCACCTTTTGGAATGACCCAAAGATCAAGATCCCAAACCTGTCCGTCCCAAACAATTACAAACGGTTTTTTCTCAGTGACTTGCGCACCGAAAATACGGCCGTTATAGGCAGTTGTCATGGTAACTTCACCATCAGCCAGCATCTGTGCTGGCTGCGCACCAGTTTCCCACCAAACTGTGACATCTTTAATAGTATCAAGTTTAGCCAACGCCCGAGCAACGCCTGTTTTTGTAGTCAAAGTGCTATAAACATCTGCTGGCGCTACACCGTCAGCCATCAACGCCATTTCAAGATTGGCTTTTGGACCTTTACGAAGACCACGTTTGCCAGGGAAATCTTTTACGTTAAAGAAGTCAGCCATAGTTTGTGGCGCACTGCCAGAAAACTTTGTCTTGTCATAGGCGTAAACTGTTGACCAAACGATTGAAGCAACGCCGCAATCAACAAGTGTACCTTGAATGAAGTCATCTGTTGCTGCAGTTCCGTCATCACCCGCTGGCAAGATGGATGGATCAATTTCTTCAAGAAGACCCTCATCGCAGCCACGAACAGCGTCGGACAATTCAACATCAACAAGATCCCAAATGACCTTACCGGATTCAACCTGGGCTTTCACCTCAGCCAGACCGCCATTATAGTCTTCGGAATTAATCTTTTTGCCGCCCATGGCTTCCCATGGCTTGTGGTAGGCTTCTACCTGGCTTTTTGTGTATCCGCCGCCCCACGAAACAACTGTAAGGTTGCCCGCAAAAGCAGTAGTGGCAGCAAATAACCCAACTGCCGCAATGCTTGTTAATAAGAGTGATTTTTTCATAATACTTCACTTCTCCCTGTCTCAAAATACTGCCGCTTCAAGAGCGACATTTCCCAAAATTTGTTCTGATTGCTTCCAGATTTTTAAAATCAATGTTACCGGAGGCAATTAGCAGAATATTCTATTTCACTTATTACGCATCAAGCGCACGGCAATCTTCGAGCGCCCATCCGATTTTTACTGGACTGCCTTCAACCAACTGAGTTAGGCCAGACGCATTAGGCACCTTGATGATAAAATCATCACGTCCGCAGACATTTATCCGGGTCCGAATATGATCGCCCAGATAAATTAGTTCTTCAACTTTCCCATTGAAAATATTCGGATATTTTCCATCTTCCGGATTTATCTCAACTCTCTCAGGCCTCAAAGACAAAGAGGATCGTTCACCAACGTTTCCGGCATTAACATCCAGAGCGCTAACCACACCGCCGCCTGGTATTTCGACAACACAACCAGATCCATTCTTTTCTTTTATTATGCCTTCAAGCTTATTGTTCTCGCCAATAAACTGGGCAACAAACGCGTTTTCAGGTTGTTCATACAGCTCATCTGGCGGCGCGATCTGCTGGATAACACCGTCATTGAAGACCGCCACTCGCGACGACATTGTCAAAGCTTCCGACTGATCATGTGTCACATAGACAACAGTAACACCCAGGCTTTCATGAATATGCTTGATCTCATACTGCATCTGCTCGCGCAGTTGCTTATCAAGCGCTCCCAACGGCTCATCCATCAGTACGAGTTCTGGATCAAACACTAGCGCTCTGGCTACAGCCACACGTTGCTGCTGACCACCTGAAAGTTGAGCTGGACGCCGATTACCAAAATCACCGAGCTGCACCATATCTAGGGCTCTCTTAACTTTGGTTTCCATCTCCGCCTTATTCATGCCGCGAACCTGCAAAGGAAATGCTAGGTTCTCAAACACTGTCATGTGCGGGAAAAGCGCGTAATTTTGGAAAACCATACCAATACCGCGCTTGTGGGGCGCCACGTCGTTAATTGATTTTCCATCCAAGGTGATCTCACCATGGGTAGCGGGCTCAAATCCGGCCAGCATCATCAGACAGGTTGTCTTTCCTGATCCCGATGGGCCGAGCATGGTCAGGAATTCGCCACGTGCAACATCTAAATTTAAGTTCT
The DNA here is from genome assembly GCA_002163135.1 of Alphaproteobacteria bacterium 46_93_T64. Lineage (GTDB taxonomy): Bacteria > Pseudomonadota > Alphaproteobacteria > Sneathiellales > Sneathiellaceae > Sneathiella. Next base: position 109,444 of record MAAN01000013.1, read on the forward strand.
TTACGACGAGTGTTTCACCGTCATAGCTCTTCTGGACTTCTTGAAACCGCACCAGCGGATCATTCGAGTCTGACATGTGCTCTCCCAGCTGGCAGTATTTTTACTGCCGTAATTTTAAAAGCCGCCCCAATCGGCCATCGTTGCTTAATCGTCTATATAGTCCGGGTTGTTCCTTTGCGGAACTTCACCTCAAAACGATCAGCTTTTTTACGGTAACACATTGTTTACAATTTTCACAAACCATAATTTGAACTCTATTATTAGTAGAATGTGGAATAAATATTTTTTCCAATTGGGATATAACCATATCGGCCCGTTTTTCAGAGATCCTCAACAAATTCTCCAGAAAATCTCACAAAACCACTAAAAATAAATCGTTGTCCCGCCGCCTTTATTAAACTCAAAATACGTAATTTAGCTAAACCGCTGCGGACTATAGGGCGCAATATCGAGCGAGAGTTTTTCCCCATTTACAATTGATGCAACTATTTTTCCAGTGATCCCGCCAAGTGTTAGTCCGACATGCTGGTGCCCAAATGCGAGAATAACGTTTCTGTTTTCTGGTAATTGACCAATTACAGGCAAGGCATCAGGCATTGACGGTCGAAAACCAAGCCAACGACTTTCAATGGCGCCCAGATCTGGAAGCACCTGCTTCGCCGATTTTTCTAAATACTGCAATACATTCCCTGAGTATTCTGTATCAAGTCCCCCGAGTTCCACAGTACCCGCAATCCGAATTTGTTGATCCAAAGGGGTCATGTAAAAGCCCTTTTCTGCCCAACCAACAGGACGGCTAAGAGACGTCTTTTCTGCGTTTAGCATTAGATGGTACCCCCGTTCAGTATCCAGCGGTGTTCTGCTGGAAAATGACGGGAGCAACGCCTTGGAATGAGCACCGGCTGCTACAACGACTTTGCTTGCTTGAAGTTCGTTTTCACCATGACAAATACGAACATCTTCTGTGCCGTTGGGTTCTATGGTCTTCACGTCATCACGTATAAATGTCCCGCCGTTTGCAATAAAATTTTCTACCAGTCGCTCCATTAATTTTCCAGGAGAAAGAAACTGAAAGGCTTGGTCAAAAAGCACGCCTTTGTGAAATATGGGTTGTAGGCAAGGCTCCAGATCATGGATCTCATGCGCGGAAACTTCCTGAAGTGAAACGTCACGTTCTTGCCGGGCTAGTATACCCGAGTAGGCTTCCTTATACCCTTTCTCTGTGCTGTAGAGATACAGGCACCCCCGACGTCGAATGAGGTCCAGCGCATTCGCGGCCTCAATCAATGGCATAAGGCCACTTTCCGCATGCGCAAGTAAAACGGACAAAGCATCAATAATATGTGCCACTTTGTTGGGACGGCAGTTGGCAAGGAATTCCGCGAGCCAAGGTATCATTCGATGGATCGTGCGCCATTTAACCGAGAGCGGACTATCTTTGCTCAAGATCATACCCAGCGCCTGTAATGGTAGAGACGGTGAGTTTATTGGAATGCAGGCGTAATTCGCAAATGTGCAGGCGCTACCGCTTGCCGTGCTTTCACCCGGCGCACCTCGATCCAGAAGACAAACGTTTTTTCCAGATTTCTGCAACCATAACGCACAAGAAATACCGACCATCCCGGCCCCGACAACAGCGACATCATACTTTGCGCCTATTTTACTGGAAAATTTACTAATCTATACATTCCTCCATAATACCCTGAATCACAGGTTCGACATTATTCTCTCTAGCGAGCTGATATGCCGTTTATGGCATACCTACCGGTATACTAAGACCAACTTTTACACTGTCCATAACAACATTTGTGTGGAAACGCTTCACGTTCGAATTGTGAAAGAAGAAGCGACGTGTAAAGTCTTCATAGTCTTTCATGTCTCGTGCCGTGAGGATCAAGATAAAATCAGCATTTCCTGTCACATAATAACATTGCATAACCTCTGGTGTGTTCAGCATGGTTTCCTTAAATTGATCCAAAAATTCAGGACGCTCCCTCTCCAACGTTACTTCCACTATCATGGTCAAGCTACGCCCAATGAGTTCTCGATTTAAAACAGCAATTTCTTCAGCGATTACGCCTGTATCACGCATTTTTTTGAGCCGTTTTTGGCAAGTTGTCGGGGACAACCCAACCTTCTCGCTCAATTGTTCAGCCGTTAGGCGGCTGTTCTTTTGAACCAGTGTCAGCAGCTTTAAGTCAAATTCATCCAAAGAAAACTCCACCGATTAAATTATGCATATATTGATCAAAACTAGACTTTTTTCATCCCTACTACGGAACTATTATATTATTTTAATCAAAAAAAACAAAATATAGTTACGTTTATTGTTATTTATTTTTTGCGAGGCCGAGCATGGACATACAGGATTTCACGGGTGCAACATTGAAGCATCATCACAATGAAAATTATGACCAAAGTCCCGATTACTCGGCGGAACTCGCATCTGTTTTAGATAAAGAGAGTTGTGACAATGCCTATCGCACCATCAGTGACTGGGATGGCTACGCACCTTCTCCACTGGTTGCTCTTTCCGGACTGGCCAAAAAAATCGGTATTGCCGACATTCTTTATAAACACGAAGGCGGGCGGTTCGGTCTTGGCAGTTTCAAAGCTTTGGGCGGTGCCTACTCGGTTCTACAACTTCTCATTCAAGAAGTATCTAAAGCAACATCGATGCAAATCAGCGCAGATGACATTATTTCCGGAGAATATGCGACCATCATTCGTGAAATTACAGTCGTAACTGCGACCGATGGAAATCATGGACGATCCGTTGCATGGGGCGCCGAGAAATTTGGATGTAACTGTTTTATTTACATGCATGCGGGCGTGAGTAACGGGCGTGCAAAAGCGGTTGAAGCGTTTGGTGCTACCGTCATCTGGGTGGATGGGAATTATGACCAATCCGTCCATGAGGCCGCAGAGGCTGCCGCAAAAAACGATTGGTTCGTAGTCTCTGATACTTCCTATGAAGGTTATACAGAACTCCCCAAAAATGTTATGGCGGGTTACACGGTAATGACAACAGAAATCATCCAGCAACTGCCAAAAGACAAGCTACCAACGCATGTCTTTGTGCAAGGAGGCGTTGGAGGGCTGGCAGGTGCCGTTTGCGCACATCTATGGCAATCTTTGGGGGCCGAACGCCCTCGGTTCGTAATTGTTGAGCCCGATCGCGCGGATTGTTTGTTTCAAAGTGGCCTTCGAGGGGAAATAACGGATGTTTCCATCGAGGAAGAGACCATTATGGCGGGCTTATCATGCGGTGAAGTTTCTAGCTTAGCATGGCAAATTCTTCTCGGCGGCACCAATGATTTTGTGACGATTGAGGATGAACTGATTGCGCCGACTATGAAACTTTTGGCAAAAGGTGTTGGAGAGGATCAACCGCTTGTCGCTGGCGAATCGGCTGTTGCTGGACTTGCTGGCGCAATTGCTGCGCGGATGAACAACGAGCTGACCGCAAAACTTGGCCTTGATGCGTCTTCACGTATTCTAATTTTTGGAACAGAAGGGGCAACAGATCCGGCTATCTATGAAAAGATAGTGGGTTTGTCTCCTGCCGATGTTGGAGTCTGAGCAGGGATAAAGCTTGGGGGGAGGGCGTGATCGATGCAATCGGGCATCGATCCATAGCATCCTATTGAGGCAGGCTTACTTGGTGCCTGCTGTTTCCCGGAAAGCAACAATAGCTCTCAGCTGAGCTTTGCCAGCTTAACGCTATTGGTACTGTATGATTTCCGGGACTTAGGGAATTAGAAAATTAGCTTTTCAGGCTTTCTGCAATACGGACGATATCGCTGCGAATCAGACCTATATCGGAAAGTTCACGATCATCCAAAGCGCTTAATTCTAAAACAGTTTTACGGTACTGTTTATATTGCTGCATTTTTGCAAAAAGGGTTTCAATAGAGTTCAGCGCAACAAAAGTAGTCCGCTGAATTCCTTCAGAAATATAACCAGGTGTTGGTGTTAGTACGTTCATCACTTTTCCTCCTATCGAGTTGATATCCCCTATCTAGTCGGAAAAATTCATGTTGACTTGCTTAATTACCTCACTGCATCTATGCAATTTACGCATAGCTACATTAGTTATTTTTTAATCTTCCCAGACCCGCCAAGAAATTCACCGAAAACGGGGCTTTCTGATCTGTAAACAACCCAGTCTTATTCGCTTTTTTGAAGGGAACTGCAGAGCCATATGCCCTCTTCGTTCGTGAAAAGCCTGGATCAGTAGTTACTGGCTAAGGAATCACGTGATTAAGTATCACAAAAACCTTAGCCAGAGAGTTACTTAGATAATTGCGAAGACTTCTTTGACCGCTTCAGCCATGGCGCCCACAATAACATCTGCCTCGTTTTTGGTTAGGCAGAGCGGCGGTGCGAATCCCAGAATATCACCCTGCGGCATAGCCCGTGCGATAACACCGCGTTTCAAAAGGGCCGCCGCAATTTTAGGACCCGTCATCTGTGACGGATCCAGAAATGTTCGTTTTTCCTTATCGGCTATTAATTCAACAGCCAACATCAACCCTTCACCGCGAACGTCACCCACATTCGCATGATCACCAATCGCGTCTGCCATTGCCTGTTTGAAATAGGGACCAATCTTACCCGCATTATCGACCAATCCCATGCTGTCAATAAGCTTCAAATTGGCGACACCGGCCGCAGCGCAAACAGGATGTGCGGAATATGTCCATCCATGACCGATCGCGCCATATTCATCTGTCCCTTGTTCCAGAACTTTCCAGACTTTGTCAGACACGATAGAGGCGGATAAAGGCGCGTAAGCAGACGTCAGGCCCTTTGCAGAAGTGATAATATCCGCTTCAATTCCATAATGATCAGAACCGAACATGGTGCCCAACCGGCCAAATCCTGTTACGACTTCATCCGCAATCAGCAAAATGTCGTATTTTTTCAAAACAGCCTGGATGGCGCCCCAGTAACCTGAGGGTGGTGGGACAAGACCACCTGTTCCCAAAACTGGCTCTCCAATAAAGGCTGCGATGGTGTCAGGTCCTTCTTTTTGGATCAGCTCATCCAATTTTGCAGCACACTGCGCGGAAAACTCTTCTTCACTCAGACTTAGATCATCCCGGCGGTAATAATAGGGCGCTTCGGTATGAACAACTTGCGTTAGCGGTAGATCGAATTTTTTATGAAACAGCTCAAGTCCTGTCAAAGAGCCTGTCATCAAACCTGATCCGTGATAGCCCCTCCAACGCGAAATAATTTTCTTCTTTTCAGGGCGGCCGAGGACATTGTTGTAATACCAGACCAGTTTGATATTGGTTTCATTGGCATCGGATCCAGATAGACCAAAATAAACCTTACTCATATTGTCTGGCGCACGGTCAATAATCATTTTTGACAACGTGATCGACGCTTCTGTGCCATGTCCGACATAAGAATGGTAATACGCAAGTTCTTTAGCTTGGGCAGCCATGGCATCCGCGATTTCAGAACGACCATACCCAACATTCACACAATAAAGACCCGCAAAGGCGTCGAGAAATTTGTTTCCGTCCCGGTCTTCAATGTGCACACCTGAACCGCCTGTAATGATGCGATTAGAAAGTTCACCACGGGAAAATTGAGCCAAATGCGTAGATGGATGGAAGAAATTCTCGCGATCCCATTGGCTGAGTTGATCATTTGTAAGCATTGATTTCTCCAGAATTATTGCGACCGGCTCATATCCGATCGTGGCAGTTATATTTAGTGTCAGAAAAGGCCTCGATACCCTGTCGCGATCCCTCGCGGCCAAAATCGGATTTGGACACTAGAGGAATTTCTGTAGTGAGTGCTTTTATAATCGCCCAGAATTTCAGTGGAGAATTCGCGGAAGAGGTCAAAAATCAGTGTAATCATCCGAAGACCCGAAAAGTCTTCCGATTTGCGCTTATCTGCTACTCATCCAAAATAGAGAGCGGAACAATCGAGATATCTTTCACCGGCTTTGTAACCACGTAAGTATAGTAGCGCTTGAGACCGATATCTGCCTCCAGCATTTCATCCACTTTACGCTGATAGGCGTCAACCCCTTTGCAAACCAGCTTCAGAAAGTAGTCGATGCCTCCGCCAACGGCCCAGCATTCGAACACCTCGTCCATTTCCATAACAGCTTTTTCAAACCGTTCGAAATCTTCAGCCCGATGGCTGACAAGTTCTACTTGCATAAAAATAGTTGTCGAAGAGCCTAATTTCGCAAGCGAAAGGCGGGCTCCATATCCCTCAATTATCCCCAGTTTTTCAAGTCTCTTTAGTCTCTCCCAACAAGCCGTGGGGGAGAGATGAACCTGAACTGCCAGTTGATTTTTTGGGATACGGCCATCCTGTTGCAGAACGCTCAATATTTTCAGATCACGGTCATCAAGTTTAATCATATCATTCTACTACCCAGCTTCAAACTGTAACGGAGACAACACCGACAATGTCACCCATACCAATCAGACCCGGAAAATGCCGTGCTGTAAAGATACCGTCAAGTGGGCTGTGATATTCTTTGGGAATGCTGCCTGTGCGATTGATATCATGAACCTTGGCAATAAGTTGACCGGCCTTGACGGCTTCTCCCAATTCAACGCATAGCTCCATCAAACCGGTGCTTTCACTGGAAATGAAGCATCGATGATCCGGCATATCCAGATTGGTTGTTTCCCCAATCTCAGGAGTACCTTCCATCACGCCTGCATGAAGAAGTAGATTGCGAATACCTTTCTTTGCAATCAAAACACTAGCGGCGGAGGCTGAACCGCCGCCACCAAGTTCCGTGGAGATAAAGATTTTTCCCATTTCTTCTGCTGAAGTATCATACATCCCGGCTGCATCCACCTCGAGCATCATAAGGGAATAAGGCGCGTTAAAAGCTTGCATGGCTGCCACACATTGCTCCTGCTGCTTTTTGTTATCCAAAACGTGGGCTGCGCAAAACGGCACAAAATCCAGCGTTTTTCCTCCGGAATGAATATCCAGAACATAATCTGCCATTGGCAACAATGTACGCTGAAAATAATCAGCAATCTTCTGGGTCACGGATCCGTCCGGGCTTCCCGGAAAAACCCGGTTCATATTCCCCTTATCAATTGGCGACGTACGTGTTGCACTTTTAAAGGCCGGGTAATTCATCCCGGGGACAATGATAACCCGCCCAGAGATTTCATCTGCAGTGATCTTCCCCGCAAGATCAAACAACGCAATCGGCCCCTCATATTCGTCTCCGTGATTGCCACCTGTTAGTAAGACGGTTGGGCCATCTCCATTTTTTGCTACCGTGATGGGGACCATAATTGACCCCCAAGCAGAAGTGTCATGGGAATGAGGTAGTTTCAGGAAACCATGCTGTACGCCATCTTGATCATAATCAACAGTGGCAGAAATAGGGTTTGCGCGCATATTTTTAGTCTTTAATCATGAGTTGACGAGGTACAGAAGCCAGAAACTCAACTTCTCCTTCTGTAATAACAATGCTTTCTGTGGTCTCTAGGCCCCAGTTATCCATCCATAGACCCGTCATGAAATGAAACGTCATACCAGGTTCAAGGACCGTTTTATCGCCGGAGCGTAGGCTCATTGTCCGCTCGCCCCAATCTGGCGGGTAACTTAATCCAATTGGGTATCCTGTCCTGCTATCCTTGAAAATGCCGTGTTTTTTCAGAACAGCGAAAAAGGCATGCGCAATATCTTCACAAAGATTGCCGGCTTTTGCCATTTCAAGACCAGCTTCCATACCTTCTTGGATGGCTTTGTCTGCATCAATAAAGGTTTGCGATGGTTTGCCTAGAAAGATCGTGCGGGATAAGGGGGCGTGGTACCGGCGGTAACATCCTGCAATTTCAAAAAAAGTTCCCTCCCCTGCTCTGAGTGGCTTGTCATCCCAAGTAAGATGAGGCGCGGCGGCATCCTCCCCAGATGGCAGGAGGGGAACAATCGCAGGGTAATCCCCGCCAAAACCGTCCGCTCCTCTAATGCCTGTGTCATAAATTTCAGCAACCAAATCATTTTTGCGCATTCCAGGCTCGATAACATCGAAAATGCGTTTGTGCATTTCTTCAACAATCCGCCCCGCGCGGCGCATATAGACGAGTTCCTGTTCCGATTTGACGGCACGGCACCAGTTGACCATCGAGTTTGCGTCCTTGATGGTTGCGTTTGGAAGGTGCTTGACCAAAGAAAGATAGGCGGCGGCTGAAAAATAATAATTATCCATTTCAACGCCGATATTGAGAGAGCCCCAACCCCGATCAGCCAACAATCCGCTAAGGTAATCCATAGGGTGACGTTCAGTGGTCTGAATATAGGTCTCCGGATAAAAAAGAATATTTTCATCCTTCATAAAGACCGTACGTCGTGCGCCATTTGCATCTTGCTTGCGACCATACCAAATTGGTTCACCTTCAAGAGGAAGAACTACACATTGATGGACATAAAAAGACCAGCCGTCATACCCTGTAAGCCAAGCCATATTGGAAGGATCGGTAACAATCAAAAGATCGATACCTTTCGCACTCATCGCTGTTCGCGCTTTAGCAATGCGATCTTGATATTCTGCGAGAGTAAAGGGCAGATCAATGCCAGACATGACATACTCCATGTTATCTTAACTGTTAAAAATGACGCCGACATCCACTAAGGATCCAACATTTAGATTACTGCTGATTAACACCCAACAAAAGTCCGAAAAAACGAAATAATCAAAGCCCTGCTATTTTTGATAAATTCCCAGCACTCCATCACCCGCATTAATTGAGAACAAAAATTGATAAAACAACTAACGGCGAGAAATTTTTGCTCATGTTAAAAATTGGCATTAAATCTTGATATTTTGTAAATTATTACACTCTAATGTAGCTGTTATTTAGTCGAGAAGCATTGTGGGGGGTCAAACAACAATACCGAAACGCCCAAGCGGCATACGCACAGGTTGAATTTGAAATAGTTTATAACTTGAAATCTAATAACTATTTATCTTCAAATGCATATGACTGTTGTCTAATTTATTGAAAATCGTAACCATCAAGGAAAAATAATCCCATACTCAAATCAATTTCGGTCAATAATTGCACCAAAATGCACTTGAGCAAACACAAAAGGAAATTGATAATCAATAGAATATGCATTCAATTTTCTCGGGAGGCCAAGAGTGCCAATTTTAATTATCGATGATAACATTGAACTGCAAGAGGTTATGGCGACCGTGCTCGAAATGAAAGGGTACAAAGTTGTTTTTGCGAACAACGGCATAAAGGGTTTGGCCGCCATAGAAGCACACTGCCCGAGTGTGGTTATCTGTGACATCGATATGCCTGAATTGGATGGGGACGGAGTATTCAAAAAACTACGGGCAATGGGCGGCGAAATTGCGGCGATCCCGTTCATATTTATAAGCGGTCGAATTGACGAAAAAGATCAAATCAGTAGATTGTATGGCGGCGCGGACGCATGCTTCATAAAACCCGTCAATCTGGAATTGTTATGCGCGCAGGTAAGCTCGCTCCTTTCCACTAAATCCAGAAATACCGATCTGTTTCAGAGCAAACTCGAAAAAATTGAAACGGCGTTGAAAATTTCGACGCAAGAAAAATTTCATCATTACCCGCCACTTTTTGACGATCTCGATGACTATGTTCATTCAATTTGCAACGTGATTAGCTTACGTGAAATCAACGAACTTAAAGGGAGTTCGAAGCCCGACATTCTTGAAAAGGATTATCTTATTTATATCCAACTGTGGTTACAGAAAGTTGGTGAACGAAAATTTCTCCTTGAAGGCACCTCAATTGACTACTTGAACTGGCAAATAATTTACTTGGCCGCAGAAGCCGAATTCCAACAAAAAAACATCTACGTATCAGACCTGTATATTATGATTGAAGCTGCTCGCGCGACCATTAACGCCAGATTGAAAACTCTTGTTGAAAATAACATTCTTTCCAAATCTAATGATACAGAAGATCGCCGCCGACAACTTGTCACGTTGCAAGCGCCCTTCCAAAGAAAATTAGAGGAACATATCAGAACGAGTATTTCTCAAATACGATTGGTATTTTAGACCGCGCCTCAGCAAGGTTCGACTATATAACTCTACTGCAAATACACCCAACTAGGTCAAATATTGATCCAATAATGCCTTGCTGAAGGTTTCGAAGGGTTGTTTACTTAAGCGGTCATCTTTTTTATGAGATAAATAACATATGGCTGATACTTCGACGCGATCGCCTTTCGTAATCTTATATTACACCCTTTTATTCACATTGTTGGGCTTCGGTTGGACTATCTGGTCAATCTACCAAGTCAATTTTCAAGATGTGGTGACACAAAACCGCTGGTCACTGGAGACTACAGAGACAAAAGAAAAAATAGTTTATCTAGACGAAGTCCTGACCATGTCTGCCCGATTGGCCGCTGAAACGGGGGATAACCGTTGGGAAATTCGATATAACAAACATGTACCGGAGCTGGAGTTCGCGTTAAAACGAGCAATGGAACTTGTTCCCCAATTGAGTTATGCCTTAGGTGTCGACGACACCGACACAGCAAATTCCAAATTGATAAAAATGGAGAAAGATGCATTTGAGTTCGTCCGCAATTCTCAATCAAACCTAGCCAAAAACCTTCTCTACTCCGCTGAGTACGAACGCCATAAAGAAGTTTATGCCAATGGTATGCTTCTGTTCCATCAAACAATGCAAAATGCAATTCAACGGTCTCATGATGCGCGAATTCAAGCGAATTATATTCAGATTATCGTGGTTTCGGCCATTGCTTTTGGCATTGTTGTCGCTTGGGTAAACGTCTTTTTCCTGCTTCGTAATTGGCGGAAAACTCTTTCAATAAACCAGAGAGAGCTAGAGTTTCAAAAATTCTCGTTGGATGAGCACGCAATCGTCAGCATTTCGGACGTAGAGGGGAAAATTACCTACGCAAACGAGAAATTTTGCAGGGCTAGTGGCTACAATCAAATGGAATTGCTTGGGCAAGACCACCGCATTGTAAATTCAAGAGAACATCCGCCGGGGTTTTTTGAAGAATTGTGGCAAACTATTGAAAGCGGGAAAGTCTGGCGTGGCGAGATCAAAAACGAAGCAAAGGATGGCGGGTATTACTGGGTAGATGCCACAATTGTTCCATTTTTGAATGAAGTAGGAAATCCCTTCCAATACGTTGCAATTCGCACCGACATCACTGAACGAAAAAGAGTGGAAGATTATCTAAATTTGCTTCTTCAGACACAGACCGATTTAATTAGCCGTTATTCACCAAACGGGGTCCTTAATTTTGTAAATAAATCATATGCAGATTTTTTTGGCAAAGAAACCGAACAACTCATTGGTACGTCTATTTTTGATATCATGCCGCAAAACGAGCAAACAATAATACAGACCAATTTATCCCAGGCGGGAATTGATACGCCTACATTTACAACTGAAAACCGTCTCAAAAATTCTGCAGGAAAACACAAAACAATAGAATGGGTAAACCACGTCTATTTTGACGAAGGCGGAAATATTACGGAAATACAATCCGTCGGGCGGGATGTTTCAGATATTAGACATGCGCATATTCGTGCTGAGGCTGCCAATCTTGCTAAATCAAGTTTCCTTTCAACAATGAGCCACGAAATTCGAACGCCCCTAAATGGCGTGCTCGGGTTGACGCAGTTATTGAAAGAGACGCAGCTGGACGAAGATCAGCACAGAAAAGTAAATACAATACTCTCTTCCGGGCAAACACTTCTATCCATCGTCAATGACGTTCTTGATATGAGTAAAATCGAGGCCGGGGGATTGGAACTTGAAGAAAAGGCATTTTCTTTAAAGGAAATGATCTCAACCATTTTCTCGCCGTTTCAGACCTTGGCTGATGAAAAGGGGATAAAATTAGTCGTAACTAGCGAAATTGGGGCAGAGAACATCGTTAAAGGCGACTCTGTTCGATTACGCCAAATTCTATGGAACCTCCTGAGCAATGCCATTAAATTTACAGTGCAGGGTCACGTCACCCTGACAATTGGAATTGTCGATAACAATAAGGGCATAAGCAATTTGGCGTCAGGCGAAAAAGATTGTTTATTCTATTTCTTTGTTGAGGATACAGGAGCTGGAATCTCAGCTGACCGGATGGACGTCATTTTTGATGCCTTTACTCAAGAAGACAGCTCAATCACTCGAACACATGGAGGAACAGGGTTAGGCTTATCCATTGTGAAGCAATTGACTGAATTAATGGGCGGTACAATCAATGCCGAGAGCGAGCTGGGCAACGGGACTAAATTCTTTGTCTATATCCCATTCGACGTCCCAACAAAGACCGAAATTGATGCAATAGCATTACGCAAATCAAATACCACCGTTCAGACAACGTCTTCCCTCAATGTGCTCATTGCTGAAGACAATGATGTGAATGCTTACATAGCCAGACAATTCCTTGAAAAACTCGGGCATGTTACCAGACATGTGGAGAACGGAAAATTGGCGGTTGAAGCTGCGCAAGACGATTGGGCCCATGTAATTCTAATGGACATCCATATGCCGGAAATGAATGGAATTGATGCAACAAAAGCCATACGTGCAGGAAACGTAAATAGTAATATTCCAATAGTGGGATTAACTGCCGACGCATTCGCTAAAAGTCACGAGCAATTTATTGAATCGGGAATGAACGATGTCCTTACCAAGCCGTTCACGAAACAGCAATTGGCCGACATGTTCTGTAATAACGGACTAGTTGAAAGACGGAGTGCAAGGCGCCCGTGAGAAACGTTGTACCGGTTCTATTGACAAGCAGCTATGGCAAACACAATAGAGTTCTGACCGTTCTCCATGATCAAAATTCATGAGAGGGGTTTACTTGTCCAAACTGAATTGGCCAACCCTGTACCGGCATTCAAGTCTCATAACAAATTGAAGTTTTTTTGTCTGGTCCAAACGAAAAACGGCCCCAAAGGGCCGTTAGATTTTGTTTTATTGGGCTAGTTAAACTGTTGCTGCAGCCTTCTTTTTTCTCCAGCCGATGAAACCCATCACAGCAAGGCCGGCGCCGTATAGAGGCAAAGCGGCTGGAAGTGGGACCACAGAAAGCGATCCACCACGTTCTGGCGACAGATGGGTTATGATTTCGGAATTTGGGTTATCGAAGAAAGATACCAAATTTGCCATAGCGCTCAATTCGAACATAAACTCGAACGAGAACGCCACAGAGGTCTTGCCGCAGCCGTCTATGTCACAACCGTTGGCAAGAGCCCACGTAACGGAACTCACTGCATCGACCAGTCCCGTTCCAGAAAATTTGTCTCCTTTAAAAGTGTTGTCACTTTTTTCAACGTCCGGATCTCCTACGATGCCATTGAACATAAGCTTCTCGGAACCAAAAGCCTTTTCAAAATCGAAATATTCTTTCGAAGTAGGATCGTTGCTCAAATCATCGTGGTGAGTGGTATACTGCTGGTTATATTTGGCAATCTCATCAATCGATACTTTATCACCCCATACCAGACCTTTGTTGGAAACTGGTGCCTCCACATACACAAAGAAATACTGGGTAGCATCACCGCCATCTTTCGTGCCGGTACCATACTTGACAGTTGTGGTCTGCAATGGCGAGCCGCCCGATGGAAACTTTGAGAATTTGTGGTCGTTAAACCACAATACAGATTTTGACGTTACATATGCAGGATCAGAGCCGTCAGCTATACCGTCCAGTTTGACAGTTAAAGCATTCGCAGAACTGGAGGCTATTGTTACAACCAATCCTGATAAAATGGCCAAGGTAGTGTTTCGAATTTTTGATATCTTAGTCATTTCAAATTTCCTCACCGCATTGAGTATATTCGGTTCTCGTTCCAACAATCAGGAACAGTATTTCGCCAATATAGATAATCTTCAGCTTGTGGACACCGCCACCTGTTCATATCTAAAGTAGTATCCGCACCTATAGTATTAATACCTTATGGTCAAATTGCATATGGCCCGCAGCCAATACAGCTTAAGAACAAACTACAACCAATAGTGTTATTTATTACAATTTATAATAATAACAAAAACTATATTTCAAGAGTACTAATCAATAACGACACTAATAACAGAAATATACGATATATACCGACAACAGCAAACCTATTCAGCAAATTTTAGTTAAAATTAACCATTTTTAGTTCCATTTTTGTAGACTAATTATAGTTAACGATCTGAAGGCCAACTTGCATTCACACTCAGAGTGCGATTTAGTTGCCCATTAAGCGCCAAATTGTAGAAAGAGATCAACATTTCACATGCAATCTTTACAATCTGCGCGAATGTACGGAATCATCCTATTTTTACAAGAATAATTGATAGACCCAAATTCATCCAAGTTATTGATCTAATTATAGTAAGTATCAAAATCAATCGGTAGAGGCACACCTTACGAATCGATTGTGTTGCCGACTATGCGACGGCGACACATCTCATTCACGAAAAACGCAGCTTCAAGAGGCTTGTGGGATTTCTTCGATTATTTCGACTTTTAGAACACCTTCAACTTCACCGCGATCGGCATTGCGCCAATTGAGACTGTCAAAGCGGTCACAAGATGGGCAGTGAGCAGACCAGCGGATTTCCTGACGGCCACAACCGTTACAAAGCCAAGTCGGATCTTGCGGGGCTTCTGTGCTTTTTATAATCCATTTTCTAGAGGCAGCCGCATCAGCGTTTGCCTTTTCCTCCAGATCCGCCAGCAATCTGTAAACAACCGCGGTTGGCTCATCCTTTGAAAGAGTATTGAGATATTTGCGGGCCTCTCCCCATTCACGGGCATCAAGCGCTGCCTTTGCAAGGGCAAGGTTGTTAATTCCATGGTCTCCGGCAGTCGGATTAAAAATACGTTTAGCGCGCGTAAACCAGTCCCCCTCAGTTTCAAGAGGCATCAGGTTTTTAATGGCATCGACAACGTCTGGATGCGGCGTGCTTGCCCAAATGGCCGAAACCAGTTTGTCCCGTTTGCGATCTGCTGCGCTGAGTTTGAGGATCAAGACAGCTGCCGGAACAAATGCCGGATCCATCCTGTGAGCCGCCTCTGCGAGTTCCAACGCACTGGCTATGTTTTCTTTGTCCAGCTTGCTAAGCGCTAATTGGTAATTGATAACTGCCCGTAAATGCTTCAGTGCTGGATTTCTTGCAGCCTTCCCCCGTGCTATTCTTGAGGAGATCCCTTTCGCGGCCACATAATCACGGGTTTTAAGCTGCAATTCTAACAGCTCTTTTAGAACCCATTCTGTCCCCGGCTTAAGGGCATCCGCACGCATTGCATGGGTTATCGCGCCTTGCAAATCATTATCGGATTTTGCCCGGTTAATGAGACCACGAAGACCCATAAGCTCTGTTTCCGGCTTTTCTGCCATCTTGTCATAGTATATTTTGGCGGCCCGATTATCTTGGTTCAGCTCTGCGGCCTGTGCAGCCAACAACAATGTCATTGGCGCGCCCTTAAGATGCTTTTCAGCCTCTACCGCCGCGCGCCGCGCGCCTTCCGCATCACCGGCGGCAATCGCCACCATACCATTACTAATTGCATCCAGACCACGGCCACGTTTGCGGCTTGCAAAAGCACCGCCGAGGCGCCCAGGACCCGCACGAAGCCATTTGTAAACATTGATCAGGATCGCAAGGATTAGGGCTGTAATCGCCGTAATCGCTACCAATACAATCATACTGGTTTCAATCACATACGCATCCCAACGAACCGATACGTTCCCCGGATTATCCGCGAGCCACACACCGGCCAG
This sequence comes from Alphaproteobacteria bacterium 46_93_T64, assembly GCA_002163135.1. Lineage (GTDB taxonomy): Bacteria > Pseudomonadota > Alphaproteobacteria > Sneathiellales > Sneathiellaceae > Sneathiella. The sequence goes on from MAAN01000013.1 coordinate 125,213, forward strand.
CGCCAATAGGGCAATCAGGACAAACAAATAAATTGATCGTAACATATCTGTCTCCTAATTCGTGGTTTGCTTTTCAAGAACAGCCGTTGCGGTTACTTGTGTCAGCAGTTGTTCCAACGCTATCTCTACTTGCAGCCGCCTTTCTGCACGCTTGAGCCACGGGGCAGCTGCTTTTGCAGGCTCCCCGTCCAAGTTTTTAAGCAGTGCAACACCGGCGGCGAGTTCACCGGTCATGATTTTTTCTTCAGCACCCGCAACCAGCGCATCAACATTGTCACCCTCCGTATCGCCCACACGGCGGAATTTCACCAACGACGCCAGATTGTGAAGAGTTTTTCCGTACCATGTGTCACTGCTGGGAAGTCGGGCCGCTTGTGTGCTGTCTGTCGCGACTTTTCCAAATTCTTCAGCAAGTTCAACCACAGTTGCAGCGCCCGTTTTCGCAACAGAGTTCAAGGCTGCAAGATCGCCTTGCATCGTTTCAGGCGCAACAGCCAACGTTTGTTGCAGAGCACCTGAGAACGGTTGATTAGATCGGCTTTCACGATGTAACTGGCCCAAAGCCAGCAAAATCAGAGTTTCATCGCCATTCGCATTATTTTGAAGAGTTCTACTCGCCTGAGCTTGCAGAGCTGCACTTAAAGTCCCGAGTTGTGATTTTTGATCGGCCCTGTCAGTTAGCGCCAACACTTGATCACGCTGAACCTTTGAAAGCTCTGTACTTAAATTCGCCAAGGCTGCTTCGAGTTTTGCGATATTTGCTGCCGCTGCAGCTGAAGGCTCTGCCGAAGAAGCGGAAACT
>MAAN01000011.1 GCA_002163135.1 Alphaproteobacteria bacterium 46_93_T64
AACCGGATTTCCAGGTAATCCAACAAATGCTGTGCCTTTAATTTGGCCCAAAGCCAACGGGCGTCCGGGCTTTATCGCAATTCGCCAAAAATGAAGACTTCCCGTCGCTTCGATAGCGCTTTTAACATGATCTTCGTCTCCCATGGACACACCACCGGATGTGATAACCAGATCACTTTCCTTGGCAGCCTTTACGAGCGTATCACGAAGAGTCCCATACGTATCGGGTACGATACCAAAATCTTTAACGATACAGCCGTATTTGCGAAGTAAGGCCGACAACATATAGCGATTGCTGTCGTAAATGCTCCCAAACGGGAGGGCATCTCCCGGGTTTTCTAGTTCATCACCAGTGGATAGAAGCGCTATCCTGATTTTCTTGAAAACAGGTATTTCAAGCTTTCCGATACAGGCGAGATGTCCGATTTCCTGTGGCCTTAAAGACGTTCCTTTGTTGAGGACAAGACTACCTGCTTTAATATCTTCCCCGGCAAAGCGCCTGTTTACACTTTGAGTTAATCCTCGAGGCATTTCTACTTTGCCATCAAACTCTGAAATGTCTTCGATCATCGCAATGCTGTCACAACGGTCGGGCATTGGCGCGCCTGTGAAGATTTTGACGCATTGGCCCTCTGTAAGGCTGCCAGAATAAGGCTTACCTGCGGCACTTCTCCCTGCTACTTCGAATTTTCGATCATTTTGATTTTCGTAGTCGGCATGCCAGAAAGCGTATCCATCCACAGCAGAGTTATCTGCCGGAGGTACAGGAAACAGAGCATACATATCCTCTGCTAAAATTCGTCCGCTTGCATCTTCAAGGTTCACAATTTCAGTGTCGGTAATCTGCAGGATATTTTTTGTTATTTCTGCTCGCGCTTCATCAACTGCCAGCATGTCTTCAATGTTTGAAAAGCAGTCATTTGGTAAACGTTTCATTTACCGATCCTCAAGCCCGCATGTCATGATTATGAAGGCTGCAATTGCTGATACGTCGTTTAAATCAAGTAGGGGCAATTCGGTTTTGATGTCGTTCCGGTCAGTTGCTACTGCAATAACGGTTGGGTCACTTTTGTAGAGAGGCTCTGTATCATTGTCGTTTCTGATGATTTCAATTTTTCGAAAATCTTCTTTCTTAAAACCCTCAATTAGTAGGATATCAACAGGGGACATTTTCTCTATCAATTCGGTAACCGATAGTTCGTCATCATCTATGTTTTCACTCATTAGAGCCCAGCGAGTTTTCGAGGAAATTAAGACCTCTTTTGCACCTGCTTCACGATGGCGAAAACTATCTTTTCCCGGATGATCCACATCGAATTTATGATGGGCATGTTTAAGTGTTGAAACACTAAAACCCTTGTCGATCAAGGCAGGTATCAAATTCTCTAATAAAGTGGTTTTACCGTTACCGCTCCAACCCGAAATACCAATAACTTCCATTTCAGGTGTCTTCCTCAACTAACATATGTTTCAGGCCTAAACGTAAATAGTCGTAACCGGTCCATACAGTCAGTAACCCAGCTATCCAGAGAAGAATATCACCCACAAGTAACGCATTAAATTCAGCCGGCCCTGCCGGCCCTACTAACAAGAAGCAGAGTGCAAATATCTGAGCAGCGGTCTTCCATTTTGCAAGCTTGCTGACAGGCATTCCGATCCGTAATTCTGCTAAAAATTCACGTAGACCTGATACCATGATTTCTCTGCAAAGGATAATTACCGCAGGGATCATACTCCAATCACTGATCCTGCCCACACCAACCAAAAAAAGTAATGTAGCAGCAACCAGTACTTTATCGGCTACTGGATCAAGGAAACGGCCAAGATTAGAGGTTTGCTTGTTTCGCCGCGCAAGATAACCGTCAAAAAAGTCAGTTATTCCGGCCGCAACAAAAAGGCCCAGCGGGACCCAACTGGAGGCCTCCCCAGGAAGATAGAAAGACGCTAGCAGTAAAGGAATAACAGCTATCCGTGAGAGCGTAAGTAGGTTTGGCAGACGAAGTAGCATGCCCTGGTTCCTAGTGTTTGGTGGCTGAAAGACGAGGAGTAGTATAGGCAAGGCAAATGATGAGCGATAGCGGTCAAATTAACTTTCTTCATGAAAAAAATCAAAGATGGTTTGTGCCAATGTTTTTGACACGCCCTCAACTTCTTCCAAATCCGCCAAAGCAGCACTTTCAACACCTTTTGCAGATCCGAAGTGGTTGAGTAGTGCCTTCTTTCGTTTGCCGCCAATACCCTGGATCTCATCAAGTGGTGACTTCCCAATCGCTTTAGAGCGCTTGGCACGATGTGTTGTGATCGCAAAATGATGAACTTCATCTCGAAGGCGTTGCAGGAAATATAACGTGGGGTCTTTTTCAGGGAGCGAGAAAGGTGGTTTTCCGGGAACAAAAAACCTCTCACGCCCTGCATTCCTGTCGGGTCCCTTGGCGATCCCTGCAAGGACTACATCTTTGATGCCGAGATCTTTGAAGACGTCTATTGCAGCATTTAGCTGGCCCAATCCGCCATCAACTAAAACTAGATCTGGCCATAATTCTCTGGAGCCAGACGTCTCTCCCTGTTTGTCGGGATCTTCTTTTTGTAATCTCGAAAACCGGCGAGTTAAAACCTCGCGCATCATGCCATAATCGTCCCCTGGCGTGAGGGCAGCGTCTTTGATGTTGAACTTACGGTATCCCTTTTTATCGAAACCTTCCGGTCCTGCAACGATAAGGGCTCCTACTTGATGTGTGCCTGAAATGTGGCTGTTGTCATATACTTCGATGCGACGTGGGGTTTCTTTCATCTCAAATAACGTTCCAACCGCCTCAAGCAACTGACGCTGCGTGGCATTTTCTGCCATCCTGCGGGAAAGCGCTCCTCTAGCGTTTAGAATTGCGTGCTCCAACATTTCCTTTTTAGGCCCCCGCTTGGGGGTGGAAAGCGATATCTTTTTCTCTGCAGCAATGGACAGGGCTTCGGCCAGAAGTTCAGACTCAATCGGCATATGGCTTACCCAAATGTTTTTGGGCGCTGGTCTGCTGTCATAGAATTGCCCAATGAAGGCACTTAGAATGTCCTCTGGACCTTCCTCGCGAGTATGTGTTGGGTAATGGGCCCTGTTTCCCAAATTCTGTCCTGAACGGATGAAGAAAACCTGTACACAGGTTTGGCCACCTTCCTGATGGGCAGCAATGACATCAACCTCGTCAATGTTTGGAAGGTTGATGGTTTGCTTGGACTGGATGTGTGCCATGGCTTTCAAACGGTCGCGAAGGACAGCAGCCTGTTCAAAATCCAGTTCATCACTGGCTGATTGCATTTTTTGTGCAAGGCGCTTCTGCAATTCGTGGCTTTTTCCAGAAAGGAACGCACGGGCCTCTTCTACAACGACTTGATAGTCTTCTTGAGAGATACGATCCACGCACGGCGCAGAACATCGTTTGATTTGATATTGCAAGCAGGGTCTCGTACGGGTTTCAAAGTCAGAATCGCTGCAAGAGCGGAGAGGGAACAGGCGTTGGAATGTCGCGAGGGTTTCGTTTACAGCACCGGCAGAGGCGAAAGGGCCGAAATATTCGCCCTTTTTGCTGCGACCTCCCCGATGTTTTGTAATCTGTGGCCATTCATGATCGCTGGTGATCAGTATGTAGGGGAATGACTTGTCATCCCGCAGAATAATATTGTAACGGGGTTTTAGCTTTTTAATCAGGTTCGCTTCAAGAAGAAGCGCTTCTACTTCTGTATGGGTTGAGACAAACTCCATGGCATGGGTCAGGGAGACCATGCGCATAATTCGTGCCGATTGCCCGGTTGCTTTTGTGTAGCTGATAACCCGTTTTTTGAGATTTTTAGCTTTGCCGACATAAAGCACTTGTTCGTTCGCATCTAGCATTCTGTAAACGCCAGGCGTTCCCGGCAGCGTTCTTAGAAACCGTTTGATTACATTGGCGCCGCGTTCAAAAGGGGATTCGTGCTTTTCGAGTATTGATTCTTCCATGTCGTCGTCGATTCCGATAGTCACTTTGGCAGGGTTGCTGAAAGGTTATCCTGAGAAAACTCAGCTAACCTCCTTATACAAAAGCAACATTAGAACTCTCCATTTATGCTAAAAGTCTTGTTTTGCAGTATTTCGACACTATCCACCGATCTTGTGGATAACTGTGTGTGTAAGTGGATGACACATAGCTCTATGCCAGACAAAACCTACACCTTCAACTTTCTGCCTAATTTATAGGCATATTTGTAAGTCATTGTTTTAGTTGCCATTTACAAATGTCAAGAACCTCTTTTGATGAAAGTGCCATATATTTCTATTTTTTTGTGCGATTTTTGTGTTGCTTTTTGTTGCTGTGTACAACTGCATACCAATTAGTAGTCGAAATCCATGTTTTGGGAGGTTTTTGAGATTTATTGTCTAATTCGGGTGATCTCTACGCCTACGCTTCCAGCGCCGGAAACTGCTTGTAATTTTTCAACCTTCACAACAGCAGAAATAGTCCGCTGATTCTCAAGACAAATATCGGCGACTTTCTCAGCAAGTGTTTCAACTAAGTTAATATGTTCCTCTTTTACAAGATTTTTTATGGCGTTGGCGATTGTCTCGTAACAGACCACGTTGTGGTAATCATCTTGAATGGGGCCAATATGGTCCAGAACAGTGAGTGAGATATTTAACCTCACAGGTTGTTTCTTAGCTTTTTCGTGATCATAGATGCCAATAAGCATATCCACGAGCAGGTCATTAATAAAAACACGGTGCGTTGCTTTTGCCTCATCGGTGATTGGAAGGGGGGCAACGTTATTTCGATCTATTGTGTTCATTTTACTCATCCTCGATTGCAGCAGACGATGGCAGATGTTGACCACCGTCCATTGCAATAAATTCACCTGTAATTGACGAAGCGTCTAACAAGAATGCGACACCTTTTGCAATTTCGGTTGCTGTTGCCCCATGTTGTAGTGGAACCTGACGGCATTGTCGTTCGAATTGCTCTTGGCTTTGTCTCTTGCTGGCGAGTGTCGGGCCGGGGCCAATAGCGTTTACACGTACTGTTGGTGCCAAAGACATGGCACTGGTTTGCGTGAAAGTCCAAAGCGCAGATTTACTAAGCGTATAGGACACGAAATCTGGGCCTAGATTAAGGACCCTCTGGTCGACAATATTTATTATATTACTATTATTAAAATGCTCCAGATCTGGCTGCAATGCAAATGCTTGGGTTAGGAGCATAGGCGCAAGCAGGTTCGTATCCATATGGCGGGTGAAGCTGTCTTTTGTGAGATTCTGCACATCATCTGGTTCAAACAAGGAAGCGTTATTAATAAGGCAATTAATTGGACCTAACGATTGCCTTGCTTGTTCGAATATGCCGCCTACTTCCTCTGAGATTGCTAGATTTCCCTGAACTAGGATCGCGCGTGATCCCATAGCAGAAATTTCGCGTTGTAGAACTTCGGCGTGTTGGTGTGACTCGTTAAAGTGAAGGGCAATATTCCATCCCTTTTGGCCAAGTTCAAGGGCAATAGCACGGCCTATGCGTTTGCTGGCACCAGTTATCAACGCGTTCTTGTTCATGCGAAGCCTCAATCAGCTTGGATTTTTTTCTGCCCTGTTTAACGTTCAAAGCAAGTTTTAGATCATTACATCATAGCAACGGAATAGACGCCAGATATACCCATAAATTGCGAAAGAACATAGGCTAGGTAGGAGATAAAGAGAAATCCACCGAGAGCCCGGCCAATTGGTTTTTTGAGATGAAATATCAGAATCAAAAGTGCAGAAGCTGCTAGCATAAAGAACAAATCAAAGTGCAAAATTTGCTCTGGTGCAGCTATTGGCGTGACCATAGAGGTTACCCCAATAATACCAGTAATATTGAAGAGATTTGATCCCAGTACGTTGCCAATGGCAACATCACCATGTCTGCGGAAGGCTGCAATGAGGGAGGTTGCGAGCTCTGGCAATGACGTTCCCAGTGCGACAAGTGTCAGCCCGATAATTTCTTCTGAAACACCTGCTTCTGTTGCGATACTAACGGCGCCGGTCACCAAGAGGCGGGAGCCAATAACTAAACCAATAAGCCCAGAGATTATGAAGAAGCCACTCACCCAGAGTGTTTTTGGCATATTTTCTTCATATTCTTCAAGCGCTTCATCAGCGGAAAGGTCGCCTTCTTTTCTAGCACGTCTATAGGCCAAATAGATAATAACAGTAAGCATGATGACCAGTAGGAGGCCTTGCCAGAACGCGATAATACCTGTCCATGCAAGAACGGTAAAAAGAAGCGAGCCACTGATTACGATCAGGCTGTCCCTGAAAGCTGATTTACTATCACAAGTTAACGGATAAATAAGAGCAGGAGCTCCCAGCACCAACAAAATGTTCGCGATATTGCTGCCCACAACATTACCAACTGCGATACCTGGAGCACCATCCAGTGCAGCCTGTATACAAACGACAAGCTCAGGTGCAGACGTTCCAAAAGCAACAATTGTGAAGCCAATTAACAGTTTTGAAATATTAAAATGTTCGGCTAAAGCAACGGCGCCTCTTACCAGCAGTTCCCCACAAACTAGCAATAAGATTAAACCAGCGGCGACTTGTAGATACATCATGCCGTCTTTTTACCTTGCCACTTCATTTAGCTTCCTTTTACTTATCCGCATACATTCTGAAAACGGACCAGAGTGTATATAGACACGGCACTCGAGCAGTAAAAGAGGAAAAACCGTTAATGGGGGAAATTAGTGTTCGTGCTGTTGCATTTTCTGAATTGAGAAGGTTGGTATAACAGGGATTAAAAACGCTTCCTGATTTTGTAACCATTTTGTTCAAGAAGTGCCAATACTCCTTCTGTGCCGGGAAGATGCAAGGCTCCTATAGCAACGAAAGTGCTGTTTTTTGCGAGCTCAGGAAGCATTCGTGCTGCCATAGTGTGATTGCGCTGGATGATGAGCTGATATGTCATGAAATCGTTGAGCTCTGGGCTAAGTGATTTTAAGCTCTCTTCCATTTCGCAAAAAATCCAACCTGTTCTACCTGCGATATAGTGCGCCGTGAGTTTTTCGAGTTCATAATCAAGATTTGGAAATTCTTTTATGGCTTGATCCAAAAGCTCCAGTTGAACCTTCCTAGGCAGGTTATCAAACAAGCCAAGCTGTTCAACCACTTTCTCTAAAGCAAAAACAGGCTTGCCTCTGGCACGGGCAGTTTTTTCAAGCTCCCGGTCAAGAAGCGTCAATTGGGTGCTCTGTTTATGGCGAGGTTGTGGGGGCTGTGACAAAATAGAAGCCGCTGCCCAGATCTTGAAGCGATCTAAAACCGCCGCAGGTATGCCATATTTTGATGCAATTTCACTAAGTTCGGCGAACCGCGCTGCACCAGTGGAAGTTTTTAGAGATTGTCCGTGAGGCGCGAGCATCAGCGAACGGCTTTCTTGTATGCTCCGCTCGCTTAGTGTTGTTTCGAGAATGAAAGCGGCGCTGCCATTGAACGCTTGCATAACGATGCCGGGCAAATGAAGTATTCTCGGGTCTTTCGAATGCATGGTTCCAAAAATGAAGCTTTTAGGCTGTCCCTGTTTGCTAACCTCCCAGAGCTTACCGTGGTCATAGGGACGGGATTCGCAATTGTCGGGGCGCGTCGAAGCTGCAAAAGCAGGATTTAGAAACAGAGACAGGCAAAGTATAAGTAGGAATTGTCTGAGTGATTTCGTTACTTGCATTAGGGGCCTCGAAATGGTGAATTATATTGCTAATTAGTCTGATGAATAAGACGGACAACATCAATGTTTAGTTTTGCAGCCTAAAAATCAAAGAATAAAGTAGCCGGAAATTGTCGAAAGTTGGATGAAGGTGCGCATTACTAACATTAATAGATGTTTTCAACTGTTGTTGGTTGGATTTTTGCTATGTGAACAAGCCGCGGCATCTGAATCTCAGCCTCTTATGTTTGCTGCTGCAAGCACCACAAGTCCAGTTACCGAAGCAATTGAAGATTTTAAAAATTCTACAGGCCTAAATATCACAGTTTCGTTCGCAGCCAGCTCGACGTTGGCCAAACAAATTTATGCGGGGGCCCCCGCAGGACTTTTTTTGTCAGCAAACAAAAACTGGATGGACTACCTCAAGGTAGAAAAACTTCTTTTACCAGCCAGTAGAAGAGCATTTTTGACAAATGAATTGGTTTTAGTATCGGCCGATCAACATCGTTCGTTCAATTCCTCGATGAGCCTTGAAGAGCTGCCGGAATTAATTGGAAGTGATCGACTGGCAATTGCAGATCCAGATCATGTACCCGCCGGGATTTATGCAAAGCAGGCCCTTGAATATTTTAAGGTTTGGGAAGAAATCCGACCTCGCCTCATTCGTCAATCTGATGTGAAAGGCGCCTTGGCAATGGTTTCTCGGGGGGAAGTGTCCTATGGAATTGTGTACTTAACAGACGCTATGTTACTTGAAAACATTCAAACAGTTGCAAAAATTCCATCCGTTGCACATTCAGATATCGAATATACAATTGCGCTTGTCGGCGAGCACCCATCGCCAGTGATAACTAAATTTTATGAGTTTTTGCTTTCAGAAAAAGGAACGCTCATTTTCGAAAAATATGGATTTACTAGATTAAGAGAATAACAATATCATTTTCTGGCAGTCTGACCTTTGAGAGTTTTACCGCTCCCCAATTTGCCAGCTGTTGATCTACCCGTAGGCTGGCCTTGTCCGCCGATGCCCAGTTCTTTGTCCTGAAGCTTCTTGATTTCATCTCTCAGGCGTGCGGCCTCTTCAAATTCAAGATCAGCAGCCGCTGCTTTCATACGTTTCTCGAGTGCTGCAATATGCGTTTTGAGGTTTCCGCCGACCATTTGATTGGTGCCATCGAGGCCAAGATCAATGTCATGATGATCCTGCTCGTAGACACTAGCCATAATGTCACCGATATGTTTCCGAACTGATGCGGGGGTGATGCCGTGCTCTTTGTTGAAAGCTTCCTGTTTGGCTTGGCGGCGTTTAGTCTCGCTTAACGCCCGCTCCATACTTCCAGTAATCTTGTCGGCGTATAGAATGACTCGGCCATCTACATGGCGCGCTGCACGCCCAATTGTTTGAATAAGAGACGTTTCAGAACGTAAGAAACCTTCTTTATCCGCATCCAAAATTGCAACCAATGCGCATTCAGGAATATCCAAGCCTTCACGCAACAGGTTGATTCCTACTAGAACATCAAAGGTTCCGAGCCTTAAGTCCCGAATGATTTCAATGCGTTCTAGGGTATCAATATCCGAATGAAGGTAGCGGACTTTAATACCGTTCTCATGAAAATATTCGGTGAGATCTTCTGACATTTTCTTTGTCAGCGTTGTGACAAGAACACGCTCCCCTTTGGCTGCGCTGGCTTTGCATTCAGCCATCAAGTCGTCAACCTGTGTTTCAACCGGCCGTATATCGCAATCTGGATCTGTAAGTCCCGTCGGGCGAATGACTTGTTCTGAAAATGAGCCGCCTGTACGCTCCAATTCCCATTTGCCGGGCGTTGCCGAAACAAACAGGCTTTGGGGGCGCAATATATCCCATTCTTCAAATTTCAACGGTCGATTGTCTTTACACGACGGCAGTCTGAAGCCAAAATCTGATAAGTTTGTTTTGCGGCTGGCATCGCCTTTATACATCGCGCCGAGTTGACTAACAGTAACGTGACTTTCGTCGACCATAAGCAGGGCATTGTCTGGCAAGTATTCAAAAAGAGTGGGCGGGGGATCGCCGGCATCTCTTCCTGATAAATAACGGGAGTAATTTTCGATGCCTGCACAAGCGCCGGTAGCTTCCATCATTTCCAGATCGAAAGTTGTTCTTTGTTCAAGGCGCTGAGCTTCCAGCAGTTTGTTCTGAGCGTCAAACTCAGACAATCGCTGTTTTAACTCTTCTCTAATTTTTCCCTGAGCTTGGCGAAGCGTAGGTTTTGGCGTTACATAATGACTGTTGGCATAAATGCGTACTTCGTCCAGCTTGCCCGTTTTATGCCCGGTAAGCGGATCAAATTCGGTAATTTCTTCTAATTCGTTACCGAACAAAGATAAGCGCCATGCTTGATCTTCCAAATGGGCAGGGAAGATTTCAATGGTATCGCCGCGCGCCCGGAATGTTCCGCGTGTAAAGCTGGCGTCGTTTCTACGATATTGAATTTCAACAAGTTTTTTAAGAAGCGCTTGACGCTCAATATTATCACCCTTTTTAAGGTGAAGTGTCATCTCACTGTAGGTTTCAACAGAACCGATACCGTAAATGCAAGAAACTGATGCTACAATGATGACGTCGTCGCGTTCCAAAAGTGAGCGTGTGGCTGAATGGCGAAGGCGGTTAATCTGCTCGTTTATAGATGCGTCTTTCTCAATATAGGTATCGGTCCGCGCGACGTAGGCTTCTGGTTGATAATAGTCATAATATGAGACGAAATACTCAACCGCATTATTAGGGAAGAAGGATTTCATCTCTCCATAAAGCTGGGCTGCCAATGTCTTGTTATGGGCGAGAATAAGTGCAGGGCGTTGCAGCTTTTCAATGACCTTGGCCATTGTGAAGGTTTTGCCTGAGCCGGTTACGCCAAGAAGAACCTGATCTTTGTCACCATTAGCAATGCCTTGGCAAAGCTCGGCGATAGCTTGCGGTTGGTCACCGGCAGGCTCAAATTCTGAGACAACTTCGAAAGGGATTCCACCATGGATCTTGTCCGGGCGTTTTGGCCTGTGCGGTACGAAGATGTCGGATGTTTCAGTTTTGTTCTCTGTCTTCATAGCCCGTTTATAAGCATTTTTATAGGGAATGCCAGTTCAAAAATGTGAGGTGGGGCCATTTTTAGCACTCAGTGGTGCGAAGATTTTGAAATCTCAAAGGTGCCATCTGAAGGGAAACCAACGGACAGGAAGGTTTTGCGGTGCTTCAGATGGCTTGGGAACTTATTATTGCTGCCAGAAAGGTTTGCGTAGTTCAGCTGAGATTTCAGTGGCGGTTAATCCCATGTCGGACAAGTTTTCTTTGTCTAGATTGGCCAATTGGCTGCGCATGCTTGCGCGCTCTTGCCAAACCAACATTGTGTGGGTCATAGTAGCAAGGAGGCCATGCTTCTTCGTTGCTGTACCTGCTGTGAAGGGGCTTGTTTCTGTGCATTTAAAAGTTTTTGTTGTCATGGATCTCTCCTTTCCAGATTGAGTTGCCGTTTTTAGCGGCTGTATGTTTTCAGTTTCGATAAGTAGTTTTTCGCTCAAAAATGAGTTGATGACAAACGATTGTTTCTAATACAGTGTGTTAGAAAAACTAATGTGAGTTGGAGCCGTATGATGAAACTTCCTCCCTTGAATGCGCTGCGAGCCTTTGAAGCTGCGGCTCGGCACCTTAGTTTTTCGAAAGCTGCGGATGAGCTCGCTGTAACACCGGCTGCAGTAAGTCACCAAATTAAAGGCCTTGAAGAATGGTTGGGTATCCCATTATTTCGACGTTTAAATCGTTCTGTGATGCTCAGCGATGAAGGTCAATCCTATCTTGTTGGTATTCGCGAGGGGTTGGAGGCCATAAATGGTGCGACTGAAAAATTATTGCAGCAAGGCGCTAGCGGCTCATTAACTGTCAGTACTTTACCTTCATTTGCGGTTCGCTGGCTTCTTCCACGCCTAAGCAGGTTCCGTGAAAAACATCCCGATATTGATGTCAGGCTTTCAGCCAATGAACATATCACCGACTTCAGAAAGGAAGATGTTGATATGGTCATTAGGTACGGGAGTGGTCCGTACCCGGGATTGCATTCTGAATTGTTTATGAACGAGGATAGTTTGTTTCCTGTTTGCAGCCCTGCTTTGCTCAAAGGGAAGCACCCTCTTCGCCATCCTGAAGATCTCGTCCACCATACATTATTGCATGATGACTTGCGGATAGACTGGGAAACGTGGCTCTCTGCGGCAGGCTTGAAAGGTATTGATCCCCGTAAAGGGCCAAGTTTTAACGATTCATCAATGGTGCTGATGGCGGCGATGGCGGGGCAAGGGGTTGCTCTTGGAAGAAGTACGCTTGCGGCAGAAGATCTAGCTGAAGGTCGGTTGGTGAAGCCGTTCGATATGGAGTTGAAGGCTGGAAGTGCGTATCACATAGTCTGTCCAATGGAGCAGGTCGACCGGCCGCATATTATTGCCTTTAGGGATTGGTTATTTGAAGAAGCGGAAGATGACCCGGGTCGTTTTATGTCTACACCAAATGACTGAATTGTTAAAATTCAATGCTCGGATGTGATATTGGTGTTGCACAGATCGCCCAACTTGAACGGAAATACATCTAAAAATCCGGCTTGCCTATTGCAACACAATAAAGAGAGGCGTAGCGTGGCGCTTGCTATTTTGGCACCCTTATAACATCACCATATTTTTTGAAAGAAACAGGTTATGTCTATCATTGCGGAAAGTTTGGGCCGTATTAAACCCTCCCCCACTATTGCTGTTACAACAAAGGCTGCGGAACTTCGCGCAGCTGGACGCGACGTTATTGGCCTAGGCGCAGGTGAGCCTGACTTTGATACGCCGGAAAATATCAAAACGGCCGCGAAAACGGCGATCGATGAGGGGAAGACCAAATATACTGCAGTTGATGGTATCCCTGAACTGAAACAAGCTATATGTGAAAAATTCAAACGTGAAAACGGTCTGAGTTATGAACCTTCACAGGTAACCGTAGCCAGCGGCGGAAAGCAAATCATCTATAATGCGATGGTTGCTACACTGAACCCGGGTGATGAGGTCATTATTCCGACGCCGTACTGGGTGTCATACCCTGACATGGTGCTGCTTGGCGGCGGCGAACCTGTGTTTGTTGATACTGACGCGGATAGCGGTTTTAAAGTGAAAGCTGCGGATCTCGACGCTGCAATTACACCAAAAACAAAATGGATCATCTTCAATTCACCATCAAATCCATCAGGTGCTGGTTATAGTCATGACGAATTGAAGGAAATAACTGACGTATTGATGCGTCATCCACATGTTTGGATCCTTACAGACGACATGTACGAGCATCTTGTCTATGGCGATTTCAAATTTGTAACGCCTGCTGAAGTAGAGCCAAAACTTTATGACCGCACATTGACCATGAACGGTGTATCCAAGGCTTATGCGATGACAGGCTGGCGTATCGGATACGCAGCAGGCCCTCAAGTTTTGATCAAAGCTATGGCTAAGGTTCAATCACAAAGCACATCAAATCCGTGCTCTATTAGCCAATATGCTTCTGTGGAAGCGCTTAATGGCCCACAAGACTTTTTAGCCACACGTGCGGCAGCTTTTGAAGAGCGGCGGAATATGGTGGTTGAGATGTTAAATGCTGCGGAAGGCATTTTATGTCGAATGCCTGAAGGCGCTTTTTATGTCTATCCATCGATTGAAGGTTGCATAGGCAAAAAAACACCAAGTGGCAAAATAATTGAAAACGATTTGGATTTTGTTAGCGAGCTTTTAGAAGCTGAAGGTGTCGCAGTCGTTCACGGGGAAGCATTTGGCTTATCACCGTATTTCCGTGCATCATACGCCACATCGAGTGAGGCTTTGAAAGAAGCATGTACACGTATTCAAAAATTCTGTGCAAGTTTGACTTAAAAAACATCTCATAGTTTATGTAAAAGGCGACCGATGATTCGGTCGCCTTTTCTTTTTGTGTATTGAATTACAGACTGCCAGTTTTTATTTTCTTAGTGTTTCCTGCAAAAGGCATTGCTTTAGGCCTCTGGAATAGATTTTTTCTTGCGCTATATTCCAATCGGATGGAACATTAGAAAATTCTAACAGAACTGGAGGCGCGGTATGAGCTTGAAAAAGCCGGCAGGACCTCGCAGCATTGCGCTGATCGGTCCGTACTCAAGCGGTAAAACGACCTTACTTGAATCATTTTTGCACATTTGCGGTGAAGTCGACCGGAAAGGAAAAGTAACTGACGGTACTTCCGTTGGGGACAGCGCCAAGGAAGCGCGAGATCGACAAATGAGCGTAGAGGTAAACTCCGCTCATTTTTCGTTTATGGGGGATGATTTTTTTGTTCTCGACTGCCCGGGATCTGTTGAGTTTCTGCAAGAGAGCAAGAATGCACTTATCGGGGTGGATGCTGCCATTCTGGTTTGCGAACCTGACCCTGATAGAAATGTCACACTTTTGCCTCTCCTCAAAATATTGGAGCAAACAGACACTCCTACATTTATCTTTGTGAATAAAATTGATAGAGCCAAAGGCACGATCCACTCGTTGTATCAGTCCTTAGAAGAAGTCTCTAACCGCGACCTGGTTCTGCGTCAGGTGCCAATTATTAAAGATGGTATCGTTTCAGGATATGTGGACCTCGCATCAGAGCGTGCATATGTCTACAAGGAAGGTCAGCCGTCCAAGGTGATAGACATGCCCCCGGAAGTGGCGGAGATGGAGGGAACTTCTCGCTTTGCAATGTTGGAAACGTTGGCAGATTACGATGATCATCTTATGGAAGAAATTCTAGAGGATATCGAACCAGAGCGCGAAGAAGTATATGAATTGCTTCAGCAGGATCTACAAAAGGGTTTCGTTGTCCCTGTTTTCCTCGGAGCTGCGGAAAGTGAATTTGGTGTCCGGCGCTTACTAAAGGCATTGCGACATGAAGTGCCCTCCAACGGGGATACCGTAAAACGTCTGAAACTTAATATTGGTGAGGGTATCCCTGCGGCCCAAGTTTTGAAAACCTATATGTCTGCACAAGGTGGAAAGCTGTCTCTTTGTCGTGTTTGGTCAGGAAAATTTGAGGACGGCGAAACCTACAATGTTGGTAGGATTGCTGGGATCCTTAAATTACAAGGAGCAAAATCACAAAAGGCGAACTCTGCAATCGCTGGTGAAATTGTGGCTTTCGGGCGTATGGATAGTCTGCATACAGGAGACGTTGTTCATAGCGGCGCGAAAATATCCATGTCAAAAGCCCTTTTGTTGGAGCCGGTATTCGATTTCTCACTTTTTGCAGAAAAGCGTGAAGAAGACGTGAAACTGAGCGCTGCCCTTGGGAAGATAAGCGAAGAAGATCCATCTTTGATCGCCGAACAAAGGCAGGAAACACAGGAATTGCTTTTAAAAGGGCAGGGAGAGATCCATCTTCGTGTCGCGCTGGAACGACTGCGTAATAAGTATGGGCTTTCAGTTCAATCTAAAACACCAAAAGTGGCTTACCGCGAGGCTATTCGAAAGGGAATAGTCCATCATGCTCGCTTTAAAAAACAAAGTGGCGGGCATGGTCAGTTTGGAGATGTTAAGATCGAGATTAAACCGCTAGCAAGGGGTGAGGGTTTTGAATTTCACCAAAACGTAGTAGGTGGTTCCGTGCCGAAACAATATATTCCGGCTGTTGAGCATGGTGTGCGCGACTATCTTGTCGAAGGCCCGCTAGGTTTTCCGGTTGTCGATTTGTCTGTGACATTGCTCGATGGACAGCATCACGCGGTTGATAGCTCCGAAAACGCGTTCAGATCAGCTGCGCGAATAGCGATGAGTGAGGGAATGCAGAAATGCTCTCCTGTTTTGCTGGAGCCCGTTTGCAAGGTTGAAGTTGCCATGCCGTCTAGTTTTACATCTCGGGTGACCGGAATAGTGAGCAGTCGTAGAGGCCAGATTTTGGGTTTTGACGCGCGAGAAGGTTGGATCGGTTGGGAAGTTCTTAGTACAATGATGCCAGAGCAAGAGCTTAGGAATCTGATCATTGATTTGCGATCTGTGACGCAAGGTGTGGGGACATACAGCGCCAGCTTTGACCATCTGCAGGAGCTGACAGGAGCCTTGGCAACAAAAATTGTCGAACAAACCGGAGTGGAACATTAGTCTTTCACGAATTTTCACAGACTATTGATTTGAGTTATGTGTCATGTCGTTCCAACTTTAGGATGGAGAAATTCATCACAAGGGTTGGAACAGGCGCATGTTAATCAAAATTCGAAAATCTTGGGAAATCTCGGAGAATGAAACACTTTCTGAATCGCAATATGTCGGCAGGAGAGATATTCTCAAAACAATGGGGCTTGGTGGCCTGATGGCGGCTAGCTCGGGACTGTTTGGAAATAGTATTGCAAATGCGGCTGGTGCCGATCCAAGCGCACATCTGTATCCAGTGAAGCGAAATGAAGCCTATGTTGGCGGACGCCCTCTCACACCTGAAGATATAGCAACCACATACAATAATTTCTATGAATTTGGATCTCACAAAAGTATTTCCAAGGCTGCGCAAGCGCTGAAGTTAAGGCCGTGGACAGTGACGATCGATGGTCATGTTGAAAAAGAACAAACCCTTGATATTGACGATCTGCTTTCCAAAATGCCGCTAGAAGAACGTGTCTACCGCCACCGCTGTGTTGAAGCATGGTCCATGGTTGTTCCATGGAGTGGTTTCGCGCTCAAAGATCTTGTCGCACTTGCTGCTCCAACGTCAAAAGCCAAGTACCTGGTCATGCAGACATTTCAAGATAAAGACGTTGCACCCGGTCAACGCCAGTTCTGGTATCCGTGGCCTTATACTGAAGGGCTAACCATTGAAGAGGCAACGAACGATCTTGCTTTCATGGTTACAGGCTTATATGGAAAACCACTGCCAAAACAAAATGGCGCCCCGTTGCGTCTGGCAGTTCCATGGAAGTATGGTTTCAAGCAGATAAAATCTATTGTTCGCTTTACATTCACTGAAGAGCGGCCAAAGAGTTTCTGGCAAGAGCTCAACGGGAATGAATATGGTTTCTGGGCAAATGTTAATCCAGAAGTACGCCACCCTAGGTGGACACAAGCGACAGAGCGTGATCTCAGAACAGGAACTAGAATTCCTACTCAGTTCTACAATGGGTATGCGGAAGAGGTTGCTGACCTTTATAAGGTGCTTGGAAAAACAGAGCGTCTCTTTATGTAGATTGTTCTTTCCCAAAAAAAACCAGCCTCAAAAGAGGCTGGCAAGTTTAACAGGGAGGTTTGCCATCAAATGGCAGGTGCCCACACTGGGAAATATAGAGCACCTTACGATCTTGCGATCGAAGGAAGCAGGGTGTCCCGCTATCCTGTTCTACATGTAGTGAGGAAAAATTCTGTTCGTACTGAAAATCCAGAATACCTGCTATGCGTTTTGTGCATATCAAAAAAAACCAGCCTCAAAAGAGGCTGGTAAGTCTAACAGGGAGGTATACCGTCCGAAGACGGTATTGCCACTTGCAACTGGGAGGAAGGCAAGTGGCAAAGAATATCGATAAGGGGGGTCGATATTCAGTCAATGCTGCAGTGCAGCGTTGATGATTGAAATATAGCCAGAAATAATTTATTTGCCACTTATTTTTTTGCAGTGCACCCATGCATTTGATGCATGGCATAATTTGTCTGCAAAGTTTTTATTTTTTCAGGCGCAAGCTTCTAGCCAAAAAAAAGGCCAGCTTATTGGGATAAGCTGGCCTAAAACTAACAGGGAGTCATGTCAAAAATGTCATGACGGCCACTTGTATCTGGGAGGAAATCAAGTAGCTCTGTTTACGAAAATTGGGAGACTGTCGTAAACAGGTAGCGCTGCAGTGCAGCAATCTATGAACAGTTTTTAGCAAATAAAAGGGTGTGTTGAGTAGAAGAATAAACACAATGCCGATATGCGTTTCATGCATGGCTAGCGAAGGATCACCTTTGCGCCACTTAATTGGGACTTTGAAATTACCTAAAAAGCAGACTCTGACATTTTTCGAATAAGGAAATCACGGAAGATCGTTACCCGTTTTGATTTTCTAAGTTCTTCTGGATAAACATAATATGCATCAAATATTGGCCCTTCCGTTTCAGGAAGCACGCGAACAATACCAGTCTGACCCTGAGTTATATAATCAGGTAAACTTCCGATCCCGAGGCCACTTTGTATGGCGAGCAGAAGCCCATACACATTATTCACTTTAAAAAGTGGCGTTATGTCTCTGTTGTATTCTTTAAGAGAGTCGAGGATCCAATTGACGTTAGAAATGTTTGAAGGAGCCTCATCCCCATAGACCAAGATTTTGCGGCTAGCTAAATCCTGCATGGTCGTAGGGGCATCATTTTTCTCTACATACTCAACTGACGCATATAGATGGTGCCGTACCGTCATTAGTTTGCGCATGATGAGGTCAGGTTGAACGGGTTCACGCAATCGAATTGCCACATCCGCTTCCCGCATACCCAGATCAAGCTCGCGATCGGCCAGTATTAAATTAACGGTTATATCAGGGTAGAGCTCCAGAAATTCCCGAATGCGTGGGGTCAACCAGTTTGAACCCAAGCCAACAGTCGCGGTCACTTTTATCTCGCCAGAAGGTTTGTCTTTGCTGTCCATGAGCATAGCTTCTGTCATGGCCAGTTTAGCGAAAATCTCATGGGCGGTATTGTAGAGAAGGTCCCCTTGTTCAGTAAGTTTTAGTCCCCGTGCATGACGATGGAATAAAGGTAACTTGAGGCTGTCTTCAAGCGCACTAATTTGGCGGCTGACGGCTGATTGGCTTAAATGGAGTGTCTCGCCGGCATGTGTAAAGCTGCCAGCCTCTGCCACGGCATGAAAAATGCGTAATTTGTCCCAATCCATATCAGCTGTGCCCCCGCTCGCGTTATCTGATAGCAAATTCGTTAAAAAGCGCGATCACTTTTCCAACAGATAGGGAGCAGAGTATATAGATACAAAGTTTTTTTCTAGAAGGAGTTGAAAAAAGAGGCGATAATTATTGAATATCGCCTCAATTGGTATCTTATTCGGCCAGAAATTTTTCCGCTTCAAGTGCGGACATACAGCCAGTGCCCGCCGCTGTGACGGCTTGGCGGTAGATTTTGTCCTGGACATCGCCGCAGGCAAAAATACCGGGTAGGTTTGTTGCTGTGGAGTCAGGTTGGGTGATCAAGTATCCCTCATCATCCATATCCAGTGTTCCTTTGAACAACTCAGTGTTGGGGCTATGGCCGATGGCAATAAAGACACCATGGACGCTGATATCAGTAGTCTCGTCTGTTTTGACATTTCTAATGCGCGCGGCCGTCACACCAAGTGGTGCCTCATCGCCGAGAACTTCTTCGAGAACACTGTCCCAGACGACTTCGATTTTCGGATTTTTGTGCAGCCGTTCGATGAGAATTTTTTCGGCACGGAATTGGTCACGGCGGTGAACGATTGTTACCTTGTCTGCGTGATTTGTAAGATAAAGAGCTTCTTCAACTGCCGTATTGCCACCACCAATTACGAGCACCTCTTTACCGCGATAGAAGAAACCATCACATGTGGCGCATGCTGAAACACCAAAGCCCATAAATTTTTCTTCTGAAGGAAGACCCAACCATTTTGCTGCGGCACCAGTGGAAATGATGATGCTGTCTGCGATGTAAGTGGCACCTGAATCAGCTGTCGCTACATAGGGGCGTTGTGACATATCGACATTTGTAATGACATCATGATGGATGATGGTTCCAACATTTTTGGCTTGTGCTTCCATTTGTTCCATCAACCATGGGCCTTGGATCGGATCTGCAAAGCCAGGGTAGTTTTCGACATCTGTTGTAATAGTGAGCTGCCCGCCGGGCTGAATACCATGTACCAAAATCGGATTTAATGAGGCACGTGCTGCATACACTGCTGCTGTACAGCCTGCAGGTCCCGATCCGATTATTAGGACATTGGTTTTATAAGTTTCAGCCATCTAACGCTCCTGATAATTGCGGTGGTTATTCCCGCTGTTTGGACCGTTTATTTATTATGGGTCGGCATGGCATGCAAGAGGGAGATGGAAAAACCGTGACGATACCAACAGAAATGCTTGGAAAACATCAGGGGTATCAGAGATGTTTTTCAATGATTAGAGCGGCAATGCGCTCCGTTTCGCTGAGTTTTGGCGGCGTCCACTTCTCCAGTTTCCCTGTAAATGGTTTCGTATGGGAAAGGGATTTCATTTTCTCGTGGAAATGACGGAATTTACGATTTCCACCAGAAAGCTCATAAATGAGAACTTGTTTACCGGCTGTGCAGGCTTCACACACCATATTTACAGAATCGGCCGTAACAATGACATGGTCAGCTTTGTCGAGAAACGCGAAGTACGGATTGTTTTCACCACCTGACCAAAGGATGTGAGGAAGTTCTCTTAATGCTTCCTTTAAGATGTTTTCATTTTCTGCGCCGGTTCGCCGAGACGTCGTGACAAGAAAAAAACAAGATGACTGGTCATGTAAATCTTTTAGTTTCTGGCAAAGATCACGCATGACTTGCGGTGTAATGTCGTAGCAGCGATTGCTGCCACCGACCAAGACAGTCACAACAGGGGCGGTAATATCCTTAAGGTCTTTTTCAAACTTCCGAGCTTCGGCTTTCAATTTTTCATTCGTTATTCGGGTGAGGGAACCATGACTAACCAATACATTCTTTCCGCGAAGTTTGTCATGGTCCGGTACGACAACCAGATCAAAATTCGTTGCATTCGTATTTGGTGTCTGAATATGAACAGTGAAGGTTTTTCCAGCACTTGCCCGCTTGATTGCGACACTCATCGGAATGGCTTGCCGGCCGCATGTAATTAGAAGATCTGGCCAAGGGGCATTCAGGTTATCGCCCGCGCCAAGCAATTGAGATAACGGGTTAATCCATAAATATGGAGGAAGCCACTTCCACGGTTTCTTGGTTTGAATGCGTTTGATTGTCGGATCAAATCCCATCGTTTCAGCAAGGCCAATGCATTGGTTTTCCATTCCCGCACTGCCATCTGTCACCACCCAACAGCTTCGGGTTTCAGTATGTACTGTTGATGGCATGGGCTCGGTTCTCGCGTCACTAGTGTTAGTCTATGGCACTATTCAGTCTCTATCCGTCAGGTCAAGCCTTTTAATTCTTGTTAAACACGATACTAGCACTTGGAGTCTGGTCAGCGTTGTAATAATGTTGCGTAGAATAGACAGGTGGAGGTAATGTATGCAACGAGTGAAACTCGATGATATTGATCGGCGAATTTTGCACGATCTTCAGGGAAATGGGCGGATAACCAACGTAGAGCTAGCGAAAAACGCTGGTATTTCAGCGCCTCCATGCTTGCGGCGTGTACGGGCATTAGAAGAATCCGGATACATTGAGGGCTATCACGCGCAACTTCATTCCGAAAGTCTG
Organism: Alphaproteobacteria bacterium 46_93_T64; assembly: GCA_002163135.1. Lineage (GTDB taxonomy): Bacteria > Pseudomonadota > Alphaproteobacteria > Sneathiellales > Sneathiellaceae > Sneathiella. The sequence continues at coordinate 21,145 of MAAN01000011.1, forward strand.
GGCTTTGGCGTAACAGTGTTTGCTTTAGTGGGACTGCAAAGTCAGGCAGAAGCAGATTTGAAGGCTTTTGAAGAAAAAGTTCAGAACTGGCCCTTGGTACGCGAATGCTTCATGTTGGCCGGTGAAAATGACTTCATTCTAAAAGTTGTTGCGAAAGATTGGGACGCTTACCAGCAGTTTTTGACCCATGAATTGACCTCAGCACCGAATGTGGAGCATGTAAAAACATCGCTTGGCATTAGAGTTTCAAAGTTCTTGCCGGGTGTTCCCGTTGATCTTGAAAATAACGGATGAAGCTCAGCTAACTTGCATTCAGCATTCGATGTCACGTGTGTTTTAATTTAGATATGAGGCTTGTTTATGAGTAAGTATGAGAACGGATTGGGCGCCAACCCGGCAAACTATATGCCGCTCACTCCCCTTGATTTTTTGGAACGTTCGGCAAGTGTTTATCCAAATCACACTGCGATGATCCATGGTAACTGGTCTTATACTTACTCTGAATTTTATGATCGGTGCCGGCGACTAGCAAGTGCGCTCATCAGTCAAGGTATTGGCAAAGGCGACACCGTTTCGGTAATGGCACCGAATGTGCCTGCTCTACTTGAGGGCCATTTCGGAGTACCTATGACGGGTGCGGTGCTAAATGCACTCAATACACGCCTTGATGCTGAGACAATTGCTTTTATTCTTGATCATGCAGAATGCAAAATTCTGATCACCGATTGTGAATATTCAGATATCATTTCAAAAGCGCTGGAAATTGCAAAAGTTTCTCCATTGGTAATTGATATCGATGACCCGCTTGCCGAGGGTGGTTCACTAATTGGTGACATGACGTATGAGGCTTTTCTGCAAACTGGAAATGCCGAATTTAGGTGGCAAGGACCCGAAGACGAATGGCAGGCGATTTCGCTGAATTATACGTCGGGGACAACCGGCGACCCTAAGGGGGTTGTATATCATCATCGAGGCGCCTATTTGGCTGCCACTGGAAATACCATGTCCTGGAACATGCAAAAGCACCCAGTCTATTTATGGACATTACCAATGTTCCATTGCAATGGCTGGTGTTTTCCGTGGACTATTACTGCCGTTGGTGGGACGCATGTTTGTTTGCGGAAGGTAGATGCTGACCCAATTTACGATGCGATGGAAAGATACAATGTTGATCATATGTGCGGTGCACCAATTGTGCTGTCGATGTTAATTAACACAACGGATGAGAATAAAGCGAAGGCTTCCAAAGGGATTAAAGTCATGGTTGCCGCGGCCCCGCCGCCAGCTCCGGTATTGGCTGAGATGGATGTTATGGGCTTTGACGTTACCCATGTTTACGGTCTGACAGAATGCTATGGCCCGTCCGTCTTTTGCGATTGGGATAACTCTTGGGATGAGAAAAGTGTCGAGGACCGCGCGGCTTTAAAGGCCCGGCAAGGTGTCCGTTACCATGCTCTTGGCGGATTAGAGGTAATGGATCCGGAAACCATGGAACCTGTTGAACGTGATGGCACGACAATGGGTGAGGTTATGATGCGTGGCAATATGGTCATGAAGGGATATCTCAATAATCCAGCCACAACAGAAGCTTCATTGAAAGACGGCTGGTTTCATACTGGCGACTTAGGTGTTTTACATGAGGATGGATATCTGGAACTCAGGGATCGCTCCAAGGATATCATAATTTCAGGTGGCGAAAACATCTCAACTATTGAAGTGGAAGGCGTACTCTTTAAGTATCCAGCGGTACTGGATGTGGCAGTTGTCGCGCGTCCTGACGATAAATGGGGAGAAACACCTTGCGCGTTTGTTATGCTTCGTGAGGGCGCAGAAGCAACCGCAGCCGAGCTTATTAGTTTTTGTCGGGATAATATGGCGCATTTCAAGTGCCCAAAAACTGTTGTCTTTGATGACCTGCCCAAGACATCGACGGGCAAAGTGCAAAAGTTTGTTTTAAGAGAGCGGGCGAAGAACCTATAAAATCGCACCCAAATTGGTGTTATCGCTTTATTAACCAAAAATGATACATGCTTGCCTCCTTTGGAACTTTCTCCACCTAAGGGGGTGACGTATGACACACTATCTGGTTACGGAAGAAGATCCGTCAGGGCAAAAACTTGAAGATGTCCTCGCAATGATCCGATCCGATATCATTCATCGCTGTACGCGGATCACGGATGATAGCCGAGGTGAAGCGCAAGCGGTCTTATCCAACAATATGAAGATCCTTAATCTGCTAACAGATGCTGTCGATCTTGCCATGGACAGTACCAGAATTCTGGATAAAGCATTTGGTCCCAGTCAGGCTGGTAAGGGTGGGCCGCCGCGGATCGGAAATTGATCGCGGCAACCCGTGCTTTAAAGAAATGATATCATAGCAGCGCGAACATCTTGCGCTTTCTCTATCATTTGCATGTGACCGCAATTTTCAAGAATTACAGTTTTTGAGCTTTCGACGGCCTGAATAAGCTTTTGAGCCGCGCGCGGATGAGTCATCATGTCTTTGTCGCCCAAAATAAACAAAGTCGGGCAGGTTAGATTTTTTGCAGCCTCAAATCCACCTTCGTAGCCGCTACAAATAGACAAGCCCTTATATAACGTTCCGTCGCCAGATTTTTCAACGGTGCGAAGCGCATTTCCAATCATCCAAAGACCAGGTACTTCTGACGCTCCCATATGTGAGGGGCGAGCATGTGACCAGTCTATCATCATGTGATAGGCAGACGGATCGTTTGCTTCGGCTTTGTTTAGGAAGTCTTCCCCAACCATCATCGGGAAAGCGACACCAATCATGACAAGTTTTGAAACTCTATCAGGGTAACGCCCTGCAGCTGATAATGCCGTCAGAGAGCCCATGCTATGGCCAACAAGGGTCGCAGCTTCAATTCCGATAGCATCCATAAAGGCAACAACCCAATCGGCCATCGCATCGATGCTTGATGGTATTTCTCCGCCGCTTTTTCCATGACCGGGTAAATCCAACGCAAAGACATTGAAACCGTGATGGGCAAAGTATCTGCTTTGAAGAGACCATGCGGTATGATCCATTGCGGCACCATGCAAAAACAGCATAGTGGGTTTTGATTTATTAAACTCTTGCCCGCCTGTTGCCGCAAAAAGAGGCGTGTTGTTTACTGTTATAATCATAATGTTCCCCTATTCACGCAGCGTTTGCTTTTTCAGCAATTTTGCCGGCGGCTCTCAGGCCAAGTTTCAGATCCTTGATAAGATCGTCTGCATCTTCGATACCAACTGAAAGCCGGATCATACCTTCTGAAATACCCGCATTAATTAACGCTTCTGCATCCATTTGCTGATGCGTTGTGGATGCTGGATGAATAACAAGGCTTTTTGCATCTCCAACATTAGCGAGATGCGAGAAGACCTGCAATTGGCCGATAAAGGCTTTGCCGGCGTCACGGCCGCCTTTCACAGTAAAACTGAAAATAGAGCCACACCCTTTTGGAAGGAGTTTCTTTGCCAGTTCATGATCTGGATGTTCTTCCAATTCCGGATATGACACTGTTTCAACCGCATCGTGCGTTTTAAGGAAGGCGATTACCTTCCGTGCATTTTCAACATGCTTTTCCATTCGAATTGAAAGTGTCTCAACGCCTTGCAAAATTTGGAACGAGTTGGTTGGGCTGATGCAGGCGCCAAAATCACGGATGCCTTCAGTTCTTGCCCGCATGAGAAAGGCGAGGGGACCAAATTCTTCCTCATATTTAATGCCATGATACCCTTCATAAGGTTCCGTCAATGTCGGGAATTTGCCGCTTTTCGCCCAATCGAAGTTTCCGCCATCAATCAAAGCACCGCCCATGGCAATTCCATGACCACCAAGAAACTTCGTTGCAGAGTGCATAACAAGATCGGCGCCGTGTTCAATTGGACGGCAGAGATACGGTGTTGCAAATGTATTGTCCATTAATAATGGAATTCCCGCGGCATGTGCAACTTCGGAAACTTTCTCAATGTTAGTAACTTCAAGGCCGGGATTGCCAAGCGTCTCAGAAATCACAAGACGAGTTTCGTCTTTGATCGCCGCCTTAAACGCGTCGACATCTCGCGGATTGACAAAAGTTGTCTCAATGCCAAAGCGCGGCATTGTGTGTTTCAAAAAGTTATAGGTTCCGCCGTACACAGATTGAGAGCAGACGATATGGGCGCCCGTACTCATCAACGTTACAATCGCTAAATGCATGGCAGCATGCCCAGATGCTGTGCAAAGTGCGCCAACACCGCCTTCAAGGCTGGCAAGTCTTTCCTCCAACACTGCGGTCGTCGGGTTTGAAAGCCGAGTATAGATGTGGCCGGTTGTTTCCAAGTTAAAAAGAGACGCGGCGTGATCGGCATCTTTGAAGACATAGGATGTCGTTTGATAGATAGGGACCGCACGTGCCCCTGTAACCGGATCAGGTTGCTGCCCTGCATGAAGGCTTAAAGTGTCGAATTTGAGGAAATTAGGATCGGCCATATGCAAGCTCCCTTGTTTACTTAGATTGTGTTTCGGGCAAGCTATACTGGCAAGAAGACAAGGTCCAGACTAATCGCATTGGGAGCGGTCGGAGAATTTGGATGTCTTTGGATATATTGGGAGAATTAAGAGAGGGGGCTGCCTTTACAAGCGCCCCCTTCAATATTATTTTGATACCTCAACCTGTCAAACTTGACCTGTTGCGAGAGATAAAACTCTGATTCCGAGGAAGAGTCAAGGCCGAGTGTTACAAAAAGTAATAATTTTGGTGATTCAAGACCCAATTTTTTATTCTAAAGAAAAAAAGAGCCGCCAAAGCAGGCGGCTCAAGTCAACAGGGAGGCGTCAAACAGATTGGATGAGATCCAATCAGCAACCCGACGCGGGCTGCTAATAAAGTAATTTATAGGCATTTTATTAAATTACAATTAACGCATACACGATTTTTACTGAAATTCCAAGATTAACGGAGATTATTTCTAGGTTAATTGGTCTTATTTAGTACTTTTGGTTTGTTGCATGATCTTATTCAGGACTTAAAAATACTTTGTGCAGCGTTTTGAGCTTTACGTTTCGTTTCAATGATCCGATGAACTTTTTCGATTTCAGCATTTAGATCGATTATATAACTTTCCAATTCATCCACAGACATTACAGAAAAATTTTGTGGCTGACCGCTAAAAATGGGGGTTTCGTCCTCTTCGCTTGTCATTTTTTCATTCCTTCATATGCTAGACATCCAATTCATGATGCTGACTAGACAGCCGGGCGCCTGTTATGTCACATCAAGAATAGCAGCAGAATCAATATAAAAGAAAAAACCGTTTGGAGAAAAGAATGACTTCACTGCCCACAGAAATGACTGCAATTGAAATTAGAGAATTTGGCGGCCCAGAAAATTTGGTCCCAACGACAAGGCCAGTTCCGAGCCCGGCGATGGATGAAGTGCTGATTAAAGTTAGCGCTGCAGGAATTAACCGACCAGATGTGTTGCAGCGTATGGGAGCGTATGCTCCGCCTCCAGGAGCATCAGATCTTCCCGGACTTGAAGTTGCCGGTACTATCGTGGCCACAGGCGAAGGAGTGTCCCGTTTCAAAGTTGGAGATTCAGTTTGCGCGCTTGTTGCGGGTGGTGGTTATGCTGAATATTGTGTCGCGCCAGCTGTCCAGTGTTTGGCGGTTCCCGACGGCTATGACATGATTAAAGCCGCAGCTGTGCCAGAAACATATTTTACGGTTTGGACAAATGTGTTCGATCGGGGCCGTTTGCAGGGCGGGGAGACCTTTCTTGTACATGGCGGTGCCAGTGGAATAGGGACAACTGCGATCCAGCTTGCAAAAGCTTTTGGCGCGCGTGTTTTCGCAACAGCATCAACAGATGAAAAATGCCGGGAGATTGAGGCATTAGGAGCTGAACGCGGCATTAATTACAAAACAGAGGATTTTGTTGAAGTGGTTAAGAGCCTGACTGATGGACAGGGTGTTGATCTTATTTTGGACATGGTTGGTGGTGATTATATTCAGAGAGATATTTCTGCTTTGGCTGTAGAAGGAAGGCTTGTCTTTATCGCATTCTTGGGCGGGGCGAAGGCAGAAGTGAATTTTGCACCCGTTATGTTGAAAAGGCTAACGATAACCGGTTCAACATTACGTCCACAATCTATTCAGGCTAAATCTGAAATCGCGCAGAAACTGGAAGAAAAAGTATGGCCGTTGCTTAATGCTGGGACTGTGAAACCCATTATTGACAGCGTATTTGACCTTACCGATGCAGCAAAAGCTCACGAGAGGATTGATGATTCCTCTCATATTGGAAAGATTGTTCTGAAGGTCTAATCTGAGTGCAGCATATATTGTGCTTTACTGCCTAGACTTTAGAGGCTTTTTCAGCCATATATGCTGTTAAGAAGTGTTAGGACGATCGCAGATGCGATGGTCAATTAAGGAGAGATTATGTCAACGCCTTTGATGCCAAAAGCGACAGCAGTCTGGCTTATTGATAATACGACGTTGTCCTTTGGACAAGTAGGAGCGTTTTGCGGGCTTCATTCCCTTGAAGTGCAGGGAATTGCGGACGGCGAAGTAGCTGTTGGTATTGTTGGGCAGGACCCGATTTCAAACAGACAACTATCTCAGGAAGAGCTGGATCGTTGTCAGGCTGACCCTAAGGCACGTTTGCAATTAAGTAAGCCTGTTGCCGATGTTCCTCAACCACGTCGTCGTGGAGGTCGGTATACGCCTGTTTCAAGACGCGGTGATCGCCCTGATGCAATCTCGTGGTTGATTAAGTTCCATCCCGAATTGTCGGATGCTCAAATTGGTAAACTTGTCGGTACGACAAAGACTACAATTACGGCTGTTCGTGAGAAAACGCACTGGAACGCTCAAACGATTAAACCGCGGGATCCGGTTAGCCTAGGAATCTGCACGCAGATGGAGCTGGACGAGTTCGTGAAGAAGTCAGCTCATTTGCGCAATGACGAGAATACAGACAAGCTCATAGAAGAAGTAGCTGCTGCGGTTGCCGCAGATGCTGCAGCTGTTCCATTAACGGCTTATGAGCGAAAGAAACAGGAATTTCAAAAAGAAGAAATTTATGATCATCGCGCTGAAGCAGAAGCTGTGTTTGGGAAATCAAATAAAGTTGCCGACGAGAAGAAAAGCAGAGCGGAAGCGGTCAAGAATTTTCAAGATCTGTTTAAGTCAAACGACGAGTAAAGATCTTGAGTTAATTTGATTTAAAAGAAAGCCGTGCTTAATTGTCACGGCTTTTTTTTGTCCGTAAAGTCGAAATAGCGCAAAACCAGGTGCATTCGGTGCCGAAGTATTACTATGCTAACAGGATAATTGCTGATTAAGGGGAACATGTTACATGGCCACATATGAAGAAGATTACGCACGCTCTTTAAACGATCCAGAAGGATTTTGGGCAGACGCTGCGAAAGATATTTCATGGTTTAAGACGTGGGATCGTGTTTTAGATAACGACAATAGTCCTTTCACTAAATGGTTCGCTGGGGCGGAACTCAATACCTGTTATAACTGCTTGGATCGTCATGTAGAGGCTGGTCGCGGATCACAGGATGCGCTGATCTATGATAGCCCAATGACCGGTAAAGTCGAAAAATATACCTACAGTGCTCTAACTGAAATCGTGGCGCGTTTCGCTGGTGGTATGCAAAAGCTAGGCATTAAAAAAGGCGACCGTGTCATTATTTATATGCCGATGGTTCCAGAAGCGGCAATCGCGATGCTTGCTTGCGCGCGTATTGGGGCTATTCACTCGGTAGTTTTTGGTGGTTTTGCAGCAAATGAATTAGCGACAAGAATTGATGACGCTAAACCAGTTGCAATGATTGCCGGATCTTGTGGTCTGGAGCCCGGACGGGTCGTTGAATATAAACCGCTTTTGGATGAAGCAATCAGACTGTCGACCCACAAGCCCAAACATTGTGTCATTCTGCAGCGGCCTGAAATCACTGCGAGCATGGTCGATGGGCGTGATGTTGACTGGCAAGTGCTAGCATCAAACGAAGAACTGGCGGAATGCACTCCTGTTGCCGCAACTGATCCGCTTTATGTCTTGTATACATCTGGGACAACGGGTGTGCCAAAGGGCGTAGTTCGTGACAATGGTGGTCATGCTGTTGCATTAAAATGGTCAATGAAGAATATCTATAATGTTGATCCCGGAGATATTTTTTGGGCTGCGTCAGATGTTGGCTGGGTTGTCGGGCATTCCTATATTGTCTACGCGCCTTTATTACATGGTGCCACGACGATTTTGTTTGAAGGAAAACCGGTGGGAACGCCAGATGCTGGGACTTTCTGGCGCGTTATTCAGGACCATAAAGTTTCGGTTTTGTTTACGGCACCAACTGCATTCCGGGCTATAAAACAACAAGATCCAGAAGGAAAATTAATTGCTGATTATGATATCAGTCATTTCAAAGCATTATTTCTAGCAGGCGAGCGTGCCGATCCAGACACGATTATCTGGGCACAGGATACATTGAAAGTACCTGTTCTTGATCATTGGTGGCAAACAGAATCCGGGTGGCCAATGGGCGCCAACTGCGCTGGATATGGAATTAAGCCAGTTAAACTTGGTAGTCCGACCCATGCTGTCGCGGGATATGACATTCGCGTTGTTAGTGAAGAAGATCCAAGTATTGAAATGCCAAAAGGGAAAATCGGTGTAATTGCAGTCAAGCTGCCATTGCCGCCGGGCACCCTGCCCACACTTTGGGAAAATGATGCCGGTTTTATTACGTCCTATATGGAAGAGATACCCGGTTATTACAAAACAGGAGACGCCGGATTTATTGATGAAGAGAATTATCTATTCATCATGGCGAGAACCGATGACATCATCAACGTTGCGGGACACCGTCTCTCAACGGGTGGTATGGAGGAAGTTCTAGCTGGTCACAGAGATGTGGCAGAGTGTGCGGTGCTTGGTGCCAAAGATGCTTTGAAGGGACAGACGCCTCTTGGTTTAGTGGTCTTAAATGCAGGAGTGGATCGCCCGGACGCAGACATTGTTAAAGAACTGGTGTTACTGGTTCGAGAAAAAATTGGCCCAGTTGCCGCGTTTAAAGAGGCGATAGTCGTAAAACGTCTACCTAAGACAAGATCTGGAAAAATTTTGCGAGGTGTTGTGAGAAAAATTGCGGATGGAGAACCATTCAAGGCTCCGGCGACCATCGATGACCCCGTGATATTGGATGAAATAACTGAGGCACTGGCTTCTATCGGTTATCCAAAAAGCTAATTACAAAAGACGATAGAAATGGCACCATAAGTTGGTGCCGTTTTTCACCTCTAATTTAATGGTGAAGATGACTTCATCAGACCTGATAGGTATGAATTCCTGTCTTTAAGGAATGTCGTAAGCCTTTGTGAATATCCGTTTGGTGTTGCTGTTACCACAGACGCTCTTTTTGAAACAAGAGCCCGCCAAGACTGGATTTTTTCCAGATCTGTCAATATCCCGAAATCTGCTATTTGGTCGAAGGCGTCAAAATATCTAAAAACAGTCGCCCATACGCCATCAATTAGCTGGAAGCTCTTTCCATCGAAATAAGGTCCTGAAACTTCTTGTTCAACTTTCGTGAATTTAGCGCGAAGTTGTTTAGTCTTTTCCTTAAACTCAGTTTCTGTTGGGGCACTATAAAATCCACCAATGACATTCAGTGTATCTGATGCAAAGGTAATCCAAGCGCGGTGCCTTGCCTTTTGCAACGGGGATGAGGGGTACAGTGAGTTTGGTGTCACTTCGTCCAGATAGTCAGCAATTACCTGACTTTCAAACAAAACCGCTTCATCTGATATGAGAAGTGGGACTTTACCTAGAGGCGATATATCCGAAAACCATTCAGGCTTGTTCGCCAGATCAATATAGGTCCGCTTATAGGGGATGTTCTTCTCTGATAAGATAATTGCGGCGCGTTGAACGTAAGGGCATAAGTGGTGGCTAATTAACTGAAGTGAAGACATAAGTATCATCCTTAAAATATATGCAATTGCATGTATATTTAGATCGAAAGCGTTGAATGTCAATGCAAATGCATGTATATTGTCAAAATGATAAAACCAAATGATGCGACGGTCCAAGTTTGGACGCGGCTTTTAAGGCTTAATAAAATTGCACTTAAGCGAGTAGAGGGAATTCTTAAGAAAGAAAAACTCCCTGCTTTGTCGTGGTACGATATATTGTTAGAGCTTGAGCGAGCAGGGGCCGAAGGATTACGACCATATGAGTTGGAAGAGGTAACATTGCTTCCTCAATATGGGGTGTCTCGTATTCTGGAGAAAATCGAGAAAGCGGGTTATTTGCAGCGTCTAACTTGCGATGATGACGGACGGGGGCAGTCTGTTGTCATCACAGACGCTGGACTGAAAATGCGTCAGAAAATGTGGTCCGTTTACAGCGCTGCAATTGAGGAGGTAGTTGGTACAAACCTCAATGAAGCTGAAGCCGCTACCTTATCAGGACTTCTTAAGGACTTAATATCGAAGCAATCCTGATACTTGCCAGCTAGGATAAATCAAAAAATAAAACGACCCCGCAGAAGTTAATCTGCAGGGTCGGAAAGTAGTGATTAAGCGATAATATTAGATGAATTTTACGTCCAAGACTTCATAGGCTTTGGAGCCGCCTGGTGTTATAACTTCAATGCTGTCACCTTGCTCCTTATTAATAAGAGCACGGGCTAGAGGGGCCGACAAGGAAAGAAGTCCTTGTTCAATGCTACTCTCATCTTCACCAACAATTTGGTAGGTGGTTTCTTCATCCGTGTCTTCATCAACAAGCAGTACCGTTGCGCCAAACTTAATTTGGTTTCCGGTAATTGCTGCAACATCGATAATCTCGCTGCGGCCTAGTTTATCTTCAAGTTCGGCAATGCGTCCCTCAATAAGAGACTGCTGTTCTTTAGCTGCAGAATATTCAGCATTCTCAGATAAGTCGCCGTGTTCACGTGCGGTGGCAATAGCCTGAATAACCGAAGGGCGCGCGTGTCCCTTTAGTTGTCTTAATTCTGCTTCCAGCTTAGCATGGCCACCGGCCGTAATTGGTAGTCTTTCCATCGAAATCTCATATTACGTCTGAACGTAATTTCTCATTAGTAATGCCATATAATTAATTAGCATATATAAAATCAAAGTTTAAAGCTCAAGGAGTTAACAATAGGATTGAAGTGGATAGACTTCAAGTGTCCCTGTCCTAATTTTTTCAATTGCCATTGCAGAGGCTCGCGCACCAGCAATAGTCGTTGAATAGGGTGTCTTCATCACGAGTGCAGTGTGGCGGATGTCATAACTGTCTTTCAGTGCCTGAACGCCTTCCGTCGTGTTGATAACCATCGAAATATCACCGTTTTTCATCAAATCGACGATATTTGGACGTCCTTCCATCACTTTGTTGACCTTAGAAACATTCAATCCCTCACTTGAAAGATATTCAGCCGTTCCTGAGGTGGAGACGATTTCGAAACCGAGTTCCAATAGCTTGGCCGCGACATCTTTCACCAGTATTTTGTCTCTATCTTTAACCGAGATAAAGACTTTTCCGCCAGTCGGCAGGGTAACGCCAGCAGCCAATTGAGCTTTAAGGAATGCAGATGCGAAGTCCTTATCGATGCCCATGACTTCACCTGTTGAACGCATTTCTGGTCCCAAGATAACATCAACACCGGGGAAGCGATTAAACGGAAACACCGCTTCTTTTACTGTGACGTGGGATTGTTTTCTGTCGACAAGATTAAAAGATGCCAGTTTTTCGCCAGCCATAATTCTAGCAGCAATTTTTGCGATCGGATAGTTAATGCTCTTGGCAACAAAGGGGACAGTCCGGCTAGCCCGTGGGTTCACTTCCAGAATGAAAACGGTGTTATCTTTGATGGCAAATTGAACATTCATAAGGCCAATTACGTTGAGCTCGAGTGCAAGCGCATGAGACTGACGACGTATTTCCGCAATCATGTCTTCCTTCAAAGTGTATGGCGGTAGGGCACAGGCACTATCACCTGAGTGAATGCCAGCTTCCTCAATATGCTCCATAATACCGGCGACAAACACATCCTCGCCGTCGCATAAGCAATCTACATCCACTTCAATCGCGTTTTGGAGATAGCTATCTACCAGTACTGGCGTATCGCCTGAAACTTGAACAGCTTCGTGCATGTAGCGATCCAACTGTGTTCCATCGCGCACGATTTCCATGGCTCGGCCACCCAGAACATATGAGGGGCGCACTACAACGGGGTAGCCAATTCTTTCAGCAATTTCGAAGGCATCTTCCACAGAGCGTGCGATGCCATTTTCAGGTTGAAGGAGCTTCAATTTATGAAGCATCTGCTGAAAGCGTTCCCGATCTTCTGCCAAATCGATAGCATCAGGTGATGTTCCCAAAATCGGAATACCCGCAGCTTCGAGACCTGCGGCGAGTTTCAATGGCGTCTGACCACCAAACTGTACGATTACACCGTGAAGTGTACCGTTTGATTGCTCTTTGCGTAACACTGCGAGCGTGTCTTCAACGGTAAGAGGTTCAAAATACAGTCGATTTGCCGTGTCGTAGTCTGTTGAGACAGTTTCGGGGTTACAGTTGACCATTATGGTTTCGTAGCCAGCCTCTTCGAGGGCATAGGCTGCATGTACACAACAATAGTCAAATTCGATCCCTTGACCGATCCGGTTTGGACCTCCACCAAGAATGGCCACTTTTTTCCGATCAGACGGATGCGCTTCGCAAACAGCTGGATCCCATTCATTCCCTTCGTATGTGGAATAAAGGTAGGGTGTTTTAGATGTGAATTCGCCGGCGCATGTATCAATACGTTTATAGACGGGAAGCACATCAAGGCTCTGGCGAAGATCAAATACTTCAGCCGTTGTTTTGCCAGAAATTTCTGCAAGCCGATCGTCAGAGAAGCCCATTTTCTTAAGGGTAAGAAGACCACTCTTCTGGGTAGGAAGACCTTTTTCGCGAACGGCTTCTTCAAGTTGAACCAGCGTTTCAATCTGCCCGACGAACCAAGGTTCGTATTTACTGGCGGCTTGAATTTCTTCAAGACTAAGGCCAGCACGGAAGGCTTGTGCAATGTTCAGCAGGCGATCTGGAGTTGGTTGAGCCAGAATATTTAGGATACCCTGTTTGTCGTCACCGATTTCTTGTTCATTAAGTCCGGTTAAACCTGTTTCGAGTGAACGGAGAGCCTTTTGCATGGATTCCGCAAAAGTACGGCCAACGGCCATGGCTTCACCAACAGATTTCATGGCTGTCCCCAAGGTGGCTTCAGCTCCCGGGAATTTTTCGAAAGTGAAACGAGGGATTTTAGTGACAACATAATCGATTGTAGGCTCGAACGATGCAGGTGTTACACCTGTAATGTCGTTATCCAATTCGTCGAGTGTGTACCCCACAGCCAGTTTCGCAGCAATTTTAGCAATCGGGAAGCCCGTCGCTTTCGACGCAAGGGCACTAGAGCGCGATACCCGTGGGTTCATCTCAATGATGATCAAACGACCATTTTCGGGGTTCACGGCAAACTGAACGTTTGATCCACCTGTTTCCACGCCAATTTCCCGAAGAACAGCAATGGAAGCGTTTCGCATGACCTGATATTCTTTATCAGTCAATGTGAGGGCAGGGGCAACCGTAATGGAATCGCCTGTATGGACACCCATTGGGTCCACGTTCTCAATAGAGCAAATAATGATGCAGTTATCCGCTTTGTCACGGACAACTTCCATTTCATACTCTTTCCAGCCAACAATGCTTTCTTCAATCAACACCTCTGTTGTTGGAGAAGCGTCGAGGCCTGAAGTCACAATCGTTTCGAATTCTTCGCGATTGTAAGCAATGCCGCCGCCTGTGCCACCCATTGTGAATGAGGGACGAATAATGCAGGGAAGTTTAACTTTTTCAAGAGAATGCCACGCTTCTTCCATATTGTGCGCAACAGAGCTAAGCGGCATATCCAGTCCGATTTTCCGCATAGCGTGTCTGAATTTGTCGCGATCTTCCGCTTTTTCAATCGCTTCCTGATCCGCACCAATTAATTGGACGCCTAGACGATCTAACGTTCCGCGATCAGCAAGTGCAAGTGCTGTATTCAACGCAGTTTGGCCACCCATAGTTGGTAGCAACGCATCTGGTCTCTCTTTTTCCAGGATTTTTTCGACTACATCGGGCGTAATGGGCTCAATATACGTCGCATCAGCTTGTTCAGGGTCTGTCATAATCGTTGCAGGATTGGAGTTCACCAGAATGACCCGGTACCCTTCTTCTTTCAACGCTTTACAGGCTTGTGTTCCTGAGTAGTCAAATTCGCAGGCTTGACCAATAATGATCGGCCCTGCGCCTATGATCATAATGGACTTTATATCGGTACGTTTAGGCATTGGCGTCCACCATATCTACAAAACGTTGAAAAAGGTAATGGCTGTCTTGCGGGCCGGGGCTCGCTTCTGGATGATATTGCACAGAGAAAACGGGTTTCCCATCAAGGCTTAAGCCTTCAACTACTCCATCAAACAGCGATTTATGAGTTTCTGTCACGCCGTCCGGCAGGCTTTCGCGTTTTACAACAAAACCATGATTTTGTGATGTAATCTCGACCTTACCCGTTATCAGGTCTTTAACTGGCTGGTTTGCACCGCGGTGGCCTTGTTTCATCTTCATGGTTTCAGCGCCAACAGCAATCGCAAGCATCTGATGACCTAGACAAATGCCAAACGTTGGGATACCGCTTTCGATACATTGCTGAATAACGGGGACAGCATATACACCCGTTGCAGCTGGATCGCCGGGCCCGTTTGCCAGGAAAATACCATCCGGATTGTGGGACATGATATCTTCAAAGCTGGCGTTTGCCGGTACAACTGTAATCGAGCAGCCCAAGGATGCAAGGCAACGAAGAATGTTCTTTTTGACACCGTAATCAACGGCGACAATATGCCGTTTAGGCGATTCAAGTTCGCCAAAACCTGTGGTCATTTCCCATTGGGTTTCATTCCAAGAATAGGCTTCCTTACAGGAAACATCTTTTGCAAGGTCCATGCCTTCAAGACCTGGCCAGTCTGCAGCGAGCTTTTTTAAAGCGTCTAGATCGAAATTTCCGGAAGGGTCATGTGCAATGACACCGTTTGGTGCGCCAGTTTCGCGGATTAGATGTGTCAGCCGTCGCGTATCAACACCCGATATACCGATTAGGTCGCGCGATTTAAGCCAGTCATTCAAATCACCGGCGGCGCGCCAATTGGCAGGGCCAGTGATATCAGCGCGTATGATCAGGCCATTTGCTGCGATGCCATCGGTTTCGATGTCTTCGTCGTTAAAGCCGACATTTCCGATGTGGGGGAAAGTGAAGGTAATCATCTGTCCGGCAAAAGAAGGATCAGTTAGACTTTCCTGATAGCCGGTGATGGAAGTATTGAAGCATACTTCACCTGATGTGTTCCCGGTTTTTCCAACGCCGAAGCCGTGGAAAACCGTTCCGTCACTTAACACTAGCACTGCGGTCGCTGTCCGTGTGCTGTGCAAATCTGCTGCATTAATTGATTTAGACATGCCAATAGGGACCCCTTGCGATAAGCGCTGGGCCGCAATCCTTTTACCGATATAGATATTGACGCGGGAACATAGGGTAAAGATGGCACTTCGTCAAGTTCTTGATGCTAAAAATTTCCCTTTAATAACAATGACTTATAGGAAAGTTTTGGTTTGCTAAATATGGAGGTCTGGGGTATTATGTTCGCTTTCTTTGGCTACTATTTAAGTGATTATGCTACGTATTAGATTAAAAGACTCGTTAAAAGACGCAATGAAATCAAAGGATAAGCGGAAACTTTCCACTTTGAGATTGATCTTGGCGACACTCCATGACCGGGATATTGCTACCCGGGACAAGGGAGGCGAAGAGGGAATCGGCGACGATAAGATTCTTCAGATGTTGACCACAATGGTTCGCCAGAGGCGCGATTCTATCGCCGCCTATGAAGAAGGCGGACGTATTGATCTTGCGACATCAGAGCAGGAAGAGATCGATATCATTTCTGAATATTTACCCAAGCAATTTGGGGAAGACGAAATGAACCAAGCAATCGATGAGATCATTGCTGCTGTCGGTGCCGAAGGCCTGAAAGACATGGGTAAGACTATGGGGGCCTTAAAAAGCAAATATGCTGGCCGTATGGATTTTGCAAAAGCGAGTGCTCTTGTTAAGTCTGCATTAGGTGCTTAAACTCTCTGACGTTTTCTGCTGCAGAAACTGGAAAGTTTGGCAAGACGCGTTTAGAGGGTAAAAATGGCCTTTTCACCGCAATTTCTGGATGAAATTAGAAACCGGGTAAGTTTATCAGAACTTATTGGCCGGCGGACTAAGCTTGTCAAAAAAGGGCGAGAATATTCAGGTCTCTGTCCTTTCCACAATGAAAAATCTCCCTCTTTTACAGTAAATGAAGAAAAGGGTTTCTATCATTGTTTCGGCTGCGGGGTGCATGGGGATCAGGTGGAGTTTGTTAAGCAAACTGAAGGCTTGAGTTTCCGGGACACGATTGAACGACTGGCCGATATGGCAGGTCTTGCCATGCCGGTTGAACGCCCGGAAGAACGTGCGCGACAAAAACAGGCGGCGACCCTTCATGAAGTGATGGAAGTTGCTGCAACATGGTTTTCAAGCCAACTCTCGACACAAACAGGCTCGGGGGCTCGAAGTTATCTCGATCGCCGGCAGGTCTCCAATGAAGCGCGGCAGCAATTCCGTCTAGGGTTTGCGCCCTCTTCAAGATCTGCGTTGAAGGAGGCCTTGCTTGCACGGGATATTTCTGAGGCTTTGATGATTGAGGTAGGCCTTATCATCCGCCCAGAGGATGGCCGTCCGACCTATGATCGTTTTCGCGATCGCCTAATGTTTCCAATTGCAGATAGACAAGGGCGCGTGATTGCTTTTGGTGGCCGTGCTCTAGGAGATGCACCAGCGAAATATCTTAATTCTCCGGATACCCCGCTTTTTCATAAAGGGAATGTCCTTTACAATATGGCGTCAGCCAGACGAAAGGCCTTCGATACCGGGCAAATCGTAGTCGCTGAAGGCTATATGGATGTCATTGCGCTAGCGGAGGCAGGGTTTGAGCACGCTGTTGCTCCTCTTGGAACTGCGATTACGGAAGATCAACTCCGAATTTTGTGGCAAATGGCGCCAGAGCCGATCATGTGTCTGGATGGTGACAGTGCTGGTTGGCGGGCGGCGCTTCGGGCAGCTGAACGCGCGTTGCCTTTTTTGAAGCCCGGTTTTTCTTTGCGATTTGCGATTTTGCCTGAAGGTGTGGATCCTGACGATTTGATCCGCTCTCACGGGGCGTCTGCCATGGGGGAGATCATATCGAAGGCCTTACCGCTTTCTGAGCTTTTATGGCGCAAGGAAATGCAGGAACATAAACTGGAAACGCCAGAACAGAAAGCGGCCTTTCAAACGGCATTAGTTGATATCACGCAACAAATGCAGGATCAGACTGTTCGCGGATATTATCAGCAGTACTTTAAAGATCGTCTTTGGACTTGGAACCGGGAGCGGAAAGAGACGTCTCGACCGAAGTTTCAGAAAGGGCGTAAAGATGACCGATTCGGGCGATTCGCGAATCAAAATAGAGAATCAGGCTATAAAAAGGGATTGATTGGGGCAAAACCGGTAGGCCTTAAGTGGGGGCGCGGAGAGCAGTTGTTGATACAAGGAGTCCTCAACCACCCAGAAATCCTAGATAGTTACTTCGAGGCTTTTGCTGCGCTTCAGCTTTCATCTGGCAACCTTGACAGACTACATCGTGCAATCATAGAAGTTGCTACTTCCGAATCAGACCTTGACTACGAAGGCATGAAGCACCATTTATCCAACCGTGGACTATCTGATCTGTGTAATAGGTTGGAGCAGTCAGCTGGAGGAGCTTTGGATTGGTTCGTGACCAGAGAAGCTGCACTGGAAGATGCAACGAAAGGGTGGCTACATTTACTAGCACGTCAGAAACGCGAGTTACTGAATGTTGAAGTAAAAGTAGCACAAGAATTATTTGGTAATGAGGCGACACGTCAAAATCTCGACCGCTTGACACTTGCTACGAAGGCTCTGCTAGAGGCAGAGGGGACTGAAGCGGATCTTGAAGGTTTTGGAATTGCCTCGGGTAGAGAAACCGGTTTTTAGATGAATTTGTCATCCTGCATGTAACCTGTTGGTTATTGTGTCAGGAGTTCAGGAGTTAGTTCTATATGGCTACAAAAAGCGCAGAGGCAGTGGAAGCTCCCGATCAGCGGGAAGACTCGCCAGATAGCCCATTGATTGATGCTTCACAAGCAGCAGTTAAGAAGATGTTGAGTAAGGCGAAAGAAAAAGGATTTGTCACTTTTGACGAATTGAACGCTGTCTTACCTCAAGATCAAATGTCTTCAGAGCAGATTGAAGATACGATGTCGTTGTTGTCTGAGATGGGCATTAACGTGGTCGAAAACGAAGAAGCCGCAGAAGAGGCCTCTTCCGAAGAAGGAGCTGTAAGTCCAGCTGAGGAAACTGCGGTTGAGAAGGCTCCAGAGAAAACCACAACAACAGGTGACCGGACAGATGACCCGGTAAGAATGTATCTTCGCGAAATGGGCACGGTTGAACTGTTGTCTCGTGAAGGTGAAATTGCGATCGCCAAGCGCATTGAAGCTGGTCGTGGTAAGATGATCGGCGCAATTTGTGAAAGTCCGCTAACCATTCGGGCCATCCTCAATTGGCGTGAGCTGATGCTGCAAGAGCAACTTCTTCTTCGCGATGTGATTGATCTGGACGCGACTTACGGTGCTGGCGCTGCAGCTGAAAAGGCTTTGCAAGAAGGCTTCGATGAGGAAAGCGATGACGACGTGCCTGCAGCAGACCTTACAGCTGAGGGTGAAGAAGAAAACAAAGAAGAGAACTCTGAGGAAACAGCAGAGGTCGATGAAGAAGGCAATCCTGTTCGCCGCGAGGAGGAAGAGGAAGAAGCCGAAGAAAATACTATGTCTTTGGCGGCTCTTGAAGAAACTCTTAAACCACAGGTTTTCGAACGCTTCGATGAAATCGCAAAAACATATAAGAAACTTCACAAGCTGCAAGAAGCTCGTTTAACGGCGGCTCTTGAGAATGATGTCGTTCCAAAAGCACAGGAAAAGAAATACGATAAGCTGAAAAGCGAATTGGTTAAATTGATGGACGATGTCCATTTGACCAATAATCGGATCGAAGCACTTGTTGATCAGTTGTACGGAATTAATCGCCGCTTGATGAGCCTTGAAGGTAAATTGCTGCGTCTGGCCGAACGTCATAAAGTAACGCGTGTAAGTTTCCTTGAAAACTACTTTGGTTCTGAACTTGATCCAAATTGGACCGATAAAGTTGGGAAACTTAAAGCAAAAGGCTGGAAAGATTTCACAGAAACCGAGTTTGATAATATTAACGAAACTCGCGGTGAAATTATCAAAATTTCTTCAGAGTTCGGTATGCCTATGAACGAATTCCGGCGCATTGTTGGAACAGTGCAAACCGGAGAACGTGAAGCTGGTCGCGCCAAAAAAGAAATGGTTGAAGCCAACCTGCGCTTGGTGATTTCAATCGCCAAGAAATACACAAACCGTGGACTGCAATTCCTGGATCTTATTCAGGAAGGTAATATCGGCTTGATGAAAGCCGTTGATAAGTTTGAATATCGTCGTGGTTATAAATTCTCTACTTACGCGACATGGTGGATCCGTCAGGCAATCACGCGTTCAATCGCTGATCAGGCGAGAACAATCCGTATTCCAGTGCATATGATCGAAACGATCAATAAATTGGTTCGGACGTCTCGTCAGATGCTTCACGAAATTGGCCGCGAGCCAACACCTGAAGAATTGGCCGTAAAACTTGGCATGCCGCTTGAAAAAGTGCGGAAGGTCATGAAAATTGCCAAAGAACCTATCAGTCTGGAAACACCAATTGGTGACGAAGAAGACAGCCATCTTGGTGATTTCATTCAAGATGAAAATGCGGTTCAACCGCTTGATGCTGCGATCCAGTCCAATTTGCGTGAAACGACCACTCGGGTGCTGGCGTCCTTGACGCCACGTGAAGAGCGGGTTCTGCGTATGCGTTTTGGTATTGGCATGAATACAGACCATACTTTGGAAGAAGTTGGTCAGCAGTTTTCTGTGACACGCGAGCGTATTCGCCAGATTGAAGCGAAAGCGCTTCGTAAGCTCAAGCATCCAAGTCGCTCACGTAAGCTTCGTAGTTTCTTGGATACATAAGTTCGAAAAGATCTCGATTTTAAAAAGGGCGGAGCTTTGGCTTCGCCCTTTTTTTATGTCCGGTAACCTCGTCCCGCATAGTCATAGCCATGCAATTCCCGGTTTTCTGGCTTCTGCAGGTAGAAATTATTGTGATAAGATCTGATTTCTTGGATTTTGTCTCCTTTGAAGACGTACCACTCACTGCCGCGTAAAATCTCCTCCACGCCCGTACCTGAGGGAACCCACGCCATACTCCACTCAATGACAGCCTCTGGCTCCTGAACGATGATATGATCCAGTGTCCAGTTAGCTTGTGTTCTAGGGCCTATCTTGTTCCAATAGTTTGCGAGCGCGTCGGCACCAATTACCGGTGCGTGATCTACAAAATAATGAACGACATCGTCGGTAAATGTGGATTTCATTAGGTCTACATCCGCTGTATTACACCCTTGATAATACGTTCGGATGATATCCGCGTAAGGGTGACCGGTTGCTGTGCGGGAAAATTCTGAAGAGGACATGTGATGCTCACGTTATTATTCTAAGTTGACTTAAGTGTTCCTGAAATTTGATATAGGTACAAGCCAAATCCATAAGTGGAATATATTTTGCAAGAAATCACTTTCGCCAATTGCATCTTTTAGCTGAACAGGTTAAATAATCACGATTACAGGATTTGAAACGTTAGACGTGATGTCTACAACTCAATGCGGGCCTGTAGCTCAGTTGGTTAGAGCCGACCGCTCATAACGGTCTGGTCGCAGGTTCGAGTCCTGCCGGGCCCACCATTATTCTAAAAGCCTCTTGGATTTCAGTAATATACTGATCCAAGGGGCTTTTTGTTTTTAAAGTGGTACACAATGAATTTCGTCTTCTGTTCAATTAGTAAACAGAAACGAGGCATCATTAAGCGGCTTTGATATTTCTCAAAAATTCTTCTACTTCGCTGCGTAAAGTCTGAAAGCGATCTGTTAGATCTCTCGAGGCGGTGAGGACTTCGATGGAGGCTTCACCGGTCTGCTTTGATCCCGTTTTAACCGTATCAATGCTTTGCGATACGTTCTGAGTACCTGAAGCTGCTTCTTGTACGCTCCGGCTAATCTCATTTGTCGCGACTCCTTGCTCATCTACTGCTGACGTGATCATTATGGCAATATCGTTCATTTCGGAGATCGTTTTTCGAATGCCTTCGACGGCCCCGACGGCATTTTCAGTTGATCCTTGAATTGCACTGATTTGAGCGCTGATATCCTCAGTTGCCTTCGCTGTTTGGCTGGCAAGATTTTTAACTTCGGACGCCACGACCGCAAATCCTTTGCCGGCTTCACCGGCGCGTGCGGCCTCGATTGTGGCGTTCAGTGCCAACAGATTTGTCTGGCCGGCGATGTCATTGATCAGATCAACTACGTCACCAATCTTCTGAGCAGCATCCGCGAGTTGGCTAATGGTATGCCCCGTAGCATCTGCGGCGCCAACAGCCTTCCTTGAAATTTCGGCCGACTGAGTAACATGACCACCGATTTCTGAAATGGAGGCAGAAAGTTCCTCCGTCGCACTCGCCACGGTCTGTACGCTGGCGGTTGCCTGCTCCGCCGCTGCCGCGACAGTGACACTCGTTTTCCCATTCTGCGAGGCCAATTCTGACATGGATTTAGACGATGCTTCCATTTGAGAGGAACTCGCTGCAACGATATTTAGAATTCCCTCAATGGTATTGGAAAAATCTGATGTTAAGGTGTTTACGTGCGCTTCACGGGCCTCGCGCTTGCTATTTTCCTCAACCTCGCGCTGACGTTCCGCATCTTTCGCCGCATTTTCGCGCTGCCTATCAATTTCGTCCCGTTCTTGCTGTCTAATAGCAGAGGCTTTTTCTTCTTCTTCAAGCCGGATGTTCTCGATGGCACTCTCTTTAAAGACTTGCAGTGCGTTGGCCATTTGACCTATTTCGTTGGTTAAGCCAACTGACGGCACATCGACATCAATGTTTCCCGTTGCCAATTCCTTCATTGTCGCTGTCATCTGATTAATCGGGCGGAGAAGAGAGCGGATTAGAAGAAAAGCAATAATGAGGCCGAAGGCGACTGCTGCTATTGCGGATGCTTGCAACACAAACACCGCATGATGTTCGTCTTCTTCGACTTTCAGCAGGGCCGCTTCCATGTAATGCTCAATTTCCTTCAGCGCAACTTCAAGTTCTTTGTCTATCACTTCCTGTTGATGTTCGATATTCTCGATGATCGCGTTTGACGGGAGCTTGTTGTTCTTCCTGACAAGCTGAAGGGCCTGTTCTGCGAGCACTTCATACTCAGAGTGTTCAGCTTCGATGTTTTTCAAGACACCCAGCAATAAATTAAACTCGGCTTTGTCCAATTCGGTATGGGCTGTTGTGATCGAACTCGCTAAAATAGCTTCAACTTCCACGATCTCCTTTTCAACTTTATGACCTAAGTCAGAAAAGTTGCCCTGCAACGCTTTAAATTGCTCCTTCAGGCTGTTGTCTTTGGCCATCCGTGCGCCCACAGCAATAGACTGCTCAAATAGAATTGCTTGCTCCAGTTGATGGATCGTGAGCGTCGTTAATTTTTCTGTGATGGGCATATCCCGTTCGGCAATATCTTCAATTTCGGTGCCGATGGACTTCATTTCAATGATACCAATAAAAGAAACGCTTACTGTAATAAGCAGAAGAAGTGCCGCTAGGCCATAAATCTTCTGAGAAATACTCATATTCGCTACCATTTTTATCCGTCCCTTACTTTTGGCCTATACTTTATGGCGTAAGAGTTAAGGGCGAAAAGTTAATTTTTAACTAACCGTCTATTTAATGCGGAAGGCCTCACAATACATTAGTAATACTCAATAAAGTGATGAAAAGGGTTCACAACGGTTGTTTGCATAGGCTTAATACCAGTACTACTACCATTATTGAGCTATTAATAATCATTATTAAAAATTTAAATCAGAGGCAATATACCTAGTTGCTATTGAAACACAGGCATTAATAGGCGTGAAAATCGGGATATTTATATTTCGGTTTTGTACTATTCGCGGAATAATTGGCGGCAATATGGTCAACATCTGTATTTTTCTTCTGACCCCAATAATTCTAGTATTTCTTGCCATGAGTATTTTTGCTGGTGGAAAAATTATTATAAATGTCCATTCAGTCTTCCATCGATCGTCATGTTTGTGAAAGCACTGATGCATTTGCAAGAAGACAGGAAACACAATGGTATTTGAAATCACAGCGACATACGCAGCAGCTCTAGGCATTCTAACAGCTGGACTTGGGTTCGCCACCGTTATCATGCGAGCGAAGTCAAAGGTATCTTGGGGGGATGGTGGTAATTTAAGTCTACAACGAGCCATTCGCGCTCATGGCAACTTAATTGAATACATGCCTATATTCCTCATCCTTTTGGTGATTTTAGAAAATTCTGGGACCTCTGCTGGATGGCTTCACATACTTGGCGCTGTCTTTCTGGGTGGTCGCTTAGTTTCAATCATATATTTCTGGATTTCACAGAAATTTTCTCTGCGTGTCATTGCTCTTTGGGGAGCTGTGCTACCTATTGTGGCGGGCTCGGTTCTATTGCTAATGCCGTCATAATATTACAAACTGAAATTAAAGGATCACATTAATGCGTTATACATTTCTTCTTTATACCGACCCTGCAGACATTGCCGATCGCACTCCGGAAGATTGGCAGACCGAAAAGCAAGCTTATGGTGCCTATATTGGTGCACTAAAGGCGGCAGGAGTATTTGTCGATACAGATTGGTTACAACCTGTACAAACGGCAACAACAATTTCCCTCAAATGCGGCAGTAAACAAGTTCAAGATGGCCCATTTGCAGATACGAAAGAGACTTTGGGTGGATACTTCGTGGTCGACGTCGCAGATTTGGATGTCGCCATGGCATGGGCAGAAAAATGTCCAGCGGCAAAATCAGGAAAGGTCGAAATCCGAGCTTCGGCCCTTGCCACGGAATGATTGATGCACCTCGCGCTGCTGAAATTGCAGCGCGTGACTCCTACGGCCGAATTCTTGCTTACCTTTCCGCACGCACGCACGACATCGCTTCAGCAGAAGATGCATTGGCGGATGCCTTTGCAAAGGCACTGACCAACTGGCCAAAAAAAGGGGTTCCTAGTAACCCTGACGCTTGGCTGCTGACTGTTGCTCGTAATCGCCTGACAGATCGCCAACGGCATACAACTAAATTCCCAACAGTAAGTGAAATACCAGATATACCCGCTCCTGATCTAAATAACGGCTCACTTGAAGATCAAAGACTTTCGCTTCTCATGGTATGTGCTCATCCCGCAATCGCAGCTGATTTACATACACCTCTGATGCTACAAATAGTTTTGGGAATTGAAGCCAAGATTATAGCGCAACTCTTTTTGATGCCTCCAACGGCTCTTTCCAAACGCTTGGTCCGGGCTAAAGCAAAAATCCGTGATTCTGGTATTCCGTTTCACATTCCGGATGCAGAGAATTTGCCTGAACGAAGCAATGCAATCTTAGAGGCTATCTACGCTTTGCATTCCCATGATTGGTTGGATCCGGCCGATGGAATGGGTGAAGAAGCTCTCTATTTGGCTAATCTGATGTGTAAGTTTCTACCAAATGAAGCTGAAGTTTTCGGTTTGTCGGCATTGATTGCATTTAGTCATGCCCGCAGAACGGCAAGAGTTGTCGACGGCGTTCTGGTTCCAATTGAACAGCAGAACACGGAGGACTGGGATGACGATTTGATTTCCTATGGCAATCGTCATCTTAATCATGCCTACGGCCTCGCTTCTATCGGCCGCTTTCAAATTGAAGCTGCAATTGAATCTGTTCATTTGTCCAGAAAAGAAACGAGAACTACCAATTGGGACGCGCTAAATAAGTTGTTCCATGCCCATCTCAAGTTTGCCCCCTCAGCTGGGGCGGCTGTTTCGCAAGCTGTTGTGACTGCTAACTTACATGGGGCAGAAGCGGGACTCAAAACTCTCGATAAATTGGAGCAGCAGGTCGGAACTGGATTTCAGCCCTTGTGGGCGGCGCGAGCCGAGTTGCTTTCGCGTTCTGGTCAAATGGAAAAGGCATTCGAGTGTTATGACAAAGCCATATCTCTGGCGACGCATGTCCCTGTCATTCGGTTTTTGAAAAACAAGCAGGCAAAACTCATATTATGAAAATTGTATCCTAGCCGTGCAATTGGCACCTTTGGTTATCTTATTTTATCTCTGAGAGCCTCATCGGGTGTTTTTCCGACGAGACCCGACTAAATCGTACCAATGTTGAAAATTGTCTGGATTAAGGTAAGGGCGTTGTTGCATAGAGATTTACGCGAATGCCGCCGTGAGAGAAGGGGGTTGCCGTCGCGGTAAAGGGGAGGCCAGTAGCCTCAGCAAGGTTGCTGGAATTTGTTACAAGTCCAACGCGCCAACCTGAAAAACGACCCAGAAGGCTGTTCCCCAGTGACTGATACAACGGGTAGAGTTTTTTTGCTTCACCGATCCGAATACCATAAGGCGGATTAATGATGACGAGGCCTGGAGGCCCTTCCGGTGGTCTAAGTTCAGTGATGGTTTGTCTGTTGAATTCAGTGAGATGGGTAATTCCGGCCCGTTTGGCATTCGCGCGTGAGCGTTTAATTGCCCCTTCATCACGATCAAACCCATAGAAACGAAAATCTGAATTTTTGTTGGGCGCATCGATCTTTAAATTTTTCCAGCGCGCTTCATCAAATGTTACCAATTTCTCAAATGCAAATTTCCGAGATCGCCCCGGCTGTAATTCTGTCGTAATTTCCGCGGCTTCCATTACAAAGGTTCCGGACCCGCACATGGGGTCAATTACGGGCATTTGCCCTCTATATCCGCATCGGCGCAGTAAAAGCGCCGCGAGTGTTTCTCGCATGGGAGCTTTGTTAAGGGCTTCTTTGTGTCCGCGGATATGTAACCCTTCGCCAGAGCTATCGACGCTGATGGTACAGAGATCTTCAAAAATCCGGACCTTGATACTGATGTCGGCATCGGGGGATGTTGGGATACCCGCTTCTTCGGTCAGCGCCCGCTCAATTCGTTCTTGAGCTGCCTTTTTATGATAAATGCGCGACTTTCGGCTCATCACCTCAACTCGAACAGGAACATCCGGACGTAAAAAATCGCGCCATGGAAAACGTCGAGCCCTTTTATCTAATTGCGCAAGATGGACGGCATGAAAGGATCCTAAGCGAACGAGAATTCGGCTCGCACCTCTCATTTCAAGGTTTGCGCGCCACACATCTTCCCAGCTACCGTTAAAAACCACGCCTCCCTTAATCCGCGTCAGATTTTCAAATCCTCTCTCGCGGGCTTCTTCAAAAAGAGGTGGCTCTAGTCCTGGGATGGTGACTAGCAGTATTTCCAGTTCGTTTTCATTGGTCATCGTGCATATCTACTGTTTTGTGATGTCGGCGTCGATGTTTTTTAGAATGTGATGTGTCGCGGGCGTCTTTCGCGCGAATTTTATTGCCCATACTTTTGAGCCGAGAGTTAGAATTAGAATATTATAAACCTTTACGGGTTATCGTTCAAATTAGGGTAAATATTGAGCGATTAGTGGCCCCCCTGTATTAGGTATGAAGGAAAGCACCTTAAATTGCGTCGCATCCATTCTGAGACAAAAAAAACAGACTATTGGATTTTTACTTTTGTTGGCATAGCTGCCACTCTAATAGTAGTGGTTGCGGGTCTATTTTTGTACACTGAAGAGACTCTTACAGAATTTGAAGCCGCCATACCGGAAGAGGTGTTGTTGCAGGCCCAAGTTCTGGAAGAAGCAGTTGTTCAGATTGCTGATAGCATTGTAGATTTGGAGCAATCCATACCAGAGGAAAGATTGGGGTCGTTCGGACGTGCACGAGAAAACCTGAATTTGGTTCATTCCAAAATCGACAAAATGTCGCGGGCATTTCCAGAGACTGAAGGACCCAAGGTTTACGAGCCGAGAATGCTATCAAAATTGCTTTTGGATGATATCGCATATGTGAACGGCGTTATTGAAGAAAATAGGGCCGGCAACGAACAGAATACTTTTATCAAGATCGTTCGGCGATTTTATTTGATCCGAGAGAATATCCAAGCCTTAAGAGATCGCTTCGATTTTTTCGTAATGGAGCGACTTACACCTCAAAAAGCGAAAATGCAGACGGTAAGAGCGGAATTAAGGATCTCCTTTATTGTCATCGTTATTTTCGTTCTAGCGTTGATATACACTGCCTATCGTCGATACCAATTCGGGCGCGCGTTGAACGAGACTAAATTACAATATCAGAGATTGTATGAAAACGTAAATGAGGGTGTTTTCCAATTTGATATGACGGGAAATTTACTTGCAAGTAACCCGGCTCTTGCTCGTTTGCTTGGGTATGAAAGTAGCGACGAACTAATAAATTCCGTTAAAAATGTTGCCGATGAAGTCTATGTGAATGACAAAATGCCGAGAAAGCACTTAAAAATGCTTTCTGCTGGAACGGCGCTTTCCAATGAAGTCCATCGATGGCGGCGCAAGGATGGCTCCCTTGTCTGGGGAGCAATCAGTGCGCACACAGTTTATAGTGAAAAGGGCAAACCTCATCATATTGAAGGTACATTTACTGATATGAATGATAGGGTTATTGCTGAACTTGGATTACGCAAAGCGAAAGAAACCGCCGAACTTGCTAATCGAGCTAAATCCGAATTTCTTGCGAATATGAGCCATGAATTACGGACACCTCTAAATGCGGTGATTGGATTTTCTGAAATCCTCAAAACCGAGGCTTTCGGTAGTCTGGGGCATGAAAATTATAAGGAATATGCGACAGATATTCACTCTGCCGGCGAGCATCTGTTGCAGGTTATTAATGATATTCTGGATGTTGCAAAAATTGAAGCAGGGCAAATGCAACTCTATGAGCGTGAAATCAACATTAAAGATTTAGTCCTGTCCAGTTACAGAATGTTATCTGTCCGTGCTGTTGGAGCGGAGATAGAACTAGCAGAAGATATTCCCGACGACTTACCTACCATATTTGCAGATGAAACCCGTGTGAAACAGATTTTTGTAAATCTGATCTCTAACGCCGTTAAATTTACTGAAGCAGGAGGCCGCATTACTGCTACCGTAATTTTGAATAACGAAGGTGGGCTTTCCGTGAAAGTCATTGATACGGGCATTGGAATATCCGAGAAGGATATAAATCATGTTCTGTCCAGATTTGGTCAGGTGCAATCTACATATGCCCGTACTAATGAAGGAACAGGATTAGGGTTGACGCTTGTACAGCTTATTGTCGAGTTGCATGGTGGTACTTTTGAATTGCAAAGTGTTGTTGGTGTCGGGACTACTTGCACAGTGAATTTTCCGGCAGAGCGGCTAAAATCTCTACAAAATGCGAGCTGAGAATTAGGCGAGCAGGTTTGATTGCCAAACCGAGATGCCAACAATCAAAATCATAAGCGTTGCAAGCCCCCGATTGATCCACATAAGTGTTGTCCGGGAACTTACTAACCTGTTCAGGAGATCTCCTCCGTAACACCACATGGAGTTTAGGATCAGGCCCAAAATCTGGAAAATCGACTGAATAATCAGGAATTGAACCAGAGGATCCAGAGTTGGAGTGGAAAACTGGGCATAGGCGGTAATCAGCATAGCCCATGCTTTTGGGTTTAGTGGATGAATTAAGACCCCTGACCAGTAGCCAGCTTTTGCATTTCCCTGACCAGAATTTGGTGCTTGGAACGCAATTTTATACGCCAGATATATGATATAGGCGGCAGACAGGATCAGGAAGGTAATTCTCATGGCTGGGAAAAGCTCAAAAAGAGTGCCAAGTCCCGCTGCGACGCCTACACCAACAAGGAAAAACCCGCTATTCGTTCCCAAAAGAAAGGGAATAGAACGACGATAGCCATATGTCGCACCTGCAGCCATTAATGCCATGTTGGCAGGACCCGGGGATCCGATCATTGATACGGCAAATAAAATGATAAGCAGGATTGTGTCTATAGGCATGTACTTTTCCTTGATACAAAGAGTAGGACAATCTATATTGTATCTATATTGCACTCGTCAAAGGGAGTATTGTACTAGATACAATATGGTTCGTTTATGAAAACTACTGAAATTGTCACGATGGTTCAGGAGAAAATTGCAGCAGGCATTTTAAAGCCGGGCGAACGATTACCTACTCACAGGGATATGGCGTGGGATCTTAAATGCAGTGTTGGAACAGTTACGCGTGCTTACGGCGAATTAGAGCGGATTGGGATAACTTATGCTCATGTGGGAAGAGGGACGTTTGTCGCATCAGGGGAAACTGTCGACGAGAATGGACGGAGGAACCCTCTTTGGCATTTTGAACAGATACAAAATCAGATATTTGCACCGACTGACCTTTCGCTAAATAGATTTTATCACCCTGATAGCGGAAAAGCATTCACCCAGGGCTTTCAAGTATTGGCTGACCGTCAACCTCAACCAGAATATCGGGACTATATTGATACAAGAGGGCGGGCAGAAGATTTGAGTGCAGCGGAGAAATGGTTGAAACCGCTAATTGGTCATGTGGAGACTGAAAATATAATTGTAACGCAGGGAGCTCAATCAAGTCTTTACCTCACGATGTCAGCTTTGACTAAGCCAGGTGACACAATTGCGACAGAAGCGTTTGGATATCCTGGTATCAAAGCGGTGGCTCAGGATATCGGTGTAAAATTGCAAGCCATTGAGATGGATGATTACGGGATGCTACCCGAAGCTTTTGAAGCTGCAGCTAAGCGCGCACGCGTTCGTCTCCTTGTCACTGTTCCGACAAACCATAATCCAACGGGAACGACCCTCCCGATGGAGCGGCGACGTGAAATTATTCGCATCGCGCTTGAGCATAATATCCCGATTGTAGAGGATGGTGTTTACGCGCCGTTTCATGATAAGTGCGTTTCTACCTTTTGGGAAATTTGCCCTGAAAACAGTATTTTCCTTACGAGCTTTTCGAAGGTATTTAGCCCTGGAATTCGTGTCGGGTATGTCGTGGCACCCATGAGATTTATGCCGAAATTGGTTTCGAGTATGACCGCTATCAACTGGATGACGTCTCCGATCACATTGGATTTGATAAACCAACAATTAAAAAGCGGCGTAGTGCATAAACATCGTGATGATTTAATTATTGAAGGCGGTGTTCGTTTTTCAATGGCTAAGGAAATTCTGGGGCCGTGGATTTCCGCGACGCAGATTGGCCAAGAGCAGTTTTTGCCGCATTTATGGGTTAGGTTGCCTATCTCAATTTCTCCTAGCGAATTTATCGAACAAGCACGTGCACGCGGAATAGCACTTATTGGTGGAGATCGGTTTGCAATGAACAGGCATTTGGATGATCACTATATCCGTGTTTGTTTGATGGCGGTGCCGGAGATAAAACATCTAGAGTCAGCTTTGTTTATTTTGGCGGACTTATTATCGACAAGCGATGTACAGCCGCTCATTTCTTAACTATCTGCAGGGATCTCTTGACACCGCGCCGCGTTAAAGTGAGTTTGTGGCTATGACAAAAAAATCTATAATACTTGATTGTGATCCTGGGCAAGATGATGCGGTAGCCATCTTGCTGGCGCTGGCCTCTAAAGATGATATCGACGTGCTTGGTATCACAACGGTGGCAGGAAATGTGCCATTGAACCTGACTGAAAGTAATGCGCGCCGGATCTGCGAATTGGCAGGAAGGTCAGACATTAAAGTTTTCGCAGGTGCAAGTCAGCCGTTGATGAGAAAGCTGGTCACTGCAGAATGGATTCACGGAAAAACAGGTATTGATGGCGCGGATCTACCTGATCCTTCGATGGCCTTGCAAGAGGCGCACGCAGTGAGCTTTATTGTAGAGACATGTTTGGCAGCGGAAGACAGCTCAATAACCATCTGTCCCATTGGCCCAATGACCAACGTGGCACTGGCGATGATGCAATCACCGCAAATTATTCCGAAAATTCGTGAAATTGTGTGCATGGGCGGTGCTGTGAAGGAGCTTGGGAACACGACGCCTGCTGCTGAGTTTAACATCTATGTCGATCCGCAGGCGGCGAAAGTGGTGTTGGAGTCAGGAGTTCCCTTTACAATGATGCCTCTGGATGTGACCCATAAGGCCTTAGTGACACCGGCTCGATTGCAGAATTTCAAGGATCTGAATTCTCCTGTTGGAAACGCATGCGGTGGTATGCTCGATTTTTTCAATCGCTTTGACATGACCCGTTATGGATTTGACGGTGGTCCGCTGCATGATCCTTGTGTAATTGCCTATTTGATCGATCCAGAAATCTTCAGCGGACGCAAAGTCCATCTTGATATCGAGGTCACGTCTGAATTAACAATGGGGCAAACAGTCGCGGATTGGTGGGATGTAGAAGAGAAAACGCCAAATGCTTATATCTGCGATGATCTCGATTCTGACAGATTCTTTAAACTTCTCACATCAAGGTTGGCACTTCTTTAGCCGACCTTCTCCTCACTGGGAATAGCGCTTGGTCTGGTGGTAATGAAAATTGCGCCGATTGCCATGAAGCCTAGCATTGCCGACAGGCCGTACCAGGGTGTTTGTGTGAGAGAAATCACTAGTGTTGCACTGGCAGCCATTGAGGAGAGCGCGATAATCTTTGCACGCATGGGGATAATTCCGTATTTTTCCCACGCTTGTAAGGGTGGCCCAAATAGGCGGTGATTGAGTAACCAGTAATGAAATCGTTCGGATGATTGGGAAAAAGCCCACAGGGCGATCAAAAGAAAAGGCGTTGTTGGCAATACCGGCAGCACTACGCCAATTGCGCCAACGGCGACGAAGAACCAGCCGACCATCTGAAGTAAAATTTTTCGTTTTTGTCTTCTCATAAGCCTCTGCTTTGAAATGCTGTCCAATCCAGTAGGAAAGCTGTTTGTAATCTAACCTCTTGTTCTCTGGGTTTCAATGGAACAAGCAATTGATCTCAAAAACACCCAATTTCGACAATCAACGTTGATTTCTTGGATTTAGTTTCGTGTCAAGGATAGAAAGTTTTTTTTCTTTGTCAGTGTGTTGGAGTGCACAAAGTTGACAAAATATCACTAAATAAAATGCGTTTTAGCAAAGCTAAACAACAGCTTAAGGTTGATGTTTGTTTTATGCCAAACATTTTTTTTTATAAGAATTCCTGATTTATATCGGCGTTGAGATGAATCTTTTATGTTGAATTTTATTATAAATGAAAATTATACTCTTTTAGCTTAGGTCGCTAATAAGGGATGAAAAGAAATAATACAAAATTCTCTTACTCATTTAGGGAATATGTAAACTCTACAACAAAATGCTTTTCATAAATAATGAAGCCCAAATAATAATAATAGACCTAGCGGATAAATCAGGCGTTTTAGCCCCAACGGGAGGAAAAATTGAAAATTAAATCCACGATTATTGCAGGTGCAGCATTGGCAACTTTGTCTGCGTTCGCTGCTCAAGCTGCTGATACTATTAAAATCGGCTTTATTGATCCGCTTTCAGGTCCATTCGCTGCAACAGGTACTAATGGCCTTGCGCAATTCCGTTATGCTGTTGACGAGCTTGTCAACAAAAAGGGCGGTGTTTTGGGCGGAACTGAATTTGAAATTGTTGCTTATGACAACAAAATTAGTCCAAAAGAAAGCCTCATTCAGCTGAAGCGCGCTATTGGTGAAGGTGTTCGGTACATCGCTCAGGGCAACAGCTCTGGCGTTGCCAATGCTCTGACAGATGCGATCAAAAAACACAACAAACGTAATCCAGATAACCGCGTTCTATTTCTGAACTATTCAGCGGTTGATCCTGCTCTTACAAACGCAAAATGTAACTTCTGGCATTTCCGTTTTGATGCCAATGCTGACATCAAAATGAACGCTCTGACTGATGTGATCAAAGTTAAAAAAGACATCAAGAAAATTTACTTGATTGGTCAAGATTACTCATTCGGTAAATCTGTTGCTGCCGCAGCGGTGAGGTTCCTTAAGGAAAAACGTCCAGATGTTGTGATTGTGGGCAATGAGTTGCACCCAATTGGTAAAGTGAAAGACTTTACACCTTACGCGACTAAAATTCGTGCGTCTGGCGCTGATGCGGTTATCACTGGTAACTGGGGTGCTGATATGATCGGCCTTGGTAAAGCTATTGGTGAAACTGGTTTGGATGTTCCGATTTACACTTACTATGCAGCCAATGACGGTATTACAAAAACCATCGGCGCTTCTGGTAAAAACAAAATCCGTTTGGTTCATGAAGGTCCATTGAACCCACCAAGCAGCGCGGCATATGAGGCATATCACAAAGGGTTTAAAGCTAAAAATCCAGAGAAAGATATTTCTCAGTTCCGTATTGCAAACACAGTTCAAATGCTTGCAGCTGCGATTGAAAAAGCGGGTAACGCGCAACCAATCAATGTCGCTAAAGCGTTGGAAGGTATGGAATTCACATCACTACATGGTGAAACTTTGACAATGCGTGCGGAAGATCATCAAATGATCCAGCCGATCCATATCTCAGTTCACACAGACGAAGGAATTACTTTCGACTCTGATAATTCAGGTTATGGTCTTTCTACTGAAACAACAGTAGCAGCAGCAGATACTGCACTGCCTACAACCTGTAAAATGAAACGCCCTATGTAATATAGTGCGATTTGTTATTGGACTGTCTGAATTTAATTCAGGCAGTCCTTCTTTACGCGGGCTCTTGCCTGTATTTATCTAATCTTGTGTATAAGAGATTCAATCAATGTTTGAATTGATATTCTTTTCCCTTCTCAATGGGATTGTCACAGGGCTCCTTCTCTTCATGTTAGCAAGCGGTCTTACGCTTATTTTCTCCATGATGGGTGTCCTGAATTTCGCGCATGCCAGCTTCTATATGCTGGGTGCTTACGTAGCCTATACAATCAGTTTATATCTTGGTTTTTGGGTTGGTCTAATTGTCGCGCCACTGGTTGTTGGAGTGTTGGGGGCCGTCGTTGAAAGATATGGGCTTCGGCATGTTCATCGCTGGGGACATGTTGCGGAACTGATTTTCACATTTGGTCTGGCGTTCCTGATCGAGGAAATAGTCCAGTTTATTTGGGGGAAAGATACGAAAGCTTATCATGAACCGGAAATTTTACAGTTTCCACTGTTCACGTTCTTCGGGCAGAATTTTCCCGCCTACAAAGCTTTCATGCTATTGATCTCAATTGGTATTTTCATTGCACTTCTTCTAGTTCTGACACGTTCGCGTATTGGTTTGATTATTCAGGCAGCGATTACGCGTCCGAATATGACGGCGATGCTCGGACATAATGTCCCACTGGTCTTTATGGGTGTGTTTGGAATGGGTTGTGCGCTCGCCGGCTTGGCTGGTGTGATTGCAGGTCCCGCACTTGGCACCTTCCCAGGTATGGCAGTTGTGCTCGGCAGCATTGTCTTTGTGATCGTTGTTGTCGGTGGCCTTGGATCACTAGGAGGAGCTTTTATTGCCTCTTTGTTGATCGGATTGCTCCAAACATTTGCCATCGCGCTGGACTATTCAGTCAGCGATATTCTTGTAGCTTTTAATATTACGACGGATGCGGAAAGCGCATTTAGGGATTTGTGGACTTTGTCTTTGCCACAAATTGCACCGATTTTGCCTTACCTTCTACTCGTGTTGATCTTGATCTTCCGTCCAACAGGCTTGTTCGGGAAGCGTGAATCATGAGTGATATTGCAAAAGTACAAAACGCGGTTATGTCCGCTTCGTTTCTCAAACGGTTTGGGCCATGGTTGCTTCTCGCGCTTGGGTTAATAGTTCTGCCGTTCTTTTTTAGCAGCAACATTGCCGTCTACACCATGAACCTCATGGGAATTTTCATTATCTTTGCCTTGAGCTACAATATGTTGCTGGGGCAAGGTGGAATGCTTTCCTTTGGTCATGCTGTGTATTTCGGTTTAGGTGGCTTCATGTCAGTTCATTTCATGAACTATATCGAAGCTGATATTTTTGTTGTTCCAGTGGTCATCGTACCAATTTTTGGTGGTCTTATTGGGTTGCTTTTCGCCGTCATTGTAGGAAGCTTTTCTACACGGCGTGCCGGAACAGTATTTGCGATGATCTCCCTAGGGATTGGTGAACTAATTGCATCTTGCTCCTTGATCTTCGTTGCATTCTTTGGCGGTGAAGAAGGAATAAGCGCTGATCGCACAATGGGCCCAGAGGTTATGGGTGTGGACTTCGCTCAAGACATCGAAGTTTATTATCTAATCGCTGTTTGGGCCTTTATTACCATTGCATTGATGTATCTATTCTCGCGGACTCCAATGGGCCGTATGGCAAATGCAGTTCGGGACAATGATGAACGAATTGAGTTTATCGGTTACAGCCAGCGTAAGGTGCGCTTTATCTCGTTCTGTGCGTCAGGCTTCTTTGCTGGCATCGCGGGCGGCTTATTCGCTATCAATTTTGAAATTGTAACTGAAGAAAATCTGAATGCTTTGACATCCGGTGTGGTGCTGCTGATGGCCTACATTGGTGGTGTGGGCTTCTTTGTTGGTCCGATCGTCGGGGCGGTTGTCTTCACTCTCCTTCAAACTTTGCTGAGCAATTATACTGAAATTTGGCAACTTTATGTGGGCGTTTTGTTCGTTTCGACTGTTATGTATGCGCCGCAAGGTCTTACGGGCCTTATTGCCATGCACATTCCAGCGTTTAAAATGAAGAGATTAAGAGTGCTTGCTGTACCGTATGTCCGTGCAGGTATTCCAACACTTCTCTTATTGGCTGGCATCTCGGGATTCCTTGAAACGATCCATCATGTTCGTTCTGCGGCCGTTGGTGAGACAACAATGTCTCTGTTAGGTATTGAATTTGATACGCATACAATTATGCCGTGGATAATTATCGCAGTTCTTGTAGTTGTTGGTGGTTACCTTACTAAAACTCAAATGCCGCAGTTGCGGGAGGCTTGGGATGAAGCAAACGCGCCTTTAAAATCAGATGAAGGAGGAGCCTCATGAGTTCTGCTATTAAACTTGATGAGCTTCGGAAAAGCTTTGGTCCGACAGAAATTATTCGGGGTGTAAATCTTGACATCAAAAAAGGTGAACGGCACGCGATTATTGGCCCAAATGGGGCAGGTAAATCGACATTGTTCCACCTTATCAGCGGGCGCTACAATTTGTCTGGTGGGCATGTTTCACTGAACGGTGAGGAAATTAGTAATTTGCCGCCGTATGAAATCTACCGAAAAGGATTATCCCGTAGTTTTCAGGTGACTAATATTTTCCCGATCTTGAGCGTTTTTGAAAATGTTCGTTGTTCTCTGATGTGGTCAGAAGATTACAAATACTCTTTTTGGCATCTTGTTGATCGTGAAAGAAAATTGAACGATCGGGCTGCTGAAGTGCTTGAGGAAATTGGCCTCACGTCACGCCAACATGTCCCAGCAGGTGTTTTGACATACGCTGAGCAAAGGGCCCTTGAAATTGGCCTGGCCGCTGCTGGTGGAGCGGATGTGATTATGCTTGATGAGCCAACCGCGGGTATGAGCCATTCTGAAACGGATCAAGCGATTGAGCTTATCCGTAGGATCACAGTAGGCAAAACGCTTGTGATGGTTGAGCATGACATGGGAGTCGTTTTCGATCTTGCGGATCGCATATCGGTTCTGGTGTATGGTGAAATTATTGCGACGGACACTCCGGAAAACATCCGGAATAATAAAGCCGTGCAAGAGGCCTATTTAGGGGTGGAAGCCGAACATGCTTAAAGTAAAAGATTTGAACGCGTATTATGGTAAAAGTCATATTCTGCAAGGCGTCAATTTCAATGTAAATGAAGGTGAAATCGTATCGCTTCTTGGCCGCAACGGTGTCGGGCGCTCGACCACAATTAAAACCATTATGGGTGAAGTTCCACCGCATGGATCGATTGAGTTCCGCGGTGAAGAAATCGCTGGTATGAAAGAACATGAAATTGCCAATCGTGGCCTTGGATATGTTCCTGAAAACCGGGATGTTTTCGCCGGTTTGACTGTCCGCCAAAATTTGATTTTGGGTATTAAGGACATGAAAAAAGAAGGCCGCTGGAAAATGGAAGACATGTTTGACATGTTCCCAAATTTGAAGCAACGCGCGGATGTTGATGCTGGAGTTCTGTCAGGCGGCGAGCAGCAAATGCTAACCATGTGCCGAACTCTGATGGGGGATCCGGATTTGGTTATGATTGACGAGCCAACTGAAGGGTTAGCCCCGAAAATTGTGACACAGGTTGCTGAATTGCTTTCAGAAATTGCAAGACGTGGTGTTTCCATTTTGCTTGTTGAGCAAAAATTGGCCATTGCTCTTAAGATTTCTCATCGTCTTTATGTGATGGGACATGGGCATATGGTGTATGAGGGCACACCAGATGAACTGAAAGAGAATGAACAAGTCCGTAAGGAATGGTTAGAAGTCTAACTTAACAAGCGTTCCAATTACGGGCGGTGCGAAGCATTTAAAGCTTCGCACCGCCTTTGTTGTTTTTAAGGTGATTTTTAACGTATAAAGAACCCCAAAATAAGAAACGGGGCACCAAGACCGAATTGTAGACGTATTTTGAGCATGAGGCGATAAATGAGCAAGACCCAAACTCAGGTAACATTGGATGATAAATATGAATTGGAAGACGGGCAGGTATTTATTACCGGCACTCAAGCTCTGGTTCGTCTGCCTATTATGCAACGCCAAAGAGACGATGCCGCTGGATTAAAAACGGGCGCGTTTATTTCAGGTTACCGTGGCTCACCGCTGGGTCTTTATGATCAGAGCTTGTGGAAAGCAAAGCTGTTTCTCAAAAATAACGACATTCATTTCCAACCGGGTGTGAATGAGGATTTGGCTGCAACGAGTATTTGGGGAACACAACAGCTACATTTGTCAGGTAAATCTGACTATGACGGCGTATTTGGCATTTGGTACGGTAAAGGCCCGGGCGTAGATCGTTCAGGCGATGTGTTCAAGCATGGCAACATGGCTGGAACGTCTGAGCATGGTGGCGTTCTTGTTCTAATGGGTGATGATCACACTGCAAAGTCTTCTACTGTTGCGCATCAAAGTGAACAGGCCCTTATTGCTTCCATGATCCCTGTATTAAATCCTGCAACCGTGCAGGAATATCTGGATTACGGTTTATATTCCATTGCTATGAGTCGTTACAGCGGCTGCTGGGTGGGGATGAAATGTTTAACTGATACCGTCGAGAGTTCTGCGACTGTTGATGTGTCCAAAGACAGAGTTCAGGTTAAAATCCCTGATGATATCGAAGTACCTGCAGGTGGTGTCTATCTACGCTGGCCGGATAATGCCGTAGTTCAGGAAGAAAGACTGCTCCGTCATAAGTTGCCGATGGTTGAAGCTTTTCTCCGTGCAAATAAACTGGATCGTGTCACACAAGACAGCAAGCAACGGAAATTTGGTATCGTAACGACAGGCAAGTCGTGGTTGGACGTACTGCAAGCTTTGAATGATCTTGGCATAAATGAAGAATATGGCGAGCAGATTGGCTTGTCAGTTTATAAAGTCGCCTGTACTTGGCCGTTGGAGCCTTCGGGTTTGAAGGAATTTGCTGAAGGTCTGGACGAAATCCTTGTGATTGAAGAAAAACGCAGCCTGATTGAAGAGCAGGCTGCACGTATTCTGTACGATTTAGAAAAGCGGCCACGTCTTGTTGGTAAAACAGATGAAAAGGGGCAGTTGCTACTTCCTTCTGACGGTGAATTGACGCCAAAACTGGTGAGTGCTGCAATCGCATCGCGCTTACGCCTTCGTGACTTGCCAGATGACATTAAGAATGGCATCAGTGTTGCCGAAGCAAATGACAGCGGCAATACAATGCCTGCGGCTCCTGTAACTCGCTCTCCCTGGTTCTGTTCTGGGTGTCCACATAACTCATCAACGAATGTACCTGAAGGAAGCCGTGCGATGGCCGGAATTGGGTGTCATACGATGGCGGTTTATATGCCAAACCGGCGCACACAAACTTATACACACATGGGAGCGGAGGGGGCCAACTGGATTGGTCAGTCTCCTTTCACTAATGAGGAGCATATCTTCCAGAATTTGGGAGATGGAACCTATTACCATTCAGGTTTGATGGCTATTCGGGCCGCTGCCGCGGCGGATGTGAATATAACCTACAAAATTCTCTTTAATGACGCTGTGGCCATGACAGGGGGTCAGCCTTTTGACGGCCCCTTAAGCCCATGGCTAATCAGTAAACAGATTGACGCTGAGGGCGTTAAAAAAATCTACGTGGTGACAGACGAGCCTGACAAATATGAAAGCGGAACTGACTGGGCACCTGGGGTTACAATTCACCACCGAGATGATCTGGATAAAGTGCAGCGTGAATTGCGTGAGATAAAAGGCGTTACGGTCCTTATCTACGATCAAACTTGTGCTGCTGAAAAACGTCGCCGCCGTAAGAGAGGGACTTTCCCAGATCCAGCTAAACGGGCCTTTATCAATGATGCAGTTTGCGAAGGCTGCGGTGATTGCGGTTTGGCGTCAAACTGTGTGTCGGTTAAGCCTTTGGAAACTGAGTTTGGCCGCAAACGGGAAATTGACCAGTCTTCATGTAATAAGGACTTTTCATGCGTTAAAGGCTTTTGCCCAAGTTTTGTAACGGTAGAAGGCGGTGGATTAAAAGCGCCTGAGAAGCAAGACGTCTCCTCTACAGATATTGATGTGATGAACCCTGCTGCGGGTGTTGCCGAGCCGCAATCGCCGGTTATTAATGGCTCCTATAATATACTGGTTACCGGCATTGGCGGTACGGGTGTTGTGACTGTCGGTGCCCTACTAGGTATGGCCGCCCATCTAGAAGGGAAAGGGGCCTCTATCCTTGATCAGACTGGTCTTGCACAGAAAAATGGCGCTGTAATGAGCCATGTTCGGTTGACGCAGAAAGCTGCTGATCTTGGTGGAACACGTATCCCTAATCGCCAGACGGATTTGGTTCTGGGTTGTGATTTGGTGGTTGCTGCAAGCAAGGACGCATTGGAAAGTTATGGTCTCGGTCGAACTCGGGCAATCGTAAATGATTACCTGGTTCCTGTGGCAG
Organism: Alphaproteobacteria bacterium 46_93_T64; assembly: GCA_002163135.1. Taxonomy (GTDB): domain Bacteria; phylum Pseudomonadota; class Alphaproteobacteria; order Sneathiellales; family Sneathiellaceae; genus Sneathiella. The sequence continues at coordinate 61,524 of MAAN01000011.1, forward strand.
CTTTCACACTCGCGCCTGATCTTGCCATGGACCGGGAGACATTAAGCCAGCTAGTCGCCGATAGCATTGGACGTGAAAAATCTGAATTTATCAGTAGTACGAAACTGGCGACAGCGTTGATGGGGGATTCCATTGCTGCTAACTTGTTCTTACTCGGCTATGCCTTCCAGAAAGGGACTATCCCACTGTCTCTTTCCGCGATCGTGCAAGCTATTGAGCTTAATGGTGTTGCTGTTGACGCTAACAAACGTAGTTTTGCATGGGGACGTAAGGCTGCAGATAATTTGGAGCAAGTAAGCGCTATTGTACTACCATCGACAGATGAAAATGACGGGGAAGCCTTAACTCTCAATGAGAAAATCGAAGTACGTGTGAACTCTCTTACAGAATATCAGAACATGCGATATGCAAAACGTTACACGCGTTTGGTTGAACAAGTTCGAGCATCTGAAGCAAGTGTAGATGCAGGATCTGAGGTGCTAACCGAAGCTGTCGTCCGATATTTCCATAAGCTTATGGCTTATAAAGATGAGTACGAAGTTGCTCGCCTTTATACGGATGGAACGTTTGCAAAGAAAATTGCGGATCAGTTTGAAGGAGACTTTAAGTTGAAGTTCCATTTAGCGCCGCCAATTTTCGCAAAATCTAACCCAGAAACCGGGCATTTGATCAAGAAGGAGTTCGGGCCATGGATGATGCGCAGTTTTGCAGTTCTTGCTAAGTTTAAATTCCTGAGGGGATCAGTTCTTGATCCGTTTGCGAAAACAGAAGAACGCAAAAAGGAAGTTGCTTTGATCGGTGAATATGAAGCGACTGTTCTCGAAATGCTTAAATCACTATCCTCAAATAATCTGGCATTAGCGACTGAAATTGCAGAAGTGCCTGAGCATATTCGTGGGTTTGGTCATGTGAAAGAAAAGCATTTGAAAGCTGCTGAAGCAGAACGGGAAAATCTGGTGACGCGTTATCGGAATGGCGACAACCAAACTTTAGCTGCCCAATAAAAATGTAGGAAACAGATTATGAAAGTTGGCAGCTAATCCGGCCAACTTTCATTTGGTGAATAACAATAATTAGAAAAGGAAAAACCATGTCTACTGATATTCTAGAAAAATTTGAAAATGGTGTTGCAACTCTAACTTTTAATCGTCCTGAGGCGCGCAATGCTCTGACAAGGGCAATGTTCGATTATCTTTTGGAGGCATTGCCAAGATTAAGTGCAGATCCGTCTGTTCGGGTGGTCGTTTTAACCGGAGCTGGCGGTGCTTTTTGTGCTGGCGGTGACGTAAAAGGATTTGCCGCGAAAGCAGATGGTGAAGCAAGCAACGCGTATGACTTTAATCAAAAAGTGGATGATATTCGCGCGCGCATGGAAGTTAGTCGTTTTCTTCATGAAATGCCTAAGCCAACCATTGCTGCCATTCCGGGGCCAGCAGCAGGCGCAGGGCTTTCAGTTGCACTCGCGTGTGATATGCGCATTGCAGTTGATACAGCAAAAATAACAACAGCATTCTCGAAAATCGCATTGTCTGGTGATTTCGGTGGATCCTATTTTCTGACCAAGCTGGTCGGAACAGCGAAAGCACGTGAACTTTACTTTACTGGCGAAGTTCTAACCGCAGCCAAAGCTGCAGATCTAGGGATCGTAAACAAAGCTGTGCCTGCAGATGTATATGAAGCTGAAGTTGAAAAATTCGTTGCCTCTGTTGCAGCGCTCCCAACCATTGCTCTAGGCTTTATGAAAAAGAACCTGAACAAATCTCTTCATTCTGATTTAGGCGAAGTTTTGGATTGGGAGTCAGTACACATGATTTCTACATTTGATACAGAAGATCATAAAGGGGCTGCAAAAGCCTTTGTTGAGAAAAAAGCACCGGTTTTTAACGGTCGCTAGGATTGAATGTATACACTGATTATTGATGCTGAAACAAAACCTATGATTCAGCATCAGTAATTCACGAAGCTAACTACAATAGAAAATTAGTTATTCATTTTTTCGATGTATTCGGTGTTATGAGATTTTCTCTAAAGTTGAATAAGTAGTGAGCCTGTCGTAACTATTGGGCAGTCTTTGCTAGTTTTTACTAAATAGGACGTTATATATTAGTATATTGCTTATATGTGCGGAGTATCGTTATGCGTTTGGTCGATGGCTTGAAGGTATTGGGCTCTTTGGTTTTTACGGTAATTCTATTTGTAGTTCCAGTTCATGCAGTGGCAGTACCTGTCATGTGTACATTTGGGGATGAATTGTATCCCGACGGCACTGCTGCAGATCTTACAACGTCCACAGATTGCGAAGTTCATCTAGGTATCAACGATACCGAGGCAAATGTTGCTACTGTGGATCCGTTCGGGATCACTGATTGGGTTCGTGCCGACAAGATTGCAGGTGGCGATGGTGACGGTGAGTTGGACTTAAGTGGCGTTGCCGTTGATGTTAATAGCGGTACATGGTCAATCGCCGACTTCAAAGGATATACATCGATATTTTTAACACTAAAGGCTTCAGACGGTTTTGCAGCTTATCTATTGGATACAGCTTTTTCATCTGGTGAATGGACGACAGCAGATTTGTTCCCATCTGGTGATGGAGGCAAAGATCTTTCGCATATGTCCCTATATTATTCACCTGGTTCGGTAACGGTTGTTCCTTTACCTGCTGCATTCCCTCTTTACGGGGCAGGACTTGCATTGCTGGGATTGGTCGCGCACAGACGCCGCAGTAAATCAGCCTAAATAGAAAGCGCGGAAATAGTCACAAGCCCTGAAAAATATTCAGGGCTTTTTCTTGCGTGGATTGACCTGAGGTTGCGAAGCTCCTAGGACTAATTCAGTTTTATCATTAGGACCCTCAAAATGTCGGATATCGCAGCATTAGTACTTCCCCTGTTTGGGTTGATTTTTCTTGGGTATCTGATTGCCCGTATTACGCGCCAACCTGAAGCGGCCATGGGATGGCTTAATACCTTCATTATTTATGCTGCATTGCCAGCTCTGTTTTTTAAACTGCTCTCAAAAACGCCAGTTGAAAAACTTGCCAGTTGGCAATTTATTTTGGCAAACTTATCCGCGACCTTTTTGATTTTTGTCGTTGTCTTTTTAGTGGCGAGTGTTGTTCGGCGATCAGGTGTTGCTGCGGGTACTATTCAGGGACTTGCCGCGGCTTATGGTAATATCGGGTATATGGGGCCAGCCCTTGCAATCCTGACATTCGGTGAAATGGCAGCGGTACCGGTTGCGCTGATTTTTTGTTTTGAAAATGTCATGCACTTCACGATCGCGCCGACCATGATGGCATTTTCGGGGAAGGAAAGCCGCGGCCCGTTGTCGTTAGTTAAAGAGATCCTGAAACGTGTTTTTTTTCACCCGTTCATCATCGCGACCATTATTGGGGTAGGGGCTGCAGTAATCGGGTTTGAGCCGCCAAAACCGATAGAGGGGTTGATCAATTATTTAGCACAAGCGGCAGCACCCTGCGCCCTGTTCGCGATGGGAGTTAGTCTCGCCCTCCGTCCCCTCAACCGTATTCCGGCGGAGCTTGGCTATATAGTGCCAGCAAACCTGATGTTACATCCGCTTTTAATGTATATTGTTTTGAGTTGGGCCGGTGATTTTGATCCAATTTGGGTTTACACTGCCGTTCTACTGGCCGCTTTGCCGACGGCAACGAATGTTTTTGTTCTCGCACAGCAATATGGCGTTTGGATCGAGCGGGCCTCCGCCAGTATTCTGGTAACGACGGTTGCCTCTATTTTTACGGTTAGTGCGTTATTGTTTGCGATAACAGGCGGGTATCTACCTGCAGATCTTTTCCCGGGTTAGTCCATAACTATTCAGCGGCGAAACATTGCGCAATTGGCTGCAAGAGGCTACAACAAGGCCAAATTAAACCATTTGAATTCTGGAGTAGTAGAGAATTATGGCCTCCTACCAATATATCTATGTGATGAACGGTCTTGGAAAGACTTATCCCGGCGGAAAACAAGTGTTGAAAAACATCCGCTTAAGTTTCTTCCCCGGCGCGAAAATTGGTGTCCTTGGATTGAACGGATCGGGTAAATCGACACTGCTTAAAATTATGGCCGGCATCGAAACCGAGTTTACGGGTGAAGCTTGGGCTGCAGATGGCGTTAAGGTTGGTTATCTTGAACAGGAGCCTAAGCTTGACGAGAGCAAGGATGTTCTTGGTAACGTTATGGAAGGTGTGGGCGAGAAAAAAGCACTCCTTGATAAGTTTAACGAAATTTCTGCTCGTTTTGCAGAAGACCTGACAGATGATGAAATGAATGATCTCATCACACAACAGGGAGATCTTCAGGAAGAAATCGACGCCCAAAATCTTTGGGATCTCGAGCGTGAAGTCGACATTGCAATGGATGCGCTACGCTGCCCTGCCGGGGATGCCGATGTCTCCACGCTTTCCGGTGGTGAACGACGCCGGGTTGCGCTCTGTCGTTTGCTCTTGGCGAAGCCTGATATGTTACTGCTTGACGAGCCAACCAACCATCTGGACGCCGAAAGTGTCGCGTGGCTTGAACGTTTCTTGCATGACTATGATGGCACCGTTGTGGCTGTGACCCATGATCGCTACTTCCTGGACAATGTGGCAGGCTGGATTTTGGAGCTTGACCGTGGAACAGGTATTCCGTGGGAAGGAAACTACTCAAGCTGGCTTGAACAGAAAGAGAAACGTCTGGAACAAGAAGGCAAAACAGATGACACGCGTCGTCGCACACTGAAGAATGAGCTTGAATGGGTACGCCAAGGCGCCAAAGGCCGTCAATCCAAGTCTAAAGCCCGTCTAAGCGCTTATGAAGAACTTCTGAACCAGGATACCAGTGCAAAAGTTGAACAAATGCAGATCTCGATCCCACCGGGGGCCCGCTTGGGTGATCTGGTTGTTGAGGCTGAAGGTGTTTCCAAGGGCTTTGGAGATCGCTTGTTGATCGATGATATGTCATTCAAGTTGCCACCGGGAGCCATTGTTGGTGTTATCGGACCCAATGGCGCTGGTAAGACAACGCTATTTAAGCTTTTGACAGGTCAAGAGAAAGCAGACAGCGGATCCTTTAAAGTAGGCCCAACTGTTGAACTTGGTTACGTTGATCAAGACCGTGATTCGTTAGATCCGAACAAAACTGTTTGGGAAGAAGTTTCTGAAGGTAACGAGATCATCTATCTTGGCAAACGCGAAATAAATAGCCGCGCATATGTATCGGGCTTTAACTTCAAAGGTTCCGATCAGCAAAAGAAAGTGGGACAATTGTCCGGCGGTGAACGTAACCGGGTAAATTTGGCGAAGATGCTGAAATCCGGCTCGAACTTCCTGCTTCTCGATGAGCCGACCAATGATCTGGACGTGGATACACTTCGTGCTCTTGAGGAAGCTCTTCTTGAGTTTGCTGGCTGTGCTGTGGTCATCAGCCATGATCGCTGGTTCCTAGATCGTATCGCGACCCATATCCTATCTTATGAAGGCGACAGTCACGTGGAATGGTTTGAAGGAAACTTCGAAGCCTATGAAGTCGACAAAAAACGCCGTTTGGGTGCTCATGCAACAGAACCTCATCGCATTAAATACAAGCCTATCAGCCGCTAATCATTGCAGCGCAGTCAGTTTGTAGATTAGATCGGGAGGCACTATTAGTGCCTCCCTTTTTTTTGCTTAACGAAGAATAATTTTTATACTATTGACAATCATTCTTAATTGCATAAATATTGATGGCAACACAGGAGTTATAGTCAATGTATGTATGCATTTGTAATGGCATAAAGGATAGTCAGGTTAGATCAGCCGCCCAAGATGGTGCGGGCACGGTTGGTCAGGTCTTTAAGGCTCACGGATGTAAGCCTGACTGTGCGCAATGCGTTGGATGTATACGAGATGTCTTGGAAGACGAACTTACCCCTTCTGGCATTATGCTGGCTGCAGAATAGCCGATCAATCTCTGGATACAGAAAAACCCCGGTTTTAAGCCGGGGTTTTTCTGTATTTATAGGGAAGCTGAATTTACGACGTTTTGGATTGAGTATAGTTTTCCAATCCCATTTTATCGATAAGCCCTAACTGGATTTCCAGCCAATATGTGTGATCTTCTTCTGTATCTTTCAGAAGCTCCACAAGGATACCGCGAGAGACATAGTCTTGCTCAGTCTCACAAATCGCGATGGCATCTTTAAGTCCTTTGCCGACCATCAATTCGTAGGCTAAGTCACTTTTCATCATCGACGGGATATCATTGCCAATATTCAGTTTGTCACGGGCCGCAACATCTGGCGTACCTTCCAAGAACAGGATGCGCTCAACTAGCTTGGAAGCATGCTCGAGTTCTTCTTCCTGTTCATGCTTAAGCCGTTCATAGAGTTCATCCAAACCCCAGTCGTGATACATGCGTGAGTGAACAAAATATTGATCTGCAGCACTCATTTCATGAGTTAGAAGACCGTTCAATGTATCGATAACTTTTTTACTCCCTTTCATCTCTTGATCTCCTTAAGCTTGTGATTGAATGTAGTTTTTGAGGCCCATTTTCTGAATAAGGCCTTGCTGAGTTTCAAGCCAATCAAGAAATTCTTCTTCATCCTCAAGAATGTCATCAAGAATTTCCCGACTAACATAATCGGATTGCGTTTCGCAAAGTGCGATCGCAGACCGTAAGTCTGATAATTGATCGTTCATCAGATCCATTTCGCATTTGATAATCTCTTCGGTGTTTTCACCAATGCGTAGCCGACCCAGACTTTGAAGGTTGGGTAACCCTTCCAAGAAGAGAATACGCTCAATCAATTTGTCGGCCTGCTTCATGTCCTTAATGGATTTTTTGTATTCTGCTGAACCGAAGTCATCTAATCCCCAGTCATTTAGCATTCGCGAATGCAAGAATGTCTGATTAATGGAGATAAGCTCATTACCAAGAATACTATTCAACACTGCGATAATTTTGGGATCACCCTTCATTTGCGGGTCCTCACTGTTTGGCGACTGGAATAAAACAGGGTACTTATTGGAAAATGATATTAGTGCGATTTTAGTTAATATCAAGAAAAATAGAGAAATAGTGCAATGTTTTCAATTGCTTAGGAATGATTATGATTTTCATTTTTAAAAACCCTGAGGGTTCGGCGCACGGGATAGTTTAGATGAAATCCAAGATTTTTATTTAAAAACAGTCTTCTATTGGAGACTGGCAAAAGTTCAGGCTATTCTGAGTTGAATTATTAGGGGGGATAGCAGTGTTTTCTGAATACGAAAATTTTGATGCAATTGGGTTGGCAGAGTTGGTTAAAAAGAAGGATGTGACGCCAGTTGAGCTGCTCGACACAGCTATAGCAAGAACGGAGCAGTATAATCCGGACCTCAATGCGGTTGTACATAAGATGTATGATGAGGCGCGGGGACACATTTCAGCAGGCATTGATCTTGAAGCTTCTTTTGCGGGCGTTCCTTTTTTGCTGAAAGATCTTATAGCGACTTATACGGGGGTTCCCACCACTGGCAGCAGTAAAATACTGGCCGGAGTTAAGGAGACATCAGATTCCGAATTGGTCACACGTTTGAAAAAATCCGGTGTTGTGGTTTTTGGGAAAACCAATACGCCGGAATTTGGAATAATGGGCATCACAGAATCAAAATTTAGGGGGGCCGCTTGCAATCCATGGGATTTAGACAAATCTACGGGAGGTTCTAGCGGTGGATCAGGGGCCGCTGTCGCAGCACGTATTGTTCCAATGGCCCATGGCGGAGACGGGGGTGGATCTATCCGAATTCCATCTGCCCACTGTGGCACTGTTGGCCTGCTACCAAGCCGGGGCCGCAACCCTATCGGACCTTCTATTGGGGAGGCTTGGGGGGGATTAGCTAGAGAACATGTTTTGACGCGTTCTGTTCGCGATAGTGCCGCGATGCTCGATTGCTTGAGTGGTCCGGATGCTGGTGCGCCCTATACTGCCCCGAAGAAAAAGCATGGCTCATTTCTGGCAGCGTGCCAAGCATCGGATACACGCCTTAGGATCGCCTTTACGACCGAAGCGCTTTATGCCGCCTCCAATCATCCCGATTGTGTGGAAGCGGTCATGAATACAGTACATTTGCTCCGAGATCTTGGACATGAAGTTATAGAGGATAAGCCCACGATCGATCGCCATGGTCTGGCTCGATCATACTTGCAGGTAGTTTGCGCTTGGGTGGCATGGGAAATTCGGGAAACAGCGAAGAAAGCTGGCCGGCAGGTGGTTTCTGGCGATTACGAACTTACCAGCTGGGTTATGGGTTTGGTTGGGAAAAAGAACAGCGCCCTTGATCTAGCTGATGCTATACACCAAAATCATTTAGCTGCGCGCGTTATGGGACGTTTCCACGAGGACTATGATCTGTTCTTAACCGCTACGACAGCCCAACCGCCAGCAAAAATTGGGGAACTCTATCCACACGGGGCTGATGAAACTGCACTGAAGGTGTTAAAATGGTTGCCGTTTAAGCCGCTCCTTAACAAGGCCTTGGATAGTTTAGCTGAGGATGCATTAGCCGCCACGCCGAATACGCAGCTCTTTAACCAAACAGGGCAACCGGCAATTTCTTTGCCGTTGCATCGTAACTCCTCGGGAATTCCGATTGGAGTTCAATTGTCTGCAGAATTTGGTAACGAATGGACCTTATACACAATAGCAAGCCAATTGGAACACGCAAAACCGTGGTCGGATATGAAGCCCGACTTAATAAGCTAGACCAAGAGATAAGTCTAAACTGGAATAAAAAATGACAGAGATAAGCACGACCAAATTGCCTGATGTCAAAATTATTACACCCAAGAAATTTGGGGATGATAGAGGTTTCTTTTCAGAGGTCTGGAACAGAGAAACCTTAAAGTCTGTTGGAATAAAGGATGATTTTGTACAGGATAATCATGCTTTTAGCGCTGAAAAAGGCACTATTCGGGGGCTTCATTATCAATTGAGCCCCAAGGCGCAGGGTAAGTTGGTCCGCGTCACTCGCGGCGCTGTCATGGATGTTGCCGTGGATATTCGCGTAGGGTCTCCCACTTTTGGTGAGCATGTTGCCGTTGAACTCTCTGCCGATAATTGGCGGCAGTTATGGGTTCCAGCAGGATTCGCTCATGGATATTGCACTCTCACTGATGATGTTGAGTTTTTGTATAAAGTAACCAACGATTACAGCCCTGCTCACGAACAGGGGATTATCTGGAATGACCCGGCGCTCGGGATTGATTGGGGAATGCCAATAGATAATATTCAGCTTTCTGAAAAAGACAAAATACTTCCGTCATTGGCAGACCAGATCAACTTATTCACTTACGGAGATATCTGATGACAATTTTGGTAACTGGTGGTGCTGGATTTATAGGCTCTGCTCTTGTCCGGGATCTGGTGAAAGACGGTGGTGATCATGTCATTACAGTGGATAAGCTGACTTATGCTGGAAGCCTTGAAAATCTTCGTCAGATAGAAAATAGTCCTCTTCACACGTTTGAAAAGGTTGATATTTGTGATGCAGTCGCTGTGTCCGCGCTGTTTGATAAATACCAACCCACAACTGTTTATCATTTAGCTGCTGAAAGTCATGTGGATCGTTCCATTGATGGGCCCACAGATTTTATCCAAACCAACTTGGTTGGCACATTCACAATGCTCCAATGCGCACTGGAGTACTGGCGAGACCTTAAGGATGGCGGCCAAGAGAATTTCCGTTTTCTCCATATCTCCACCGACGAAGTTTATGGGGAACTCGGGGCGGAGGGATTATTTTCGGAAGAAAGCACATATGAGCCCAGTTCTCCCTATTCTGCGAGTAAAGCAGGGTCTGATCATTTGGCCCGGGCTTGGCAGCGGACATTTGGGCTACCAGTTTTGATTACCAATTGTTCCAATAATTACGGACCCTTTCAATTCCCCGAAAAACTTCTGCCAGTGATTATCCTCAATGCCTTGCAAGGCCGCGAATTGCCTGTCTACGGCAATGGCCTGAATATCAGAGACTGGCTGTATGTACATGACCACACGGCAGCACTGCGCTTGGTCGTTGAAAAGGGGCGTGTGGGCGAGACTTATATGATTGGCGGACGCGCAGAACAAACGAATATCAATATGGTGCGGGCCATTTGTAAAATTTTGGACAGTAAATTCCCTACGCGGGCACCACATGAAGAGCTAATCCGATTTGTGACCGACCGACCAGGCCATGACGCACGTTATGCAGTCGATTGTTCGAAGATAGAAAATGAATTGGGATGGCGTCAATCTGTTGACCTTGAGGGCGGTTTGGAGAAAACCGTTGATTGGTATCTTGAAAATATCGATTGGGTAGAAGCTGTTGGAGAGGGCGTCGCATTGGATCGTCGCGGGTTAGGGACAGAAAAATCTTGAAAATATTGGTCGCCGGACGTGACGGACAAGTTGGGCAGGCATTGGTCCGCACGGCTAATAAACGAGGGTTGGAATTAGTCGCACTTTCTCGGCAGGAACTGGACATAACAAATGCTTCTGACGTAGAGCTGGCAATTGCCCAACATAACCCCGATGTTGTGATTAATGCGGCAGCCTATACGGCTGTTGACAAGGCGGAAGAGGATCGAGAGCAAGCGCACTCGATAAATACCCTCGGACCAGAGCTTTTAGCTAAAGCTTGTGATGCGGTATCAGTGCCGTTTCTGCATATTTCTACAGATTTCGTATTCGATGGCGAAAAGGAAAGCGCTTATCTGGAAACCGATACTTGCAATCCGCTAGGTGTGTACGGGGCTAGTAAACTTGCCGGAGAAAATGCGATCAATCAGCTATGCCCCCGTCATATTATTTTAAGAACATCATGGGTGTTTGGCGGAGAACAAAATTTTGTAAATACGATGCGGCGACTGGCAAAAGACAGAGATCACTTGAATGTCGTAAATGACCAGAGAGGCGGACCGACAGCAGCTACTCAAATTGCGGAGGCTTTGCTTATAATTGCTGAGAAAGTGGTCAATCCAGCATTTGACAACTGGGGTATTTATCATTTTTCAGGTGCCCCTGCTGTGAGCTGGTATGAGTTTGCATGTGAAATTTTAAAGGATGTTCCGAGTGTTACGGTGACAGCAATCCCGACCTCTCAATACCCAACACCTGCTAAACGACCCGCAAATTCTGTACTTGATTGTAAAAAAATTGAAACGGCTTTTTCTATAAAGCAACCAAGTTGGAAAGTGGCACTTACCCAATAGAAGGAAAAGAATAATGGCCCGAAGTGATTTTAGATTTTTCCACGACCTACGTGTTCGGTATTCAGAAATTGACGGGCAGGGAGTGGTCTTTAATGCTCACTACCTGACTTATTTCGATGTCGCTATCACCGAATATTTTAGGGGCATGGCATTTGATTATTCCGCCTATGCAAAAGAAACCGGTTTGGATTTTCATTTGGTGAAATCACTGGTGAATTATGCAAAACCGATTTTGTTTGATGCAGAAATTCAAGTTGGGTGTAGAACCGCAAAAATTGGAAATAGCTCACTCACATTCATTCTGGAAGTGTTCGAGAAAGAGAGTGAAACCATCTATTCCAGCGGTGAAATTATTTGGGTGAACACGGATCAAAGTAGTCATAAAACTGTACGAATTGGCGATAACCTACGCGAGCTAATTGATAGGTTTGAAGACAATTAGGTGCGAAAATGCGGCCCGATTATTTTCGAGCCGCATTTCCTTAAACAAAAAGAGTTGGGGCGATAGTTATGAAGCCTTATCTTCAATTTGATCGCTTTTTTCAATTTTAATACGAAGAGGTTTCAGAGATTCTGGGATCTCTCGCACAAGCTCAACCTTCAGCAGACCATTGTCCATTGTCGCGCCTTTGACCTTGATCATATCCGACAATTCAAATTTCTGGGTAAATGCGCCAGCAGAAAGTCCGTGATGAAGATATTCAATATTTTCATCACTCTCATGCGATTCTGCACTAATACTCAGCGAATTTTGGGCAACAGTAATATCAATGTCATCTTCGGAATAGCCAGCTGCAGCAACCACAATTTGAAAATGATCCGCGTCTTTTTTAAGGATATTGTAGGGTAACCTTCTACTCTCGCTTGCCGAACGATCCAGCTCATCAAATAAACTATTGAAGGGACTGTGAAGTGATGCAGAACGCATTAGGGGTGAAAAGTCAAAATTACGCATGTCTATATTCTCCAAATGAGCAATATTTATTTGGCTCCCCCAGTATTGGGCTGAACCGCTGTAGTCCCGGGTCCACTCTGGGCACCCGGTCAAACAAATGTATGCTCAGTTTTGGAAGGTTCAAGGTGGGAGGAGAGAAAATTAACAAATTTCAAGTACAACGAACGCTTCAAACAATTGAAGGGCTAATATGAGTAACGGGCAGCAGCAAAGTCTTTCCAACACTTCAGGTACTATTTTTTTCTCTAGGACCTATGATGAAGCTCTTAAGTTGGTGGTTGAGGCTCGGGAGTACCTTCTTGGTCCGGGTAAAAACGCCGTGCGAAAACTGTCAAATGAAGCTAGCTTTTTCTATGCGACAGAATCTCTGCGACTCACAACCAGATTAACTGAAAGTATGTCATGGCTGATGTTTCAGCGCGCCGTTATTGAAGGGGAGATAACCCCTGAAGAGGGGCAGGCCGAAGAATGCCATCTGCAATTTCAATCGGTTTGCTTGCCTGAAGCAGAATTCGATCAGCCGCACCTGTTGCCGCCTGGGCTGATGTCTCTACTTGATCGGAGCGAATCTCTTTATCGACGGATATCGAGGCTTGATCAGCTTTCCATAGAGAATTTTCAGGCAACCTAAATCTCAAAAAAATGCAGCAAAAAGGCGCCCGAGAAGAGCGCCTGTTCCGCAGTACACCAATAAACGTAGGTGTGTTATTTAATGCCGAAGCCTGAGAAACGTTTGTTAAACTTAGCAACACGGCCATCTTCACGTAGACGCTGTGTGCCGCCAGTCCATGCTGGATGAGATTTAACATCGATGTCGAGCTTAAGAACATCGCCTTCGCTACCGTATGTGGAGCGAGTTTCAAAGGTCGTTCCATCAGTCATTTCGACAGTGATGGTGTGGTAATCTGGATGCGTTTCTTTTTTCATATCGCCTCTACCCTCTCGGGGATGCTGGAATTCACTAAGCGGGCCTTATATTAAAGGAACGGCTCCGTGGCAAGTAAAGATATAGTTTTTTGCGAATTTTCTTGTAGAAATTCCTATTTTCCGTAAAACCGTTGGCAGAAATGCAAGTACGGAAAGTGATAGCGTGACAGATACCCGTGTTGGAACAAGTGAAGCGACGTCAGGAGAAGTAACAGAAAAACCTTCTGTTACACGCCTTTGGGACCTAGTACGATTCGTCAAACCCTATAAGTGGCAATTTGTGGGCGCCGCGATTGCTCTCGTCATCGCGTCGTCTAGTCTTCTTTTAATCGGACAGGCAGTCAGACTTCTTCTCGATCATGGATTCTCAGCGGGCTCTGGCAATCTCAGTCAGTATTTTTTGGGTCTTATGGCTGTTGTCGTTGGCCTCGCTTTCGCGTCTTTCGCCAGATACTATTTGGTCTCTTGGATCGGTGAGAGAGTTATCGCTGATATCAGGCAGGCCGTGTTTAGTCATATTTTGAAACTCAACCCGGCTTTCTTCGAGGTTACCCGTACCGGCGAAGTGTTGTCGCGCCTGACAACTGATACCACATTAATTCAAACAGTGATCGGGTCGTCTGTATCCGTCGCGCTTCGAAATATCCTTTCATTCGTGGGCGGTTTGGCGTTTCTAGTTTATACCAGTCCCAAGCTTGCGGGCATGGTGCTTCTTGTTGTGCCTTGTATTTTAATCCCTATTATTATCTTCGGTCGCCGGGTTCGTAAACTCAGTACAATCAACCAAGACAGTATTGCTCGCGTCAGTGCCCGCGCGGATGAGACATTGCGGTCCATCCAGACATCTCAAGCCTATAACCATGAAGATATTGACAGAAAAGCATTTGCCTCTGATGTAGAGGAAAGTTTTCGTATTGCCGTAACGCGCATTCGCGCAAGAGCGTGGCTAACTGCAATCGTTATCCTTCTTATTTTTGGCGCGATTGATTTTGTCCTTTGGAGCGGCGCCACAGATGTGGTGCATGGCAATATGTCCCCAGGTACTTTGGGTTCATTTGTTTTCTATGCAATTGTTGTTGCAGGTTCCATGGGATCTTTGAGTGAGATCTGGGGGGAACTCCAAAGGGCTGCAGGCGCGTCGGAGCGCTTGATAGAGCTTCTTAAGGAGGAGCCGGTGATCGCATGTCCGGAAAATCCTGTACCGCTCCCTAGCAAGCTTACAGAGGGCTTGGAGTTTTCGTCTGTGAATTTCCATTACCCATCTCGAAAAGAAATGGCGGCCCTTAACAACTTTTCGCTCAACGTAAAGCCGGGAGAAACCGTGGCTATCGTTGGCCCTAGTGGCGCAGGTAAAACAACTGTATTTCAGCTGTTACAGCGCTTCTATGACCCTCAGGAGGGGAAAGTTCTGATCAATGGTGTCGATATATCTAAGACGGATCCCGCTTCTGCAAGGTCACTGATGGGATTGGTGCCACAAGAACCCGTAATTTTTGCAGACACAGCCATGAACAATATACGGTATGGTCGGCCCGATGCTTCCGATGCAGATGTGATGGCCGCAGCGAAAGCGGCCGCAGCTTTTGACTTTCTAAGTGAATTACCAAACGGTTTTGATAGCCAGTTTGGGGAGCGCGGTATGACCCTTTCAGGGGGACAAAAGCAGCGCGTTGCTATTGCGAGAGCGATTTTGAGAGACCCTGAAATTTTGCTGCTGGACGAGGCTACATCTGCACTCGATGCCGAAAGTGAAAATCTGGTACAGACTGCGCTTGAAAATTTGATGAAGGGCCGAACGACCCTTGTTATTGCGCACCGTTTAGCAACAGTTCTTAATGCAGATCGCATCGTGGTTCTGGATAAGGGGCATGTTGTTACGCAAGGTACGCACGAGCAACTAATGAAGGAAGACGGATTGTACGCCAGACTGGCCAAGCTGCAGTTCAATGTTAATCGTGAAGCGATGAAAGTGTAAGACTACATAGACTTCAAGTGCTATCGTATTACAAACGCACTGGGGGAGTTGTGGCGACTATACAGAAACTGTTTTTTGTCTTTGTTAGTCTTATGGTCTTTGCCATAGGGGCCGCAGTTTACGCTTTATATTCTGCAGGACAGTTTAAGACTATTACACCAATGTTTAATGGGCATTGCGTCGCAATTGAGAATATCGCCGGGCCCGAAGACATTGTGCTCCATCCTTCGGGAAACTATGCATTCATTTCTTCAGATAACAGGCGAAAGACAGCAGATGGACAGCCTGTCGCGGGTGCGATTTTTCTATATGACTTAAAAAAGCCGTCAGTTGAGCCAATAAATCTGACACCTGAAGCCAATATAGATTTCCATCCTCTTGGTATTTCCTATTTTCAGGGAAATGATGGACATGGAACACTGATGGTGGTCAACCGGCAAAGCGTATCGCCAGTCGTTGGTAACCCAAACAAAATCGAACTGTACGATTGGAAAAATACCACGCTAATTCACCGTAAAACCATCGAAGGTGCCCTGAGCCCAAACGATATTGCAGCGCTTAGTCATGAGACCTTCTATGTAACAAATGATCATGGTTATTTAGGCAATCTATTAGCCTCGTTAGAGGCTTATGTTCCTTTGCCTGTTGGTGTTGTCAGCTACTACAACGGATCGGCGTTTAAAGAGGTTGCCAGCGGATTGCATTTTGCAAATGGTATTTCCCTATCCAAAGACCGCAAAACAGTGATTATATCTGAAACCTTGGGGCAACGACTTCGAGTTTATTTGCGTGAAGAAGAATCCAATACTCTTTCCTTACAACAGGAATTGGACCTGGGAACTGGGCCCGACAATATCTCTTTAGACCAGAACGGAGATATTTGGGTCGCGTCTCATCCGCAGCTCTTTAGTTTCCTTGGTCATGCTGCGGACGCTAGTAAGTATGCGCCCAGCCAAGTCTTGCGGTTGACGAAAGGGGCCGCAGGTCAGCTCGTTGTCGGGCAAATTCTACTCGATGCCGGAGACCTGATTTCAGGAGCGTCCGTTGCAACACCAATAGGGAATAGATTTTTGGTTGGTGCTGTTTTTGAAAACAAATTTTTGGATTGTAGTCAGTAACTATTTTTCCGTTAATTTTAACTCAATTCTGCGGTTACGTAAAAATGCGATTTCATCCTCACGCGGATCAAGAGGTTGGAATTGTCCAAAACCAGTTGGGGCAAGCCGCTCTGGTGGAATACCTCTGGCAATCAGATATTTCGTAACGGAAAGTGCCCGAGCCATTGAAAGCTCCCAGTTGGATGGGAAACGGGCTGTTTTGATGGGTTGTTTGTCTGTATGGCCATCCACACGTAAGACCCAGTCAATTTCATCAGGGATTGACGTAGATATCTCCAGCAGTGTTCTGGCAAACGTTGCCATGCTTTCCCTACCTTGATCGCCCAATTCGGCTTCACCCAAGCCAAACAAAACTTCAGACTGGAAGACAAAACGATCGCCAACAATACTGATACCGGGGCGATTTTTAAGAACCTGCCGAAGCTGGCCGAAGAAATTGGAGCGATATTGCTGCAGTTCCTGTACTTTTTGCGCTAATGCCTGATTTAAGCGACGCCCAAGATCAACGATTTGGGCTTTCTGGTCTTTGTCTTTTGCTTCAGATACTTCCAATGCTTGTTCAATTCTGGAGAGTTGTTCTCTAAGAGCCGCAAGTTGAGCATTTAAAAGTGTAACTTGAGCCTGTGCCTTACTTGATATTTTCTCTTCAGCGGTAAGCGAGTCTTGCGTTAGCAAATACAACGCTTGAAGTTCCGACAACTGTACATCACGTTCTTTGATGTCTTTCTGAGCCAGAAGAGTGCGTTCCGCTTCCCCTGAAAGTTTAACTTCAAGTTCTTTGCTTCGATCTCTTATTTTACCAATTTCAATATCTTTGTCCGTGAGTTTCGCTGTCAGAGCGCCGACATCGGCCTCAAGTTCAGTACGAACTTTCTTAAGCGCTTCGATATCTCTTCTGAGGCTTTCCATTTCTTTTAAGTTAATGGCGATCTTGTCTTTTTCGATCTGAATTTTTTCTTCAGCTAGTTTGAGATCACTCTGTCTGTCTGCTGTTTTCTTCTCTTGCTCTTTTAACAGGAGGACTAAGTTGTCTCTTTCTTTTTCTGCTTCTAAAGCCCGGGAAGTAAGAGTGTCCAATCTGATAATAGCGCTGTCACGTTCTGTATTTGACGATGCGAGAGAGACGGTTAGTTTTTCTATATCTAAGCGAAGTTCGGTGCTGGATTGTTTCTCAAGGGCCAGTAAATCAGCGAGTTCCGCAACCTGCTGATTGAGTTTTTCAAGAGCGGCATCCCGGCCTGATAAGGCTTGAGATAGGAAAAATTGCGCCAGAACAAAAACAACCAGCAGGAAAATGATAACCAGCAATAATGTCGTTAAAGCGTCAACGAAACCCGGCCAGATTTCATATCCTGCGCGTTGTCCTCTGCGTCTACGTCCCATACTCAACCCTCACCAATTCATTACTTGCGCCGGTCTTCTTCGGCAATGGCCGCAATGGTGCGGGTAAGAAGTTTAATGTCGCTGCGGATCTCTTGCGTGATCTGGTTTCGACCATCTGAGATATCCTCAAGCAACCTTGCCATATAAACATCGAGGTTCCGAAGGTGGTTTTTACTCGCTTGATCCAACGCACCCTGTTCTTGAATTTGCGCCATGCGCTGTAAGACAGGTTTCAATTCCATTTGGCCTTCAACAAGTTTGACCATCAGGTCTTGTTCCGCACGCATTTGATCTGTAAGGGCTGCTAGCCGCTCACTCACATTAAGCATTGCACTTTCGCCTGTATGACGGCGGTCTTCATTACGGGCAAGTGTTCGTTGTAAACTATCGAGACTTTCTGCTGTTTGCTCAAGCAAGGCATTAACATAGGCAGGAACACTATGGTCACCATCGCCCAGACCAACAGGACCTGAAGAAGTAAATTTCGTAATAGATGTCAGCCACTCTTCCAAATCAGTATAAAAGCGGCTCTGAGCTTGACCTGCTTGCATGTCAAGAAAGCCCAAAATCAATGAACCTGACAATCCGAACAGAGAAGAAGAAAACGCGACAGCCATACCCGACAATGGTTTTTCAAGGCCAGCTTTCAATTCATCAAATACTTTTGAAAAGTCGTTAGAGGAGCCTACGTTCAAAGTCGTTATGGCATCACCAACAGAGTCAACAGTTTCAAGGAGACCCCAAAAAGTTCCCAGCAACCCAAGGAAGACAAGAACGTTAATTAGGTAGCGAGAGATGTCCCGCCCTTCATCTAGGCGGGCGCTAATGCTATCCAGTACCGTATTCATTGTAATGGCAGACATTTGTAAAGGACCATTATTGTCTCGAATAATGGTGGCGAGGGGCGACAAAAGATTTGGGCCACTCTGCAATGAAATGCCAGAAGACGTTTTCTTTAGATTTTCAGTCCAATCTACCTCTGTGTTCAGGATCAAGACTTGCCGGAAAATGAAAATAATTCCAAATAGAAGGGTCGCAAGAATAAGGCCATTTAGATATGGATTTGCAACGAATGCATTTCTGGCTGGCTGATAAAGAAAGAAAGCTATTCCAGTGACGATGGCTAGAAACACCATCATTCGAAAAATATGTCTTCTTGGTTTATTGATTTTCGGGGCAGAGATAGCTGCAGGGGATGCAATGCCGGGAAGTGTTGTCATAATTATCTTGCCACCAGTTTCAAATCTACACGATCAGCAGGAGAGTTGTCCGTTGGTTTGCCAAGGGCTCTCACTTCAATTTTGTTGTTAGGGACACCGAACTTCATTAACTGAGATCTTATGACCAGTGCACGGCCTAGAGACAATCGGCGTGCAGTTCCATTGCTACTCGCATCTGCATACGCAACCAACTGAACCCGTTTGCTTGAGCTCGCAACCATCTCCGCCAGTTTTTGCAGATCTGTTTTTGCGGATGCCGGAAGTTTGGTTTCATCCTTCTCAAAGAATATTTGCTGCAAGTTGGCAGCGACCTCGGGTTCAATTGCAGGCATCTTTTTCTGCGGTGCAACAGGTTTTTTCGTTTGCTCTGGTGCAACAGATGCTACTTTAATTTCGGCCTCTTTAGGCTCTGTTGTCGTCGCTTTTGGAATGACGGGTGTGGGAGCCTTGGAAACAACTGTTTCCTTTTTACTTTCCACAATTTTCTTCGCTGGCGCGGGTGTCGCTACCGTCATTGTTTCTTTTGTTACGGTTTCAGCGGGTGCGGATTGTGTTTTGTTTTTACCAATTTTTGGCGCTTTAGGAGGTGCTACTTTGGCAATCTTGGGCGCCGCTTTTTCTATTTTTTTTACGGGCGCTGTCGATTTCTTAACGGCGACAGATTTAGGTATTTTGCGTTTAACAGGTTTTGCCGCGACTTTCTTTTTCTTTACCTGACTTCCAGGCGGAATAAGAGTTATTACTTCATTGCCGTCAATAATTTTTGCACTTTTACTATAATCAGTACTGCCTATTGAGGGCTGGTATTTTTGTTGATAGTTTCCGTAAACTGTATTCATATTTACAGTGACCGACTGGCGGTTGGCACCGCCAATGATGACAGTTTGCGCGGTCGCAAGCGCGGTCAACGAAAGTCCAGCAGCAGCGACGCAAAGTAATCTAATACTTTGGCGCATGAATTGATTCTTGTTTTTCCCCAGAGCCATTTCTGGCACCCCCACAAATACTCGTTTCAAGATGCAGCACAAAAGCGCAATAGTTGCATCTTTGTGGCATGACTTGATGTTTCTTTTCTAGTCATAAAAAATGACACAAAAAAGGCGTATGCCACAACGTCTGCCAAGAATAGCTTAGCAGACGCCGTGTCACAACTTTTTAGTGAAATAGAAGGAGATTATGCGAGGTATCGATTTTGAGGTTCTTATGATTTCTTGCGACGTGCTTTGCGGAGTATATCCATCATTGTTTGGTTGACGCCGCTGTTTGAGGCGAGAATGTCACCTTTTTCCAGCATCTTTTCTCCGCCGTCGATTTGACTGATAAGGCCACCAGCTTCACGAACTATGATGATACCCGCGGCCATATCCCATTCAGAAAGTCCGCGCTCCCAGTAGCCGTCAAAACGGCCTGCAGCTACATATGCCAAATCAAGTGAAGCTGCGCCAAAGCGACGAAGTCCTGCGGAAATTCCCATAAACTCATTGGCTTCACGTAAGAATGTTTCGTGGCCTGATTTTCCCAGGAACGGAATGCCTGTCGCCAGAACGCAATCTGCCATCCGAGAACGGCCAGATACTCTCAAACGGTGGTCGTTTACAAAAGCGCCATCACCTTTACTTGCCCAGAATAGCTCATCTTTAATCGGGTCAAGGATAACACCTGCAACAATGTTAGGGCCTTCCATCAATGCAATGGAAATAGCAAAATGCGGGAGACCATGTAGGAAGTTTGTTGTTCCATCAAGAGGATCAATAATCCAGTAATGTTTTTCATCTTTTGCTGGGATTACGCCGCCTTCTTCAAGTTTGAAGCCGAAGTCAGGACGTGCACGGGATAATTCCTCATGCAGAGTTTTTTCGGCAGCAATGTCGGCGTTACTTACAAAGTCAGCCGGACCTTTCCTTGAAACCTGCAAGTTTTCGACTTCGTTGAAGTCTCTTACAAGCTTCCGCGCAGCTTTCCGTGCGGCGGCTTCCATAACGTTGATAAGTGCTGATTTGCGAGCCATTGTATTTACCTGATTACTGGGGGATGGAACTTAATAGAAAAGGGCGCTTAGTCTGCCCGTTTCGTATATTCGGATGTTTCTGTGTTCACGACAACTTTTTCGCCGGTGCTGCAGAATGGCGGCACCATAATACGTAAACCGTTTTCAAGAATTGCGGGCTTGTATGAAGAGGCAGCTGTTTGGCCTTTTACAGTTGGCTCAGTTTCGCTGATTTCAAATGTCAGATGCTCTGGTAGTAAAACATTTAGCGGCTCATCTTCATAAGATTCAATTTTAAGTTCCATTCCGTCTTTTAGGAAAATGGCTTTATCGCCAATCAAATCCTTAGAAAGAGAAACTTGTTCATACGAATCTGTATCCATGAAAGTAAGCAATTCGCCATCTTCAAACAGGAACTGGAATGGTTTCTGTTCCAAGCGCGCGCGCTCTACTGTCTCGGAGGAGCGGAAGCGTTCGTTGAGCTTGCTGCCATCACGCAGGTTCTTGAGTTCTACCTGCAAATAAGCACCACCTTTACCAGGTTGTGTATGTTGGATCTTTACTGCAACCCACAAGCCGTTTTTGTGCTCGATAACGTTACCGGGGCGAATTGCATTGCCGTTAATTTTCATGGCTTACCATCGTCTATTTGAATATCAAAATATGTTGGGCGGAACCTATCAGGTTGCCACGGCCAATTCAATGACCCTATTAAATTCTGCAACTGCTTTATCAGGGCCTTCAGAATAATTCCAAATCCCACCAGAAACTGCAAGAAAGTCTGCCCCGCTTTTAATCAGTGGAGCAGCATTGTCAACTGTTATCCCGCCAATCGCCACAGACGGTGTTTCTACCATTGTGCTCCACCATTGTAGTATTTCAGGTGCGGCGCTTGTTTTAGCCACTTTTGTTTCCGTCGGATAGAACGCGCCAAAGGCCACATAATTGGCTCCGCTTTCCGCCGCTAGCATTGCCAAATGCCGAGAGTCGTGACAGGTCACGCCAACAATAGCGTCCTCACCAACAATCGCCCGTGCTGCTTTATACGGGGTATCGTCTTGTCCAACATGAACGCCGTCAGCGCCAATTGATTTGGCAAGTTCAGGGTCATCATTGAGCAGAAATGCAACGTCATTCGCTTGGGCAATAGGGATTAGTTTTTCCGCTGCACGGCGGATATCGTCGCTGGACTGATCTTTCATTCGCAATTGAAAACAAGCGACATCCCCACCATCCAAAGATTTACGAAAAGCTGTTTCAAACTCTTCCAGATCAAAAGTTGGGGGTGATATTAAATATAAGCGAGGTCGAAGATCTTCGATGATACTGCTCCGGAATTACGATGGCGATAAGTATGAGGCCTGTACATCTATAGCACAGGCCTCATCTTTATTTGTACTGAAAGCGGCTCGTTTAGGAACTGCTCTCCATATCTGTAGAATATTCGCCATCCCTTGCTGCACTTGTCAGCTGACAACGATGAATTAGAGCTTTTTGCGCTGCTGCGACATTTTCGCTTTTTCCGCCCCATGCCGACAAAGCTGATGCTTGCAATGCTCGGCCAAAGGAATAGCTGATTTCCCAGGGATGATCGCCCATTTGGTTGATTGCATTCAAGTGTTCAGTCGCTTGTGCTTCTGACTGCCCACCTGACAGGAAGACAATGCCCGGCACAGCAGCTGGAACGGTTTGCTCAAAACAATAGATGGTTTTGGCGGCAACTTCATCAACTCCGGCTTGTTCAGTGCAATCTTGACCAGAGACAATCATGTTAGGCTTGAGAAGCATTTGTTCCAAGACAACACGCTGTTTGTAAAGTTCATCAAAGACTGTTTTCAACGTTGTTTCCGTAACAGCATAGCATTCGTCAATCGAATGCGAGCCGTCAATCAACACTTCAGGTTCCACAATGGGAACAATGTTGGCTTCCTGGCAAAGGGCCGCATATCGCGCCAGCGCATGGGCATTTGCATCAATGCAGTATTGGCTTGGCGCCGTGTCGCCAATTGAAACAACCGCCCGCCATTTTGCAAATCGTGCACCAAGTTCATAATATTCTGCAAGTCGATCGCGTAGGCCATCAAGACCCTCTGTCACCAGTTCGCCGTCAGAAAAGGCAAGGGGCTTGGCACCCATGTCTACTTTAATGCCGGGAATGATACCTTGATCTGCGAGAATTTCTGCGAGGCGCTGACCATCATTTGATGATTGGCGTAGTGTTTCATCATATAAGATCACACCGCTGACAAAATCTGAGACACCCTCTGCTGTGAACAACAACTCGCGGTAGTCGCGTCGGGAATTTTCAGTGCACTCTGCGCTAATGCCATCAAATCGCTTTTTAATGGTTCCAGTGCTTTCATCCGCGGCCAAAATGCCTTTGCTCGTTGCAACCAATTGGGCTGCGATATCTTCCATAAGTATAATTTCGCTCATTTGATCAGCCTTATATTTACAAATTTCAGACACTAAGGGCTTTTACACCCGGTAACTCTTTACCTTCCATCCACTCGAGGAAAGCGCCACCAGCGGTTGAGATATAAGTAAAATCGCTACTCACTCCCGCCTTTGCCAAAGCTGCAACTGTATCTCCGCCGCCTGCAACGGAAATCAGATCCGATTCTCTGGTCAAACGTGCCGCTTCTTTTGCCAGTGAGAAGGTGCCCACTCCAAAAGGGGAAATCTCAAACGCTCCCAGCGGACCATTCCAGATCAGTGTTTTACATACTTTGAGTTTATCTTTTAATAACGCCGCGGATTTTGGTCCAATGTCCAACATCATTTCATCTGCTGCTATGTCATTAACAACTGCGGCACGATTGGGGGCATCTGCTTTAAATTCCTTGGCAAGTACTGCATCGTCTTGAAGTAAAACCTCGCAGCCAATTTTTTCTGCTTTCTCAAGAATTTCACTCGCGGTACCTGCAAGATCATGTTCACAAAGAGAGGCCCCGACATTGATACCCTTGGCGTTCAAAAAAGTATTAGCCATACCGCCACCAATAACCAGGCTGTCAACTTTTTCGACCAAGTTGAACAACAAATCGAGTTTACTGGAAATTTTTGCACCGCCAACAATGGCCATAACGGGACGTTTTGGCGCACCGAGAGCTTTCTCTAAAGCGGTGAGCTCCGCCTCCATATTCCTTCCAGCGAACGCGGGAAGTTCTTTCGTAATAGCTTCTGTAGAGGCATGCGCTCTATGGGAGCAGGAAAAAGCATCGTTCACGAAAAAATCGCCAAGGGTTGCAAGGCTCTTGGCGAAGTTTGTGTCGTTTTTTTCTTCGCCCGGATAGAAGCGAACATTTTCAAGAAGAATAATGTTGCCACGGTCAGTGTTAGCAATAGCCTGCGTGGCAATATCCCCCGTACAGTCGTCTGCAAAGGCAACAGACATATTCAAATGTGCCGCCATTGCTTTTGCAACAGGCGCCAAAGACATTTCAGGCACAACTTGACCCTTCGGTCTGCCAAAATGGCTGAGAAGGACAACTGTTGCACCCTTTTCAGTCAATTCACGAATGGTTCCGGAAATTCTTTCAATTCGGGTGAAATCTGAAACTTTCCCGTCTTGCATGGGAACGTTCAGATCTACCCGAACAAGGGCAGTCTTGCCATTTGCGTCAATGGCATCGAGTGTCCGATAATCCGCCATTCGATCTTTTTCTCCGTCTTTTTTATTAACCTAAGTTCGCCATCACAACGGCGGTGTCACTCATCCTGTTAGAGAAGCCCCATTCGTTATCATACCAGCTTAGGATACGAACAAATGTGCCTTCGATGACTTGAGTTTGTGTCACGTCGAATGTCGAACTTGCAGGGTTGTGGTTGAAATCGATAGAAACAAGTGGCTCGTCGCAGACAGCCAAGACACCCTTAAGGCGGCCATTGGCAGCCTCAACAATAGCAGCGTTGACTTCTTCAACTGTCGTTGTGCGGCCGGCAACAAATGTTAGATCAATTAATGAAACATTTGGTGTTGGAACACGAACGGATGTGCCATCCAATTTGCCTGCAAGTTCTGGAAGAACCAGGCCAACAGCTTTTGCTGCCCCAGTAGACGTCGGGATGATAGATGATGTTGCGCTGCGTGCACGACGCGGATCACTATGCAATGTGTCAAGAACCGGCTGATCACCTGTATAGGAGTGAACAGTTGTCATGAAACCATGAGACAAACCAACAGCGTCGTTCAAGACTTGAGCAACCGGAGCTAGGCAGTTTGTTGTGCAAGAGGCGTTTGACACGATTTTGTCGTCAGCTGTAAGTTTGTCATGGTTCACACCATAGACAATCGTTTTGTCAACTTCTGTACCGGGAGCTGAAATCAGAACCTTTTTGGCACCTGCTTCGAGATGAGCTTTGGCTTTTTCAGCATGTGTGAATATACCGGTACATTCGTACGCAACGTCCACGCCAAGTTCACCCCAAGGCAGATCAGCAGGATTACGTTCTGCTGAAACTTTAATCGGACCACGGCCAAGATCAATCGTGTCGCCGGATACAATTACTTCGCCTGGAAAACGACCATGAACACTGTCATATCTTAATAGGTGAGCATTGGCTTCAACAGATCCCAAGTCGTTGATACCAACAACCTCAACATCTGTACGGCCGGACTCATAAATTGCCCGAAGGACGTTACGTCCAATACGGCCAAATCCGTTAATTGCAACACGAACTGTCATCTTCCTTAAGCTCCTTTAACTATACTCCAAGGCGGATCAACTCCGCCGTCTCAATTAAAGTTGTTTCTTTGCCGCTACGACGATGGCATCGCTTGTAATGCCAAAATGTTCATAAAGTGCGTCAGCAGGAGCCGAAGCACCAAATCCGTCTAGTCCAATAAACACACCCGTATCACCAATATATTTTTGCCATCCAAAGGACGATGCAGCTTCGATCGCAACTCTGGCTGTACCTGGGCCCAGTGTTTCGAGTTTGTAATCTGCATCTTGCGCATCAAACAGTTCCCAACATGGAACTGAAACAACACGTGTTCCGATGCCTTCAGCCTCCAAGGTTTTTTGGGCGCCAAGTGCAATTGTTACTTCAGAACCAGTCGCAAAAATAGTGACTTTAGCATCTTCAGATGCCGAAGCCAGTTCATAGGCTCCTTTTGCGGACAGATTTTCTGGACTGTGATCCTTACGCACTGTCGGCAGGCCTTGGCGGCTGAGAGACAAAATAGAAGGTGTCTTCTTAGATTTCATCGCCAATTCCCAGCATTCAGCAGTTTCGACAGCATCAGCAGGGCGGAAGACATTCACATTCGGCATCGCTCGTAGTGTTGCCAAATGTTCAACTGGCTGATGGGTTGGTCCGTCTTCACCGAGCCCAATGGAATCGTGTGTCATCACATAGATCACACGTTGCTCCATCAACGCGGAAAGGCGGATGGCAGGCCGTGCATAGTCAGTAAAGACCATAAAAGTGCCGCCATAGGGTATGAAACCTTTATGAAGGGCCAAACCGTTCATGATCGCTGCCATGCCAAACTCACGGACACCGTAATGAACGTAACGGCCGGAGAAATCTTTTGGCGAGATAGGGAGGGTTTGTACTGTTTTAGTCAAGTTGGAGCCAGTGAGATCCGCAGAGCCGCCAACTGTATTTTTGACATGCTCATTGATAACGTTAAGAGCTTCTTGACTAGATTTGCGGCTGGCCCAGCCCGGAGCGTCTTCGCTGAGCTGCTTTTTATAAGCCATCATGATTTCGTCAAAGTCTGCAGGAAGTTCACCGGAAAGCGCAAATTCAAATGCAGCTTTCTTTTCTGCATCCAGTGCGTTCAACGTTTGTTCCCACTCAGATGAAAGTCGAGCGCCTTTTGTGCCCACAGCACGCCAGCGATCCAGAATTGTACCGGGGATTTCAAAAGGGGCATGTGGCCAGTTCAGGACTTCCCGCGCCAACGCAATTTCATCGGCACCAAGGGGCGCGCCATGAACACCAGATGTTCCTTGCTTGTTCGGAGAGCCAAAGCCGATAGTGGTTTTGCAAGCGATAAGGGATGGCTTGTTTGTCGCACGTGCGGCCGCGATTGCTGTTTCAATGGCTTCGGGATCATGACCATCTGCACTGTGAGTGTCCCAGCCCAACGCTTCAAAACGTTTTAGCTGATTGTCAGTTACAGATAGTTCAGTTTTACCATCGATGCTAATTTCGTTGTCATCCCAAAGAACAATCAGTTTTTCCAGTCCAAGATGTCCAGCGAAAGACGCAGACTCGTGACTGATGCCTTCCATCAGGCAGCCGTCACCAACAATTACATATGTATAATGATCGACAACGTTTTTATACTGAGTAGCAAGCATTTTTTCGGCAAGCGCCATACCAACAGCTGTCGCAAGGCCTTGGCCAAGTGGGCCTGTTGTTGTTTCAATGCCTGTGGCATGGCCGTATTCCGGGTGCCCAGCAGTTTTTGACCCGAGCTGGCGGAAATTTTTGATTTCCTCCATGGTCATGTCTTTGTAGCCGGTCAAATGCAATAAAGAATAAAGCAGCATGGAACCATGACCGGCTGAAAGGACAAAACGGTCCCGATCTGGCCAATTCGGTTTTGCTGGATCAAATTTCAAGAACTTGGAAAACAGAACAGTTGCAACGTCAGCCATCCCCATCGGCATGCCTGGGTGGCCGGAATTTGCTTGTTGTACGGCATCCATGGACAAAGCACGGATTGCGTTTGCCATATCTGTATGCTTGGAATTAGTAGGCGAAGTGTTGGCGCCAGTATCGTTCATAATCGACTCTTTGCTATCCACCGGTCACGCCAAAATATCCGGATAGGTCTAAAAACTCGCCCAAATAAATTGCAAGTCCAAAGTCCAGTTGGCTGCCGGTGCCCGATCGGGGTCACATATATATATTAACTTGCCAGTACTTTGATTGTTCCCGCACGACGTTCTTCATAATGTACATCACAAAGAATGGTTTGGGCGCATCTCTGGCAAGCATTGGAAACGGGGGGGAAGATGCCGCCCCGCAACGCTCACGTCAACTGCTTAGTTTGCCAGATTGTTTAATAATAAGCTAAAAACTCAATTTGCATTTCAGTTGACGCATATTGTGTACAGGTCTTATTGTCTTATTCAGAAACAATTATTGCTCGATACGAGAATTAGGACGATTTAATTATGGGGAATGGCGAAAATACCGAATCGCGAATCCAAGTCGCATTGGAACGGCTTGAAACGCTGGTTAACGGGAAAGAAAATCGTCCGTCCCAGGGAAGTTTGCTGATCGGCGAAGATCCGATTATTAAAGCAGAAATGGACAGTCTGCGGGTCGAAAATCAACTTCTTCGCCAGGAACTCCTCGAGCTAACGGCGGCATATAACGGCTTAAAACAGGCAAGTGATAACGTATCGTTGCGGTTAGATAAAACCATTGGTGATATCTCACAGATGCTGGAGCAATAAGTATGGCAAGCGTGACTGTGAAGGTAAATGGACGGCCTTACCCTATAATTTGCGGGGATGGTGAAGAAGATCATTTGACCTATCTTGCTGAATTTGTGGACAAAAAAGTTCAAGATTTAAGCGGTATGTCCAATACGACTAATGAGGCGCAACTCCTTCTTATGGCAGCGCTTCTTGTTGCCGATGACTTATCGCAAGCCTATGAGACTATCGATGAGTTGAAAGGAAAGGTTTCCGACACGCCGAAAAGTGTAATCAACACGGAAAATTGGGCAAATAGGTTGGAAGCTATTGCAGATCGGCTTGAAAAAGCTTAAGTAAAGCCTACTGCACTGCTTGGTTCGTTAGATTCTAGACATCCTGGGGCCAATACCGAAATCTAGGGGGCTAATCCCTGACTGGACCGTGGTCCTATTATATCGGCTCCCACCTGACTTGTCAGGCCACAGAGATTTCATACAATCGACGGCTTGTGGTGGTGCAGTACAATTCTATGCAGCGGGTTTTCGTGAAAATAGTCGGGTTATTTATTTGAGTGATGTTAGCACGTTAAAGCAAGCGCAACGAAAAACGGCACTGCAAATCCGGAAAGAACTGGTTGAAGATAGCGCAGGCTTAAAGGCCGCGGAAATTTTTCTAAATAATATTGACGTTAAGGTAGATGCGAAAGTTTCCCTTTACTGGCCGATTGGAAGCGAACTTGAT
Source organism: Alphaproteobacteria bacterium 46_93_T64 (assembly GCA_002163135.1). Lineage (GTDB taxonomy): Bacteria > Pseudomonadota > Alphaproteobacteria > Sneathiellales > Sneathiellaceae > Sneathiella. Next base: position 90,434 of record MAAN01000011.1, read on the forward strand.
ACGCGACCATTGATTTCAGCATTGCACAAACGAAAGATATCCTGCTTTTTACCTGTTGTTGTGGATACTGGCGAACCGCTCATTTTCCGCGAATGGACTTCAGATGTTCCGCTAGTTAAAGGGAAGCATGATGTTGAAGTCCCGCCTGATAGCGCAGCAGAAGGTATCCCGGACATCATTATTACACCGTTGCTTGCATTCGACGAAGCTGGTTTTCGCATGGGATACGGCGGAGGGTTTTATGATAGGACACTTGAGAGAATTAGGGCTTTGAAGCCCTGTGTCGCTGTCGGGTTCGCTTATGCGGGGCAGGAAATAGAAAAAGTTGTGACCAATTCATATGATGAAAAAATGAACTGGATTGTCACCGAAAAAGAAATAAGGAAAATTCAGTGAGAGTTTTATATTGCGGTGACATTGTTGGCCGTTCCGGACGTGACGCCGTCATTGAAAATGTACCTGAGTTGCGCAAGAAGCTCTCGCTCGATTTCGTCGTTGTAAATGGCGAGAACGCAGCGTCCGGCTTTGGTATAACTGAAAAAATCTGCAATAGCCTATATGCTGCTGGTGTAGACAGCATCGTCCTTGGCAATCATAGTTTCGATCAAAAGGAAATTATGAGTTATATGACACAAGATGTGCGTATTATTCGTCCAATAAATTACCCAGAGGGAACACCCGGGAGAGGGGCTGCTGTCTTTAAGACTAGGAGTGGCAAAACTATACTGGTTGTTCAGGTTATGGGCCGGGTTTTTATGGATCCCTTGGATGACCCATTTGCCGGTGTTGATAAAATTCTGAATTCTGGAAAACTTGGCGGAAAGTACGATTTTATTCTGGTTGATATTCACGGGGAAGCGACATCGGAAAAAATGGCCATGGGGCATTTTTGTGATGGACGGGTCTCCATGGTTGTCGGTAGCCATCAGCACGTACCAACAGCAGATGCAATGATATTGCCGAGCGGTACAGCGTATCAAACTGATGCAGGGATGTGTGGTGATTACAATTCCGTAATTGGTATGGAAAAAGAAGAGCCCCTTAGGCGTTTTACCCGCAAAATAAATGGGGGCCGTTTTTCTCCAGCATCGGGACCAGGAACCGTATGTGGTGTTTTCGTTGAAACGGACGACGCGACAGGTTTAGCCGTTCGCATTGAACCAGTAAGAGTTGGCGGCAAGTTGCATCAAACACATATAGGCTAACTAATTCTCTAACATTTTTAGACAATTTATCTAAAGCCACTGTCCGATATTCGTACTTTATTAATAGTGTCATGGTATTTCTGAGCACTATAGATTTAGTATTTTTCCCCTACCGGAGAGTAAATTGTCCAGTGGTAGCTGCCATTATGAGGTTCATGGGCGTCAGGCTAATTCCTGGACAGTTCAGCGTGTCTGCGATGATCGACAAAGCGCAATCGAAAGCGCAGGAAGTCTTTTTAAAGAACTCTCTTTAAAAGCAGTGAAAGTGCTTGAGGTTTCATACGGTTCGGATGAGCCAGTATATCATGACAAAGAAGTTTTTTTTAATGGTGAGAGAAAGCAAGTCTCAAAAGCGCCAGATGTTGATCTGATTGGCCCGGTTTGCCAAAAAGTTTCTGAATTCTACCTTCCCGAAGCAAGACGATCCATCTTAACTTTATTGCATAAACCACTTGCGGGCTGGAAAATTACTCCGCTTGAGCTCTTATACCATGCCGAGCATTTGCAAAAACTGAATGATACCGGACAAATATTACAAGGTGCAGTTCAGCGAGTAGCTATCTCCCAGATACACAAAACAGGCCAAAAGGTTAGCGAACGTGTACTTGAGCTATATTCAATGTGTAATGAGCTCCTTCAAGATCTGAAAACACGGCGTCACGAAGGAGAGTTTATTTCACTCGAAAATGACGATCTAAATGAGCTGCTTAAAAAGGCCAAAGCAACTGAAAATCCAACTTTAGTATTTATGCTAGCTTTAGCGCAATACCTTAAATCAATATCAACGCTTGATCAAAAATTCGACAAAATACTGGAATTTATTACCGATAATGAAGATCATGAAGTTCTTGGTTTTTTGGATCAGTATCTTGCAGATTTTTTATTTTCTTCGGGAAACATTAAGAAAATAATGGGAGACGAAGAAAATCTGGGAGATGGTCTGTTAGGTCTTATAAATCTGATACGCGCAGAAACCAAACCAAGCGCAGAAAATCACCACACTCTTCAAAGAATTAATCAACTAATTGGCGAAGGTTTGTTGCCGGAAACCAAAAAACTGCTCGTGTTCAAAGTTAAGGCTGCGCTCAAGGGAAATGCCTCTTTTGTAAAAGGAGATCCTTATGAAAGTGCTTTATTTCACCGCCGCATTTTATCTCGATTGAATGTGGATGAGAATACGCATATTGGAGGAAGTGACTGCGTAGATGCGGTTCAAGAACGGTGCTCGCGCATGACTGGTAGTACAAGTATCGCAGAGATATTGACTGGTTTGAATAACCCCTTGGATAGGGTCGAAAGGTTAATTAGAGTTGCGAACGGAATGGTGGGAAGTGCGAATATACGTGCGATTTGCAATTATATTATTCCAGTCTTGGAAAGCACTCACAATACTCAGGTAATACTTGAAGAGAGTTTAGACGATTTGAAGCTGTTGAAGAAGTTATCGGCTCTACAGCAAAAAATCCGCGATGCTGATTTTCAAGATTATTATTATGACAAAATAATGTCAGGGTTGGATAATATTGGCATGGAAGCTTTTAAAACTAAAAAAATCCAAAGCCAGTTGACGTCCGCTAACCCAAACAAAATACAACTTGGATTTTCTGTCTTGGGCCTTATTGCTGAGGATTCTGTTCCATATCCCAATGTGATGAACTTAGTCCGTGCCTTTGCCAAACAAACCATTATGTCTGCGGAGTTTATGGGAGAGCTAGAGCAAAAGGCAAAAAAAGGCGGAGAGGAGGCTGATATGATTAAGGAGTTCTATTTGCTCCTTGAAGGCAGCCTTGCAAGAAAATAGCCACCCTTCGACACCTAATTCCCCTTCTGACGTAATTATTTTCGTTATTTTCTCAATCTTGTCTTGGGAGAAGCGAAGCCATGCGCTAAAAAAGGGTAAGCGTGGCGATTGTGTGCTTTCCCGCTCGTGAAAATAAGCACATGTGCCAACTAATCTGGATAAAGGGAAGAACATCTTCCTGAGGTAAAGAGAAGACATATGGCTGGACATTCACAGTTTAAGAACATCATGCATCGTAAAGGTGCGCAAGATAAGAAACGCGCTAAGATTTTCGCAAAGCATATTCGCGAATTGACAGTAGCAGCCAAATCCGGGCTGCCTGAACCGGATATGAACCCACGGCTGAGAACAGCGATTTCTGCGGCTCGTTCCGATAATATGCCTAAAGACAACATCGATCGCGCAATTAAACGTGCTGCTGGTGGCGCTGAAGGCGAGAATTATGATGAAATTCGCTATGAAGGTTATGGCCCTGGCGGTGTTGCGATGATCGTCGAAGCTTTGACAGATAATAAAAACCGAACTGCAGCTGAAGTGCGTTCGGCATTTGCAAAATCTGGCGGTGCACTCGGAGAAACAGGATCCGTGGGTTTCATGTTCGATCAAGTTGGAAGGATTTCATATGCTGCTGCGGAAATTGACGCAGATGAAATTTTCGAAGTCGCACTTGATGCCGGTGCGGAGAATGTTGAAAGCAGCGATGACGAACACGAAGTAACATGTGCACGTGAAGACTTCAACGATCTGCAAAGCGCGCTTGAAGGAAAGTTTGGAACTCCTCAGGAAGCAGGAATTATTTGGAAACCAAATATTACTGTGCCTGTTGAAAATGAAGACAAAGCAATGTCTATATTCAAGCTTGTCGATGTTCTGGAAGATAACGATGATGTGCAGCGTGTATTCGTGAATTTTGACATTGCAGACGATGTGATGGAAAAGTTGAGCGACTAGTAGAGTAGAGGGGCCAACGGGCATGCGTTTGTTGGGGTTGGATCCGGGATTGAGACATACCGGATGGGGAATAATTGAGGTGAACGGAAATTCACTGCGGCATCTTGCAAATGGTGCCGTAGCTTCTGATGGCTCCCTTGATCTTGCTAGCCGGCTGGTTCAACTGTATGAGGGTTTGGAAAAGGTCTTAAGTGACTGGCAGCCGCATGAAGCTGCAGTCGAAGAGACATTTGTGAATAAAAACCCGGTTTCAACATTGAAGCTTGGACAGGCGCGCGGGATTTCTCTCCTTGTGCCTGCTCTTCATAACCTTCCTGTATTTGAATACGCCCCCAATAAAATCAAAAAATCTGTGGTTGGAGCTGGGCATGCGGGAAAAGATCAAATTCATGCCATGGTCAATATGCTTTTGCCCGGTTGCAAAATTGCCAATGAGCATGCGGCTGATGCACTGGCGGTCGCCATATGCCATGCACATTATGCAGGAACCAACCGGACCCTGAAAAAAGCAACCCTAATGGCAGGAAGTAAAACATGATTGCAAAGCTTACGGGCAAAGTGGACAGTTCTGGGGATGATTGGCTCATTCTGGATGTGAACGGTGTCGGGTATCTCATCTTTTGTTCCGTTAAAACGCTTCGTAGCCTTCCGATGGATGGCGGCATGGTTTCCCTGTTGATTGAGACCCACGTTCGTGAGGATCATATACACTTGTATGGTTTTCAGGGTGCTGGTGAAAAGGCGTGGTTCTCTTTGTTGCAAACGGTTCAAGGTGTTGGCGCGAAAGTCGCACTTGGTATTTTGTCTTTGTTTGGAAGTGATGAGTTGACACAAATTGTGGCAGCTGCTGATAAGACTGCCCTTACTAGGGTGAGCGGCGTCGGCCCAAAAGTCGCGGGCCGTATTACAGCTGAACTGAAAGATAAAGTTGCCAAGATGGACCTTGGCGCAGCAGCATATGTTTCTGGGGGAACGGATGCCAAGTCTAAAGATGCGAAAGCCGCCAACCACACGGCTGCTGGCGACGCTGTTTCTGCATTGGTAAATCTTGGATATGGCCGTGTGGATGCATTCGGCGCAGTTGCGACTGCGGGCAGGAGCCTTGGAGCAGATGCGACGGTCGAACAACTTATTACTGAAGGCTTGAAGGAGCTAGCTGCATGACAGATGAGCGCTTGGTCACTTCGTCTAAGCAGGAACTGGATGACAGCGAACGTCATTTTAGACCTCAAGTTCTGGATGACTTCATTGGTCAAAGGCAGGTTCGTGAAAATTTAAATATTTTCATTCAGGCAGCTAAATTTCGTGGAGAAGCGCTGGATCATGTGATGTTTTTTGGACCGCCTGGCCTTGGAAAAACAACATTGTCTCAGATTGTGGCACGCGAACTCGGTGTTAACTTCCGAGCGACGGCGGGGCCGGTAATCACCAAGGCTGGCGACCTAGCTGCGCTGCTTACAAATCTTGAAGAAAACGATGTCTTGTTCATTGACGAGATTCACAGATTGGCACCTGCGGTGGAGGAAATTTTATATCCTGCCATGGAGGATTTTCACCTTGATTTGATTATCGGGGAAGGACCGTCTGCGCGTTCTGTCAGGATTGATTTGCCGCCGTTTACGCTTGTTGGCGCAACAACACGATCCGGATTGATTACGACACCGCTGCGTGAAAGATTTGGTATCCCGCTTCGCATGAACTTTTATGAACCGGATGAGTTGCAATTAATTGTCTCTCGTGGGGCTCGCGTTCTTGGTTTTGACTTGAGCGCTGATGGCGCTGAAGAAATTGCAAAGCGGAGCAGGGGCACTCCGCGTGTGGCGGGTCGATTGTTGCGCCGGGTTCGTGATTTTGCAGCAGTAGCAGGTGAGACACTTGTTGATGCGCGCCAAGCAGATGCGGCTCTCAATAGACTTGAAGTGGATAAACGCGGTCTTGATGCAATGGATCGTCGCTATCTCACACGTATTGCTGAGGATTTTGGCGGAGGCCCAGTTGGCGTGGAAACTTTATCAGCAGCATTGTCAGAACCCCGGGATGCCATTGAAGATATTATTGAGCCTTATCTGATCCAGCAGGGACTATTGCAGCGAACACCGCGTGGTCGCTTGCTGACAAAAGCAGCGTATGAGCATTTGGGATTGTTCTTTCCAGCTGAGATATCGTCACAGTTGGATTTGATGAAGGAACAACGCAGTGACGATTGAGCTGAGTATGCAAGGCCGCCTTGATTATTCAGCGGATGGTGAAAACTGCCATTATTTTCCATTGCAAATTTATTGGGAAGATACGGACGCTGGCGGAATAGTCTACTACGCAAACTATCTGAAATTTACGGAACGCGCCCGCACTGATTTGCTGCGCGGGCTCGGTATTAATCAGCAGGAAATGATGCAGGAGGATGGACTGAATTTCGTTGTGCGAGAGTGTCATGTTGAATATTTAAAACCTGCAAAAATGGATGATCTTATTGAAGTTCAAACCAGAGTTTGTGATCTAAAAGGAGCGAGTTTGCAGATGCTCCAGAATGTCTATCGCGGAGACGATCTTCTCATAAAAAGCAGTGTTCGTGTCGCGTGTCTTAAAAAAACTGGGCGACCTGCCCGTTTTTCGCCTCAAATCAAAGATAAATTCGCTTCAATCGTTTAAGTGCCGGGAGCAAAGAAGGAATAATGGAAAAGCAAGTCGTAACTGTTGCACAGGATCTTGGCAGTTTAAGCCACGATCTGTCTATGCTGGATCTATTCATTCGGGCTGACGTCATTGTCCAGCTTGTAATGATTATCCTTATTCTGGCTTCCTTTTGGAGCTGGGCGATTATTATTGATAAAATTATACGCTTCCGTCGAGTGACCGCAGATTCAAACGATTTTGAACAGGACTTCTGGTCTGGCGGCAATTTGGAAGAGCTTTACAAACGTGTTGGCAGTAATCCTGATAATCCACTGGCGATGTTATTTTCGACAGCTATGCGCGAATGGTTACGCTCCACCGAAGGTGGACTGGATGTACATGCGCACACTGGATTGCAGGCTCGAATTCATCAAGTGATGCGTGTTGCAATCGATCGTGAAGTCGAACGGTTGGAACGGTATATGGGCTTCCTTGCAACAGTTGGATCAACAGCGACTTTTATTGGCTTGTTTGGGACCGTTTGGGGCATTATGAACAGCTTTCAGGCTATTGCCGCAACCAAAGATACAAGCTTGGCGGTCGTGGCCCCCGGTATTGCAGAAGCGCTATTTGCGACAGCCCTTGGCCTTGTTGCGGCGATCCCGGCGGTTGTTGCCTACAATAAATTTTCAAACGACCTGCAACGAATTATTACACGTCTTGAAGGTTTCGCCGGCGAGTTCTCAGCAATCCTCTCTCGCCAACTTGATTTGGGGTGATGTCGATGAGCAGCAATCAATTCGACGCCTTTAGTGGCAAAGGGCGAAAACGCAGGCATCAAGCGATGTCTGAAATTAATGTGACTCCCTTTGTCGACGTAATGCTTGTTCTCTTGATTGTTTTTATGGTGACAGCTCCCTTACTAACAGTCGGGGTGCCGCTGGATTTGCCAGAAACGAAATCTCAGACCGTGCAAGGAAATGATGAACCGTTAGTTGTCAGTGTAAATGCTGAAGGACAGGTTTTTCTCGAGGATTTAGAAATTGAGCTGGAAGGTTTAGTCGCCAAACTGCGAGCAGTTACGGGAGCGAAAGCCGACCAACGTATTTTTGTAAGAGGCGACAAGGACGTAAGTTATGGTCGTGTCCTCCAGGTAATGGGTGAAATTCATGAAGCTGGATTTACGCGGGTTGCCATGGTTTCAGCGGGTTTGCCGAAAGCGGCAAGCGCGAAACAGATTAAGTAAGGTCAGTTTAGTTTCATGAAGGTTTCGGTGCTTATATCTGCAGGACTACATTTGGTCATTTTGATCTTGATGTATACGGGACTGCCGTTATTCCAAGAGCCAGATATCCTTGAACAACCGACGGTGATCGAAGTTGAATTCGTTGAAATCTCAGATATAACAAATTTGCCCAAGCCTGCTGACGAACCGGAAAAAATAGAAGAACCGGAACCGAAGCCAAAACCTGTCCCAAAGCCTGAACCTAAGCCGAAACTTGAACCGAAGCCGGAGCCAAAACCGGAGCCAAAACCGGAGCCAAAACCGGAGCCAAAACCGGAGCCAAAACCGGAGCCGGAACCGGAACCTGCTCCCAAACCTGAACCAGAGCCAGAGCCAGAGCCAGAGCCTGCACCCCTTCCAAAACCAAAACCAAAAGTGAAGCAGGAAGCAGAAAAGAAAGCGGCGAAAATTGTCCCTAAGCCTCGTGTTAAACCACGGATCAAACCCAAGTCGCCGCCTAAGAAGAAGGTTGAGAAGCCAGAGAAAAAATTTGATTTGAGTAAGATTTCTGCTTTGCTTGATAAAAAGAAACGGGAAAAAGCATCAAAGAAGACAGTAGAGCCTGACACAAAAAAGTCTCAATCTGCTGCAAAAGTGCCCAATTCTTCGAGCAAGGCTGCAGATACATCGCTGCCGCTTAGTATAAGCGAAACTGATGCTTTTAAGCGAAAGGTACAGCAATGCTGGAACCCGCCAACTGGCAGCGTAAAAGCAGAAAACTTGACTGTTCGAATTAAAATCGCATTGAACCGAGACGGGACAGTTCAAGGACAGCCGGAAATAGTTAGAAGCGGTAAATACAAAACAAGGTTTGAACGAATCGCGGCAGAAAGTGCGGTGCGTGCGATTTTATTATGCCAACCGTATAAGCTACCGATTGATAAATATGAACGGTGGCGCGATATTACGCTAAACTTCGATCCAAGGGAGATGTTTGGACAATGAGAAATAGGATGAGTAATTTGGCCCGTAAAGGCTCCTTGGTTTTGTCATCGTTGTTTATGTTTGCAGCCGTTTCATTGCCTGCACATGCAGAACTTGTTGTGGATATAACGCAGGGCAATATTCAACCGTTGCCAGTTGCTATTACAGATTTCCACAGTGCCACCGAAGTTGCGGGTCTGGTAGGACAAAAAATCGCCGATGTTATTCGTGCGGATCTAGAACGTTCCGGCCTATTTAAGCCTATTGATAAAAGAGCTTTCTTGCAAAAGCCTAAGGAATTACAAACAATTCCGGTTTTCTCCAATTGGCGGAAAATTGATGCACAAGGTTTGTCTACAGGTCTCGTGAAAGCTCTTCCAGATGGTCAGCTGTATGTCGAGTTTCGTCTTTGGGACGTTTTCTCAGAGCAGCATTTGATGGGGGAAAAGCTAATAACCTCCCCAACAAACTGGCGCCGTATTGGTCATAAAATTGCTGACAAAATTTATGAACGGCTTACCGGCGAAAGCGGTTATTTTGATACGCGTTACGTGTATGTGTCTGAGAGCGGGCCCGCGAATAGACGTGTTAAACGTCTCGCGATTATGGATCAGGATAGTGAACGCCATCAATTCCTTACCGATGGCAGCAACCTGGTTCTTACGCCAAGGTTTTCGCCAACTCGGCAGGAAATTACATATCTGTCCTATTTTAACAAACGCCCAAGAGTGTATTTGTTGAATATTGATACAGGACAACAGGAAGTTCTGGGAGAGTTTCCCGGAATGACATTTGCGCCACGGTTTTCGCCCTCTGGCAATCAAGTCGTTATGACAATGGCTGAGAATGGAAATTCGGACATTTATCTAATGGACCTTCGGACACGTGCCGTGAAACGGTTAACGAAGCATCCGGGTATTGATACCGCGCCGTCCTTTTCACCTGATGGCTCACAAATTACATTTGAGTCTGACCGCGGCGGTCGTCAGCAATTATATGTGATGAATGTTGATGGTACTAATCCTCGCAGAATTAGCTTTGGTCGCGGGAATTATGGTACTCCAGTTTGGTCTCCGCGTGGCGACTTGATAGCATTTACCAAATTAACCGGAGGAAAATTCTCCATTGGGGTGATGCGTGCCGATGGCTCTCAGGAGAGAATTCTTACAGAGGGTTTTCACAACGAGGGGCCTTCCTGGGCGCCTAACGGTAGAGTTTTGATCTTCTTTCGCCAAATTCCAGGTAGAAGAAAAGGTGAAGAAGACAAAGTACGCTTGTGGTCTATAGACTTAACAGGCTATAACGAACGTGAAGTTATTTCTCCGAGAGACGGGTCTGACCCAGCATGGTCGCCCTTGAACTCGGAGTAGAGCACACGTATAGTATTAAGTAAGTTAAATTCGGGGGGTCTGTCTTGTGAGGTCGAGACCATCAATTTATTTGATGGGGTTTTACTTGAGATACCCAAATATATAAATTTCCATAGGATGGGAGTTAAGTAAATGCGGCTCAATCTTGGCCTTAAATTCTTGAGTATGATTGCTGCGCTAACTTTGGTAGCAGCTTGTGAAACTGTGCCTGAAGATACTGGCGACAGCTCTGGTAGCGGGGCAACATCCCAGGCTAGCAGTACAACTGGATCAACCGGCTCCTCTACATCTGGTACTGTTGTGAACAAAGTTCAACCTGGAAGTCAGGAAGATCTTGTTCTGAACGTTGGTGATCGTGCCTTCTTTGGTTTTGACAAATACAACCTAACAGCAGAAGCGCGCTCGACTGTTGAGCGTCAATCCGCGTGGTTGAAAGCGAACCCAAGCGTAACCGTTACAATCGAAGGCCATGCCGACGAACGCGGTACACGTGAATATAACTTGGCTCTCGGCGATCGCCGGGCGACTGCAGTTAAAAATTACCTCGTTACACTGGGAATCTCGTCTTCCCGTGTTGCATCCCTTTCTTACGGCAAAGAACGTCCGGTAGCTTTGGGACACAACAACGACGCATGGTCACAGAACCGACGCGGTGTAATGACCGTCAACTAATTGACGATTATTCAAAGAAACCCGTTACTGAACCAGAGCCTCTGGAAATCAGTGACGGGTTTTTTATTGACTGTTTGCCATATAGTATCAGCCTCGGTTTGGTCACAATAAAGACGTAGGCTGCAGGGATTAGGCTTTTGTATAAAGCTATTGATGAAAGGTGATTGAGGAAGATGCTGGACGTTCTTATGGAAAATATCGTGCGTAAGATGACACGCCAACTCTCAAGATATGCAATGGCAATCATGACTACATTTGCTTTGCTATTTATGCCTCTTTCAATTGCTTATGCGCAAAGCAGTGATGTTCAAGCTCTCCTCGATCGCATAAATCGAATGGAAGCGGACCTCAACAATGTACAGCGAAAAGTGTATCAGGGGCGAGATATCCCGGCGTCTGGAGCCACTGTCGGATCTTCACCTAAGCTTGGTGGCGAAGCCGCAGCTGTTCTGTCGTCACGTATCGATGGAATTGAGGATGAACAACGTCGGATGACCGGTTCGTCTGAAGAAGTTAGTTACCAATTGAACCAGCTAAAAACAAGACTTGATAAGTTGGTTCTGGATATCGATTATCGCTTAAGTGCGATTGAAAGCCAGCTAACCGGCGGACAAACGGGGCAAGTTAATGTTGGAAATGCCCAAAATGCGCCAACATCTAACTGGTCAGAATCCAATTCGGCTCTTCAACAACCTGTAAGACCTGAGACACCGAGTGGTAATCTCGCGCTTGGGGGAGAATTACCTCAAGGAACTAAACTGCTTGGAACGCTGAGAGCGCCTTCAAACACTGCAGGGCAGTCAAGTGCGCAATCCATAAATAATACGGCAACACCGGCAGCACTTGAGACATCCGTTGCCGCAGTGCAACCTGTTGGCTCGCCGTCTGATCAATATAACCGTGCTATGGGCCTTATTCGAAAAGATGATTACATTGCCGCTGAGCAAGCCTTTATGTCTTTTCTTGAAGGAAACAGAAAGCATGCCCTTGCCGGGAATGCGCAATATTGGCTTGGTGAAACATATTACGTGCGCGGGGATTACAGCAACGCAGCCTCGTCTTTCCTGAACGGATATCAAAACTATCCTGATAATGCCAAAGCGGCGGATAATCTGCTTAAATTGGCTATGACTTTAGGACGAATGGAGCAAGTCGAAGAAGCCTGCGCAACTTTTCAACAATTATCCAAGCAGTTCAAAGATCTGCCGTCCAGACTAAAGCGTATAGCGGACCGTGAAAGAGTAAAGTTTAACTGTTCTTGAATTCAATCGGTTGGTGCTTTGAATGACTACGGCTCTACCTGAAAAATTCGATATAGAACTGGAACAAATCTTCCGTGGAGAGCAAAAGCCTCGGAGGATTGCCGTGGCTGTGTCAGGGGGCTCTGACAGCATGGCACTGTGTTCCCTTGCCAATACATGGTGTGCCAAGCATAAAGTTGATTTAGTGGCGTTGACAGTTGATCACGGCTTGCGAGAAGAGGCTGCTAGCGAGGCTGAACTCGTACATGACTGGCTTAAAGCGCAAGATATCGAACATGTTACGTTAACACGCAAAGGACCTGCACCATTTACGGGGCTTCAAGAGTTTGCCCGGAATGCGCGATACCGCCTTCTGCTGGATAAATGCCACGAAATAGGGGCAAGCGCTCTATTCGTTGGGCATCAAATGGAAGATCAGTTGGAAACGTTTTTGATGCGCTTTTCTAAAGGAAGTGCACTTCAGGGGCTTTCTGTCATGCGACCGAAGGTAAGGCGTAGCGGTATTGATTTGGTTCGGCCCATGCTTGTGTTCCGCCGTGCTGAACTGCGTGAATATCTTGACGCGCTAGAGCAAGACTGGGTGGAAGATCCCAGTAACGAAAATCCAGAATACACTAGAACAGAGCTTGGGCGCGTTCTAAATGTGATGAGCAATTTGCCGGGAAGTGACCATTCATCAATGGCACTTTCTGTGAACCGCGTGCAAAGAGCAGATAATGCCTTGCGTCAAATAGCCAGACTAATGTTTTCTCAAAAAGCAAATATTGATCCTTTGGGATTTGTTCAAATTCCAGAAGATTTTTATGTGGGCGTTCCTGCGGAAATCAATGTTCGGTTTTTAATGGAAATTTTTCAAACTGTTCGTTGTGCAGGCGTTCACATCAAACTTATACATATTGAACAACTCTTAGACAGGCTGGTTCGTATGGACCAGCGGGTTGCTGTTACCATGGCGGGATGCCAGATGCGGCCTTTTAAAAAAAGCTGGATTATTTGTCGCGAACCCGGCCGGTCGGATCTTCCAGAAGAAAAACTAGAGGGTCTGCACGAATTGGTTTGGGATAACCGTTTCAAAGTGATCGATAACGCAACAGCAGATGAGCGCGTTGCTGTTTCTAATTTTGAGATACGCCGTTTAGGAGATGCAGGATGGCGTCAATTAGCAGAATCAGTGATGCCTAGTGACATCCTAAATCTGCCTAGTATGGTTCGAAAAAACCTTCCCGCTCTCTGGAATGGGGATGAAATTGTGGCAATGCCCTTGTTTTCAGAGCAAAATACTGTGTTGGGCATTGCTAAAGGGCGCTTTGAAATGGTATTCATCCCTAAAATAAATCAAAAATAGCAAGGTGTTTGATAACAGCCCCTTGGAAGTCTGCAGTATTGACTTATATTTAAGATGTTTCCCCGAAAAATGGGGTGGTTTAACTTAGTTGGGCGGTTTTGTGTCGGCTAATTAATATATGGGAAGATTGTTCGTGAATCTTTTTGGAAAAAATGTAGTTCTGTGGGTGATTATCGGCATGTTGGCCGTTGCCCTGTTTAATATCTTTAGTGATTCATCTCAGCGGACCACAGGTGCCCCGTTGGCGTATTCCCAATTCCTCGATTTAGTGAATACCGGTCAGATCAAAGCTGTCACCATTCAAGGGCAGACGATCAAAGGCAAAGATGAGAATGGCCAAAGTTACTCAACATACGCTCCCAACGATAATACGCTGGTAGAGCGTTTAACCGCGCGTGGCGTCCAAATATCAGCTGCCCCTGAAGAAGAAGGCAGCCTGTTAATGGCCACACTTCTGTCTTGGTTCCCAATGCTCTTATTGATTGGTGTATGGATTTTCTTCATGCGTCAGATGCAAGGCGGCGGCGGTAAGGCTATGGGATTCGGAAAATCCAAAGCTAAACTTCTGACTGAAAAGCAGGGCCGTGTGACGTTTGAAGATGTTGCAGGTATTGAAGAAGCTAAGGAAGAGTTGGAAGAAGTTGTGGATTTCTTGAAAAATCCGCAAAAATACCAGCGTTTGGGCGGAAAAATACCGAAGGGGTGTCTTTTGGTTGGTCCTCCAGGCACCGGTAAAACACTGCTAGCACGTTCTGTTGCTGGTGAAGCTAACGTTCCTTTCTTCACTATTTCCGGCTCCGATTTTGTTGAGATGTTTGTAGGTGTTGGTGCAAGCCGTGTTCGAGACATGTTTGAACAAGGCAAGAAAAATGCCCCCTGCATTATCTTTATCGATGAAATCGATGCTGTAGGTCGTCACCGTGGTGCCGGACTTGGCGGCGGGAATGATGAGCGGGAACAAACTCTCAACCAGTTGTTGGTTGAAATGGATGGCTTTGAAGCAAATGAAGGCGTGATCCTGCTTGCTGCAACTAACCGCCCGGACGTTTTGGATCCAGCTTTGTTGCGTCCAGGCCGCTTTGATCGCCAGGTAGTTGTTCCAAATCCTGATATCATTGGCCGTGAGAAAATTCTTAAAGTCCACATGCGTAAAGTGCCTTTGGCGAATGATGTGAACGCTCGGACTATCGCACGAGGAACGCCTGGTTTCTCTGGCGCGGATCTTGCGAACCTTGTGAATGAGGCAGCTTTGCTTGCGGCCAAAAAATCACGCCGTTTGGTCACGCATCAGGAATTTGAAGATGCTAAAGATAAAGTCATGATGGGCTCTGAACGCCGGTCAATGGTTATGTCTGATGAAGAGAAAAAACTTACAGCATATCATGAAGGTGGTCATGCACTGGTTGGAATGCATATGGTTGCATCTGATCCTATTCATAAAGCAACTATTATTCCGCGCGGACGTGCGCTTGGAATGGTGATGCGTCTTCCTGAAAAAGACAGTTACTCACTCCGACGTGATCAGTGTCTCGCTCATTTGGCCGTTGCTATGGGTGGCCGTGTTGCAGAGGAAATGATCTTTGGTCATGATGCTGTGACAACTGGTGCATCTGGTGATATCAAAATGGCGACGGATATGGCTCGCAGCATGGTTACAGAATGGGGCCTGTCCGATAAGTTGGGACCGTTGATGTATAGTGCTAATCAGGAAGAAGTTTTCCTTGGCCATTCAGTTGCTCAGCAGAAAAATATGTCCGATGCGACAGCTCAACTAATCGACAATGAAGTGCGCCGGTTTGTTGAAGATGGTGAAGATACTGCTCGCAAAATCTTGACGGAGCATGAAGAACAACTACACCGGATTGCTAACGGGTTGCTGGAATATGAAACACTTAGCGGTGATGACATCAAAATTCTGATGGAAGGCGGCGATTTGAACCGACCAGAAGATGATGATACATCATCCGAAAACGGACCAAGTTCTGCTGTTCCTGAAGCCGACGGTCATAGAAAACCCGACAGTGATACTGGTGGGATGGAACCGGAACCACAACCGGGTTCTTAAGGATCTGAAATGGTTACTATGAATAAAGGCTCCGCTTTACCGCGGAGCCTTTCCTCTTCTGAGGCTATATATCTCGCTCCGAACTTCTCGGTATCAACGGATCTTATTACAGTTGCTATTCGCGCTGGGTCCAACGTGTCTTATATTGGCGATCACACGGTTAAAGACATTCGAGGTTGGGCAAAGCTTCTAGATGTTCGAGGTGAGGATGCTTTAAGTCAGTTGGCACATATTTCGTCAAACACAGCCAAACCTATAACATCTGGTGTCCAATATCCGCTGATTATGGGGATTGTTAATGTGACGCCCGATAGCTTTTCGGACGGCGGAGAATTTGCTGGTGAAGAAACCGCTGTCAATCACGCTATTTCTCTGACAAATGACGGTGTAGATATCCTCGATTTCGGAGGTGAAAGTACACGTCCCGGTGCAGATGAAATTTCTAGTGAGGATGAACTGGCACGCGTGCTACCTGTCATTGAAAGATGCCGTAACCTAGGACCAATATTATCCATTGATACGCGGAAAGCTACTGTTATGGATCGTGCCGTTAAGGGCGGTGCTGCCATAATTAACGATGTAACTGCTCTTGAATATGACGAAAGAAGCATGCATGTTGCTTCTAAGGCTTCTGTTCCTGTTTGCCTGATGCACAGTTCAGCTGACCCGAAGGTTATGCAAGATAATCCCCAGTATGATCATGTGTTGTTTGATGTCATAGACTATCTAAGGAAGCGCGTTGACGACTGCGTTCGGGCCGGGATCAAGCGTTCAGATATCATACTTGACCCGGGTATAGGCTTTGGAAAAACTCTGGACCACAATCTTGTTTTGCTAAAAGGGTTACGCTTCTTTCATGCTTTGGGATGCCCGATTTTGTTGGGTGTTTCTCGTAAATCTTTTATTGGTAAGATTGACAGAAATGAAGATGCGAAACACCGTATAGGTGGTTCGCTGTCTTCGCTGCTTTACGGATTGGCCGCCGGAGTCCATATTTTCAGGGTTCATGATGTGAGGGAAACCCGTCAAGCGATTGCAATATGGCAATCCATTGATAATACTTCCTTGACCCTTTAGAATTATAAATAATTACTAATAGAATAAGTGCCCACATTTGGTGGGTAGTGTGCAGGGCTAATATGACACGAAAATATTTTGGTACTGACGGTATTCGGGGAACTGCCAATCAGGATCCGATGACAGCGGAAATTGCGCTTAAAGTCGGTAAAGCTGCTGGGAAAAAGTTCACGGGTCGTGGCAACTTCCGCCATCGTGTTGTCATTGGTAAGGACACACGACTTTCTGGCTATATGATAGAGCCCGCATTAACTGCCGGATTCATTTCAATGGGGATGGACGTTATCTTAGTGGGACCTCTTCCAACGCCTGCTATTGCGATGCTTACAAGATCACTTCGAGCAGATCTCGGCGTGATGATCTCAGCTTCCCACAATTCGTTTCAAGATAACGGCATTAAGCTCTTTGGCCCAGATGGGTACAAACTTTCCGATGAAGTCGAGCTCTCCATAGAAAACGACATCGATCAATCTGAGCAGTTGCAGCTTGCTTCCCCTGAGATGCTGGGGCGCGCAACTCGGCTTGACGATGCGAAAGGTCGATATATTGAATTTGCCAAAAGCAGTTTTCCACGCCGCCAGCTTCTTAAAGGGCTTAAAATTGTGGTCGATTGTGCGAATGGTGCCGCCTACAAAGTTGCGCCGACTGTCCTTTGGGAGTTAGAGGCTGAAGTCATCGCAATGGGTGATAAACCCGATGGATTTAACATTAACGACGGATGTGGTTCCACGGCGACCGAGGCGATGTGTACCCGTGTTGTTGAAGAAGGAGCCGATCTTGGTATTGCGCTTGACGGCGATGCAGATCGCTTGATCATGTGTGATGAGAAGGGGGAGCTCATCGACGGTGATCAGCTAATGGCGTTAATCGCTGCGAGTTGGGCAGAAAAGGAACAGCTTCGAGGGGGCGGACTTGTCGCCACTGTTATGTCTAACATGGGACTAGAAAAATTCTTGAACGGTAAGGGGCTGAATTTGGTTCGCACTGCTGTTGGAGATCGATATGTTGTTGAACATATGCGAGCTCATGGATTTAATTTGGGCGGAGAGCAATCCGGCCACGTAGTTATGAGCGATTTCTCGACGACAGGCGATGGCTTAATCGCAGCCCTTCAAATCCTCTCAGTTATTCTGGATGAGAACCGGCCAGTGAGTGAGATTTGTCGGAGTTTTGAGCCTTATCCACAAATTTTGAAAAATGTAAAATATGTGTCTGGAGATCCTCTGGCTAATGATCTCGTGAAAGCTGCTATCGCCAGCGGGGAACAGAAATTGGCTGAAACAGGGCGTCTTCTAATTCGAAAATCGGGAACCGAACCGTTGATCCGCGTAATGGGCGAAGGCGAGAATATAGATCTGGTAAACCAGGTTGTTGATGACATTGTTGGTGAAGTAAATCGAGTATCTGACTAATTAAAGGAGAGAAAGATGAAGGGACGTGTTTTGTCTATTGCTGGATCCGACTCTGGCGGAGGCGCCGGTATTCAGGCAGATATTAAGACAATTACGGCACTTGGAGGCTATGCTGCCACCGCACTGACGGCTCTCACAGCACAAAACACCGAAGGTGTAACAGCAATTGTCGCTGTCGATCCAGAATTTGTAGTGGAGCAAATTCGTGTCGTACTAGACGATATTGGTATTGATGCGATCAAAATCGGAATGTTGCATCGGGCGGAAGTTGTCCATGCAGTCGCCGATTTCTTTGATAAGTGTGATGACTTGCCGCCAATCGTCCTTGACCCGGTTATGATCGCTAAAGGTGGCGCTTCGTTATTGTCGGGTGATGCAGAACGGGCAGTCATCGAGAGGCTTGTTTCAAAACACACGACATTGCTGACGCCTAATATCCCGGAAGCAGAAAAGTTAATCGGGACTAAAATTCAAACCATTGAGGACATGAAGGATGCTGCGAAAAAGCTGCTCGACATGGGTCCAGAAGCTGTCTTGATGAAAGGTGGGCATATGGAAGGTGTTGTGGTTTCAGATATTCTCGCAACACTGGAAGAATATCATCAATATGACCATCCCCGTATTTTGAGCAGGCACACGCACGGCACGGGGTGTACTTTGTCTTCTGCTGTGGCCATTGGCTTTGCACAGAAAATGAGTCTGACGGATAGTGTGGAGCGGGGCTTGCGATATGTTGAACTCGCGATTGCTGACGCCCCGGGATATGGCAGTGGGCATGGGCCACTTAATCATGGGCACATGATTAGCAGCTTCTAGGTATTATGGGTTTTTTGTTAAGTCTGAGGTTAGGCGATTAAATTAATCGCTGAGGCGTTGCCTTGAGGAGGCGCACTTTCAGAATTTCCCGCCGGACTGTCTTGGCCTGAAGTCACCGCTTTTGTTTGTTCAGTTGTTTCGCCAGTTGTTTCGCCAGTTCTTTCCGCTTGTTTTTCTGAATTTAGCTCAACTTGCGCTTCAAATTTCATTTTGCTGGCAGCTACTGCAACAGCACGGTCTGGACCTGAAGGTTCAGCCGGCGCGAGTGCGGCACGAATTACAGTTTCCATTTTGGCAATTGTCGCTGCTGGATCACCGGGAATTGGGGCTGTATCAATACTAACTTCGCCGCCAACAGCATATTGCCGACCATCCGGTCCGGTTTCATACTCGTAGCTCGGTGATCCTGCGTAAGCACCACCGGTAATCGCATGTGCTTGTTCGTGCGTTCGGACTTCTGCATCCCGTTCTTGTAGACTATCCACCTGAGCCTGCTCCGCTTCTGAAAGCCCTAGGGCATTTTCGCTCTCATCTGCTTTTCCAGATTCTGGAAGTGGGCGGGTCTCTTCAGTACGCTCAACGTCATTCTCTCCCTGGAGTTGGGTCACAATATCTTTTGATAAAATGCCAAAGGGAGGTTGTTTATCTTCGCCAGCAGGAACACTGGGAACAGCCGAAGCAGTTTCGGTGTCAGTGACGGCAGACGGACGAGATGCATCAGGGAGGTTTTCAGCCGCAGCCGAGGATGCGGGGGCACCCAAATTTGCGGCGTATGATATGTTTGGCAGTGCGGCTGATACTGAGATCATAACTGGGTTCCAAAAGACATTAAGTCTTTCAGTTAAATCTGTAGATCTAGAGGATTGCGAACTGACCGACCTGCTGTATCGGTTTCTTCACCGACAGAAATTTCTTCGCTTGCTTCGTCTCTAGAGGCGGTAGCTTCTTGTTCAAGCTCTTCTACCTGTACAGTTGCAGCAGCGACACCATCTGTGTCTTCACTCTGAGCAACTAGAAGGTTTGCCTGCTCTTCATTATCTACGGCCGCAGTCGCAGCGCCAGCAACACGTTGCTCAGCTGTCGCTTCTTCAGCTTGAACCTGTTGCAGGGCAGTTACCGCATCTACTGAAAGCGGGGCGCCGTTAGTAGCTGGTACTGCAGGCACAGAAGCGTCCTTTACAATTGGGGCTTCTTTTTCTGCGGCACTTGTTGAATTAAAATTCTGTTCCTGAGTTTCAGGTTTAGGGGCCGCTCCTGCTGGAAGGACACTCGCAGTAGCACCAATTGTTGCAGATAACATAATGAAGCCTTTCGGAAATTCTATACCGGTCCGCGCCTTCTGGCACGACAAACTATTACTAATATGTATTCATTAAACATTAGTTAATTCGCGATATAATGCTACCCTAAACGGCAAGAAATAGCGATCACAATTTTGAAACGCTGCTCAAAAAGGCATCTAATTCGCTTTCACTGTTATAGTAGTGAAAAGATGCCCGAACTATATTTTCCAGCGACCTTCTCTCCATATCGTATCGAGTTGACCCGGTAGACGATGTGGAGACATTTATAGTCTCGCGCGCGAGCATGGATTTTACATCGTCAGAGGAGAGGTCTTTATGACTAAACGTTACCATTCCACCTTTATTTTTGCCGATATCGTGAACTGTGATATTTGGCAGAGCAGAGAGTTTTTCTCGTGCAGTGGCTGCTAAGTTACAGAGCCTCGTTGAGGCTTCCTGAACTCCAATATTCATAAAATAATCTACGGCGACACCAAGACCAACAACTGCGGCGATGTTAAACTCCCAGTTTTCAAAACGTCTGGCGTCGTCTCTCATTTTATAGGCATTTGTGCTTGTCCACCTCGCACTATGTAGATCTAGAAATGGCGGTTCTAACTTATTCATGAAGTCGCAGCGGATATATAAAAAGCCGGTCCCGCGGGGCCCACGCAAATATTTCCGGCCTGTCGCCGACATCATATCGCAGCCAATTTCTTCAACATCTATGGGAATTTGCCCAACAGATTGGCAGGCATCTAGAAGGTAGGGTATGTTGTAGCGTCTTGCGATCTTGCCGATTTCAGCCGCTGGGTTAATCAGGCCGCCATTGGTTGGAATATGACTGATTGATATCAGTTTAACTTTATCGTCCAGCATTTCTTCAAGAGCTGCGGTGTCTAACTGACCATCTGCATCGGATGGGACAACATCTATGATGATCCCTTTATTTTTCGCGGCCTGTAGATAGGTTATGGCATTACTGGCATATTCCGCCTCTGCAGTTAGAATGCGATCACCTTTCTTCAAAGAAAGGCCGTGAAATGCCATCATCCAACCAGCAGTGGCGTTCTCCATTAAAGCGACTTCGCTTCGGTCACAATTAATAAGTTCAGCAACAGCGTCATACGTCCGCTCAAACGCAGGAAGCGCGCGGGCATGGGCTTCGTATCCGCCCATATTCATTTCCAAATCCAGATGATCTACGACAGCCTGATAAACGGGTGTGGGCATTAACGCAGAGCCTGCATTGTTCAGGTGAATGCGTTTTTCAGTGCCGGGGGTATCTTGACGAATGGTAGATAGATCAAATGGCATGATTATTTTCCTGAAAAGCGTGAAAGGGCGTCAATAAGGCGGTCAATGTCATGTTCAGTATTGAATACATGCGGTGTAATCCGAAGCGAGTTTCCGCGATGTGATACAAATATATTTTCTGAAGCAAGATTACCAAGTAGGGACGATGAAAATCCGCCTTGTTTTTCCAAACCTAAAAAATGACCTGCACGATATTTGGTTGGGGCTGATTGCAATCCAAAAGACGCTGCAGCTTCAGCTATGGTCGCATTAGTTTGGCTGATGTTGGCGTATATATTTTCAACGCCCCAATCCAAAATTTGCGCAAGAGAAGCGATTGCCATCGGGAGTAAAGCAAAATTGGCTCGCTGCCCCATATCATAGCGAACAGCCCCGTTTTGGTAATCATCTTGATAATTTACCAGACCTGAAAAGTTTTCTGATCCTGCTCGATTTAGCCAATTATGTTCGATGGGACTTCCCTGCTGATTTTCTGGGGAAACATACATCATACCAACACTGTAGGGCCCTAAAAGCCATTTGTACGCTGCAACAATAAGAAAATCAGGCTGAATTGCCTTCACGTCAAGTGGCATAGCCCCAAGTGATTGAGTGACATCCAAAACAAGCTTGGCGTCCCTTTTTCTAAGCTCAGCTGCAATTTTAACTAAATCCAGCAAGCCACCATCAGCCCAATGGTTATGGGGAAGGGCTGCTACGGCAACTGAACTATCAATTTTTTCGAGGACAGCACTTGTCCAGTCACGATCGACAGGCGCTGCTACCGTTACAATTTTTGCACCGGTTTCCTTACATCGTTCTTGCCAGCAATAAATATTACTTGGAAATTGTTCTTCTAGCACAAGTATCGTCTGCCCTTCTTTAAGGGGGATATTCTTTGCAGCGATCGCAAGGCCATAGGAGGCTGATGGAATGAGAGCAATGTCAGTTGGGCTTGCATTTACAAGGTCTGCAAATAGTTTCCGAAGAGTGTCACTATTTGTGAAAAAATCCTGAGGTGTCATTTTCCAAGGCGATGCTTTTTGCAGAACGCCTTTAACGCCAGCTTCACTCACAGATTTCGAAAGAGGCCCCATATAACCGCAGTTAAAGTAGGCAATTTCTTCAGGAATATCGAACAGGTGACGTTGGTTGCTTAGCATAGGGGCCCTCATTGCAAATAATGTCATTTATATTTGTAATAAAGTCCTCTAGTTACCAGTAAAACTTTGTCATGGGGACAATTATCCTGTGTCTTAAGAGTTCTCAAAATCGCTTGCCTCTTTCGTCAATGTTTTCTGTAGTTTTTTCGTATGCGAGGAAAAAAGGTTCCGACTTGCTCCTGATACCTTACATATTCTTCCCCGATTTCATTGACGAGGTCTTTTTCCTCGAAGTGTTTCACTGCAATGTAAATATATGCTGTTGTTATTATCGAAAATAGAAGGTGGCCGGTTGTCATCTGTGGCGTAGCCCAGAACCCAATAATAAACCCGCTCATGATCGGATGCCTAACAAGTTTATAAAACAGGTGTTTTCGAAATCTGGGGTGGGCAAACTCTCGCCCCTTGAGATTGACGTAAACTTGCCGTAATCCAAATAAATCAAAATGATCAATCATAAAAGTGGAGGTAAGGACAATGCCCCAACCGATCCAGAACACCACTTGAAGTGCGGCTCCTGTTGTTGTGCCGCTGAGGTTCCATATGACGCCACGCATTGGCTGCCAATAGGCGTAAATTAGAAGTAATGCCAAGCTAGAAAGAAGAACGTAAGTTGTTCTTTCAACAGTTTTGGGGATAACTTTCGTCCAAACTCTCTTAAAAGAAGGCCTAGCCATAACTGTATGCTGCAAAGCAAAGATAGAGAGCAAGAAAATATTAGTTATTGCAGAAGTTATTGGAAAACTTCCAATACCAGAGTCTATGCTTTTTGGAACAATGATGTTTCCAACAAATCCGATTGAGTAAAGAAAGCTCACTAAGAATACAAGATACGCAAAAATTCCGTAAATAAGCGCAAAAATACGGTCCATGCTCAGGCTCCTTTTAAAAAAACTAAATGAGCACCTTGTCGTTAAAGATGTAAGAACATCGTTCCTTGAAGAATAAACTGAGATTAAAATTAGATTTCTAATGTGTTAAATCAAGGTGGTCTTAATAAACAGCGAAATCGGAATATACGTTGGACACGTCAGGCTTCGAGCGGTGAACGAACTTTCAGCGTCCAGCACACCGTTGCCGCAAAGGCGGCATTGATTCCAGAGATTTCTGTTGCTGACGAAATGAGGAGGTGGAGCGTTTCTCCCTCTGATTTTGATCAGTTACTATATGGTTTGAAAAAAACCGAATGCAGTGATTAGAATGTTCAGCGGATCAAAAATTATCAGCAACAGATTGTCATAGCAAAAGCTAAATTTGAATGCGATTTATGCGAAATTGGAAACAGTTATTTGTGGATGAACGAGCGTGTATAAACGCAACGTTTTTGTCTTGAAACATATGTAAAGCCTCGCTTTCAATGTTGGGGACATCAACAACTTTACCTGTGCCATATATGATTCGCTCATCACCTCCATACCCACGCAGGATGAGCCTTTCGTTTTCGCCATACATTGAGGGCACTTTATCCTGAGTTTCGTAGGGCATACAGGGATCTGCATGGAGAAAAATGGGGCCTTGTTCGGCATAAGGCTGGGTTGTTTCAAATGGCTTGTAAGAGAGGATGAGGAACTTGTCGCCAACAGAAATATGTTCAAGACAATGCCTGCAGGGGAGGCCGCCGCCGGGAGAGACGTGCACCTCAGGGACGTTTCCGTGAATATCTTTTTCACCTTGTTGTAGTGCGCGTACTTGTTGGGTTGGTAAGGGGGTATATTCTATATTTTTCATCATGTTAGGCCTTCTGTTTCGTTTCAATTGAAGCGACCTTAAACATCTTGAATCGGTAAAAATATCCGGTATCCGGGGTGCAATTTTCCGCACTGCACAAAAAACTGTTTGACAGAGGAGGGCCGATCTCTAGTATTTGCGGCGGGCCACATCCCCCCACCGGGATGCTCTAAACTGGAAGGTTTAGTATATAAAATGACAAACGAAATGCGTCCGGAGAGACGCCCTAACTCTCCCTTGTTCTCATCCGGCCCTTGCGCTAAGCGTCCCGGATGGTCTCCCGAAGTTCTTAATAATGCTTTTCTTGGCCGATCTCATCGAGCTGCAGAAGGCAAAGCACGACTTAAAGCCGTTATTGACGAGCAACGTGAAATCCTCGGCATTCCTGACGACTATCGAATTGCCATCGTTCCGGGATCTGATACAGGTGCCGTTGAAATGGCACTTTGGTCTATGCTGGGCGCACGTCCCTCTACAATTCTCGCATGGGAAAGCTTCGGTTCTGGATGGGCCACTGATGTCGTCAAACAATTAAAACTTGATGATGCAGAAGTTGTTACTGCAGATTATGGAACACTTCCTGATCTTAATGCTGTCGACTGGGCCCGCGATGTGGTTTTCACTTGGAACGGAACAACATCTGGCGTTCGTGTACCAAATGGTGACTGGATTGCCGATGACCGTGAAGGCCTGGCGATTTGCGATGCAACTTCGGCTGTATTTGCCATGGATATGCCTTGGGAAAAACTGGATGTAGTTACTTGGTCATGGCAAAAAGTTTTAGGAAGTGAAGCTGCCCACGGCATGCTCGTCCTTAGCCCACGCGCTGTTGAGCGACTTGAAAGCTATACGCCAGCTTGGCCGCTTCCAAAAGTTTTCCGCATGACAAAAGGCGGCAAGCTTATAGAAGGTATCTTTAAGGGCGAGACAATTAACACGCCTTCCATGCTAGCAGTTGAAGATGTGCTTGATGCTCTGAATTGGGCGAAAAGTATTGGCGGTCTTGAAGGAATGATTGGCCGCGTAACCGCAAATGCCAAAGTTATTTCTGACTTTGTTGATGCGTCTGACTGGCTTGATTTTCTTGCCGAAGACGAGACCGTTCGAAGCACCACTTCTGTTTGCTTGAAAATCACGGATGCGTGGTTTGAAAACCTTTCATCCGAGGATCAATCAAAAGCTGCAAAAGCTTTGGTGGGCATATTGGCAAAAGAAGGTGCGGCACTTGATATAGGTGCGTATCGCGATGCGCCAGCCGGTCTTCGTATTTGGGCAGGGGCTACGGTAGAAGCAGATGATCTTGCTGCCTTGATGCCTTGGCTCGATTGGGGCTACGCGGAACTGAAGAACACATTCAAATAATTCATCCTTAGAACCTGAACTTAAAGGATCTGACAAATGGTTAAAGTACTTATCTCCGACAAGATGAGCCCGAAGGCGGCTGAGATTTTCCGTGAACGTGGCGTAGAAGTTGATGAAATTACTGGTATGTCACCAGAGGAACTAAAAGCCTGTATTGGTGACTATGATGGCCTCGCAATCCGGTCGTCTACAACGGCGACTGCTGAAATTATTGCTGCAGCGAGTAATCTGAAGGTCATTGGCCGCGCAGGTATCGGTGTGGATAACATTGACATTCCAGCCGCGACTGCCGCTGGTGTTTGCATCATGAACACTCCGTTTGGTAATGCGATTACAACAGCAGAGCATGCCATCGCGATGATGTTTTCATTGTCACGACATATTCCAGCGGCCAACGCTTCCACTCAAAGCGGTAAGTGGGAAAAATCAAAATTTATGGGTGCTGAGCTTTACGGCAAAGTTCTCGGTGTTATTGGGTGTGGCAACATTGGATCAATTGTTGCTGATCGCGCCCTTGGCTTGAAAATGAAAGTTGTGGCGTTTGACCCGTTCTTATCCCATGAACGCGCGGTTGAGCTCGGTGTCGAAAAGTTGGAGCTGGACGAGCTTTTTGCTCGTGCAGATTATATTTCTCTACACACGCCAATCACGGATACGACACGTAATATTATCAATGCTGAGAATATTGCGAAAATGAAACCGGGCGTTCGTCTTATTAACTGCGCGCGCGGTGGTCTAGTTGTTGAAGAAGATCTGAAAATAGCCCTTGAAAGTGGCCATGTCGCGGGTGCGGCGGTTGACGTATATGCAGTTGAGCCTGCTAAAGAGAACGTACTCTTCGGTTTGGATAATGTTGTTTGTACGCCGCATCTTGGCGCTTCCACCAATGAAGCGCAGGTAAACGTCGCCATTCAAGTTGCGGAACAGATGGCTGACTATTTACTTGTTGGATCTGTTACCAATGCTCTCAATATGCCTTCTGTAACTGCAGAAGAGGCTCCAAAACTTAAACCTTACATGGATCTTGCTAAACAATTGGGCGGATTTACAGGGCAAGTAACGGAAAGTGGTCTGAAGAAAGTACATGTGGAATATGAAGGTCAAGCCGCTGGACTTAATATCAAGCCGCTGACTTCTATTATTTTGCAGGGGCTACTTGGACCGCTTCTTGATAGCGTTAATATGGTCAATGCACCTATTGTTGCAAAAGAACGCGGCATTGATGTGACCGAAAGCATTAACGACAAAGTAGATGACTATCAAACTCTCATCCGGGTCACAATCACGACCGAAAATCGCAGTCGTGATATTGCCGGAACGCTTTACGGTGATAAAAGCCCACGCATTGTCAGTATTAAGGGTATCAGCATGGAAGCTGAAATGGGCCCGCATATGCTTTATATTACCAATCAGGATAAGCCCGGTTTCATCGGCGCCTTGGGAACCCTGTTGGGCGAGAAAGACATCAACATTGCAACATTCCATTTGGGCCGTAATGAAGCGCAAGGGGAAGCTATTGCGCTGATTGAAATAGATTCGGCCCTTGATGCTGAAACTGAGGCAAAAGTGCAGGCTCTTCCACATGTAGAGCAAATCAAGACCCTGAAATTCTGATTTAATTCCAGAATTTCAGCGGAAGTTTGCTCAAGACAAGAAGCGGCACTTAAAAAGTGCCGCTTTTTTGTTGTTCTTGTTGGCACATTTGTTCGAAATATGCTTTAAAAGCCCATGTGATGAACAATTATTCTGAAAAAGGGTTACTGCCAGCCGGATTGGCTGACATGTTACCACCCGCCGCCGCCGCCGAAGCTGCCGTAAGTGAAGCCTTAATGAAGGTCTTTACCTCAAACGGTTACTTCCGAGTGAAGCCTCCGCTTATCGAATTCGAAGATCATCTTTTGGAAGGCGCTGGCGAAGCACTATCTTCCAAGATGTTCCGGGTTATGGATCCTGTGTCGCATCGTATGATGGGCATACGGACGGATATTACGCCTCAAGCAGCGCGGATAGCAACAACCCGAATGAAACAGGATGCGAGGCCATTACGCCTTTCTTACAGTGGGCAGGTTTTGCGTGTTTATGGGTCTCAACTACGTCCTGAACGCCAATTTACGCAAGCGGGTGTGGAATTAATTGGAAGTGAAGAGATTACAGCAGACGCAGAATTGATCCTTTTGGCGGCAGAAGCGCTTGGCAATCTGGGTGTTACGGATTTCTCTGCAGATCTGACATTACCAACGTTGGTACCTACTATATGTGATGAGTTGGGGATCGACGAGGAAACTGCGAAAAACGCACGCGAAGCACTTGATCATAAAGACGCTGCAGTGCTTGCAAACTTTGGCGATGTGCTGTCTCCTATTCTCAATGCTCTACTTGAAGCCGCAGGACCCGCGGGGCATGCGCTTTCTCAGCTTGAGAAAATCGTTTTGCCAGAACAAGCCGCTTCTCAGGTTGCTGAACTAAAAACACTGGTTGGACTCCTCGCGCAATCGGCACCGGATTTAGTGCTTACAATTGATCCGGGAGAGTTTAGAGGCTTTGAATACCAAACTGGTATCAGCTTTACGTTATTTGCGAGGACCGCCCGCGGAGAAATTGGTCGCGGAGGACGTTATCACCTCGTTGACGGCGAACCTGCAACTGGTTTCACATTGTTTTTGGACAGCTTGATGCGCGCTGTACCGGTAAGGACTCCTGAAAATCGTCTATTCTTACCACATGGAACTCCTCAAGATACGGGTTTGAAATTAAGGACGTCTGGCTGGATAACTGTCGCCGGCCTATCGCCTGAAATCGACGGTAAAGCCGTCGGTTGTACACATGAATTGATCGAAAATGAGATCATAGAAATCACCTGATTTACTAAGTAATTTAAGGACTTAAAATTATGGCTAACGTTGCTGTTGTCGGTTCCCAGTGGGGGGACGAAGGCAAAGGGAAACTTGTGGATTGGCTTTCAGAAAGAGCTGACGTTGTTGTTCGTTTCCAGGGCGGGCATAATGCCGGCCATACACTGGTGATTGACGGAAAAGTCTACAAGTTGAGCCTATTGCCTTCCGGCATTGTTCGCGGTGGTAAAATGTCCATTATTGGCAATGGCGTTGTCATTGACCCTTGGGCACTTTTGAAAGAAATGGACACGTTACGCGGACAGGGTGTCACGATCGACAAGGACAGCCTTAAAATTGCAGAAAATGCAACGTTGATTTTGCCATTGCATGGTGAACTTGACGCATTACGCGAAGATGCAACTGCGGCTGTAAAAATCGGAACAACACGCCGAGGCATCGGACCTGCGTATGAAGACAAAGTCGCACGTCGCGCAATTCGTGTGAGCGATCTTACAGATGCGGATCTTCTTAAGGATAAAATCGCAACGTTGCTTATGCATCATAACGCTCTTCGTAAAGGCCTAGATGCAGAACCTGTCGATGGGGACAAGTTGTTGGCTGAATTACTGGAAGTTGCTCCAAAAATTCTGGAATTTTCGGATATTGTCTGGCGTCGCCTTGATGAAGCCCGCCGTGACCGTAAACTTATCCTGTTTGAAGGTGCCCAAGGCGCCATGCTTGACAATGATCATGGGACATATCCATTTGTAACGTCATCTAACACGCTTGCTGGGCAAGCTGCAGTTGGTAGTGGTGTTGGTCCAAGCGCAGTGAGTTACGTTCTTGGCATTACTAAAGCCTATACCACTCGTGTTGGCGAAGGCCCGTTTCCAACAGAATTGTTTGATGCTGTCGGGCAGGGACTTGGGGAGCGCGGCCACGAATTCGGTGTCGTAACGGGTCGGAAACGTCGTTGCGGCTGGTTTGACGCTGTCATGGTGCGTCAGGCAGTGAAAACTGGTGGCATAACCGGTATTGCATTGACCAAGCTAGATGTTCTGGATGGTATGGATGAATTAAAAGTCTGTGTTGGATATCGTGTCGGTGACGAAGTATTGGATTACTTCCCATCCAACATGGCGCAACAAGCCGCCGTCGTTCCCGTCTATGAAACTCTTGAAGGGTGGAGCGACAGCACATTTGGCGCACGTAGCTGGGATGATCTACCTGCAAGTGCCGTGAAATATATCCGCCGCGTTGAAGAATTGATCGAAGCACCAATCGCTTTGGTTTCAACAAGCCCGGAGCGAGAGGATACAATCCTCGTGCGAGACCCGTTCCAAGACTGACCTCTTCGAACTCCGAAATCTGATAAGGCGGTGCACTAGTGTGCCGCCTTTTTTTGTTGTTATTTGCAATTTTCGAAAATTGTCGATTTTTTAGAGCTAACAGCTTGTATTTTTAACTGGTTTTTAACTGTAAGTCTCCATTTTGGGTAATATATTTTTTATGTGTATTTGAGTATGGCGGCTGAAACACTACAGCCGAAAAGAAAAAATGGAAAATGGGCAAAATAGTGGTGTCTTGCGGTCTCGATATAAAGTGCTGTTGCAGCACCCGCTTGGGCACATGGATAGCGGGGAAAATCGAGCATATAAAGTTGAAGACATGCGAGATTCCAGCAATGTCCTATACGCACTTGTTATTGCCTCGGGTATGCCTTTTCGCTCCTCAATCATTGAAACGATAACGGCAAAAAATACACCGGGTATGATAGACTTACATTCCCATGGTGTTGTGCAATTTGACGCGACAGATTTCAGATATGTTTTCGTGTTTGATCTGCCCGTTGGTGGTTATGCCTTCACTGAAGGCAAGGGATTGTCCGAACAGGTAGTCCTCGGGGTGATTGTTCCAAGAATAGTCGACGTCATAATCAATTTGGCCTCTCGCGAGATCAGCCATAGAAATATTCGTGCTGATAATGTCTTCTACATGGAAGAGGGAAATTCCGGTGTAGCGGTAGGGGAGTGTGTATCCACCCCGCCGGGATCGCTGCAGGCTGCCGTTTACGAGCCATTAGAAAGTGCAAATGCCCTTGCCGATGGTCGCGGTGAAGGCAGTTTGATGACTGATATTTATGCTCTTGGGGTGATGATTGTTCACATGTTGGGAGGGACCCATCCTGGTGAAGGCCGAACGCCTGCAGAACTGTATGCAGCAAAATTAATGCACGGTACATATGCGGTTTTGGTTCCAAAAATACCGGCATCCTCTCGCGTTAGCTTTTTATTGGCGGGCCTCTTGAATGATGACCCTTCCCGTCGTTGGAATTTGGATGTGCTGATCCGATGGAGGGATGGTGTATATGAGCGTCCTCGACCCGGTTTTGGCGATAGGCAAGCACCAGGGCCACTTGTTTTTGACGGAAATGAATACTTATCGCCCAGAGTATTAGCATTAGCAATGACACGCCGCCCTGCGCAGGCATATTCTTTGCTTGAGGGGGGCAAAATCGAAAGCTGGGTCCGAAATTCCCTGAATGATAAGGATGCGGGGGCAAGACTGGCAGACAGCATTGCGACTGGGGGCCGGGGATCAGGAGGCGCTCGGAGAAGAGAGCTTCAATCTGTGGCCAAAGCCAGTGCTATTCTAGATAGCCAAGGTGCCTTTTGGTATCGTGAGTCGTCTTTCTCTCGTGGAGGATTAGGGGGAGTATTAGCATATGCATTTCGTAATGAAGGGGCGGTCAAAACAGCTATAGCTGAATTGTTGGAAGGTGGTGTTTTAGTTGACGCTGTCTATAGTGATCTTCAGAAAACTGAAGGGGGCCGACGCAAAGATGATAGCTGGGTTGGAATAGGAAAGGTGACCGAGTGTTTCGCGTATATGGAAAAACGCGAAGATCTGGGTTTTGGTTTAGAACGTTGTTTGTACGAATTGAACACCAGACTGGGTTGTATGAGTCCAGTACTGAAGGGAAGTTATGTTAGTGACGCTGAAAAACTCATAGATCTCCTCGAACAGCTGGCTCTTAAGGAGAATGGTAAAATAAATCCATTCGATCGTCATATATCTGCGTTTGTTGCAACTCGAACACCTAACACGCAAAAAATGTTTCATAAACTCTCGACTATTCCACTAAAGGATGTGGATTACACATTGAACTTAGTTATGATACTTGGCCGCATGCAACATCTGTTGAGCCCATCTCCCAAACCTGGTTTGTGCCTGTGGGTCAAGTCTGCGCTTACACCTATCATCAATACAATTCATTCAGATATTCGGCGCGAGTTTTTGAAAAAGAAACTGGATAAGGTAATAGAACGGGGAAATATCGAACTTATTTTGAAGGAAATGGATCTAAAGAATAATTTGAAACGTGATGCGAGTGAGTATGATCAAGCAATTACATCATTTGCTTCAATCGTAAACAATATAACGGCGTTAGAGAATGGAACAATCGCCAGAAAATACGCCGCGCATAAATACGGCCACTGGATTGCCTCCATTATGTCTATCGCAGCCCTACTTTCCAGTATGGGCTTATCCTATATGTATTTTTTAAGGTAGTGCATAATGTCAACTGATGCACAAAGCAAAACTGGAGCAAAAGGGTACGTCCCGCTTCTTGTGTTTATCGCGCTGGGCTCGGTGTTCGCGCCCCCGACTATTATCGTCCTTGCAGTGGGTATGATCCCCAGCATCATCGCAAGATTTGCAAATCCTGCCCGCGTTCCTGGAACAATTGCCTCTATGATTGCGCTGAACCTGGCAGGTGTCATACCTGCATTAGGATTTCTATGGGAGCGTGGCCACACAATAGATCAAGCGCTTGATCTTCTCTCAGATCCATATATGTGGCTGATGATGTATGGCGGGGCAGGTGTTGCTGCTTTTCTGTTGTGGGGTGTCCCAACGGTGGTTCTTGCTTTCTATGAGGTGCAAGCAAAGCAACATATAAAGCGTCTTGAAAAACGGCGTTCTAAGATGATTGAAGAATGGGGCGCTCAAATCATTGAAGATTCGAAAATACAGCCTTCGGCTGGTAAAAACAAAAAAACACCAAAAAGCTGACTATCTTAGTCTTCTCTAAATTTTTGTTGGTATAGTGTTTTCAATTAAACACAAAAACAACTAAGGGAAGCGTTATGTCTGAATACGTATACTGGATTATCGAAGCAAGTGTTGCAGAAGGTAAATTGGACGAACTTAAAGAGTTGATGGTGACGATGAGTGAGGCGACATTGGCGGATGAGCCAGGCGCTCTTAACTACGAATGGTCACTAAGTGAAGACGAAAAGGCCTGCCACATTTTCGAACGCTACGTAGATTCAGATGCAACAATGGTTCATATGAAGAACTTCGGTAGTAAATTTGCCAAAAGCTTTATGGGTGTGTTGCAGCCAACAAAATGCACACTCTATGGCAACCCTGATGAATGCGTTTGTAAAGCAATGAAACCGATGGGATATATCGCTATGTCATCGGCTGCTGGGTTCTCGCGATAAATACATCGGGGATAGATTAGAAGAATAAGGGCGGCAATTACCGCCCTTATTAATTTAGCTACGCAACTGCAAGGCCAAAGCCAGCAACGGCTACTGCAGCGCCTGCATAGCGGAGAAGATGGGGGGCAAACTGTCCGACACCCATGCCTGCAAAATGAAGCAGTGTACTTGCTGCAATCATGCCTGAACCATAGGCCATTGCAGAGGTATCAACGGCCATTTCCATGCCGTGAGCTGCACCATGAAAGAGGGCAAATGCAGCGACCATCGGTGCGCTGATGCCGAGTGATAATTTACCGCCTGCTGCAATGACAACTCCCAGAAGGATAACAGATGCGAGTATGCCTTGTTCAACAAATGGAACGTTAAGGGCAGAAAGACCCGCGTATCCACCAACAATCATGACACCAACAAACAAAGCCGGAAGTGCGAATTTTGCTTTTCCGCCTGATTGCACAGCAAGTAACCCTACAGCAAGCATTGCAAGAATATGGTCAAGACCTAGAAAAGGATGCATAAGTCCGGTAGCAAGGTCGCCCGCAACCGTGTGCCCTGGATGGGCAAGCACAGGCGTTGCAAAAAGGCCCGCAAAAGTTGCGGCTAAAATAAATGTGCGTTTCATTTGATGCTCCCGGTAGGAAAACGAATTATTAGTGAGTATGATGAATTTTTTATTTATCATACTCAAGTTTTTTGCAAGTGCAACACCGGAGGAAGCTGTGGAGAGAATAACCATAACCATCGAAGATGATTTGTTAGAGGAATTTGACAAATATATCTCATTGAAGGGGTATTCCAACCGGTCTGAGGGGATCCGTGATGCGCTGAGACACATGCTGTCCCATGAAACAGGGACCAATACTGATCTCGAAAAATGTGTTGGGTGCGTGTCATATGTCTACAATCACAAAGAACGACTTTTGTCATCTAAGTTGATAGAGGCACAGCATCACCATCACGAAATACCAGCAGCAACCTTACATCTTCATATTGATGCGGAGAACTGCCTGGAGGCAACCATTCTGTCAGGAACGGGAAAACAGGTTCATGATATGGCGAATGATATTATTTCCCAAACCGGTGTCCGATATGGAAAATTGCACGTTATACCGGTAAAATAAAACAGTAGGTGTGGCGATTTAGAAAATAAAAAGGCCGCGTTTTAAATGCGCGGCCTTTTTGTGTTCTTAATTTACGCGATCTTCAAATGCTTTTGCACGTACGGCTTTTTGAAGTTTTTCAAACGCTCTTACTTCAATCTGGCGAACACGCTCCCGGCTAATATTGTATTGTTTACTTAGGTCTTCCAAAGTTAGTGGATCTTCACGAAGCCGACGTTCGGTGATGATATGTTTCTCGCGATCATTCAAGCAATCCATAGCACCTTCAAGCATAGCTTTACGGTGTGTGAGCTCTTCGTTCTCGGCATAGATAGTCTCCTGACTTGGGCTTTCATCCACAAGCCAGTCCATCCACTCGCCTTCGGTATCTGCTCTCATTGGAGAGTTAAGGCTATGATCCGGGGCTGTAAGCCGACGGTTCATGTTTATAACTTCAGTCTCAGAGACACCCAGTTTCGTTGAAATGGTTTCAACATGTTCTGGTGTTAAATCACCTTCTTCAATGGCTTCAATCTGGCCTTTAATTTTACGTAAATTGAAGAACAGTTTTTTCTGTGCAGCGGTTGTTCCCATTTTAACAAGGGACCAAGTGCGCAGAATGTATTCTTGTATAGCGGCACGGATCCACCACATTGCGTAGGTTGACAAGCGGAACCCTTTTTCAGGCTCAAAACGCTTCACGGCTTGCATCATGCCAACATTACCTTCGGCAATCAATTCACCAACAGGTAAACCATAGCCGCGATATCCCATCGCTATCTTTGCAACGAGACGTAGATGGCTGGTTACCATTTTGTGAGCAGCTTCAGAATCTTCACGATCCTTCCAAGCCTTAGCCAACATATATTCTTCGTTTGGTTCCAACATTGGGAATTTACGAATTTCTTGAAGATAGCGAGTTAATCCGCCTTCTGGGGAAATAACCGGTACACCTGTTTGGCTCATATTGCTTTACCCTCTCCATTGATATCAGCAGATTTCCTTTACCCTCTTCGTGAAGCCGGGTTAATTAGAAATCCCTGTCTGACAAAATCTAGGAATTAAGTTTGGCAATTTGATGACGCCGCACTTTATCCCCGAAACGCTGTCAGCAATTTCTTTATGTCATTTGGGAATTCTACCTCAAACTTCAAGGGTTTGTGTGTGATGGGATGCACAAAACCAAGTGTTTGCGCGTGTAGAGCCTGACGCGAGAATTCTCTGATCACATTTTGTCGAGATTCTGGAAGGGATTTCGTTCTGCTGAGTTTAGGGCGCGTATAAACCGGATCGCCAACCAACGGGTGACCGATATGGCCCATATGGACCCTTATCTGATGAGTTCGACCTGTTTCCAGTTTGCAGCGAACGAGGCAAGCGATGTCCGCGAAACTTTCTTCAAGTTCATAATGGGTTACAGCAGTTTTACCGCCGGTTACCACGCTCATTCGTTTTCTGTTATGCGGGTCACGTCCCAAATTTGCTTCAATCCTGCCAGAAGTCGGATATACACGTCCCCATACTATAGCTTTATAGGTCCGTTCAATATCGTGGGCTTCGAACAAGGCAGCAAGACCCTGATGTGCTTGATCCGATTTGGCAACCACCATCAGGCCACTGGTTTCTTTGTCGATGCGGTGAACAATACCTGGACGTTTAACGCCACCAATCCCTGAAAGGCTATCCCCACAATGAAATAACAGCGCGTTTACGAGAGTGCCACTCCAATTACCAGCAGCAGGATGAACAACCATATTCGCAGGCTTATTGACCACAACTAGATGTTCGTCTTCGAAAACGATGTCGAGTGGGATATCCTGGGGTATCGGATCAGGATCTACCGCAGCAGGAATTGTTATCTGATAAATCTCACCAAGACGCACCTTTTTCGAGGGATCCGTAAATACTTTTCCATCTTTCAGTGTGTGTCCTTCTTTAACAAGTGGCTTAATCCGGTTGCGAGAAAAGTCTCCTAAACGATCTGCCAGAAAGCGATCCAGGCGCTCGCCTACGTCACTTTCTAAAACTTCAACTTGATGTGTACCTTCAGGTGATGGCATATGATTCAGACCGGATAAATAAATGGATAAATGCTCTTATGACAGAAGAAGACGTTCCTAACACCACTTTTTTGAAATGGGTGGTTTCAATATTGGGAATTTTGATCGTTGGCGTGGCCGTAATTCTCATTGTGACAATATACAAGAGAACAGCCAATACGTCAGAAAATACAGAAATCTCACAACAGTCTGAAGTCAGTGTGCCGACCGTATCAGATAGCTACGGGACAGTTGAAATTCCTCCTCAATCAGGAATGAAGGTTCTGGATATCAAACAGAGTGAAGGCAATCTGTTGATCATATACGGAGACCTGGAAGGGGCACCTAGAAAAATTATCGTGATTGACCCCAATTCGGGTGCAACAGTTGGTCAGATAGTTCTTAAAAACTAGATGTCGATAATTCTTTCATCTAATCAGCTGGAGGAACTTCGGGAGCACACTGTTATGTGCTTTCCAGAAGAGGCCTGTGCGTTACTGGTTGGGACGAGGGATGTTGACAAAGACCACAAAGTTAGTCGGGTAGTCTTTGCTGATAATATTGCAGACAATAAAAACAAATTTTTTGAGGTGGACCCGTCTTCGCGAATTTCACTTGAGCGAGAACTCAGAAATAACAAAGATGAAATTATCGGTGTTTTCCACTCTCATCCAGATGGGAAGGCAATGCCGTCCGCCTCAGATGAGCGAATGATTGTTGAAAAACATTTTATTTGGGTAATTGCTGCGATTGATCAGCTGCAAAATTTTGAAATTGGGGCTTTTGAAGCTCAGCAAGCATGGGGTTTTCGATCTATTCCTCTGATTGTGACTAAAGGGAATTAGAGTAGAAATGCAAAGCCAAAAGAAAATTAATTTCGCCAGTGATAATGCGGCCCCGGTTTGCCCTGAACTTATGTCAGTCTTGCAAAGTGAAAACGATGGCCCGGCACTTGGATATGGTAATGACGAAACAACTACTCGGATGGAACATAATTTTCAGGATCTATTCGGATGTGATTTGCGGGCTTTTCCAGTTGCCACAGGAACCGCAGCAAATGTTTTGGGTTTGAGTGTAATGACACCGCCCTATGGCTCGATTTATTGCCACCGCCTTGCACATATTGATGGCGATGAATGCGGCGCACCTGAGTTTTATACGCATGGTGCAAAGCTGGTTTTGTTGGATGGCGATGATGGAAAATTACACCCTGCACAATTGCAGTCGGCGTTAAAGCGTTCCAACGCTGGGAACGTTCATCACGTACAGCCCGCCGTGATCAGCATTACGCAAGCCAATGAATGCGGTACCATTTATACGCCGGACGAGGTCTCAGCCATTAGTGATGTTGCTAAAAAACACGATTTAGGTTTGCATATGGACGGAGCTCGGTTTGCGAATGCGATTGCAACACTTGGCTGCAACCCAGCAGAAGTGACGTGTAACGCTGGCGTTGATGTCTTGTCATTCGGAGCTACGAAAAACGGAGCAATGTCCGTAGAGGCCGTGATTTTCTTTGACCCTGAAAAAGGAAAAGAGTTTGAGTTTCGCCGTAAGCGTGGGGCCCACCTTTTCTCAAAATTACGGTTTTTGTCTGCCCAGCTAGAGAGATATCTTGAAGAGGATTTATGGCTGAAAATGGCAAGTCATGCAAACAAGATGGCTTCACGATTGGAGACGGGGCTTAGAGGTATAGAGGGCTGCAATCCAGTCTATCCTGTGCAAGCAAATATTATTTTTACTCGTTTGTCAGAGACAACGATTGATGATTTGGAAAATGCAGGTTTTCTATTCTATGTGATGGGGCCAAAAGACGAAGGTGACGTTCGGCTTGTTACTTCTTGGAATACGACTGAGGATGAAGTTGATCAATTCTTACAGATTGTTGCAAAGAACGGTTTGAGCGCATAAGTTCAGTTAAGCTTTTACCCAGAGTGTATTTGAACTCGAAATTGGTGGATAAATCTATTGGAAAATAGCGTCGAAAAATTCTGGAAAATTGTCCAAGAAGTGTGGACACAAGGATTTTGGGGTGTCGATCTAAATTCAATAATCCCGGCGATTGGAGTTTTGTTTCTGGCGCTTCTTTTGCGTGGGGTGTTTACGCGATTTGTAATGAAGAGGCTTGCCGCTTATGCGCAGAAAACAAAGAATGAACTCGATGATCAAGTGATTGCGGCACTTGACGGCCCAATCCGCTTTGTTCCCATTGTTGTGGGTGTTTATGCCGCCATGGAAATAAGCGGAATGTCAGGTGAAGGTGGCTTAAACGGGATCGCAGAAAACCTCACCCGGACACTCGTCGTATACAATATATTTTGGGGATTGTTCTGCCTGATAACTCCGCTGACGTTCCTATTTGGAAAGCTTGAGGAAATATTCTCGCAAGAGATGGTCTCCTTTATCGTCAAAGTTCTAAAAGGGATTATCATCGGTTTGGGATTGGCCACAATATTGGAGTTGTGGGGAATTCAAGTTGGACCAATCATTGCAGGTTTTGGACTAGTCGGCGTTGCCGTCGCCCTCGGCGCACAGGACCTTTTCAAAAATCTTATCAGTGGCTTTTTGATCCTTGCAGAGAAGCGGTTTCGTGTTGGCGACTGGGTTTTAGTTTCAGACATAGTGGAAGGCACGGTTGAGAAAATCGGTTTCCGTTCCACAATGATCCGGCGATTTGACAAGGCCCCAACTATTGTTCCAAATGCTGTTTTTGCCGATAAGGCTGTTACTAATTT
Source organism: Alphaproteobacteria bacterium 46_93_T64 (assembly GCA_002163135.1). Taxonomy (GTDB): domain Bacteria; phylum Pseudomonadota; class Alphaproteobacteria; order Sneathiellales; family Sneathiellaceae; genus Sneathiella. The sequence continues at coordinate 129,283 of MAAN01000011.1, forward strand.
TTCCGAAATGACCCATCGTCGCATCTATTGGAAAATAGGGGTTGAATATTCAACGTCGGTGGCTCAGTTGCAGGAAATTACGAACCGTATTCAGGAGTATTTGTTGGGTAATGCTGACTTTGCACAACCTGACGAAGCGACTTTGTTTGTGGTGACTGACAGCTTCAATGATAGCAGTATAGATATCATGATTTATTGCTTCACCCGAACAACCAATTGGGGGGAGTGGTTGAATATTAAGCAGGATTTTGCTTTCGCGATTAAACATATTGTGGAAAGCGCCGGTAGTGGATTTGCCTTCCCATCAATGTCAATATATGGCGGCGCTGGCGCTGACCAACCGGAGCCCTACATCCCACCTGAAGGGATCAGCAAAGCGCAATCACAACCTGTCCATAATGAACTTGGAAGTGAAGGCGAGTAAATTGTCTTGCTTAGGGTTTCACGCTGATGACATATGTAAATATGCCCTCTTCTTCAGTTTTGGATATGAGCGAATGTCCTGATACATGGCAGAAATGCCCAAAATCAATGTAGGACGCAGGATCAGTTGCAATAACAACAAGAGTGTCTCCGCCGCGCAATTCCTTAATAGCTTTTTTAGCTTTGAGGACGGGAAGTGGGCAGTTTAGGCCGGATGTATCAAGGGTGTGGGTATTCATAAATATGCCATTAAACGAATTACAAGTGTCATACTATAGCTTGTAAATTGGTGCAGGCAAGGAGCTGTCTTAATGTTGGAGTGTATTATGAAAGCGGTCCAAAAGTACCTCTAGATCTTCTTCCATAAGGACAGTATGGCCACTGGTATTTATCAGTCGGAAATTTTGTTGAAGATCCCGAAAGACAAAGTGAGTTTGGTCAGGCTCGCGGCAGAAAAGAACGGCACCAAGACGTTTGTTGCCACGAGAGGACATCACGTTACGTTTTAGTAATGGTGGAAATTGATCGAGAATAGAATAACCACACCAAAAGTGAAGATTGTGATATTTGTCAAATGTCTGTTGGATAAGGGCAATGTGAAACTCGTCCAGTGGACGCGTTAAAACTAGATTTGTTGCACTAGAAATTGCTTCGCCAAATTCTTGTGCATATAAGTCAACGACTGATCCCATCCTGTTCACCTACATCTATGTGTTGCGTGAAACCGCTTGAATACGTTGCTTTTATCTATTCAAATTGGTTACAGAATCAAGCTATGTAAGAAGTATCTCATAAGGCTGTTAACAGGATCTTTATAAACGCATCAAATTTTTTAGAATGTTTCATAGTTAAATCCAGCGAGCGCTATATGGTCTCTAAAAATTAACTATTTTTATACGAGATACTGCGAATGTAAAACTTCCGATCTATATGAGAATATTCAGAAAAACGGCAACTGTGCGGAATGGGTTAAAGTGATCTGGTAGATGAACAACAAACAGAAAAACAAATTCGCAGAATTGAAACCAGATCAAGGTGTCGTACAACACCATGAAATCGGTGAACTCACGCATTTTTTGTCCGCATTTGGTCAAAATAAAGAACAAGCGGTTAAATCATTAATGGCGAGCAGCTTACAAATTGTAGGGCTCGAAGAACTCAAAGCTAAATACAATAAACATTGGAAAGCCATTGAAAAACGTGTGGAATTTGCGGTAGAGGCATTCTTTACCAAAAAGCTATCAAAGCTGGACATGTTTCTTCGATTGGATGAAGGGCATTTTGTCCTCATCTTTGCAAACACCTCTAAAGAGGAAGGCATGATACGTGCGAACAAGTTGGCGCAGGAACTGTTCCAGCTACTGTTCGGAGAAATGCCAGAGGCGGATTTAATCAATGTTACGGCAATGTTTATTGATGTTGATTTGATGGGAGTTATAGATCATTGCCAAAATCTTGAAGAACTGGTCGAATATTTACAAGGCGCAAGTGATCCGGTTACTCCGGAAGTTGAGCTGGAGTTTAAAGAAAAGGAAGAACCTTCCCTTTTAGTCAGTTATAGGCCCATGATAAATAACGTAAAAAAAATCATGTCCATGATTGAGGTACTACCCTGTAGGCAAGATGATACGGGCCGTAAAATGCTTGAGGCTAATGACGCAGTCTTAAATGGCACAGCAGATATGAGGGCTGAACTCGATTTTAAGATTTTGAAAGAAACCGAATTTGCATTGAAGCAACTCGGTGGTCTGCGGAAAAAACCAATTTTGATGGTTCCTGTAGATTTTGAAACCATGGCGCATGCATATCGACGTTTGAAATATGCGAGCTTTCTAAAGGCTCTTCCAGTCTACAGTCAGCATCACATTGTGATTGCAGTAAGCAATGTTAAATCAGGACTATTGAACAGCCGTTTAAGGCAGATCTTAACGACCATAAACCCCCTAGTGCTCGGTTTTGTCTTCGTAGTAGAAGATGGATGGGACGATTTCGACATTATTTCGGACTTGCCAGTATTTGGTATAGCCTTCAAAGGAAATGAAGAACAGGATTTGTTATGGATCGAGCCATTGGTGTCAAAATCCCAGGCTGCTGGTGTACGCACTTACTGGTTAGACCTTGAAAATGATGCTCTTGCTCGTCGGGCCTTTCTAATCGACGTCGATTACGTTAGTGGCCCCATAATAGGGGCCGTACAGTCTGAGCCAATTATGCCATTCTCCCTAAAATCTGCGCTTAAAAAATAATGGTTTACGTTTTTTCAAGTACTGAAAATAGCTCTACATGGGATGACCAACGGAATTGGTCAATCGGTGTGACTTCTTTCAATTCATATCCGTTGTCAATGAGCAATTTTACATCTCTTGCATAACTAACCGGGTTACAAGAAATGAAAACCACATGTTGAACATTGCAACTAGCGATTTCTTCAACTTGTGCTGTGGCACCTGCTCGCGGGGGATCTATTATGATGGCATCAAATTTATTCAGCTCATCTGGTATCAGCGGATTTCGAAATAAATCACGTGTTTCCGTGGTAATCGGTAACATGTATTTGTTTGCCGCGTTTTGAAGCGCAAAAATTAGCTCTTCATCTCCCTCGATTGCTCGTACTGCTTTTGCCTGGTGGGCTGCCGGCAGAGAAAAACTGCCGCAACCGGAAAACAGATCCAAAATTTTGGCTCCTGAAGGGAGAGCTTCAAGGGCGAGACGTATGAGTGCTTCCTGACCCTCTAGGGTTGCTTGTAAAAAACCGCCGGGGGGGATGAGTCCTTGTTTGGATCCAATGGCAATTTCCGCTGGGCGTATTGCCGAAACTTGCTCAAGTAATTTTTCTTCTTCATCATACCAACAAATCCGGCAAAGTTTGTTTGTTTGAGCAAAGTTTGCGAGGATTTCTCTGGCTTCAAGATCTATAGAAAAGCTTGCTGTAATAAGTAAATCCAAGCCGTTTGTGGTGTCTGTAATTGTCAGTCTTGCCTTGCTGTTACGCGGCATGACAGTGGGCAGCATCGCGCGAAGTGGTTTAACGAGCGCAAGAATTTGTTGTTTGATCAAGGGGCATTCACCAACATCGAATATCTGTTTCGACCGGCGAAGGTGATAGCCGATCATGACGCCCTTCTTTCGCTTGGCGGCAACAAATTCGACCCGTCGTCGTGAATTTTCAGGGCTAGTGATCGTTGGATTGACGAGAGTATTCACAATGCCAGCTTTTTGGAGTGTGCTTTCTATACGTGCTTGCTTCCAATCCGCTAACTCTGCGTCGCCGATATGTTGCAAGCTGCATCCACCGCAGGTTCCGAAATGACGACATTTCGGTGTGCTTCTATTGCTCGATGGGGTTAGTATATTTACCAAAGTTGCTAAAAAACCGTTGCCTCGTTTTTCAGGGTTCTCGATCTGAACGTGATCGCCAGGCATAGTGAAGGGGACATAATATTGGTTGCCTTCGAGAAAGCCGATCCCGTCACCGCTCGCTCCCAATTCTGTAATTTCAAGCTCAAGCATCATAAATAGCCCCTAATAAGAATTCGCGATTTCCGTCGGCCCCTGTAATAGGGCTCTCGATTGTACCTAGACATTTCCAGCCGGGAAGTGAGTTTATCCACTGCTCCATATCTAGGCGTACAGCTTCGGCAAGCGATGGATCTTTAACGATGCCGCCTTTACCAAGATTTTGTTTGCCCACTTCAAATTGTGGTTTAATGAGCGCTGTAAGAGATGCCCCGGTTTTGCAAAGAGACAAAGGCGCTGGAAGTGCTTTCTTCAACGAAATGAAGCTTACGTCACTGACCACCATATCTAACGGGTCCTCGATTACCTGAACGTTGAGAGATTTTGCGTTGACCCCCTCCAGATTAATCAATCTTGGATCCGTAAGTAGGCTCCTGTGAAGTTGCCCGTGTCCTACATCAACCGCATAAATTTTTGCAATATCCCGACTTAATAATACCTCTGAAAACCCGCCAGTTGAGGCTCCGATATCAGCTGCAACAAGGCCTCTGGGGTCAAATCTGAAATGATCAAGGGCCGCGAGCAATTTGTACGCGCCACGCCCCACCCATTCGCGGTCTCGCGCCTCTACTACGATTTGAGCTTCAGCACTGACTTTCTGACTGGTTTTCTTTGCGGGTTCGTCGTTCACTTGCACGCGGTTCTCTTTTATCAAACGTTGTGCTTTTGCCCGACTATCCGCAAACCCGCGGGCAACAAGTTCCAAATCCAGTCTTTCAGTAGACATGCGAAACCTATCTAGATTGCAGAAATAGTGGTTGTTTCTTCAGATTTTATATTCAGTGCACTTTGGACAGCGTCAACAATTTGCTCTGCATTGAGGCCAGCGAGATCATACATATTTTCGATCTTGTCCTGATCAATATAGGTGTCGGCCATACAAAGAGGGCGAACCTTTAATCCGTTTTCCAGCAAAGCGTTCATTGCGAGGAAGTGCAATACGTGGCTTCCAAATCCGCCGACAGAACCCTCTTCGATGGTGATGAGGACTTCATGCTCTGTCGCCAAAGTGCGAATTAGATCTTCATCAAGAGGTTTGCAGAAACGTGCATCTGCAACAGTTGTTGAAAGTCCCAACCCGTCCAGTTTTTCGGCTGCCTTTGTTGCTTCGCCCAAACGTGTACCAAAGGACAATATAGCAACCTTGCTGCCTTGTTTGACTATACGACCTTTGCCAATTTCAAGAGGTTTGCCGGTTTCAGGTAGATCAACTCCCACACCTTCACCTCGTGGATATCTGAATGAAATCGGACCTGCGTCATATGCCGCAGCCGTTGCAACCATATGTACCAGTTCTGCTTCATCTGCTGCCGCCATCACAACCATATTGGGAAGTGTCGCAAGGAAAGTCGTATCGAATGAGCCCGCATGTGTCGCACCATCAGCGCCAACAAGGCCAGCTCTATCTATTGCAAATCGAACAGGTAAATTTTGAAGGGCAACATCATGCACGACCTGATCGTATGCGCGTTGCAAAAACGTAGAATAAATTGCAACAAACGGTTTAAGCCCCTCTGTGGCCATACCGGCCGCAAACGTAACTGCATGCTGTTCAGCAATGCCTACGTCGAAACAACGCCCTTTAAATTCTTTGGCAAATTGATCAAGACCTGTGCCATCAGGCATTGCTGCTGTCACGGCTACAATTTTATCGTCTTTAGCAGCCTCTGCAATTAAGCTGTTTGCAAAAACCTTAGTATAGGACGGTGCATTAGGGATGGCTTTAGCTTGCGCTCCGGTTACCACATCAAATTTTGAGACGCCGTGGTATTTATCTGCAGCGGCTTCAGCGGGTGCGTAGCCTTTACCTTTTTGGGTAACGCAGTGAATAAGAATTGGTCCGTTTTCTGCGTCCCGTGCATTTTTCAGAACAGGAATAAGATGTTCCAGATTATGGCCATCAATAGGGCCGACATAATAGAAACCCAGTTCTTCAAATAACGTGCCGCCCGTAACCATACCGCGAGCGAATTCTTCAGCTCTTTTTGCTGTGCGTTCCAACGGGTCAGGTAATTTCGACGCCAACTGTTTCATCAGTTCGCGTATATTACGGTATGAGGGACCGGACAATAGCCGAGATAAATAGGCGCTCATTGCCCCAACTGGTGGGGCGATCGACATGTCATTGTCATTAAGGATGACGATTTGACGGCTGTCCCTTGCACCGGCATTGTTCATGGCTTCATAGGCCATTCCCGCGCTCATTGACCCATCACCAATCACTGAAATTACGTTGTTTGAGCGACCCTGAAGATCGCGTCCAACGGCCATACCAAGTCCAGCTGAGATGGACGTGGAAGAATGTGCCGCGCCAAACGGGTCATATTCACTTTCAGTGCGTTTAGTAAATCCGGAAAGTCCGTCTGGTTGCCGCAATGTACGAATGCGGTCACGGCGTCCCGTTAGGATTTTATGGGGATAACATTGATGCCCCACATCCCAGATAAGTCTGTCTTCTGGTGTGTTGAAAACGTGATGGATTGCGACTGTAAGTTCTACGACACCAAGTCCGGCGCCCAAATGGCCGCCAGTGACGGAAACAGCGCTAATGGTTTCACGGCGTAATTCATCAGCAACCTGAATGAGTTGCTGAACCGAAAACTGGCGCATATCCTTTGGTTCAGTTACTTGATCCAATAAGGGAGTGTTGGAGGTTTCTGTCACAATAAGGCTCGCCGTTACTTTTTTCTTTGTACTGTAAATGTCGCAGCATCGCGCAATAAATCAGCATTGTTTCTAAATATTGAAAGGTGATTAGAGGCTTGGCCAGCAAGCATGTTGGCATGGATTTTAGCCTTTTCCAATCCTAACAAGGAGACAAACGTTGCTTTTCCAGCATCGACATCTTTTCTTGTAGCTTTACCCATTTCAGTGCTCTCACCTTCCACATCCAATATGTCGTCGGTGATCTGAAAAGCGAGTCCCAAATCATGGGCATATGCACGAAGCGATGTGATCTGGGCTGGAGCAGCGTGTCCTAAAATAGCGCCAGCCTCACAGGCAAAGGCTATCAACGCTCCGGTTTTTAGTTGCTGTAGTCGCGTAATTACGGGAACTGAAATTTCTGAAGCGTTAGCGTAGATGTCCATCGTTTGTCCGCCAACCATTCCGTGGCCGCCGGCAGCTTGCGCAAGTTTTCGAACAAGTTCGGCGCGCACACTGCCTGAAGGGTGTGTTTTTGGGTCAGCCAAGATCTCGAAAGCCAAAGTTTGCAAGGCATCGCCAGCAAGTACAGCTAAGGTTTCGTCGAATTTCTTGTGAACAGTTGGGACGCCGCGCCGTAGATCATCATCATCCATGCAGGGAAGATCATCATGTACAAGAGAATATGTGTGCATGATCTCAAGAGCACAAGCTACGGGCACGGAGTATTCACGCGCAACATCAAACAAGTCAGCGCATTGAATAACTAGGAATGCCCGCAAGCGTTTTCCGCCTGACAAAACAGCATAGCGCATAGCATCATGTAATTGCCATTCCGGGTTAGTGCTTTCCGGTAGAAGAGCATCTAACTCACGATCCATTAACTGAGCTGTTTGGCGCAGCGCTGCAGAAAATTTGTCTTCCATAAAATTACTCAAGCTTGCATAAAGTCAGGGCAAAACTGGATCATTCCACATTCGCCGGTTGGGTTGAGATGGTCCCATTTTGGGCAACGATTTTATCCACTCGCTCTTGCGCCATGCGCAACTTGGTTTCGCAATGTTGTTTTAACTGAGAACCACGCGTGTAGATGTCAATGGATTGGTCCAGATCAACTCTACCAGAATCCAATTTTTCAACAATTTGTTCTAATTCCTGAAGCGCGGCTTCAAAGCTTAACTCAATGATATCCGCGGGAATTCCGTTCGACTCAGACATAGCTTCTCCTTTGTGACCTTATACTCCGCCTTTATACTTCTAGCAACGCTTTCACGTGCACTGCCGCGCTTTGTGCAAGACCAACGAGATCATAGCCCCCTTCGAGCACTGAAATCACGCGGCCATCACAACAGTTTGCCGCAATTTCTAGCAGTTTCTCTGATACCCAGACGTAATCGGCTTCGTCCAAATTTAAGCCAGCACGGGGATCCTGATGATGACCATCGAATCCTGCGGAGATAATGAGAAGCTGAGGATCAAAATTTATAAGAGCAGGTAGGATATCTCGCTCAATCGCAGCTCGAAATTCGTTGCTACCTGAGCCCTCAGGCAACGGTGAGTTTACAATATTGCCAACACCTGTTTCGTGTTTATGACCTGTCCCCGGATAGAAAGGCGCTTCCTGATGGGTAGAGCCGTAAAAAAGACTGGGATCGTTTTCAAAAATTGCCTGTGTGCCGTTTCCGTGGTGAACATCAAAATCTACAACGGCCACTCGCTCGATACCGTATGCTTTTTGTGCGTAAAGAGCAGCAATAGCAACATTGTTGAAGAGACAATATCCCATGGCTCTATCGGCCTCTGCATGGTGCCCTGGGGGCCGAATTGCGCAAAAAGAATTTGTCTTTGATTGTGTCATCACAAGATCAACTGCGTCGCGCACAGCACCGACACCGCGCAGAGCGGCGTCATAGCTTCCAGGAGACATAAATGTATCGGGATCTAGTTGGATAATTCCAGAGCTGGGCCGAGCGGCTTTGATAGAATTGATATAGTCAACGGTATGAGCAAGTTCTAAAAGGGATGTGTCTCCCATAGAGGCTTCGTGGTGAACAATGTTCTCGAATTCTTCTTCTTCCAGATATTGCCAAACCATTCGTAGACGGTCAGCTTTTTCCGGGTGTTCGTAACCGGTGTCATGAAAAAGACAGTCGCGATGTGTGAACAGATGTGTAACCATGAAAGAAACCTGTTTCAAATTAAGGGCAAGTGTTATGGACTGTTTGTCAGATATTTCAAACCAGTTCAAATAGTGTCTTGAAATATTTCTAAAAAGTCGCGTAAAGGCTGAGAATGAAAACAATAAATCAAATAATTATTCTTGTTCTGTTGGGTGCTCTTGGAGCATCGGGGTGGTATTATCGTGACCATATTCCTTTTTTAGCAAAAGAAGAAGCTACCTCAGTCAAAAAACACAAAGGATCTAGACCAGTTCCCGTGATCGGAACTGCATCCATTGTCAGAGATTTACCACGAATTGTGACGGCTGTCGGGACACTTGATGCAAATGAATCTGTCAATTTGACGTCGAAAATTACAGCTAAGATACGAAAACTTACGTTTGGTGATGGAGATATCGTTACTAAAGGAACTCCGTTAGTGTTTCTGGATGCGACTGAAGCAAAAGCAGAGGTTGCAGAATCTGTCGCAGCTCTTGGAAACAGTCGGAAGCTATATGAACGGGCTGTTAAACTATACAAAAGCGGCAACGCCCCTAAAGCACGGGTAGATTTACTGCTCTCGGAAATGCAAGTTGAACAGGCAAAAGTCTCAGCTGATAAGGCAAGATTATCAGAATATGTAATTAAGGCGCCTTTTACTGGCGTCGTCGGATTTCGCGAAGTAAGTGCCGGTGCGTTGGTTCGCCCGGGTGACATGATCACCACACTGGATGATATTTCTAAACTGAAACTGGATTTCTATTTGCCGGAAATCCATTTGGCGCATGTGAAGACGGGGCAGCAATTTTCTACACAAAGTGTCGCCTATAAGGGCAGGCAGTTTAAAGGCAAAGTCCTCTCTATTGGATCACGCGTAGATCCTGTCTCCCGTGTTGTTCGCGTGCGCGGAAACTTGTCCAATGAAGATCGTGCCCTAAAGCCAGGCATGTTTTTGTCTGTGATACTTGAAACAGGCATAGAGAAAAATGCTTTATTGGTTCCAGAACATTCGATTACAGTGTCACCGGCCGGTCAGTTTGTTTTTTCAGTTAAAGATGGAACTGTTAAGCGGGTCGAGATTGAAGTCGGTCAACGAGTTCAAGGTTGGGTTCAGGTGTTGTCTGGGCTGGGTGTCGGGGATGTCGTTGTCACTGAAGGTTTGCAGAAAATCAGGGATGGACGGAAAGTCACATTAAATCTTGAGAAACGAATTTCTGAAATGTTGCCCCTTATTGGTGAGGCAAATCAATGAAGCTCTCTGATATCTCCATAAAGAGACCAGTGCTAGCGATTGTGTTGTCTTTGGTCCTTGTTCTTTTTGGATTATTTTCCTACCAGTCGTTGAGCGTTCGTGAGTATCCAAACGTCGATAAACCAAATGTGTCTATCAGTACTTCTTATCGCGGTGCCTCAGCTGACATCATTGAAAGCCAAATTACGCAGATAATAGAAGATGCTGTGGCTGGAATTGGCGGGGTTGAGCGAATAAACTCTAGTAGTCGCGAAGAATCTTCTTCAATCAATGTACAGTTCAATTTGTCTCGGGATATTGAGTCTGCGACAAATGACGTGCGCGCTCGTGTATCACGAATACTCTCCCGGCTTCCCGATGAAGCGGACTCGCCACGCATTTCCAAAACAGAAAGTGATGCGCGACCGATCATGTGGCTCTCAATGTCCAGTGATCAAATGAGCCCACTGGAACTTACAGATTTTGCCGAACGTAACTTGATCGACCCGTTGTCGACCGTGAAAGGGGTTGCAAACGTAAGAATAGGCGGAGCACGTCGCTATGCTATGCGTATCTGGATCAATACAGAAGCTTTGGCGGCGCATAGTCTGACAGTGCAGGATCTAGAAAATGCTATACGCGCACAGAATGTCCAGCTTCCTTCCGGCCGGATAGAGTCTGTTGAAAAAGAATTTAATATTCGAACCAAATCTGATTTGAAAACAGCAGATGAATTCAGCCAGATTATCCTTCGCAATACTGGTCAGGGATTGATCCGACTGGGTGATGTCGCGGAAGTTGAGGTTGGTGCGGCTAACGAGCGTACAGGGTTGCGGGTAAATGGGAACGACTCCGTTGGTCTTGGTATTGTCCGCCAATCAGGTTCAAACGTTTTAGAGGTTGCCGACGGTGTGAAAGAAGTCGTCGATCGTTTGCAAAGCACGCTACCGCCGAGCATCACTTTGAAAGTCTCCTACGATCAATCGATTTTCATTAGTCAGTCAATCAAGGAAGTGTTCTTTGCGCTGGGAATTGCCATGCTTCTTGTCGTGGCTGTCATTTTTCTTTTTCTTCGCTCTTTCAGGGCGACCCTTATTCCAGCAGTTGCAATTCCTGTGTCCATTATCGCAACGTTATCAATACTTGCCGTTCTGGGATACTCTGTCAACGTATTGACCTTATTGGCGCTAGTACTTTCTATTGGGCTGGTTGTTGATGATGCGATTGTTGTCCTGGAAAATATTCACCGCCGAATTGAAATGGGAGAACCTCCGCTTCTCGCTGCTAGCCGTGGTGCCAAGCAGGTTGCCTTTGCGGTCATCGCAACGACAGTTGTGTTAATCGCAGTCTTTTTGCCAATCTCCTTCCTTGACGGGGTCACTGGAAGGTTGTTTCGCGAGTTCGGTGTTGCCGTTGCCGCTGCTGTTATGTTCTCAAGTTTTGTTGCGCTGACATTGACGCCAATGTTGTGCTCAAAGCTTCTAGTTGCGCAGGAAAAGGAAAGTTTGTTCTATCGTTCAACAGAAATCCTGTTTGACAAGCTCGAGGCGTTTTACAGATTTGGGCTGGTGTTCGCAGTTCGTTTTCCTGTCTTGATAGTTGCCTTAGCAATCGCAATTTCAGGCGTCGCATATCAACTTTATGAGCAGCTTCCTAAAGAGTTTGCTCCAACAGAAGATCGGGGTTTTTTCTTTATTCCGGTAAAAGCGGTTGAAGGGGCAAGTTTTCAATATACGGAAAGAAACGTCACCAAAATCGAAAAGATTATGAATCCTCTGCTGGAGAACGGAGAGGCCGAAAGTGTATTTGCGTTGGTGGGGAGCTTCTCACGCCCTGGACCAGTAAACACTGCGTTTATGTTTTCCAGATTGGTGCCGTGGGAGCAGCGGGAAAGATCGCAACAAGAAATCGTCAGATCAATTTTTCCAGGTTTGTTATCGGTACCTGGAGTCCGCGCGTTTGCCATTAATCCCGCAAGTCTGGGGCAGCGTGGTTTTCAGGCACCTGTTCAGATAATTGTTGGCGGCCCTTCATACGATGTCATAGACGGCTGGGTTGATAAAGTTATCGAGCGAGCAAGAGAAAATCCCAATTTGCTGAATGTGGATAAGGACTATTCAGAAAGCCAACCGCAAATCCGCGTAGATATCGATCGAGATCGTGCGTCAAGCTTGGGTGTTTCCATCGAGACTGTTGGGCGAACCCTAGAAACCTTGATGGGAAGCCGCACCGTTACGCGTTATGAGCAAGGCGGCAAACAATATGACGTGATTATGCGGGCGCGAGCAGAAGACCGTGCCACACAAAATGATTTGAACAAAGTCTATGTGCGCTCTGAACGTTCCGAGAGATTTATTCCCTTGAGCAACTTTGTGTCATTGGAAGAAACTGCCGGTGCTGGTGTTTTAAAACGTTCAGACAGATTACGCGCTATTCGTATTACCGCGTCTCTAGGTGTTGACTATACTCTTGAGGATGCACTCGTATATCTGGAAAACCTTGTCTTGGAGGAAGCCGGCGATGAAGCACGAATTTCCTATGGAGGACTAAGCCGGACATTTAAAGAGTCTAGTAGTGCAATGCTGTTTACATTTGCTACGGCGTTTCTTGTCGTTTTCTTGGCATTGGCAGCCCAGTTTGAAAGCTTTATTCATCCCGTGATAATTATGACCTCTGTTCCTCTCGCCATTACAGGTGCGCTTGGAGCCATGCTGTATCAAGGGTTGTCTCTTAATGTCTACAGCCAAATCGGCGTGATCATGCTAATTGGACTGACCGCAAAGAATGCGATTTTGATTGTTGAATTTGCAAACCAGCTTCGAGAAGAAGGGTTAGAGCTTAGAAACGCAATTATTGAAGCATCGGTTATTCGTCTTCGCCCAATATTAATGACAACAATTTCAACTGCACTTGGTGCTGTTCCACTGGCTTTGGCGACCGGGGCCGGCGCTGAAAGCCGAGAAACCATTGGTGTCGTCATTATCGGGGGCGTTATGTTCTCGACTATTCTCTCACTCGGGGTTGTTCCTGTCTTCTACCTTTTACTTGCGCGCTTTAGTAAACCTGCTGGTGAAATTTCAGACATGTTACAGAGCTTGGAGAAGCGGCACGTTGATCAAGAGAAGTCGAAATAATTTCATATTTTATATGAGAAAAATCGAGTAAACGACTGAATCTAACGGGATTCCTTAGAAATTTAACCAAATTTTAAGGAAATACGCTCTACTTTTCTTTTCAATGAATTAGTGCATAACTTTCAATCCTGTAGCGGATTTGGTGTGCCATAGCGGTAATTAGTTGTTTTGTCTGAACCCGTGAGTGTTTTTTTGGACTAAGAAAATCCAAGAACTCAGACGGATCTCTTGTAAAGATATTGAACGGAACAAGAATGCGCGTTTTGCCGCAGAAAAATGATGCTTGTGTTTCATTGCTGCTTTTATCCGACGACCCAAGCGTTGCGGAAGACGTTTGCAATGCAATAAGAGAGCCTGCATTTAAAATAGGCTCTGCATCTTTGTCTGAGATGAAATTCCTAGCAGGTTATGCCAGCCAAAATGATGTAATTTTAGCGCATGTTGATCAAATTAATTTTGATACCTTCATCCAGCATCTTAAATCTGACGGTTCGCATGGGATAGCATCAAAAACCATCATTATAGATAATGCTGCCAGTCCGGAACGTGCAGTAAAGGCGATGAAAGCAGGAGCGATAGAGTATCTTGCTAATCGTACTGGCGATGCCGGAGATTATATCGATCAGGTAGTGCAGTGTTGTCATGAAAACCTGCTTACAACACGTGGAGCACCGACATCTAAGAAAGATGGTGCTACAACTGAAACCCTTATGGGGTTGTATAAAAAAATTCAAAAAACTGTAAACGCAGCAAAGGCATTGGCAAAGTGCGACACCCTAAATGATGTTTGCGAAACCCTCCTGGAAACAATTGGGCAGGCCCTGGGCGCAACTGGCGGAAGCCTATATTTGATGAAGGAAGGGTATCTCGAACTTGTTCATTCACTTGATCCTGGACACGCACAAGAGCAGTTAGCTCTACCTCTAGAAAAGGGAACAATTTTTGAGCAGGTTTTAGCCTCCGGTGAACCCACATTGTTTGCAAACGATGCTCGGTTTCGAAAGAGTAAGCTGAGTGGATGGGATGGATACGAAAGCGATAGTGTCCTTGTGTACCCACTATATGAAAGAAGTGGAAGCCTGATTGGGCTTTTCTCTCTACACGGAAAACAAAAGTCGTTTTTTACTCAACAGGATCAGGATTTGGCGTTAATTCTTGCTTCTTATTCTCATGAGACAATTCGCTCATTATTAGCACAGGAAAGATCACGCAAGGCATTCGATAGTTTACAATTGACCTTTGATAATATGAACGAGGGGATCCTTCTTTTGGATCAATTGGGGAATATTGCTCAATTTAACCAGAATGTTGCTACGATTATAGGCATTCCCAATGACTTTCTATCTGTAGATCAGAATATCAGCCATCTCTATGAGTATCTTTTTACCCGGGGAGATCTTTCCGATAAATTGGAAGGGAAATGCCCATGGTTTGATGTGACTGGTAACTATGAATATCTGCATTTTTGTTCGAACGGTACCATCGCCAATGTCCTAGGAAATGTCCTTCCAACTGGCGGATATGTACTTACGTTTACCGACATCACAAAACAGAAAAATTGGGAAAGCGAACTATATCAGGCCAAAGAACAAGCAGAAGCGGCGAGTGCCAGTAAGACAAATTTTCTAGCAAATGTCAGTCATGAACTCCGGACACCGTTAAACGCAATTATCGGCTTTTCCGAAATGATGACCAAACAGATTTACGGCCCTATAGAGAACGAAAAATACGCTGAATATGTGCAATATATATACGATAGCGGGGCACACTTACTGAGGCTGATTAATAATCTGTTGGATCTGTCAAAGGTTGAAGCTGGTAAGTTTGAGCTCCATATGGGGCCCGTGGAGCTCCCCGAACTTATGCACAACACAGGGACCTACTTGTCCCATCAAGCGCAAGAAGCTGGCGTCGACCTGGTTTTGAACGATGTTCACGAAGCAGGTTCCTTCTGGGGGGATGAAAATGCCTTGAGACAGATATTTCTGAACCTAATTTCAAATGCCATCAAGTTTACGCCGAAGGGCGGAAAAGTCGCTGTCTCAGTTGAATTTGATTTTGAGAATAAGGTAAAAATTACGATTGCTGACAATGGAATTGGGATGGAAGAAAAGTCGATTGATTTGGCTTTGCAACCCTTCGGCCAGATTGAAAACGCATTTAATCGGAAATACCCCGGTACTGGATTAGGATTACCTTTGGTCGCGTCTCTGAGTGAACTACACGGGGGACATTTGGAAATTGAAAGCGCTCTTGGGAAAGGGACAACTTGTAGTGTTCATTTGCCGTTAGCTCAGGCTCCGATGCATTAGGTTGAGCCACTCCTTAGGAAGCATCTTCATTAGTAATTGCAACTGTCATGCAAAGATTTAAGAAAATATGTGAACTGACGTCATCAAATTGTACTGCAAGGAACCCTCGATCTTTTTTGCGAATGACCTTTCCGCTAAACTGCCCTGCATCGGGAACCTCAAAAATATCGATGTCACCTTCGATTAAATCTCCAATCTTGAAACCATTATTTTCAATGAGGATGCTGAAGCCGTCTGGTGACCAATCTTGCGCCAGGTAGGGCAGGTTATCAATCACAACAACGACGCGCTGAACGGAGTTGCGTTGAAACTTCCGGCGATTATCATGCCCCGAAGCATTGGTCATTTTCGATCCTCTTCAATCAAGCATTTCCCAAAAGCAAGTTTAAAGGTAGTCTAGTGAGAATTGCTTTCGTTTGGATTAAGTCTGTTGGTATTCTTTACGATAGTTTTTAATTTTGAATTAACTTTATACGGGTGCTTACAATGTCTAGCCTCAAAAAAAATCTCCTTCTAAGTGGTGCAAGCCGGGGTATAGGTCATGCAACCGTGAAGAGGTTTAGCGCAGCAGGTTGGCGCGTTCTAACTTTGTCTCGGCAGGCATTTTCCGAACACTGCCCATGGGAGGGCGGTGAAGAAAGTCACATTCAACTGGATATTTCTGACATTTCTACCTTAAACGAAGGTCTGGAAAAAATAAAAGAAAAATTGGATGGCGCAGGACTACACGCACTTGTTAATAACGCGGGAGTTTCGCCAAAAGGTCCAGACGGAGAGCGGTTTAATACGCTTAATTCCAGCTATGAAGAATGGCTGCACGTCTACAACGTAAATTTGTTTGCACCGCTGTTACTTGCACAAGGATTATTCTCCGAATTGGTGCGGGCAAAGGGTGCTATTGTAAACGTAACATCAATTGCGGGTAGCCGAGTACATCCTTTTGCGGGCTCTGCGTATGCAACGTCAAAAGCTGCGCTCGCTGCTATGACCCGTGAGATGGCTGCAGATTTTGGGCCTCATGGCGTGCGTGTAAACGCTATTGCACCGGGCGAAATTGATACATCAATTTTGTCTCCCGGCACAGAAGATCTCGTAAGTGAAATACCTTTACGCCGCTTGGGACGCCCAGAGGAAGTGGCATCAACAATTTACTTTTTGTGTGATGCCCCTTCTTCATATGTAACAGGTGCTGAAGTCCACATTAACGGTGGTCAGCACGTTTAGGTAGAGCTTAAGCTTCACGCCAATTGTTCTCGGCTGCCGTTTTTTCCAATCGGTCCAGGCCACGCGTGAAGCGATCAAACATGTCGTTGATCTCCGCTGCCGTAATAATGAGCGGAGGACAAAGGGCCAAATTATCACCTGCAACTGCGCGACTGATTAAGCCTTCTTGCTGCATGAAATCAACAGCTGTTGCACCTACCGCAAAAGTTGGTGAAAATGAACGCTTGGATTTTTTGTCGGCAACGAGTTCGACAGCACCAACCAGACCTACGACACGAACTTCACCGACTAACGGATGATCTGCCAGCGCTTCAAATCGTTCTTTGAATAGTGGAGAGACAGCCTGTACATGATCGATGATGTTGCGCTCTTCCATCAATTCCATCGTCCGTAGCGCAACAGCCGCAGGGACAGGGTGTCCAGAATAGGTATATCCATGTGCAAAGGAGCCATGTGTCTCGCTTTGTTTGACCATGCCCCTGAAAATTTCTTCGGAGACCATGACTGCAGCGATGGGCAGGTACGCGCTGGAAAGTGCTTTAGCACAACTTAAAATATCTGGCTTCATGCCAAAGGTTTCTGTTCCCCACATATTGCCTGTTCGGCCAAATCCGCAGATCACTTCGTCTGCAACAAGCAGTACATCATATTTTTTTAGTACCGCCTGAATTTTCTCGAAATAGCCTTTTGGGGGAATAATAACCCCGCCAGCGCCCATGACCGGTTCTGCGATAAAAGCAGCAACAGTTTCTGGACCTTCTTTCAGGATAAGTGCCTCTAATTCATCTGCCATCCGTGTTGCAAACTCGTCTTCGCTCTCTCCCTCTTTACCAAAGCGGTAATAGTGCGGGCAGCTTGTATGAGTAATGTTTTCAATAGGAAGATCAAAATCATTATGAAGAGGTTTCAAGCCCGTAAGGCTGGCAGCCGCGACGGTAACACCGTGATATGCTTTGTCACGGCTTATGATTTTTTTCTTGTTCCGCCGCCCAAGAGCATTGTTGTAATACCAGATCATTTTGACAACAGTATCGTTGGCTTCCGATCCTGAATTTGCAAAGAATACTTTTGAAAAATCAACTGGTGCCATTTCCAACAATTTTTCAGCAAGCAATATACCGGGTTCTGTCGATTTACTGGCGAAGGAATGATAGTAGGGCAGTTTGTGCATTTGCTTGACGGCGGCGTCGATCAATTCTTGCTCGCCAAAACCAAAAGACGTGCACCAAAGGCCCGCGAGGCCTTCAATATATTCTTTGCCCTCGTCATCATAAACATAGATACCTTTGCCAGTTTCAATGATGAGGGGGCCAGTTTTTTCATGAGTAGATAGATTTGTATAGGGATGGATCATGCTTTTGACGTCCCTGCTAGCGAGGGAGTTGCCTTGTGTAAGATCTGGGCTGCTCATCGGATATCCTTAACTGATGCATTTGTTATTGTTGGGCAAAGGCTACTCGGCAAAATAAATTTGGTCAATTGATCTTCGGTGTTGTGATATCGTTCTGTCAAATAGGGGTAAAATAAATCAAAGAGGGCGAAGAATGTCGAACCTGAAAGTTACCGGTGCAGATGGGATTTCTGTACATGTTTATGAATGGCTACCTGACATAGAAGTAAAAGGCGTTGTTCAGATAGCACACGGAATGGCGGAGCACGGTGCACGGTACGAGCGTTTTGCAAAGTTCCTGAATACCGCAGGATATGCGGTCTACGCCAATGATCACAGGGGTCACGGAAAAACAATTCCCGATGGCGCCGTGCCGGGTCATATGGCTGACGTGGATGGTTGGTCGAAAGCTGTTGAAGATCTTTATCTGATAAATACTGAAATTTCCAAAAAACATTCTGGGAAAAAGATAACGCTTCTTGGTCATTCAATGGGCTCTTTTATGACGCAGGACTATATGGCCAAATACGGCCATTCAATCCATTCTGCAGCCCTTTCTGCGACCAACGGTCCGCCGGGTACCTTGGGAAAAATTGCACAGTTGGCGTCACGCGTTGAAAAATTACGAAACGGTAACGAGGGGCATAGTAGTTTGCTCGCAAATATGTCGTTCAAAGCGTTCAACAAGGCATTTTCTCCTAATAGAACAGATTTTGATTGGTTGAGCCGGGACGAAGCTGAAGTCGATAAATATGTGGATGATCCGCTTTGTGGTTTTGACTGTAGTGTTGCCACGTGGATTGGGCTTATTGATGCTTTGACCAAGATCTCTGGCGATGCCGCTTTATCCCAAATGGATAAAGCGATGCCTGTCTTTGTTTTCTCTGGAACCGAAGATCCTGTGGGCGAGAAAACAAAAGGTGTTGATCGTCTGTTAAAAGCCTACTCAAAACACGGTTTTGAGCAGGTGTCGCATAAATACTATGAGGGGGCACGTCACGAAATTCTAAATGAGAATAATCGAGATGATGTCATGCAGGATTTTGCGCGCTGGCTTAAGAGCACCCAGTAAAGGTCAATCCACAGTAATAGTGAGTTATTCAGAGGGCGGGGATTGTGCGGTTTGCAATCTCCGGATCTCTTGCTCCTTTAACATTTTAGATGTCATTCGCGAGCCGTCTTCACTCCATCCAGGGGGGCCGAATGTAAACATAAATGCGCCCTTCAAACTTTTGGCTGTCAGAACGTCTTTTCCAAGCGCAACCCATTCATGAAAAGCGACAACTAATGGATTGAAGCTGGCAATTTGCTTAACGATACCGTACCGGCAAGGTTCAGCCGTGTCTTCTGGGATAAAAGAGCCGAACATACGATCCCAAATAATCAAGATACCCGCGTAATTTGCATCCAGATATCTCGGGTTGGTCGCATGGTGAACGCGATGGTGGGATGGGGTATTGAAAATATACTCAAATGGCCGCCACATTTTATCAATCGCTTCAGTGTGGATCCAAAATTGGTAGACAAGGCTGATCCCTTTTTGAAAAACGATCAATGGTGTTGGGAGCCCAAGCAAGGATAAGGCGATCCAAGGAAGCCATGTTCCAGCAAAACCCCCAGTCCAGGTTTGCCGGAGCGCGGTCGATAGATTGTAATATTGCGACGAGTGATGATTGATATGGGCTGCCCACCAAAGGCGGTGCTCATGGCTCAACCTATGGAACCAATAGTAACAAAGATCTTCCGCAAAGAAGATCAATATGAATGCGTACCACTGATACCCAATTTCAAAAATACGATATTGGTAAACCCAGCTCGAAACGGATGCAACAATTCCAAAGTTCAGAAACCCTATGGCAAAATTGCCCAGTCCCATAAATAGGGACGCCGCACTATCTCGTGCTTCGTAATTTGATTTCTTTGGCTTAAAGCGACCAAGAATAGTTTCTAGCAGAATGAGTAAGACAAAGGCTGGTATTGCGAAGGTTACTGGATCTGGAAGCGACATATTACTAGGCTTTGCTTAATTGGGATGAGGAAAGATCGTCTAAAATTGCTACCCAAGTTGAGACCTCATCTGCTGTACAGCTTATTTTAATTGCTGGATGAGAGAAATCTTGCCGATGAATAGAGATCAAGTCCGATTGATCGGTAACAGGTTCAATATCTGAGGGATTTAATGTCTGAAGAACGACTTTGTCACCATGCCTGCGAACTAGCCGCAAGGGGTTTTCATTATTGGTGAGCATTAATGCAGCCGCATTATCGAGGCTGAGGAGCAATCGTTCGATTTTGTTCTCAGGCTCCTCAAAACTCAGTAGTTCGGAGCAATTCTCTTTGGAAATGATGACGTTCCGCGGTCCCGCAACCGCTCTGATAAATACGATAACGATAAGAACAAATGATGCTGCTATCGGTAAAAGAATGTACGGCTCAATTTGCAATTTAGGGACACTCCACAAACCTGAATATAGTTCATTATTGGTCATTTTTTTTGGAATGAATAGCTAAAAAGCATAACCTTATCGGAATTCTATAATTTACGTAACGGCATCAATATGTTGTGATTTTGTAAGATAATTACAGGAAATGCTCTTTACCTGTTTTGGATGTTTCCGTATCCTGCGAAAATCTTATAATAATAAAATATCAGGGAAAATGACATGCTTGGTCTCATTCAGGATCGCCCTCTCTTAATTTCCTCACAAATTGAGTATGCAGGATTGAACCATGGAGATGTTGAAATCGTCTCGCGTTCGATAGAAGGTCCAATCCACCGTACAAATTATCGGAATGTAAATTTACGTGCTAAAAAACTGGCTCAAGCGTTGGGTCGTCTTGGCGTTGATTTTGGCGACCGCGTTGGTACATTGGCGTGGAATGGGTACCGCCACCTTGAGATCTACTTTGGTGTCTCCGGTATGGGGTCCGTTTGTCATACAATCAACCCACGCCTTTTTCCGGAGCAAATCGTCTACATCGCTAACCATGCTGAAGATAAAGTCATTTTCACCGACCTGACTTTTATTCCATTGCTTGAAGCCATTCAGGATCAGCTAACAGAAACGCAATGTTTCGTCATCATGACAGACGAAGCACATATGCCTGAAACCAGTTTGAAGAATGTTCATTGCTACGAAACATTACTTGAAGCCGAAGACGGCGCATATGTCTGGCCAGACTTTGATGAGAAAACAGCGTCGAGCTTGTGTTACACATCCGGCACAACAGGAAACCCGAAAGGGGTTCTGTACGCACATCGCTCAACGGTACTGCACAGCTACTGTGTTTGTGCCAATGACGGCTTGGGTGTTTGTAACAGCGACAGCATTCTTCCGGTCGTTCCAATGTTCCATGCCAACGCTTGGGGTATTCCATATGCGGCCGCGATGTCTGGCGCAAAAATGGTAATGCCGGGCGCCCAAATGGACGGTAAATCAGTTTATGAATTGATGGAGCAGGAAGGCGTGACTTTGTCCGCAGGTGTTCCGACAGTTTGGTTGATGCTTCTTGGTTATGTAAAAGAAAATGGACTGAAATTCTCGACCATGAGGCGGACAGTTATTGGGGGATCTGCCGCGCCAAGGTCAATGATTGAAACATTCATAAATGACTATGGCGTAAATGTTGTCCACGCATGGGGCATGACTGAAACCAGCCCGATTGGTACAACAGGCAACTTGCTGAAAAAGCACGAAGACTTGCCTGAAAGCGAGAAAATTGACATTCGGTTGAAACAAGGCCGGACAGTTTACGGTGTTGAATTGAAAATCGTCGATGACGAAGATAATGAAATGCCACGTGATGGTGTTGCGTTCGGCCGTTTGTTGGTCCGCGGTCCTTGGATCACAAGCGGATACTTCAAATCTGAAGGCGGGGATGTGGTTGACGCTAACGGGTGGTTTGACACTGGTGATGTCGGGACATTGGATAAAGATGGTTACATGCAAATTACCGATCGCTCCAAAGATGTGATTAAATCTGGCGGCGAGTGGATTTCCTCAATTGATGTTGAAAATGAAGCCATCGGTTGTGCGGGGATTGTTGAGGCGGCAGTTATTGCTATTCCTCATCCAAAATGGGATGAACGTCCGCTAGTTATCGCCATAAAAGAAGAGGGCCATCCGGTAACCCGTGAGGATGTCCTGGCTCATCTTAAAAATACGCTCGCTAAATGGCAACTTCCAGACGATGTGGTGTTTGTTGATGAGCTACCGCACACCGCAACTGGTAAATTGCTTAAAACCAAATTACGTGAGCAATTTAAAGACTACAAATTGCCTTCTGCGTAATTAGATCCTAAAACCCAC
Source organism: Alphaproteobacteria bacterium 46_93_T64 (assembly GCA_002163135.1). Lineage (GTDB taxonomy): Bacteria > Pseudomonadota > Alphaproteobacteria > Sneathiellales > Sneathiellaceae > Sneathiella. The sequence goes on from MAAN01000011.1 coordinate 151,625, forward strand.
GACCTGAAAAAGCTAGTTGATGTTCTTTTTTCAGGTTGTGGTTCCTCTGTGCACACATTCGAGTGCAGTTCGATTGGCGTTTATCCGGTGTGTTAGGAATAGAAAATCAAATTTTTTTCTATTTTGAACGATCAATCTTGAAATTCGTTTCTAAAAAAGGTTGGATGTAATCCGACATTCAAATCAAGGTGAAAAAATGACACTACAAAATAAACAATATCGTCTTGCCGCACGTCCAGTGGGTATCCCCAAAGACAGTGATTGGGAATTTGTAACAAGCGATGCGCCCGCAGCGGGCGATGGAGAAGTTCTGGTTAAAGTTCATTTTGTATCGCTGGATCCAGCGATGCGCGGATGGATGAATGACGCGAAATCTTACATCGCACCAGTTGGGATAGGTGAAGTGATGCGCGCTGGTACTGTTGGTGAAGTGGTTGTTTCAAATAATCCAGCGTTTTCTGCTGGTGATTTCGTGACAGGAATGCACGGCGTTCAACAATATGGCGTCTCAAACGGCAAAGATTTGGTGAAAGTTGACCCTAAGTTGGCGCCACTTGAAAGCTATCTTGGTGGCTTGGGTATGCCCGGCCTCACTGCATTTTTCGGCCTAACCGATGTCGGTGCCGTTAAAGAAGGTGATACTGTATTGGTGTCTGGCGCCGCTGGCGCTGTTGGCTCACTCGTTGGGCAGATCGCTAAAATCAAAGGTGCACGGGCTGTTGGTATCGCGGGCGGCGCTGATAAGTGCCGTTACGTAGTTGAAGAGCTCGGCTTTGATGCTTGTGTTGATTACAAGTCAGACACGTTCCTTGAAGAAATGAAAAATTCCCTGAAAACGGGCGTAGACGTTTATTTTGATAACGTTGGCGGTGATATTCTTGATATGGCGCTTGCACGCCTCAACCGCCATGCACGTGTTGTAATTTGTGGCGCTATCTCGCAATACAACAATACGACACCGGTTCAGGGACCCGCTAACTACCTGAACTTACTCGTCCAACATTCGCGCATGGAAGGCTTCGTTGTTTTCGATTACATGAAACAATATGGCCAAGGTATTCAGGAACTTGCAACTTGGTATGGTCAAGGAAATTTGAAATTCAAAGAGCATGTCGATACAGGTATCGAGAATTTCCCAAGCACTTTGTTGAAATTGTTCACGGGTGAGAATTTCGGAAAACTCGTCTTGAAAGTCGTCGAAGACTAATCATTTCGTAAAAATATACCTGCGCCTTTCCAGAGGCGCAGGTAATCTGACGCTCAATTGTAATGGGATAATCTATATGCAAATGAGAGCCGCCGAGATATCAGACGCGAAAGAAATCGCTTATCTCGCAAATCTTGCCGCAGCTGGCATTCCATACTTCTGCTGGAAACTCTCGAACCCGACACTTGATCCTTGGTCAATAGGCGTAGAAATTGTTCGGCGAGACGTGGGAGATTACAGTTACAAAAATTGTCTGTTACTAGTAGACGGCAATAATGTTGCCGCACTTCTAAATTCATTCCGACTGACAAAAGCTGATACCTTGGCAGATATAGAAGCTCTGCCGCCTGTTCTTCACCCATTGGTGCGTTTGGAAAATAGGACTGTTGGGAATTGGTACATCAACACTCTTGCGACTTCCGAAAAATTTCGAAAGCAGGGGTGTGCCGCCAAAATGTTGGGTCAGGCAGATGAGCTTGCGAAATTGGCCGGGGCAAAAAAGAACAGTCTTCTTGTTCGAAGTGGGAATGCAGGCGCGAGAAAATTGTATGAAAAATTCGGTTTTAATAGCGTCGCCGAGGAAAAAGCAGTTCCTTTTGAGGGGAGCCTAGTTGGTGAATATTGGATTCTTATGGAGAAGACCCTGTAAAATTCAATTTGGTTTAGGATAAAGCCGCGCGTTTTGCCTGAAATAGATTGAAGATTTCCACAATTAGATATACATCTTCGCCAATGTTATTTTTCGCACGCGCACATAGTCGCGTGCGCCAATTATGAGAGACCTTCGTTGATTGCGCAAGGTTGGCTCGGGTTAGATCATGAGTATACTTGAAGAACGAGTGTCCAATCGCAGGACATTTGCCATTATTGCCCATCCGGATGCGGGTAAGACGACACTTACTGAAAAATTGTTGTTATTCGGGGGTGCCATTCAGCTTGCAGGAGCCGTTAAAACTCGGGGTGAGCAGCGGCGGGCCCGTTCGGACTGGATGAAGGTAGAGCGTGAGCGTGGTATTTCCGTTGCGTCCTCTGTCATGACTTTTAATTATGACGGTAAAACCTTTAACCTTCTGGATACACCGGGCCATGAAGATTTTAGTGAAGATACCTATCGCACGCTAACGGCTGTGGATAGCGCCGTGATGGTATTGGATGGTGCTAAAGGCATCGAAGGTCAGACACGTAAATTGTTTGAAGTTTGCCGACTTCGCGATATGCCAATTGTGACCTTCATTAACAAATTTGACCGCGAAGCGTTGGATCCATTCGAACTGCTGGATGATATTGAGCAGACCCTTGCCCTTGACGTGGTTCCAGCTAGTTGGCCAATTGGCATGGGTCGGAGTTTTCTTGGCTGCTACGATTTGTTTAATGATCGTTTGGTTTTGGTTAGCAAGGATAAAAACAATCACCTTGATGATGGAATTGTCTGCAATGGTGTGGATGATCCAAAAATCGATGAATGTTTGCCTGAGGAATATGCGACCAAACTGCGTGAAGAAGTTGAGATGGTGCGAGAGCTATGTCCTGCCTTTGATCAGGAAGCGTTTTTGGATGGGACGTTAACACCTGTGTATTTCGGAAGTGCCATTAACAATTTTGGTGTGGAAACATTGTTGAACGGCTTGACGCACATCGCTCCTTCTCCGCGTCCTGCACCTTCGTCGAAACGCGATGTTGAACCAACAGAAAGTAAAGTTAGCGGCTTTATCTTTAAAATTCAGGCAAATATGGATCCCAAACATCGGGACAGAATTGCGTTTTTGCGTCTCGTGTCGGGTCATTTCAAACGTGGCGCTAAACTGAAGCATATCCGTTCTGGCAAAACGCTGGCGATCCATAATCCGGTTCTTTTCTTGGCGCAAGATAGAGAGTTGGCAGAAGAAGCGTGGCCCGGTGACATCATTGGTCTTCCCAATCATGGGAACCTGCGAATTGGTGATGCGCTTACAGAAGGCGAAGATATTCGTTTTACTGGAATCCCGAGTTTCGCGCCTGAGCTTTTGCAAAAAGTACGTCCAGTGGACCCAATGCGGGCTAAGCATCTCGGACGGGCATTGACCCAAATCGCCGAAGAAGGGGCCGCAAGAACTTTCAAAACTTGTATGGGATCCGAGTGGGTTGTGGGTGTCGTAGGGGCACTTCAATTCGAAGTGCTGGCGGACCGAATTCGGACTGAATATAATATTCCAGTGAATTTTGAACCTACAGAACTTTATACGGCGCGCTGGGTTGAGCATGAAGATCATCTGGAGCTGAAGAAGTTTCTGGATGCAAATCAGGCTTCACTCGCGAATGATCATGATGATGCACCGGTTTTCCTAGCACGGAATGCCTGGCATTTGGAGCGTGCAGAAAAAGATTGGCCGAATATAAAATTCTGCCACACTAAAGAACAAATGACCTGAGGAGAATTAGATGCCATCATTTGATATTGTTTCGAAAACAGATTTGAATGAAGTTGAAAACGCGTTGAATAACGTACGCCGTGAAATTGAAACACGGTACGACTTTAAAGGAAGTAATTGCAGCATTGAGCGAAGCGAAAGTGTTCTTACAATTCTTGCCGATGATGATCTGAAGTTGAAGCAAATGCATGAATTACTTCAAGGGCATATGACGCGGCGTAATGTAGACGCAGCTGTTCTTGAGTACAAAACAGTTGAGCAAGCTGCGGGCCAAAGTGTTCGTCAGCAAGTTGTTGTACGTGAAGGCCTTGATAAAGAGCTGGCTAAAAAGCTGGTGAAGTTGATCAAAGGTTCGAAAATCAAGGTGCAGGTGGCCATTCAAGGCGATGAACTTCGTGTAACTGGTAAGAAGCGCGATGAGCTACAGCAAGTTATTGCCTTTTGTAAAGAGCAAGACACAGATATGCCTTTGCAATATATAAATTTTCGCGACTAGATATGATGCGTCAGGAAGCAATGCCTCCCTGACGCCAATTCGCTTTTTTTAAGCGAGTTCGTAAATTGAAGTGACCTCGATACCGCCATCGGTTTTAACTTCACCTGTTTCTACAAGCATAATGATATGTGAATAGACTGATCGCGCTGCTGCGGGATGCAGATATTCCGGGACATCCGTATACATCTGCTTGACCATGCTTGGAATATCCATTGCGCCGCTTTTCAGACAGTTCCGAATTTGATCCATACGACCATGTCGGTGGGTGATCAAGCCTCGAACAAAGGGGTGCGGGTCAGTTATGGCAGGACCATGAGTAGGCCAGTAAAGGGCATGATCGTAATCCAGAAGTTTTTCTAAACTGGCCATATACTGGACCATATCTCCATCTGGTGGCGATACGATGGAGGTGGACCAGCCCATTACATGATCGCCGGAGAATAACGTTTTCTCGTCAATAAGCTCAAAACATAGATGGTTAGACAGGTGGCCGGGGGTGTGAATGGCTTTTACAGTCCAATCTTTACCTTCGATTATTTCATTGTCAGAAATTTTAACATCTGGCGTGAAATCCATATCGCCGTCTTGTTCTGGCTTCATGCCGGGCTTGCCGCTGCCGTGAGGGCCAAAGCCATAGGTTTTGGCGCCAGTCTTTGCTTTCAGAAGCGCTGCGCCCGGAGAGTGGTCACTATGCGTATGAGTAACCAAAATATGTGTGATCGTCTCCCCTGCAGTTGCTCTTAATATGGCATCGATATGCTTTTCATCATACGGGCCTGGGTCAATAACGGCGACTTCGCCGCGTCCAACTATATAAGTTCCTGTGCCGTGCAAGGTGAAGGCACTGGAATTTTCTGCAATCACTCGGCGGATTTTTGGGCTTAGCTCACTTGCTTTGCCATATTGGAATTCCAGCTCTTTTTTAAACGAGATTGGTGTGGCCATTTTTCATTCCTGTAGGAGCAAACTTAAAAAACACTTAGTCAACATTGCCATCAAGGTCCTGATTTGAAGAATTTTTGGACGATCAATGGCATTAGAGAGATTCTACTACTAATCTCAAGGCTTTGCCAGAGTACGACTTTGCCTAAAAACTATGCAGAGCTGTTTGATCGATGAATGGGATGTTCGTGCGCAGGTAAAAATCTAATTTCCTCCAGCTTAATACTCATAATGTAACAAACAGATGTAAAACGTTGCTTTGTAAATTAGTTTTGGCTTCTTATAGCAAAACATTAATAACAAAAATAGAAATATACAAATGAATGAAAAATATTACTAAGTAAAATTTAATTATATTCAACACTAATTTTGACTAAATAAGTAATTTTTGTTATGTCAATAGTATAGTTATTGAATAATATTATATATTTTGGGGTATTATTATTATTTATTAATAGTTTATGAAAATGCTGCAGTTGCGAAGGAAAATCAGCTTATATTTTCAAGATATACTGTTGACGCTAAAATAAAAGATTGCCTATAGTTTGATTAAGAGCCGCGCATGTCCGAAATTTGATGTGGCTTTTCAGAACAAATAAGAACCATCGGACAAACAGGGGGAGGCCGTTCTGTTAGAATTTTTACAGTTGGTCATAGGCGGGGTGTCAATTGGGTGCATTTATGCACTTGTCGCGCTCGGTTTTGTATTGATCTATAAAGCAACTGAAGTTGTTAACTTCGCCCAAGGTGAGCTTATGATGCTCGGGGCGTTTCTTGCATATACCTTTATTTCTATTTTGGGCTGGAATTACTGGCTGGGCGCAGCAGCAGCAATCGGCTGTATGTTTGTGATCGGTAGTCTTGTCGATCGCGTTTTGTTGCGACCGGTACTGGGGCAGCCGCAATTCGCGATTGTCATGGTGACCATCGGATTTGGCTATATCGCACGAAGTGTCGCTGGAATGATGCCGGGCTGGGGTACCGAAACCTACGCTATTTCAACGCCATTCTCGAGTGAGGGAATGCAGATATTACCGGAATCAATGGGATTTCTAGTGATATCTCAAACGGACTTATCTGTGATTATCGCAACGATTTTGTTCTGTGGCATTCTATACACATTTTTCACCTACACGAAACTTGGTGTCGCTATGCAGGCCGCATCCCAGAACCAGTTGGCTTCCTATTACATGGGAATTCCCGTTAAATCTGTGTTCTCGATGATTTGGGGAATTAGTGCCGCTGTGGCAGCCGCCGCAGGTATTTTACTCGCGCCGACTACACTGATTGATACCAGCATGGGGTTTCTTGGTTTAAAGGCGTTTCCTGCAGCTGTTCTTGGTGGTTTTGGGTCAATTCCTGGTGCCGTTGTTGGTGGGATCATCATTGGAATAATCGAAACCTTGGCCGGTTTCTATTTGCCGCCCGGTTTTAAGAATGTAGCAGCTTATATTGTGCTGCTAATTGTTCTGGTCGTACGGCCTCAAGGCCTGTTTGGTGAGAAAACAGGGAAGAGGGTGTAATTATGCGTTTCTTATTTAAAACTGATTATGAGCAAGACATTCAGCTTGCCAAGCACTCAGGTTATATATGGTCATATGGTGCTTTGCTCTTGGCTGTCTTAATCGTCCCCTTCTTTTTGGAAGAATATTACGTCGGTCAGATGACGCAGCTTTACATTATGGCTATTGCCGGTGTCGGGTTGATGCTCCTTGCCGGCTATACCGGCTTGATTAGTCTGGGCCATGCCGCGTTCTTTGGTATCGGCGCGTATACTGAGGCAGTTCTAACCGGCAATGGGCTTGCACTTCCCTTTATGGACGAACCAATCGTCTTTTCGTTTTTCTTATCCTTTCCGTTAGCTGGCATTTTTGCGGCAATCGCAGGTATTGCGATTGGCATACCTGCGCTGCGGCTGGTAGGTATTTATCTTGCAATCGCAACGTTTGCATTTGCAATAATTATCGAAGAAATCTTGTCGCGTTGGGAAAGCGTCACAAACGGATATTCAGGGCTATTGGTTGAGTCAATTTATTTTGGCGATTTCGAGCTAACCGATGGAACGCCTTTTTATTATTTATGTTTAGGTGTCTTGATCGCAGTAATTCTTTTTTCACTGAACTTGCTCCGCTCTCCAACGGGTCGGGCGATGATGGCGGTACGAGACTCTGAAATCTCGGCGCAAAGCATGGGTGTTAATCTTGCGAAAACTAAGACCATCGCTTTTGCGTTAAGCGCTGGTATAACCGGGCTCGCGGGCGCCCTGTTTGCGCATAAACTCGGTTTCTTGTCACCAGAGAGCTTCACTGTTCTACAATCTCTTGAGTTGTTAGTTCTAGTAGTTGTTGGTGGATTGGGCTCAATGCATGGTGCTGTTTTTGGGGCGTTGTTTGTACTAGCGTTGCCGCAAGGACTTGCAATCCTTAAAGATTACCTGCCAACACAAATTGCAGAAGTGCCAGGTATAGAACCGTTGCTTTTCGGCCTTATTCTTGTGCTAATCATTATTTTTGAACCCTTGGGAATTTACGGTCGTTGGTTGAAAGTAAAACTCTATTTTCAAATGTTCCCACTTTACAAGAAGGCTACATTTAAGCGCCAGAAATCCTATATGAAGTCGGAGAGGTTGAGATGAACCTGTTTACAGCAGAAAATCTGGCGATCAACTTTGGTGGTGTGAAGGCGGTTGACGGTGTCAATTTCGAGATTAAAAAAGGGGAATGTTTTACGATAATTGGGCCAAACGGCGCGGGTAAAACAACTATCTTTAATTTGATAAGCCGTATTTATGATGTGACTGATGGGCGGATGACCCTTGACGGTCAAGATATTACGAATACACCGCCACATGAAATTGCCGGTCTTGGAATTGCTCGAACATTTCAAAATATCGAGCTTTTTGAACATGCTTCCGTTCTACAGAACTTGTTGGTTGGGCGTCATTGCCATACCAAAAGATCCCTATTTGGCGAGGGACTATTCTTGCCATCGGTCCGCAAGGCTGAACTCGAGCATCGCGAAAAAGTGGAAGAAATAATTGATTTTCTTGATCTGCAGCATTACCGGGAAAGCTTGATCATGAACCTTCCCTATGGGGTTCGAAAGGTTGTGGAACTGGGTCGTGCGCTGTGTACTGAGCCCAAACTTATTTTGCTGGATGAGCCTTCCTCAGGACTTAATGTTGAAGAAACTCAGGATATGGCTTTTTGGATTGACGATATCAAGACGGATCTTGGGATTACGGTTTTGATGGTTGAACATGACATGGGTCTAGTTTCGGAAGTTTCTGATCGAGTTCTGGTGTTGAATTACGGTCGGATGCTGGCACATGGCACACCCAGCGAAGTACAGAATGATCCTGAAGTGATCAAAGCGTATTTGGGAGGTTGAGATGAGTGAACCAATTTTAAAAGTTCGAAATATCGAAACCTATTACGGGCCGATTATGGCCATTCGTGGTGTATCCCTTGATGTGGAAGAAGGGAAGATTGTCACTGTGCTTGGTGCAAACGGGGCAGGAAAAACAACAATCCTTAAAACAATATGTGGGGTCATGGATCCGCAAAAAGGCAGCATTGTTTTCGATGGCGCGGAGATCCAGAAGAAGGACCCGGATAAGATCATGCGTCGTGGTCTCAGTCATGTTCCTGAAGGGCGCGAGGTTTTCCCGTTTCTGAGTGTACGTGACAACCTGATGATGGGCGCATACACTAGAAATGACAGGGACGGGATCGCGCATGATCTGGAGTTGGTTCACACCTATTTTCCGATTTTGAAACAGCGTTCTGAACAGCCCGCAGGTCAACTTTCAGGCGGCGAGCAACAAATGCTGTCTATTAGTCGGGCGTTAATGGCGCGGCCAAAGGTAATGCTCCTCGATGAGCCAAGCTTGGGGTTGAGCCCGATACTGGTGAAAGAGATTTTTGCTATTATTAAGCGCCTGAATGTGGAGCAAGGCATGACAATGTTACTTGTTGAGCAGAACGCAAATATTGCCCTTCATACTGCAGACTTTGGATATGTCTTGGAGGTCGGCCGTATTGTCATGGAAGACACCACTGAGAACCTTTTGAATAAAGACGATATCCGGGAATTTTATTTAGGGATGCAAGATCATGGCGTACGCGGCAAACGCCGTTGGAAAAAACGGAAAACATGGCGATAACCTGGACGGTAGGGAGATAATAAAATGAATGCAATTACGTACCCACCAACCTTGATTGAGGGTGCTGATACCACGGCAAAACTCTTTTGGATGCGTGTTAAACAGTTTAACCAAAAGATTGCCATGCGGGAGAAAGACCTAGGGATCTGGCGCACGATTTCCTGGACGGATTATGGAGACAGGGCACGGACAGTTGGCCTTGGACTTACAGCTCTTGGACTGAAGCGCGGAGAGACTGTCTCTATTTTGAGTGATAACAATCCAGAATGGCTCTATTTCGATATGGGAGTGTTGGGTGTTGGAGGTGTTAGTAACGGTGTCTATACCACCGATAGTGCGAAGCAAGTTCAATATCTCTGCCTTGATTCCAAAACAAAATATTTGATTGTCGAAAATGAAGAACAGTTAGATAAAATTCTGGAGGTTCGGGATGAAGTGCCAGAGCTTCGAAAAATAATTGTCTTGGATATGGACGGGCTTCGCGATTTCTCAGATGATATGGTCATTAGCATTGATGAATTGTATGAAATTGGTGAAAGCTATCACTCTGCTCACCCAGACTACTGGGAAGACGCGATCGCTAAATCCAAACCTAATGATCTCGCAATTTTGATTTATACATCTGGTACGACCGGCCCCCCGAAAGGGGCTATGATTTCCCATCGGAATCTGATGTTTCAGATCTCAAACCTGACGCCGATTGTTGGATTTGGACCTGAAGATGAGCAACTCTCATTCTTACCCTTGTGCCATATCGCGGAACGCTCATACAGTGTTTTCTTACCGCTTTTTTCAGGCTCTGTGGTGAACTTTGTGGAAGGATTGGATACTGTTCCTGAAAATATCCGAGAAGTATCTCCAACGATCTTTTTTGCTGTGCCGAGAATTTGGGAGAAATTTTATTCTGCCATAACGTTGCAGTTAAGTGATGCGACAGGTCTTCAGAAACTTGCTTATAAATTTGCGATTTCAGCCGGCTATGAATTGGCTGATTGTAAACTTGATGGGGGAACACCCTCTACTTTTCTGAAGGCGAAATTCTGGTTAGCAGATTTATTGGTTTTAAAAAACATCAAGCGTTTCCTAGGACTAGACAGGGCTCATTATCTGGGTTCAGGCGCCGCGCCAATATCACCGGATCTTATTAAGTGGTACTTGGCTCTTGGGTTGGAAATGTATGAAGTTTATGGTCAGACAGAGAATGTAGGCTTGGCCACAACCAATCTGGATGGACAGTTCAAACTCGGAACTGTTGGACCCGCAACTCCTAATACGGAGGTCTCAATTTCTGATGCGGGTGAAATTTTGCTTAAAGGCCCGCATATTTTTATGGGTTATTTGAACCAACCCGAGAAAACAGCTGAAACGGTTGTAGATGGATGGCTGCATACCGGAGATGTCGGTTATATTGATAATGAGGGATTTGTGAAAATCACTGACCGTATGAAAGACATAATCATTACGGCTGGCGGGAAAAACATCACTCCTTCTGAGATCGAAAATCAAATCAAATTTAGCCCGTACGTTTCTGATGCTGTGGTTATCGGGGATAAACGGAAATTTCTGACATGTTTGATTATGATTGATCAGGAGAATGTCGAAAAATTTGCACAGGACCATAATGTTCCTTTTACCAATTTCCAAAGCCTTTGCCGCTCAAAAGAAGTGTTGGATTTAGTTTGGAGTGAGATTGAAAAGGTGAATAAGAATTTTGCGCAAGTGGAAACGATCAAGAAGTGTCGCTTGATAGAAGAAATACTGACAGCTGAAGATGATGAGCTTACGCCAACTATGAAGTTGAAGCGTTCTTTTGTGAATAAAAAGTACGCAGACTTAATTAATACCATGTATTGATCGAGTGTTTGTCTGATTTTTACATGTTTGGGAGCAGGTAATTAGTAACAAGTAAATAACTTTTGGGAGGAAGATAATGAATAGGAGAAACTTTGTCCGTTTTGGACTAACCGTTGCAGGTGGGTTAGTGGCTGCAACCACTCTAACCGGCGCATCTCAGGCCGCGCAGGGCATTACAGACGACAAAATCCTTCTTGGGTCACATCAGCCTTTATCTGGGCCGGTCGCTCTTTGGGGGGTGCCTGTGACGAACGGCATGCGTATGGCTGTTGAAGAAATTAACGCCAAGGGCGGAATTAACGGGCGCAAGCTGGAGTTGATTGTTGAAGACACAGCTTATCAACAAAATAAAGCAGCTCAGGCCGGTGACAAACTGCTTAAGAAAGACAAAGTATTTGCACTGGTTGGACCTCTTGGAACGCCAACAAACATGGTGACAATGCCACGTGCGCTTAAAAAGGGTGTCCCTAATCTCTTCCCGCTTTCTGCGGCGAAAGAAATGTATGAGCCTCATCACGCTCTTAAGTTTTCCAACTTAACGCCATATGATGACCAAATGCGGTCAGCCGTAAAATATTTTGTTGAAAACGAAGGTGTAAAGAAAATCGGTGTTCTTTATCAAGATGATGATTTCGGAAAGAACGTGCTTTTGGGCTGTGAAGCTCAAGCCAAAGACATGGGATTGCCTCCTGTCGTGAAAACAAACTTTAAACGCGGCTCTAAAGACTTCTCTTCTCAAATTGCGAAATTGAAATCTGCGGGCGTTGAGCTTGTTTGTCTGGGAACCATTATTGGTGAGACAATCGGCAGCATGGCTACAGCTAAGAAAATTGGTTACAAAACAAAGTTTGTTGTGAGTTCGGCTGGCTATGTTCCAGAAAACATCACATTGGCTAAGGGTCTAACAGAAGGCCTTTATGGCACAAGTCAAACACCAATTCCGTATTATGAAGATGTTGATGATTTTGTAAAAGGTTGGATGGATCGCTATAAAACACGATTCAATAAAGATGCGGTGTTGCAATCGATTGCCGGCTACGAAGTTATTCGTCTATTTGCCGAAGGTGCAAGAAAAGCAGGTAAAGATTTGACGGCTGCTAAATTGGCGAAAGCGATTGAAGGCATAAAAAATCTTAAATCTCCGTTTGGTGGAGCTGCAGTTAGCTTTAGCGCTGAAGATCATCTGGGCCCAGATGCGCGTAACAGCACATCTTTGTATAAAGTAATAGGACCTAAGTGGATAAAAGTAGGCGGTATCAGTTATTAAGGTATCAATACTCAAATGAAAAACCGGCTCAACTGAGCCGGTTTTTTTTATTCTAATTCCCCAATTAGTAGATTTATGTGAACCAAATAGTAACCAATGAGATCTATATTACCTATAACATGCAACGATAATAATAACGTTTTACGAGTGTGTTCCGGGGGAATTATGTTTAGAACGATACTAGGGTTTTTGAAAAATAAGTTTGAGTCTAAGAAGAAGCAAAAAGATATAGCCGGCTCTAACTCTAAAATAAAAATAGGAATTCGGGCACGTCTTTACGCAGCATTTGGTGTTATTGCACTGATGACTTTGGCATCCGGTACTGTCGGTTGGGCTCTTTTCACTAGCCTTGGAAGTACCCTTGAAAACACGACAAAGTCTTCAATAAAATCTGTATCCTTCGCACAAACGTTATCCGAAAATGCGAAGTCAGTTGTAGCCGTGGCACCTAGCCTAATTAAGGCGTCTTCTCTTGAAGAAATTAAAGCTGAAAGTCAGATCGCACAACAGTATCTTATTACGCTGGATGACAGTGTTGTTGATTTGTACAATCTCGATGTAGATACCGGGGTAATTGAACAGATTCAAGAAGAGGTTTCCGATCTGGAAACGAACTTTCTTGATCTGAATAGTCAAATGAAGAAGCGAGTTCAGCTGACGAAGAACTCTGAAGCAATTGCTGCACAGGTTGCCGATTACCATAAAAAAATTGGAGCTGTTTTACAACCATTTGTAGACAAACAACAACAGATTGTAAGTGTGGAAGCGGCTGGTCTTGAAATCGAAACGGATCTTACCTCCATTCAAGAGGGAATAGTTCGATTAATTGACGAGGAAGTCAGTAATTTAAGTCGCGCTATGGGACTACAAAGTAATCTTAATATGAGTGCGGGTTTGTTGCATCGAATTGCAACTGAGACCGATCAGGAAAGACTTGAGAAACTGAAGGAGGATTTTTCTGTTTTTGGGACGCGAATGCGCATGTCATTAATGCTTCCTGATTTTGAAGGCAAGGAACAGCTAGTTAAAGATGTTTTGGCGATGCTGGAGCTTGCGACAGCCGAGCAAGGTCTGATCGTTCTGAGAGAACAATATATCAAGACCATGTCTAAAGCGGACACAACTATAGAAAATGTCAGTAACACTGCCGCTGACTTATCGAAGACTGTTGAAAAAATTGTGGAAGAGATTACTGCTGGAACGGACAAAACGATTAATGCAGCAGCGCATAATATTGAGGTAGGTAAGACCCAACTTGGTGTTATTTCAGTGGCCAGTGTTGTTATGGCTCTTCTGATTGCATGGTTATATGTTGGAAGAAATTTGATGCGCCGTCTAAATCTGTTGGTCAGTGACATGGGGTTCATTTCTGCCGGAAATCTGGAAACCGAAGTAACTGTAGCTGGGAATGACGAAATCACGAAAATGGGGAACGCCCTAATCGGTTTTAGAGACAATGCGAAGGACGCTGTAAAACTTCGAGAACAAGCTGAAATCGATAGACTCTCACGTGAAGAAGAGAGCGTTCGTGCTGAAAAAGAAACCTCTGAAGCTGAAAAACGAGCTCTTGAGGAACAAAAGCGGGTTGAACGCGAGGCCGATGAGCGGAAGAAAGCTGAAATGGCGCAGTTGGCAAATGATTTTGAGGGAAGCGTTAAGCATTTGGTTGAGAGTTTCGCGGTCGCGACAACCCAAATGAATGTCAGTTCTGAAAGTATGTCAGAAGCTGCAAATGAGACAAGTAGTCGCTCTAACGCTGTCTCAAACGCGTCAGATCTTGCAAGTAGCAGCGTGAATTCTGTGGCCTCAGCTACAGAAGAGTTGACATCCTCAATCAATGAAATAAGTCGCCAAGTTGGACAAGCAGCAACAATTGCTAGTGAGGCTGTTCAAGAGGCAGAAAGAACCAATGATATGGTGACAAGTCTCAACGATGCTGCTGCAAAAATTGGTGATGTGGTAGGTTTGATTAACGATATAGCGGCGCAAACTAATTTGCTTGCACTTAATGCAACCATCGAAGCCGCTAGAGCCGGTGACGCTGGTAAAGGCTTTGCTGTCGTTGCGAGCGAAGTTAAAAATCTGGCAGCTCAAACAGCCCGTGCGACTGAAGAGATTTCTGAACAGATTAAAGCTGTGCAGGAAGAAACTAACAATGCTGTTGGCGCCATTGGCGGAATTTCCAGTACCATTGCTCAAATTAGCGAAATCGCGACGGGTATTGCCTCTGCCGTAGAAGAGCAAGGGGCGGCAACGGGTGAGATTAGTCGAAGCGTGCAGCAAGCGGCTCAAAGCACTCAAGAGGTCTCACAGAACATTGTTTCTGTTAATGAGGCCGCGATTTCGACTGGGAATTCAGCAACGGAAGTTCGTGAGGTTTCCAGCGGTTTGTCAAATGAAGTTGAAAATCTGGATCGGGAAGTTCAAAGCTTTTTGGAACGGGTTCGCGCAAGCTAGCTATTGGGCGAGAGGAGAGCCCGGCTAGCACTGGGCTTCTTCAGTTTTTAGGTGTTGTTATCTGATTTTCTCAAATAGGCAGCTATTCCGGAAACTGAAAACAGCAAAAGCGTATCTTCAGTGTCGATCATAGATCCTAATTTTTCTTCTATGTGCAGAATAAGGCGCATGTGATTAAGGCTATCCCATTTATCGATTGTTTCGATCGTGTCTTCTGCGGATATCTCTTCTGAAGCGTACCCCAAAATGCCAGATATATGCTCGATAGCTTGCGTAACATAAAGATCTTCCATTAACTCACACCTTTTCTTGAGCATCGCTCAACGCTCTCTCAGCCCTTTTCTGCATAATCCAGTCTTCCTTAAAGAGTGCAAACTCCACGACATCCTCAAGGTTGCCTTCGTGGTTCCGAATTTGCTGTTTTCGAATGCCCTCTTTTTGAAAGTGTTGCCTTGAGTAATTGAATAGAGCTGGAAGGTTTCTTGACCGAACATTACCGCAAATCTTATTCATTCTCAGAGCTGAAAATAGGAAAAGAACAATTCGCTCACGAACTTCAATGACGACGTTTGCTCCCCAATATTCCTTATCCCCAATCATAATGCTTGTGTAAGCTAACTCATTTTTGGGCTCGAGATATATTCGGAAAATGCCAATAGGTTTATTGTTCAGTCGATCGTATATCAACAATGCTATGCGGGTACTATTGTTGTAACGAGAGAAAAATTTGGATAATTGAGTATTATCCAAATCCATGGGATCGTTCATATATTTCATGGTTTCCCTATCAGAAAACCAACTGACCATTTCACCTGGTATGTGGCCTGGCACAATTGATCGCAGGACGTATTTTTCTGTTTCCAGTGTTAAAGGGGCTCCAAATTTCCATCTCATTTGAATTCACCAATCTCTAAGCATTTTTTACGGACATTATCTCGGTTTATCTTACCCCTGTCTGTTTTGGGAATTTCATCAAGAATAAACCAGCTTTCCGGGATGGCTTCCCGGCGAATGAGCCCCTGCAACCAATTATGTAAAATCTCCAAATTAGGCTCCACTCCGTCTTTCAGGACACAAGCCACGGCCACTCGTTCGCCGCTGATAGCATCGGGAAGGCCAAATACGCAGACTTCTTGAATATCCTCATGCCGTTCCAGTAAGAGATCAATTTCTTCAGGTAATATTTTCATTCCGGCGCGATTAATTTCCGATTTTTGGCGCCCAGTTATGCGAATGTCTCCATCTTCTTCAATTGTTCCAATATCGCCGGTATGAAACCATCCGTCTTTCAGCACGGCATCGGTCAGCTCCGGTTGTTTGAAGTAACCGTTCATGAGTGAAGGTGTTTGTACAAGGAGTTCACCAGAACCGGTCAGAGATCTTTCTCCTGTTTCTGGATCTAGCACCATGGCAGATCCACCCCAAACCTCACCGATGCGCCCATCCGCCTTTCGGCCTTCAGCGAGAGAGGTCCCGCCGATCCAGTTAGCGGTTTCAGTGATGCCATACATATTGAAAACTTGATCGGTACCACACCAATTTGCAATTGCTTCCCAGAGCTCAGTTGATAACGGTGCAGAGCCGACATGCACGCGCTTTAGGCTCCCGCTCACGGGTGGTTTTGATAGTCTTGTTGCCATTTTCCAAAAAGAAGGAACTGAACTTAAAAACCCGATTTCATTGGCATCTATAATCTCTCCAAGCTTGGCAAGGCCCATTGGGGATTTGTCATCAAGCAAAATGACATCCCGGCCACTGAGAAGGGGCGTTAATAGGTTTCCGATCAACCCGTGTCCAAAATGAGTTGGAAGAGGGCATAGGGTTTTAATCGACTTCGGTAATTTCATGTACGCTTGGTTTAAAGTAAAGCGTGCAAGCAAGGATCTGAAGCTATGTTCAACACCTTTTGGGTTTCCGGTGGTTCCTGAGGTGAACAGATAAAGTGCAGGATGATCCAAGGACAGTGATTGCCCATTTTTCTTCGAGCGATTTTTATCTATGAACAAAGGAGCTTGTAAATGTTGCTCCAAAACAGCTACGGGCTCTACAAATTTAATCAGGGTTTGTTTTTCATGATCGGTTGCAGATGAATTTATGCAAGCGGCCGCAGCACCAGTACTCCATACTGCTAGTAAATCGGCAACGAAGCCAGCAGTACCACCGTGGCAAATAAGGATGCGATCATTTGGACCAATATTACCGGTAAGCTGCGCTACTCGCGCATTGATCATCTCACGAAGCTGTGGGCCGTCGATCCAAGAGAGATCATTTGTTGTGGCCAGATTTCCTAGTATCGGGAATGTATTGAAGATCATTTAGGGGCTCATAATTTATTATAGTCGTATTTGATCACATGTTAAATATTAGAATAAAGTAGCTTTGTTATTTTTGCTTGTCATATTTGTATATTAATTGGACCAGTGCAGTATGCAAAGCGGGATCATCCCATGATATATCTAAAGGGACGGATTTCAAATACGGACTGTTGCGGTCGCGCATTATTTCATCGGGGAATAATGCAATTACTTTTTCATTTTGCGTGTGTTGAACTATCTGTCTAGTCGTCTCATTGCCTTGTAACTCGGCAAAAAATAGAGAGACCAAGTTATTTCCGAGCATCGATGAACACGGAACAGTATGGGTTGATCGCAAATTGACTTCGATGATGTTGGGGAGCTCTTGCTGTGATGTTTCAAAGGCATCAAGACCACCAAATCCACTAAATTGTAGTTTCTGAACTAGAGCTTTAAGCGGCTTTTCTAATTGTGGGCGATACAGATTTTTGATCACTGAACTCGGACCGTTTGTAAAGAGAGTCTCGAGCGGTTTGACAACCGTGTACCCAAGCAATTGACCTTTCCATGCAGCGAAACTAATCGTTACTTCGCTTCCCTCTGCTAAAGATTGGATAATTGCTGGATTGTCTTCTGAAAGTGAATATCCGGAATTTCTAATTTTTTCAATTGTTTGTCGTACGTCCGTGCCCTCTGACACCATGTACACGCCAGTTCCGCCCGCTGCAAAATTTAGTTTGACGAAAAAAGGCCGAGGATAGGCGGCCATGCTACTTTCAAGATGTATCAAATTGTGTGCTGTCACATATTCAGGCGTATTGAAGCCAGCGTCTTCTGCCATTTGAACAGAAACGTCTCGCCTATAAGCATTTGTATCCGGTGCCAAACTGGTTTCGAGCAGATTAAGGAGACGTCGCCTTTCATCAGAAAGGGAGCTTTCCTCAGCACGTAAGATTTTACGAAAATGCAACAATCCACGCATTAGCGCTTCATCATTTGTTATGAGATAGTCAGGATCACAATGTTTGCAGGCAAATGTTAATCCATTGACCATATTTGCAAAAGATATGTCTTTGGGAGATTTTGGGTATCTGTATTTTTGTTTGAAACTTCCACCCTTTAGAAGCAACCGTTCTCTATAACCAAGTCCATAATTTTCAGTGCCAAGTTTTTTAAACTGAGCAGGTAATCGGCTCAAGCTGACATTGGTGTACATATCCGTGAAAAGTAGTTTGACCAAATCTATACCCGCCCCGCGGCCTCCCAATGCGCCAGAGATCTGTCTCTGGTCTCAATCTATTACTAGATGTATAATGCTTATTGCTAACGTGGTCTAAAAGAATGAAAATTTTGTCAATTTTGCTTCAGATTATTTTGTCGTTGCTCGGAAAATACCATCCCAGTTTAGGGGCGGCGGTGTATCCCTAAAATTTTCCACGCGCATTCTATATAAGTCACTCAATGAGCCGAGGGCGGGGGATGTGGTTTTCAATTGTTGGGCGAGTTCTATGGCCAGATTCCAATTTTTATTTCGATAATTTAGGATTAGCTCGTTTACCAAATTTTTTGTTTGAATAAAGTCCTTAGTCCTCGCCAAATCGGTATCTCCGAGAAGTGCGTATATTTTTACGGCAGCCTTTCGGCCCTTTACGGCGATTAAATCCAATTCAATAAGTGCGTATTCGCTTATCCCGGTAGCTGTATCTTCTCCCACAATGATGTCAACACCATAGGTTTTAGTTTGGCCTTCAAGGCGGGAGGCGAGGTTTACTGGATCGCCGAGGACAGAATAGTCAAATCGTTGTTCTGAGCCCAGATTTCCGACAATACAGGTTCCAGTATTTAGACCAATTCCGATTTTGAGCGCTCTAAAATGGCGATTATTTTCTTCGGCTTGCTTTTTTAGATCTTCATTGAGTTGGGACAACCGCCCCATCATACCAAGGGCACTATCCACCGCTTTTTGTTCATGATGTTCGGTCGGGAGGGGTGCATTCCAAAAAGCCATGATGGAATCTCCCATATATTTATCAATTGTCCCACTATGAATAAGGATTTCGTCTGTCATCGGGGTTAAAAAGCTGTTGATTAAGTGGGTTAAACCCCTCGGGTCATCGCGAAAAGTTTCAGATATTCCTGTGAAGTCCCGGACGTCGCAGAAAAGAAAGGTCATTTCTTTCTCTTCACCGCCCAGAACAAGGCTTTCTGGTGATGCTGATAGGCGCTTTACTAGGTCAGGGGACAGATAATGAGAAAAAGCATTGCGAATACGAGTTCGTTCTTTTTCAGTTAGCAGGTAGTTGAAGAATACAAGAGTGATGTAGAGGAGTAGGGAAACGAACAATGTGTAACTTACATCAATGAGCAGCGAGTATTCACTAAACAAGTACAGGGAGGAACTGACTGCAATACTGGATATGAGAATTAACAAACCCATAGTGCTGCGTGCACCGACAAAGGGAACAAGTAGGATGAGGATCGCGCCTGTAAAAATAGTACCTGCCCATTCTAAAACGGCGAGATAGTTTGGCCTAAATAAGTAGCTTTGTGTAAGGATGTTTTCCACAAGCTGCATATGCATCTCAACGCCTGGTAAGGAGGCTTGCAAAGGGGACGAGCGGAGATCTTTCAAACCTGTTGCTGATGTACCGACAAATAATATTTTTCCTTTTATTAGATTAGGGTCGACAGTTCCCGTGACAACATCTACCGCAGATAAGTATTGATCTGGATCGAACGGTGCATATTTGATCCAGATACGTCCATCCCGATCTGTTGGGACAAATGATCCCGCTATCTTAAAACCAGTAATCCCTTTTTTTGTAGCTTGTGCAATAACATTGCGGCCTGTGGCTACACGAAGCATATCAAGACCAAGTGTTGGAACAACTTTGCCTTTTACAACATTTGCAAGCGGTACTCTTCTGATAATACCATCAAAATCCTGGTCAAGACTGATCATGCCGCTCCCGGACGCGGCGTTGCCCAAAATCGGAATGTTTCCAATAAACCCTGGGAACGCTTTCAAAAAAGGGATCGGGTTTTCTCCAAGTGACGCAATTGTAGCTATATTCTGGATGCCGAAATTATTGACATCCTCTCGTGAAGTGTTGACCGCAACACCAAGTACCACCCGGCTGTTCTTAAGCTGATTAGCAAATACCGTATCGAATGATGGGAGGGCTGATAGTTCGTTTAGAGTGCGTTGCGACAAGGACGCGATGCTATCGCCCATTTTATTTGGGGATAATCGGTCTTCTTCCGCAAACACCATATCAAAGCCGATAACAACAGCGCCCATGTTCGTGGCATTTTGTACAAGAGCGGCAAGGTAGTTTCGGGGCCACGGCCACTGACCTAATTGTAAAAGGCTCTTTTCATCGATGTCTAATATTGCGACCGGTCGCTGTTTTGGTGCTACTCTCGGTTGCCATTGTTGATAATTGTCGAATACACGATTTCGAAAATTTGAAAGAAAATCGGGATCTGCTATCTGAATGTAAAGGGCAGGGAAAAATAGCGCCAGGGCACACAGACGGCCGATCCCCAGTAGTGCAGGAAATTTAAGTAGGTTGAAACCTTTGATGAATTTACCAAAAAATATAGTCATAAATTGGGGTCGTAAGCGATTCCAAATAATCTCGTAAAAGGGTAATGTAGGGTTTGATTAAATTTAGGTGTTCTCCATTGATAGGGGGAGTATGATTGATTTTTGGCTGTTTGTGTAACAAAATTGCACTTTTATGGCATTAATACTTTATAGACAATACTACTTTAAAGACTGTTTGTTAGGTGTTGATGTACCTTCTAGGATGGGCTAAAATTCCAGATCTTCGAAAATCGAATAATAATTAATTAAATTGGAAGAAATTGAGCGCAAATGCACTAGTTTATTAGACTAGTGACAGATTGCGTGGAGGCGTAAAATGAATACTCCTACAGGGATGGGTCATGCAGATATTGAGGATGTCGGTAAGCTTGCGGAATACTCTGCAGCTGGAAAATCTGCTGTTGAGCTAGGTACTGAATTAAAACCCCTTGTTGCAATTTTTGCGCGTGACGGTGTTGATCTAACTTTAAGTGATCAGAATGGTGATTTCATTGTCGTGAAAGACTATTTTGCATCATTTCCATCACCGGATCTTGTCACAAGCGGCGGTGCAAAACTGTCCTCTGAAGTTGTTAGCAAATTAGCTGGGCCAGGTCCACAGGCTCAAAATTCTTCCACTCAAACGGATGTAAGCCCCATAGGTGAAATCTCGGAACTCGACGGAGTTGTGAAGATTAATCATCTTGATGGAACCTCTGAAGACGCCGTTGAGGGATCATTGGTCTTTAAAGGTGATGTGCTTGAAACTGCAGAAGACGGAAATTTTTCTGTTACTTTTATCGATGACACCAAATTTTCAATGGGGCCGAGCGGTCGTGCCATACTGGATGATCTAGTCTATGATTCAGGTGATACCAGTGGGAACGGTATGGGTGTTTCCCTACTTCAAGGCGTGTTCAGTTTCGTTAGTGGAAAAATAGCAAAAGATAACCCGGAAAGCGTCGATATTAAGACGCCGGTTGGTACTATTGGTATCAGGGGGACTAGCTGGACCGGTAAAATTGCGCAGCTAGGAGAAGAGTCTCTTTTTACCTTGTTTACAGGTGCGATCATTGTTGCCAATGAAGCTGGGTCGCAACTGCTTACGGTGAGTAATCAATCCGTGATTGTTACGAGCTCAAAAATAGCGCCTGGAAAACCGTTTGTTTTGACGGAAGAACAGTTAATCGATGCGTATGGTAAAGTCTTGTCGCTAATAAACCCGGAATGGCTGGAAGATGAAGAATTTGATCCAAGTAAAATAAATCCGGAAGCAGGCCCAAGTGGCGGCAGCGGTGGTGGAGGGGCCAGTTTTGTCGCTGTAGATCTGGGGAATATTGACGAAAACCTGGGACTAGCAGAAATACTTGGACTCTCTGATTTGTTGGATAAAACCGATTTGACGGAAGAGGAATTGAGGGTACTTCTTGATCCTCTTTATACCACGACTGAACCAACTATTGACGTTCGTGTGGAAACTGTTGTTGATCCGGTTACAAGTACTGTAAGTGCCTTTAGCATTGAAGTTGTTTTAGATGCTCCGTCAGACGTTCCGGTAACTATTTTTTATGAAATAGCCCCAGGAACAGCCTCTGGTCTAGATATGGGGCTACCCGGTGACGTCGACTTTATAGATGAAGGCGGCGGAATAATTACTGTACCTGCAGGTTCTATTTCGGGAAGTTTCGCGATAACGCTCGTAGACGACGATGTTATTGAAGATCCTGAGTTTTTCCTTATACGTCTAACCGATGCTGTGAACGCTGTAATTGATCCACTTGGTGGCATGGCGCTGATAGTTATTGAAGATGACGACATCGGTGTTGTTTCTGTAAAGCCAGTAATTGAGGATGCTCCCTCAATTATGGCGTTTAGTGCAGCCCCTTTTGCACTTCTCACCGAGCTTGATCCTCTCAATGAAACCCAAGTTGAAGAAACCGATGGAGCCGTGCAATTCAGACTGATTTTGGATAAAGCGGTTGCCCCAGGTGTCGAAATCCGCGTCGATTATACTGTAACCGGTGATGCGGTTGATCGCACCGATTTTCCAGAAGGCGGGATTCTATCAGCTTTTTTCTTAGGGGGCGAGACGGGATTACCCGCGGGATCTGAAATTATAATTGAAGTCAATATTCTAGATGATGATCAATATCAAGGAGAAGAAAGCTTCTCAATTAACTTGGTTGGCGGAACATTGAATGCGGTGCCTGATGAAATAGATGGCTCGTTACTCGTTACGATAGTTGATGATGAAACGCCAGTGGTCGCAGGTCAGTCAGCAACAACATTTGTTTCCGAGGCAGAGATTGAAGACACAGCAAATGATTTGTCTTTGGGGTTAAGCGGAGGCAGCGGTGTTCTTTCCAGTTTGCTCTTCTCACCCACCCAAACGGATTTTGATGACTTAGGACTTACCTCTAACGAGATTCCTGTGGAGCTGATTGGGCTTGGAACTGCAGTATTACAAGGGAAGGCTGCCGATCAGATAATTTTCACAGTAACCTTAAACGAAAACGGTTCTTACAATCTGAGTCTGAGTGGCCCACTGGATCATTTAGTTGGTGAAGGTGTGACAGATACTTCAGCACTTTTCCCGCTTGCGTTTGAGGCCGTTGACGCCAATGGATCATCGGTTTCAAGTCAGATCTATCTTGTAATCGGCGATGATACTCCACAGGCGAACTCTGAAAATGACAGCGCTATCGAAGGCGGCGTGGCAACCGGTAATTTACTGACGGGTGTTGAAGTCGCCGGGGATAACAATATCACTGATGGTGTAGCTGATGAGATGGGCGCTGATGGAGGAGGCATTGTAAGTGTCTGGCTTCAGTCAGAACCACCTGTTGAAACTATGTTTGGAGACAATGAGAGCATAACTGTTGCGGGGACACATGGCACGCTCACTGTTCATAGCAATGGCGATTACAGTTATCTAGCAAACGGAGGCCTCAATAACAGCGCTGCCTTGAGTGATGTTTTTGGCTATCGAATTGTGGATGGGGATGGGGATGAAAGTACAGCATCGCTCACAATAAATCTATTTGATGCGCTTACGCCTGTTATTGGCGAAATCGCACGTGTTTTTGTAGATGAAGACGACTTGTTTGATGGCAGCGATGACACCAAGGAAAGTCTGGTTGCGGGCGCAGAAATTCCCATATCTTTTAGCGGTGATGCTCCTGGTGATGTAACGCTCATTCTTGACGACTTACCGTCTATCCTATCTCGTGGTGATGCGGTGGAATATAGTCTCGAAATTCTGGAGGATGGTGTTACTCAACGGGTTAGCGCCATTGCAGTTCCTGAAGAAGGGGCGCCCAGAACGGTATTCATATTGGATTTTGCGCCAAACGGGAACGGCGAAAATTATTCTTATTCTGCAACCTTGATGGATGTGATTGACCATGGGGATGCCGGGGAAGATGTCAAAGATTTTGTATTTGGAATTGTTTCTGAAGATCAAGACGGATCGACGTTTGACAGCAGCTTTACCTTCTCAGTTATAGATGATGTGCCTACGGCGTCGAACGATACAGTTGATATTGTAACGGTCCCTATCCCTAATTATAATCTGCTGTTCGTTATTGATAGTTCTGGATCAATGGCTGCTCTCGTTGCACAAGAAGGCGGTGGTACAAAAAGCCGCATTGAAATTATGCGCGAAGCTGTATCCAAGGTACTTGCGGGCTATGACGAAACAGGGGTGGGGCTTAATATCTCCTTTATCGATTTCGATTCCCAGTCACAATTAGTTTTCACTGGGACTTCTGTATCCGAGGCACAGGCCTTCATAAATGACGAAGATAATTTTCAACCTTCTGGTCTAACGAATTACGCTGATGCTTTATCAGACACTGGAAATGGAGCCCAGGGGGTTCTATCCGGCCAGCTGGCTGATCCGTCGTTAGATGGTTACTCAAATATCATCTATTTTATCTCTGATGGAGAGCCCTATCCAGCAGCAAATGGAGTTCCTTTAGGTGCTGGTATGGACAACCCTTGGCAGTTGTTTGCTGATGGGAACGATATTGAGGTCGTCTCCATCGGTATCGGGGATAGTCTGAATATAGATGAGCTTAATCTGGTGGAAAATGCAGGTGAAACTGCAATGGTAGTTTCCGATGCAAATGATCTGGAGGCTGTTCTTGTTGGCACTATTCCAGAAACAAAAGAAGGGAATGTCGTGAGCAGCGGCATTGTCGATAAATTAGGTGCTGATGGGGCCTCTATTACACTAATTTCTTTTGTGACGGGCAGCGCGAATTTAGCAGTACTTTATGCGTTCCAAGGGGCCGATGTTATTTCCTTGGGCGAAGATCAGTTCTCTGTGGATTTTGCGATCTCTCAAGGGGGTGATGTACTTACCTTCGATCTTGAAAGCGGTAGCTCTTTTAGTATTTCCAAAGATGGTGAGTATACTTTCGAGGCCGTAGCGGGCGTTTCTGCAGGAACAGAGCATGTCTTTAACTACACACTGACAGATGGTGATGGTGATATTAGCACAGCCAATTTGACGTTCAGCTTTGTCTCTGAAGGAGATGAACTTGGGATCGTCATAGATAGTAGCTCAGAGGGCGGTGAGTTTCTCGGTGATGATCTAAGCAATATTTTAATTGGTACCTCTGGAAACGATCTTATTATTGGCGGCGATGGTGCGGATACAATAACTGGTTCAGGTGGGGATGATACCCTTTCAGGCGGCGACGGCGCAGATCTGTTCGTCATTACAGAAGATGATGAGGGCACAATTACCATAACGGATTTCGATACCTCTGAAGATGTCATCGATTTGGATGATTTATTTGATGCCCTGTCGATCGCGACAGAAGATCGTATCGAAGGCGATAGCTGGAGCCTTGATATTGTCAGCGGGATTGCGACATTGAATATAGCCGGAGCCAATTCACCAATCATATCGTTTAGCGACGTATTTAATCCCACTGCACAAGAGTTGGATGAAATTGCTGCACAAATTTCAGTTGGAGATGAGTCGTAGCCGTTGAGCCAACAATTACTTCTTCGTTTGGCTTTGTGCTAGCAACCAATCTGTGATCCTTGAAACAGCCTCGGGGTTTCTTGAATACTTCGGGGTAAGTACATAATATCCCTGATCCCCATCAAGCGCTAAATCAAGAGGCTGGCACAAGCGGCCTGATTTGATATCATCTTCTATCAGAACCGAACTGACCAGTGCGACGCCTTGCCCTGCAATCGCTGCATCAATGGCGAGGGACGTTTGATTGAATTTTAGAGACTTATAGGCATTTATCGAGCTGCTGTTTGGGAATTGAGCTAGAAACAAAGGCCACAAACTATGCGCGTCATGTAACAGAACGTGATTTTTCAAATCCGATATGTTTTGAAGTGGAGCTGTTTTGCTTAATTGTTCTGGGCTACACACCACTTTGGATTTGATAGCGTATAATAATTCAGCCCGCATATTCGGATCAAACGGTGGCTTTCCTTGGCGGACAGAAAGATCTACGCCGTCATTTTGAAAATTTGATAATTCTTCTGAAGCACTTAGTTTTACCTCCAAATCCGGATGTTGTTCTGTAAATTTTGCCAACCGCGGCATGAACCATTTGGCAGCAAAAGAGGGAGTTAGGCTAATGCTTACCACTGTTTTTTCAGGCTGAAGTGTATTAGTGGCCTCCGAAATGAGGTTCATCGCACGGCGAATAGGCGAAATAAATGTGCGTCCTTGTTCTGTTAATGAGAGCCCTCTGGGTAATCTGTTAAACAGCCGTATTTGAAGATGCTCTTCCAGTCCTCTGATTTGTTGAGCGACAGCCCCGTGAGTTACACCAAGTTCGTCGGCCGCCAATCTGAAATTAAGATGGCGTTCAACGACCTCAAAAACTCGAAGTGCGTTTAACGGCGGTATTCCTCGGGCCGGGTTATTTTTATTCATGCTGTAGTTTTTCTATACTCTATGAATTTGATTTCTGAATAGTCGATGAGGGATGTGTGTGTCAAATTCAGAATGAAAGATTTTGA
Source organism: Alphaproteobacteria bacterium 46_93_T64 (assembly GCA_002163135.1). Taxonomy (GTDB): domain Bacteria; phylum Pseudomonadota; class Alphaproteobacteria; order Sneathiellales; family Sneathiellaceae; genus Sneathiella. Next base: position 178,304 of record MAAN01000011.1, read on the forward strand.
TAATATTTAATCCCGGGAACATATTATGACAGATAAAAAAGTTGCGATTATCACTGCTGGCGGTAGCGGTATGGGGGCAGGTGCTGCAATTCAGTTGGCAGAAGATGGTTTTAATGTCGCGATCCTTTCTTCGTCCGGTAAAGGGGAAGAGCTTGGGAATAAACTTGGTGGGATTGGTGTTACTGGATCAAATCAGGAAAATGCGGATTTAGAAAAACTTGTTCAACAAACCATGGATAAGTGGGGCCGTGTTGATGTTTTGGTAAATAGCGCAGGACACGGACCAAGAGCAGAAATTCTGGAACTCACTGACGACGATTGGCATCGCGGAATGGATGTCTATTTTATGAATGTCGTGCGCCCAACACGTTTGGTTACTCCAATTATGCGCGCGCAAAAATCAGGTGTGATCATCAATATTTCGACCTTTGCCGCATTTGAGCCTGATCCTGTTTTCCCTACATCTGGCGTTTTTAGAGCCGGTCTTGCAGCCTACACAAAATTATTTTCGGACAAATATGCAGCAGAAAATGTGCGAATGAATAATGTCCTGCCCGGTTTTATCGACAGTCTGCCGGAAAAAGAAGAATTTCGGAGGCGTATTCCAATGGAACGTTATGGAAAAACTGAAGAGGTCTCAAAAGTCATTGCATTTTTGGCGTCTGATGGTGCGGGTTATATCACCGGTCAAAATATTCGAGTGGATGGCGGCATTACGCGTTCTGTCTAATAGTTAGAAAATCCCGCCGAGGCAAATTGGGCAGAGTTTCAATTTGTCTCACTCCTATCCCTCTGATGATTTCGCATTTTCTCTCGACAAATAGTAAGCATGCTCTCTAAACTAATTTCAGCAAAATAATAAAAAATAGAAATTGCGATGGAGGGGATCGGATGACAGTCTTTTCTTCGAAGATAAACCCCAATTCTGAAACCTTTTCTGCCAACCGCGCAGATATGTTGAAGATGGTTGATCAACTGTATTCTTTAAAGGACCGAGCTCGCCAATTATCAGAACGCCGACGGCCGCGGTTTGAGGAACGAAGACAACTGACCCCGAGAGAGAGGCTCACCCGTATTCTTGATCCGGGCATGCCGTTTTTGGAATTGTATGGGTTGGCAAATTATCTTGTCGATACAGATGATCGGGATAAAAGCATTCCGGGGGCAAGCACTCTTGCGGGGATCGGTTTTATTAACGGCGTTCGGTGTATGATTTATGCAAGCGACAGCGGAATTAATGCTGGCGCCATGACACAAAAATCGGGTGAAAAACTTCGCGCCTGTGAAGATATTGCCTTGGATAAAAAACTCCCTTTCGTACATCTAGTAGAAAGTGCGGGCGCAAACTTGATGAAGTATCAGGTTGAATCTTGGGCTTGGGGCGGCGGAGCTTTTTACAGGCTCGCTAAGTTAAGTGCAGCAGGTATTCCCACATTTGTTGTTTTGCACGGCCCTTCCACAGCTGGCGGTGCGTATTTTCCGGGAATGAGTGATTATGTTATTGCTGTGAAAGGTCGGGGAAGGGCGTCTCTTGGCGGCGCAGCTTTGGTTAAAGCCGCTACCGGTGAAATATCGGATGAAGAGGAACTTGCAGGTGCTGAAATGCATGCAAGTGTTTCCGGGGTCGTAGAGTATCTTGCCGAAGATGATGCACATGGCCTGCTGATTGCCCGTGATATCGTAAATCGGTTGGATTGGAATAAAAACTGCCCGAAAGCAGACATTAAAGCCTTTGACGAGCCTGTTTATGATCCTGATGAAATTGCTGGCGTAGTTCCAGTGGATTATCGAAAGCCCTACGATGTGCGTGAAGTTGCCGCTCGAATTGTGGATGGTTCTGATTTCGATGAATTTAAACCGCGCTACGGTTCGACGCTTGTTTGCTTGCAGGGCAGCATTTTTGGCCATGCATGTGCCATTGTTGGCAATAACGGCCCCATTGATCCTAATGGCGCCGCAAAAGCCGCTCAATTCTTCCAACTTTGTGATCAGGCTGACATTCCAATAATTTTCCTGAACAATATTACAGGATACATGGTGGGCAAAGATTACGAGCAGGCGGGAATGATCAAGCACGGCTCCAAAATGATCCAGGCGGTCTCCAATATCCGTGTTCCAAAAATAACTTTGTATGTTGGAGCCAGCTTTGGTGCCGGAAATTATGGCATGGCTGGATATGCTTATGAGCCCGATTTTCTGTTCGCGTGGCCAAATGCAGTTACTGGTGTTATGGGCGGTGAACAAGCAGCAAGCACGATGGATCAGGTGGCGAGAAACAGTGCAGAACGACGCGGTGAACCTGTCGATGAAGAGGCGCTTGCGACGCAAAAACAACGCCTGATCGATCATTTTGATAGCCAGTCAGATGCTTTCTATACCTCTGGTCGGATGTTGGATCAGGGCGTTATTGATCCAAGAGATAGCCGAAAAGTCATTGGGTTTGCGCTTGAAACATGTTGGGAGGCCAGAAATAGATCTGTGCAAGCAAATAGTTTCGGCGTTGGTCGTATGTAGGATCTAAGGAATAATAAAAATGAGATCTTTCAAAAACATACTTGTTGCGAACCGCGGAGAAATCGCCGTTCGTATCATGAAGACAGCACAATCTCTGGGCTATCGCGCAATTGCGGTATATTCAGAAGCTGATAAAAACGCACCTCACGTGCAAATGGCCGACGATACTGTTTGCATCGGTCCTGCGCCCGTGCAGCAATCCTATTTGAACATGGAAAAAATTCTTGCGGCAGCTAGAGAGAGTGGTGCCGACGCGATACATCCGGGTTATGGGTTTTTATCCGAAAACGCGGAATTTTCTGAGGCCTGTGCTGCTGCGGGAATGGTGTTCATCGGCCCAGACGCCAAATCAATCGAGTTGATGGGAAACAAAGCGGCGGCAAAGCGCAGAATGATTGCGGCCAATGTTCCGTGTGTTCCGGGTTATGAGGATGCAGATCAATCTGACGACACTTTTGTCCGGGCAGCGGCAGACATAGGCTTTCCAATTATGGTGAAAGCTGCAGCAGGCGGCGGCGGCCGCGGAATGCGTCTTGTAAACAACCCTAATGATCTGCTCGATGCACTACGTTCCGCCAAATCAGAAGCCCTGAATGCCTTCGGTTCTGATGAGATAATTCTTGAAAAAGCAGTGATGCGTCCCCGTCATGTGGAAGTTCAAATTTTTGCGGACACTTTGGGAAATGTTATCCATTTGGCGGAACGGGATTGTTCTGTTCAACGCAGACATCAAAAGGTGGTCGAAGAAGCGCCTTGTCCTGTGATGACAGACGAGCTTCGTGCCCGCATGGGGGCGGCTGCGGTTGACGCCGCACGCAGCATTAATTATCGCGGCGCAGGAACCGTCGAGTTTCTGTTGGATGAAAGTGGTGAATTTTATTTCCTAGAAATGAATACCCGGCTTCAGGTGGAACATCCGGTAACCGAGATGATTACCGGATTGGATCTTGTGGCCCTACAAATTCAGGTGGCCGAAGGACAGTCTTTGGGGCTTCGTCAGGAAGATATTTCTCTTTCAGGGCATGCCATTGAAGTGCGCCTGTATACAGAAGACACGACAGAAAATTTTCTTCCCTGCACTGGCCATATTGATCTTTGGCGGGAAGGTAGTGGCGGAGGGGTCCGGTTTGATAGCGGCATTCAAAGTGGTCAAGATATTACGCCTTTTTATGATCCGATGATTGCAAAGGCCATCGCATGGGGAGAGACCAGAGAGATTGCCAGGCATAGGTTAATTGAAGCACTCAAAGATACCGTATTGTTTGGCGTATCAACCAACAAAAGATTTTTGATTGATGTGCTGGAGCGGGAGACCTTTGCTAAAGGGGACGCGACAACAGCGTTTATATCCGATGAATTTACATCGGAAGACTTGCTAGCAGTCTCACCAAATTTGGAACAAATGTCCATTGCGGCAACCCTTCAGTATGTGACGGAACGTGAACAAGCTTTTTCTAAAGCCGTAAGTGTGTCCGCCCACTTGATGAATTGGTCTAGCGGCGGAGAATTAGTCACACGTTTTCTTTATAAATGGGAGGAAGAAGAATTTGACCTGACGGTAACTGCCAAAAGTGACAATAGTTATCAGATACAAATGGATAGTGAATGCCTCGTGATTGAGCTAATCACAATGGATACCTTCTCGGCCCGCCTTCGTGTAAATGGCCGGTTGCGCAACGTGCACTTCAGAACCTCAAAGGATGGGCAGATATATCTATCTGACGAGGGTCATACCTTCAATTTAACTAATCAATTAGCGCTCGCGGGTATTGTGGATGAAGAATTGGGTGGCGGTAAAATTATAGCGCCAATGCACGGTACGCTTCTCGAGGTATTTGTCAGTGTTGGTGATAGGGTAAGAGCGGGCGACCGCCTTGCTGTTTTGGAAGCCATGAAAATGCAGCATGATATTATTGCGCAAAGAGATGGCACAGTGCTTGAAATCTGTATTCAACCTGGATCGCAAGCGGCGGCAAATGAAATGATTATCGATCTTGAACTGGCAGAAGCCGAATAAAAAGGAGTGATGCCAGTGTTGCAGCAAGCGTATGATTTTAAAGATGAATGTGATGCCTTATATGAAGTGCTTTTGCCGCTTGAAGAAAGCGATTACAATAAAGTAACTCAGTTTAAAGGCTGGACAATAAATGACGTCCTCGCGCATTTGCACTACTTCAATTATCTCGCGTTTCATTCTTTGGAGAACGAGGAGCGTTTCGTACACGAATACGGTGCGATGAGAAAATCAAGAGAAGCTGGCGAGACTATCCGCGAGGCCACAGATCGATTAATAAATTATTCCAAAGGAAAAAAGCTACTCTCAGAGTGGCGAGAATTTTATCAAGATATGACGAAACCTTTTGCAAGTGCGGATCCCAAAAAGCGTGTGAAATGGGGTGGCCCTGACATGAGCGTGCGGTCAAGTATTTCAGCGCGTCTTATGGAGACCTGGTCTCATTCGCAGGCAGTTTATGATGTTTTGGGACTAAAACGAGCAAACACTGATCGGATTAAAAACGTCGCGGTGATGGGTGTAAACACGTTTGGCTGGACATTTATAAACCGAAAAGAAGATGTGCCCGCAGAAAGGCCATTTGTTCAATTGACAGCGCCATCAGGTAAAATCTGGGAATGGAATACATCGGATGTTGCTAGTCGGGTTGTCGGGAATGCAGAGGAATTCTGTCAGGTGGTAACGCAAACCCGGAGTATTGAGGATACATCTCTACGTGTTGAAGGCGCGGCCGCGACACTGTGGATGAAACATGCTCAATGTTTCGCCGGTGTGCCGCGGACGCCTCCTGCTAAAGGAGCGAGATTTATAGCCCCTGTATCGTAGCCGCTTCTTCTCGCAAACGATCCGGGGTTCCGAGGAATGCCCGGTTAAATCCGACACGTTTAAATCAGAAATGTAACCCTTGAAGGTCAGTGTATCCCATGCCGCCATGGACTTGGGTCGAAGTTTTGGCAACAAAGCGGCTTACCTCATCCATATGGGATTTTGCAAGACAAGCAGAGAGAGCTACTTCCTCTTTAAGGTGATCAAACGCATAGGCGGCATACCAAACCAGCGCGCGGCAGGGCTGAATTTCCGCGGCCATTTCTGCGCACATGTGTTTCACCGCCTGGAAGGAGCCAATTACCCTGTCAAATTGCTTGCGCTCTCCTGCGTAGTTCACCGCTTGTTCAAGCATTGCTTCGCTGGCACCAAGAGATTCAGCTGCTAGAATAATACGTCCTGCACTAATCACCTGATCAATGAGTTCCCGTGTAGCACTTTCAAGCGGTTCTGCATTTACACTCTGCAATACCAAATGCTCGACAGCCCGCGTCCCATCAACGGCGGGGAAGGCTTCTCGTTTTAAGCCAGCGTCGCCGGCTTCAACAATATACAGATGACCTTCTTTATCGGCGATAATAAACGCTACGGCTCCCCCGCAATCGAGGGTAAAGGAAGCTTTACCAGATAATTTTTCGTCCTTATATAAGAGTTCTTCATCGCCCCTTGTTCCGCCTGCGATTTCTGAAACGGCAACTCCAATGCGGGCGTTCCCGCTAGCAATTTGCGGGAGCCATTTTTTCTTTTGGCTCTCGCTCCCACATGACATAAGCAGAAGCGGTGCCATTATAGAAGTCGCAACAAAAGGGATCGGGGCCATGCTGCGTCCTAACTCTTCTGCAACAATCGCTGCCTCAAATAAGCTAAGACCTGATCCTCCGTAACGTTCGGAGATAAGCAACCCATGCAGCCCCATCGCTGACATGTCAGACCAAAGGATTGGATCAAAGGGTGCCTTGCTTTCAGTGGTTTTTCGAATGCTGTTGAGAGAGACTAATCCGCTAAACGATGTGCGAAAACTCTCTTTTATCAAATTTTGTTCTTCAGAAGTTGAGAAATCCATTACAGAGCTCCTTTCACTGCTAGGGGTTCCCTTGGAAGGCCAAGTCCCCGTTCTGCGATGATATTTTTTTGAATTTGCGCGGTGCCTCCGCCAATAATCAAGCCCAGATCATACATGTAAAGTTGCTGCCAAATGCCGTCAGATTGCATGGATGGTACGCCATCATGCAGGACTCCCATCTCACCGAAAACATCGATCGCAAAGGCGTCAAGTTCGTGATTGAGTTCGCACCCCATGAGTTTGCAAATCATATGGCCAAGCCCCGGGCCAGCCCCTTTCGAAGCTTCACTGGCTAGACGCATTTCGTGTAGGCGCATAGATTGAACGCGCGCTTGTAAGCGAATGAAGCCATCACGGATTACCGGTTTCTTGATGAGCGGTATACCGTCAATTTTTTCGTGAAGTAGCAGTGTTTTTATTCTGTTGAGACGATCGAGGGATCCATTGGCATTTGATAGCATGCCCCGTTCATGTTTCAGGGTGCTATTTGCTACTTTCCATCCATTTCCACGTCCCCCCACAACACTTGATTTAGGAACCCGGACATCTATAAAGAAGACTTCATTAAAAGAGGGATGCCCTGTCATAGTTTGCAGGGGCCGTATTTCTATTCCAGCCGTATTCATTGGAAAAATCAAATAACTGATGCCTTTGTATTTGGAGGACTCTGGCTCAGTTCGGACTAGACAAAAAATCATGGGAGCAATGTGCGCTGAGGATGTCCAGATTTTTTGACCATTAATGATGAAATCGTCTCCATCTTCCACCGCACTGGTTTGCAGGCTGGCAAGATCTGATCCCGAATTTGGCTCGGAATACCCTTGGCACCAGATGATTTCCCCATTGATGGTAGGTTTAACCCATTTTTCCTTTTGATCATCGCTGCCATGTTCCAGCAATGTTGGAATGAACATGGAAATACCCTGACCGATCAAACCTTGCGGAATATCTTTTTTAAAGAATTCATCTGCAATGATCTGGTTTTTTAATATGTCTTGGTCTGCGCCACAGCCACCATACGCTTTAGGGACTGTTCTGCAGGCATATCCTTTTTCCACCAATAGCGCCTGCCAGTCCTTAACTTCCTGACTATAAGGTTTGGGCGATAGCCTATAAGACATCGCTGTTTCTTTAGGTGCTAGGTGCCTGAACTCCTTCAGAAACGATCGAACTTCTTCACGGAAGGTTTTATGTTCTTCTTGGTCATTTAAATCCATGTCGTGCCTGTTCTTTTTATTTTGTTTTACGGGCGAAAACTTGGGGAATTTCTAATTTAACGTTCACAAATGATGACAAGAAAGGTACTCTTTTTCAAATAAATAAAAAGGAGAGACAAAAATGTCCGAAATGCCAGTCTGCGAAACATTGCTATTGGAACGTACTGAAGGTCGCCTTAATTTAAGCTTTAATCGGCCCGAAAGACGCAACGCTATAAATTCGGTTATGGGCGCTGAATTTGCCTCTGTCATCGAGTGGCTTAAAGAAACACCGGCAGTTCGGGTTGTAGTCTTGCGAGGTGTTGGCGGGCATTTTTGTGCCGGCGGCGATATCAAAGAGCGCAAAAATATGGCTGATGAGGAGCTTGACGGCTCTGAAGATCCCATTAAGGCACGTAACAAGAAAGCCGGATTAGCGTTTCAAGCATTCGAACATCTCCCCCAAACGACCATCTCAGTTGTAGAAGGCTCAGCATTCGGCGGCGGTATGGGGTATGCCTGTCTGACTGACATTACTATTTTGACGAAGGGCGCTCGCATGGGGATGCCCGAAACGACTTTGGGCGTGGCGCCAGCACAAATCGCGCCTTACGTGGTTAAGCGGATTGGCCTTACCCGCGCCCGACAGTTGGCGCTAACTGCAGAAAGATTTGATGGGCAAGCCGCTTATAATTATGGAATAGGCCAGTATCTTTGTGAAGATCATGAAGTCAATCAGGTGACGGAAGATGTTGTGGCCAAGGTCCTGAATTGTGGTCCACTCGCAAATGCTGCGACTAAAGAAATAATGCTCAAAGTCGGTAAGTTAAGTGATGAAGATCTGATCGCATTTTCTGCATCAAAATTCGCGACTCTAAATCGCGGAGATGAAGGCAAAGAAGGACAAACGGCTTTTGCTGAAAAACGCAAACCTTCATGGCAGGTGATCGGCGATGAGTAAGAACCGCGAGACTAAAGTGATCCGTATTGGCGGGGCTTCCGGATATTGGGGCGATAGTCAGGACGCACCAAGACAGCTGGTGATGCACGGTGATGTGGACTATCTGGTTTTCGATTATTTGGCTGAAGTGACCATGTCAATTTTGGTTCGCGCCAAGGAAAAATCGCCTGATCTTGGATATGCCAGAGATTTTGTCGATTTGGTAATGAAGCCGCTAATTCACGATATCAAATCCAAAGGCATACGAGTTGTTGTAAACGCAGGGGGCGTAAATGTTCCAGCTTGTGCCGCGGCTTTACAAAAAGTAGCGGACGAGGCTGGTGTCAGTTTGAAGATCGGAACGGTTGAGGGGGACAATCTTCTGGATCAATTGGACGAATTGCAAGAGAACGGCATCAATGAAATGTTCTCTGGCGCCCCATTGCCAGAAAAAGTTATTAGCGCAAATGCTTATCTGGGAGCCTTTCCAATTGCGGCTGCGCTGAATGCAGGCGCGGATGTTGTGATCACGGGCCGCTGTGTGGATAGTGCTGTCACGCTTGGACCGCTTATTCACGAGTTTGGATGGCGTGAGGATGATTTTGATAAACTCGCATCTGGAACGTTGGCAGGCCATATCATCGAATGTGGGGCGCAGGCAACCGGTGGTAATTTCACAGATTGGCGCGATACTGTGGATGGTTGGGACAATATGGGGTACCCAATCGCCGTTTGTCGGAATGACGGTAATTTCGCTATCACTAAACCTGCAGATACGGGTGGTATTGTCTCACGGCTCTCTGTCGGGGAGCAAATTTTATACGAAATTGGCGATCCTGCAGCCTACATCATGCCGGATGTGGTTTGCGATTTCACTGAGGTTCAATTGAAAGAAACTCAAGCAGACTGGCTTGAAGTCTCAGGCGTCAAAGGATTGCCTCCCACACCAACCTACAAGGTTTCTGCTACATATCGGGATGGCTACCGTGCTACAGCGTCGACAATTATTACGGGGTTTGAAGCAGTTGAGAAGGGACAAGCTTATTCGGATGCCTTGATCAAGCGGACCCGGCGGTTGTTTGCTGAACGAAATTTTGGCGACTATCGCGGCGTTGCCACACATATTGTCGGCGCGGACACTCTGTGGGGTGATAATGCAACAAGTCAGGCATTAGCGACTAGGGAAGTTACCGCAAGGATTGATGTACGTCATGATGAAAAGGCGGCCCTTGAATTATTCTCCAAGGAGACAACCGGTGTCGGGTTGTCCATGACAACAGGACGATGTTCTGCAGGTGCTGCGGGGCGGCCAAAGGTAACGCCGGTTGTTGCCATGTTCTCATTTCTCGTGGACAAAGAAAAAGTGTCCGCGAAGGTTTGTATCAATGGGGCAGAAATCTCTTATAATTCGCCTACTGTAAAAATCGACTCCAAGAAAAATCTAACCGCACTGGTACCGGAAAGTGTGGTTCCTGTTCAAATTGAGAATGCGATCTCCATTCCATTGATCAAGCTTGCGGTGGCAAGAAGCGGTGATAAAGGGAATAATGCAAACATCGGAGTAATGGCCCGAAAATCAGAATATCTTGATTATATTCGTGCCTCAATTACCGAAGACAGCGTGGCAAACTGGTTCAGCCATACTTTGCAAGGGGACGTTACCCGTTTCGAAGTTCCAGGAATGCAGGCGTTGAATTTTCTGATGACTGATTGTCTTGATGGCGGAGCAACATCGTCATTGCATCTGGATAACATGGGTAAAACCTATGCTCAGCAAATTCTGGCAATGCCTGTTTTGATACCGGAAGGTCTTATATAGGGAAATGGGCTTGGAATTGGGTAGACCCTTTTGGAGTGAAGGTAACAATGCGGCTGCCTTCATCCCGTTTCGCCCAACCTAAAGAATAGAAACGATTTAGCAATTCGGTTCCCAATGTTCCCGCTAAATGGCTGCGTCGGGCACTCCAGTCGAGACAGGACTTACAGACGGGACGCCTTGGTTTCTTAAGGGCTTCTGGATCTATGCCGAGTAGCTCGACAAATGAGATACCCTGATCCGATAGGGTGAGTTCTGTATCAACTCCTATAATGTGTTCATAGCGGATCAGGCTGTCTAACATCTGAACTCCCATTTCACCGGCTAAGTGATTGTAGCAAACTCTCGCATTTCTAAGGGCTGGATCTTTGGGACCAGTTCGCACCCGCGTGTGGCCTTTTTTCGCGGCAAAACCCAACATGCTTTCAAGAAGGCTCCCGACATCATCATCAGCCAAAGTGAAATATTTGTGTCTTCCTTGTTTCCTTCGATGGAGAAGGCCGCCAGCTTCAAGTTTTTTCAAATGTGAGCTGGTTGTCTGCAACGTCACGCTGGCTTCTGCTGCAAGTTCGGTCGCAGTAAGCGCCTTACCGCTTAGGAGCGCCATAAGTATGTTGGCGCGTGCTGGGTCTCCAATTAGTGAGCCGAGCAAGGCAATATCTGGACCTTCTTTCATACTTCGATCCTAATCGAAGCATTAATGAATGGCAATCCGTAAAATGGGCGTACATTTATTATGGAGACCAAACATGATTACCTGTTTTATTCGCTATCACATTGATCCCACAAAGAAAGAACAATTTGTTCAGTATGCTCAAAATTGGGGGCAAGCAATCCCGCGTTGCGGGGCCGATCTAGTTGGATATTATGCACCCCATGAAGGATCGAGTACATTAGCCTATGGCGTCTATAACATTGAAAATTTAGCAGAATATGAAGCCTACCGCGCGCGACTTTCAGCGGATCCTCTAGGTCGCGAGAATTATGAGTTCGCTCAAAAAGAAAAGTTTTTACTTCGGGAGGATCGCACGTTTCTTAAGCTGGTATCTGAACCCCATGGACGAAAGGTGATTTGATGATAGCTGTAATCTTTGAAGTGATCCCCCACAAAGAAACAAAGCAACAATATCTGGACATTGCGGCCTCGCTTGCACCGAGGCTGAAGGAAATTGATGGATTTATTTCGGTAGAGCGGTTCCAGAGTTTAACCAATGAAAATAAAATCCTGTCGCTTTCTTTCTTCCGCGATGAAGAAGCAGTTACACAATGGCGTAATTTGGAGAAGCATCGTTCGGCGCAAAGCGCAGGCCGAGGCGGCGTTTTTGAAGATTATCATTTACGTATTGCGCATGTTGTACGGGATTATGGTATGTTTGATCGCAACCAAGCGCCAAAAGATAGCAAAGAGCTACATAATGAATAATAAAAACAAGGCTCCGGTTGGCGAGCTTGCTCTGTTGGGCATGCTCGCACTTCTTTGGGGATCGTCTTACTATTTGACGAAAATTGCAGTTGGGACTATTCCGCCAGTTACTCTAATTGCCGTTCGCGTAAGTATAGCGGCAATTTTTCTGGTGATCGTTGTTTTCGTTAAGGGAGACGTTTTTCCAAAAGATAAAAAAACATGGAGAATGTTGCTTTTGCAATCCTTCTTCAACAGCATTGGTGGCTGGACATTGTTGGCCTGGGGGCAGCAGTATGTAGACAGCGCGCTGGCGAGTGTATTGAATTCGACATCTCCGATTTTTGTCTTCTTTTTTACAGTGCTTGTGACACGTCATGAAAAAATGTCGTCTCTGAAACTGGTCGGCGCTTGTCTCGGGGTGTTTGGGGTTGCGCTCATTGTTGGGGCGGATGCGCTTCAAGGCATAGGCCAACAGGTGATGGCTCAAATTGCTGTTTTAGGGGGTGCGGCTCTGTATGCCTGTGCGGCTATTTATGGAAAGCGATTTTCGCATTTGCCCCCGACGATTACAGCAGCTGGGACGATGCTTTGCGCGAGCATTTGCCTTATACCGTTAAGCTTTGTTTTTGAAAACCCAATGGCAGTACGTCCTGCAACTGAAGCAGTGTTAGCTATCGTGTTCCTTGGTGTCGTCTCAACAGGAATTGCACTTTTGGTGTATTTTCGTCTGGTTCAGACTTTGGGATCGATGGGAGTTGCAAGCCAAAGCTATTTGCGGGCAGGGGTCGGTGTAATATTGGGTGTTGTCCTGCTCGGAGAGCATATAACACCGGTTATGGGATTGGGGCTTGCAGCAGCTATACTCGGTGTTGCCGCAATCAATACCCCAACACGAACTAAAGAACTTGCTACTGAGTAAAAAAGGAAACCAGTTCTTTTGAGACTTCATCCGGCATACTGTAGGTAATCGCATGAGTACCTTCTTTTAGGAATTTTAAGGAAGCAGACGGTATCGCGGTTTTTAGAAGTTCAGCATTTGACGGTGGAACGACTGTGTCTTCGGTTCCCCATATTGCCAGAACTGGAAGATCTGTCCGGCCTACATCAATATATTCCGTTTGCATGTCGCTCATGGGGAAATGCCTTAGCGTTGACAACAATGCGGGCAGATATCCTGCATATGCCATTTGCGCGTCATAGCGTGCAACGATATCAGGAATAGCTTTTCCTTGATTGGCAGGCTTTTGCATTTCTTCCAGCATTGATTTGCGGCCCACGACATCCATCAGCCAATCTCCCATGATCGGGAGTTTGATAATTTGTGCCATAGTGCCTTCGTTTACGGGAAAGCCAGCAGGCGCAATCAACGCGAGATTTTTGACCTTGTCAGGGTGGTTCGCTGCGAAAAAGGTAGAAACAGCTCCGCCCATAGAATAGCCAACCATATTAACCGGACGTTTGATATTCATTTGTTCGAGTAAACGCAGAAGTTGCGTGTCGTAGAATTTCGCATCGTATACAGTATTTGGGCGATCACTCCACCCACGCCCAAAGTGATCGTATGTTAAAACACGTAATCCAGCATTGGTTAGATTAACTAGAAGGCCTTTCCAGACAAAACTGGGCGTGGAAAATCCGTGAACTAAAACAGTAACGTCACCATTTTCTGGTCCATGCCATTGGTAATGAACTTTTCCATTTTCGAGGTTAGCAAAATTACCTGGGGCTTCTGCTCGTGCTGTTTCATCAAGGAGTTTAAGTTCGTTTACGATTGTGGACCGATAATACTCGGCAGCTCCCACTAGGACTGCGACTATCCCGATAAGCCAATATAATTTTTTCATTCAGATACCTCCCCTTTAACTTCTTTTCTAGAAGAGTAATTAAAATTAGGGATTTCTGAAACAAAATTAATCCCTCATGTGTGAGGGAATAATGTTTAAAGGCTATCAACAAAATCAATAATGGGGCTCGGCATATTTTTTAGTAAGCGCGCTCAATAGCGAAATCTACAGCATCAATTAATGCTGATTTGACGTCACTATCTTCAAAGGTATTTAGCGCTTCTTTTGCTAAGGCACCATATTTCCGTGCAGAAGCAAATGTGTCTTCAATTGTGCCATGTTTTTCAATCAATTCCAGTGCATGTTCCAGATCACCATCCTTCTGGTTATCTTCAATAACACGTGCCCAGAATTTCGTCTCTTCCGGCGTAGCTTTACGAATGGCGAGTAGAACCGGAAGGGTCACTTTACCTTCACGGAAATCATCACCGATAGCTTTACCCAGAGACTGTTGTTCGGATGAGTAATCAAGCGCGTCATCAATTAGCTGAAAAGCGATGCCGAGGTTGGTGCCGTAATCACCAAGTGCTTCAATCTCTTTCTTGCTACGATCCGCGACAACCGCGCCAACTTCGCAGGCAGCGGTAAACAGGGCCGCTGTTTTAGCTGCAATAACTTTGAAATAGCTTTCTTCGGTTAATGTAATGTCGCCGACATTCATCAACTGCAAAACTTCGCCTTCTGCAATGACCGCTGATGCACCAGATAGAATGCGTAAAACTTCGAGTGATCCGTCTTCCACCATCAACTGGAAAGAGCGGCTGAAAAGGAAGTCGCCGACAAGAACACTTGCCTGGTTGCCCCAAAGCGCGTTCGCGGTTTGATTGCCGCGGCGAAGATTACTTTCGTCGACAACATCATCATGAAGTAATGTCGCTGTATGAATGAACTCAACACACGCTGCCAGCTTTTTAGCGCGATCTCCCTCGTATCCACAAAGTTTGGCGGCGCCTAATGTGAGTACCGGACGAAGTCTTTTTCCACCTGCTGCAATCAAATGACGGGCAAGTGTTGGGATCAACTCTACATCGCTGTGCATTCTATCCAGAATTATCTGATTAGTATCATCAAGGTCTGATTTGACGATGTTCATAAGCGGCTGCAAAGACGCCTTTTGTTGCGCTGGAGCAATGTTTTTTAATTCAGTTGGTGCTGACAAAGTAACTTCTTTCACTGTCGCCGCCATTTGGCGAAATTTGTGCAGAGCATAGTCTAAGATAATTTGCGGTCAAGTTACAGTACAAAGCCTTGGTTTCTTTGTGAATAGCGATTAATGTTGAACAAAAGAGGGGAGTACAAAATTCGTGGTTGAACTTATTCGAACAAATGATCTTGTATTGATTTCATATCTTGTATCTGTTTTGGAAGATGAAGATATCGGTGCTGTTGTTCTAGATGAACACACTTCTATTTTGGAAGGCAGTATTGGTGCTATTCAAAAGCGTATTGTCGTTCGGGAAACAGATCTTTGGGCGGCGAAACAGATCATAAGAGATCTCGCTCCTGGTGAGTTGAAAGAATAAACCCTGATGCAATGGACAACTGACGGATTTTTAGGCGGTAAGTTGAGAATTAAACAACCTGAGAAAGGTTTCCGCGCAGGCTCTGACGCTGTACTTCTTGCTGCTAGTGTCGACATATCCGAAGATCAAAGTTTGCTCGATGTCGGGTGCGGTGTTGGAACTGCAGCACTCTGTGTTAAATGGCGTGAGCCTTATTGCAATGTGTTTGGTTTGGAATTCCAATCAGAACTTGCGGGCGCAGCCAGAGAGAATGCGGTGCTGAATGAACTGGATCATAAATTTGAAATTCTAGATGCGAATATTGCCGATCGCCAGCAATTCAAGAGTCTATTTGGTCCCAATGGTCGAGAGTTTTTAGCAGATGCATTCGATCACGTAATCACCAACCCACCTTTTTATGAAGAGGGGAAAGCCCAACGCTCTCCCAGTGAAATTCGGACAAAAGCGCATATCGAAGGAGAGGCCGATCTAGAATTCTGGATTAGGTTTTGTGTCGCCAGATTGAAGCCGAAAGGAAGTCTGACAGTTATTCACAGAGCTGATCGCCTCGATGATTTGCTAGCGCATATGGGCGAAGGTTGTGGAAGTTTGAAAATTATCCCGCTTTGGCCAAATAGCACGACACCTGCAAAACGCGTACTGGTGCAGGGAATCAAGACTGGAAAAGGACCGCTGAAATTGCTTTCGGGCGTAGTTTTGCATGAAATGGACGGTAAACCGACAGAAAATGCTGAAAAACTCCTCCGAAGTGGGGCCCCTTTGTCTCAAATTGGGAATTAGTACTTGCGCCTTTTAATTGCGTGATTACGTTAGTTGCTATGAAAATAAAGTCACTGATAGAAAAAACACCGCTGAAACGTTGGTTGAAAAAAGATCCTGTTGTGGCGGTTATTCCGCTTCATGGTGTCATCGCTTCTGGCGGAGGTAAGCTTCGCGGGGAAAACCTGAACCTTATGGCATTGGCGCAAGTCATTAACGATGCTTTCGAAACCAAAGGGCTTGTGGCCGTCGCGCTATCAGTAAATTCGCCGGGGGGATCTCCCGTGCAGTCAGCTTTAATCGCGACACGTATTCGTCAACTAGCAGACGAAAAAGAGATCCCGGTTTATGCCTTCGCCGAAGATGTTATGGCTTCTGGAGGATATTGGTTGGGACTTTGTGCCGACGAAATTTATGCTGATAAAAACTCAATCGTTGGCTCGATTGGTGTGATTTCGGCAGGGTTCGGCTTTACTGGTTTGATGGATAAGCTGGGTGTGGACAGACGTACCTACTCGGCGGGCGAGAATAAAGCCAAACTGGACCCGTTTAGTCCGGAACAAGAAAAAGATGTTGAGTGGCTGAAATCGCTGCAAGTGGAAATACATGACAATTTCAAAAACTTTGTCAAAGAACGCCGCGGTGATCGTTTGAAGAAACGTAAAGATAAAGAATTGTTTTCCGGAGATGTTTGGACGGGAAGCAAGGCTGTAGAGCTTGGTCTGATCGATGGGATTTCTGATCTACGCGGTTTTATGCGCGAAAAATATGGCAAGAAAGTCAAATTCGAACTTCTTGAAGGACGCCGTAGCTGGATTCAAAAAACACTTGGACTTGGGTCGCAGTCACTCGCATCTGAGGCCGTCAGTTCTGTCGTGGATGCAGCTAAGAATGAAGCCGCCTGGAATAAATATAGTCTTTGATTCGCAAGTCGTCACAAATTTGAAAGTTTAATATGCTGTCGCCGATAAAAATCATTTTGCTCCTTTTGGTAATAGTCGGGGTTTTTACGATTTCAAAAATCGTCCGCAAAACTATCGCTGGACGGGCTGAGAATGATGAGATTTCGGAGGGAGAAAGCCGCAAACCCTCAAAATCCTCAACAGATCTAGTCCAATGCCCCGACTGCGGAACCTTTGTTGCGTCTCTGGAAGAGCACAACTGCGATACTTGATGGCATTTTAGAGGCATCGCTTTATTGACCCCGACAAATGGGGGCTCTATGTTGCACCGCACCTATTATTAACAAGAATGTGGTCAGATTACATGTCGGCTAATGCAGCTTCGGCGCCTACTTCCTCGTTTCAGGACCTAATCCTGACGTTACAACATTTCTGGGCAGAGCAAGGATGTATCATCCTGCAGCCATACGATATGGAGGTTGGGGCAGGGACATTTCATCCGGCAACAACTTTGCGTGCGCTCGGCCCTGAACCATGGAAGGCCGCATATGTTCAGCCTTCACGCCGTCCAGCTGATGGCCGATATGGTGAGAACCCAAACCGTGGCCAGCATTATTATCAGTTCCAGGTAATCTTGAAGCCGTCCCCTGAAAATATTCAGGAACTCTATTTACAAAGTCTTTATGCCCTTGGCATAGATCCTAAAAATCATGACATTCGGTTTGTTGAAGATGATTGGGAAAGCCCGACACTGGGCGCTTGGGGACTTGGCTGGGAAGTTTGGTGTGACGGCATGGAAGTAAGCCAGTTCACTTATTTCCAACAAGTTGGTGGCTTCGACTGCAATCCTGTAGCGGGTGAACTTACCTATGGATTAGAGCGTTTGGCCATGTATGTGCAGGGCGTAGACAGTATGTATGACCTTAAGTGGAACAATGATGGGGTCACATACGGCGACGTTTTCTTGCAAAATGAGCAAGAGATGTCTGCCTATAATTTTGAGCATTCTGACCCTGATATTCTATTCCGCCAATTTGAAGATGCTGAGAAGCAATGTAGTCAGATTTTGGCTGCAGGTCTCGCGTTACCAGCCTATGACCAATGCATGAAAGCCAGTCACGTATTTAACTTGCTCGATGCGCGCGGCGTTATCAGTGTCACCGAAAGGGCCGCCTACATTGGCCGAGTTCGGACATTGGCAAAAGGCTGTGCGGAACAATGGCTTAGAAATCGTGGCCATCTGGATGGGGAAGCGTAAATATGAGTGAATTGCTGCTGGAGTTATTCTCCGAAGAAATCCCTGCGCGTATGCAAACAAAAGCTGCCGGTGACTTAGCGCGTCTTGTGACCGCTGGTCTGAAAGAGGCTGGCCTTGAATATGCTGCGGTTACGTCATATTCAACTCCCCGCAGGTTGACACTTGTGCTTGCGGGCCTGCCGACGGCGCAACCTGATAAATCGGAAGAACGCCGTGGTCCGCGTGTCGGTGCCCCTGATAAGGCGCTTGAAGGGTTTTTGAGATCCACTGGCCTTACCAAAGAACAGCTTGAAGAGCGAGAAACTCCAAAGGGCGCTTTTTATTACGCTGTGATCGAGACGAAAGGGGGGCAGACCGCTGATGTTCTTATGACGGTTCTACCTACCGCTCTTTCCGCATTGCCGTGGGCAAAGCCGATGAAGTGGGGAGATTATAAGGCACGTTGGGTTCGACCTCTTCATAATATTTTATGCCTGTTTGACGGAAAATCTCTTCCGATTAAGTGGGAGCATCTCACTGCTAATGATCAAACCTTTGGTCATCGGTTCATGGCACCAGAAGCAATAACTGTTTCAAGTTCCGCTGACTACGAAGCAAAACTGAAATCCGCTTTTGTTGTGATTGAAGACAGTGAACGACGTACAATTATTTCCAAGGACGCACATAGACTAGCCAAAGAAGAAAGCTTATCGCTGATTGAAGATGATGGATTGCTTGCAGAAGTTGCTGGACTTGTCGAGTGGCCAGAAGCTCTTATTGGGGCCATCGATCCTCAGTTTATGGACGTCCCCCACGAAGCTTTAATTTCAGCAATGCGCAGTCATCAGAAATATTTCTCTCTCTCTGATCAAAATGGCAATATGGCTCCACGCTTTATTACTGTTGCTAATTTGCGTGCAGAAGATGGCGGTAAGAAGATTACGGCTGGTAACGAGCGCGTATTAAGCGCGCGTCTCGCTGATGCGAAATTCTTCTGGGATCTGGATAAGAAAAATACTCTTGAGAGCCGGGTTGAGGCTTTGGAAAAAGTTGTTTTTCATGCCCGTCTTGGAACCGTTCGTGAGAAGGTTGAACGTATTATCAAACTATCAGCTTATATTGCACCGTACGTAAGCGGAGCAGATGTTGCTGATTGTGAACGGGCTGCACTTCTATGTAAAGCCGATCTCAGTACCCAAATGGTTGGCGAGTTTGCGGATCTGCAAGGCCTGATGGGACGCTACTATGCAGAGCATGACGGTGAGAAACAAAGCGTCGCAACTGCAGTACAGGAACATTATTCACCGCTTGGTCCTGCGGACGTTTGCCCTTCAAATCCAGTGAGTGTTGTCGTTTCGCTCGCCGATAAAATTGACACGCTTGTCGGCTTTTTCGCGATGAACGAAAAACCGACGGGTTCCAAAGATCCTTATGCACTTCGCCGTGCAGCGCTTGGTGTTATCAGGTTGATCCTTGAAAACGGACTACGCATGCCACTTGTCAAAGTGTTTGAAGCCGCAGGAGAGCTCCAAAGTGTAGATGGAGCACTCGATGCAGGTGAATTATTAGCCTTCTTCGCTGATCGGTTAAAAGTTCATCTGAAAGCGCAAAATGTGCGTCACGACTATGTGGCAGCAGTGTTTGCTCTTGGCGGTACAAGTGATCTTGTGAGGCTCATGGCGCAGGTAAATGCGCTGGCGAGTTTCCTTGGTACTGATGATGGTGCCAATCTTCTTGTGGCATATCGACGGGCGGCAAACATCCTTCGCATTGAAGAAAAGAAGGATGGTGTTTCTTACAATCAATTGCCAGATAGCAGCTTGATTAGTGAAGAGGCTGAAAAGACCCTTTTTGACAGAATTGAAGAAGTGTCTGGCTTGCTTTCTACGGCTCTTGGAGCAGATGAGTTTGAAGTGGCTGGAAAAGCCGCGGCAACACTCCGCAAGCCTGTCGATGTTTTTTTTGATGATGTGATTGTAAATGCGGATGACGCAAGTGTACGTGCCAATCGCCTTCGGCTGCTCGCAGCCATTCGAAATTCTCTGGACCAACTGGCTGATTTTTCAAAAATTGAAGGTTAGCCTAAAGTAAACAGCATAGCGAAAAGTGGACAAAAAGATGACAAAGTGGGTTTATTCCTTTGGTGACGGAACAGCTGACGGAACAGCTGAAATGCGGAACCTCTTGGGAGGAAAAGGCGCCAATCTTGCAGAAATGAGCAACCTCGGCTTACCAGTCCCCTCTGGATTTACTCTTTCCACAGAAGTTTGTACTGCCTACTACGATAACGAAGAAAAATACCCAGAAGAACTTAGCGCGCAAGTCGATGCAGCGATTGAACAAATCGAAAACTCAGTGGGTGTTCAATTCGGGGACAAAAAGCAGCCGCTTCTCGTCTCTGTTCGCTCCGGCGCTCGGGCTTCCATGCCGGGCATGATGGATACGGTTCTTAATCTTGGCCTTAATGATGAAACTGTCGAGGGGCTGGCAGAGCAGTCTGGGGATAGACGTTTTGCATATGACAGCTATCGCCGGTTTATCCAGATGTATTCTGATGTTGTTTTGGAAGTAGATCATCATCATTTTGAAGACCTGCTGGAAATCCTGAAAGAAGAAAAAGGATATTTCCTCGACACGGATCTGGCTGCTGAAGACTGGGAAAATCTAGTTGGGCAGTTTAAGGCAAAAGTTGAAGAGGAGCTGGGACGCCCTTTCCCACAAAACGTTCAAGATCAACTTTGGGGCGCTATTACAGCTGTGTTCGGTTCATGGATGAACCAGCGGGCGATTACCTATCGCCGCTTGCACGATATTCCTGCAGCATGGGGAACGGCCGTAAATGTCCAAGCCATGGTATTTGGTAATATGGGCGATGATAGTGCAACTGGTGTTGCCTTTACACGGGATCCGTCAACAGGTGCAAAACTGTTTTATGGTGAGTTTCTTGTAAATGCTCAGGGTGAAGATGTCGTTGCCGGTATCCGGACGCCGCAGAACTTGACGAAACAGTCACGGATCGACGCAGAATCTGACGCACCTTCCATGGAAGAGCTATTCCCAGAAGTTTTCGCGGAACTGGTTGTTGTTTATAAAAATCTGGAAGCTCATTACCGCGATATGCAGGATATTGAGTTTACAGTCCAGCAGGGTAAGCTTTGGATGCTGCAGACCCGTTCAGGGAAACGTACAGCGAAAGCTGCATTGCAAATTGCTATCGATATGGTTGAAGAAGATCTGATCACAAAAGAAGAAGCGATCAAACGAATTGAGCCTTCTTCTTTGGATCAATTGCTTCACCCAACCCTCGATCCGTCGGCTGATAGAAACATCATCGCACGAGGCTTGCCAGCAAGTCCTGGCGCGGCATCTGGCCAAATCGTGTTCAATAGCGATGAAGCCGAAGCAATGGCGAACGAAGGCAAGTCAGTTATTCTGGTTCGTATTGAAACGAGCCCTGAAGATATTCATGGAATGCATGCTGCCAAGGGCATTTTAACTAGCCGCGGTGGGATGACCTCTCATGCAGCTGTAGTTGCACGCGGAATGGGCCGTGCTTGTGTGTCAGGCGCTGGATCTTTGAATATCGATTACCGTGAACAAACCTTGAATGTACTTGGGCAGACTTTTAATAAGGGCGACATTATTACGATTGACGGGGGAACCGGCGAAGTGATGCTGGGATCCGTTGATATGATCTTACCTGAAATGTCAGGAACGTTTGGCACACTGATGGTTTGGGCCGACGAAATTCGCCGCATGAAAGTCAGAACCAACGCTGAAACGCCGCTAGACGCAGAAACAGCGCGCAAATTTGGTGCAGAAGGCATTGGTCTTTGCCGGACTGAACATATGTTCTTTGATGCCGATCGGATTGTGGCTGTTCGCCAGATGATTTTGGCCGAAGATCTTGCTGAACGTGAAAATGCACTCGCAAAATTGTTGCCAGTGCAACGTGCAGATTTTGTCGAACTTTTCCGCATCATGGCTGGCCTACCAGTGACAGTGCGCTTGCTTGATCCACCACTTCATGAGTTCCTGCCAAAAACAAACGAAGAAATTGATGACTTGGCCGTTGCGCTAGGCGCTGATGCTAAAAAACTTCGTCATCGCGCCCTACAACTCCATGAATTTAATCCTATGCTAGGTCATCGCGGGTGCCGCCTTGGTATTTCATATCCTGAGATCTACGAGATGCAAGCACGGGCAATTTTGGAAGCAGCTGCTACGGTCAGTAAAGAACTGGGCGAGACAGTTATTCCTGAGATCATGATCCCGTTGGTTGCGACAGATCGTGAACTTGAAATTCTAAAAGACAAAATTGCGGCAGTTGCGAAAACAATTTCCGAAGAAACAGGCACAGAAGTAGATTATTTGATCGGGACAATGATTGAATTGCCACGTGCTGCACTGCAAGCCGGAAAAATTGCGAAAGAAGCAGAATTTTTCTCATTCGGTACGAACGATCTTACCCAAACCACATATGGCATTAGCCGGGATGATTCAGGTTCGTTCCTTGACGAATATGTTCGGCAGGGAATTTACGAGATCGATCCATTCGTCTCATTGGATATTGACGGTGTCGGCGAGTTGGTCAAAATCGCGGCTGAACGGGGCCGTGCAACCCGCAAAGATATCAAGCTAGGCATCTGCGGGGAGCATGGTGGTGATCCTGCGAGTATCGATTTCTGCGAAGAAATTGGGTTGGATTACATTTCCTGTTCTCCGTATCGTGTACCGATCGCCCGACTTGCCGCAGCGCAGGCTGCACTTGGTTTGAAGCGGGTCTCAGAAGCATAATCAAAGTCTGATTAAGTAAAAAAAGGGCTGGTAGAGTGATCTACCAGCCCTTTTTTAATTTGTGCTTTGTTATTCCACAACGAAAGTAGGGCTTGTATCGGCAAGGCTCGCTTCGATTTTCTCCTGAACCTTGACGGCAATCGCTTTGTAAATTTCGGCGTGCACACTATCAGGTTCTGTAGCTGTAATTGGTGTGCCAGCATCGGACGTTTTACGAATGTCCATGTGCAAGGGAATTTCGCCCATGAAATCAAGGCCAAGTTCTGTGGCTGTATCACGTGCACCGCCATGGCCAAAGATATCACTGCGATCTCCGCACGAAGGACACAGGAAATAGCTCATATTTTCAATGATGCCGAATACTGGAACATCTACTTTTTTGAACATATTGAGGCCCTTGCGAGCATCCAACAGGGCAATATCTTGCGGCGTGGATACAATAACAGCGCCTGTGAGAGGCACACGCTGCGCCATGGTGAGTTGAGCATCACCAGTTCCAGGAGGCATATCAACAACAAGAACATCCAGCTCGCCCCATTCTACGTCAAATACCATTTGCTGCAGGGCGCTCATTACCATTGGGCCGCGCCAAATCATGGGGGTATCTTCTTCCACAAGGAAGCCCATAGACATAACTTTAAGGCCCCATTTTTCCATCGGCTTAAGTTTTTTACCATCAGCCGAACTTGGTTTTCCTGATAATCCCAGCATACGGGGAAGAGACGGTCCATAGATATCAGCGTCCAGCATGCCAACACTTAAGCCTTGCGCCGCGAGACCGAGTGCAAGATTAACAGCACACGTAGATTTACCAACGCCGCCTTTACCTGATGCCACGGCGACGATGGATGCAACGCCGGGCACTTCAGGCTTTTGCGCAGGTTGCTTCGGCGCAGGTTTTTGCGGTGCGGCTGACTGAGAAGATTTTTCTGCTGTTAGAACAACGCTTACAGACTTAACGCCATTCATGCCGTAAACGGCTTGCTCAGCTTCTTTTCTAAGAACTTCCATCTCACCGGCGTCTGCTGGATCGATTTCCAGTGCAAAGCCGACATTGCCATCCTTGACCACTAAACCGTTTACCATTCCCAAAGAAACGATGTCTTTACCGCTTTTTTTCTCGATAATTCGGCCTAAATGAGTAAGAATTTCTTGTTCTGTTATGTTAGCCATACTTGAAAACTCCAGCTTTGCTACAAAATGGGTATACAACGCAATGCAGGTACATTGCAGAATTGTTCTGGGTGTCATATAACCCTTGTTACAATGTTAAGCAATTTTGCTGATTAGATAGAGGAGAGATTATCCCATGCCTTGGAGCAATCAAGGTGGTAATGGCGGTGGTTGGCAAGGCGGCGGCGGTGGAAATCGCGGCCCATGGGGTCAAGGTCCCAGCGGTCAACAGCCCCCTAACCTGGAAGACATTATCAAAAAAGGTCAAGAAAAACTGAAGGACTCTCTTCCCGGTGGTGGCGGTGGAAAACTTGGTTTCTTCGTTATTATTATGGTTGCGCTTGTTGGCTGGCTCGCCAGTGGTTTCTACAAAGTTGAAACCAATCAGCAGGGTGTGGTTCTTCGCTTCGGTGAAAAAGTAGCGATTACACAACCTGGTCTGAACTATCATTTGCCATTTCCGATCGAAACAGTGCTGACGCCTAATGTTACCAAGGTGAACAGTATTGAAATCGGATTTCGCCAAACACGTTCTGGAGCACAAACTCCATTTACTGCTGAAAGCTTGATGCTGACAGGTGATGAAAACATCATCAATATTGGCTTTACAGTTCTTTGGCGTATTCGGGATGCTAGCGACTTCTTGTTTAACGTTGCGGATCAAGAAACGACCATTCGTGCAGCTGCTGAAAGTGCGATGCGTGAAGTTGTGGGCCGAACTGAACTCACAATTGCTATCACTGAAGGGCGTCTCGCCATTGAAAATGATGTGCAAGCAAAACTGCAAAAAGTAGTGGATGTATATGGCCTTGGTGTTGAAATTTCTGAAGTGAAATTGCAAGATTCTGAGCCGCCTGCGCAAGTAATCGACGCTTTCCGTGATGTTCAAGCGGCCGTAGCCGATAAAGAACGCGCACAAAACGAAGCACTCTCTTATGCCAACGACATTGTGCCTCGTGCACGTGGTCAGGCGGAGATGATGCGTCAGGAAGCTGAAGGTTATAAGCAACGTGTTATTGCTGAAGCTGAAGGTGAAGCATCCCGCTTTGTATCCATTTATGATGAATATAAAAAGGCACCAGGTGTGACACGCCAACGCATTTATCTTGAAACCATGCAAGAGGTGCTCAAAGGCAAAAATAAAGTGATCATTGATAGTAATGGTACAGGCCAAGGCGTGGTTCCGTATTTGCCCCTTAATGAGCTGAATAAAAAGGGAGCGAAATAATGGGTAAGACAATTTCTATTGTTGTCGCAATCATCGTTGTTCTCGGCGGTATTGTTGCCTCTAGCACCATGTTCACTGTCACTGAAACGCAACAAGCAATGGTTATGCAGTTCGGTAAAGTTGGCACTGTTATCACAAAGCCAGGTTTGCAGTTCAAAGTCCCGTTTGTGCAAGATGTGATATTTGTTGAAAAGCGTGTAATGGCCGTTAATACGCGCCGAAGTGAAGTTGTTACACGAGACCAAAAACGTTTAATGGTTGATAGTTTTGCACGTTTCAGAATTGTTGATCCACTGCTCTATTTCCAATCTTTTGGGAATTTGAACGTGGCGTTTGTTCGTATGGAAACTCTTCTCAGCTCACAAGTGAAACAAATTTTGGGCCGTGAAATTCTGACGAGCATCGTATCCGGTGAACGCGCTAACCTGATGAACCAAATCAAAACTCAGGTAAATGCCGAAACGGAAAGCCGTGGTCTTGAGGTGTTGGATGTTCGTATTGTTCGTGCTGATCTACCTCAAGCCAACAGTGAGAAAGTTTACGAGCGTATGCGGACGCAACGTGAACAGGAAGCACGCGAAATTCGGGCGGAAGGTGCGGAAATTGCGCAGCGTATTCGTGCGAATGCAGATCGTGAAAAGACGGTTATTGTCGCTCAAGCCAAGAAAGATTCAGAAATCTTGCGTGGTAATGGCGATGGTGAGAAAAACCGTATTTTTGCTGAAGCCTTCGGGCGGGATGAAGATTTCTTCGGATTCTATCGTTCCATGCAAGCTTATCGTGAAGCAATTTCAGATGACGACACAACATTAGTTCTGTCACCAAATTCTGACTTCTTCCAGTATTTTGGCTCGCAAGCAAGAAAATCTGCTGACTAATTGAGCAAATTTTAAAGACAAGCCTGCAGAGGAATACTCTGCAGGCTTTTTTATTGGAGGTTCTGTTGTTAGAAACTGTCCTGCTAGCAGGTGCGTTAGTTTTGTTTTTTGAAGGTGCGCTCTATGCGCTGTTCCCGGATGGTATGAAGCGGATGATGATATCCGTTCTACAAACATCAAGTTTAAACTTGCGTATATTTGGCCTGCTTTCAGCGATTTTTGGTGTTGTTTGTGTGTGGTTACTCAAATGACTTTAATTTTGTTGAAATAAATAAATCAAATTTTAAAAGAAATTCGGCAAAAATGGCTGAATACACAATTATGCCATAATTAGCTTCCAGTTAATGATAGATCAGTATCGCGCATGTCGTGGATGGCAATTCCGTGGATACTGTAAGTTTTGTGTCAAAGAGTAGATACCAGAACGGGACGTTGAAAATATGTTTCAGGATTTTGGGATCTGCATAAGGAATAGATAGAAGGACCGTCAAGTTGTACACACCCTATCACACTTCAGAAATTCGAAGGTCAGCGCCCGTCAGACAAGACCAGGCTAAAGTGAAAGCTCAGAGTCAGTCAGGCAATCAGCTTATTTTGGCAGTGACTGTTTTTGTTGCCGTTTCTTTGTTTGCCTTTAGTGCCTTGGCAAAGGCCGCGCCCGACAGTTTTGCAGATCTTGCAGAAAAATTGTCACCGGCAGTTGTGAATATTTCTACGACGCAAATCGTTAAAAGCGAGCGTAGTGGTGTGTTGCCGCAATTCCCACCGGGTCATCCCTTTGAAGATTTCTTTAAGGATTTTGGCGACAAAGGTAAAAAAGGGAACAGGGAGCGCAAAGCAACCTCGCTAGGGTCCGGGTTCGTTATTGACGAAGAGGGTCTGGTGATTACCAACAATCATGTGATTGATGGAGCGGACGAGATTTTTGTGATTTTCCAAGACGGCGAAAAAGTTTCCGCTGAGCTTGTTGGTAAAGATCCAAAAACAGACGTTGCAGTATTACGGATTGACCCAGGTGACAAAAAACTTGTTTCTGTCGAATGGGGCAACAGCGATAAATCTCGTGTTGGGGATTGGGTGCTGGCAATCGGCAATCCATTTGGTCTTGGCGGAACAGTAACTGCGGGCATTATCTCTGCACGTGGCCGCGATATTCGCTCGGGTCCATATGATGATTACATCCAAACTGATGCCTCCATTAATAAAGGAAATTCAGGCGGCCCGTTGTTCAATATGAAGGGGCAAGTGATCGGAATTAATACAGCGATTTTCTCCCAATCTGGCGGCAGCATCGGTATTGGATTTTCTGTGCCATCGCAATTGGCAAAGAAAGTTGTGCAACAGCTTGTTGAATTTGGCCAAACCCGTCGTGGCTGGCTTGGCGTGGTTATCCAAAATGTAACAGACGAGCTTGCTGAAGGCCTTGGCCTTGGTAATACAGACGGTGTTTTAGTTGCCGGTGTTCCAGAAGATGGACCAGCGTTTAAAGCCGGCATCAAAGCGGGTGACGTTATCTTGAGATTTAACAAAAAACGGGTACGTGAAACCCGTGAACTGTCCCGAGCGGTTGCCGAGACTGATGTGGGATCAAAAGTTAAAGTTCAACTGTGGCGCAACGGTAAGAAAATTTCGAAAACAGTTCGCTTGGGAGAGCTTGAAAAAGCTGAAACAAAATTTGCTGAAAGAAACGGCTCCAAAACGGCGACTGCGTCTGTCTTGGGTATGGAGCTTGCTACAGTTTCCGCCAAATTTCGGGAGCAGTTTAAACTAAGCGATGATGTCGAAGGTGTGATTGTCATCGACGTTGAAGAAGGAAGTGAAGCGGCAGAGAAAGATATACGTCCCGGCGATCAAATTCTTGAAGTGCAGCTGAAGCCTGTGTCGACAGTGGCAGATGTTAAAGCCAGCATGAAAGACATTGAGGAATCGGATCGTAAATCAGTTCTTATGCTTACTCGCAGAGGTTTAGGATCACGATTTGTTGCTTTAAGCATGGATAAATAAACCGATTTAATCTTCGGATTAAGCCTAATAAAAAGCCCCGCAAATGCGGGGCTTTTTTGGTGTCACACTAGTCGGTCACGAACTCATTTTCAGAGTAGCCTTGGAAATAAAGTAATACCGTTAGATCACCGTATCGTATCGACGCATCGGCGGTAGCTTCCGCCGCTGGTTTTGCATGGAAAGAGACCCCGAGCCCCGCAGCTTCAATCATCGGAATATCATTCGCCCCATCTCCAATCGCAACACTTTGGATACGTTTCAGTCCTTTTTCTTCCAAAAGACGGTTCAGATTTTTCAGCTTGGCTTGTGAATTCAATATAGGTTCAGCAGCAAGCCCTGTGAGGGCGCCATCTTCAAACAGAAGCTCGTTTGCTTCCTGCATGTCAAATCCCACCAAGTCGCAAACGCGGCTAGTGAAATACGTAAAGCCACCTGAAACCAAGGCCGTATAGGCACCGTTTGCTTTTATGGTTTGAATGAGTGTTCGAGCGCCGCCGGTTAGCTTTACGCGTTCTTCAAAAGCGGTGTTGAGGACGTTTTCCTTAAGCCCTTTTAACATGGCTACGCGGGAGCGAAAAGCCTCGTCAAAATCCAGCTCACCGCGCATGGCGCGTTCGGTGATCTCAGATACCGCGTCCTTGATATCCGCAAAACCAGCCAATTCATCAATGCATTCAACAGTGATTATCGTACTGTCCATATCTGCGAGGAGCAGCATCTTCTTTCTATTTTCGGCGGATTGAAGGCAGTAATCGGCAGCGCGAATTGTTTTATCCAAATCCTCGCTCGTCACCGTACCTTCAAAAGCTAGATCAACAGCGTGATCTTTTTTAAGCCACTTCATTTTTAAATTTGTCGCGCCTAGTTCGCAAAGTCTAGCCTCAGCGGCGTTGACTATGCTAGAGAATGAACTGAGATCGGAAGGATCCGCAACGAGCGTCAATACAGTCGTCATGATTTTTTACCGGTAATCCAAATATGGTCAAAACAGATATCAATGCCCGAAACGAACAAGGTTGTGTTCTTTTAGCAGGCCCGACGGCCAGCGGCAAATCCGCGTTGGCAATTTCCATTGCTAACGAGTTTGACGGTGTTGTTATCAACGCAGATTCCATGCAGGTCTATTCCGGCCTTTCCGTAATCACTGCGCGTCCCGATGCTGAAGAAGAAGCGTCCGCTCCCCATCGTTTGTATGGAGCGTTGGCGCCTGATGATTTTTGTTCGGCGGCCCGTTGGCGCGATATGGCGCTGTCGGAAATCGCAAAATGCCATGAAGATCGTAAACTCCCCATCCTTGTTGGCGGTACAGGAATGTATTTCGAAATCCTGGCCAAAGGGATAGCACAAATCCCAAAGATCAGTGATGACGTACGAGAGGGTTTGCGATCTTTGCAAAAAGAGCAAGGTAATCAGGTAATCTATGATCGCTTAGTTGAAAAAGATCCTGAAATGGCGACCAAACTTAATCTCGGCGATACGCAACGTTTATTAAGAGCCTTGGAAATTGTTGAGGAAACAGGAACGTCTATGACGGAATGGCACCGCAAAAGCCCCGAAGGCCCAATATTGGAATGCCCGCATCTTTGGTTGGCACTGACACCAGAACGGCAATGGCTTTATGAGCGATGTGATCGCCGTCTTGACTGGATGATGGGCGACGGTGGTGCTGTTGAAGAAGTAAAATTGTTGCTTGAACAGAATCTGGATCCGTCTCTTCCCGCAATGAAAGCGCTTGGAGTTCCCGAAATAGCTGAATTTTTGGCTGGGGAATTGACGAAGGATGAAGCTAGCGAGCGCATTAAAATGCTGACCCGGCGTTACGCAAAGCGTCAGATGACATGGGTTCGGAATAAAATGGAGACGGCGGAAAAGTCAACCGCGCAAGATTTGGAAAGTTTGAAAGCAAATTTCTTTCCATTTATTCGCCATTTTTTGTTGACCCTTGAAGATTGAAAGTCTAGTTTCCGTTTTGCTGACGAAGGGAAAGTCTTTATATTTCCCGATTTATCAGCCGGAGTTTCGCTCGGATTTGAATTCCGGGCGCTTTTTTCGTTTAATCAATTTTTTAGTGGTTACCTTACTTAATAGAAATTAGAGGCTTCCAATGGCAAACCAGGAAATGACTGGCGCAGAAATCGTAATCAAGGCACTTGTTGATCAAGGTGTCGAAGTGATTTTCGGATATCCCGGCGGCGCTGTCCTTCCCCTATATGACGAATTGTTCAAACAAAATAGCATCCGTCATATTCTGGTCCGTCAAGAAGGCGGCGCACTTCATGCGGCGGAAGGGTATGCACGTTCTACCGGTAAGCCCGGTGTGGTGCTTGTGACATCCGGCCCTGGTGCGACCAACGCGGTAACAGGCCTTGCCGATGCTTTGCTCGACAGTATTCCTATTATTTGTCTGACAGGTCAGGTAGCAACGCATTTGATCGGTAATGACGCCTTTCAAGAAGCTGATACCGTTGGTATTACCCGCCCAGTGACTAAGCATAACTATCTTGTGAAATCTGCAAATGATTTGGCAAAAACCATGCATGAAGCATTTCATGTGGCAACGAGTGGCCGTCCGGGCCCGGTTGTGATCGATTTGCCAAAAGATGTTCAGTTTGAAAAGGGTACCTATATTCCTAAAACACTTGTGCAGCACAAAAGCTATAAGCCGCAAGTTAAGGGCGATCTGAAAAAGATCAAAGAAGCCGTGAAAATGATTGCGGGCGCCAAAAAGCCGATTTTCTATTCAGGTGGCGGCGTTATCAACTCTGGCCCGAAGGCATCGAAAATTTTAACTCAACTGGTTCGGATGACAGGTTATCCGATTACCAGCACCTTAATGGGTCTTGGCGCCTATCCGGCATCGGATGAGCAGTTTCTTGGTATGCTTGGTATGCACGGAACGTTCGAGGCCAACAATGCCATGCATGACTGTGATGTTATGATATGTGTGGGCGCGCGCTTTGATGATCGGATTACAGGTCGTTTGGACGCGTTCTCACCAAACTCCAAGAAAATTCATATCGATATTGATCCATCGTCGATTAATAAAAACATTCAAGTGGAGCTGCCCATTGTTGGTGATATCGCTCATGTTCTGGAAGATATGGTCAAGGTTTGGAAATCCGAAGTTTGCAAGCCGGATGCAGCGGCACTTACTGAATGGTGGAAAGAAATTGCCGCTTGGCGATCTCGTGACTGCCTGAAGTTCAAGCAAGAAAGCACAGTAATCAAGCCGCAGTACGCTCTATCGCGCTTGCAAGAACTGACAAAAGATATGGATCGCTATATCACAACCGAAGTGGGCCAGCATCAGATGTGGGCCGCGCAGTATCTTACATTTGAAGAGCCAAATCGCTGGATGACTTCTGGTGGCCTTGGTACTATGGGTTATGGTCTGCCAGCAGCAGTGGGTGTTCAGATAGCACATCCTGATGCGTTGGTTGTGGATGTGGCGGGTGAAGCCTCCACCATGATGAATATTCAGGAAATGTCGACAATCCTTCAATATCGTCTGCCTGTGAAGATTTTCATTCTGAATAACCAGTATATGGGTATGGTTCGTCAGTGGCAGGAACTGATGCACGGTAGCCGCTACTCTGAAAGCTATATGGAAAGCTTGCCTGATTTTGTGAAACTGGCGGAAGCGTTTGGCGCAACAGGTCTTCGTTGTGATCACGTAGACAATGTGGATGATTGCATCAAGGAAATGATTGAAACACCGGGAGCGGTTCTTGTGGACATGCTGGTGGATCAAGTGGAAAATGTGTACCCAATGGTCCCATCGGGTGCGGCGCATAATCAAATGCTGCTTGCGGACGATAAGGCCGGCGTGAGCCCAGAAGTTGCTGAAAAAGGCCGGGCGCTAGTTTAATAGCGCTATTAATGGGGACAATCTCTCCGATTTGTTATATTAGATTGGGCATGTAAAAAGGCCCTTGGAAATACTTGGACAAAGATGGACGCAAATAAAATTCACCGGCATACAATTGCTGTACTGGTTGACAACGAATTTGGCGTATTGGCGCGCGTTGTTGGCCTGTTCTCCGGTCGTGGTTATAATATTGAAAGCCTGACAGTTGCGAAGGTTGACGATATGGAAAACTGGTCACGTATTACCATCGTGACCACAGGTACTATGATGGTCATTCAACAGATCAAGGCTCAGTTAGAACGTCTTGTCCCTGTCCATAAAATTGCAGATCTAACCATTGACGGCCCCAGTGTAGAGCGGGAAATGGCTTTGGTGAAAGTAGAATGCAAAGGCGAGAAGCGGGTTGAAGCATTACGCATGGCGGATATTTTCCGTGCACGTGCAGTGGACACAACCGAGACTTCCTTTGTCTTTGAAGTAACAGGCGTTCGCGACAAGGTAAAAGCCTTTGTCAATCTGATGGAACCGCTTGGAAGAATAGAAGTTTGCCGCACAGGTGTTGTGGCCGTGAGACGAGGCAATAAAACCATTTAGCAGGTTGTTGCCAATTCAAAAATTAAGAATTTATATATCTAGAAGGAAATAGTGAGATGCGCGTTTATTACGACAGCGATGCCGATGTTAACCTGATCAAAGGCAAGAATGTTGTCATTGTTGGTTATGGTAGCCAAGGGCACGCACACGCCAACAACCTAAAAGACTCAGGCGCGGCAAACATTGCTGTTGCACTACGTGCTGACAGCTCTTCAGTTCAAAAAGCCGAAGGCGCTGGCCTTAAGGTTATGACACCTGCTGCTGCTGCTGCATGGGGCGATGTTATCATGATGCTCACACCGGATGAGCTGCAGGCTGACATTTACGAAGAAGATCTGGCACCAAACATGAAAGAAGGCGCTGCTCTTGTCTTCGCGCATGGCCTGAACGTTCACTTTAACCTGATCACACCACGTGCCGACATGGACGTGTTCATGATCGCACCAAAAGGTCCTGGCCACACGGTTCGTTCGGAATACCAAAAAGGCGGCGGGGTTCCTTGCCTTGTTGCGGTCCACCAAGACGCTTCTGGCAACGCTCTTGATATTGCACTTTCATATGCTTCTGCAATCGGTGGTGGCCGTGCCGGTATCATCGAAACTTCTTTCAGAGAAGAATGCGAAACTGATCTGTTCGGTGAGCAAGCTGTTCTTTGTGGTGGTTTGGTTGAACTTATCCGCGCTGGTTTTGAAACTCTGGTTGAAGCAGGTTACGCACCTGAAATGGCCTATTTCGAATGCCTACACGAAGTGAAACTGATCGTTGACCTGATGTATGAAGGCGGTATCGCCAACATGAACTACTCCATTTCCAACACTGCAGAATATGGCGAGTATGTATCAGGCCCACGTATCATCACATCTGAAACAAAGGCAGAAATGAAACGCATTCTGGAAGATATCCAGACAGGTAAATTTACCCGCGATTTCATGCTGGAAAACAAAGTTCGCCAGCCATTCTTGAAAGCAACTCGTTCTCTGAACGATGCGCATCAGATCGAAGAAGTCGGCGGCAAACTCCGCGCCATGATGTCATGGATCGGCGAAAACGCCATGGTAGACAAATCCAAAAACTAAGTGCTTTGCACTTTTTGAGTGGAATGCTGAAAAGCCGATGCAGAAATGCATCGGCTTTTTTTATCACTGCCATAATTTTCGCTCAGTTAATGTCCGTAACAGCGGTTCTGAAATTCTAGGGCAGAAAAATCGGCTGTCGGACCGATTTGTTTGATAAATCGGTTGCGGGAAGGGCGGGAATGGGCGTAAAAGTGGAACATAACGCTTGGAAAATATTAGCCGCCTTCTGCCATATCCGTTGACGTGAAGGTAAATGCTGGTGTTTTGGTGTGTTTTATGATTCAGTGGTAGCGCTGATGGCCGAAAACACCAGATTTTGTAGGTCGTTTTATCGTTTGGTCCATTGGACTATTTGGGATTTAGATTAAAGGGCAGGGGGGACTTGCTCTTTCTATAAGTGAGTGAGGCTATTTAATGTTTTCCAAAATGCTCGGCATGTTGTCTGCTGATATGGCTATTGACCTTGGAACAGCTAACACCCTTGTCTATGTAAAAGGACGCGGGATTGTTCTGAACGAGCCATCGGTAGTCGCGATTATTCACAGGCAGGGTAAAAAACAGGTTTTGGCCGTTGGCGATGAAGCCAAAATGATGCTGGGCCGGACACCGGGGAACATCGAAGCCATCCGCCCCCTTCGGGATGGTGTGATCGCCGATTTTGAAATCGCCGAAGAAATGATCAAACATTTCATCCATAAAGTGCATAACCGTCGCAGCTTCGTCCGCCCACAAGTTATCATTTGTGTGCCCTCAGGTTCCACAGCTGTTGAGCGTAAAGCCATTAGGGAAGCCGCAGGAGCTGCGGGTGCCCGCGCTGTCTACTTGATCGAAGAGCCTATGGCTGCCGCAATCGGCGCCGGTCTTCCCGTGACGGAGCCTACAGGCTCTATGGTGGTGGACATCGGCGGCGGTACAACTGAAGTGGCCGTTCTATCCCTTGGCGGAATTGTCTATTCGAAAAGTGTCCGTGTTGGCGGGGATAAAATGGATGAGGCGATTATTGCTTACATCCGCCGTAATCATAACCTTCTCATTGGTGAAAGCTCTGCTGAGCGCATCAAGAAAACCATCGGTTCTGCCTGCCCACCAGAAGATGGTAGCGGGGAGACTATGGAAGTTAAAGGCCGCGACTTGATGAACGGCGTTCCAAAGGAACTGATCATCAGTGAACGCCAAATCGCGGAAAGCCTTGCCGAACCTGTTGGTGCCATTGTTGAGGCCGTAAAAGTCGCGCTGGAGCATACCGCACCAGAACTTGCCGCCGATATCGTGGATAAAGGGATTGTCCTAACGGGAGGCGGCGGACTGCTTGGA
Organism: Alphaproteobacteria bacterium 46_93_T64; assembly: GCA_002163135.1. Classification (GTDB taxonomy): domain Bacteria; phylum Pseudomonadota; class Alphaproteobacteria; order Sneathiellales; family Sneathiellaceae; genus Sneathiella. Next base: position 213,274 of record MAAN01000011.1, read on the forward strand.
AACTTCGATTCTGTCCTTCGTAATGCAACGGGATTGCCGGTTTCAATCGCAGATGAGCCACTTTCCTGTGTTGCGATCGGAACAGGCCGCGCTCTTGAAGAAATCAAGACATTGCGCCATGTATTAAGTGGTGAGAACTAGGAAAAGCGGATTGATCTAACGGCAGTTTTGCTTTTGGATCGTGTGTCGGGATTAGTAAAATGGCTTTGGAACAGAAAACAACATGGAAATTAGCATTTCCGTTGAGAGTGTTTTTTCAACGCTTTGCTTTTCTGTCCCTAATTAGTTTATCCATAGTCCTACTTGTTCTTGGAAAAGCGGATCTTGTGTTGATGGAGCGTATCCGCACCATCAGCACCGATGCGATCTCTCCTGTTCTTGGGGCGTTGTCTCAGCCTGTAAATGCTTTTAATAAAGGAATAGAGCGGGTTCGTGAACTTGCTTCTCTTGTTGAAGAAAACGAACGCCTACGTCGTGAAAACGAACGTCTTTTGCGCTGGCAATCGGTGAGCCGTACCCTCGATAAAGAAAATGACTATTACCGTCAGCTCCTAAATGCGCTGACCGATCCACTTGTTCTACCTATTACCGCGCGGGTTATTGGGGATTCTGGTGGACCGTTTGTTCGCACGTTGCTTTTGGGTGCGGGACAGCTGGATGGCGTACGTGTGGGGCAGGCTGCTGTTGGACCGTTAGGGGTTATCGGCCGCGTTGTGGAAGTTGGGCATCTGTCCGCCCGCGTTCTTCTGCTAACAGACTTGAACTCTCGCGTGCCGGTGAAACTTGAAAAATCTCGTTATAAAGGCATTCTGGTGGGGGATAACTCAACGTCACCGAAACTTGAATTTTTGCCAACCAATGCGCAAATCTCAGCGGGAGACCGTGTGGTCACATCTGGGGATGGGGGCATGTTGCCCGCGGGCTGGCCAATTGGAATTGTTTCCTCCGTTACAGAGGGGCAGGTGCGTGTTCAAGCTTATGCTGACTGGACCCGCCTCGAATATATCAGTGTATTACGCTACGATTTGCCGGGGTTGACAGACAGGGCAACAAATCCGGGTGATCTTGGTGAAAGCAAGTTGGGCAACTAGCGAAGTGTATTTCCCGTGACACCGACTTTTTCGTATCAGATAAACCGCCTTTTACGCGGTAGTATCCCCTTTTGGCTCTCGCTTTTTTTAGTGTTGTTGAGCGTTGTTCCTCTACGCATAAATGGTTTCGCCTCAGTAACGCCGTCTTTCCTCTCTATTGCTGTCTTTTACTGGAGCTTGCATCGTCCATATCTGATGCCGGCGCCGTTGGTTTTCATCCTCGGTTTGATCTTTGATATTCTGACCGGTGCCCCAATGGGATTATCTTCGCTGATGCTTTTGCTTGTTCACGGAATAGCCGTATCGCAGCGGCAGGTTTTTGTTGGAAAAGCCTTCCTGGTGACGTGGTGGGGTTATTTGCTGTTGGGCACTGTGATAGCGGTTTTATCATGGGGATTTGCCAGTCTTCTCTCCCTCACCTTAATTCCAATATTACCGCTTTTTGTACAGCTGTTGCTGACCGTACTGGTTTTCCCGTTACTCGCGTGGATTTTCGGATTGGTTCAAAGCAATCTGTTGAGGCATATTTGACATGTCCACAGCCCGCGAAAAAGAGAAAGCCAGACTTTTCACAAGACGTTCCCTGATCATGGCAGGCGGGCAAGCGGCGCTTATGTCTGTACTTGCCGGCAGGCTTTATTACCTGCAAGTTCTGCAATCTGATGAATATACAATGATGGCCAACGAAAACCGGATGAATATTCGGCTTTTGGCACCGCTTCGTGGGCGCATATTGGACCGCGGCGGCGTAGAAATTGCCAGCAATCGGCAAAATTATCGAGTTGTTCTAATTCGGGAACAAACGAAAGATGTTTCAAGAACATTGGATCGTTTGTCTGATTTGGTGCCGGTTTCCGACTCTGATCGAGCACGTGTTTTGAAAGAGACTAAACGTAAACGCGGATTTGTTCCTATACCGGTGATGGAGAATCTAACGTGGGAGGAATTCTCACGCATTAATGTACACAGCCCGGAGCTTCCAGGCATTCAGTTGGATGTCGGTGAGACGCGCCATTACCCATACCGGAATTTGTTTGCACATATTGTTGGATATGTCGGATCTGTATCTGAAAAGGATTTACGTAATCTTGAACCAGATCCTTTACTGGAATTGCCTGGCTTTCGAATTGGCAAAAACGGCATTGAAAAATATTACGATCTTTCTCTACGGGGAACAGCCGGGACCAGTCGTGTTGAGGCAAACGCCTATGGCCGTGTCATTCGGGAATTAAACCGGCAAGAGGGAAGTGCTGGCGATGATCTTGAATTGACCATCGACGTTAATTTGCAAAATTATGCGGTTGAGCGAATGGGCGAAGAAAGCGCTGCCGCTGTTATTTTGGACATTCATACGGGCGATGTCTTGTCTATGGTCTCTGTCCCGAGTTTTGATCCAAACAGTTTCACCACAGGCATCGGAATTAAGGAATGGCGCGGATTGCAATCCAATCCCAAACATCCTTTAAGCAACAAAGCTATCGCAGGCCAATATCCTCCAGGCTCAACCTTCAAGATGGTGGTGGCACTGGCAGCGTTAGAAGCCGGCGTCATTACACCGGAGCATCGCGTGTATTGCGTGGGTCACACCAAGCTCGGTCGTCATAAGTTCCATTGCTGGAAACGTGGTGGTCATGGGAAGCTTCATTTGCGTGAAGCGATTGAGCAATCATGTGATGTTTATTTCTATGATATTGCCAAAAAAGTAGGGGTGGATAAGATTGCCGAAATGGCGAACAGATTTGGATTAGGTGAGAAACTGGATCTTGATCTTTTTGGTGAAAAATCAGGATTGATACCTACAAAATCATGGAAACAAGCTGTGCGCGGGGAACGATGGCAGGTTGGTGATAGTTTTAACGTCGGTATTGGTCAAGGCTATGTTCTGACAACTCCGTTGCAATTGGCTGTAATGACGGCCCGGCTTGCAAATGGTGGTAAAGCTGTCAGCCCTCGGTTGGTTAAAGAAAGTAAGGAAAGTGCGCCCGATGATGTTCAACTTGACGAAAAATCTTTGGATATGGGACTCAGCAAAGCAGCACTTCAAAGTGTTCTAGGTGGTATGTTCGATGTGGTCAACGGTGTCAAAGGCACCGCGAGAGGCGCAAAGATAAAGACTGAAGGTTGGGAAATGGCAGGAAAGTCAGGAACAGCACAAGTTCGCCGTATTTCCAAAAAAGAACGTTTGAGCGGTGTGCTGAAATCCAGTGAACGACCTTGGAAAGATCGCGACCACGCCTTGTTTGTGGCTTATGCACCTTTCAATAATCCACGCTACGCGGTGGCGGTGATTGTAGAGCATGGCGGCAGTGCCTCTAAAGTAGCAGCCCCCATCGCTCGTGATTTGTTGGAAGAAGCTCTCCGTATCGATCCTGTTCGAAAGAAGGCGCGCGATGATGCTTAGAGAGTTAGGGGGGGCCGACAAAACTATTCCGCTATCCCGCAAAATTTGGGATTTGAATTGGGGATTGGTTCTTCTGATTTGTGCCACAGCATCGGTGGGATTTCTGATGCTGTATTCAGCAGCTGAAGGAAATTTGGAGCCATGGGCATCGCGACAAATGATCCGCTTCGCCGCAGGACTTTGCATCATGTTTGTTGTCGCCCTTACTGACATTCGAATTTGGTTGCGGCTCTCTTATCCTTTCTATGCAATTGCCCTGTTAATGCTGGGAGCGGTTGAAGTGATGGGGGTTATTGGTATGGGTGCCCGAAGGTGGGTGGAAATTGGTCCCATTCAAGTGCAACCTTCTGAAATTATGAAGATTACATTGGTAATGGCGATTGCCCGTTATTTCCATGATATCTCATTGGAGGATGTCAGACGACTTCGTTGGCTGATCCCGCCGCTTATTCTTGTTGCTCTGCCAGCGGCACTGGTTCTAAGGCAGCCTGACCTTGGAACAACGCTATTGTTGGTCGCTGGTGCTGGGATTGTCTTTTTTGTTGCTGGTGTTCAGTGGTGGAAATTTGCATTGGTAATCGGGACTGCTATTCCGTCAGGCTTCTTTGCTTATCAATTTTTGCATGAATACCAGAAGAAACGAATACTGATTTTCCTTAATCCGGAATCCGACCCACTGGGGGCTGGGTATCATATTATGCAGTCCAAAATTGCGCTTGGTTCTGGAGGTGTTTTTGGAAAAGGATTTGTTCAGGGAACGCAAAGTCACTTGAATTATCTCCCTGAAATGCGAACGGATTTTATATTTAGTATGTTGGCGGAAGAATTTGGCATGATCGGCGGCCTCATTCTTTTTGCACTGTATATTCTGTTGTTGGCCTATGGGTATGCCATTGCGTTTAGATCACAAAATCACTTTGGTCGTTTGCTGGCTCTCGGACTCACGGGCGTGTTTTTTCTGTATATCTTCATCAATATTGCGATGGTAATGGGGCTGGTTCCGGTCGTTGGTGTTCCGCTTCCGCTTATCTCATACGGTGGCACTTCAATGTTGACGTTGCTTATCAGCTTTGGACTGATCATGAGCGTTTACGTTCATCGTGATATAGAAATGCAACGTAAACAATATTAATCATTTCATTGTGACTTTGGCTGTTTTCTATCTGTGTTATGTAAAGACGAACACGGGAGCTTAAGTCTATGAGAGAAATCGCGTCTATAATTGTCTTTGTTTGCCTTCTTGTTCCCTCGGCCTTTGCAGAGGGGATGAAAGGCACCGCCACTGTTCTAGATGCTGTGACCCTCCAAATTGGGGCGGCGAAGTTTCGCCTGCAGGGTATTGGTGCACCTAAGCCCGGTCAAATTTGCAAAAACAGAATTGGCAAGAACTATGATTGTGGGGCGATTGCCGCGACCGGCCTTATGGATCTAACCGCAGGCGCAGTGGTTGACTGCCGATATCTCGATAAAAACCTCACGCAGAAAAGTTGGGCACGCTGCTTTGCAGATGGCTATGATCTGTCAAAAGGCATGGTGTATACAGGATGGGCTCTTCCCTTGATTAAAGATGATCCTGCTTTTGCTTCAGTCTTGAACACGGCCAAAACCAAGAAGCACGGTCTTTGGGCAGGTACTTTTTCTTCACCCGTAAGCTGGTCTCACAACGCTCAATAGGATGCTCGCGGCAAATTGAACTGCATGTGAGCACAACTCTCTCTACATTCGGAATAAGAGCTTTTACGCTAAGACCGAGGAACTAAATGAGAGTGAGCATATATACATCGGCAAGGTTCCCAGAATATAGAACCCTTATAGTGGTCGCAGTGTTGATCTCGATTATCGGATCTCTCTTGTTGTCAAACATGAACATGGCTTGGATGTTTACAATTGCGCTTTTCATGGGCGTTTCTCTTTATCATGCTGCATTTGGTTTTAGCGCGGCTTATCGTCAGCTGTTCTTGCATAGACACGTCAAGGGAGCACAAAGCCATCTTATTCTAATTGGTATAACGACACTCCTGTTTGCCCCGTTTCTGGCGGAAGGATCTGCTTTTGGAAATCCAGTTGGCGGTGCAATCGCACCTGTGGGGATTGGAATGGCGTTCGGTGCCTTCATCTTTGGTGTTGGTATGCAACTAGCTAATGCGTGCGCATCTGGGACGTTATATACAGCCGGGGGTGGGAACCCGAGAATGCTGATTGTACTGATTTTTTTCTGTGCGGGTGCATTCTGGGGAAGTCTTGACTTAAGCTGGTGGCAAGACCTTCCTGGATTTGGCGCCGTGTCGCTTGGTGAAAAATTCGGGTGGACAACAGCAGTATCACTCCAACTAATATTCTTGGCTGTCATTTTTGTGTTGTTGAGAGTGTTTAGCCAAAACGAAAAGATCGAAACAGATACTGATACGGATCAAACGCTAATGTCAAAACTGTTTCGCGGTCCCTGGCCGTTGGTTTGGGCGGTTCTCTCACTTGCTTTTTTAAATTGGTTAACGCTGATAAGCGCGGGGCACCCATGGTCAATTACATGGGGATTTACACTTTGGGCTGGGAAATCCGCACTCCTTTTAGGCTGGGATCCAGCAACGAGCAGTTTTTGGTCCAGTGGTTTTCAACTAAACGCGCTCAGAGGTTCAATATTGGCAGATACAACATCTGTTATGAATATTGGAATTTTGGCTGGGGCTGCTCTTGCCTCTCTTGCTGTAAAACGTAAAACGGCAAGTTGGAGCGGGCGGAAATGGCGTTCAATGTTAGCAGCGATTATAGGCGGGCTATTGCTAGGGTACGGTGCACGGTTAGCTTATGGATGTAACATTGGCGCTTTTGTGAGTGGTGTGGCTTCCACAAGTTTACATGGATGGGTTTGGATAGTGTGCGCGCTTCCGGGAAACTGGATCGGCGTGAAACTAAGGCCATACTTTCATCTAACGAATTAGATATTAGTAAAACAACGAAACAGGAGAGACCAATGCGTAGTCAGTTAAAAATATCAAAGGCCCAGTATCTTTTAATTGCTGGTGGTGTGCTGGTCTCTAATCTATTAGGCAGTCAAGCTATAGCCGCGCCGACAATAATTGAGCTGGTTCAGGTGCCGTGCCAGTTTCTGGGAATAGAACAGGATCACGGATTTACTTCACAGAAAAAGGCCGATTGTGAAGCGATAAACGAGAAAACAGCGGCTGAACGGCTTGAAAAATCAAAGGTGATGATGTTGAAGCCCGGCGAGTATATTTTTCGTGTGAGCAATAAAAACGTCCCTTATGAGCTTGGGTTTTGGCTTCGAGAAAAAGATTATAACTGGGCGAATCCAGTACACAAGCTGACAAAAACTAGTATTTCTGGCGGCGGAATGCATATGGGAAAAACAATAGAATATGAGGTAACGCTTAAACCTGGTGAGTATCTCTTTTCGTGCCCATTGAATACGACACCGGATTATAACCTTATCGTGTCTGATAGTTGAGCTTTGGGTTAATCTTCTCGAACGAGACGAAAACCGATTAGAATGTGTTTGAGGGCAGCAGGGCGACTGTGACGTGCCGCTGCCCGGCAAACACCGCATCCTTTGTCATCCCAAGAGCCCCCCTTTACAATGACACGGTCATTGCCTGCTACATTACGGGTCCATTCGAAAACCTGTCCCGCCGCATCCATCATCCCGTATGGGCTTTTGCCATTTGGAAAACCACCAACCGGCGTTGTGTCAAACGGACCAGCATCATGGCTATTGAGCTTCATTGCATCAAAACCGTTACCCCATGGAAAATACCGACCGTCAACACCTCGCGCTGCCTTTTCCCATTGTCTTTCAGTGGGGAGTAGCCACTGATTTCCAGTTCGCTTTGAAAGCCAATTCGCATAGGCTTTCGCATCAGTCTGCGATATCAGGACAACCGGATGATCCTTTCTACCTGCGGGTAGTGATCCTTTTTCCCAGAAAAATCTTTGAGTTCTTTCAAACGGATGTACAAGTCCATAGCTATGCCATGTTTCTGCCGTCACATAAGGTGCTACGTGGGCAGTCTCGCGAATGAAAGCCGCATACTGATTATTGGTGACCAGATTTTCAGTAATGGAGAATGACGGCTCAAAAATTGTACGTCTTGGTATTTCGTTTTCATACCACCCACCAACTCTTGTGCGATTATGGCCATAGGATTTTTCATCTAAACGATAACCATATTCGCGTTCAGTTTTATCCGAGCCTTGAATGAATTCTCCCGCAGGAATTTGGAGCAGTTTCGGGATTTCGTCGATTTTATCATCCGCATTAGCAATAGGTGCATACGCAATTAAGGCAATGATGAGTGTTGCGCTGATATTCGTCACTGAAATTTCCTTTTTCAAGGCGTCACAATTATTTGAAGCATCGTTATTAGAGAGTAGGGACTTGCTCTGCCATATTCAATTCAAGGGAACACGAAATCAAATGGAAAAACCATTTACTAGCAGGAGTCATTTAAAATGCGTGCGTTTCGTCTTAAGCTCAAATACTCTACATTTATTCCAGTATTGTTTGGGGCAGGGATAGTTGTCGTCGGAAGTGCTGTCGCAGCAAACCAACCCAGCACACATCAAAATCTGACCCAGACAATTAATCCATCTGCTGTTTCAAAAACGAACCGAGTATCAGCGACTTTGGAGATTGTAGTTGCTGCAAACCCTTGCAATCCGTGTGCTGCGAAAAATCCATGCGCGGCAAAGAACCCTTGTAATCCATGCGCTGCTAAAAACCCTTGTGCCGCAAAAAATCCATGTAATCCATGTGCCGCGAAAGCGGGAATTTCTTCAAAAAAATGCTTTATTCCACGTCTTCATGCTTCGATGAGCCGATGTAACCCATGTGCAGCCAAAAACCCATGCGCTGCGAAGAATGCATGTAACCCATGCGCAGCTAAAAACCCATGCGCTGCGAAGAATGCATGTAACCCATGCGCAGCTAAAAACCCATGCGCTGCGAAGAATGCATGTAACCCATGCGCAGCTAAAAACCCATGCGCTGCGAAGAATGCATGTAACCCATGTGCAGCTAAAAACCCGTGCGCTGCGAAGAATGCATGTAACCCATGTGCAGCTAAAAACCCATGCGTCGCAAAGAACCCATGTAATCCATGCGCCGTCAAGAACCCTTGTGCTGCCGCAAATCCGTGTAACCCCTGTAATCCGTGTGCTGCTGGTGAAGTTCCCGAACTCACTGCTGCTGAAGCGAGTGCTGCATATGATTGTTTGAAAGACAGCATGGCTGCTGGATATGCAAAGTCAGGTGTCTCTGAAATGGCGGATTATACAAGTTGGGTCAACGTAGCAACTAGCCCTTATCAGGCAGGTACCCATGGTGACCGTTATGTAAATAATTGGATCAACGAAATTGGACTGGCGCGGTACCAGAAGTATGAAGAACTCGGCACGATGCCGGTAGGATCTGTCGTTGCAAAAGATAGTTTTTCTGTGAATAGCAAAGGCCAAACGTCTGCCGGACCAATGTTCTTGATGGAAAAAATGCGAGACGGTTTTGCTCCTGCGACAGGAAACTGGCGCTATACAATGGTGATGCCGAATGGATCGGTATTCGGCCGTACGAATGGCAAGAATTCGGCTGCAATGGTATTTTGCTCGGACTGCCATCAAGCCGTTGCAGAAGATCAGGATCACTTGATGCTTCTACCTGATGAGAACCGTAAATAACGGCTCTTCTTGGACTTGGGAGCTCGGTTGAGTGCTCTCAAATCCTTCAATTTTCGACCCCAAATTTGAATAAATTACAACTAGGGAATATATTATGCTTAAAAAATCACTTACAGCTACTGCTTTCGGTCTAACAATTCTATCCGCCGCAGCAATTGCTGCGGTTCCAGCGGCTCAGGCAGAACAAAGAGATGGGCAAATTGTAGTTGCTGCAGCTTGTAACCCTTGTGCAGCTAAGAAAAATGCCTGCAATCCTTGCAACCCATGTGCCGCAAAGAAAAAGAACGCATGTAATCCATGTGCTGCAAAGAACCCTTGTAATCCATGCGCTGCGAAGAACCCTTGCAACCCATGTGCTGCAAAGAATCCATGTAAAGCCAGCTAATATCCAAGCTGGAAGAGAGCGCCTTTCTATGGTTTCATATGAAGGTGTTCCTTTGAATATGCGTCACGCGTAGTCTTTGGATTACACGTGACGTTTGTTTTGACATAAGGAATGAGGCGACTAATGCTGGATTGGGACAAGCTTTCACGGGAAGAAATGGAAGCAATGGCAGAAGCTGGGCATCAAGTGCTGAATTGCTACCGGGTTCTTACCAAGTCTGGGGATAATATTATCGGTGAAGTGCTTAAGGGACAGGGCACATTTTACGAGATGGACCATTATCCACCCGGCGATATCTATGACCCGGAAAGCCATAGTCAGTATTACTATCACGCCCACCGAGGCGGAGAACACGGGCATTTTCACACGTTCCTTCGCTCTGAGGGCATGGAAGCGGAAATTAATCCTATCAAAGATCAGTCTGATCAAGATTACATGCAAGAGCGGGAAGATCAGATCTGCCATCTTGTCGCTATATCTATGGACAGCAAAGGGTTTCCGACAAGTCTCTTCACAACAAATCGCTGGGTTACTGCAGAAAACTGGTATAGCGCTGAAGGCGCAATAAAATGCCTTGATAGGTTCGAGATTGACCTTGTCCCACCTTCTTGGCCTGTAAATATCTGGCTTACGTCCATAATTCGTCTTTATCGCCCTATCATCAAAAATCTCATTTTGGAGAGAGATTTAAAAATTGCGAGTTGGCAAACGAAATACCCTGACCGCGATGTGTTTGAGGATCGAGATCTCGAAGTTACTTCGGAAATTGCACTCTCTGTGGAAGAATACCTAAAGGAAATCGAAAGTCATCTGTTGAAAAAGAGAGCTTGAAAGGCCACGCGATGCTTGCGCTAAGTCTTGCTTTAGTAGCATCTACGCAATACCGATTTTCTCGATGTTTCGAAATTTTCAAAAGCATCCTTCCAAAGCCCTAAGGCAGGGCTACCGGATAATGGTAAGGCAATTTTGCACAGAGAATTTTGGTTGAAGGGTATTACGAAACTGATCTCGTTTGAGGTGCCTCCTGGCGGGGACGGAAAATACTTCTGGGGCGATTACCGTCAAGGTTTTGAGGGCAGACGCAACTTTCAATCGCGGACTATCGTATGTTGAAGTTGGGTCCCGCATCGGCCGCCATCGAAATTTGCATAGTAATATTTCACCCTCCTTGGATGAGCGCCCGGGGATGTTCCTGTAATGCTGTATTGTATTATGTACATGAATAAGTGGTATTTTCACATCGACTAATTCTAAAAATGGATGCTATATTAAGGTATTGGAATATTTAGGGCGCTTAGCTCAGTTGGTAGAGCAGCTGACTCTTAATCAGCGGGTCGTGGGTTCGAACCCCGCAGCGCCCACCATTAAAATGATAGTAATTTAAGTACTTTACTGTATTCTTCATCTTTACATTGTGGTATTGTGGAACCCTGAAATCCTTGTGGGGTTCCTTAGGGGTTCCTAGCGGACGCGTTTCAATGTATAATCAGAGGCAAGGAAATTTCGAAGTAGATCCTCAAAAATGCTCACCCTAACTAGATACACGACTAGCCCTTATCTAGGGATCATGCAGCAGTGCCGAATGAGGGAATGTCTGAGAGCTAAGTAAGCTAAGGTAAGCGTTTATCAATACGGCACGGAGCGAATGTGCTGGTATTGTTATTAAGCGGTTTAGCGTTAGCCCGAAGGAGTGAGTGAGGGAAAGTACGGATGCATGATCCCGGCCTAAAATTCCTTTTAAGCAATCTTTTCCTTATTGCAGTACGCTTTAATCAGGATGAGATGTCGCTGAACAATAAAAGCGGATATCAAACTTTTGCTGCTCCTCTCAAAGCAGACATTATTCGAGGCCGCTACTATAGTCTGTTCAGTGCCAATAACCTGTTGAAACGGCATCTCTATGACCTATGGTGCAATCGACCGGTTCGGAATTCTATTGATCGCCATGCAGCTTATTTATGATGCGACGGAGAACCCGCCCAGCGGCCCGAGCCTTGTCTTTCTCGCGGGCGATATGCCTGGCCTCGTCGACAACGCCCCGCGCGACCTTGGCCGCATTTTCCCTCGCCCGGGGGCTCGGAGGCTAGTTTTTGTGCCGAATAACGGGGGATATAGCGCAGGAGGAAAGACATGGCGACACATTAGCAAATCGGCTCGAGTGCCGCAAGGCCGGAGGTTAGCACGCCAGCATCACGAATGTCAGCAAAGGGTTGGAAGGAGGTGTTCCCCAGCCTTGCCCGGATGGGAGTAAAGAGAACGAGCTGGCTACATGGTCGGAGAGTCCGCTTGGTGCCAGAAGCAGAATGGCCATCCTTCGAACATTCTTTGTTCGCCCTCCATTACTTAAAGTGTAACGATGAACCAATAATCCTCTCCTGCGCAAATTCAATATTCTTTCTCATGAATCCTGACGGGAAACACCGTTAATTTGCTCCATAGGCGCTGATGTCAGGCAGCGCTGATCAAAGAAAACTTCCAATATACTACCATCTTGGTAGATTGTATATTTTACGCCAAGAATTCCATTTGGGATCTCATGTTTCTAAGTTTTTTGGAAAATCTCATAATCTGTTACCACTTGGTGTCGGGCACCTCAGTTAGAAAAGTCCTGTAACTAGATTCTATAGCAAGGAAATTACAATGCCAAAAAAAACAACCAGCACACCTAAACCAACAAAAATCCCAAAAGGCAAAGGAGGATGGCCTTCGAAAAAGCCAGGCCAACCATCTGGTGGTGGGCGTGACGACAATCCTGCAAGAAAATAGTGATGAGAAAGGGCAGCAACCGCTGCCCTTTTTTAAACGCTCTACGTCATTCAACAAGGAAGCCAAGAATATGACTAGTCAAGCTGAGAAAGTTCTCTTTTCTCCAGCTACGACTTTTACTGCATGTTGATACGCTGGTTCATAGATTTTTAGAAAACTACTTATGCCATCTGGAAATACAGAATTTTTTTGATCTTCCGCCATGACTTCATACTCAAACCACACTCTATGAAAAGATCTGGCTGCAATGAAAACCAACCAGTACAAATCATATCGATAGTCCTCCCGAAAGGCCTTCCGATCATCCTCACTGTCAAACTCGTCATCGAATTTTTTTAATCTGATCTCTTTTAAGAAGAAGTCCGCTTTTTCGACAGTGTATTTGTTAAAGACCCTTTCATCATCGGAGTTCACCTTAGCGGTCGCTAAATCCCTTTTAAAGCTGGATTTCCATGAATTTGTGTATTTTCCTTCTATAGATTCTTCTGAGGCTTTTGCAGTTTTTTCATCATCAATATAACAGCTTATTAATGCCTCAAGATCCTCCTGACATTTAACTTCATCTGTTTTAAAATCATGCTCCAGTTTCGCAAACCCAATTTCTCTTCCGATGTTGTTTATTGATAATAACTCTTCATTTTCTTTGGAAGAGAATTGAGAAAAAAACCTCTGCATTGGTTTACAGTTGTCATCGCAGTATGGAGCATTCAAAAGAACTTCAGATATCAATGATCCAGGTATCTGATCTTCCTCTGAAAGCCAGAATGCTTCAAATAAAGCCAGAAGATACAGACACCCTCTGAAATATAGTTTCTTTTTTAAGATGCCCGGATCAGGGGTATCCCATCCTTCCCAGTACTCAGGAAAAAGCTCTATCTTCAGAACAATCTCTGCAATAGCTTTAGTATTTTCTTTTTTGACGGCCTCACTAAACTGGGAAGAAAGCTCAAACAGATCCTCTATATGGTCAAACAACCTGTTTTTTGCTTCAATAAAGTTCTGAGAAACCTCAATACCTTCAAGAGCCAAGTCACAATGCTTCTTCCAAGTCTCCAGCAATGTTTTATTAGCATCCAATAATGAGGGGCGTTTTCCATCTTCGTAAAAACCGTTTAATAGTTCCACACGGCTTCGATGCAAATCGTAAAGTTGTCTGGCTTTTGTGTTGTTCTCTAAAAGTTTTTTTTCAGTACTCCCATTTATCGGTATCTCTGCTTTCCTAACCTTTTCTTTTGTCGTTCTATTTAATTCTAAAAAGTCTTTAGATGTAATGCTGGCGAAAATCTCATCAGACTCTCCGTTTTCAAGAGAAAGAAATTCAATTTGAAATTCTGCTAGGGAAGGGTAAAACATAGGTTTCTAGCCGTGTTGAGTTGTATGTGAATTCACTTGATGACGGACAGTTCTGTTTCACCTGACTACAATTTCTTGCGAGCTTCAAGAAAATCCTTTGACCAGCGGTAATTGGGGGTCCGCATGCTGCCCTTCTGGCGGCAGAGTTCTGCAATACCGTATTCACCACGTAGGCGTTCGAGCACCATGCGGACCTTTTCTTCTGCTGAATACTGTTTGTGTGTTGCCCGGCGTATGTCTTTGATTGCCTTCGTGGCACCCGTCTGTATTGTCTGCGATTTCAGTTTTATCTGGATTTCTTGAAAGGTCTGCCTTGGGTCAACAACAGTTGTTTTCGATAGTCTAAAAACACTTCTGCTTTGCCCCCTCATAGCGGGCGTTAGAAAAACACTAAGTTGTTTGCTCTTAGTATATTGAGCTCAAGTTTCCTAAATATTTAAGGTCAAACTATGTTTGGCCTTCGGCCCTTTGGCGAGAATGGGGTTAGCAAACGGAATTGAAATAGAGCGGAGCCGGGTTGTGCGGTGAGCTAGGCTAACAGCCTTGCGAGTCAGCGACCCTGCTGTGCTGTAGATTGCAATTCAGAGCGCGAGGGGCAACGCCCCTTAGCCTTCTGACCATGAGCTTATAGAGACTTTATGTTATAATGCTGGGATCGTTTAGCTAGCAGATCCTGTGAAGTCATTTAAAGCCCCCAGAGAGTTTTGTGTTGGGAGGCTACTGGATTTTGTAGCTAAGGAGTCTGTCGCCTGCTCTGAGGCGGTTACTTAAGGGGTTGTTTTGTTTTGTGTTAGTTCACGGGGCTTATGTGTATTTATCTAAAAGAACCTTTTAGTCGGCAATACTCAGAATGGGATATCGTCGTCATCGAACGAGTATGAACTTTCTAGCTGCGTTGTATTAAATACTTCAGGAGCAGAGGTTGGGATGTATTCTGCCTCAGCACCAGCCCGTTTAACTTGCCATGCTTTTACATCAGTATACTAACGACCGTTATATTCTCGGCTTTCTATGTCTACTGAGATAACAAGGTTTTCTCCCTCCTTGATGGCGAATTCGTCTATTTTATCACCCCAGACCATGAAGCAGATCTTCTTAGGGTATTGGCCCTCAGTTTCTAGAATATACTCTTGCTTACGCCATGTGTCATTTGATGATTGTCCGGATTTCTCTTCCAGGAGTTCAATGATCTTACCGTTTATTTCCATGGTGGGTATCCCGTTGAGTGGGGAAGTAAGTTTCTCTGATGGCATAGCTACACAGTAATCCTGCAACATTCGATAAGAGTTGTCCGCTGAGTGATGCTGTCAGCTGTTCTGTGTAAGATGTAGTTATCCAGTACCATTGCTTGTGTATAGCCCTGTAGGGCTATCTGTAGGCTCTCTGGCACCTGATGAAGTCGATCTAAATGTATTCAGGCCACCATTAGCTTTGAACTAAATATAAATGGTCCTTCTGGGCACCGTCTTACTGTGTGATGTGTAAAAATGGACTAGGAGCCCGAAGGCCCTTAGAGGTTGGAGTGCAGCTTACATCTTAGTTATGCCTAGTTCTGTCAGACCGGATGCTTGCTCAAGTTTCTTGAGATCGTTGAGAGACTCCAGTGCCTGCTCCTGACGAGCTGAGTGGCAGACGTCCTTGTACATTAAGGACAGCTCGTTAGTACCATCAGTGAAGTTATCTAGTACTGAGAGTAGATTGGTTATTGATTTGGATATAGCTTTCCAGAGTTTCATGATAATCCCCTAGGTTGGTGGAATATTCCCGCGTGACGAAGTCACATGTGTAAAAAGATAGTTAGTGAAAATAGGCCGGGGGGGGGATAGCTTGACCCAAATGCAATCAGTTAGTTTACTGCCTCCATACCTAATTTAATAATTTTTTTTAGATGTTTTCGTTTGGTTTTCGGTGACAGCTGTAAGTTGCACTATGTAAAACCAGTTTCTATTCATGCCGAGATCTGTGGAAATTGTGTCTAAAAAATATAAAAATGCTATCAATAATTGCCCATTACCCTCAAATCAAAGTCTGTACATTACCGAATTGCAATCTACTATTAGTGTATAAAAATATTGCGCTAATCACCTAAAGGTGGATATTATTGTTTCAAATTACCGTATCAAACTTAGCTAATAATTATGAATACATCTCTTAAGGAAATTTCCAAATGAACCGTCCAACAAAATATTGTTCGATCATAATCTTGTTGGTAGCCACTGTTTTTAGTGAGGGAAATATGGCAAATGCGCAAGAATTGGAATTAGGTGATGGTGGAAAAATAAACGCATCCGAGTTACCCTTTTTGTTCAAACGGTCAAAAATATTAGATTTTGTTAGAAATGCAGAGACAAATTCATTTGCCCTTGCAGTAGGTGCGGCACCTTGCTCTTCTTATTCTTATTCGTCTTGGGGAGGCACATCTCCTAAAAAAAGATCAGTAGAGCAATGTAATGCATTTCTAGAGACTTGGTTGATCGATTATCCGCAAAGTGTTGTAAAAAACTGCTCGTGTAATATTGCTATCTTGAACAAAAAAATCATAGACAAACCTCGTCTCAATAACGATCAATATTACTCTATTCTCAAATTGTATATCTCTGATGCTTCTGGGAAAGTAAATATTCATCGTGGTTTTTTGGGATACGAAGTGGAGGAATTAGTCAACCAAGAAGCTCACATTTACAATCAAAATTTTGATGAGATATGCAAAGGTAACCTAGACCCTTCGTTAGGAACCGGTGGATTTAAATTGGAATGTTTTGGCGCTTCCATGAAAGCGGAAGGTGTAATGACCATGAAGGTAGGATTGTTTTCAAAGACGCATTCAGTCGGCAATGCGGTTCTGGATACTGGTGAAAAATTCGGGTTCATTACTGGACTAAACGATGAAGATATTAAGGAGCTATACCCAAGTTTTCCAGATCCTGAGCCAGAGTCAAACTCACCCAAACAAGCTAATGAAAGCCCTTAAAATGCTCGCTCATAGAGTATGGTTAGTTTCAACCGTATCTTTTCTTCTTGTTGCAGTTCAACTGAGTCTTGTGGGCGCGGAAGAAAATAGCTCTTTCAATCAATGTTTTAGTGATCCAAAAACTTGCTTTAAAGACGGGAACCTTTGGCACAAAAAATCAGGTCAAGTTGAACGCGACCGTAAAGAGAGAGACAGAAAGGCAGCTGAAGAAGTAGAAAGGAACCGGAAGGCCGCAAAGCTAGAGCAACAACGTAAGGCACAGGACGAAAAAACAGCAGAGGCAGCGCGAAGAGCAGAAAAAGCTCGAAAACCAGTGTTTGCTTCTTCAGGAACAGGGTTCGCCGTTTCCAAGCTTGGTCATATTGTGACAAATCGCCACGTTATCGATGGATGTAGCGAGATTAATATTCATGATGGCACCGATATTGTTAGAGCGCGAGTAGTCTCAGAGGATATCCGAAATGATTTGGCGCTTTTAAAGGGAAATTTTGAGCCTTCGACAATTTTTCCATTGAGTAGAAAAAATCCCGAATTGATGCAAGAAATTTATGTCGCAGGCTATCCATTTGGAAAAGAAATTAGCTCTTTATTAAAAATTACAAGTGGTATCGTAAGCTCTCTCTCGGGCGTAGGAAACGACTTTTCTAATGTTCAAATTGATGCCGCTATTCAACCAGGCAACAGTGGTGGTCCGATATTTACCGTATATGGGAACGTCATCGGTGTAGTAGTCTCAAGATTGAGCTCCAAAGTAATAAGTGAAATATGGGGAGTCGCTCCAGAGAACACAAATTTTGGAATAAAGTCGACTATACTTATTAATCTCTTGGAAAGTAATAATGTTCGTCTTGCTCGGGAACATACTAAAATAGTATCCAAATCAGAGTTAGGTGCGATGATCGCAGGCGCGACTTACTATCTTTCTTGTTGGAAAATTAGATCTCAGATCAAAAAATGAAGTCATCAAAAGATGATGTTCGAAGAGGTTCAGGAAAAATAGGGCTGTCAGATGAATGCGAACTGGTCTCAGTTAAGCATGGTATCGCAGCTATTAAGCGCCACCAAATTGTCGCCACTCAGCAAGAGCTGCGTCACGTAGAACTTTAAGTGTGTCTCAAGAATTTAGATGACGTTCCTTGTTGAATTGGTTGGAAATTGAAGAATGAATTTCGAGCCTGTCCCAAGTTTTGTGTAAGTGTGTTTACTGTCGCCATGTTTAATTTGATAAAATTCGTTATGGGCTTCTGGAAACTTCATTTCACTTAGGTCAATTCGGTCAAGGTAGCAGATAACCGTTTGATTGCGGCCTTCGAACTTTGGTGGCGATGCCTCTTATGTGAGGAGCTGTTTATTTGGGTAATAGTACAGTAATTCAGTAGTCAAAACAGAACTCAACATTCTTAGTACCAATTAACTAGACGCAAATTAATCACGCTGCTAGTCTGGCCCCTATGACGAGTTTTTGATCCTTATCAGAACTCCTTAAGGGAGAAGCTTAATGTCGCAATAGATCAACTGTGATGCTACGGGAGAGATCGAGTAACTATAGAATAATTGTAGGAGTTGGACCACCATATCAAAAAGGGGATCGGGATTATTTGTCGGTGGTGCAGGCTTAGAACTTGTTGACGAGGAAAAAGGTAAAAAAGATATGAGCGCTCTAAATATGTCAACTAAAGGTATATGCAGTAAATAAATGAGGCATTATTAGAGGTATCTCTAATTGACTCTAAATCGTAAACAGATATCCGGCTCCTGCGCTGTCGCTGTGGCTAGGAACGGGGTATAGGTGTATTTAGATAATTGAATAGACCATTAGAATGTTTGGGCCTCTACTGCCGCCATACTTAATTTGATAAATATCGATATCGGCATGAAGGCATCTCCAAAAATGTTATGAATTTTTAAAAATCAAATAACTAGAGAGAGTAGAATAGAAAATGCAAATAATATTAAAGATAGTTTTTACTGTCGGTGTTCTATTTGTTGCTTTGGTTTTGTTGGGATTGACTAATATACCAGGGTATGGCGGTGCATTGCCGATGATGATCATCGGGTTAGCTACGTTTGCTGGAATACGTGCTGTTTGGAAATATAAATCAAAAGAAAAAGAAGTCTCTTCCAATATGCCTAAACTTGATAAAGGTGCTTAGCACTTAGTGTTCATTGATTATTATTCAATTCTGAATGTAGACCATAAAGTTAATTCAGAAGTCATAAAAAAAGCCTACAGAAGCCAAGCTATTAAATGGCATCCTGATAAGAATTCAGGGAAGAATACAACTAGAGAGATGGAGCAAGTAAACGAGGCTTACTTGATCTTGGGCGATCCTGATGCGCGAAAAAGATATGACAAAGAATATACGCTATTTATACAAAGAATTGCGGACAATAAAAGTACTGATTCAAATTATGATATTCAGGATGATGTCTTAAAGGAATGGATAAATAAGGCGAGACGGCAATCTATTGATTTAGCAAAACAAACGATACAAGATATTTCTGGATTGACTAAAGAAAGCGCTAGTGCAGCATTTACTAGAGTGAAGTATCTAGTTATTTTGTATATTTTAATTCAAATTGCATGGGTTCTGGTTACTTAAAAATTTCATTTGTCATGCCTTAAGTTTTATGAATTAGCAGACAAGACAGATGGCTCCAGCCAAGGCGATCGATGATATCCATCGGGCAACGAGTGAACGCTATTTATAAACTCTTTGTAAGATGGAGAAGTCAAGAAATTGACTGTATCGCCCTTCATTCCTATACCTGTTTCAATGCCCTTGCGAAGGGTGTGAACAGGCTCCTCCCTGAAATCTACACCTCAATGATGGCATGCCTTGGTTCACTACTCCAATTCCCCCAACCAGGGTTTACTAGATTAACCCCATTTACCTTATCAGTATTCGAAACAGGAATATGTATATGTCCGGACAACAAGTAAGTAGGTTTTAACAAACCCGTTTGTAATGATCTCCGAAGTTTCGGGCATCCGTAATCACCAAACTGACCAATTGATACTTTGGTTTTTGCTGGAGGAACATGACATAATAAGACGTCACATTCCTGAAACTTGTAATGGTCTTCCCCTTGATAAGGCATGCAGCCTATTTTCACACCATCCAAATCAACTATGGCACCGTCAGTATAAACTCCGGGCAAACCAATTTTTGACAGCCACGTTTCCTCCTGTGGCATTTCAGGCTGCGAAGAAAATTCCATATATTCTTCATCCTCTACAAAAAGCGCCTCAAGAGCTCCCATACTCAGATCGGGCTCCAAGACATCATGATTGCCCGAGCACATGAACACTGGTTTCGGCAAATCTTCCAGCCAAGATAACATCCTTGCAATTTGTTTTTCTGGCGACCCTTCGTTTTCACCTGCCTCGCTCATAAAGTCACCGGTCAAACAAACAGCGTCGAAGTCACCAGCTCGTTTCGATATCCAGTTGAAAATTGACTTGTCGAAATGAATATCTGTTACATGCAGAAATTGCATAGCCCCTCCTCACAAAAAAATTCAAGAGGCCTTAGCCTTGTTTGAATATTACGTCCTCAAGCGGTACTCGAAATTCACTTAGAATTTTTTCTTTTAAGTCAGGGTATTCAACAAAATACTCATTACGTGTGAACACATAATACTTTTGATTTTCTTTAGCGAAATCGATATAGCCTCTTGGGAAATCGGTAAATTCACGGTCCCTAATTTCAGGAATATCCTTCCTTAATCCCTCCCAATATCGGGATTGAGCGCTTTCTGTTTTTTGACCATCTACAAATCCCTCACCTTCCCGAACTGGCATAGAGTTTACTAGAAGATTACCGCTTGGAAGCAACCACCAAACCCCTACCTCGGGGCTTCCAACCGCTATTTGCGTTTTAATTCTCTCTTGCCGTTCCACGATAGGCTTAATGGGGATATTTCTCTGTGACTTCATGCCAGAAATCCTTTGCTCTAAGTTCAACGCGCCAGCATTTTAAAAGAATGAGAGGGAAAGTGAAGTTAGGTGACTTTACGGCATATTCCATGAGGCGGCCTCACAAAGAAGCGAGCCAAAACCAGAGCTAACCTCATTGCTACTCTCTGAAAAATGAAATCGCCCATCGACACATAGCGTACTGCTTTTTGTCCATATTTTATTCTTCCCATTCAATTCATTCAGTGCAGGCTGAAGCCAAATATCTCCATTTTTTGTTGACTTTTGATTATCCATAGGCATATCACCTGGATCATCAACTATAAGAAGGGCAACAGGCCTCACCACCCCCTCAGGCATCGGGATTTGAGTGTCAAATAGCTCGTTTACTAGAGAAATTGAATTCTTGTATGCCTTAACTATTTGGTTTTCTCTACACTTCAGTTGAGCATTATATTTTCCAACTTGACTAATTACTTCTGGCTTTCCAATTGCGCTTCTCACACGACTATCCCGTCGGCGTTTAACTTCGACAAAAAACAATTTTTTGTTCGGCATCAGAAAGACGAGATCTATGCGATCACTTCTTCTTCCTTCTTCGTGATCGAGTGAATAGAAAGTTGCCTCAACATCGATGAGAAGAGGTTTTTTCCCATCGAATTTGTTAGCGATGGCTGAAAAATTCCTAAACAATTTAGAGATTTGAAAATTTTCTCTTGATGCTTTCCCTTTCAACTGACATCTCTGCTTAATTGCAATGAAATTTCGATCTATGTCATCAGCAGGCACTAAAATTTCACCACTTTTTGGTGAAGCCTCACCTTTAGAAGGAAAATAAGCATCATTCATTCGATAACTCTTCGAGTTTCTACTGAAAGGCCGTGATCCAGCAAAATAGAAGTCGAGTTTATTTTCTCTGAAAGCCGCAAAAAACTCTCCACCTCGAGTGGCTGGTTTCAAGTTTTTCCGAAAAAAAATGCAATCCTTCATATTATCGAGAGAAGCAAACTTTCTTAAAAACTCTCTTTTTATTCCAATTCCATTTGTCATGAGTATATACTCCTAAATTCAGCTACTTAGACGGTATTGATTAATCTGAATTTGCTACTCGCAAGTGCTAAACAACCCACCATTCCACATCGCTTTTTTGTTTTACATTGTCGAAAAACTCTTCAAATCGATCCGTTTCAAAAGAGTGGATCGGTACAAGTTTTTTAGGCGCTAAAGCTTCTGAAAGACGCTTTAGGTCTTTGACAGGAGCATGACCGGATGTGTGTATCTTTGACATAGGGATGCCCTTTTTCTTCAGCCATTTTTGAAACTTGATCATACGCTCTTCTTGCAGATATCCGCTCCACATTGAATAGGCGAAACGTGCGCCGTTTAGGCAGTCAGCAAACTCCAAATCCCTATACATCCAGGGACGCATGAGCATCACATATTTATCTGGGTTACTTGAAAGATCTTCAGGATAGATGCGGTCAATATTGTGTCGCTTTAAATCTCCAAATAACTCGTTCTTTTTGATCTGAAGTCGTTGTGCATGGGGTGTAAATAAATTCACCCCTTCCCATGATGTTTGCGGAATTGTGTCGGCGCCTGTGGCCTCCAGAATGACGGCGGTATAGAGATCAATGACCAAATTTCGCCCTGTTCTTTTCGCCGCCCTATAAGTGGTCACAACTCGATCAATATTTTGGGCGCTGGTATAGATCAGATACAAACCTTCTGTTTGTTTGATATCTGCGACAAACTTCTCTTCAAGATCACTTTCTGTTGGAAAACCAAGTTCCGTATTGGTTCGGCCAATTGTTGTTCCCTCCATCAACAACAGATCTATATCTTTGGGAGGATTGCGTACCAATCGTTCAAACAATTGTTGTTTACGTCCGTGGGCCCTAAAATCACCAGAATAAAACAGCCTCTTTCCATTTGCTTCAATAAGAAGTGAGTATGCATCAAAAGCGGAGTGATCGACCAAATAGGGCGTGATCTTGAAAGGACCAATTTCAAATGATTTTTGGTTTTCAAAATGAACAGTGTTGTCGAAGTACTTTCCGTTCGGGACATACTTGCTCGCTGCCTTGAGAATGTTGTTGGCACTCTCCCCAATATAGACAGGAACATCATTGGGTAGAAGATGGGCGAGGCCGAAATGATCTTGGTGAGGGTGAGAGATAACGACCCCCAGCAGATCTTCATCCGGTTCTCTAAATCCTTTGACTTCAGGCAAGAGATCTAGCTCGCTCGTGCTATCGTCAGCATCCAATGGCAATCCAACATCGAGAGCAATTCGTTTGCCTTCTGCTTCTAGTTCGATACAAGTTCCGCCAATTTGCTTGGTACCACGGTGAATATTAACGCGCATTCGATCCCCCCTATAAGATGAATAAAATGTAACCCCAAATTTATAGAACACACAACCTATCAAGTTGAATTAAAGAAACTACAAATACATCCCCATGGCGATCTGCATTTCTGAACTTCAATATTTTTCTAATTCTGGATAGTCATAATGAAGGCTATCCAGCTCCTCTACTTCTGAAATTTATTCTGGAATTTTCTCACGCTTTATCGATTTTTCATAATGCTCGCCGGCCACCAAGCGGGTACATTTGCGTTCAAGAAAAAGTTTCGCCAACACCGCCCGTACTGATGCTTGGTCACGTAGAAAATATGCAGATGCGCATGGAATAAATCCTTTATTCGTTATGCCGATCACACTGCCCCGTTGGACATCAGGATAGTCTTTGTTCCAAAATCATTGTTGGAGTTCTGACTATTGGGCCATGCATCAACATGGCAATGAGGACCATTATAAAACCCTTCAATCTTCTCAGCTTCAGAAAGAGGAACAGAAAAATCGTAAACGACATCTTTCCAGTACCACCAGTTTCCAATTCTTGGTTCAATATCTGTCAATTTCTCTCCATTGAGAATTACCTATTTTCTGTAAATACTAAACTGCTCTGAGATGTGAGAAACCTCACTCCTACAATAGAAGACAGATTGGAGTGTCAATTTCTGACACACACTTTAAAATAAATGAAATTGATGCATTTAATTAAACTGTAGGTCGCACGGGGACACTAATGCCAATAGAGAAAACCAAGGGTATATTAAAACTCACGCACCACTTACACACATTAAAAGTGGGGGCTTCCGTTGATGAAATTTCTGAAGAATACGGTATCAGCCGCCGAACCGCGTATCGCTGGTTAAATGAAATAAGAAACTCTGGTCTTTGGGAAGTAGAAACTGTTGAATATTCTGGTGAAAGTGGTGTTGTTCGATACAAAATTGTTTCGGCTAAAATGCCAACGTCACTAAATATCGGGCCCGATGAATTAGCTGATCTGGAAGTTGCTGTATCCAAATTCAAACAAGATAACCTTTTACCGCAAGCAAAACGTTTACAAGGATTACTAAATAAGGTGCAGGCGCTTATGGATGCTCCCACATTAACGAAGTCCACAGCTGACCTAGAAACACTTACCGAAGCAGAAGGGTTGGTAATGCGGGTTGGGCCACGGCCAAACATCAAGCCCTTGATTATGGATGCATTGAGGAAAGCAATAAAAGCCTCTTCTGAAATCACAATCCGCTATCACAACAGAACACGAGGAACAACGAAAGACAGGCTCGTTAGGCCATATGGTTTTATCCATGGTCATCGACATTACCTTGTTGGATTCCACATTCATGAAAAAGCCAACTGCGTCACCATGTTCAGAATACCGGATATCAAATCAGTAAAGCTGACAGATCGTATTTTTGTAAAGCCATCTGATTTCAATCTTCAAGAATTTACTGAAAGGTCGTTTGGCACATATCAGGAGGAGCCCTTCGATGTTGTGTGGAAGTTCTCTCACGAAGCCGCGGAGGCAGCAAAAGACTTTCAATTCCACCCCTCCCAAACATTGGACGAACAAATAGACGGCACTCTCGTCGTAAAATTTCGAGCAGGAGGCCTGTTGGAGATGGCATGGCACTTGTTCATGTGGGGAGATAAAGTTGAGGTTATTGAACCGTTAAAACTACGCGATATGATGGAAAACCATCGGCCAAACTGGGACGCGCTTCCATGAATTTGAGTGAATTTAATATTCTCGATTGGTGTGCATAATTCCGTTAGAGTAACAGCTATCAATGAGACAACATCCTCAAATTCGATATCGATAGGTATTACCAAAGGTTCGCTGGTAATATTAAATGGAACAAATAATTTAAATAGGTGTTCTCGGACGGAAGCTAGTCAAAGAGTGGATCTAAAAAAAGAAGGTATGGTTTCCACGTGAAGTTCCATCTGAGTGTATGTTCTTGGTAGTCAAAAACACGCTAAATTATTGAAAACATTATAGTATCTGACGTGATCCAAACTTAAAAACTCTGCTTTCGGAGGGTGCCAGATAACGAGTTTCTGTAGTTTGCCAAAAATGCCATGACAATTGCTATTGCAAACTAAACCATTGTAAAATAACCCAAACTTGTGGTCGATGGGCTTACTGAAAATTTGTTGCGTGTATCTTTAACGATGTGTTCGGGGTTGTTCGTGCCTTCCTAATGGACCGATTTATTCTTCCAGATAACGAGAGTAATATTCACGAACTTGAACTGAGTGACAAATCTTTCTGCGTCAAGGTGAGTTGCAAGGGCAAATTTAATATGCTGTTTTCTACTTTTTCTGAAAGAGTCGGCGTTCTTGTATGAAACTATTTGATGGGATGTAAAGGTAAATGTTACACTTTTAAATTGTTCAATAATTCTGTTTATCTTGTGGGAGAGGAAAAATGGAAACTCAAACAATGGAACTCAAATTTTCGGGCCTTAAAGCTAAACAGCGTGGAATTCGGGATACCTTTCCAACTGATCATGGCCTGCGTATTCACCGAGCTTTAAGTTGGCTAAATCGCGCCGAGCTCGCCGGTGAAGATTATGATGCCTCTTTTATTTTTTACTGGATCTCTTTCAACTCGGCCTATGCAGAAGATGCCGTTGGAGCCGTGAGCGGATCAGAACGCAGTGCGTTTGACGGCTATTTCCAAAAGATTATTTCGTTAGACAATGATCAGCTCATCTATAGTGCTATATGGCAGAAATTTTCTGCTTCCATTAGACTGTTGCTTAACAACAAATACGTTTTTCAGCCATTTTGGAACCATCACAATCAGTTGGATGGGTATAGTGATTGGGAAGCACGTTTTGAAAAGAGTAAATACAAAACGAAAATTGCAATGCAGGAGAGAGACACAAAAATTATTCTAACTACATTGTTTGACAGGCTTTATGTTCTTAGAAATCAATTGGTGCATGGCGGTGCAACTTGGAATAGTTCGGTAAACCGTGATCAAGTTCGCGATGGCTCTCGGATACTTGGATTTCTTATCCCGCTATTTGTTGATCTAATGATGGACAATTCAAAGCTAAATTGGGGTGCTCCATATTATCCGGTTGTGGAATAGCCCGGCTAAATAGATACGCTCAAACTGTTGAAACAAACCGAACGACTTCTGTGCTTTGCTATAATCAATACAATCATTTGAATATGAAAAAAATATCATAGATCCCTATATTGTGATGTTTTATGTGCTTCAGCAATTCTAGCGCGAAGGACTGGAAGGTTCGTTAGATTCCCATTATTGAGATCGGTTAAGTTTTCAACCGAATAATTGTTTGTTGTTTTAGTCGATCCATGTGTGTCAGTTTTATTGATGATTTCAAAAACCACGTTTTCAAAGAAAATTTCGTTCCATTTTCCTACGCCCGTTCGACTTAATGTTCGATAGAAGTAGCCGGGGTATCCACGTATTTGTTTTTTTGAATCTGTTAGTTTGTTCTCTAGTAAGGTTATCAGTTGCCTAAAAAAAGCTTCTGCTTCCTCTAGTTCATATTTATCAGATAACTTTATGGCATGTTTTTTAGCATGTTCTATTCCAATCTCTATTTCGTTAGCAGATTTATTTT
The DNA here is from genome assembly GCA_002163135.1 of Alphaproteobacteria bacterium 46_93_T64. Taxonomy (GTDB): domain Bacteria; phylum Pseudomonadota; class Alphaproteobacteria; order Sneathiellales; family Sneathiellaceae; genus Sneathiella. The sequence continues at coordinate 239,812 of MAAN01000011.1, forward strand.
TCCAACTTTCAAGTAATTTTTGATAATTCATTTATATCACCTCTTCGTATCCAGTAAGAGCGAGAGATTCATATCACCCGATCAAATTTTTATTATATAAATTGCCATTTTTTGTTGTTGTTGCACTTGGATCCAATTTAATTCGTGAGGGCGGAGCACTATCCGGTCGTAATATTTAAGTAAAACTTAGGATAATCATCTGGAGCCAGCATCTGCAGTTGCAATTTTCGTGAGAAGTTCTTGCAAAACATTTAGAAATTTCTCATTAGGAGAAATTGTTCGTTTAATGATATCTCCTCGCTGTTTTTCATAAGCATACCAGATTTCGACAATAACCTTTTCAATGGGCCACTCAATAGTCGATATTTCGTTTCTATTTTCTATTAGGCGGCAACCCTCAATAATTGCTTCTTTTCGTCTTTTCGTGTCGGATTTATGCCAGCTATCGATCGTTAGATCAGCTAAGGGGATATAGCTATTATCCAAGCCATAATTTGCCTGTTTTTCTTTGTTGTCTTTAATAATGATAAAAGCAGCGATTCCCCCAGATATAAAGGAGGTTGCCATCAAAATAGAGGTAATTAATCCTGGAAATATATCGCTGAAAAACACCGCCAAAGTAAAACAGAAGATCGAAAGGAAAATTAGTCCGGAGCTGCCGGCTTCACCAATGTTTCTAAAAATCTTGAATAAAATTATTAATCCAATAGTTCCGAAAACAAGTGCGATAATCAGACCAGTGCTTTCCCCGCCCCAGAACAAAGCAACCATTAGCCATAATATAGCCAGCCAGAATATTCCTAATGCCCAATTGGGTTTAAATGGTTCGTTGGACATTATTGCTCTCCCATCTAAGCTGGTGAAACAAGGGTTGTATTGCTACTGCTACTAAAGCCTCTTAATTTTAGATGGCTATACCTCTTCGTTGAGATCTGTAATCATTTTTGGCCATGATTTGATCAGATCGAGATTTTCCCAAAACCAGTGTTTGAGCTCGTTTGCGAGCCGAATACCTTCGAGTATTTGGTCTAATTGTTCATTCGCCGATTTTTTGTTATCGATAGGAGGAGACTTCATATAGAGCGTCAGTCCGGAATTTCCTCCTTTGCGTGGATTTACTGTCGTAGCAAGATTGATAGGCGTTTCCAAAAGGTTTGTTGTGAATTTTTCAGTGGTCTTCTCATAATTATTTCCCAGGAACCTAGGTTGATGCTCACACTAAGCTTGGCTGCTTTGGAGTGTATGACACACTTCGCAAAGACTATTGAATTCGTTTCGATAGTAGATAATTTATTCTCGCTGTTGGGTAGGTTATTGGAAGCAGAAGAAAATTATCTAAAATCCATGTCGCGCACAAGCATCAATAGGCGTTTGAACTCTTCATTGTCTGTGTCACTTTTCCAAAAATTGATGAACCGGCACACGATCTGAAGATTGTCTTCCTCATAATGCCCATTGCTGTCAATTCGGTCGGGCGACGGTAGAAGGTTTTTGTCATCATTGGTAGCGTCTTTACTAAATTTTAGGCCAGTAAGTGCGCAACGACCTTCCTGAAGGTGATACAAGGAAGTCATTAATTTTTCTAACTGCGCCGATGTCATCCTCAGTTCTTTGTTTTTCGATGTCCGTTCAACAGTCTGTCCGTTGGAATTGCGAACAGTATTCTCGATCGAAAGGCACATAGCGACTATGGTTTTCTCGCTCCCCCCCAGGATGCGACCTTGGTCATTTCCACCTTTCGAATTTTCGAGTGCGCCAGTAGTTTCCTGCTTCAACAGCGTTGAGAATATCCAGCAGAAGGAATGGGCGTCTATAAGACGTACGTTTTCTAAATCGGCGGCGACTGCGATCTGTGGCCGCAGGTTCTCCAGGGTCTGATTATACATGACATAGTTTTCCCAACTACACTGTCGCAATGTAGTGAAATCGATGCCAAGCTCGCAGAAGGCGCGGTCAAATCCTGTAGGCTGAATTGGCATAAACTGATCCATATCCTTGAGAAAATAGAAATAGGCGAGCAGCGGATACTTACCACCCGTAAGCTCACTCAGGCGATCGAATGCCACCCCATCTTCCAAATCACCCCGATACAACCCGAATAGTAGATCTTCAATTTCATGTTTCAGTTTAGGATCTGCTACTGCTTCCAGAAGCACCTTATGATCTCTGTTCGCATGTCCGAAGCGGTTCTGCCAGAAAACAAGATTGTTATCGAGGGTGCTGCTGCTTTCCTGAATCTCAATCGCCGCGATCATGTGGTTCAGAATTACACCTGATCCGATGTCACCCTCCGACCAATTAGGGGTGTTTAAGAGCTCAAGCGCACGCTCGCGTAGTCGTGGTTTATAGTTTTCCCAAACGGCCGCGAGCCCTTCGTTGAAGTCTTTGAAGGGATGTCCAGATTTTTCCTCAACCAGATCCTGAAAGTGTTGATATGCAGAGCTGAAAACAAATTTAGTGTGAGGGGCGATGCCAAGCGGACTTTCTGAAACTGATTTGTCACCCAGATACCAATCGAGAAAGCGAACTAAAGCCTCGGAGCTCTCCACCTCAACCCTTAGCGTCGTTGATGCCGTTAATGGAAGCAGCTGACCAACTAAATTGGAGTTTCCGTTGGATGGACTATCCATCAGTCTTACGCCTTCAATTGTTGGCGGGGCTGGGGGTTCGAACCAAATACGCGTTTCAGCAGCCTCCCGGTGAACGGCCAAAACCTTCCCAATTGGGGTAGTGAAGCCAATTACTTTGTCTGTGGGTGTTTTAGTCGGTTGCCCGAGTTTTGATTGAAGGATCTTCTCAGATTCTTGAATTGATAAAGTCATGATGTGCCCCAAAAACTAAGTTGTGCTTTAAAAAAGTAAAATATATTTCAAGAGAATTCTCGGTTATATGTCAGGATTTTTCTCAATGGTTCGTGCCACCGAATGAGACTGGCTTCCTTGTTAGTTCGGAAGTTTTCAATCTATGCATTTGGTTCTCTTGGTGACCTATATTGATGTTCTGAGAATTGATCCTTTTGCAATAAACAATCGAAGTGACAAAGATTCTATAATTCAAACCAATTGAACCAGTCCTCCTGTCACCGCGAAATGAATCCATTTACTGATCACTGGTTTCCCTGTGGCTTTACTGATGCCTTTTGCATAAGCTTCAAGTTGCCCCGAATAACTGAGGGCAATTTTCTCCCATTCTGATTTCGCGCGTGGGGAAGCCTTGTGGTCAATGAGAATAAAACCTTCGTCTGTCTCCAGTAACAGATCTATCCAACCGGCTATGCGTTGGCCTGTTTCGAGTTCGTATTGAATGGGATATTCTGAGTAATACCGGATAGGTTTAAAGTTGTCAGAAACGGCACTCAGAAAACGGTTAACGGATTCCTCAGCAGCTTCCTTTGAAATGGTATTCTGCATTTCGTGGTCTATAAGTATGCGTTTGGTAGCATCCTGTCCCAATATTGTCGTGGCGATTACTGCATGTAATGCTGATCCGAGCGTCGCCGGGTCATAGTGACCACTAACTTCAATGCGATCGCCTAGTGGAATTATTTCTCCAACGCTTGCCGTTTCAATAGGCTCGGCGCTGGAAGGACTTACTTTCAGGGGTAGAAACTCTTCTTTGTGAGTAGCTGTTAGAGGCCAGATTGGTTTGAATTCTTCGGTGGAAGTTATTGACTCTCCAGCACTCAATTCACGGACCCGGCTGGGTATTGAGGTACCATCGGGTAAAGCAAGCATATCACCGCCAGGAAGCATCCAGTCCGCATCCAATGTACCCATCCACGGGCCTGTATCCGTCTGGTTAGGCATTGTAATGATCAGGGCGTCGCGGGGACGAGTGAGAGATACGTATAACAATCGTTTTACTTCGGCGATCTCCTGCTTCGAGGCGACAACTCCCTCTGGGCTTGCTTCTATTTCCTCGATTAGTGCAACATTCTGGCCCTGTAAGCCAAAGAACAATGGCCAATAGCGAAGAGTACGACCTGCAAGTGGATTTTCCAATGTTATTGGTTCCGGAGACGGCAAAACTGAAAGTCCCCAAATTCGTGGTTTCAACTTCGATTCAAGATCGATAGCAATCACAATAGGCCATTCCAAACCTTTGGCCCCGTGATGTGTGATGAGCTGGATCGCATCTTCACTTTCTCCCCCTGCCTGAGTGTCTTTCTCCGCTTCTTTCAAGGCGTATAGCCAAAGGATCAGGCCTGCAGATGTTGCCGGTTCATTTTGAGCTTCACACTGACCGATATAGTCGTCTGCATGCCGCAGAAGAGCTGAAAGATTATTCATGCGATGCTGGCTTTGATGTGCACTGGGGCCCCATCGAAAGGCACATTTTTGAACATCTCCAGCATCCATTGCCACACGGAGAGCTTCAACTGGAGTCAGAAACGGAAGGCGACTTCGCGCTGCTTTCAATGCCGCCAGTGGGCCATCTTTTATATCTTCCAGCCAGGCGTTTGATCGGACATCTGGATCTTTTAAGTAGTCTATGCGTTTACCAATCCAATTTTCCGGATTTTCGCAAGTCGTCAGGCTGTGGATTTCTGCCGTGGCCAGGGTGTCTAGAGGATCAATGAGGCGGCGGAAGCATGCCATTGCCAAGCTAGCCTCGGGAGTATTCAGAAGGCCAGCCCGATTATAACGGATCGGTAGGTTGGCTTCAGCCAGTGCGGTCGCTATTTCTTCCAAATTAACGTTTGTGCGGCAGAGGATAGCAATATCGCTGAATGTTGCTTTGCGCTGTTCATCTGTTTCTTTATCAACGATTGTTTTCCCATTCCCAAATAATGAGAGAATTCCTTCCGCAAGGGCTTGGCTTCTCAGTTTTTTATTTTTCCCTGCGAGGCGCCAAAGCTCAACAGCGGGCTCGCCTAAAACAGGTTTTCGCGCGGCTTCAAGGGTCACCTGTTCAGCAGACAAGGTGTCTGAAAATGCGGGTGCAAAAAGATTATTGGCATATGCCACGAGGTCTGGGGTGGATCGCCATGATTTTCCGAGTATCTCGAGAGACTGACCATCTTCAATAATGCGGTCAACCACGGCAGTCATGAGAGAGGGGTCAGATCCACGAAACCCGTATATGGACTGCTTCACATCCCCAACCCAGATCACCTGATCCGCAAGCTGCGAGAGTTTGAGAAAGAGGGCTAACTGTATTGGGCTGGTGTCCTGGAATTCATCCACCATGAGAAGTTGGAGTTCTTCCTTCAGGGTTTGTTTTACCAACGGATTCTCCAGCAGCTTGTACAGGCGTTGCTCCTGGTCAACGAAATCGATAAGACCCTTTTGGGTTTTTACCTGCTGATAGGCATCGAGTGTATCAGCAGCAATTTCAAAGGCTTTCTCAGCAAAATTTCTGATGTCCTCTTGAAGCCGCGAGTGTTTTCCAAAGTCGATTGCAATATCGGCAATTAGCTCGGCGTAAGATTTAGATTTGGCGCCTGGCCAATTTTTTTCTTTAGTTAGAGCAATCCATTCAGCCCAGGTCGCTCTTCTATTTTGTAGAGCAGTTCTGAGGCCCTGGATCCGGGAGAGGTATTCGCGTGTTTTTTTCGTTCCGTCTAAATCCGTATCAATGCTCGAGATCGCAGCAGTTAAAGAGCCAACCAAGGCTTCATCTAAATTGCGACCCGTTGGCGCGGGGAAATGCGATAACAGTTGATCCGCACTGGACCGGCCCAGATGTCTGATATCATCAGCTGACTGGTTGTTGGCACGCGCCGCATCAACAATCGACTTTATTTCCGCGCGCCATTTCATCTGATTGTTTTTATCGTTGATCTGAAGACGGTGGCAAAGATCGTTCATTTGTTTTAAGGGAGCTGTATCTTTCTCAAATACTTGCTCCATCGCCCGATAGAAAACGATTTCACTCTGAACCTCATCTAGCACCTGCTGGTCAGGCGGCATGCCGGCTTCGAAGGTGAAACGCCGAAGGATTTCTCCGCAAATGCTGTTGACAGTACCAATCAGAGATTGTTCCATCTGATTTGCTACGTCGAGCCTGCCAGACAGTATCAGTTTGCTGCGAACACGCTCTTTGAGTTCGCCAGCGGCCAGCTTGGTAAATGTTGTTGCAATGACACCAGCAGGTTCAACTCTTCCTGAAGAGAGCATTTCTTCCATTTTTTCAGTAAGTGTATAGGTTTTACCGCTGCCAGCACCGGCACTGATGAAATTAATGTTTATGTTCATCCGTTTGTCCTCCAGCCGGTAATGGCAGAATAATCATTAAAACTGTCACTCGTTTTGGGTATTTCCAGACCATCCTCATCAGCCTTAGACTCGTCGGTAGGCTCGGTACCAGATACGGTCACTTCGATAAGACCTTGATCAAATTGTTCCTTGCGCCACCGCCAGGTATGTTCAAATCGCTGCCAGTATTGCGGCCAGTTTTCCTGATTTTCCGGAATAATGCGTTCAGCACCTGGAAACCAATCATGATCCAGGCTGAGCATTTGAGCGTCATTCACGATGAAAAAGCTGAGGGCAGGAGAATGAGCAGGATTTATGCCAAAACGCATATGGGCGTATGTCGCTAACTGAAGATAGTTACTGGATAGCAAGGACTTGCGTCTATATGTTCGCCCGCCCCATTTTATATCAATTATGGCTTCTTTACCGTCATTGCGGGTCGCTAACAGGTCGATCGAGCCTGTCAAGTTGCCACCTATAAAAGTACCATTTTGCCCGAGCTCCATCTGGACACTGACTATTTTTGCCTGCTGCAACTGACCAATCAGGAAAGAGAGTGAATCCTGTAAAATACGAATAAGTTGCTGACACTCGGCCTGGCGCCCAAGTTCGAGCAAATTGGCCCCTTCCTGCTGAAATAGCGTTCGGGCGTGTTTCTCCACCCAATCAGGAATAAGCGAAATATCAATCGCCTGTATGTCCGTGTGGTTATTCAGAAAAATCTCGTAGAGGCGATGCGCTAGACTACCTTTCAGCAGGTTGCCGTCCTTCACCTTGGCAAGTGATCCAGCCTTTATTCTGGCAGCATACCGCAACAACCATTGGTAGGGGCTGTGAATATAGGCGTCGAGGCTTGAATATGATTCAAATTCTCTGGGAGATAATTCTACATTTTCAGGTAATTTCCACCATCTGGCCCGGGCAGGGAGAGCTTGAATTTCAAGCTCGGATTGAGAAATTCCCAGAGATGAAAGGACACCATCATCTCCGAGTGAGAATACTGGCAAGCCTTCCGTTAGACTGGATATTTGATCCCACACAGGGTGGTGGCGATCGACATCGCTGTGAAGAACAATAACGCATTTCTCAACGGTGTTCAGGATGGGTCTTAGCCATGCCTTGCCGAGCCATTTCAGTTGCGCATCTTCCGTCTGCAATTGAACACCATTATCTGCAAGTGCTTTTCTCTCAGCCTTGGACCAAGGCCAGCGGTGGATATGGTCAGTTGCCTGACAGTCCCACCAGACTACTGAGTTTACGGGATCGTAAAATGCACCAGCATGTTCTGCCCGAAGGGCTTTCGGCAGCCCTGCACAAGTTTCTGCCTGTCGGTCTGCGACTGGAGCGCCTGTTCCTCTCACGTCTTCGATGAGGCGCTGTACATTGTCTCTTGTTAGCGTATCGAGACCGTGAGCCTTAAGGCGTTCGATGGCGTGCACAAATTCATTGGTTTGATTTTGCGCAATGTAATACAGAGATTTCAGGGTTGGATTTTCGGTTGCTTCCGTTGCCTCTATCAACCAATTGGCGATCCTCTGTGCACGCTCAGTAAGTGTTGCGCTATCCACTCCACTCGTTGGTGAAAATCGAGGAGATTCCAGCCAGTAACGGATATTTTTCAGCTGGCGCTCTTTGGATTTCCCGTCTTCATCAGCCAAGCAGTGTTCAATCGCTTTTTCCCATTCAGCACTGCCTATACCTGGAACATCTGCGACAACTCGCGCCAACTGTTCGCGATGACGAGCTGGAATTGGTCCTAAGGAATGGGACAAAAACTGAAATAGTGCAGTTGTATTCAGAGGTTTCCATAGGAGGTCGCAGGCCAATGGCAACACTTGAAAAATGGGCCGCCAGGGTGATAATGCGCTATAGCCCAGGCGGGGATTGTTTGTTGCCTCAAGCATTTCGTCAAGCAGGTCACCCCGTTTTTCCGCCAGGATAGCGTGAGATTTGTCTGGGAACTCTGTAAGCCGTTTTTGAGTGAGAAGCGAGGTCATCAGGAGACTGTCATGCACAGAACTTGCGCGTAACACAACGATCGAGCCATCACCACTAAGGCCGACTTTTTCATTGGACGACCGAAGGAGGTGCTGTTGCAGATTGTATATATCACTTCCTGCTGCGCCTTGAGGAGGTATGTCTTCAGCCTCGGTGACTGAAGTGCCGACAGCTTCAATCAGCCGTTGCCACAGATACGGAAAATCCACCAGTTGATCCAGCAGATGTATAGACGCAATAGCGACCGGGTTATTGGCAAGTAACTCAATCACCTTCTGTATGCGCTGGCCGAGTCCTGGTTCTACCGCGCCCGCTGCAATTTTCTCAATAGCCGCCATATCGACAAGTTTGGGTGGGACGGCTTTGTCAAACCGGCTATTCCATCCTGCGAGATACCAGTGATCCCGCCACTGCAAGAGTGTTTTAGCCACTGAAAATGGGTCGGCATCATAGGAAGCATGATAAAAAGCATTCTTATGATTGGTTTGTTCAACGCAAGCCAGATATTGAATCATGCGGGCTGTGAAAGAAACATCGGAAGTCGGAATGCCTAGTTGGGTTTCTAGCAGGTTCAAGAAACCGTTGGGGCCAACAGTGATTGTCCCGAGCGCATCAGAAGGGGCAGCGGGCAGGGCGCCATCGGCTTTGAGGCCGAGAGAGACGTGAATTTTACTCGATACAATTTCTAAATCGGCAGCCATGGTGCAAAATCCGTTTTCTTGTAAGGCAATAAGGGCATTTGTATAGTTTGTGTTTCGGGTGCTTCTCTAAGATCAGCCAATAATTGGCGTTGGTTCGTTGTTGACTATTTTTTTGGTTCCGTGGGCGCTCTTGCCGGTATGGAATCTGGAATATATTCGGTTTTTACTTTGACCAGACGTGAATAGGTTTCATTCAAGCCCCAACGTCTGTCCGTATAATGTTCCAGTGCTTTGCGGGTTTCCACTATCAGAGTTTCATTTTCAAAGGCAAATTCCCTTCGCACGGCGCTCTTTTGTTCCGCTGACAGGGAATCCTTGGGAGCAAGGGTAAAGCGGGCGATCGTGTGCCAGTCAGTGTCTACCGGTAAGGGCTCAATCAGTTGTTCAGTTCTGAAGCTACTGTCCGGGTTGATCCTTACTGGGACATAATCTCGAAAATCATTGTTGTTGAAGCTGTAGGCCCGTAAATGCAGTCGCATGCCGTCGGAAGCAAAATTCACTGGTGCAATCCACTGCTCTGCCGGGTCCCCTGTTGTCATTGACGTATATTGCAGCAAAATCTTTTCTTTGTTTTCGAGAGCCCGGTTCAACCTGGCCAGTATTCTCGGGTCACAGTTGCGTGTGAGTGCAGGCAATTCGCAGAAACTCTCTCCCTTGATCTCCCGTAACTCACTTTCCCAGTTGTTTAGAGCTCCGCTTTGAAACAGGGCCACCGGAGTTGGTTGCGCGACATATCGTTTTTTTACAGTGTCATATTCTGGAGAATTCTCTCTTGAGAGTGACAAATATTTTTTAAAATCGAGAGCGGCCTGAGCCATTGAAATGCCAAAACGATCAACAAGGTCCCGGCGGTTGGCTTGGCCCCGCCAATAGAACAGCTTGTCCAGAAACGCGATACGTTCACGCTGTGCATGTTTTAGGTCGTTTACATTCATTCAACATAAATAACTTGACTCTAATGTTTTGTCCATATAAAAATTATACGTATAAATAATAGTCGGATAAAATAATGAAAATATTGCATACTAGCGACTGGCATTTAGGGCGCCAATTTCATGGTCAGTCTCTCGAAGAGGATCATGCAGTTATTCTCGCTCAGGTTTTGATCAATGTCAGAGAGCATGATCCAGACGTCTTGATCATTGCGGGTGATATTTTCGACCGCGCGTCTCCTCCGGCGAGCGCAGTTAAGCAATTTAACGAATTTCTAAATAGTGTGGCTCAGAAAAGTCAGGCGGCCATCGTAATTATTGCGGGTAATCATGATTCCGGCGATCGAATAGCGACTATGGCGACATTGGCGGATAAGAGTCGCGTTTTGATCAGGGGTCCACTCAGTAAAGATGAACGTCCGTTGATCCTCGAAGATGAATTTGGAAAAGTAGCGATTACCGCTTTGCCATATGGATATGAGCTTGCGGCTAGAGAATGTTTTGAAGATATTTCTATCAGTAGTCCTGCCGATGTTTTGGCAGCACAGTTGGAGGCAGGACGTATTCATGTGCCAGAAGGCGCGCGTTGGGTTGTTGTTGCACATGCATTCGTGGCAAATTCTACGCCTAGTGAGAGTGAGCGTCATTTGGTGGTCGGGGGTATTGAGACGGTCCCGGCGGATCTGTTCTCAGGTGCTCATTACGTGGCGCTGGGTCATCTTCACCGTCAGCAAAAAGCCGGTGCGGAGCATGTCCGTTATTGCGGTGCGCTGTTAGCCCTCGGGTTTGATGAATCCGGAGTGGAGAAATGCATGCTTCTCGCTGATCTTGCGGCTGACGGGGTAAAGTCTATCAAGATACTGCCCTTTAAGCCGTTGCGAGCTGTCAGAACTATTAAGGGGCAATTCGCGGATATATTGGCGAAATCGGAGATATCTCCTTCCAATGACTTTATTAAGCTTGTCCTGACGGATGAAGGTGCACTGATTGATCCAATGACGCGGCTTCGGGAGCACTACCCTAACGCGCTCGTGATGACGTATGAACGCGATGAAAAACCAGCCGGGGCGGCCGTTGGCTCAACAGACGCCGATCTGGACGATCCCATAAAGGTGATTGAAGAGTTTTTCAAAGAAATCAGAGAGGAAGTAGCCAGTGAATCCGACATGTCACTAGTTGCGAAAACCCTCAACAAGTTGGGCGAAGTGGAGATGCGCAAATGAGACCCCTGAAACTAACCATGACGGCCTTCGGGCCGTATGCTGGTGAAACAGTAGTGGATTTCAAAGCCGCGCTTGATAAAGGCCTGTTCGGGATATATGGGCCAACAGGCTCTGGTAAATCTTCAATATTCAGTGCCATGTCGTTTGCACTGTTTGGCGAGACGGCCCGCGGGGATCAAGATAGCTCTTCAGTACGATCTGATCATGCAAAATTAGATAGCATGACAGAGGTTGAACTCATCTTTGAGTTGGGACGCAAGCAATATTTGATCCGGCGAATACCTGATCAAATGAGGCAGGCAAAGAGAGGCGGTGGCGAGACCAAAGAATCTCATAGCGCTTGGCTTTTTGATGTAACAGGTATTCCATTAACGGACATATCGCCTTCCAACACGGGAGTTGTTCTCGCTGAAAAGAAAATAACATTGGTGAAAGATGCACTCGAACGGCTGCTGGGATATGGTGCCGATCAGTTTCGCCAAATTGTTTTGCTGCCGCAGGGAAAGTTCGAAACTTTTCTAACAGCGAAGACTGATGATCGCATGAAAATTCTTCGTGAGCTCTTCGACGTGTCGCTCTATCGGCGACTGGCAGAAAAGTTCAAAGAAGATGCTGGTGAGACAAGAAAAAAAATAGAAGCAGACCGCCTAGTAATACAAAGTCGCCTTGAGCAAGAAGATTTTGATTCACTGGATGCTCTCAAAGCCGGTATTGATGCAGCAAATAAGGTGTTTAATGAACACAAGGCAGATGAACGAGCTAAAAAGACATTGCTGAAGAAATCTGACGCAAAACTTGTTGAGGCCAGCAAAGTAGATTCAAAATTTAACGACAAGGAAACTGTTGATAAGGCTCTTTCTGGGCTTAACAAGCAGAGACCCGAGATAGAAGAACAGCGCGTCCAGTTAAAGAAGGCACAACTTGCCCAACAAGCAACGGATCTTGAAACTGCTGTAGTTGCGGCACAGTGTAAAGTAAGTGATGAAAAAATGGCTCTTGAAGATGCTTCTGCAAAATTCTCTGGGGCCGGGCTGCATCTGGAAAAAACTAAAACAAGGCTTCAGGAAGAACAAGATAAAAGCACTGAACTGAAACAGCTGCAAGACTATAGTTTGGATTTGACGCGCTACAAAAAAACGATCATCGATGCCGCAGATTTATCAAAAACGGTCAAAAATAAGAGCGACAATGTAAATTTAGCCAAGCGCGAACTGAAAATGGGTGAAGCCGCGCTTAAAGCACAAATAGCCGATAAACAAAAAGAGGATGCTAACCTGAAGCTCGAGAGAGAAAAAGAAACTCAAAGAGCGACAATTTCTGCCAGTCTGGTGGAAGTGATGGCAGTACTCAAAGTTGCTGGCGATTATCAAGTGAAACAGAAGGAGGTCAAAGCAGCTCAACTGTCGCTTGATAACCATTCCCTAAGTCACAAAGCCAAAAGCAAGCTGCTCATTGAAGCAGATGAGAAGATGGTGGAAGCTGAGCAAAACCTGTCCGGGGCACAAGCGCTGCATCTCGCCAAAACACTCGTTCCTGGTGACACCTGTCCTGTGTGTGGATCACTGGATCACCCTGATCCAGCGACTGGTGATATTGAAGAGGCGGGCCTGGATAAAGCTTTTAGAGGTGCGCGTGATAATCTCGCCAAAGCTCGTCGCGCCGAGCAGGAAATGGGGAATAAGGTTTCAGAAGTTACGGGAATTCTCAAGGCAAGCAAGGCGGCACTGGACAAGCTATCAATGCCAGAAAAATCTGTTGATGATCTGGAAGATCAACAGACAAAGTTTAAAGATGAAGTCAAAAAGCTAGGAGCAGCTGTCGATATCCCTAAGCTGGAAGCTTCCATAGTGGAAGGCGAAAATCTTATCACGAATTTAAACAAAGAGTTCGAGGTTAAGTCGTCTGCTTTGAAGAAGTTTGAAATTGAATTGGCGGGAGCGCAAGGCGGTTATGAAACGGCGCTTTCTGAAGTCCCTGAAAAATTACGGAAAAGCTCATATCTCGATCATGCCTGTCACGAGACCGAGGAGAAAATCGTCCATTTGATTGATGCTGTCAATAAAGCAGTTGGAGATGAAAAAAATGCTCAAACTGCGTTTGCAACAGCCAGGGCAAATAACGATAATACTCAAAAAAACTACGAGACTTGCGTCCGTGAAATGAAGCTTAGTAAAGAAGAATTTTCCGATCGACTGAAGATCCTTGAACTAACGGAGGATGAGTTTACCGCCGGTAAAGTTATCGTCCAAAAAATTCAAGCGCTCGAGCAGAGCGTCAAGTATTTTGACGATAGCCTCTCAGTAAACGAGAGAAAGGCTCTGGAACTGGCAAAGGAAATTGAAGGCCAGAAACGGCCCGATATGAGCGTTGCCAAAGAAGCGAAGCAGGTTGCAGAAATGGTTTATGGTGAAGCTGTAGAAGCAACGGCAACGGCCAGGGCACGATCAGAACATCTGAAAAAAGTACTACTCGCTATCATGGACACAAAAGCAGCTAACGAAAAAGCAGAGGAAGAATTTGCGGAGTTTGGACGAATTGCCAATGATTTTAATGGCAAAAATTCCTCAAAGATGGATCTTGAAACTTTTGCAACTGCAGCCATTTTTGATCGCGTTCTGAATGCGGCCAATCAGCGCTTGGGACCGATGACAAGCGGGCGTTATACTTTGGAGCGCATTAGAGAGGGCAAAGGCAGAGGGCGCCGAGGTCTGGATCTTGCCGTATATGACGTTCACACCGGTTGTCCGCGTCCAACATCAACACTTTCCGGTGGGGAGTCATTTATGGCGGCATTGGCGCTGGCTCTTGGACTGTCAGATGTAGTGCAGAGTATCAGTGGCGCAATCCGCCTCGATACAATCTTTATTGATGAAGGATTTGGCAGCCTGGATCCAGAGACTTTGGACCAGGCGTTGCAGACCCTACAAGATTTGGTCGGGCAGAGCCGCGCCGTTGGGCTGATCTCACACGTGGATCTGGTTCAGCAGGCCATTCCGGCAGGGTTTCAGATACAGAAGACGAGTAGTGGTAGTTCTATTCTGCGCAGGGACTTGTGATGGTTAAAGGAGAATGTCCCGATTAATAGATATCCATAGTCTTAATTCGCCCATGTTTTAGTACATCACTTTAGGAATTTGATACAAAATTCTTCTAAGAAATGGACGGAATGGGCAATAAAGGAAGGCATCTTCTAACAAAAAGAATGTAAAAATAACGATTGTAAAAAAGGAACAATATGTTGCACCATTCAGAAGTAATAAAAACTCGTCAGATATATGCTTTCTATGATCCTCGATATGAAATTGGTGTTACGTTAGGTGTGGATAGTTCAAATCCAAAGCGTTTCAGGGATGCCCAATGTTCAGCGCCATTTGGAATGAGTTGTGCCGGTGTTTGGAATTTTGAAACCGATAAAGCAGGTATTGATGCCTTTAAAATCAAGGCGCGGGCGGGCCTGCCCGCATTGACTAATCCTCGGAGCGGTATTGAGTGGGTCGATTTGAGTAAAGAAGATGCGGTCCAGCGGATTAGTGAGAATTTGAGCTCAGATGCGAAGCGCGATTTCAACCCAAAACCAACTAAGAACGATTTATATTTCACCAATAATTCGTCGCTTGTGGAAAGGGGGAGGTCTGTACTTTGGATTTTTAAAGAGAATGAAACGGGCATATTAAAAGTGACGGTCCTTTCTGATTGGCAAACTCCATTAGAAGATAAGAGAGGTTATTCTCGGCTTGGTTTCGCACAAGTTGCAGCCTATTTGATTGAAGATGAGACGTCTCAAGAGGCCAATAACAGGACGTATGAAATTCATAAGCGCATAGTTTCTGAATTTTCCGATGACGATCCGTTCAAATTTTCCTGGCTTGATAAAACCACCAGTTTTGGGTCGGTAGATGATTTCGTTCAGTCAGGCGGAGAATCTTTTATAAGATTACCGGAGTCGGTAATTCATTCGTCGCAGTGCAAACCATCGGATGTAGCGATAACCTATAATAAGCCTTTTGTGGCTGAGAGTGACATCGTGAAAAAAATGCAATCACATTTTTCGTCTTCAAAAAAGAAGTAGAATAGATCGAATGTGAAAAATTGGCCTCATATGGGAATTGATTGATGAGATTTTTCTCGAACCGGAGCATGGCGGGAAGACGGCGGAGGTTCGCAGCCGCCACAGAGTTTTATTAGTAACCTTTTATGAATGGAAGTCCAAACATGGTGATATGGCGGTTTCAGAGCTGACGCAGTTAAAGCCGTTTGAGGCAGAATAACCATGAAGCACGCTCCGGTCACTGTCCATGCGCTCGAATAATCGACGAGCTTATGGGCGATAGTGGGCAGGTCGCCGATAGACGATAAAGTGGATTGGGGCGGTCTATGGTGAAAAAAAATCTGCGCAGGTTAGACATTTCGCTATTGCGGCGTTTTTAAAATATTTTAAGGAATGACAATTCAGATGCGGGGGATCTGCAAAGAGATTTGGAATGGTGATACCGACGGTTCGATTGCTGCAATCGACCAATTCATACATTGAAAATGGGCCGGCAGAAAAAAGGAAAAAGTTGCTAGCTCGGTGGCGGTAGTTTGCAGAACCACTGGGATATTAAGTTTCAGGATACTAAAAGCAAAATTGTGTTTTTTTAAGAGGAAGGGCATATTATCTGATGATTGATCGTCTGGCTAAAGCACAAGGTTGCCTTATCGGACAGCTTGCCGGGGATGCACTTGGCAGCCTGGTTGAGTTTCAATCGGCAGAACAGATCCGCCACCGCTACCCCGAAGGTGTACGGAAACTGGCCGACGGAGGCACGTGGAATACTATTGCTGGTCAGCCAACTGATGATTCCGAGATGGCGTTGTTGCTGGCGCGGATGTTGCTGAGCAGGGGCACCTACGATCCGGTAATCGCCCGCCAAGAATATCAGTACTGGTTGAGATCCGATCCATTTGATTGTGGCCTGACCATTTCGGCTGGCCTGCGCGGCAATCCCAATGTTGAGTCGCAGGCAAATGGAGCGCTGATGCGGATCAGCCCGCTGGGGATTTATGGAAGCAACTTTGACTTACAACAGGTTGCCGAATGGGCAAGGCAGGATGCCGAACTAACCCATCCGAACCCGATTTGCCGACAAATCAACGCGCTTTATGCCATGGCGATTGCCCATGCGATCAATACCGAACAGGATGGCCCGTTGTTATATCGGTATATAACAAACTGGGCGGATGAGATGGCCGTTGAACCGGCTTTGCTTGATGTCATCCAGCAGGCCGCTGAAACACCACCGACAGACTACGTCCATCATCAGGGCTGGGTTCTGATTGCCTTTCAAAATTGCATTTACCAGTTGCTGCATGCCACGAGCCTGGAGGAAGGTGTGGTTGATACCATTATGCGTGGTGGAGATACCGATACCAATGCAGCCATTTGCGGCGCAATGTTGGGGGCCGTTTATGGCAAGGAGGCCGTTCCGGCTCAGTGGCTCCACAGCCTGTTAAACTGCCGTCCAGCGGCCGGACATTCAATAGTCCGCCATCCTCGACCAGAATGTTTCTGGCCAGTGGATGTACTGGTATTAGCTGAAAAACTCATAGAAAATTGAAGGATGAGGGCGGGCTGAGCAACAGACTCTGTCAAAGGGTAGTTGCCTGGGTTGTCACGAGAAGTCATCGAAGGCGGCGGTTTCTGATACTGTTCATAGTGGTGGGGTGTGGATTATGATTCCGCCATTGGTATAGCAATGTAACAAACAGGCTCAGTTGTTCTTTTGCGACAATTTATGACAATATATAGTATTAAATCATAGTCTATTAGCTTGGACATTAAGTCTAAGAAACGGATCGTTTGGAGAGGTGACGAACAAGTTTATGAGATCATTTGAAAAAATACATGCCATAGCCTTGGAGCGTAAAAGCAACTTACGTGACCTTTTGAGTACAATGGATGCTCCAAAGTCAAGGGAAGAGCTTATTTCTATTTCGGATGATCGTTGGCTGTCTGGCATGACGCGTTGTGTATTTAACGCAGGTTTCAATTGGTATGTTATTAATAAAATGTGGCCTGATTTTGAAGGTGTTTTTGGAGGGTTCGAGGTTGGGCGTTGCTCAATGCTCAGTGATGAAGACATTGGAGAGCTAGTGTCTGATAAGCGGATAGTTCGTTCCGGACGAAAAATTCGAGCAGTTCGGGAAAATGCAATATTCCTTAGAGAGTTACGTACTCAGTATGGATCCGTAGGAATGTTTTTCGCAGAATGGCCAAAAGAGGACTATGTCGGCCTACTTAAGCAGTTAAAGAAACGGGGCTCGCGTCTTGGAGGCAATACGGGACGATTTTTTCTTCGGAGGATGGGCATGGATAGCTTCATTCTTTCACGCGATGTGACCAAACGCCTCATAGCAGAAGGTGTTATTGAAAAGATGCCTACATCTCAAAAAGACCTTACGACGGTTCAAGACGCTTTTAACCTATGGAAAAAACAGTCTGGGCTTACAATTACGGAAGTTAGTCGGATCTTGGACTTTAGTGTTGGATGAATTGATTGAACGATAAAGGTTCTTTTGAAGATCTAAGGCTGGTTCCAGCTTTTCGTGTGGATTTAGAATTACCCAGTCGACGTCAGTCTGAATTTATCATTTCAAGAGAAAAATCGCCAATTTGTAACTGATTTTCCTTTAGATGTGAGTCAAAGTACTTTGCGTCAGGTCCATATAATGAAAAATCAAATTCTTTTATTTTGGAAACTTGCTGGTCAAACTTGCTTTGCTTAATATAGTCCTCGTGAATTTCGGGAAGGAATAGTGATTTCATGAAAAGATATTGCTTGTCTGATTCACCATAGTTGAACAGCCGTACAGATTGTGAGCGCATATCAATTTTTATACGTTGGTTGAGAACCGGTAGGGGGTCTGAAAAATTTTCATAGAAATGAAGCGTCAATTTTCCTGAATTTACGTGAACTTTTAAGACATCTGCATTTTCGACATCACCATAGAGGATAGAGCCACATGCGACATAACAGCGTAAAGCTAGAGGCAGTCTTTTTAGAATTGATCGATGAAACTGAAGTTGATTTTCTTCGAGTATATAGCCGAGGCCTTCATCTGCAGCTTTTTCTGCAGATTCTTGAATGAGTGATTTATTGCCAATTGAGAATAAAAGTTGGCGCGCTTCTATCTGAGCATTGCCATAATTTCCCCAAAAGCTTTTTAGATCTTGCTGTAACCGTTTTGGCAATTTTCGGTATGGTTTTTGTTGCGTAAATAGCTCTAGTGCAAAGTATAAACTCAGATCATCCTGTCTCTCTGCAGAAATTTTCTCGAGCGTTTCTTTGTCACAAAGGTTTTCAAGGCAATATGCTTCAGCAGCTTTAAACGGTATCCTCTCTGCTTTTAAGCCATCCATTGTTTCAGGAGCAACTTCGTCAGGGTGCAGCCCTCTGCCGAGTCTAATAATTTCTTCTGCCAGGTGTTCGATAATTGGGCGAGCCTTAAGGATTTTGTCTCTGGTGTCTGGCACCAAATTTTTCTCCCTTTTCCCTTTGAACTCTACAACTCGATGAGTTTCACGAGCATACCTACTGATTAGGAATTCTTGCTTTACGATTTCATCAGCGAACGCAAAAAATATCCCAGGCGCAACTGCGACGGGAGCAGAATTTGTCTCACTTATAATAAAGTTGCGGAGTTGATCCTGAGAAAAGTATTTTTGAAAAGTTTCTCTGGTCGTAAGAAAACCGTCCTTGTAGGGTTTAGCGTTTTCAATCGCGGCGGCTTGCGGTGGCATGACAGAGACGGCGAGAACTTTTTTCGTCAATCCCCAAGCTCTTTTTAGTGCATCTCTACGTTCTGTGCCGTTTTCAATAACATTGAGAACAAAGCCAATATTTACGATGTCACTTTTTGTGGTTTTATTTTTCGGCGCGTAATGCGGGTCCCATCCTGCAGCTCTGAAACCTTCACTTTCTAATGTGTCCACATCATCTCCGCGGCCACAACCATAATCAAAAAATGAATTTTCCTTTGTTAATAGTTTATGCCGCATCAATAGTTGAACCGGTTGAGACAATTTGTATCGAATTAGGGCTGTTTTGTGGCGATTTATGACTGTCCCAATAATTTTTGCCTGTTTTGTTACTTTGTGGCCCTCAATCAGTATGCCATGAAGACTTAAGCGATTTTTCCACTGTTGCCGAAAACCAATCTTGTGCGCATCATAAAAGACATCGAATTCATCAAGCGATTTTGTTAGTGCCGCAAACTTTGCGCGTTGTGGATAATCGTCTCCAACGAGCAGTTCTTTGCGGTGCAATATTGGCGGGTTGGTGTAAGTTTTAAAGTCTCTACGGCTAACACTGCCATCTAGGAGGTCGATGCGAATACTGTGCATCAATGTTGGAAAGGCCTCTTCGTCAAAGCCTGGATAGTTTAACAGTGCAACATTATCATTAGATAATCTAATGATATTCCAAGCCACTCTCTGCAAATTAGCAGATTTTATAGCTGTTGATATTAAAGACTTTTGATCAGCATCTAGAAATTTGATAGCCGAACGGTGCACATATAAGTCACCTGAGACTTTTTTTCCAACCATTTACCTTCTCAACATTTTCTAAAGTGAATGTCATTGTGATAATTCTCGAAGTGACATAACAAAGAAATAGAGAGTACTTCGAGAAATTTCTGTTCTTTTTCCTTACTGTGAATTGTATCAGGCGTGCCACGAAAATCAAATATAGGTGACTATTCTTTGTTGTAACAGTCGTCAATGTGATCTTGAATCGAAGGCGCTAGTTACTCTACACAAAGCAAAAGAAGAAAATAAACTCAGCCGACTATTTTGATGGTGAAAATGGGGACCATTATTTATGCGGTCATGAGAGTGGAACTGTCTCTCATTTTATCCAATGTTTCGAGAATAATAGTAACTGCATCAGTAATGTCTTCTTTAGTAGTGTCGTGCCCTAAACTAAATCGAATTGACGCATTAGCTTCGTCATAAGTAAGTCCTGTAGACCTCAGCACATATGAAGGTTCAATAACTCCTGAGGAGCAGGCTGAGCCCATTGAGGCGGCAAGGACGGGTTGCATCATTGCTAAAAGTTGCCGTGCATCTAGTCCTTTGAAACATATGTTTGCATTTCCTGGATGGCGAAGCTCTGTCGACGGCCCATTTACACTAATGAAGTTCAATTTATCTTTAAGCCGAATGACAAACTTATCTCTGCATTCTTTTAGTGCATTGCGCCGGTCGACTTCTTCCGGAAGTGAAAGGATTTTCGCTGCAGCTCCCATCCCAATAATTAATGGTGTCGGTAATGTTCCTGATCTTAGGCCGTCTTGCTGTCCGCCTCCAAAAATGAGAGGCTCTATCTGATTTTTCAGGTCACGTCTGATGTAGAGTGCCCCAATTCCTTTTGGGCCGTAGAATTTATGAGCAGAGAGGCTAAGCATATCCACGAAATTTGCATAATCACTCAGTGAGAGTGCTATTGGTGCCTGTGCAGCGTCGCAATGAAGGATAGTTCCGTATTCCTGTGTGATTTTCGATATTTCTTCAATCGGTTGTATGGATCCGATTTCACAATTTACTACGCCTATAGAAAGCAATAAGACATCATCGGAGATTGTTTCACGAAGATAGTCTAAATCGACTATTCCACGGTTGTCGACTGGAGCTAATTCGATGCAATAATTAAGATTGTCTTTCAAGTACCGTGCCGCTTCGAGCACGCATTTATGTTCGATTGAACATACAATTATTCTATTGCGTTTCCCATTAAGTTTGTGCCTTGCTAGCCCAAGAAGTGCGAGATTATTTGCTTCTGTCGCACCCGACGTAAATATGATTTCGTCTATATCAGAGCCGATCATCGCAGCGACATTCGCCCCGGCTTCATCGATGGCAGCAGCAGATTTCCAACCGAATGCATGATCGGAAGAATGAGGATTTGCAAAACTCTCGCGATATGAGGGTAGCATTGCACTGAGAACCCTTGAATCGACAGGCGTCGAGGCTTGATGGTCGAGGTAAATAGTCTCCGAAATCCGCATTTAGGTCTACTTTTTTATTAAATTCACGAACAAAAACCGTAAGTGTCTCGATCTGGACGTTCTCTCCAGATCGAGATTGACCTTACTCTAGTTAGTCAGCTAAAGTCGAGACCTAGAATGATTTATGAGAGGGACTACTATATGTTGCGTGGTTGTTTGGCGATTGAAGACTATAAACCGCAATTTTCAGGTCATGCAACCTTTCCGTTGCGTTATGGTTGGCTCAAGAAAGGTTTTGACGCTGTTTTATCACGGGATGGCGAAAGTGGCAGCAAACAAATTTTTCTGAATGAAGACGCTATTGCCCGTTTCGGTGTTGGTAAAAACATGGTTGAATCTATGCGGCATTGGTGTCAGGCAACGGGGATCATTGAAGAGGGCAATAATGAAAATAGCTTAAAGACAACAGAGTTCGGGCGACTTTTGTTCTGCAGCGATGGGTTGGATCCTTTCTTGGAGGAGGCTTCATCTTTATGGTTAATTCATTGGAAGTTGTGTTCTTCTGGGGTGAAGACGACATGGCATTGGTCATTTAACCATTTTCCAGGCTCAGTGTTTGAGCGCGACCATTTTTTATTGGGATTGTCAAAATTGTCTTTGGAGGCGGGATGGAAGCGTGTATCGCCGAACACGATAAAGAGAGATATCGAGTGTTTCGTGCGCACATATGTAGCGCGACCGATTAAAAGCAAGGAAGCGCATGAAGACGCATTAGAATGTCCGTTGGTTGAATTAGGATTGATCAAAAGCGCAGGCTCGCGCGATCGATTTCGCTTCGTACGCGGGAGAAAATCTTCACTCCGAAATAGTATATTCTTATTCGCCGTCATAGAGTTTTGGAAAGATTATTCATCCGCCTCACATCTTTCGTTTGAGGCGTTGATGCATGAACCCGGCTCCCCAGGCAGAGTATTCTTACTTGATGAGGCAGATGTGTCAGACAGACTATCAAGTTTGGATGAAGTATCCGGTGGTAAAATTCGATGGTCAGAGACCGCAGGACTTAAGCAAATTATTCGAGATGTTGAACTTGAAAAAATTGACCTCTTGGATTTGATTAAAAACGACTACGCATATTCAGCCAATAGAAAGGTAGCCTAAATGGGGTTGCAAGATAGTGTGCGGGTCGCACGTAGATTTCAACGGTCTGTTCGAATTGATACTGATCTAGAGTTAATTGATAGTTTAAAGGGATTTGTTTGCCCACAATCTTCATTGGATGTTCTTGGTTCAATGGCGCGGCATGCGGCGGAGAATGAGCAGGGAGCATTTACCTGGACGGGGCCCTATGGAAGTGGAAAGTCAAGTCTAGTTATAGCATTGAGCGCATTACTTTCAGGAAATATTAAGAGTCGCAAGATTGCGGCATCAATTGTTAGCGAGAAAGTAGCGAACCAACTTTGGTCGGCCCTTCCGCCTAAGGCAAGAGGCTGGAACATTCTTCCAGTTGTTGGTCGCCGCGATCATCCTGCTCAAGTCATTGGGGAAGCAATCGAGGCGTCACAATTATCCAACAAAAAGTATAAAAAATGGAAAGAAACCGATGTTCTCGAAACACTGAAAATAATAGCGCATAATTCCTCAAAACACGGCGGTCTCATCGTTTTCATCGATGAAATGGGCAAGTTTTTGGAGGGCGCGGCGATTGAAAACTCTGACGTATATCTCTTTCAACAACTTGCGGAAATAGCGTCACGCAGTAAAAATAGACTTATTATTGTGGGCATTTTACATCAGTCTTTTGAAGAGTATGGGAGACAGTTGTCGCGACAAATGCGTGACGAATGGACTAAAATTCAAGGTCGGTTTGTTGATCTTTCCGTGAATGCTGCTGGAGAAGAACAGATAGAACTGTTGTCGCGGGCCATCGAAAGCTCCGAAAATCGTATGCAAAATGGTATAACGCAAGAAATCGTAAATACTATTAAAAATCAACGTCCTCACACGTCTCAGAAGTTGGCGGATACTTTGGATAATTGTTGGCCTCTACATCCAGTAACTACTTGTTTGTTGGGGCCCATTTCTAAACGGCGCTTTGGTCAAAACCAACGAAGTATATTCGGATTTCTCAATTCGGCGGAGAATTATGGATTCCAACATTTTTTGAGCATTGCAGAAGAAGACACACTTTTTGAACCTCACCTACTTTGGGAATATTTGCGAGTAAATCTGGAGCCAGCAATACTGGCTTCGCCAGATGGGCACCGATGGGCTCTAGCCGCGGACAGCGTCGAGAGGTGTGATGCCGCAGGAGCAACTGAGTTGCAATTGGAATTGCTTAAGTCTATTGCGATAATCGATTTATTCAGAGAGCGATCAGGACTCTTAGCGAGTCTCTCTCTTCTACAAGCATGTACACTCGGTAAATTCTCGAAAACCGAACTCGTAAGCGCTTTAGGAGAGCTCAAAGCACAGTCTTTTATTATTTACAAAAAGCATCTTGATGCCTACGCAATTTTTGCTGGCAGTGATTTTGATATAGAGCAAGCTGTGGAAAATGCTCTCTATGAAGTTAGGGGAGTCGATTTTGGTGTTCTAAAAGAATTGGCTAACTTGCAACCTATTCTTGCGAAGCGCCACTTCCATGAGAAGGGCACATTGCGTTGGTTCGATGTCGATCTTGTTCCGCTAAAAAATTTACAAGAAGAAGCGGAAAACTATGTTCCAAACAAAGGAACGATTGGCCAATTTCTCTTAGCCATTCCAACGGAAAATGAAACGAAAGAAGACGCTCAGGATATCTGCGCAAAAGTCGCGGCCCAAATGATACAACGTGATGTTATTATTGGTCTATCGGATAATTCCTGGGCTGTAAAGGATCGTGCACGGGAACTCATTGCGATCGACAAAGTACGACAAGAAAGCCCCGAACTCGCGGGAGATAATATTGCGCGCAGAGAGGTGTCTGCACGTTTAGTAAATAGCCAAAATTTCGTGGAAGCAGAACTCGCTTTTGCCTTTGATAACGCGATATGGTTTTTGAGTAGTGATCGGCCCACGTCCTTGCGTTATTCGCAACTTAACGGGTTGGCGTCGCAATTATCAGATCAACGATTTCCGGATGCGCCAAGGTTAAATAACGAGCTTCTCAATCGTCACAAGCCATCTTCGAGTGCCGTCGCCGCCCAAAATGCTTTGCTCAAGAATATGGTATCTCAGAGTACTCAGCAACGATTGGGAATTGAAGGCTTTTCGTCTGAGGGAGGTCTCTATGTTTCTCTTTTGCAAAGTACAAAGCTGCATGTGGCTGGAAACAGTGGTTGGAAATTTGTAAAACCGGTTCCTGCAGACGTCGATCTGCATAATCTGTCCCCTCTCTGGGCATGTACAGAAAAATACTTGAAAGAAAATAGTGATAGAACAGTTAAGGTTTCGGAGATTTATGAAATTTGGCGGAGCCCTCCCTACGGCGTTAGGGATGGGCTTATGCCAATTATTGCGGTTGCATTTATTCTGTCTTGTCAAGATACAGTCGCCCTTTATCGTGAGGGTATTTATCAAGCGAATTTTAAAGACTTAGATGTCGAATATTTAACTATTGATCCTGCGTTTATTCAAATTAGATGGATGGATCTATCTGGAGCATCGCGCAAATTGCTTTCCGGTATGGCGGAAATTGTCAGAGATTTGGACCCGGACAATGGCCTTCAAAACTTAAAGCCGATCGATGTCGCTCGCGGTCTCATCTCAATATTTGATGGTGTTGCTCCCTGGACAATGCGGACATCGTATTTGTCAAAAAATGCTCTGCGACTGCGCGACATATTCAAAAAAGCTAACGATCCTAACCAGTTGATTTTTAATGACCTTCCTACGTACTCAGAGGCGCAGATTGATCAGTTCTCGGAAGAAGGAATGTCGAATGTCGTAAACGCCGTTAAAGAGGGGTTGGCGGAGATTGTAGGGGCGTATTCCTCGTTGCTCGAACGTTTTTATCAGGTGCTGATTTATGATCTAGGGGTTGCGAATACATCATCACAATCGCTATTTGATTTACGTGAACGGGCAAGAAATATTCGTGGTGTTGCGGGGGATTTCAAACTAGATGCATTCGCCGGCCGGTTGGCCAATTTTGAGGGCACTGTTGAAGAGATCGAAGGTCTGGCGAGCTTGACAGTTAGTAAACCACTAAATTCTTGGATTGACGCGGACGCCGATAGAGCAATGATTGAAATCGCAAAATTGTCACGACAATTCAATAAGGCTGAAGCTTTTGCTCATATTAAAGGCCGGAAAAACAAACGTTCGAGTATTGCCATTATTACGAGTATTAACGGTAGATCTTCGCCCGTTGTTGGGGAATTTGATATAGGGGATGCTGATCAAGCTTCTGTGCAAGATGCAATTGTAAAATTGGAAACAGTTTTGTCACAAGATAATGGATTCCGAAAAGAGGTGGTGCTCGCGGCTCTTGCCGAATTGAGTACTCGTTATATTTCAAGTGTTGAAAAAGAGCAGATAAATTCAATAACCGTGAGGGCGAAAAATTGAGTAATGGCAATGTGAGGCATGTATTAGGTCTCTCCGGCGGACGAGATAGCGCAGCTCTAGCGGTATATATGCGGCAGCAATACCCTGAATTAGAAATTGAATATTTCTTTACGGACACTGGAGAGGAGTTGCCGGAAGTATATGAATATTTAGTGAAGCTTGAGGGTTTCTTAGGTAAACCTATTTTAAGGCTAAACCCTGACCATACATTCGATTTTTGGATGAAGAAACACAATGATTTTTTGCCGTCCCCTCAAGCACGTTGGTGTACAATCAATATGAAACTAAAGCCTTTTGAGGCTTGGGTTCGCCCTATGCTTGAAACCGGCGATAAAGTTTTTAGTTATGTGGCTATCAGATCTGATGAAGAATATCGCGAAGGGTATAATTCAAAAAATGATAATTTGATAGTCAAATTGCCGTTTAAAGAAGCGGGAATTGATAAACAAAGCGTTATTGATATCTTAGATAATGCCGGATTGGGATTACCTGATTACTACAAATGGCGATCAAGAAGTGGGTGTACATTTTGTTTCTTTCAGCAAAAAATTGAGTGGGTACGATTAAAAGAACATCACCCGAAGGCTTTTGAAAACGCAATGAAACTTGAAAAGCATGCGATAGATGGTGGCTCGCCGTTTACATGGTGCCAAGGAGAGTCCTTAGCGGAGCTGATAAAGCCGGAACGTGTGGTGCAAATTGAAACAGACCATGAAAAACGCCTGGCGAGGATGAGGGCCAATATTCAAAAAAACCCTCTCCGTGAAAACGAACCCATTGATATCGATGACCTATATGGTCAATCAAAAATGTGTTTGGCCTGTCATAAATAATTGTTCAATTGCAGCGGTATTGCCAAAATAACTGCCTTTGCTGGTGATTAAATTGAAAAGGCCTGAGGCGTGACTATATTCGATGGTTTGGTAAAAACATCTCAGAAAAAACACCTTGGAAATTGGATGTAATCTACAGCGCGATATTACTCTCTGGAGGCCACGTGAAGGATTTATCAGAGTGGCATTTATCAAGATATTTTATTCGGAAACTTGTCTAAATGGTACTAACGAGTTTGTATGAACGCCGAGAAATAGGTTGATTGATAGCTTTACTAACTAGTGTAAAATGAATAGAGTTCTCGTAATACAAATGAATTAAATAAAAAAAATACTAAAGTATCTTTGGTTCTCATCGGCATAATATCTAAATATCTGGTAATAATGTGATTGAGTAATCTTTAACGAAAGTGCTAGGCCGATTGAAAAAGTTAACTGATGTTTCCTGGAAATCTGTATACCGATCGGGCAACGACAACATACTTAATGATTTCTATAAACCTCTATTAAGTCATTGCAAGCAGTATGATAGAGCTGTGGGCTATTTTTCTTCAGAGTTATTTCTTCACAATTTGGCCGGGATATCTTCTATCGTACAAAATAACGGGAAAATGAGGCTAGTGATTGGTCATCCGCTTTCCGAAATGGAATTTAGAGCAATTCATCATGGCAATGAATTATCTAGAATGTTAGAAAAACTGAGCGATCGTTTGCTCGAAATAATTGAAGAAGTAAGAGGTAAGGCAGTTGATCGTTTCGAATTACTAGCTTGGTTAATTGCTGCCAATAAGCTTGAGATTAAGTTCGCATTGCGCCGGCAGGGCATGTACCACGAAAAAATCGGAATTGCGTATGACTCTGATGATAATATTGTAGTATTTCAAGGTTCTGCAAACGAAACTTTTTATGCGATGAACGATTCCTATAATGCAGAATCTTTAATGGTTTTCCCGAGCTGGGAAAGTGATGTATTCAAGAAATATGGTGAACCCTGTATCACAAGCTTCTTAGAGCTTTGGGAGGGGCGACAGAAGAACACAATAACTGTCGATGTTCCTTCAAACTTTTATTCAATGATTGCAAAACGATATTCATTGGACAACCCAGTAACACCGGAGTTTGAAGAGCAAGATGTTCCGCGCGCTGAATTATTTTTTGCTGAAACGATTGTCACATCAGAACCCGGGGTTCCTAATGAAATTGGCGGAAGACAATTTGAATTATTCGATCACCAAAATAAGGCGATTTCAAACT
This sequence comes from Alphaproteobacteria bacterium 46_93_T64, assembly GCA_002163135.1. Taxonomy (GTDB): domain Bacteria; phylum Pseudomonadota; class Alphaproteobacteria; order Sneathiellales; family Sneathiellaceae; genus Sneathiella. The sequence goes on from MAAN01000011.1 coordinate 267,488, forward strand.
GGTGGTCTAATAATGCTCATAAAGGAATATTGAAGCTAGCAACAGGTGCGGGTAAGACAATAACTTCAATTTATGCTGCGGTAAAGATATTCGAAGCAAAAAAAGAGAAAGAACAGCCCCTTTTCCTAATAATATCCGTTCCTTATGTTGAGCTTGCTAACCAGTGGATCGAGGATCTGAAAAACTTCAATATATTTCCACATAGATGTTTTGGTTCAAAGAGGAATTGGGTAGATAACTTAAAGAAGGATATTTTTTCCTTTCGAATGGAGGCAATTTCTTTTGTTGCGACTGTGGTCGTGAATAAGACACTAGGCACCGACGATTTTTCAAGATTAATTTGTGATATTGCGCCGGAAAATTTGATGTTTATCGGCGATGAATGTCACAATCACGGATCCTCAAGAATACAACAGTATCTCCCCAATGCCGACTTCCGAATGGGTTTGTCGGCCACGCCCTATAGGAGCGACGATGATGAAGTCGACTCTCCTTTTCCCAACGACGCTAAGCTTCGCATAGAGAGCTATTATTCGGGAATAGCTTTTGAATATAGTCTATCAGACGCGATCAATGACCGAATATTGTGTGAGTATAAATATCATATTGTTCCTGTTTTCTTGACTGCAGAAGAACAAGAAGTCTTCGAAGAATTATCGACTGCAATATCGAAGATTATTGCCAAAAAATTCTCATCAAAACTCAATAAGATTGAGCAAGAAAATCTAACAATATTATGTAGCAAACGCTCCCGATTGTTAGGGACAGCAAGTAATAAGTTAGTAGAGCTCGGAAAACTTGTAAATACAATTGAGCCAGAACACAGAAACTTAAGTCTATTTTATTGTGGTGAAGGACGTGTATTTAACGCTGACGAAGTTGGAGACGACGAAAGGGTCGTAGAAAAGGTTTCGCAGGTACTCGGCAATAATGGTTGGAAAACGTCTCGTTTTACGAGTAATGAGAGCCCCGCTGAACGCAAATCTATCATGAGTTCTTTTAAAAGCAAGGGCATCGATGCTCTAGTTTCAATGAAGGTATTAGATGAAGGTATTGATGTTCCTAGTTGCAATACTGCATTCATTCTAGCGAGCACGAAAAACCCAAGACAATACATACAGCGTCGGGGTCGCGTATTAAGACGGTCGTCGGGGAAAAAGTATGCAGTAATTTATGACTTCGTTGTTTTACCAATAGATGGGATAGATTCCGTTGCGGCAACAAAACTAAAAGAGTCTGAGATGGAAAGAGTAGAAGATTTTACTGCTCTTGCGATCAACAAGTATGAAATTGAAAATATTATCAACGAACTGGGTCTGAGAGATGTCTAATCAATTAAGAAGCCTTATCGCAGCGAAACAAGAGATTGAGCAGGAAGGTCCGTCTGGAATTATGAAAGCGGCGAGAGACATTATTAGAATTGAGCGAAATTATTTTTATAGCGATCGAACGAGTAATAAAAAATTGAAAGAGATTAGGGACGTAATTCAAAATATTCGTATTGATTGATATTCTTTAGGGCAACAATAATAATGAAAATACTATCTGTAGAGCTTAAGAATTTTAGACAATTTTATGGGCGCCAAATCGTCCATTTTTCAACTGACGAAGAAAAAAACATAACTCTTATACACGCAGAAAATGGAGTGGGAAAGACCGCCTTTCTAAACGCGATCTTGTGGTGTTTTTATGCGAAAACTACAGACAATTTTTCAAATGCACAAAATTTGTTAAATGATTCAGCCGCAAATGAAGGACAAACTAGTTTGTTTGTTCAAATTGAATTTGAGGAAGATGGTCATATTTTTTCTGCAATAAGGACACTAAACGCAAAGACTAGGGACACCAAATTCGAAGTCTATAGGGTCGTAGATAACAATTACGAAATGGTAAAACCGGACCCGAATTTGTTTATTAACAACATTATCCCAAAGGATATGGCCAATTACTTTTTTTTTCAAGGTGAAGGCGTCGGGTCTTTAGCTCAAGATGCTGGAGGTGGCCAGATTAAAAGAGCAGTTCGTGACATACTAGGGTTTAAAGTTGCTGAAGAGGCTAAAAACGATTTAGCCAAAATAAAAACCTCTTATCGGACAGAATTAAGGAAAGTTGACAAAGCCGATGAAATTTCGTCAAAGGAAGACGAATTGTCAGACCATGAAAAAATTCTTAAGAACCAACAAAATGATTTGGAAGATAGAAATAAAGAACAAAATCTATATTCTGAACAAATCGCAGTTGCGAACAAATTTCTTGCAAACTCAAATCATGTAGTTGTTAAGCGCAAACATGCTGAGAGAAATGACATGGAGATGCAACTCAAGGTTAGAAGAAAAGAATTAGCGGATGCGCATTCCAAAAAAATTAGGCTTATACGTGATTACTCATATGTTGCGTTTGCGAGTGAACTATCTCTTCAAGGGCTAGATTTTATTGATGAGGAAGAATTGAAGGGAAAATTGCCGGCGCCTTTGAATGTTCAGGTTGTAAAGGATATAGTAGAGCGAGAGGAGTGTCTTTGCGGTGCTCCCATTCACCCTGGAACTCAAGCATTTGAAAATATTCAAAAACTAACGAAAGATGCTGCAGATCCTGCGTTACTAAATAGAATACACAGTGCTCGCAGCCAGTTGACATTGGTCCAAGATAAATTAGGAAACGCTAAAGGCGATTTGACTGAAAATTACGGAGTCTGCGAACAAAAAGAAAAAGAAATTGCAGATCTTGAGCATAGAAAAGAAGCTATTTCAATAGAAATTGATGATGTTAATCTGGAAGATATTAGTCGCTTCAATAAGAATTTGCGTCTTGCAGAAAATAAAAAAATGGAAACCGTACGGGCGATGGCTCGGCTTGAAAGAGACATTGAAGAGACCGAAGGTAAAATTCAGTCCATTAGGGCGAGTTTGAGCCGAGTTTCGCATCTTGACCGCGACGTTAAAAATTTTAAGAGATTGATTGATACAACAGATCAAATACTTGAGACAATAAATGAAACACTTTCTTCTACTGAAGCACTGGTTCGAAGAGAATTGTACAAAAAAATAAACAGTTTTTTGGAGAAATTTGTGCGGCAAGATTACACTGCTGAAATAGATCCAGAAACTTACGCTATTCAGTTGATCAATCGTGATGATAAGCCTGTTGGTGCGAGCGATGGTCAACGGCTAATTTTGAGTCTCACATTCATTTCCTCTTTGTTGGAAATAGCCCGTGAACGTAAAAAATTATCCAGTAATATTTTGACAGCTGGAGCGATTGCTCCATTTGTTATCGATGCCCCATTTGGTGTCTTGGACAATATGTATAAAGCAAACATAGCGGAAGTTATTCCTCAATCAGTGGGGCAAGTTATCTTCCTGCTATCATCTAGTCATTGGGAAGGATCTGTTGAGGAAAAGCTCAGAAAAAAGGTAGGGAAAGAATACAATTTGTTGCTCGAAGTAGCATCCCCTCAAAATGGCAGAGAGGCAAACATCATTAGAATAGAAGGAACAGACTATCAGACGGCTGTATATGATGCAGAGAAGGATAGAACAATTATACAGGAGGTCGGCAATTATGTCTGAAGCGTCGAATGAAATAAATTGGCGGACAATTAATATCCGGCGCGATCGAAAGTATAATTCTTTAGTGGAACGCTTAAGTACCGCTGATTCCAAAGGGATATTTCGTTTTCATAAAGATTTGATGCTTTTTGCAGCCATGATTGGATACTCTGAGAAAAGGAGTTCTCCCGTTTCTGGTGATAATGTCGGAATAACTTTGAATACATATTCTTCCGATAACAAAGACGCATTCATATACTTACTCGCGTTGATGCAAAATAAAAATGCAATCTGCTTGAAAGATGAAAATTTGCTTGAAAGCGTAAAAGTGTTTGAAGGATATTGCAATTCAGGATTGGGGACAATTCAACATTGGCTAGATGACAATCCAGCAGACCCTTCGGGAACAGATACTTTGCTTGAGAAGATTTATGAACGGCTTTGCCTCAATGGCAAAACAGATGTAAATAATGATAGTTTAGAACCAAATTTTTGATGCCGAGGGTCAAGCATCACCAGTTGAATTGGGTAATTGTTCTTACACTAATTGCAGGTTGCAAATTTGGTCATGCATTATTAATATTGTCGGATTGGGTGGAGGCCTAGTTTTCAATTTCTAACGATATTTTTTATACGGAAATGGTTTTTCAGCAAATCGATCTTTTAGGATCGTCTCTCGGAGATAATTAGACGGATTACCCATGATAGACTTAATCCGGTTTCATCGGGTGATTAGTAAAAGGGGTGTGCCAAATTCTGTTGGACTCCTTGTTTTTGACAGAACATAGGTTGGATAGTGAATTAAATACAATGCAGCATGAGTGGCAGGATATTTCATCAGTCCCCGAAAAGCCCGGGGTGTATGCGTGGTACTATCGTCCTGAAATTACTAATTCGGATTTAGATAGAATCATAACAAAGGTTGCTTCCTTGACTGACAAAAAGGATCGATCAAGAGCTGTTGCGGTAGTGACGGAGTTTCTTGATAGCTTTCTTTTCAACTCTTTTCGAGAAAGTTCATATAGGGTTGCTGTTAAAGGTGCTCTGAAACCTCAATATGAAGGCAGTTTAAAGCACGTTTCCCAAATTTCCACGTCTTTGGCGGAAAGGCTTGCCGCCGCCCCAGAGCGATTTAGGAAAATAAAAGAGGTGGTTGAGGCTTCTGCGCCGGAGTTTACAAGCCCACTTTATATAGGGATGTCAAGTAATCTCCGGCGGCGGCTAAGTAATCATAGGAGATTAATCGAAAAGTATCGATTGAGGAATGACATGACTTCCAGTCTGGACCTGAAGGAGGAAAATGCCTCCCGAGATAAAAATTTTGCGATGCAGGTTGTTCGAAGAAAAATGGCGCCAACAAGGTTATTTGTTGTTACGCATGTTATCGAATGTGATGAGCAAGAATATAAAGATGTTGAAAATATCCTAAATAGAATAAATTATCCGTTGCTTGGGAGAAATTAGATGCTGAGGCCAAGAACATCAAGTTCGCTTAATCTTACCCTTGAAGGGTCAGTTGGCTCATTTAATATTGGGACTGGAAAAGTCGGACAGAACTCACTTGAAGTCAGGTATTTTTTGACTCACATGGGTCTCGACTTTACCATGGGCTCTAGTGAAGAATTGTTGAAGCATCTTGCTCCAGTACGTGAAATGTTTGATTTTGAGGAGCTTGATTTTGATGAAATCATGCAGCGTGACATAGATGATTCTAGAGTTTCAGGTGAACTGATTCCCTATTTATTAGATGCGAATTCTCATGATCTCGTAAAGCTATTTCCTCCAATTGTGGTTGTAGTACTACCTACACTTGAAGGCACAAATAAACCCGCTAACCTGTATCCGAGTGTCGAGAATTTCGAGCGTCCACCAGAAGGTGAGATAGCAGAAACAACTCAATTGCTTCGATCGGGGTCTATTGGGGCTGAAGTTTTCCAGTTTGAGCAACCTATTGTAGACGGACGGACTCTCAAACATGATCTTGTTCGGCTTAAGCTCAATACCAATAAGGCGAAATTAGTTATCGTTGATGGCCAACATCGGGCAATGGCTCTTTTAGCTTTGTATAGGAATCTTAAAGATGATTGGTCAGATGCTAAGCGTTCTCCATTTAAGGAATATTATGAAGAGTGGACGCCTGCGCATATTGAAGAATTCAATCTTACCGAAATCAATCTTCCAGTTATGTTTTGCACATTTCCCCAAATATGTGAAGGTTATAAGGGGGATTTGGATTTAAAACAGGCTGCACGAGCAATTTTTTTGACGCTGAACAAGACTGCTCGAAGGGTTTCAAATTCACGAAACATACTGTTGGACGACAGTGATCTGGTAGCTGTTTTGTTACGCAGAAGCCTTTCCGAAATTAAAAAAAAGCATCTCCATTCAAAATATTCCCTAAGGATTTACAATGTAGAGCTGGATCAAACAGATAACCGATTAAAGATTCTGAGCCCAATTGCAATTACAGGTGTCAACCATGTCTACTATATTACTGAACATCTATTGTTGAACGGTGGGGATAATAATGTAAATGGGGCTAAGCCTAGGTCAGGCAATTTTTCTAATCGTACAGACCTAAATGCACATGGTGCTATGGATAGGCTTACAGGAAGGGACCTGCTCGGAGCGGAGCTTGCCGAGAGCACAACTAGGGTCAACTTTACCAAAGATGCAATTAATAAATTGGGGCCAATATTTGATGAAAAATATGGAAAATATATTATTTCAGCTTTTGAAAAATTTGCTCCTTACGAAATTCATAACCAGGCAGTCCTTGAGCTAGATCAACTTTTAGATACAAACGGCGACCGAAGATTACGCCCGATTTTGTTTGAAGGTCAAGGTATCGCACGAGTTTTTGAAGACCACAGAACTAACTTGAAACAAAAAATTAGAGACGGTGAATTTAGGACGGATGCTCCTCAAATAAAAGCGCTTTCCAGAAAACTGGATAGTACAGCGCAAAGAATTTCCGATTCACTTCTAGTATTTAGAAAACAAAGAACTGAGAACTACATAGTTGAGGTAGCAGAAAAAAATAAACTAAAAAAAGACGGGGAATGGCACCCGAAATTGATCATTTTATTCAACGAATTGTACGATAATGTCTTTACGACTGTTGCGTTTGAAGCCGCATTAGTTTGTAGTTTTTTTGGAGAACTTGAACGTGCAAATAAGTACTTAAAAACAGAGAAAAAAGCAGAACTAGACACAAACGAGTGTTTTGATGAGTACATCAAACAGTTGAACGCATATTTTATACCAAAAACAGTGTCGAAGTTTAAAAGGCTTGTTCGACTTTTTGTAGGTGATTTTGTCGGAGAAATTTCTGATTGGAAGATTTCAAAATCACCGCACACTTTTCGATCTGTTGTGTTCCGTGGGGAAATGCAGCCAAATCAGTGGCCCAAATATAAGTACCTATTGTTGGAACTCTGGAAACCGTCGAATGAGTCTCTTGCTAAGTTAGTTTCTGAGCAACGAGAAATCTGTCGGTTACAAGTTTTTACGAGCCTATATGAAAGTAATAGAGCGGATTTTGCGAAAGAGAATTCTATGCACGAGGATACACTTGAAAAGGAGCAGCGTACTAAAATATTTGATACCACATATGCTGCTTTTAAAGAATTCATGAAAATTGTAGATAGGCATTCGGATATTCCAGGAAAAGCAGAGATGCATAAGGTTATAGAAGGCGCTTCTGAAGATGCGGGGGCTGTAGAAGCTGAAGGCGAAAGTTGGGAGTCTGCAGACGAGGAGTAGGTGTTATTATCGAGATTGCTAAATGAAATACCTCTAACCAACCATTCATCGTGAATGGTGCGATTGTAGTGCTCGATTTGCAAGTTCTGCTGCAGTTTTTTGGGCTAGATATTTCCGATATGGATGTCCCTAGTCATGAACGTCCCATTGGTATATTCCGAACCGCATCACCTTTAGAGGACAGGAATGTGGGGCGTTAGCAATGACTGATAATAAACGACGCCTCAACAAACCCTTTTTGGCCAGTTAATCTCTACGGCATATTCTTGCTGTGCGGTAGAAAGCGTGTGAATACGCTCGATGATTTTTTTGCGCTGATCAATCCCGCTTTGGTGAGCGCCCCTTCTAAAAAATCTTTTCCAATGTCAATTCAGCAATTTTGGCGCGAGAAGTTTTGGCCGGATCAAATACATCCGAAGTCCCCCATTATAATCCAGCCTCAAAATATGATGGTTGTTCAGTTTTGGTGTTTGGCTAGGCCTTCTCGCGCTATATTCTGTGCTTCTACAATTTTGTAGTGGGTCATTTTACCAGCGACAATATCACGATTTTTTGGCGCAAACTCAACACCATTTGTCACCGCTATATTGTACCAGATATGTGCCTTTTTTTATTCGTCACTACGCCTTCACCGTTAGACTACATTCAGCCAAGATGATATTGAGATGTTGAACTAACATTTGCCGCCGCTTGACTAAACCATTTTAAAGTTTGTTCGAAGCTCTGCAATACACCTTCACCATTTTCATCCATGTGAGAAAAATTAAACTGAGCGGGTAAATTTCAGAAGCCTGGAATTTGGCGCGGGAATGGATGGCCAAGCACAAATTCAAGTAATTTCAAAGCTTTCTGAGAATGACTTTTTTGTTAAGCCGAAGGTTTAAAGTTGACCTACTGGGGCATTCCAAAAGACTGGTAGGGGCCTGCAAAAGATTGTGCAATAGTTCTTGGTATTTCTCACAATTCCAATAAGGCGAGAATTCGGCCGGTGTCAGCCCCCCCCATGCGGCATTGTTGGATGTGGTGAGCAATGCGGTGGCAGTGGTCGGCGGTATTTGGAAAATAATCAACAAATATCAAAGAGACAGTTTGCCTATGAATGCAGCTCTTCAAGAGCCGATGATAGAGCATTCGTTTTTCGAACTAAATATCTAAAGCTATAAGAATGAGGGAGATTAATGCTTGACGAAATTACTGAATTTATACATTGCCTTTACACTCAATTGACCATTTCTCCTGTTGTTTCAATTTGTGCATTAGGTGGTACAGGTCCTTTGTGGTTTGAGCGTAATTCTATTTCGCATCTGTTAGAAAAGCGTCTTAACCAAATTGTAATTGAGCTAGAAGGAGAAGTGAAAACAAGAATTGAAACTGGTCTAGCTGACCGCGCAGCTGAACGAGAATATACGTTGGAGGCAAAAAAAGATTATCTCAACATATTGCGCCGCTTAAATTATAGTTGGTTATTACCTGCCGTGTACCTGCAATTTGAGTAGAGAGACGTGGCACTTGAAGGCTTTACTCAATGGCTACTCGTGACTCTGATAAGACGTATAACGGAATTGGTGCAATACATCGAATATTGAAGCCACTCGCAATTGCTGAACTAATTGAGCAGTAAATCGCATCCGGAGATTTTTCGGTGGACAAATCAACACTCAATTTATTGCTTCAGAAATTTATGTCTTTAACGGAAGTTCATTGATGGAAAATCACCCTGATGTAAAATGGGAGGAGCAACTTCAGCACCTTTATCCAAATACGATATGTATGGCTGCGCATGCTCTGATAATAAGCAAGGATGGAAGTTATCGTATTGTTGATTTCGCAGGTATTAACGGGGAATTTAATAAGGATTTTGCGGGCCAGGGAAGTCTGAATACACTAAATGAAAACGTTAATAAGTTTGATATTTCTAAATGTCTGCTGTTTTGGATCAGACTTGCATCATTTGGTTGTATATGCAGTGAATACGTTGAGAAAGCAGGTAAAGAAATGGAGTTTAAGCGCAGACCGATAGTACTTGAAACATTTCTGAGAGCGCCGAAAGGAAATTATAGGCAATTTTGTGGAAGCAATAAAAAGCTTAAATTCCCGAAATTGGTAGTCGGACGTACTTGTGATGCGTAACTATAATTTTGTACCGTATAGCCACGTACTGTAGCATCTGACGGGATAGTTGATATTAACTTTGCCCGCACCCGGTAATCTTTTGCCTATTGATTTCGGTAGGAAAAGGCGGCGCACCCTATTCGGGACATGTTCGCTTCAAGACGATCCCAATCGAGAAACTAAAGGCATGATAATGTCCCGTCTCAATAACCGTCATGCACTTTCTTGACCCGTTCATGGTTCCATCCGGTAAGTATTTATTGTTACCACTCTATTCGGTGAAATTCACTCAAACTATTCCGTTCAGCCAGATGTCTCCTGCATAGTTTCTAAAGTTGTCTTCTCATTGTATCTGTCGAGCTCAAGTGCCCTTACATCTAGGCTGTGCTTCGTTTTGAGTGTCTCGGTGATTTCGATGAAGCGTACGCCCATATCTACAGTGCTAGATAAAAGTAAATTATGGTATTCATCGACTTCATCAGTTGCTTCTAAAAAGCGGTCTGTCGACAATTGAGGCATAGCAAATACGTATTGAGGTGCGTTTCTTAGTTTCGAAGATAGCCAATGTACTCTGACACTTCCGCCTGAGGAAGAGCTATCGTACAGGCTGAGGATCTAAATAAATGTCTCCAGACATAAAGCCAACTAACAAGAATGTCAGGATGCAGATTATCCACCTTACTGCGTTTGTTGATTGCAGTGCGCCGAAGCGAATAAATGCTACGTAGCCGATTACAGCGTAAAGAGAGAAAAGTGCTATGGCACATAAAATTCCAAACCAGATTGGAAATGCAAATCTTGCATATATCGAAGGAGGGAGTATTTTCCACCAATCAAATAGGTTTTCTAGTTGGTGGTCATTGGCGCTTGACGAGTTTTTAAAATACTGAAGTTGAGCAACAGAGTGGATGAGAAAAGCGGTTGAGCAGGACCATGTCGGTGCTAGAGAAATACTGAAAAAATTGATGAACGAACGCCCTTGTGGAGCAAGATTGACGCCACTCAGCAAGAGCAGCGTTACGTTGATCCTCGAAAATATGCCTTGGAATTTGGAGGTGATTTTTATGCTAAGTCACATCCAGTCAAAGTGAAGTCATGATGATTAGTTTCATTCTCTAAGACTAAAATTTGTTATATAGCAATACTATTAAATAGGGCCTTCAAATGAATAGCCAAATCTTAAGTCGTAATTAGTTTGCAATAAGGTCGGATTGGCTAAGGGTTATATCAAGGAAGTTTTGTCAGGAGTAATACCAGGTCTCTTTACTTTTTTCTTTATAGGTAAAAAACAATAGATAAAGAAGATAGATACTTTTATCAGTGGAAATTAAAGCTATTCCGTTTGTAGCCGAAGCGATAGCGTAGGCGAAGGAACTGAATATCAGTATATTTGAATTAAGTAATTTTCATGCTCCTTTAGAGGTAAGACTAAATGATCATTCAAAATAGCTTATTCCGCTTAACTTCGTGCTTAAGCTCAATAAGGAATTAGTAAAATACCCCCCCCTCTCTGTATAAAAACCAAGAAAACCGGGAAACCCAATGATACTGCGGTTTTCTCGGTTTTCCGGTTTTTTAGGTTTTAGAGGCAGCCCTCGGTTTTTAACAAGTAGCTATTGGAAATGAGTCCTCATCTCGAGGTATATAACCTTCACTGATTAAATACTCTTTTACGTCTTCCTCATCATCTTCAACTTCGTCAAGCTTATCATTAGTTCTCAGAGAGTAATTCTTACTGTTGTTAGGACCTTTCTCCAGATCCCATTGATCGCCCTCTAGCAGTTGAAGGATTGCAATGATCTTTTCGCGGGATAATCCTGTATCTTCAATAAGGTCTTTTACCAGCTTGGTTTTAAGTACTGGGAATAAGCCTATCATTTCAGATATTGTTTCGATAAGCCTACAGTTATCCTCTTTGAAGCATTCTTGTTCACGTTGCAGTTTTAGATCTTCAGCCTCCTGTCCATTTAGCTGCTTTATTGAATGCATCAAGGATTTGTAGTCTTTAGTTTTCGAAGCTTGGAATATTGCCTCTAGCTCAACGTATGACCTACTCTTGTTGTCGTTGGTCATTGTGATGATGTCCTTGTGTCTTTGGACCCTTACAACGCAATCAGCGTCATTCTTCAGGTCACCTACACCTTCGAGAACAGGAAGACCGTCAGGGCCAAGGTTCTTGTTCGCATGAGCTATCAGAATTATGGTTCCACCTGCATGAGTAAACTTTTTAAGATGCTTCATTAGATCGGTAACTTGATCTTTGTACATTAGGTTTGCAATTTTTTTGACCGTATCAATTATGAGAATTTTGCCTTTGGCAACGTTCTCCTCAATCATGCGATATAACATCATTATATCAAATACTTTGATCATCTTGATGTTAAGCTCAGCTAATATCTCAGCTTTTTCAGCAAGACCAATGGCAGAATCATCTAGGTTTACATAGACCACATCTTCACCTTTAATGGTGCTATCTAAAATAGACCTCCTGATGTCGCTCAAAGTGACCAATGTCTTCCCTGATGATGAAGGGCCATACACAACAGAAAGCTCGGTCATTGCTACCATTTTAGATTTCATTGGGTGGGATTTTTTGCCAATAGCATCCTTTAAGGCTGATGGGTTTTTTGTTAGATCAAAATTTCCAAATCCAAGCTTTGGATTCAGGTGTAAGTTTTCCTCTTTTCCTGCAATATACACATTCTCATTGTTAACAATGATCTTATAAATGGCCTCTGATGGTGTTGTATATTTCTCTTTAGATATCATCTTACCATTATAAAAATCCTTGTTTTCGACAATCTCTTTAAACGTGGCACATTTACCTTTTGGCAAATAGACTAGCGTTTTTAGTAGTTCTGCTGGAGCAGCTGTTGTTGGATTCCCATTGTCTAATGGAACACATTCAGTTACGTTAATTTTATTCATTTTCATTACCCTCTTGATAACCCTCTGCTCCAACAGAAGGTTATTATTGATAAATGCGCTCGCTAAACACAGCGACGGATATGAGATATCCCGTTCCATTGCCTGCGCTGTCGCTACGGCTAGGAACGAGACATCGGTGTATTTAGATAATGAAATAGACCTTCGAATTCCTCGGGCCTTGAGCCAACGTCCAGAGCTTTCCTTCAAGCTTATCTAGGACATTATAAATTGTACTCTTAGAATTTCTGGTGGTTTCATGCACCGTTTTGGCTAGTGCTGTTCTTTTGTTAATCCCGTTAAGAATGGACTGGGCGATCTCCATGATTAAAAATTCATGATCTGTAACCAACTGGTCTTGTTTTATCTCTTTGGATAATTCATCTGCTTGCTTATCTGTTAGCGTGCGAACGGAGTTAAATAGCTCGGGGTAAGTTAAGCCTATCCCTACTTGAAAAGTCACCTCGGCTTTAACATTAGATTGCTTTTTGGTGTTTATCAATTTGAAGATGTCATCAAATGTTTCTAGGTAGTAAACACAGTGTGCGAGGTGCCACAATAGTTCTTTGCCTTCAAGAACGGGTGCGCCGTTATCATCAACATATTTGTTCGCATGCGCTATTGTAATGAGGGTTCCGCCTAGCTCACAGAAACTTCTAAATAGTCCCGAAAGTGTCCTGAGCATTCGATAACTCTTGACGTCAGAGGCGGGAATAAGAGCGTCAATGATAATAACCTTATCCTTTGCTTGTCGGTTTTTGATAAGATTATTTATGATAGCAACTGGATCGTTATCCAATACGATTACGTTGAACCGTTTCAGAATTTTAAGTTTTTCAAGGTAACTAGATCTTGCGTCATCAAGGTTGAAGTAAAACACATCCTCGCCGTCAATGATGCCGTCGCCAATTTGCTGGGTTATAGTGGCCAGAGTTATTAATGCTATATTGTCATTCGGTTTAGCATATACGATCGTCCACTCGCCTTTAACTGCTGTCTCGCAGCTAGTGATATAGGCTGCATCCACAATGCTCTTCTCGATATTAGCAATATGCTTAGTATCGCTGATCGCTGAATAATCAAGCTTGGGATTTAAGTGGTAGTTATAGGTTTCCGTTTCCACAAAAACATCATTGCCTACTATATGAATAATATTCTCTGGAGGCTTGTTTGTATTTATTGAGCTTCCGTCAAGCCGTACATAGACCCTATACCCTTGAGCACGACTAACATTGTGTAGGATGTCTTGTACAGTTATCCCCTTTAGGTTTTCGTTAAATACTGCTATGCTCTCTAGGTAAATGGTCTGCAAACCGTTATTGAGAACGGTGTCGTTTACTTTAAAAATGGCAGGGTATTTCATTATCAGCCACTCCCCATTCGTGCATCTAACCATGCATCGATTTCGGATTTTTCATAAGCTCTAATGCCTGGTGAGATCATGTGTCCTTTTGGGAACGTGCCCTCTGAGATTTTCTGATAGATGTATGCGCGAGAGAATGCGCAGTATTCGGTTAATTGCCGCATACGCATCATGCGTGGCAAGTTGGTTTCGGTCATGGAAATAGCTCCGTTCATGTCATCACTGCACCATTGCAGATGCCTATGACTTAAAGTGGACAGAGTGAGAAGAAAATTGGCAACAAGGGCAATAATTCAACAGCCATCACCAATTGTTGCTGGGAATAGTGTTACTTATCAATTGGATAGGCTGTTTTATCTAAATAACGGGAACGTCTAATTGTTGCTATCTGAGTATTTAAACGCTTTCTTGTAGCGTTGCTTATGAGCATTACTTACACGATCCACAGCACGTTCTGTTGCAACATCACTATTCGTATTTCCAAACAATGACGTGTCTATCTCTTGCATGCTTGCCCATAACTCTTTCCTTGAACAGGGGCCGTTAGAATGCAGCCATGTATGGACTGCAATTGCCCGTAGATCGTCTATTGTCGTTTTTTCAATCAGTTGGTCGAGTTTTTCGTTTGCACCTTCAAGCTCTATTTTCAAATTGGTTAATTGCTCTTTCAGGTGATTACTTTCTTTGGATGCACTGGCTAGCTCGGATATCAGTACTTCAATACGTTCCTCATGATTTTGCAAAGTGGTCTTTTTTATAAATAATTCGTTATTCTCCCTAGTGGTAAACCCAAAATTATCAAGAGGGTGGTGAATGGAGGAATCATAGTATTCTTCTAAACTGCTGCTATCGCGATAAATTTCAGATGAAGCATAATTCGAGAGTTCATTTAGAGCGGTTTCGATTTTGTCCTGTGTCTCCGCATTCTCAGGTAGTGCAGCTTCCCAAGCTCCCCAGCGGTTTCTGTAAAGCGTGCCCTTGACCTTAACAAGTTGAGCCAGTTGGTTAGCGTTCATATTGTCTTTAGTTAAAAGGGTTCGGAATGTTCTAATGTTTTTACTCATTTAACTGTTACCTTGTGAAAAGCTATTACATCTGATGCTGCTGATGTGGAACCAACATAATTCCTCTAGGAATCAATAAGGTATCTACGCATATCAAACAGGTCTCCTCGGCTAACATCGCTGAAACCAAGGTGAACTGAAATTGCTGTCCATTGCCTTGGGAATGTTGGTTTTGTCATGCTGTAGTGTTCCGATCATATGGCAGAACATTGTCGGCGGTATTAACGCCTCCCCATTCAAGGACCTTTGTGGTCCATGCGTTTGTTGCGTCTTTGCGTTGCTCGAACAGGTCCGACTGTTGATAGACGCGCTGGACGGTGGACATGGTTGCTGCTGCTTTGTGATTTAAACAGCGATCAGCGACTGTGGGGTCCACGCCCATATCTGCCATTGAGGAAACCATGGTGCGGCGGAAGTCATGGAGACGCCATCCGGGTACAGGCTCGACCTCACTGTCAGCTTCCAGAGCTGCGATGTCCATGAGCTTTTGTGTTGCCATATCAAGGCGCAGCTTGGCCCGCGAAAACCCGGAGATAGGTGTCATGCCAGTCGTGCTGAACACAAGCATCTTTCCTGCTGCCTTGTCCATCGCGGCCTCAATCTCTTCAAGAGCTGCAGAGGGCAGGGGAACTTTTAGGGCTCGTCCGGTCTTACTTCGCTCTGCCGGGACGGTCCAGGTTTGGTTCTCAATGTCTAACTCGTCGCGTTTCATTCCGGCGACTTCTTCTCGGCGCTGTCCGGTCAACAGCATTACGCGTATGCAATGACTAAAGGGCGCGCCGATGTCGGGGCAGGCGTTCCAGATGGCCCCGACTTCTTCTTTCGACAATACCCGCTCTCTCGCCTTCTCTGATCCAGGGGCCTCAAGAGGGTCGAAGGGGTTCTCTGTGATATGCTGCCGCGCTTTGAGCCACTTGAACCATGCGCGCCCATAAGCATGAAGTCGCCGCGCCATGACGGGGGCTTTCTTTGCTTTGTTGTCGATGACGTCAGCGATCTGTTTGGATGTAATCTTGTGCGCCTTGTGCTGCATGAGGGAGGCAAAGTCACGCTTAAGGTCGCGATTGATGGCATAGCCTGTCCGTAATGATGACAATTTGGCACTGTCGTAGAGTTCTAGGGCCATCTTCATTGTTACGGCATTGTCTGCTGCCTGTGCGGATGCGATTGCTTTTTCCTTGGCTTGGGCAGGATTATATCCGTCGCGAATTTGTTGCTTCATATCTCCCGCTTTTTCACGGGCCTTTGCAACGGACAGGACAGGGTACTCGCCGAGGGTGATGCGAAATTTCTTCTGTTCGCCTTTCGGCGTGTTGGGGTCCGTCGCTAACAACGACCAGGCTTTAGAGCCGTCGCGGTTAGCGCGCAAGCGCAGCCCGGAAATGTTGGTATCGATGATTTCGACGCGCTTGCCAGCTTCTGGCTTAAGTGACTTTGCAAGCCGGTCGGTGATGTTGCGTTTCATGTTTGGGGTTCCTATGGGGTTCCAAAAAAGTCCAGATTGTGATGGATTGTTGTGGACTGTACCGGACCACTATAGTATGACCCGCTGATTATAGAAAGTCAAAATATCAATATTAATACGGTTATTTTCCGTTTTTATGGAACCCTATGAACCCTTATAGACAGATATGGAAAATGATGTCAGATGTATGAGGTGCTGTCTCTTAATCAGCGGGTCGTGGGTTCGAGCCCCGCAGCGCCCACCATTTAAGTAGTTGAGTTTGAAATATTAAATTTGAAATTCGGCTAAACGGTAGACTCAAGAATTCAAAAGAGTAACGGCCTAGGCAAAGAAATTATATTGCTTTGGGCTGGAGTGAATTAGAGGGGGGTTTCCTCGATCAGCTCTTCAAGTAGAGATTTCAGTTTGTCTATTTTTTTTGCACCCATGTTAGTGGTGAATTCCTGGTTATATTTATCTGCATGTTTACGAAGACGTCCAAAAAGCTCGAACCCGCCATCGGTAACATGAACCAGAACCCTTCGTTGATCATGGGGATCGGGTAGTCGGTGTACCAGGCCGTTTGCTACCATCCGATCGAGCATCTTTGTGAGCGCCGGATGGTTCATCAGAACTTGTTCTGCAAGTTCACCCATAGAACGTCCTTCCCGATCACTCAGGATTTCTAAAACCCGCCAATGCTCCACCTGAACGCCTTCACTTTTTAGGAGTTTTTCCATGCGAAGGTGAACGTTCCTGTGCGCTTGTGCTAGTAGATATGGGACATAGTCAGCAATCGGTTTGCTGACATTTTTCTTTATCCCTTTGGGCTTCATGCGTGTGTATCCTGTGAATTTGCAAATTCTTGTATAGTCTATATACTTAACTTGGAAAATAAAAAATATCAAGTCATTGACGTCATTTATTACTTTCTTGAGGAGGGGCAAACGTGGGACATATGTTCCCGAAATTTGAAGGCGGGGATAAACCTATTCCTTTCAAATTGCCTTGTTTTAACAAGAGCAACGACGATCTATTGGACATTTCTCGGCAGGATTGCACTTATCGCATCGGGCTGTTCATTCCCTTAAGTGGTGCTGCAGGGATCTGGGGCCCATCGTGTATTGCCAGCGCGCAGGTCGCTGTTGCCGAGATCAACGCCTTATTCGGTATCAATGACCAAGAAGTAGAACTTGTCCTGGTCGATGCGGCGATGGAAAACGAAAGTGACTTTTATCAACTTGCTCACGATCTTATTGAGCGAAAGGAAATTCACGCCATCGTTGGTATGCATTTAAGCGCAGTGCGCCAGAAGCTGGTGAAAGTTGTCGCCGGTCGCATCCCTTATATTTATACTCCGCTCTATGAAGGGGGGGAGAGGAGCCCCGGTGTTTTCGCCATTGGGGAAACGCCAGAAGCTCAGCTTTACCCGGCACTTCAGAGTATTTCTCATCGACATAAAGTGCGAAACTGGGCCTTGATCGGCAATGACTACGTTTGGCCGCGTGCGTCCCATGCCTATGCCAGGCGATACATAAAGGAGCTGGGTGGACAGTTGACCATGGAGAGGTATCTACCGTTTGACGCCGGGGTGCCCCACCGATTAATCGAAGAACTCGGTCGCTCCAACACGGATGCTCTGCTGGTTTCTCTGATTGGGCAGGACGCGGTGGTTTTTAACCGGGCCTTTGGAAAGGCTGGATTGGACCGCAAAATCATTCGACTGTCCTGCGTCATTGAAGAAAATACGCTCCTTGCCATCGGATCAAAAAACTTGAAACGCTTGTATACGTCGGCGTCTTATTTTTCAGTCTTGAGCACACCTGAAAATAATGCGTTTAAGGAAAAATATCATGGTTTGCACGGGATGAATGCACCGTTGTTAAACTCCTTGGGGCAGTCCTTGTATGAAGGTGTTCATTTTCTTTCTTCTTTGTTGGAAAATACGTCAACTGATAGTTCAGGCTTCCTCAATGCAGTACCGAAGCCCCTTAACTACCGAAGTGCACGTGGGGCTACTTTTTTGAATAATGGCCAGAAAAAACTTCCTATTTACCTTGCCCGTGCAGATGGTCACGCCTTTTCTGTAGTCGAGAATATTTCTTAAAATTCAAGGGGTTGATTAATATTTTACTTTTAATGTGAGTAATTTTGTTTTCAAAATTATTTGAAATGGAAAATAAAATGCTTGAAATGGAAAGTAAAAACATACTAAGACTCATTGCATAATCTGGAGAATGTTTCAGAGATCAGCTTTGGGAGGCGCTTGTGGTTTGGGTAATCAGTGCTGTTGTTGCACTCGTCGTTTTGGCAATTTTCATTCTGTTCCTTAATCGGTTCTATATAAAATCGACACGGGAAAGCTCCTTAGTTCGGACCGGGGCAGGCGGGCAGAAGGTGGTGATCGATAATGGCTGTTTTGCCCTGCCAATGTTGCATCAGATTCAAAAAGTTACGATGCGAACCATCGCCATCAATGTTGATCTGTTGGGTCAATATTCCTTGATCACAGCAGATAAGCTTCGGGTAGATATGGAAATGGAATTTCATATCCGGGTTGATCCCACATCAAAAGGCGTTGCCGCTGCCGCGCAGGCTCTTGGATCGAAATCTCACCGAACCGAAGAGTTGAAGCAGCTGATTGAAGGCAAATTGATGGATGCCATTCGGGCGGTGGCTGCAACAAAAAGTATGGATGAGCTACACGTGACACGTGGGAAGTATGTTCAGGAAGTTGCTGATCTCGTCCGCGAGAATATTAGTCAAAACGGTCTTATATTGGAATCTGCTGCTATGCGAAGATTTGATCAGGCTCCGTTTTCAAGCCTTGATGAGAATAATGCGTTTAATGCGGTTGGCATGCGCCTCTTATCTGAAGTGATCGCGGATAACAGGAAAGAGCGCATCAAAATTGAGGCAGATGCAGATATCGCCGTTCGGTTGAGCCAGCTTGAGCAAGCGCAGCGGCGGCTTGAAATTGAACGTCAGCAAAAGCAGTCAGAAATCGAAACACGCAAGCAGATTGAAAGCTTGTCAGTTGCGACTGACGCTGAGATTGCACAGGCTAAATCCGGAGCCGTGCGCCAAACCAGAGAGACTGAAATTTCAGATGATCAGCAGCTAAAAGAAGTGGAAATCACTAGAGATTTGATCTTGCGCCAGAAAGAAATGGAAGCCCTTCTCAAGGTCGAGCAGGTAAAGATCGATAATGCCATTGTCCTAGCGGCCAAACGCCGTGACGAGTTGGACGCTGAGGCCAAATCGGAGCAGGCCCGGACCCATGTGGTTGAAGCGCAGGAACAAGTGCAGACCCATAAAGATCGATTAGTGGCCAAGCGATCTAAAGAACTCGCTCTGCTGAAAGCGCAAGAGACTGCCAGTGTTGAAGCGGAACGGATCAAATCTCAGGTTGACAGCCTGATGTCGACAGCCAAGGCCGAAGCCAATGCGACAACACTCAAAGCAACGGCAGAGAAAGCCAAATTACAGGCGGAATCCGAAGGGCGAGCGGCACTGATTAATGCCGAAAATTCTCAAAGTGAAGAATTGATCAAAATGAAACTCGAGATGCATCGCCTTGATAAAATGCCGGAAATTGCCACTCAGATGATGAAACCGGTGGAGAAAATTGATTCCATTCGCATTAATCATATCGGCGGCTTTGGGGGAGGCGGTGGGGACGGATCTAAGGATGTCTCTCCGTTCAATCAGGCGATGGAGTCAGTTCTTGGTATGGCCGTTCAATTACCTGCTATGAAAAATCTCGGTGCAGAGATTGGGCTCGATTTTGATGCGGGGCTTGCCAATCGTATGTCCGATGCGGTCAGTCGATCGAAACTCAACACAAGCAAAGCGCCGACAGTAACAGCGCCGGAAAACACTTAAAAAATCAGGGAGAAATATAATGACGCTTAATCGTAGAGACTTTATGGCTGGGACTGCCGGTTTGTTGACCGCGGCATGCGGGGCGATGATCCCAGGATCAGCTCTCG
Organism: Alphaproteobacteria bacterium 46_93_T64; assembly: GCA_002163135.1. Taxonomy (GTDB): domain Bacteria; phylum Pseudomonadota; class Alphaproteobacteria; order Sneathiellales; family Sneathiellaceae; genus Sneathiella. The sequence goes on from MAAN01000011.1 coordinate 287,701, forward strand.
CTATTGACAAGATCAAGTTCGGGTCAATTCTGGATACGTCCGGCATTTTTGACGCTTACGGTAAACCTATGGACATGGCCGCTCGTCTTGCCATTGATGAAATCAATGAAGCTGGTGGCCTTAACGGTGCATCTATTGATGTTACGGCCTATGACACCCAATCAAACATGGCGCTGTATACCCAATTTGGCCAGAAGCTGGTGCGTCAGGACAAAGTTGATGTGGTGCATGGGGGTATCCTGTCCGCATCCCGAGAAGCAATTCGCCAAACCATGCGTAAAAGCAAAACACTGTATTTCTACAATGTGTTGTATGAGGGCGGCGTTTGTGACCGAAATATTTTCATCACCGGAGTGACACCGTCACAACAGGTTGAGGTTCTAGTGCCCCACGCGATCAAGAAATGGGGCAAGAAAATTTATGTGTTGGCCGCAGATTACAACTATGGCCAAATAACAGCGAACTGGATCAAGAAATATGCGGCAGATGCGGGCGCAGAAGTCATTGCCGTTGATTTCTTCCCGTTGGATGTTGCCGATTTCGGATCGACGATTGCCAAAATTCAAACAGCTAAACCAGACATGATCGTGTCTGTTCTCGTGGGCGGCGCGCATCTGTCTTTCTATCGGCAGTGGGCCGCCGCGGGCATGAATAAGAAAATTCCTATGGCTTCCACTACGCTCGGGGTCGGCAATGAACATAAGGTTCTGACGGCCGATGAAGGGGACGGAATTCTAGTCGCGTATAACTATTCTCCGGAATTGAAATCACCTGCAAACACTAAATTCCTGCAGGGTTGGACTAAGAAATTTGGAGATACCAGTCTTATTCATGAAATAGCTGTTTCCAATTATCAAGGGGTTCATCTCTGGGCAGAAGCTGTCCGGCGTGCGGGATCAACCGATCGTACCAAAGTCACAGAAGCGCTTGAAACGGGTCTCTCAATCAAAGGGCCGGGCGGCCTCGTTACAATCGATCCACAAACCCATCATGCAATACTAGATGTGCATGTCATGGAAATCAAAAACCAGAAAATGAATGTGTTGGAAAGCGCTCTGCAACGGCCGCCACTGGATACTCAAAGTGCCTGTGATTTGAAGGCGAACCCTGATGATAATACTCAATATGAAATAAAGGCATAAGCAGAAGTGGCCTCATAATGTGAGGCCCCTATTCTTCTTAAATTATTGGTGAATGCGGCTTTATCAAGGCTGCAAACAAGCGGGGTGTGCCCAAATTTTGGGCTGCCCGGAGTAAGAGGTTCGTATGGATTTGGCTGCTGTAATATTTGTCGAGACGGCCTACGCAATTGCTAGCTTGATCCTTGTCAGCATGGGGCTTGCGGTGGTGTTCGGGATGATGCGCGTTATCAATCTTGCCCACGGTGAATTCATGATGATGGGCGGTTATACTACCATTGTTGCCGTTAAGGCGGGCATCAATATCTATATTGCCATTCTAATCATTGCCCCGTTTGTGGTGGGGATTATTGGATTGGTGGTTGAGAGGCTGGTCATCCGGCACCTGTATGGGCGCCTCGTAGATACCATGCTAGCAACTTGGGGGCTTAGTCTTTTCTTCGTCGGTATTGTCACCATGATTTTTGGTAATACGACAACCGGAATTTCCACGCCAATTAGTGGTTTTCAAATCGGCGACTATCAGATCAACGGATATAATTTCTTCATCATTGTTCTGGTGATCCTATTGCTGATTGTAATGTACGCTCTGCTAAAGGGAACGCGACTTGGTCTGATTGCAAGAGGAACCATGCAAAGGTCCGATATTGCAGCAGCCCTTGGCTATGATCCGGAGCGTATTTATATGCTCACTTTTATGGCCGGATCGGCCTTGTCGGGCCTTGCCGGTGCGGTTTTGGCGCCGTTGGTTGGGTTGGTTCCGACCTCGGGCGGTGCTTATATCGCCAAATCCTTCATAACTGTGGTCGCTGGCGGTCCGTCCATCATTACGGGGCTTATATCCAGTGCAGCCTCCTTTGGTTTTATTAATCAGGTTTTTACTTTTGGGATTTCTCCCGTGGTTGGCGAAGTCGCTTTACTTGTTGCCGCCGTCATTCTTCTTCGGTTGATGCCGCAAGGAATTACTGGCCGGTTTTTTAAAGGAAAACTCTAATGCAGTCCCAGATGATCAAGTCGATGGTGGGACCAGCCTTTGCCGCAATTCTCATTATGTGCCTACTGCCTGTTGTCTTAGAGACCTACACACTGACCTTGCTTGTGGTGTATGGCATGTTGGGTCTCAGCCTCGGATTAATCTGGGGGTATGGTGGTATTCTGTGTTTTGGACAAGCTGCGTTCTTTGGCCTCGGGGCTTATTCTTACGCCATTGCCGCCATTAATATTGGCGAAAGCACCGTGCCTGTATTTATCGGCATTCTTGTGCCTGCTGTGGTTGCATTTCTTCTGGGAGCGATGATGTTTTATGGCCGTCTTGCTGATGTCTATATGGGCGTTATTACGTTGGTTTTTACTCTTATTTTGTTTCGCTTTATGAATTCAACGGCCGGCCCCGATTTTGTCATTGGAAAGGCTCGGTTGGGCGGTTTTAACGGTATTCCGGGCTATCAAACTCTTAATGTTCCCGGATTTCCAGATGAGTATATTTATGGGGATGCGCTATATTATCTCGCGTTTTCCCTACTGATTGTCATCTATCTATTGTTGCGATGGTTCTTAAAAACCTCTTTTGGGCGCACAGCAATTGCTATCCGAGAAAATGAAGAACGTGTGGAACTCATGGGGTATGACGTTCGCATTCGTAAAACGCTTTTATTTTCTCTTGGTGGTGGAATCGCAGGTCTCGCCGGTGTTTTATATGCCAATTGGGCTGAAATCGTCACCCCCGGTTTGTTCAGTTTGGGACAATCCGCAGAAATTATTATCTGGTGCATTGTCGGCGGACTTGGAATGTTGGTCGGACCAATATTTGGCGGCATGTTGATCGGCTTAATGAAATTTCTACTTGGCCAGCAGTCGATGATAGATAACACACTCATTCTAGGGCTCGTTTTGGTTTTGTTCGTTCTTTTCCTACCCAAAGGGGTTGTTCCAACGGTCTCAAAATGGCTTCCGACGGGCCGAACTAAATCTCGCAAGCGCCGCCGAAAATCTCAAGGACGCAGCAGAAAGTCGGAGGCGTAACATGGCTGATATTATATTAGAAACAACAGGCCTCTCCATGCGTTTTGGCGGCGTGACAGCAGTGGATAATGTGGATTTTCAGCTGCGCGAGAAAGAACTTCGCTGCCTGATAGGCCCCAATGGTGCTGGAAAAAGTACCTTTTTCAAATGCTTGACGGGCATATTGAAACCCTCTGCCGGAGAAGTTTTTCTGGACGATCAGGAAACCACAGGATGGGATCCTCACCGCGTAGCCGGGCTTGGTATCGGGATCAAAACGCAAGTGCCAAGCGTGATGGATGGACTGAGTGTTCATGAAAATATCTGGCTCTCTGCGCGTCGGCGCTCTTCTGTGGCAGAGGCCAACCGGAAAACGGGAGAAGTAATCGACCGGATCAATCTTGGTGGACTTGCCTATAAGGAGCTGGGGCAGCTCGCCCATGGGGAACGGCAGCGCGTGGAACTCGGCATTGTTATGGCCGGCAATCCCTGGCTGATCCTGCTGGATGAACCCGCAGCAGGCATGACCGGTGAGGAAGTAGAGCATATGTCTGATATTATCCGGGAACTCAATCGAAATGCCGCTGTGATCATTGTGGAACATGACATGCAATTTATCCGCTCCATCGCGAGCAAGGTCACCGTCTTTTATCGGGGGGCCGTGTTGATGGAGGATGACGTGTCGGTGGTTCTGTCCGATCCCACTGTGCGCGATGTCTATTTAGGAAAGAAGGCCTGAAGAATGTCTGATAAATCTCCCGTTTTAGAGGTTAAGGGTCTTTCTGGTGGATATGGAAAAGTCCCTGTTCTACGGAACATTAATCTCACAGTTTTTGAAAATGAAATCGTTGGTATCCTCGGTCACAATGGAATGGGGAAATCCACATTATTGAAAACGCTGACAGGATTTCTGCCAGCGACTTCAGGGTCTGTTCAATTCCACGGAGAAGTTATCACCAAAAGGAAACCCTTCGCCAGAGCGCGAGAGGGATTGGGGTATGTCCCGCAGGGGCGGGGTATTTTTCCAAATCTCACAGTGCAGGATAATCTTTTATTTGCATATCATGGGTATGACGGGACAAGTGAGGCGGAGATGTTGGACGAAGTTCTCGCCCATTTTCCTCGGCTGGAACGACTGTTGTCGCGTGAAGGCGGCGCCCTGTCTGGAGGTGAACAACAGTTGCTAGCGTTGGCCCGTTGCCTGATGGGATCCCCCGATTGTCTTCTTCTTGATGAACCAACTGAAGGTATCCAGCCTTCCATCATCGAAGAGATTGCCGAGACCCTTCAAAAATTGCGAAAGGAGCGGGATCTGACGATCCTGCTTGTTGAACAGAATTTTGATTTTATTGCAGATCTGTCGGATCGAGTACTCGTGCTGGAGCGGGGTTCCGTAATTGCCGAGCTTGATCAAAAGGATCTCACAGACACGGCGAAAGTGGACGCATTTTTGGGCCTTGGTGCCGGCAGGCGGACACGGACTAATCAAACGCCTATCGTTGGGAAGTCGCAGATCTCCATGGCGCCAATTTCTGTGCTTAAGCATATGCCAGTTCCACAGTCGTTAGGCGCTGCAGCAGTGACGATTGCCCCTTCTCCAAATCTTCCATCCATTCTGTCAGAACAGGTAAGTCAAATGAGTGTCAAACGCCCTTCCCTTGAGCAATTGCGGAGTATTTCTCAATCCATAGGGTTCTCAATGGATGATCGGGAACTAGAGCAATATTTGGGAATGATGGAGCCGTATATACAAAGTTATGATCGTTTGGACGCGACTCCTGACAATTTGCCGTTGGTTAAGTATCCGCGAACTCCCGGTTATCGGCCCTCACTAGCTGAAAATAAGCTCAATGCTTGGTATTATAAAACCAGCATTCAAGGGGCAATTGACGGTCCTCTCGCGGGAAAGAAAATAGCGGTGAAGGATACCATTTGTGTCGCAGGTGTTCCGATGATGAACGGATCTTCCATCATGGAAGGGTATACGCCGGAAGTGGATGCGACAGTGATTTCCCGTATTTTGGATGCAGGCGGTCATATTGCAGGCAAAGCGCACTGCGAAAATCTGTGCCTATCAGGCGGGAGTCATACGAATTCTACAGGACCCGTACATAATCCCTACAAACATGGTTTTATGGCGGGTGGATCATCTGGTGGTTCTGCCGCACTGGTGGCGACAGGTGAAGTCCATATGGCCCTTGGCGGTGATCAAGGAGGATCGATCCGAATTCCATCCAGCAATTGTGGTGTTTATGGGATGAAAGCTACTCATGGCCTTGTGCCTTATAGTGGGATCATGCCCGTTGAACAAACCATTGATCATGTAGGACCAATAACAGGAACCGTCGCCGACAATGCTCTCCTACTTGAGGTCATTGCAGGTAGCGATGGCCTTGATCCTCGCCAGTATAAACCCCGCATTCACAAATATACAGAAGCGCTGGGTAAGGGCGTGCATGGATTACGTATTGGTGTTCTGAAAGAAGGGTTCAAACGGGAAGAAAGTGAAACCGATGTGGATCAGAAAACTCTCGCAGCCTCTGACGCCTTCCGGCAACTGGGTGCGATGGTCGAGGAGATTTCAATTCCGGAACATAATGACGCTACAGATTACTGGACGGCCATTACAGTTGAAGGGCTACAGGATCAGATGATGTGGGGTAACAATGCCGGGACAAATTACAGAGGGCTTTTTGTACCCAGTATGGTGGATCACTTTGACGGCTGGCGTGGCCGGGCTGATGAACTTTCTCCCAGTTTAAAAGTTTGCATGTTCCTTGGTGAATATTTCCAAACGCATTATCGGGGACGCTTTTATGGCAAAGCACAAAATTTAATGCGGAAAGTAAAGTTGGCATATGACGCGGCTTTCAAAAACTACGATTTGCTGCTCGTTCCAACGGTTCCTATGAAGCCTCAGGAAATCCCGCCTGCAGATGCTCCGGTCGAACTGGTTGTTCAGCGGGCCTTTGAGATGATCGGAAATACAGCGCCGTTCAACGCTTCAGGTTACCCCGCAATGAATGTACCTTGCGGGTTGAGCGAAGGGTTGCCTGTCGGTATGATGCTGGTAGCTGACAATTATAACGAAATGACAATATATCGTGCCGCTCATGCGTTTGAACAACTGGGTGATTGGCGACAAATGTAAGGAACCGGTTATGGATAATCTTGGAACACCTAAATCAACAAGTTTGTCGAAAAGCCTTTTGGATATGAGGAACGATTCCGACGAGTTGGGGGCCAATTTGGCGCCAGTAAAAAATCGATCCTATGTCAGCGGAGATAAAACTGTTTCGCTCAATTACATGACCATCCCGGAAATGTTCTCAGAAACTGTATCCAAATTCGGTCCTCGTGAGGCCGCTTATTTCGCACAAACCGGAAAACGTCTAACCTATTATGACCTGGATCGGGAAGTGGATGATCTGGCGTCCGGGTTCTTGGCCCTTGGGCTGACAAAAGGGGATCGCATTGGTATTTGGTCGCCTAATCGGTTGGAATGGTTACTGACACAGTTTGCGACGGCCCGAATAGGTCTAATTCTGGTGAATATCAACCCGGCATACCGTTTGTCGGAGCTGGAATATGCATTGAATAAAGTGGAATGCAAAGCTTTGGTGACGGCTGAACAGTTCAAAACATCCAATTATTTAGAGATGATCAACACTCTAGCCCCGGAATTAAATAGCTGTGCTCCGGGCCGATTAGTTTCAAAAAAGCTACCCCATTTGAAGATCGTTATTCGGGCAGGAGCCGATAAAAGCAACGGCATGTTCAATTTTGAAGAGATTACTAAGCTTGGTGGTCCTGCGCAGCAACTGCGCCTCGATTCAATAAGCCAGTCATTGTCTCCAGACGATCCGATTAACATCCAGTTCACAAGTGGGACAACAGGGACACCCAAAGGGGCAACACTCTCCCATTTCAATATAGTCAACAATGCCCGCTTTTGTGTAATGGCGCAGGGTTTTAGTGAGATGGACCGCATGTGCATTCCTGTACCACTTTACCATTGTTTTGGCATGGTTTTGGGTACCCTTGGGTGTGTCAGTAAGGGAGCCGCGATGGTTTTCCCTGGAGAAGGTTTTGAGCCGGGGAAAACATTAGAAACTGTCTCTAACGAGAAATGTACGGCCCTGTATGGAGTGCCGACGATGTTTGTTGCGATGTTGGAACATTCTGATTTTGGGAAATACAGTTACTCAGAGCTTAGAACTGGGATCATGGCGGGGGCTCCTTGCCCCGTAGAGGTGATGAAAAAAGTTGTCTCCCAAATGAATATGTCTGAAGTGACAATTGCCTACGGAATGACGGAAACCAGCCCTATTTCGTTCCAAAGCAGTGCTAACGACAGCTTCGAGCGACGGGTGGCTACGGTTGGTCGCATTCATCCGCATGTCGAAGTGAAGATTGTGGATGAAGATGGGGGGATCGTTCCCGTTGGGGATAAAGGGGAGCTTTGGACGCGTGGTTATTCTGTCATGCATGGGTATTGGAATGATGCGGAAAAAACCAGAGAGTCAATCGCTGAAGGGGGGTGGATGCGAACGGGGGATCTAGCTGTTATTGATGCAGAAGGATATTGCTCCATTGTCGGTCGCCTTAAAGACATGATCATCCGCGGCGGAGAGAATATATATCCTCGCGAAATTGAAGAGTTTCTCTATCGGCACTCAAAAATTCAAGAAGTTCAAGTGTTTGGAATCCCTCATGAAAGATTGGGAGAGGAGGTCTGTGCCTGGATTGTGTTACAGTCCGGCGAAACCGCAACGGAGGATGAAATTCGCGAATTTTGCGAAGGCCAGATCACCCATTTTAAAATCCCCAAACATATCCGCTTCAAGACGGAACTTCCCATGACAGTGACGGGTAAGCCGCAGAAATTTGTCATGCGGGATGAGATGTCGAATGAACTAGGATAATAGGTTAGTGAGAATTCAGCTCTTTTCCCGATCGTTTCATGAAGGGCAAAGTAGGTTGAATTCCTGAGAATGTGTATTGAAGATCAACGCAGTCCACTTTTCAGTGAAGTGATTTGCACGTAAACCATAAGCTATTGATTCCATTGCAATGGTATAAATCACTAATCCGGCTCACTCTTAATGAAATCAGATTATGTTGTTGTTTAGAATGATACACAATAAGTACAGGTTGCGATTTAGATAAAATTTTTCCAATACGTTCAATGATTTATGAACGGCCCTACCAGCTCTTAATTAGCGGGTCGTGGGTTTGAACCCCGCAGCGCCCACTATTTAAGTTATTGATAATATTTAATTTATTGGTATTTTTATACTTTAAATTTTTTGAATTATATAAAAATTGTCGCGTTTGTTGCCATGTTAATGGCAAATTATTGAAAATGTGGGCTGGCGCGCGTTTTTGGACTACATGCAGTCACGAAAGCCGTGTTCCCGTCACTCCGAACGCAGAGGTCACACGTTCGAATCGTGTCGGGTGCACCATTTCACATTTGTTCATTGAAAACATACCTAAGACCTTGTAAGGCATAGCGATTTGTGGTGTTCAAAGTCCCTGCTTCCGGCAATAAGGGATTTGACTAGAAAATGCCAGTCGAAGCACTGTTTTCTTCCGGGCTAAATTACTATTTCTCCAAATTTTCCAAGGGCTTGATTAGAATATTAGGGCGTGTTCGAACGCCTCCTCCAAGGTATGGAGTGGTTTGCCAGATGAAATTATATTCTCTTCAAATACCGCTTTTTCTCGCTCAAGCTAGGAAATCCGTTTTTCGTACGCAGTTATAAGTGAAGAACTTCCCGCATCTACAACTCGTGCCGCAGACATTCGGCGTTAGGTTCGAAAAGCCCCTTAAATGAGAACTCGGAGCGGCACTAAAACGCGACAGGCCCAATTGGAGTGCATAGTGTTGTCCGGATCTATCCTGGATCGTTATCACGGGAGCATTTTGTTGTTCTTGAGACCTCCGCCGCACTAGCCGTAATTGCCACCGAGAATGCTTGATTGGTTAATGAAATGCGACATACCAACAAGACCTTGGCAAATGTTTCTCATCAACTTAAAAAATATATGCCTCCGCAATTGTACGAATTCATAATTACCGGGCAACAAAATATAGTGATTGGATCAAAGCAGAAGAAATTAAATATATTTTTCTCGGATATAGCGGCGTCATAATATTCTTGGACATTCACTATACCATTGGTTGTTGCGTAGGCTGTGACAGCTTCCTGTTGGCGCTTGAGGCTATCCTTATCAGCGCCGACATTTGTGGCGGAAGAGTTGCGATAATATGCGGTGGCAGTTGCCATTTTCATGAAATCATCTGTCATTTCTATATTGCATACGAATTGCAAAATATAACGAGCTGGTTTTGGAGTTGCTCAACCAGGAAATATTAATTTGATTTAGATGTTATGTTCCTGCTCGGCGAAAATTTTTTGATTACCGAGATCAAGAACACATAGTGCAGATACCAATCCTCTCCAGATACCCGTTATAAAATGATGGTTGGTCAGCATTTTTGCGACATAAACAAGTCCGCTTTGTGACGGTATAGCCGAAGTCACCTAGGGCTCATTGTTTAGGTCTGTTAATGATCCAAAGCCGAACAATAGTTCCCAATAAAAGCGATCAGTGTTCAGGCTTCTGTTCATCAGTTCATCTGCAGCTTCAGTTATCTGCTCGGAAAATCACCCTTGTCCCCGGCGGCACAATCAATGAAATCATGCCGCCAAGGGTAGTTTTGAGGATGGAATAAGAACGCGTTTGTATTTATTCCTTACCCGTCCATACGTCTTTAGCGATATCCAGGTCAGCATACTTGGCTGGGTCCAATATTGGTCGATCTACGCCAGCTTTCAATTGATCACTGAAATCAACGATCAACCGTTTAGCAATCGGGAACAACATTGTCAGTGCGACAAGGTTGACGATCGCCAAAATACCCATCATCGGATCGGAGAAGAAGAAGATGGACGTCGCTGCGGGCGCAACGGCACCAAGAAACACAATACCCACCAGTGCGATCTTGAAGCCATGAAGCGCGGCTGTACTCTTTGTCAAGACAGTCAACGCATTCTCACCCAGATAATAGTTGTAGATGATGGAACTGAACGCAAACAACAAGACGGCCCCTGTCAGGAAATATTGTACCCAACTGCCGAGATGCGAAACCAGAGACTGCTGTGTCAACGCGACGCCATCGATCCCCTCTGCACCTGGCACATAAACGTCGCCAAGCAAGATAACAAAAGCTGTGCAGGAGCAAATTATAATCGTGTCAATGAACACGGAAAACGACTGCGTAATACCTTGGCTAACCGGGTGACGGACGTCTGCTGCGGCTGCGACGTTGGGGGCCGAACCAAGCCCCGCTTCGTTTGAAAACAGGCCGCGACGCAAACCTTGAGCAATAGCAGCACCCATGCCACCACCAACAGCTTCTTCAATCCCGAAAGCATTTGAAAAGATCATGCCAACGACTGCTGGAATGCCGTCCAGATTAGTGACGATAACAAGCAACGCTATACCGATGTATAAAAGCGCCATGACGGGGACGATCACGTCACATACCTTGGCAATACGGTGGATGCCGCCGTAAACAACAACGCCAGTACCAATCGCCAGGATTACGCCGGTAATCATGCGATCAATTCCCATACTATCCTGCGCCGCACCCGCAACGGTATTTCCCTGGAATGCCGGGAAACCAATACCAAACGCAGCAATCAGTGAAATAGCATACAGGACTGCGAGCCAGCGATAATTGCTTCCCAGCCCATGTAATATCATCCGCGCAGGACCACCTCGAAAAGTGCCATCCCCTTCACGTTCTTTGAACAATTGCGCCAACGAGCATTCTATCAAACTGGTGGCCATACCAACCACTGCGATGGCCCACATCCAGAAAACAGCCCCTGGCCCGCCAAGGGTAATAGCAACCGCTACGCCGGCAATATTACCGCCGCCAACACGCCCGCCAACGGACAAAAGCAACGCCTCTCTGGCGGTGATAGCATTTGGATCAGCGGATTGGTTCCCGCCTTTAAGGACCCGGAACATCCGGGTAAAATATTTAAATTGAACGAACCCGCTCGCGATAGTGAAAAAGACACCCAGAACGACAAGAAACGGGATTAACGCCCATCCCCATGTCAGGTCTCCGATCACGCCAAAAAACGACTCTAACATTTCCATTTGATCTTAACCCCCTATGTGCTCCCTTTAATGAGAGACTGTTTGCAGCCACTTAACAGCTGGACTAACTAACCTGCGTCTATATCGAAGGATTACATTAGAATTCACAATATTAGTGTACGTACACATTAATACCCACTACATATTGATTCAAGTGAAAATAAATGCGTTGAAAGCGGGAGTGAATTCCGTGAAATCTGAAAATCCATTTTCAATGTCCGATTTGAAGGCTTAGCGGAAGTGTTTTCAGGCCCGTGAAAACACTTCCGCTAATGACCCTAAACAGACATCGCGGTTTTGCCATCGCCGCCGTGATCTGATTAAGTGGGTTGAAGCACGTATCGTTTCCAACACTTCTCAAGCGGCTGCCTTCTAAGTTGTCGGTGGTCTTGGTGATTTGGGTGGGTGAGGCTTTCTCCCTCCCCAAATTCCCTAAAAGCTTCCTGGGTGCGGAACGCGCATGTTTTCCACAATCCAGAACGAAATCCGAAAACTAAAAAGGGGGGTCCTCGTAACATCCCCCTCTAGAATTTCTTGAGCGTAGACAGGTGTAACAATGGCAATAAAGAATATATACGCGGGATTTGATACTATCGAGATTGCTTTTCAAGGGGCATTACCGCAAGACGTGATCCATCACTTGGAAACAGCAAAAGATGAAGCCGCTAAGCTTCAAGAAGATCTGCTTACAGACATTGGGCCGAGGAACTTGAAGGGCATGTCTGGTGGTTATGCATATACCTTTAGCACGGGGCCAATGGGGGAGTTATGGAGCTTCAAGAAAAACGCTAATCCAACTGAATGGAATATAGGGATGAAGGTGTATGCAGCGTCCATGGTATCTTATCCTTATGGGGGGATTAAGGGGCGCATATTTCAGCGGCTCCGGGATATGGGATGTATATTCGTGCAAGAAAGCATTCGCCGCATTGGTGCGCTCTGTCATTCGTATTCAGTAATGTTCAACTGGAAAAGCTCTATATGGACACCAGCCTGCGACGTCCTGCCGCATTGCGAAATTGTTTGCCAAGGTAATAATCCGGATTGTCGAAAATCGATAAGAAGAAGGACAACTAACATGGTCTTGGATGTTTATGTTGAGGAAGTAGAAAGCGGCCATCCTGTTGTTTTGGGACGGGAGGCAAATCAGTTTCCGAGGTTCAACTTTCAAGCTGGGCGCAATTTACATCTGAAAACGAACTATTGCTCTACCTGCTCCGCGCATAATTTTGCAGTTTGCGCGGGACTGAAAGAGAACTCCCTTGCTCAATTTGGTCAAGATAATCAAATTAAGCCCTTCAAGGCAGGACAAATGATGTTCTGCGAACAAGATGATGCAAAGTACTTCTATTCCGTTATATCTGGAGACGTGCGGTTGACTCGTTTACTCGAAGACGGTCGCCGACAAATTATAGGCTTCAAGTCCGTTGGAGATTTTCTTGGGCTATCCATGAGCGGACATCATACAACCAATGCAGAGGCTGTCGGCGACGTGACAGTTTGCCAAATTTCTACAACAAAACTCTATGCAGAAATGGAAAGCAACAGTGCGATCAACGCACGGTTAATGGAAATGACGCAATCTGAAATGATCCGCCTTCAAGACAAAATGCTTCTCCTTGGGCGTAAATCACCTATTGAGAAGATTGCCAGTTTCCTGTGTGAACGGGTGGCACAAAAAATGCGATACGAAGGCAGCTCAAACGAAAATAGAAGTTTAGAAATTACGTTGCCAATGAGCAGGGTGGACATTGCTGACTATCTGGGCTTGACCATTGAAACAGTGAGTCGAAATTTTACAAAGCTCCGTAAACTTGCGGTGATCGATTTAAAGACATCACAGACAATTCTTATTGCTGATCTTTATCAACTTCAAGTGCTTGCAGATATTGTGGACTGAATTTTAAAGGAGTGAAGGCACATGGAAAACAACCTCGTTCAATTCTACGACGCCGCTGTTCCACGTTATACCAGCTATCCGACAGCGCCACACTTTTCGCCAGAGGTGGATAACGACATCTATCGTAATTGGTTGCAAGAACTGGATCCTGCCAAACCGTTATCGCTTTATTTACACGTTCCTTATTGTCGCCAGATGTGCTGGTATTGTGGGTGTCATACAAAAATAACTGCCCAAGATAATCCAATTAAATTTTACGCAAACGCTTTAAGATCAGAAATACGCATGTTGATCAAAGCGTTGCCGACCCGATTTTCCGTATCTCATGTCCATTGGGGTGGTGGAACACCGAGTATTTTGTCCTCAGAAGATTTTATTTCCATCATGGATCTCATTGATCAGAATTTTGACTATACTCAGGACGCTGAAAGGGCAATTGAAATTGATCCACGAACGGTTGATGCTTTGAAAATTGAAGCTTTAGCGAAAGGTGGAGTGAACCGAGCCAGTCTTGGTATCCAGGATTTCAATCCCGTAGTGCAAACGGCTATTAACCGTGTGCAATCCTTTGATGTAACAAAGCAGGCTGTCGAAAATCTTCGAGCTAACGGCATCACGCATATCAACTTCGATTTAATGTATGGATTGCCATTACAATCTTCTGACGATGTTCGGCGTACGGTTGAATTGTCGCACAGCCTTCAACCTGATCGAATAGCGCTATTTGGATACGCCCATGTTCCCTGGATGAAATCCCATATGAAAATGATCCAGGATGGAGATTTGCCGGGAACGGTTGCGCGGGTAGAACACGCTAAATCAGCGGCGGAAGAACTAATACGGCTCGGATATCAGCAGATAGGTTTGGATCATTTTGCACTTCCTGATGACAACATGTGCAAAGCGCTTGTCGGTAATAATTTGAACAGGAATTTTCAGGGATATACGACTGACCAATCTGAAACGTTAATTGGGATTGGCGCGTCATCCATCGGAAGTTTGCCACAAGGGTATGCTCAAAATATTGTCAGTATTCATGAATATGAGCGGCAAATACTGAATAATGAATTTGCAATTTCAAAGGGAATTATGATCAACACAGAAGACAAAATTCGCCGAGAGGTTATAGAGCGATTGATGTGTGATTTGACTGTAGATCTTGATGATATTTTAACGAAATTTGGCAAGCCAAAATCGTTTTTCTCTGAGGAAATTTCTCGTCTCCAATCACTTGAGAAAGTGGGATTGCTTGTTCTAAAAGACAATAGGGTCACAGTTGAAGAGGATGTTCGGTTTCTTGTGAGAAATGTCTGTGCCGTATTTGATACATATCTTGGCACAGGTGCTGGACGCTATTCGCGTGCAATTTAGACCCATAGCTTAAACGCCTAAGGATGGTTTCGAAATCCGTACTGTCTGATTTTCCAATTGCTACAATTCAAAGACGTTTCATGACAGTCTGAACAATATGATACTGGAGTATGGATTTTCTTAACTCTTGTAAATATCCTCCGGTGGAGCCTCTTCGTGATCGTCAATTAATATGCGCTCGGCGGCGCCTTCGGGGTCCTCAAACTGACTGCTGTTAAGGGCCCAGATGAAACCTGCCAGGCCGAGGCCGCCGAGGATAAGAGCCGCTGGAATAAGAAGGAGCAGAATATTCATGTTTGTTGACCTTTAGAACCTCCTATGCGCAATCGCAACGCATTTAGGGTCACAATAATGGATGATGTTGACATAGCTATTGCCGCGACTAATGGCGATGCAAACCCAGCAATAGCGATTGGAATTGCAACAAGGTTATAAAGAAGAGCTAAGGCAAAATTTTGTTGTATCAACCAACTGGCTCGCCTAGCAATACGTCGAGCATAATCGGCGGGGGCCAGATGATCGCCGAGAAAAATAATATCCGCTGCCGATCGACTAATGTCAGAAGCACCGGCAGGCGCCATTGAGACGTGTGCCGCAGCCAATGCCGGGGCATCGTTAATTCCATCACCAACCATTAATACACGACGTCCCGACAGGGTCAGTTCATTGACGAAATCTACCTTTTGGGCTGGCGATGCCATTGCGACAAAATTCTCGATTGATGAGGCTTGTGCTACAGCTTTAACAGCAGCTTCGCGATCGCCGGAGAGCAGGGTAACGCTCAACTTTTCGTCTGTCCAATTTTGAATAGTACTTTTTGCATCTACACGCAGCTGGTCTTTGAAGTTAAGCCTGACTGGGGCACAGTTTTCTATTCTCACCCAAAGCTCAACATTTTCCGGGGTCGGCATAACCGGAGTATTTAAGCCGCCAATCCCGCACCATTCAAAGTTACCAACACGTACTGTACGTCCCTGACAGATACCTTCCAATCCTTGACCAGGATGTTCTCTAAATTCAGCACAAGGCAGCGGTGAGATATTTCGCGCGGTTACCGCCGCTGTCAGTGCCCGCGATAAAGGGTGCGTGCTATTACATGTCAAACCAGCGGCAATTGCTAACGCATCTTTATCAATTTCATCAACATTTACCGCTTCAAGTTGTCCTGTCGTCACTGTTCCTGTCTTATCCAGAACAATGGCGTCTATTTGCGCCAGCTTCTCAAGTGCAGCCCCATCTTTGACCAATACGCCGTGGTCAAACAAAACTCCGTTTGCGACCACCTGAACAACGGGTACAGCCAGCCCAAGCGCGCATGGACAGGTTATTATAAGTACGGATATAGCGACAACAAGCGCCTGATGCCAATCCCCTTGTGTCACCCATAACCAGCCAAGGAAAGTCATTAAGGCAACGATATGGACAAATGGTGCATAAATGGTGGCCAGCCTGTCGGCGATCCGAACATAACGCGATTTATGTTGTTCTGCGACTTCCATTAAATGGATGACACTGGCGAGGAAACTATCCTTGCCGACGGCTGTTACCTCTATGAGGAGAGAACCTGTCAAGTTTACGGAGCCTGAGTATACCTGATCCAGTTCTGACACTAGTTCAGGCAGGCTTTCACCAGAGATGATAGAATTATCGAGTTCACTTGAGCCCGCCACTATGCGTCCGTCAACAGGAACAACAGCACCCGGTAACACGACCACCTTCATGCCAATCTCGAGGGCACTTACTGGAACTCTGGAACGCAGGCCCTGATTGTCCTCCATCAGTGCCGTTTTGGGCGCTAGTTTGACCAGTTGCATGGCCGCATTTCGCACTCGCGCACGCATTAAATGATCAAGATAACGGCCTAACAGAAGGAAAAACAACAAAGTGACTGCGGCATCAAAATAGACATGTTCGCGGCTATTCATGGTTTCATACAGGCTCATACCACCGGCAAGCACCACACTCAGGGAAATTGGCACATCCATATTCATACGACGATGACTGAGTGCAATCCATGTAGATCGGAAAAAAGGCTGACCGGCATACAGGATCGTTGGCAGAGCGACCAAAGCCGAAATCCAGTGAAACAGATCCCGTGTGGCGTCTCCTGCGCCAGACCATACAGAGACGGACAATAACATGATATTGGCAGCAGCAAATCCAGACACAGCAAGGCAGCGTAAAATTTCGCGACCAATTTCATGTTGTTTGGCGTCAATATCATCCATGTCATCGATGGCTTCAGCCGCATACCCCTTATCAGCTAGCCGGTCGATCAGGTTATCAACGCTCAATCCGTTATCTACCCAGATGATACTTACCCGTCTGGTCGACAGATTGACCCGTGCTGATGTGACGTCGTTCAAGGCTGTCAAACATTTCTCAACCTTGCCCATACAGCCCGCGCAATGCATATCAGGCACGGAAAGCTGGACCCTTTGCAACGTGTCAGAACTAGCTGTTGACGGTATCTGGCTCATGCGGGCTTACTCTTTGACATATAGACGGACAAGACGGCGGTATTGTTGGTCGGTCTTTTCATTGGCGATAACTTCCGCATTCCATTGGCCTGGTGCCAGTTGTAATTTCTGGCGGTATATTCCAGGGAGCTGTTCATGCAGTTCAATCTTGCGATCCTCACTCTCATGTGAGGGACGGCCAATCAGAAGCACTATTTTGAAGTTCTGCAGCGGCAAGCCGTCTCGATCACTTAATGTAAACTTCATAGCCTGACCGTCATAACGAAGTTCGCTTTGATAACCCAAACGGTCCTGCCGTTTTCGTTCGGCCAACGTTGCGTTAAAATCTTGACTGGCCACATAACCGTTGCGAGCCATGACCCCAGACCAGGAGGTGGTCGCCACATATGCCATATAACCATTAACGGTAAAGATCACGCCAAAGAAAGCACCCATAATCGCCGCCATATGCCAGCCTGTAAATTTCCAGGATTTATTCGATCCGTCAACCTGATTACTCATTGCTCAACTGCCTATTTCTTCGCCTGATAAAAGACCGCGTCATAAATAACTTTTTCCGATGTATCCCTGTCCTCAACAATGAACTGGAAAGAATTTTGTTCTGCATTCAAGGCGCTGGTTTTTGCGCTTATATAAAGTTGAACCGTTTCCAGTCCGTTCGCTGGTACCTCTAGGACTAACTCTGTCTGAATATCTGTTTTGGCTCCGGCGATCCGCATTTTCAGCCCTGTAATTCCACTTACGCTAACGGAAAATTGCTGGATGTTAAATTTCTTGTTGAGAACTTTAACAACATATCCATTGCGAATAGAACCATCGGATAACAGGGTATAAACTGGGTTACGATTATGCAATACACTGACATCGACAAGACTTCGGATTGCAAGCACATACACCAGTAAGAGCGCCGCAATCACCATTATTGCTGAGTAAATCACCGTACGCCCATGAATAAACGAGCGCCAGGTTGTGGTGATGGTGTCGCCTTTTACATTGGCCTTGTAATCGTTCAGTGTCGCATAGGAAATAAGGTTGATAGGGCGCCCAATCTTTTCCATGACCCCGTTACAAGCATCAATGCAGAGGGCACATGTAATGCATTCCATCTGCTGACCATCGCGAATATCAATGCCCATCGGGCAGACGACAACACATTGATTACAATCAATACAGTCACCGGATTGGGCGGCAATGTCGGTGTTTTTCTGATGCCGCGAGCGCGGTTCCCCACGCCAGTCATTGTAGGTCACTACCAAAGACCGGTCATCCAGCATAGCCCCCTGAATACGCGGCCACGGGCACATGTAGGTGCAAACCTGCTCGCGCATAAATCCAGCGAAAACATACGTAATTGCTGTCATCACGCCAATTGTTGAATAGGCAATGGAAGACGCCTTTCCTGTCACCAGATCTACCGCTAGCGTTGGCGCATCGGCAAAATAGAAAACCCAGGCTCCCCCTGTAATAAGCCCGACAAATAGCCAGATTACATGTTTGGCTATGCGCTTGAACAATTTCTCCCCCGACCACGCTCCATTGTCGAGTTTTATTCTAGCGTTGCGATCCCCTTCGATCCAACGTTCGATCCACAGATAGAGGTCAACCCAGACAGTTTGCGGACAGGTATAACCACACCAGGCACGGCCCACTGTTGAGGTGACGAGAAACAAACCAACCCCAGCCATTATTAACAATCCAGCGATGTAATAGAGTTCTTGCGGCCATATGGTAATAAAAAAGAAATAGAAGCGGCCGACGTCGAGATCAACTAGAACGGCTTGGTTTGGCGCAAACTCACCGCGATCCCATCGCAGCCACGGGGTCACGTAGTAAATGGCCAAAGTCACCGCCATCACCCACCACTTAAAAAGGCGAAACGATCCACTTGCGCGTTTTGGGAAGATTTTCTTGCGGCTGGTATACAGACTGCGCTTGGCCTTGGAATTGACCGCCTCTACTTCGACGCGGTCAACAACATTCTGTATTGAACTTGAATCTTGTGTCATTTGACTACCCAGTATTTCCCGGTATCCACAGTACTCAACCGGTCTGATGAATAAGCTAGACTTATTCGCCGCCGCCTAATGCATGGACGTAGATTGTCAGTTGCTTGATTGTCGTTGCATCCAGACGCTCGCCCCATGCTGGCATAACCCCGTGCTTGGGGCGCGAAATCTGCGCAATAATATCCGCCTTTTCATTGCCGTAAAGCCACAGTACATTGCTCAGCTGCGGGGCTCCCTGTTCACGATCACCCTGGCCCGTATCGCCGTGACAGGCCGCACAATTATCTGCGTATGTCTTTGCCCCCGCCGTGGCGTTTTCAAAATCATGCTGTCTTTTTGACAAAGATAGAACATAGTCTGCAACTTGGCCGATCTGCGTGCGATCTAAAATTTCATCGCCACCAAATGCCGGCATTTCTGAAAACCGGGTATCGTCATCTTGCTCAAAACGAATGCCATGAGATATCGTCGTCTGTATGTCTGTCAGACTACCACCCCATAACCAGTTGTCATCATTCAGGTTCGGATAACCGGCGGACCCTGCCGCCCCGGAACCGTGACATTGAGAACAGTTGACTGCAAAAGCTGACTTACCGCCGGCGTACGCAAATCGAGCCAATTCGCTGTCGTTGCGTATCTCCTCCAGCGAAAGCGCGTTGATGCTATTAATATATTTCTGGCGGGATACCTGGACTGCGTTCATGGTATCAGCCAGTTCGGCCCGGCTGGAATATCCGAGGAACCCTTTTGTCGCTTCGGTGATCAAGGGCCAAGCAGGATAAGCCGCCATATAAATGACACCCCAAACGATGGAAATAATGAACGCCCATAGCCACCAACGAGGCATTGGGTTGTCCAACTCCTTGATGCCGTCCCATTCATGGCCTGTGGTTTCAGTGCCGGAAACTTCATCAAGTTCACGCTTAACCATAGCTCAATCCTCCCCGTCATCGTTAAAGGGAATTTTAGCTTGCTCGTCATAAAGCTTGCTGGAGCCTGGCCGGAATATCCAGACGACTACAAAGACAAAGATAGCGACTAGAAATACCAGCCCCCAAGTGTCCGCGAATTGACGCATTGCTTCGTATTCCATGCTCATCACCTCAGATTTTTCTCAGGTTCATACACCTTGAAATCAACTAACGTGCCCAACATTTGCAGATATGCGACTAGCGCGTCCATCTCGGACAGCATATCGGGATTTCCATCAAAATCACGGATACTGATTTTGGCATAGCGTTCTTCCAATCCATCAATATCATCTGACTCTGGATCAGCCTGTGCTCGCATATCAATTTCTGCAAATTTTATCATCTCATCACTATACGGAACACCGACCATAAGGTTAGTCTTCAGGTGCTTGGCAGCATTATCGGTGCGAAGCGGCGTTGTCGCCAAAAATGGATAACCCGGCATAACTGTTTCGGGCACTAATGATCGTGGGCTCAGCAAATGCTGTACATGCCATTCATCAGAATACCGTGCACCAACACGCGCGAGATCAGGGCCTGTGCGTTTGGAGCCCCACTGGAACGGATGGTCATACATACTTTCCGCCGCGAGGCTATAGGGTCCATAGCGCTCCACTTCATCACGAAACGGCCGGATCATCTGGCTGTGGCAGGCGTAGCACCCTTCACGAACATATATATTGCGACCAGCAAGTTCCAGCGGTGTATAGGGCCGCATGCCTTCGACTTTCTCGATGGTATTCTGCAAATAAAACAGAGGAGCTATTTCTATAATCCCGCCAATAGAGACAACGACCAGCGACAATATCAGCAACAGCATTGAATGGGTTTCAATTATTTTATGACTGAACATCCTATACACTCCCGCTCATAGCAACTTGTCCGCCTTCTGGGGTGACAATTGCGGATTTTTCTGTCGTTGGACTTACTACTGTACGCCACAGATTATACGCCATTATGAAAGCACCCAGGAGATAGAAAATGCCACCGATCGTACGCATGACATAGTATGGGTGCATGGCTGCGACAGTTTCTGCAAAGGAATATTCGAGGAAGCCAAGCTCATTAAATGTCCGCCACATCAAGCCCTGTTGAATACCCGATACCCACATGGCGGCCGCATAGAGCACAATACCCAATGTCGCCAGCCAAAAATGCCAATTGACCAAGCGCAAGCTGTATAAACCATTCCGAGACCATAACCTTGGCACCATGTAATACAGAGCGGCAAATGTCAGCATCCCATTCCAGCCAAGAGCGCCGGCATGCACATGACCAATTGTCCAGTCGGTATAATGACTTAAAGAATTAACGGCTTTAATCGATAAAAGTGGACCTTCAAATGTTGCCATTCCATAGAATGCCAAGGCCAGCACCATAAATCGGATGATTGGATCTGTGCGGATTTTATCCCAGGCACCAGAGAGTGTCATTAGTCCGTTGATCATCCCGGCCCAGCTTGGCATCCACAACATAATTGAGAACACCATGCCTAGTGTCTGGGCCCAGTCTGGCAGAGCCGTATAGAGAAGATGATGGGGCCCAGCCCAAATATAGAGGAAAATCAGAGCCCAGAAATGAATAATGGAAAGTCGGTAGGAGTAAACCGGGCGCTGCGCTTGTTTGGGGACAAAATAATACATCATGCCAAGGAAGCCTGCAGTCAGAAGGAAGCCTACAGCATTATGGCCGTACCACCACTGGGTCAGTGCATCCTGCACTCCTGAGAACAGAGAATAGCTTTTGACACCTAGAAAGGATACTGGCACCGCCAGATTATTGACAATATGCAACATGGCAATAGTCACGATGAAAGCCAGATAGAACCAGTTCCCAACATAGATATGGGGTTCCCTACGTTTCCAAAGCGTGCCCAGAAACACGGCAAGATAAGCAACCCAGACAATTGTCAACCAAATGTCTACATACCATTCAGGTTCAGCATATTCTCTGGATTGCGTCGCACCCAATAAATATCCAGTTGCCGCCAGCACAATGAACAATTGATAGCCCCAGAATACGAACCAGGCCAAATTGCCAAAGGCAAGTCGCGTGGCGCAGGTTCGCTGAACCGTGTAAAAACTAGTGCAGAGCAGGGCATTGCCAACAAAGGCGAAAATAACAGCTGAGGTATGTAACGGGCGCAGGCGACCAAAATTGGTAAAAGAAGTATCAAAATTTAATACTGGGAAGGACAATTGCGCTGCAATCACCACGCCAACCAGAAAACCAACAAGCCCCCAAAAAACGGTTGCGATGACTCCTGCTCTAACTACGCCATCGAGATATCCGTCCCGTTTTTCTGGCATATTTCTATTTGAATCCAGCGTGCGCAATTGGTAAATAATAGCCAGACCACAGGCGGCTATAAAAATCCATGCATGCGTGGCGAATACTGCATCGTCGGCCTTAGCGGCCAGCAACAGAGCCGCGATTGCCGCGATACTCAATGACGTCAAATATGTAGTGAGCCCCATTTTCCAGATCTCTCATCGTGGCGTATTTATGGTCGCAGTAGACGACCGGATAACGACTGTTCATTAACCGAGTGTGCCGCAAAGCGAATACTAATACAATAATAGACAAATTCCGCTTTGATCTAAATCAAGTGATGTCAACAAAATTGATGGGTTAACTGTCCGTCATCATATAAAATGGAATAATCAACCAGTTGAATTTAGGGAGGATCTGGCTCATCTGATTGAGTATATTAAGCGGCGTGTTCAATTGAGTTACTGGCGCCGAATACATTTCACGAGTGAGCAGAAATCTGAAGTTTGTGACCCACAGCTGTCATTGAAAGCGATAATCATCACTGGCTACCTGTCTGTCAACCGGACAAACGTTAGTTCATTTTCCTCCATCAGAACAACTTACGGCGTCCTCTGTCCGCCAGCTGTCAGCAGTGGTCGAAGGATCTAGTAGTTTGATTATCTCAGCTATTTGTAAGAGTTTTAATAATCTGGACCCTTTCACAGCTATCAGATCGACGGCCTGGATCTAGTCCGAGATTGCGGGCGCTAGGGCTTCGCAATCAGGGAAATGCAGCTTGTTCGATAAACCGAGCTCCCTACGCACTTTCTGTGTTTGCTCACTGATGGTTAAAACGAGATCAATATTGCCCAGGCCATTCATTGAAACTATCTGCGAATGGTAAAGCTCCGTCCGGTCGCCCAGCCTCTTCATATCGCCCCAGACGAATACTTTTCTCGGTGCTTTTCGGAGGGACAAAGTAGTGATGAGTGCGCGAACGGAAACTGGACTGGCATTATAGCTATCGTCGATAAACTCGATATCTCCGTCTTTCAATTTGATACAGTATCGCTCGAGACGCCTTCCGGTAATATTCGGTTTCGCGAATGATGCAATCACTATTGAGACATCCTGGTCCAAAGCTGCCGCTGTTGCCACCGCAAACATGGCGCTATCAATGAAATGGGCTCCTGCCAAGTCCAGTTCAAACGGATAGGGCGTGCCGAACACCCACATAACGCCGGTGCTTTTAATGCCATCGAAATGAGCATTTTCGCAGTAAATATCGCTATCACCGGTACTGCCAATGGTGATCAGGCGGCCCAACTGCTTGTCGGCGATGACGCCACCTGCCTTCCGATCCGCGTCTCTGACACTTTCGTGAATGATGCCTATTTTTGGTCCGACCAGAAGATCCAATAGAGATGCTTTCTCTCGAAAAAGCGCTTCTTCGTCCAGATAGCTTTCAAGGTGGGCAGATGCCCAGACATTAGTGATAATGCCGATGTTCGGTCGGATTAATTCCGCTTGGCGGATATTCCCAGGCCCCATCGACCCGATTTCCAAGGTTAAATAATCATTGTCGAATGGTGCGTTTATCATCGTCATACAAACGCCCGACAAAGGATTATTTGATTTGTTTGTCTTGTAGGATGATCCAAACTTCGACAAGCCACTACTGACCATATCTTTCGTGGTGGTTTTCCCGACACTACCGGTCACCGCAATGATCTTGCCGACAAACCTTTGACGCGCGTAAATCGAAAGCATAGCAAGGATTTTTCTGGAATCCTTAACGCGTATGATTGGTACCGCCGAGCTAAAGGGAAATTTTTCCTGATGTGTCATCACAGCCGCAGCACCATTGGCGATCGCATCCTTTATCGCCGATATCTCGCTCTCGTAACCGAGCTTCTGAAGCGAAAAAACAGTTGGTATGAAAAAGCTATTAGCTGAACAATTGGACGGATTTGTTTGCACATTGGAAATCGGTACATGGGGTAAATTTGCCGGCTGCGAAATGCCCAGAGCGTCAAAAATCGTATTGAGCGTCCATGTTCCATCCATAGGGACCATCCCATCATAAGGTATACAATAAAAAGGTAACTTGTTTGGTTAAGGATGACAATAACCGGCAATTATGACATAAGGCTCGACCAGCCTGATCTGACAGTAACACCCTTTATGAGGGGCTTCGATCGGTTTGATCATCCTATAGCGATAATCACAGCTATACGCTCCACCAGATTTATCGGTTGAGGAGAATACTAACCAAAAAATGATGGACGGGCCCGCAAATATATGGGTTACATCAGAACTAATCTGAATGTCCGCAGTGGGCACTAATCATACGTCGTCAGATACAACGTATAACTTCAGCTTGGGGGCGATAACCGGACATTATTTCAGCGGTTCTGACATCGTCTGTGCTTCGCTCTTTGTTGCCCGCATCCGCCAAGCTTTGTTCCCGTCCTGTAATGCAGCCAATGACTGTGCTTTGACCTCTGGCGTCCGTGGCAATCCACTATGGTTCCGACATCGCCCATTCAATAACGCTTTAGCCTGACACGGCGTTCCTTTACGGGTTTTAGCGCCTCAAATAACCTTGTCTCTCATTTCGTACTCCATGATGAGTGGGCGCGTGAATGTAACAACTCTTGAGCTTCGATCTCAAGGCAACCAATACGCACTCGCTAGTGCAGCGTTACTCCAAGAACAACCGCCTTGAACCGGTCGCGCGCGGCTTTGTAGCTTTCTTTTGTAGCATCTTGTAGTACCTGTCCAAATCTGTTTGGAAAATGCCAGATATGGACCGCCAGAATTATACGCCTCAACCCCCTGGCGGTGGAGTAATCGCTCACTCGTGGATCACCATTTTACCATCTTACAAATTTATTGTGGCTTGAAACGTTTGCTGATGTCGATGCGGAGGCTTAGCACTAACTTCATTTAAGTACAGAAACTTCTTAACTGCAATATTCGGGCATTTGCGCCCGCCGGGCCTTAACTTAGTGTCGGCTTCTTCTGTTTTTGGCGGGACAAGTACACTTTCGACGCCTAACCAGAATCCCAATTAAACGAAAATTTAGTGAATAGCGTCAGACAATGGTCAGTAATAGTTTGTTTTTAGTGTTAATGCCCTATGTCAAATCTAATGAAACCTACTTTAGAAGGGCTGGCAGGATGCTCAATCTCAAAGCAAGCATTTTTAACGCTGTTATCTGGTCAATCCCGATAATATTGGGTTTCGCCATTATTGTTTCCGGGTGGTTGATCCCAACGCTAACCGAGAACAATGCCCGCACAGAGGCACAACGGTCAGCAGCCGAAATGGTCAGCCAGTTCAAGACCATACGCGGTTACTATACGAAGAATGTCATCGGTAAAGTTTTGAAACAGACAGAGTTGAAAGCATCGCCTGATCATGCGTCTATGGCAAATGCTATTCCGCTTCCAGCGACCTTTATCCATGATTTGAGCAAGCTGCTTAAGAAAAACGATACTTCAATTGCATTGTATAGCCCTTTTCCTTTTCCAGGCCGGCAATCACGTGTTCTGGATGATTTTCAAAAACAGGCATGGAGCTTTCTAAATGCCAACCCAAAAGGCGTTTTTTCGCGTGAAGTAACAGTTGATGGAAAAGCGATGATGCGTGTAGCGTCAGCCGACACAATGGTGGCTGAAGGATGTGTAAACTGTCATAATTCACATCCAGATACACCTAAGGTGGGCTGGAAACTTGGAGACGTCAGAGGCGTTTTGGAAGTTGTCAAAAATATCGATCCACAAATAGCAGCAGGACGCACTCTTGGATATATTATGATCCTCATTCTGGTGGTAATTGGGGTGGTTTTGGTGATTGTGTCAACAGTGATTTCCCGCAAAGCAGCTAAAATGGTAAGCGATGTGACTGATACAATGTCCGAGCTGTCTGAAAGCAATGTAGAACCTGAGACTGTTGAGATTACCGGGACAGAGCGCGAAGACGAAATAGGTAAAATTGCTAAGGCTTTACTGATTTTTAGAGAATCTGCAATTGAGAAAAGGTCCCTTCATGAACAGCGAATAGTTGCCAGACAAGAGGCAGAAGATGAACGGATGGCAATGGAAAAACGCCGGTCGGATCGGGAGATAAAGAATGAGGAGGACAAGCGGAAGGTAGAAGAAGAAAAAAGCGAAGCTCTTCATAATCTCATCCACACATTCGAAAGTTCGGTAGGATCCGTTGTCAACGCTGTCGCAAGTGCAGCAAATGAATTGCAATCGACGGCCGAAAATATGACCGGAATTTCACAACGCACAACAGATTTGGCGGGTAATGTTTCACGATCCTCGAGCACTGCTACCAGTAATGTTCAATCCGTTGCGTCGGCTGCAGAAGAGTTAACTGCTTCAATTCGCGAAATTGGCTCGCAAGTAGAAAGATCGTCGAAGATAACAAGTAAGGCAGTGGTAGAGGCAAGAAAGGCAGATGATCTGATTAAGGGACTGGATGCAGGTGCGCAAAGTATTGGCGAGGTCGTCGAACTCATAAAAGATATTGCTGAACAAACAAATTTACTTGCACTGAATGCGACAATTGAAGCGGCCCGTGCGGGGGATGCTGGAAAGGGGTTTGCTGTCGTTGCAAGCGAAGTGAAAAATCTGGCGTCGCAAACTGGCAAGGCAACGGAGCAAATAAGTAAACAGATTTCAGAGATACAAAGTGCGACCAACGCAGCCGTCACTGCGGTGCGAGGAATATCCGAAATAATCGGGGAAGTGGATGAAGTATCTTCGACAATTGCAGCAGCAGTAGAGGAACAGGGAGCGGCAACGCACGAAATCTCTAACAGTGTTCTTAGGGCAGCTAGCGGAACTCAGGAAGTATCATCGTCAATCGGATCAGTGAGTGATGCAGCGACAGAATCAGGTAAGGCATCAAAAAGCGTCTATTCGGCGTCCCAGGAATTAACAAAACAAGCAGAAAACCTCCGTGGGCAAGTCGTTGAATTTACGACAAATGTGAAGGCAGGATGAGGCTATCCGTGATCGCTTGAAATAATGGAAGCCTTTTTAAAATTATTCGAAAAGTTTGTGGATTTTCTGTATAACTCCCCGCTGAAGAGACCTCACTGAGATACTCTTCTTCAAGAAAAGTATGTATGGAGAAAGTGAACAATAATATGCCGAACGGAAGTACGCCACAAAAGTTCATAGAAGAGATCGGCACATCCGGAGTTTTCTTGATTACACCTGAAGGCGAGATGACTAACCAAAAATGGATCCAACTGTTCGGCGGGTTTTTTCCGACTGTCAACTATGCGGATCTCGGTCTAATACTTGATACAAGAAACTGCGACGACGACGCTAATTTTGAAGGAATGCAAAAGATTTTAAGCCAAGCCATAAAATCAGGCGTATCTAGCGTGACCGTTGGCGTTGTCTCAGGTTTTTCCGGTGAAATATTTCGGACCCGTATGGCGGAGGCTGTTGGCGATATATTCACTTTTGATTTAAAGGCGAATGTCTTTGACGATATTCCGGCCGCACTCAAATTTATTGAAGATCATCTTGCCAAAAAGAAATCTAACTCAGAATTAAAACGATTGCGCATGTGACCTCCCGACAAAACCAGATCACGCTATTTTCGTTGTTTTGTTTGACCCTTTTTTTGCATTTAGACTTACTGTGCCCATGCCGGCATTGGCACAGTAATTTCGGTTGATTAAGTGACGTTTAACATTGAAAATATTCTAGGTTGCTGACCGCACCCAGACATTCTTTTTCCTCGCACATTATCTTGTCTTTGCCGGTCAGCCAGACGTTTTAGAAGACTACAGAATTTGTCCTAAAAATTCGACGGTCCGTGGATCTTTGGCGTCGTCAAAGAATGTGTCGGGCGGGCCATGTTCGACGATTACACCGCGATCTGTGAAATAAATATGATCAGCGATTTCGCGGGCAAAGGCCATTTCGTGGGTCACGAGCATGCAAGTCATCCCATCCTGAGCCAGTTCTTTAATAGCTAACAAAACTTCATTCACTGTCTCAGGATCAAGGGCAGCTGTAACTTCATCGAACAACATGACATCAGGGTTCATGGCAAGTGAGCGGGCAATGGCAACACGTTGCTGCTGGCCACCGGATAATTCGCCGGGATAGCTTTCTTCTTTACCTTCAAGGCGCACTTTCTTGATTAGTTGGCGTGCTAACTTCTCAACCTCTGCTTTATCCTGCTTCAACACTAACAGTGGTGCCATCATTATATTTTCAAGCGCCGTTTTATGAGGGAATAGATTGTATTGTTGAAAAACCATGCCCACTTTCTTACGCAACTCCAATTTATCAAGATTGTGGTCATTGACCTCCTGTCCTTCAAC
Organism: Alphaproteobacteria bacterium 46_93_T64; assembly: GCA_002163135.1. Classification (GTDB taxonomy): domain Bacteria; phylum Pseudomonadota; class Alphaproteobacteria; order Sneathiellales; family Sneathiellaceae; genus Sneathiella. The sequence goes on from MAAN01000011.1 coordinate 316,365, forward strand.
AAGAATGGAGCCCTGCTGAATGTCATTAAGCGCATTGACGCATCGAATAAGCGTTGATTTACCAGAGCCCGACGGCCCGATTATACAAACCACTTCGCCCTTCATCACGTCCATCGAGATGCCTTTTAGGACCTCAAGAGCACCAAAAGATTTATGCAGATCCTTGATGGACACCATTGGTTGATCTTCACTCCAAGCCATAACAAACTTCCTTAATTAATAACTGCAAATTTCTTTTCCAGACGAATTGTCCACCGCGCAATCGGGTAACAATAAATAAAGAACATGAGTAAAACGAATGAGTAAAAGGGTATCAGCAGATCGGTACGACCACCTTCTGCGGCCAAGGCCTGACCAGTAAGCGTCATCATCTCGGACACACCGACGATAGACGCAAGCACTGTTGCCATTGTTAGTATCGAATACAAGTTCATCCACGGGGGCAACATGCGTTTCACGCATTGAGGAAGAATGATACGCCATAAAACCTGAGTGCGTGAAAATGCCAAGCTTTCAGCCGCTTCCCATTGCCCGCTCGGCAATGAAATTACACCACCACGAACAATTTCTGACACATTTGCCATCACGGGCAATGACAGGCCAAAAATTGCTTTCAGCCAATCCGGTAACGGAATGATTAAGCTGCCAATTTTGATTTCGAATGGCAACAGAAACATCGCAAAAAACAACAGTACCAGCCACGGAGCATTCCGGAAAAACTGGGTTGTGATCCAGGCAAATTTTCTGACCCAGCCATTCAAAGAAATTTGACCAAGTCCAAGGGCTGCTCCTGTAATCGTACCAACGGCCATTGCACTGATTGAAATGACGACATTGAACACGAATCCTTGCAGCAACAACGGCATCCAGCGCACAAGAACCTCAAACATAGATGCCCTCGTGGGTTCTTCGGCGGCAAAGGCGGGTATGGATGCCAGAACGACAATAGAAGCCAAAACCACGCCATGCCATGCCTTAAGGCGAAATGGATCAGTCTGTCGGTTTCGAGGTGCCATCATTACTGGCAAAACATTATTATTTTTCTGTTTCATTGTCATATCCCTCAAGCCCCGAAACCGGGTATTTTCAAAGCCCGTTCCCACCTGTTCATTCCCCAGACCAAAATCCCGACAAGGACAAAATAAGTCAGCAGCATGAAAATCATCATCTCTGTAACGTTTACATTGTCAGACCATATCTGATTGGCTTCATACAACATTTCAGGCACTGCAATGGCATAGGCCAAAGTCGTTGTTTTTACCAAGTTGACTAGATTATTGTTCAAAGCCGGTAAGACAACACGAAAAGCCAAAGGCAGAGTGATGTCTTTATAGATGTGTAGTCTTGTAAAACCTAAAGCTTCAGCAGCTTCTATTGTGCTATCTGGTACTGCTTCAATACCCGAGCGAAATATCTCTACATTGTAGGCTCCGGCGAAAAACGATAACGAGATTACCGCCCAAGTGAACCCGCCCAGTATTGGTTCCTGTCCGCCGTAATCATTTGTGACTTTTGGTAGCAATGTACCAATGGCGAAATAGAAGAAATATAATTGCACCAGCGGCGGCGTATTGCGGAATAACTGAATGTATCCGTTTACAATCCTGCGGGTCCATTTTAGGGGAGAGTTCTGCAGCCAAGCACCAATAATGCCAATGATAACCGAGAAGAATAAACAGATAACCGAGAGTTTTACTGTCGTAAAAAACCCATCAATCATGCGACCACGGTCATAACTGTCATAAATAAATGGAAGATTTATGCCCGTACTGTCATAGAGCACTCTTGCCCATTCATAAAATGCTTCCATCAATTCCCCCTCACTCGATAATCAGCACAAACAAACTGGAAATGGCGACAGAATTTATCTGAAAATGCCGCCATTTTCCTTAGTATCTATTTGTATTTTTTATTCATATCCATTGCGAAAGGAGTGTTGGCGACACCCCATTTCGTTTCAAGCGCCAAGATACGGCCTGTTTTATGCCAATCTACGATCATTGCTTCCATCATTTTGTGGAACTTTGTTTCACCAAGCTTCACAGCAAGACCCCAAGGGGCATCATCAATTGTTGGTAATGGCATTTCATAATCAGCCCAGTCAGACTGCTCAAGTGTTGCAACATGAGACGAGTCGTCATAAACAAAGGCTACACAATTGCCGGCTTTCAAAGCTGCATAAACTTCGGCGGTACCTTTAAAGGCAACAATTTTGGCACCAAAGTCACGGCCGGTTTTTTTATTGTAAAATGCGCCTTGTATGCCGCAAACAGGTTTGCCTCGCAGGTCTTCCCATTTTTTGAACCCAAATTTCTTAGGCGTCATGATATTGGTACCTGATGAATAGTAATTTGGGTCTACAATCGAGACTACTTTCCGGCGGTCGGGCTTGTCTGTCATCGTTGCGATTAACAGATCAACTTTGCCTTGTTGTAAGAATTGCATACGATTAGAACTGACCACGGGCACATATTCAATTTTTACACCAAGTTTATCAGCAACATCTTTCGCAAGCTCCGGCTCAATTCCAATAATGGCGCCTGATGTATCGCGAAATCCGTAAGGTTTGTAGTCAGCTTTAACCGCAACTTTTAAGACGCCGCGGGCCTTTATGTCATCAATTACATCGGCTTGTGCTGGTAGTGCGGTAACTGCAAATGCACCCAATGCTACTGCTGTTGCTATCTTTTTTGATAGAATACTAAACATAGTTTCCTCCTTGTTGAGCCACCAGAATAGAAAATTTGTCCAATGACAGTTCTGCTAATTTTCATATATTTTAATTTGCTGTTTTATATATTTAACATACACACTAGCTATAGGTGTCTCTTTTGGAAAGAGAATGTGTCATTGAACTTTGATATGCCTGAAGTTTCTTTGACACTTCGAGGTTTCCATTTTTGCTAAAGCTCAAATTCCATTGGTGACAGCATTCAGTTAGTGAAAACGCGTCATAGGTTCACTGTTGACCCTGAGAAGACATTTGTACTGGCCAATCTCCCGGAAAATCTCTAACAATTTCCCACCTGAATTTTTATTAAGGCAATCATCATGGCTGGTTTACCGAACAAAATGAGTGGTGTCCTTCTGATCGGGCATGGCGGCGCTGATATGCTGAACTACCGGACTGACATTCCCGTCCCTCATCCGGGGGCAGGCGACGTTCTTATCCGGGTATTTGCTGCAGGGGTTAACAATACGGATATTAACACCCGTACAGCATGGTATTCAAAAGATGACCAGAGTTCTGAAGATGCCAGTTGGTCAGGACAGGCATTGAAATTTCCTCTCATTCAGGGTGCAGATGTCTGCGGGACCATTGTTTCAGTGGGAGATAATGTCGACAAGAAACGCATTGGAGAGCGAGTGCTCATTGAACCTTGTATTCGCGAGGCTAACAATACGACCCTCGACAAACCCTGGTATTTTGGATCGGAATGTAATGGTGGTTTTGCGGAATACACCGTTGTTGCCTCTCGTCATGCTTACGCGGTCAATAGTTCATACGCGAGTACGGAACTCGCTTCATTTCCCTGTTCTTACTCGACAGCGGAAAACATGCTAACGCGTTCGCAAGTAACCGCAAAAGACCGAGTACTAATTACAGGTGCCTCTGGCGGTGTCGGCTCTGCAGCGGTTCAACTCGCCAAAGCTCGAGGTGCTACGGTTATTGCTGTCACCAGCACCTCAAAAGCTGCCATGCTTCGGGAGATCGGAGCCGATCAAACAATCGACAGGGAAAGTGACTATGTCAAACTCTTGGGGAAAAATAGTGTTGATGTGGTAATCGACTTGGTCGCAGGTCAAAAATGGCCCTCATTGCTTGATGTCTTGGAAATGGGCGGGCGGTATGCCGTTGCAGGAGCAATTGGTGGTCCGGTCGTGGCATTAGATGTCAGAACACTATACCTCAAGGATCTCAGTTTCTTCGGCTGTACGGTTCTTGAACCTGAGGTGTTCGGAAACCTAATCGCCCACATTGAAAATGGGCGAGTAAAACCATTAATCGCAGAAACCTACACATTGAAGGAAATAGAAAAGGCTCAAAAATCCTTTGAAAGAAAAGGCCATATCGGAAAAATCGTATTTTCAATTAAGGATGATCTTCACTAATAGCAATGATTGGTGTTTTCATTTCAGAAATTGCCACGTTTCGAAAATAGATATCTTGCTTATGCCAGCATGCTAACATTTGTTTTGTTGGGGTTAGCAAAGAGCGTGCAATTTAAACGTGCTTGCCTAGATATAGTTTTCTAATTTTTATCATGTTCACTTTTGGAATGCGTCTGTTGAGGTGGCAACCAATTTGAGGACACATTATACATTGCGAACTCTTTGCAGGAATTGGTTGATGTCGGTTGCCAAATTTGTCGATTGTTTTTCAAGGATTTGAGTAGCGGCCAGCATTTCTTCAGCTGCGTTCCCTGTTTCTTCTGATTGTTGGGAAACCCTGTCGATTTTCCCTGCAACATCTTTTGTGCCAGCAGAAGCTTCTTGCACATTGCGGGATATGTTGCCCGTCGCAGCGCTTTGTTCTTCCACTGCTGAGGATATAGTAACAGTGATTTGGCGGATCTCGCTTATAACCGCATTGATCTTGGAGATCACCTCTACGGCATTCTGAGTAGCGACTTGCATTTCAGAAATCTGGTTGCTGATTTCTTCTGTTGCTTTAGCTGTCTGGCTGGCCAGATTCTTGACCTCAGACGCGACAACAGAAAATCCTTTTCCTGCGTCGCCAGCGCGCGCCGCTTCTATCGTCGCATTTAAAGCCAGCAAGTTCGTCTGAGACGCAATATCATGGATCAGGGAGACAACTTCACTGATACGATTTGCAGATTCTGACAAGGCGCCGACAGTCTTGTTACCTTGCTCGGCCTCGTTCACAGCTTCTTCGGATACTGCGCTAGCCTTTGTTATCTGTTGACTGATTTCCTGAATAGAAGATGACAGCTGCTCGGCCGCGGAGGCAACGGATTGAATATTTGTCGAAGCATCACCGGACGCTGAAGCAACTTCTGTCGTCAATTCTTTGGAAACATTTGCTGTGTCCGCCATTGATTTTCCAGTCAAATGCATTTGATTTACAGATTGATTGAGCGGATCAAGATGTCCAGACACCTGTCCTTCAAATTCAGAGATTAGAGCAGTCAAAATTTCAGCCCGTTTTTCCATTTCACCCGCAAGTTCCTGTTCGTGGCGTTTTTCTTCTCGTTCTCGTTCAACCTTTTCGGCGTCACGTTTTTTTTGATTACCAGCCCGTTCTTTTTCCACTTTTTGCGCGTCTCGCTCCAGCTGTTCTCGAGCCAGCGCATTATCTTTAAAAATCTGAACAGCATTGGCTATATCGCCAATTTCATCCCGCCTATCGGTTGATGGAACTTCAATCGACATGTCGCCATTGGCCAGCTCTCGCATAGCACAAGTCATATTGGACAGGGGTCGGGTGATTGAGCGGATGATAACGAAGGTAATCAATGCTGTAAGCAGAACAGCAACGCCAACAACATACACTGTCATGTTGAGCGCATAAGTAGCATCCGCCCTTATATTATCGCTGGTAATCAACGCTTCGTCATTTGATTGACTGAAAATACCGGCAATTATGATGTCAACAGCTTCGATTTCTGCCCGCGCTTTGGAAACAAGGCTATTGCCGAGAACCCGGTTGTCATCGACATAGGCATCTACTGCCTCAATGGATTTTTCAATAAAGATCTCGGTATGACTGATAATCTGGGCCACTTGCTCAGGATAACGATCTTTTATAAGTTCCAGATTCTGCAACAAAAGTTGCTGTGCTGCATAAGCATTATCTTCAGATTCATTCTGCCAGCTGACCTCAAGGTCAGTGATCCAGTATTTGACGTCATTGAAATTATTGCTGATTTCGGTTGCTTGGCCGACAATTGTCTGCAGCTCAACCTGATACTCCATGCTTTCGCGGCCCTCGACAATGAAACCCCGTAAAAACCAACTGGTTCCGATCAGGAAAAGCAAAAGAACTATACTCAGTCCGACGAGTTTAGCTTTTATAGTCGCCTGTATAACAAGCTTCTTTGGCTGTTTAGATTTACTATGCATTCCACTCTCACTTACTTAGTTACCCTACTGGAATATTGCGACACTAATAGCTCCTCCAAGCTCTCCTAATACGCCACCTTCTTTTTTGCCGCCCGTAATATCACGTTCGCCTTTTGGTTCGCCGTGGCAGGCAAGGCAGGACGCTTTATAATATTCCGGGATCATTAAACGAAAGGCATTCTTGCCTTTTTTTGGTGTGGTTTCGAAAAATGCTTTGCCTTTGGTATACTCGGGCGATTTAAACTGTTTTTCGATGACTCCATTTTCCCATTTGTCGGGGCGATTAGCTCGATTGCGAACATATTTTTTGGGTGCTGTTAATTTCAAATCTGCTTTATCTCCACTGTTTGCACGAAATTTTTCGGTAACCTGACGTGCAAATATGGCTGGAAGAAATCCCTTGAACCCGACACCGGATTCATTAATGACAGCTTGCGCTTCATTCATTACCGTGGCGATGGCAGACAGTTCGCTTTTCAGTAATTCGCCAAGTAATCCATCGGATGGCAAATCATCAATATTTTTGCCCGTTGCTTTCTCAAAATTGGATTTTGCTTTGTTAACAACAAAATCGGCACTCAACCCTTTGTCTCCCTTAGAGGCGTCGTTGATTAATTTCTGATTATCAGAAATAACAGCTCGCGCAGATCGCAACAGGGTCGCAAGGTTTAACGCAATTTCTTCATTGCTTTCTGCAGCATACCCAATGGTGGCAACAAATGGCGTCGTGTTTACAGCAAGTGCGAATAACAAACCAACAAATGCGAAACGAAAATGCGTAAATGTAGTCAATACAATCTTATGCATGAGATTCTCCTGGATACAGGGACTCAACTAGTGCGAAAGCGCGAATAAAGACAGCGCTCGTCTAGAAGTTGGGATCAGCTACTGCCAATAACCGCTGGAAGAACTGGACAAAATGCCCGGCAACCTACAAATACTTCAGCGACCTTTGGAGGATCGTCACACTAAGCATACCCTTAATTCTATTGAATATAGGGCGCACTATTAAGATAACCATAATATAATAGTATCTCGATATAATATTCAACTTCTTGGCTAATTGTAACGAGTACGAAATAGTCGATTGTATACTGTGCTGGTTGAAATAAATTCTTGTTGCTGGATCGAACAAGAATACTCAAGCTGTGCGCAGATTTCGTATAGTAATATTAGTAAGTGGCATAAAAATTCGCTTTCAGCATAGTCCTTACTATTTTCAATCAACTGGTCGTGGGTTCAGCCCATAGGGCCTACCTATTTAACTAGTTGAGAATAAGATGGTAGTTAGATTTGATCATTTTCTGTCATCGTTCTCGTTTTTATGGGTAAGTACGATGTAAGCATCTGAGTAAGGAAAATTTGATATTCTGTCTTAGTTCTGATTTGGTCTGATATTAAATTGAAATAGGTTCTCATCTAGTCTGTAAAATTTTTGTGCGTTAAACGCATCCAATCAATAAAGTACCCCACAATGTGAAAATTGTCTGTGGCTGGTATAGTAATCCAGTTTATACTGCGGTTATTAAGCAGACAGTATTTTACCTTATAGAGATCTGAGCCCTTTTATGCGCACGCTAGAACTTTCTCATTTATTTTCCCTTCGATTATTTTGTCTTGTCCTGGCTATGTCGAGTTGCTCAACTTTGGCGCAAGCAACTGATGATTTACGGGATGTCATGGTGGTGGGTAATAACTGGGAGGGCACCGCAGATATTTTTGATGCCAAGAGTTTTGAAAAGATCAAGCGTATCAACATCGTTCCAGACATTGAAGAACGCCTAAACGAGATCGATAATGCAAGTTGGGTTCGACAGATATTCTTTAAGGTGATCCGCACAGTGATAGGTGAGGGGCATGACCAGTTGGTTGATGACATGTTCACCTCTCATGACGGTCGTTATCTCTATGCTTCACGCCCGAGTTTCGCCGATGTCGTAGCGATTGATATGCATACCGAAGAAATTGTTTGGCGGACACCGATTGACGGAATGCGTGCAGACCATGCTGCTATTTCTCCTGATGGTAAAACTTTCTTAGTCTCGGCCTCCACAGCAAGAAAAGTACATGCCATCGATACCAGTACGGGCCGTATTACTGGTGAATTTGAATCTGGAGATCAACCGCACGAGAATAATTATTCTAAAGACGGTAAGCTCATTTATCATGCGAGTATCGGTAAAGTGTATGTGCCGACCACGAGTGCTTGGCTCGATTGGATCAAAGGCGATCGTTGGTTGCAGTTGGTTGATGCCGATAGTTTGCAGGTCCTAAAGCGAATAGACATTGGTGAAAAACTTGAACAAGCTGGCATGCCGTGGGTTGATAAAGCGGTGAGACCAATGGCCATCGCTCCAGATGGGCGTTTCATTTATTTACAGGTTTCTTTTTTTCACGGATTTTTCGAATATGACCTGCAGTTAGACAAAATAACTCGCAAGATTGAATTGCCTGTCCCCGATGAAATTCAACAAATGAGTTATTGGGATTATCAACTCAATTCCGCTCATCATGGGTTAGCCATCAACCATGCCGGCACCAAACTTTGCGTGGCAGCGACCATGTCAGGCTATGTTGCGATCGTAAATCGCGAGGATTTCACCTATACGACCATTCCTCTGTCTACAGAACCTTTAGGCTCTAAACCCTATTGGGCGACCGAAAGTGCTGATGGCCGTTTCTGTTATGTGTCGGTTAGCGAGCAAGACCGGGTTTCGATTATTTCTTTTGAAACAGGGAAAGAGGTTGCCAGTGTGGCCGTAGGCGATCATCCACAGCGCATTAGAACCGGTAAATACCTACAACGGTAAGTGTTGGGGCTAAAGTTGTGCATTAAATTATGGCTGGGCTGGTGCATCATTTAATGCAGAATATGCGCGGACGCGGTGCCTTTCTAGATTGAATGGATTCTGGAAAATAGGGTGTGCAGTACCTAGGCTCTTTACCTGAAACGTCGACGGGTACAGGAGATCTAGATTTAGTCTCTATTGTGGCAGAAACAGACCATTAGTGGGTAACGTCCCGCGAACCGAATACACGCTTTATCCGGCCGTATTCTCCAATGATTTCTCTTCAAATTTTTTTATAAGATTAATGGAATATACTTATGTACTTTACTGTTCTCTTATAGTAGAAAATGTAGCAGTGGGCAGTATAGTTGTGAAATTTATAAATATTGTAAAGAAAAAAAACATCTAACGCTATTTCCTGGGGGGAGCATGCTTATGGATTTTATCAAGAGGTTAGTCCTGTCACTCGTTGTTGCACTAGGAGCTATTGGTATAACGACAAGTAGCGCTTTTACGGCGACATTAACATTCGATAGTTCCGGTTTACTTAACGGTGCAACTGGAGTTGTTGTTGGCGGAAGCAATTACAACGTCACCTTTATTGAAGATACTTGCATCAATGCATTCGATGGTTGTGATCAGGTTTCTGACTTCACTTTTCAAACTGCGGCAGGCGCTAGATTAGCATCGCAAGCATTGTTGGACCAAGTTCTTTTGGGTGCATTTGATACATCCCCAGAGCTGGTAGCCGGGTATGATTCTAACTTGGATTATGGGTTTATCCTAACGCCCTATGACCTTTTCGTGAACAGTGCGAGGCTTACTTATACCCAAAACAGATCAGAGAATTTATTAGATGCAATTTCCCCAGTTGGGCAGATACTTGAGTATGGAAAATCGTTTGTACATACAGGTACAGCATATGCCAAATGGACGGAAGTAACTGTATCGGCCGTACCGCTGCCAGCGGCTTTACCTCTGTACGGGGCGGGTATTGCTGTCATGGGATTTATCGGTTGGCGTAAAAAACGTAATGCCTGAGTGATAGAAGTAAGAAAAGTCGCTAACCCCAATAAACCAACATTAGGATTGCATTTCTCGATCTTGTGGATGCGACTTCAAAACTAAGAATATGTTTCATATGTTTCATGTCGAATTTTGTAATTAGTAACGATTTTTCAACTCGAGGGATCTGTTTTACAATGAACTTGAACAAACTACTGCCCTCTCAAGTTTGTTATGGTTAACGAAAATTAACTCTATACATTAACTTTTTTGCATAGTAAGAAACTAGAAAGACGGTTATAAAATACTGACAACACTACCATAACAAACAAAAAATCTATTTCGTAGAATTGCGCTGGGTGGATTAAGCGCATCGACATGAAACGAGGGGGAAGAGATGATAAAAGTCAGATTACTTTTACCAATTATTGCTGGCGCGATGCTGGCTATGGTGTCTTCGGCAACTGCGGCGAGTTATTACGCGTCCAGTGTTTTTGCGGATCCCGGATCTCTCAGCGGTCGGGCAGATAGCAACACGGGACGGGATAACCCTTCAAACGCCCTCGGTGCTCCCAATGGTGATTTTTATAGTATGGGTTTGGGCGGAATGGCCCTCTTCGGTTTTAGTCCGGCAACAACTTTTGATCAGGATGTTCTGTTGATTGAAACGACGAATGGAAGTTGTTCGGTTCAGCCCGATGGTTCCTGTCAACAATATCCTGAGGCAGTTGAGGTTTATTTGATCAATACACCTCTTGTTCTTTCTGATGATGGCGGCACTCATGGTCCGGGCGGCGAGGCTACATACGACCTCAGCTCACTTGTCCTAGGGAGCCTGATCGCCACTGTTGGTAATGGTGATGCTGGCGCGCCTGGTTATTCGATCGACATTTCAGGACTGGAAGGCCCGTTCTACTACGTCCTGCTTAAAGACATAAGCGCGAGTTTGGGAAGTATTTCAAAAGACGGATTTGATGTGGCTGCTATCTCCGTATCCGTGGTTCCACTACCCGCCGCACTACCTCTGTACGGAGCGGGCATTGCTGTCATGGGATTTATAGGCTGGCGCCGCAAACGTAAAGCCTCCGCCACAACCTGACGCGTATAGTAAAAAAGTTTCAAAAGCGGTCCTTCTGGGCCGCTTTTTTTCGATGAAATTCAACGAATGAGTTATTGGGATTATCAACTCAATTCCGCTCATTATGGTTTAACCATCAACGATGGCGGCACCACGCTTTGCGTGGCAGCGACCATGTCTGGCTATGTTGCGATCGTGAACCGCGAGGATTTTAACTATACAACAATTCCTCTGTCTGCAGAACCTTTAGGCGCTAAACCCTATTGGGTGACGGAAAGTGCTGACGGCCGCTTCCGGTGACACGTTGGCAGTCAGTGCGACGGCTATGATCTGGTTCTCAGTACGGGATTGCCCCGTCCAAAGGCGGAATAAAGCAGTCATAACAGTTAGTGCTGATGTTGTGGCGAGTAAAAAGAAGAAGCCTTCTGGACTGTAATATGTGATAGCGAAACCCCCTAGTGTGGGGCCTGAAATCATGCCTGAAGCTAGGATTAAAACCAATGTGTCGCTGGCGGCAACCACTTGTCCAGGTTCCAGTTGATCGTTCAAGTGGGCCATGCCGATAGGATATAGCGGCAAAGTAAGCCCGCCTAGCAGCGCCACCATTGTGTAAAGAAGAATGCTATGATCTGCAGGATTTTCCATCGTTGACAAAAAAACAGATGGGGATGGTAATAGCCGGAGCACCAATAATAACAAGTCATCTGTCTAACCGATCAGAGAGTTTGGCGAGTGGGAACTGAAACAACGTGCCACCCAAACCCGCCAGTGCGTAATGTCAACAGCGTTGCCAAAAGTCCATTACTGACATTGAGAAATACCATGCCAAGAAATAATGACCAGGATGAACGAATTGAAGCCCACATACCCAAATTCCCCTAACGACAGTTTAGGTAGACTGCTTATAGGAAACGAGGATATGGGGGAAGCAGAAAATCCACCCGTACGTGTGGCGTGAAAATGATGAAAGAAAGGACGTTTTATCAATTTTAGAATTTATTTTTGGCGGCAAACAAGGGTTTTTTAACTGGATTTGGCACAAAAGATACTAAATATTGGTCTTCAGTTTACGCCCGCAATAGTGTGACAAGCGGACATCAATATTGTTTCGGTTTTTCGTCTGAATGTGACCCAATTCTGTCATATTTGTATTGCCCTTGGAATTTCAGCAATGCCGACAAGGGAAATTGTCACTTGCGCAGAACAACCTCAGTCAAATTCGCGGATGGCTCGTGTCAAAAGATCGAAAAATTCAATTTCTTTTCCGAGTGTTTTAACCTCGAGCGCTACATATCTTGAAACGAATTCATCCTGTGCTATTTCACCATCTGCTACCGCCATCATTGCTTCATAGGAAGTTGTCATCACGATATCCGGATTTTCGGGCACGCCTGCTCGAATTTGAGCGTCACAATTGCGGGCCGTCAATCGATATGCTTCCCCGTCGATCAGCAGCGTCGCCGTAAAATTATGATCAGAGCCAACGGCTTTTTTGCATGCTGTTCCAAGTGACACTGCAATGGTTCTGAGATTGCCGGGTTTTTGAATTTTTAACGGGTGGGGCATCTGCCCTCCAAACCGCGCAAGCTCAAACAACAATTGATCTGTTTTTTTGCCTTGTTCCGTCAGTGCATACAAGGACACACCGTAATCAGACTGGTTTTTCTGAACCAGACCGCTTACCTCAAGGGTCTGCAACCGATCCGACAACAAGTTGGATGCAATCCCTTTGAGGCCGGTTTGCAGGTCTTTGAAACGCGCCGGGCCTGCGTGGAGATCGCGCAGGATCAGCAGTGTCCAGCGATCACCAACGTGATCCAGTGCTCGCGAAATAGGGCAAAGCAAATTGTAGCTACGTAGATTGATACTGTATCCCTTCAAAATAATACACTTTATATTATAAAGTTGACAAATTAAAATATAAAGTAATAATTCACTCTTGCGATTGGCCGCTGGAACGGCAAAGCGCAGTTTCTTGTTAATCTTTAATCTTGTTGCGACTGACATCGCAAATTTTATCCTGGAAAGGACTATCGAATGCCAGCTTATATGATTTCACAAGTGACCATGACCGACAAAGAGAAATTTCAGAGTTACCTTACAAATACACGAACTGTGGGGGCAAGATACGGCGCAAGACCAATTGCGGTTGGTGCTCAACCTAAAATGCTAAACGGAGAGAGCGACGGTCATCAGATGGTCTTTGTCATTGAGTTCGAAACCATGGACAAACTTCAGTCTTGGCATAGCTCCGACGAATATCAAGCGTTGGTGTCTTTGCGAGACGAAGGATCAGAGCAACGCATGGTGGCTTATGAAGAATGGGCCCTGCCTTCGGCATAATGGTCCGAGGCAGGTAGCCGCAGACATTGCGCGATGAATTCCATTTCCTGATAGGACAACTGGAATCCTGTTCGGCATATCCACAAACCTTCAATCCTTGTAACCTTTCGGTAGTCCGGTCTTACAGTGTAACGGCCGAGTTGGGTGACATCGAATGCTTTCGAAGCCATCGCGGTAAAGTTGAGTTTGATGAAATTGGTAGAGTAATGAAAGTTAACTACATTATAGGAGTACATGAATTGGATCTTTGGCAGTTATACCTTTACTGATTTTGAATTTTCGTTGCAACAATCAACCCGCCACTTTCCGCTTTTTGGTCTCGACCTAGTTTAGCTAGTTGCCGCATCTAAGATTCCAAGATACTAGATGTCTCATGCGGGATAGAATGTGCAGCCGTGCCATCTCTATTGTTTTGCTATGTTTCCAATGCCGGTCACTACTCCGGCGGAAGATCGAAATGACTTGGAGAGAAGATGAAAGAGACGAAACATCAAACAGCTGATGTCTTGGTTATTGGAGGCGGAACAGCAGGGTTTGGTGCCGCTGTGGCCGCGGGTCGGCAGGGGCTTGATGTTTATCTTTTAGAGGCAGGTAATAAAGTCGGCGGTGTGATGGCTTTTTGCCCGGGGATGCCGTGGGGAGCCGCCTACCCATGCGATACACCCATTGGCGGATTGATGGCGGAGCTGGCAGAACGTCTATTTGTAATGGATCCGCCGGCGGCAGAGAAGCGACTTTGCACACTGGAGAATTTCGGATCAGAAATTCAGTATGATCATGATATTGCCACGCTAACTATGTTCGAAATGCTCGAAGAAGCTGGCGTGAGAGTTCATCTCAATTCGACAGCTATAGCGCCGATAATGGATGGCGATCGGATTTCGGCGGTTGAGTATTTTGACCGCACAGGCTCCCATATAATCTCACCTAAAATGGTTATAGATTGTTCAGGCGATGGCGATATTTCAGCCAAATCCGGAGTGCCTTTTACGTTGGGAGACGATGAAGGTAACATGATGGGGGTTACGCTTACGTTTATGATGATGAACGCGGACTGGGATCGCGTATTTTCCGAAGGCGATCCTTATTTTAAGCACTATGCTGCTAAAGGTATTGCAGAAAATCGCCTGCATGAAGATTTAGCACAACTCTATCTTATGAAAGGATTTCATAAAGACAGTGTTTTTTGCAATTCAGTCGTTATTCGAAATGTTGATGGTACTGATCCGATTGCGGTGAATAAGGCTACTCAAGAAGGCCGGCGCCGTTGCCTTCAATTATCGCAATTCCTGCGTTCGGATATTCCAGGGTTTGAGGATGCTCGAATGACTTATTTGGGACCTACAGTTGGCGTGCGAGAGACACGTAAACTCGAAGGTCAACACCGTATCACGGGTGACGAGTTAGCCCTTGCAACCAAGTTCTTTGACGGGATTGTTTGTTGTGACAACCCTGTCGATAAAGTGATGGCTGGGTCCTCCGAAATGACCCATGATGCGATTGTCGAGAAAGGTGCATATTATACCATTCCGTTCAGGTCGCTTGTTCCAAAAAAGATCGAAAACTTGATGTTTGCAGGGCGAATTGTGTCCGCCGATCCGATTGCCTTTGCGTCCGTCCGGGGCATGCCTCAGTGCATTATTATGGGGCAGGCAACAGGAACAGCAGCTGCCATCGCCATTCGGGATGGATCGACAGTTCAGAATTTGGACTCAAATGAAATTATTACATCGCTACAAACTCAAGGCGTAAGAGGGCTGGGAACAGCGCTACTTTAAACCTGAAATCATGAGAGCTTGAACGAAAATAGAGGCAACGCGGAAAAGCCGATAGCTTGTTCCGCGTTGCCTACGCTGTCATATTTCTCGAGAGTTATTAGTTGTTTGTCAAAGTATTATCTGTTTCTAAAAACGGGTGCGCGCTTGTGTACAAATGCGTTCATACCTTCTTTTTGTCCTTCGGTGGCAAAGGCCGCCTGAAAGTACAGGCGCTCTTGCTTCAGTCCTTCTGACAATGGTGTTTCGAGTGCGGCGTTGACCGAACGTTTAGCCATTTTAACAGCAGGCGCGTTGTAATTGGCGATCGTATGTGCAGCTTCCAACGTTATTTGCAAAAGTTCTTCTTTCGCGACAACACGGGCTACTAAACCTGCTTCCTTTGCTTCCTGAGCACTGATGTTACGGCCCGTGAGAACCAGATCCATCGCTAGAGCTTTACCAACAGAGCGGGTCAGTCGTTGGGAACCACCGATACCGGGCAGAATGCCAAGTTTGATTTCCGGTTGACCGAATTGTGCATCGTCAGCGGCGATGATGAAGTCACAAAGCAAGGCCAGTTCACATCCGCCGCCCAAAGCAAAGCCACTGACAGCCGCGATGATTGGTTTGGATATAGTCTTAACTGAATCCCAAGGAGATAGAAAATCGTCCATATAGAAATCGGTAAATGACTTTTCCGCCATTTCTTCAATATCAGCGCCAGCGGCAAAAGCGCGCGTACTGCCAGTGATTACAATCGCACCAATATCAGGATCGGCATCAAATTCCTTCAATGTCGCCAAAGTTTCCTCAGCCAATTGCCGGTTAAGAGCATTCAATTGCTTAGGCCGGTTCAAAGTGATCATGCCGACACGTTCGCGGCGTTCAACAAGGATCATTTCGGGACTAGATGACTTCGTGGCTGATGCTGTTACCGACATATTTGTTTTTTCAACCTTTTTAGCTATTTTGTTCATGCTTTTTTCCTATCACGCGATGCTGGAACTGCTTGCGTGACTTCATCTTCAGTTTCTGTTTCTATGTCTCTACTCACTGGCAGATCGTAAGATCCGCGGCTTGCCATAATTTCCGCCAATAAGGCTTCACGATGTTGGCCAAGGCCAGGGGCAGCCATCGGAACATTGACGTCAATTTCTTCATGACCTGTAAGTTTGATTGGGTTTCCGGCAGTTTTGAACGACTTACCGTTTTGTCCTTGAACTTGAACTATCATGTCACGGGCTAGAAGTTGTGGATGATCAAGCAGTTTGTCGATTGTGTTGATCGGTGCGCACGGCACACCTGCATCATTTAGAGCCTCAACCCAGTGCTCAACGGGATGCTGAGACAGGATTTTTTCAATCTCAATGACCATTTCAGGGCGGTTTTGACACCTCAGATCGTTGGACATGAACCGCGGATCTAGTGCCAAACCTGGCGCGCCAAGTGCATCCGCCATGAGCATGAACAATGTATCATTTCCGGCTGCAATGACGATCTTGTCATCTTTGGCGAGGAAACTCTCAAATGGGGCAAGCGATGGGTGTGAATCACCTGTCCGACCCGGAACAATGCCTTCGACGTCATATCGGGCTATAGCCGTTTCCATCAAAGCCGCCTGACAATCGAGCATTCCGATATCAACCCTGGTACCTTGAGCATCCTTTGTCCGGCTGTAAAGGGACGAAATAATTCCCACCGCGGCAAAAAGGGCGGCGCCCAAATCGCCAAAACTGGTGCCGACACGTGCCGGTTCGCCATCTGGCCAACCGGTCAGGCTCATGATCCCGCCCATGGCCTGAACGACCATATCGTAGCCCGGTAAATCGCCGTAAGGACCTGAATGGCCAAAACCCGAAATGGACGCGTAGATGAGATGTGGGTGGGTTTTCGCCAGTCTATCTGCACCATAACCCAATCGGTCCATCACGCCTGGACGGAAATTTTCAACCAACACATCGGATGTATCCAGCAGTCGTTCCAACAATTCACGATCACGCGGTGATTTGATGTCTAGGACGATGCTTTCTTTGCGCCTATTAAAGCAGGTGAAATAGGCGGATTCATCTTCAACGAACGGGCCAAATGCACGGGTATCATCCCCGGTTCCGATCTTTTCGATTTTGATTACTCTCGCGCCGAGATCGGCTAGAACCATCGTGCAGTATGGACCTGCCAAAACACGTGAGAAATCGAGCACAGTAACACCGTTCAACGGTCCTTTTTTTAGTGGTATATCGTTAGAACCTGCCATTATTTTCTCCCTGCTGCGTCCGCTGCAATCCAGCGGGCAGCCTTTTCTGCAATCATCAATGTTGGACTGTTTGTGTTGCCACTTGTAATCGTCGGCATGACGCCTGCGTCAACAATGCGAAGCCCTTTTATGCCGCGGACACGCAACTTGCTATCCACGACCGCGTTCGGATCATCTGCACGGCCCATTTTTGTCGTGCCAACCGGATGGAATATTGTTGATCCAATGTCCCCGGCTGCTTTTGCCAAATCCGCATCAGTTTTATATTGCGGTCCTGGCTTGATCTCTTTCGGATTATAGGGTGCCAAAGCGGGCTGTTCGGCGATATTTCGGACAACACGTAGGCTGTCGGCGGCCACTTTCCGATCATCTTCTGTGTCCAGATAATTCGGTGCAATCGCAGGGGCATCTTCAGCGCGGGGTGATTTTAACAATACAGTCCCTCGGCTCGTCGGGTTCAGATTGCAAACACTTGCTGTAATTGCCGGAAAATCGTGCAACGGCTGTCCGAAAGCTTCTAGGCTGAGAGGCTGAACGTGGAACTGGATATTCGAATGTTCGCGGGAGGGATCACTTTTGGTGAATAGTCCCAACTGCGAAGGTGCCATACTCATGGGACCCGAGCGTTTCAGCGCATATTCCAGTGCGAACGATGCCTTACCCCAAAGTGTGGATGCCAAACCGTTCAAGGTCTTGACGTTTTCAACCTTATAGACAGTCCTGATTTGCAGATGATCCTGCAGATTTTGACCAACGCCGGGCAACTCGTGCTGCACCTCAATGTCATGCTTTGACAAATGACTGCCAGAGCCAATACCAGACAATTGCAAAATGTGCGGGCTGCCGATGGCACCTGCACACAGGATGACCTCCTCTTTGCTTCGTACGGTGGCTTCCCAGCCATTGGCTCGCAGACTGACAGTCGTACAACGTTTCTGACCGTCACTGTCTTGTTCAATACCCAATTTGGTGACCTGAGAATTAGTCCAAATTTCCAGATTTTTCCGCCATTTGATCGAACGAAGAAATGCTTTTGATGTGTTCCAGCGCCAACCGTTGCGTTGGTTCACATCAAAATATGCTGTCCCTGTATTGTCGCCACCGTTGAAATCGTCGGTCTTTGGAATGCCGGACTCGTTTGCAGCTTGTGCATAAGCATCAAGAATTTCCCACTGCAGGCGTTGTTTTTCAACACGCCATTCTCCGCCTGCGGCATGTTTGCCATCAGGAGTTTCTACTTTTTCGCCATTTGAGCGGGTAACATCATCCAAGCGATAGCTGTCTTCATGTGCCTTGAAATCTTCAAGACTGGCATCCCACGACCATTCATTTTCGCCAGTGAGATTGGCCCACTGATCATAATCTCGGGCCTGTCCACGCATATAGATCATACCATTGATCGAGGAACATCCGCCCAAAGTCTTGCCGCGTGGGTAGAGCAAGGAACGACCGTTCAGGCCTTTTTCACTCTCTGTTCTGAAGCGCCAATCTGTTCTTGGATTGTCGATGCAATAGAGATACCCCACTGGTATGTGGATCCAGTGGTAATTGTCTTTACCACCTGCTTCCAACAGCAGCACTTTTTTGGTCGGGTCCGCACTTAGCCGATTGGCAAGGAGTGCTCCTGCGGTTCCCGCTCCAACAATTATGTAGTCAAATACTAATTCCATTATTTAGCTACCGGCATCGCGAATTCTGCACCATCTTCCATGTCTTCCGGCCAGCGCTGCATGATAGATTTCTGTTTGGTGTAAAAACGAACGCCTTCCTCACCATATGCATGCATATCGCCAAAGAGGCTCTTCTTCCAACCGCCGAAACCTTGCCAAGCCATAGGAACAGGGATCGGAACGTTAATACCGACCATGCCGACCTGGATTTTGCGATGGAAAGTGCGAGCAACACCGCCATTACGCGTATAACAGGAAACCCCATTGCCGAATTCATGGGCGTTGACCAGTTCGATGGCCTCTTCCAGCGTATCAACGCGAACACAAACCAACACGGGGCCAAAAATTTCTTCTCTGTAGATCTTCATTTCGGGTGTTACATTGTCAAATAGAGTAGCCCCAAGGAAGAAGCCGTTCTCATGGCCCTCGACTGAAAATTCGCGTCCGTCCACCAACAGATCAGCGCCTTCTTCTGCGCCGGAATTAATATATGACAGGATACGCTGGCGTGCAGCCTCTGTTACGATTGGACCCATTTCGCTTGTCGGTACTATGCCCGACCCGATACATAAATTCTCGGCACGTTGTTTGAGCGCGGGCACAACTTTGTCTGCGGCATCGCCGACCAGAACAGCGACTGAAATAGCCATGCAACGTTCACCTGCTGAGCCATAGGCTGCACCGATCAGGCCGTCGATAGCTTTATCGATATCCGCGTCAGGCATTACGACCATGTGGTTTTTAGCACCGCCGAGTGCCTGAACGCGTTTGCCATTGGCTGCACCGCGCTGGTAAATAGCATTGGCAACCGGGGTCGAACCCACAAATGACAGCGCCATCACATCAGGATGGTCCAAAAGCGCATCCACTGATACCTTATCGCCCTGAATGACGTTGAAAACCCCGTCAGGGAAGCCAGCCTCTTTAATAAGATCAGCAATCATTAGTGAAGGAGTTGGGTCAGTGGGGCTGGGTTTTAAAATAAATGTATTGCCGCAGGCGATTGCTATTGGAAACATCCAAGATGGAACCATCACTGGAAAGTTGAAAGGTGTAACACCTGCAACAACACCCAAAGGTTGCCGCATCGTCCAATTGTCCATTCCTGTGGAAACCTGATCGGAAAAATCGCCTTTGAGAAGCTGAGGAATACCGCAGGCGAATTCCACAATGTCGATCCCACGTTCCACCTCGCCAAGTGCGTCAGAGAGAACTTTTCCATGCTCAACAGTAATTGCAATTGCAAGTTCTTCTTTCCGGTCTTGCATCAGGCCCAGAAGACGGTTCATCAGGCGTGCGCGTTTTATTGGCGAAACTTCAGACCACGTAAGGAATGCAGCACTCGCAGCTTTCACGGCAGTATCCACATCCTCTACGGTTGAGAATGTAACACGGGCTGAGTTTTGTCCTGTGGCCGGATTAAAAATATCTTGGCCGCCAGAGCCAGAAGCATCACTGCAAGAGCCGTTGATATAATTCTGCAGGTGGGTTAGGCCAGCGTCTGCAGAATTGCCAATTACTGTATCATTCATTCGTTATCTCCTCAAAGAACCCGATCGGGTTCCGGTATCAATATTATTTATTGACCAGTCGTCTAATAAATAGCCAAAAAAAATCAAATTAGTTTTATATGGAAGATCTAGGCTTCAAACCGTCCAAAAAATCTTTAGAATATCGATCAATAGGTCCAGCACTACGGCTCAACTTTGCCCGAAGAATTGCGCCTTCCCAGCCGATCCAAAAAGCTTCAGCCTTATTGGCGCAATCAATTTCACGGTCGATCTCTCCAGCTTCCTGCGCGGACCTTAAACAGGCCTCAGTTTTTGCCTGCCATTCGGAAAATACATCTATTAGACGTTGCCGGTATGCGCCTGGTAGAACGGCCATCTCTTGACCGAGATTTCCAACCAAGCACCCTCTACGGAAATCGAAGCGCGCCATACCTTCACGGGCTTCCTGCATAAAGTCGGATATTCGCTCCAACGGTGTTCGGTGAGTATTGCCATAGCACTTATCCAACTTGAGAACGAAGTACTGGGCATAATGGTCAATAAGTTTCAGCCCAAACGCCTCTTTGCTGTCAAAATAAGCGTAGAAGGAGCCTTTCGGCACGCCAGACTTCTTGACAACTTCATCGATCTTAGTCGATGCAAATCCCTTTTCAGTCAACAAAGCAACACCGTCATTGACGAGCCTGTCGTAGATTTCAGCATATTCCGCTTGATCTTTGGCAGGCCTACCCCGTGACCGAGTTATTTTGATGATTGTACTCATGACTTTTTAAATAAACGGTCGTCTAAAAAAGTCAATTTATTTTTCTGGTGATCTAGTGCGAGATTGATAGATGTCAATGCGAATGATGCCTCAACGAGTAATACTTTTAAGGTGAAATGGCGATGTGTACAATTGGGGAGGGGTTGCTTTCCACATGACGATTTTCCGCGGTCACCCCATATTACATTGCAAATAAACAGGTTAGCATCCACAATCAATGCTACGTTGTGGGTATGTGCAGTTTATGGTGCTGATTTGTTTATGTTAAGTCGAATTACTGTCATTCTGGGGCTGACAGCTATACTAGTTTCCTGTGTTCCTATTAATTCGCGTGTTCAGGAAAATCCTGATTGGTCCGGTCTCATCATTGATGCAGAGAATTTAGAGCCAATTGAAGATGTGATAGTCAGACACACGCTATTTCGCAGCCAAATTCCGGTTACAGAAAATTTTCCTCATAATAATTTTGAATACTTAGAAACACAAACTACAACGACAAATAAAGCGGGTGATTTTTACCTGAACGGGGTTGTTACAGAAAAAATTGTAATGCGCCTCCCCGTCAGTGGTATCTTTTTTGAAGACGCTTTTAAATCATTGCATGCGCAAGAATATGAAAATACATTTATTCTAGGGTCGAATGTACGTCTTGGGAAAACACTGGTTAACCGTGTTGGTTATGTTGCGTTGGACCGAAACCGAGATAAGCTTGCTCCTCTCCCCTTTGAAGGTTTTGCAATAGACTTGCAGAATATTAATGTGATTTTCAAGATCTGTAGTTCTTCTCAATTACGGATTGCGTTGGAGAAAACAAACACCGCCAGAAAAGTGCTTCAGGCAAGTGGTTGGCATAAATTAAGCGAGGGTGAATTCCTTAGTCAGTATGAGAGGAAAATTATCCACGCTCTTTATATGGATCTTCCCAATTATTGGCAGTGGGTACGCAAAAGCTGTCGTTTAGAAAAACGGGATGAGTATACAAGGATCAGACAATCAATTGATAACTTGAACTTGGAAGTAGATCGCATACTCGAAGTTACAAGTCCATTAAGCGACGCCAGTTAATGCGACATCGAAATAGAAGTCGCTGGGGTTTTTCTTATAGGATCTGGACACCAAAGGGTATGTGACTAAAGTTCAGTTTTTTTAAAAAATACTTATTCGGCTTAAAAACCAGAAAAAATAATTAACAATAACGAGACCAATAAACCCAATGAACAAGATATATATAAGTACATTATTGATGATTTTAGCGGCAATATCTATTTCCGCCGGTTTCAACAACGTCGCCTCAGGTGGCAGTTGCGGATATGTAGATGAAGAAATTTTTATTCGGATCGCAAGTCATGAAAACGGGCGAATTGAGCTAGAACCCGCGTATGGTGATCTGATCACCGTGTCTACTAGCGAGTTTGTATCCTATTTGTCTGCGTCTGCTCCAATTTTGCCCATACGTAATGACTATTATAATCTATCAGTTCGAAGACACACCAGTGGTGGCTGTAGCCCTTTCGCCATTACAAATATTTCGAAACTCGAAATTCCCAATTTACGGCTTAATCCAACAGAACCTCAGTTATATTCCGGTGCATTTGTTCTTGCCGAGGCAAAGAGTTGTGTAATAATTCAGCGGGAAAAACCCTGCCTTGAGGATCTGACAATAGAGACATCCTTTGATATGGCGCAACGAGATATTTTGTCTCACATAATGCCGAGAAGTATCCATCACTGCTCGCCCGCATCCCTTAAAATGGTTTGGACAGAAATTGATCCAGCACCCAATGAAAAACGGTTTATCAGTTGTGTAAAAAACCTTGAAGATGAAGACGTGGCCATAGAGTTTTCTATCCGTGAAAAGGGCGATAAACGGTTATTGCTAAGAAAAATATTCAAAAGTCTCTAACCAGTTCGACCAGCAGCTTGTTTGACACAAAATCAAAAATTGTCACTGTCTAATTACAAGCGGGCTGCTGAATTGTATGAACAAGAATGTACGTCAGGAAATCATTCCAGCTGTTACGGTATTGCCATTTTGTATGACAAAGGCAACGGGGTGGTACAAAACGATAAAACAGCTTTCTCGTTTTTTTTAAAATCATTTGGTATGCAAAAGAAAGTCTGCGACGGCGGGAATGCCAAGGAATGTTCCGGCGTTGGTCATTCGTATGAATTTGGCCAAGGTGTCGCACAGAGAAAAGAAAAGGCTGCTAAATATTTTCGAATGGCCTGCGATAACGGAGATGCCTTTGGCTGTAAAAAAAATCGAATAAAGACAAATAATTATGAGCAGTTCTTCCAACTCCTGATCAGCGGATGATATCTCTGAACTCGTCAGGAACTTTGATAGTAGAGGCGATTGATCATCTAGAATTTGTGCTCGCTAATCTGTCCCGTGGGCGCTCTCATTAGGTGATGTAAGATTAGTTTTGCTGGTTTTTTCTAAAATAAGTGAAAAATGCAAGGTAATTGTTAACTGTTACTTGTGTAGCTTGCTTCATCAGGAACATGTGACAAGGAGGAATTCTCTTTATGGGAAACGAATGTAAGGTTTTGATTGTTGATGACAGTAAGCTCGCACGTATTATGCTGCAACGAGCCATTTCAGTTTATAATCCTGAATGGAGTATAGCGCAGGCTGCGAATGGGGAAGAAGGGTTGATCGCCTTTGAAGAAGATAAACCTGACATTATCCTAGTCGACTATCATATGCCGGGAATAAATGGAATTGAACTGGCCCAAAAATTCCGAGATAAAGATAAAACCATCCCGATTGCCTTATGCACTGCCAACATTCAAAACACAATTCAGGAACAAGCCGAGGGCATAGGAATTTCTTTTGTCGCTAAACCTATCACAAATGACGCTGTTGCGGAGTTTCTGAAAGTAGCTGACAAAGCACGTATGGAAAAGCCTCAATGAAGGATTTGGAGACCCTAGATTGGTCTGAAGACCAAATAGACGCGCTAACTGAAATCATGAATTTGGGTATTGGTGTTGCCGCAAACAGCCTAAGTGAGATGGTGGGCGAAGAAGTCATCCTCAATATCCCTAAAATTCGTCTGGTATCCAGAAGTGAAATCACGAATGATTTGGCTGAGCAAAATCCAGAAGGTATGTCTTATGTCTTTCAGGATTTTAACGGAAGTGTATTTGGCCGTTCTGCACTTTTGTTCCCAATTCAGAAGAGCTTTAATCTGGTCAAAGCCTTGCTTAAAGACATGGCGGTTGACGATGAAATGACAGAAATGGAGCAAGAGGCTCTGTCTGAAGTCGGCAATGTAATTCTGAATGCTTGTATCGCTACCATGGTTGACACCCTTGGCTTGGAAATTGAAGTTGAAATTCCACAATATGTCCGTGGCGGTCCGGTGGGTGTGTTGTTGGCTGGCGACACCAAGTTGGATGATACACAAACAAATCTATTCTGTGCTGTTGAATTCAAAACGCATGAAAGTGGCATCGAAGGATATGTGCTTTTCCTGCTAGAACTTCCATCTGTTAAAAATCTAAAAAAATCATTAGAAGAATATCTGAATGGTATTCTAGGTGTATGATATGGCGGTCACCGTCCAAGACAAAAAAGTATTAGATCATTTATCGGGTATTCTGAGCATTGTTATCGACAAAGCTGAGTTTGGTAGTATCGTTTTGGATAAAGAGGGCGTTGTCGTTATCTGGAACCAGAAAATGGCTCTTTTCTCAGCTATTGAAACGGATGAAGCTCTGGGAAAAACCCTTGAACAGCTATTCGGAAGCGGATTGTTGAGAAGGTTTCAAAACTCGATCAATCAAGCATTGACCCTTGGTATGTCATCTGTGTTGTCTCATAAATTTCACGGGGCAGTTCTTCCCCTGATGAATAAAGATGACGGACCTTTACTCTATACAACGTATATCAAACCGATCTCGATTGAGCCAAATAACCGCAATTGCTTGATCGAAATTCACGATATGACAAATGTCGAAGCGCGTGAAAATAGATTACGTAAAATAACTTTGGAGCAACAGGATAACGAAACGAGGCTTAGGCTTCTTACTGACAATCTACCTGCAGTAATTCATCAGGTTCGGGTGTCAGAGGACGGCACAACAGAAGCAAGCTATCTCAGCCGTGGTGTCGAGCAGTTGCTCTCCACGGACTATGATACTGTTTCAGATGACCCCAATTTTCTTCGCAAAAAAATCGTATCTGATGACGTTGATTTGTTCGACGATGTAATGACAGACATCATAGAAAATTCTGTGGAACGGGATATCATTGTACGAGTGACCACCAGTGAACGAGTGAAAAAATGGGTGCACATGTTTTTGCGTGGACGGGAAAATCGTAGTGGCCAAAAAGTTGTTGATGGTCTGTACCTTGATGTCACCAGTGTAAAAGTTGTTGAAGAAGAATTACGACGCCTAGCGACCACTGATAGTTTAACCGGGATTTCGAACCGACGGCATTTGATGGATTCCTCCGAAAGAGAATTTTCTATGGCTCGCCGCTATGCCACCCCTCTTTCTATACTTTTAATGGATATAGATCATTTCAAGTCCGTCAATGATGGGTACGGGCATGATGCAGGCGATGCGGTCTTGGAAATGTTCGCAAAAAAAATAAAAAGTACTATTCGGCAAACAGATATTTTCGGGCGCTATGGTGGAGAAGAATTTGTTGTGACACTTCCGCATTCCACATGCGCGAATGCGATGATAATAGCTGAGAAAATACGTAAAGTCGTTGAGAGTATGGCCTGTGGTCGTGATGACTTGTCTGTCACAGTCAGTATTGGGGTCGCTGAGATGGCAAGTAACGACAAAACCTTGGATGAAGTCTTGAAACGGGCTGATACGGCTGTTTATGAGGCCAAAAACGCCGGACGAAATCGCGTCATATCCAACTAAATTTAATCTCAACGACCAATTAGTCTGCTGAATATTAATACCAAACCCTTCCAGAAACTGTCGTGCGAATAGCATCGAAAATATAAGCGCTATCCGTGATAAAATGTCATCCAGGCTATAAGCTTTTCGATGGTCGCCTCTGCGGGTGTCAGGGAACACTGCTGCCGTCACCACTGCACTTCTCTTGCATGTTCATGATTGCGTTGTCGCCAGTTTGATGGAAATATCTCTCTCAACTAAAGAAAGAGGTGTTGTGTGAAAGGAATTTCGGGAAAAAATGTCATTGTAACCGCAGGCGGGTCAGGGATCGGTTTAGGGATAGCACTGGGGTATCAATCGCTTGGGGCAAACGTGACAGTTTGCGATGTTGACGGCACAAGTCTTGCGGCGTTATCGAAAGCACATCCTTCACTAACTGCTGTAAAAGCGGATATTTCTGATGAAGAACAAGTCACCCATTTGTTCGAGACGGCAATAGACAAAATGGGAAGTATCGATATTCTTGTTAACAATGCGGGTATATCTGGCCCCACATCGCCTTTGGAAAATATTTCTCTAGCTGACTGGCGTTCCTGTATGAGCGTTAATATCGACGGATGTTTCTTGTGTTGCCGTCAAGTTGTCCCTTTCTTGAAGGATCAGGGGGGAGGCTCAATCATAAATATCTCCTCCACTGCCGGAATATTGGCCTATCCGATGCGAGCCCCATATGCTGCATCAAAATGGGCCATGATTGGTTTGACCAAAACTCTGGCAATGGAATTGGGACCTTTCGGTATTCGAACCAACAGCATTGCACCCGGCTCAATAAACAATTCCCGAATGGACGGTGTTATTGCACGTGAATCGATTGCAAAAGGGGTAAGTGAAGAGGAAATTCGGGAAAGTTACGAGCGTCAATCCGCCATGGGTAGTTTTATTGATGTTGAAGAAATCGCCGACATGGCAATTTTTCTTTCTTCAGATCTTGGCAAGAATATTAATGGCCAAGTGATTGCAGTGGATGGTTTCGCAGAAACAATTACAACATAGAGGTAAATTTGTTGCGGGATATTTTGGGTAGGCACATTAATAGTCTCTATCTTTAGATGGTTGTATGCCAAATCGAGTTTTGTAGCTGCGACTAAGGGATTCAATGTTCGAAAAACCGCATTGAATTCCTATATCGCCAACCGATTTTTGAGAGTTTTTTAGGAGCGCTCTTGCATTTTCCAATCTGAGATTGAGATAGTATCGCGCGGGTGTTGCGCCGAAATACTTCTGGAATTTGCGTCGAAGTTGCCAGCCTTCTAATTCTAATTGCGTAGCAATATTTGAAATAGGCACGGGCTCATCGATATTTTCCAGCATAATTTGAATAGCATCTGCAAGACGTTTGTCCAAGCGTGATACAGACCAGTCTTTCCCAAGTTCTAACTGCGAGAAAGTTGAGGCTAGCGGTCGATAATTTATCGCCTTGGCAACGGCTGCAGCCAACGTTTTTCCGTTGAAATGGGCTATTAAAGCAAGTGTCATATCGAGAGTAGCGACGCCGCCTGCACTAGAACAGAAAGTTTCGGAAAAATCGAATAATAGATCGACAAATACGTTTGCCGCGTATGGGTCCCGAAGTGCTTTGAGGCTTTCATGATGAACTGCAGCTTTTCGGTTCTTTAAAAGCCCAGATTTGGCAAACAACAAGGCACCTGTGTCGACGCACCCCATAAGGATGTTTCGCGTCGCATGCTTTCGCAGAAATTCAATGGAAGATTTGGTGACAGTTTTTTCCGGGTAATAAGACGTTAGAACAAGCAGGATGTCAGGTTGAAAGTCGCTGTTAAAGCAATGATCCACAGAAAGTTTGATGTTGCTTGAAGATGAAACGGGTTGTCCGTGTTCAGTGATCATCTTCCATTCGAATACTGGATGATGGTTTTCTCGGTTTGCGACCCGCAACGGCTCGGTAATGCAGGAGAGGGACATCATGGGAAAACCATCGAATAGGACGATGCCTATAGATTTCATGATCATCTCCAATTTGTTAGTTGAGGTCAAAGAATAATAGTTTTTGGTCAATCTCAATTGCAAGTCTTATATTATAATTTCGATGTAATTCTGAAGGGAGTTAGGAATGAATTTGATTAAAAAATTCGATGAAACCCCATCATTTACATTGGAAACGCCGGATATGGATTTCTGGCCGATTGAATTTGAGATCGAAGATGTTCAAATTCGTGATGGAGACATCGTTGTCCGATGGAATGATCACAAAACGAGTTCGTTTCTTCCTTTGTGGCTGAGAGAACAATGCCCTTGTCGGGTCTGCCATAGTGACATTACACGAGAGACGTTGATGGATGTGACGGATATTCCTGTCGATGTTCAGGCTGTTCAAGTAAGGCTTGATGATAAAGGATATGTCGTAGTTCATTGGTCTACAGATGGACATGCAAGTTGTTTCAATCCTGGTTGGCTAAGAGCCAACAGTTACGATGGTTGGGCTCAAGCTGTACAAATGAAAATCCGACCAACCTGGGATCACAATTTTCAAATACCAGACTTCGATGCACTACAAATTCTTAACGATGATGACCATTTATGCGAATGGCTGACAGCTCTTGACACGTATGGCCTTACTTTGGTGAGGAACGTACCTACCCAATCAAAAGCAGTGCTGGAGATGGCAAAAAGAATTGGACAGGTCCGCTCAACCAATTTCGGAACGATGTTTGAAGTAGTTTCCAAACCGGATGCTGATTCAAACGCATATTTGTCGGTGGAACTACCCCTTCATATGGATCTTCCGACTCGAGAGACGCCTCCTGGCCTGCAGTTTTTGCATTGTATGGTAAATGATGCAAAAGGAGGCGACAGTGTACTCGCAGATGCGTTTCATTTGGCGAAAATCTTGAAGGTCGAGGCTCCGGATGTATATGAAACGATTACGGGGGTAAATTATAGTTTTAAAAATCGGTCTTTGATTTGCGATTATCAAGCATCGGGCCCCCTTATTCGTCTGGATGAAGCCGGTAATCCCGTTGAGCATAGAATTAATACGTTTCTCACGTCACCGATTACCCATCTCCCACGCGATGAATTGAAAAACGCTCTGGAAGCCAAGCACCATTTACTTCACATGCTGCAAGAAGAGCGTTTCAAAATTCAATATAAAATGGGATCGGGTGATATGATCGCATTTGATAATCGGCGTGTCCTTCATGCCCGAACAGAGTTTTTTCCAAATACAGGCTCGCGCTTGCTTGAAGGCTGTTATGTCGATCGAGACGAACTAGGGTCGGCTTTACGTATGCTCGCGAGGGAAAAACGCCGATTAAAGTGTGGTTAAGCTAATGATCTAATACCTTCACCTGTGAACTCTGGAATGTGAAGGCCCTTGTGGTTTTTCCAAATTTTAGAAAGGTATTCTGCAAGCTGATTTTGAAAATCGCATGCAGATTGTTTCTTGGTATTTACATGCATTAACATTTGTTCCGCTGTTGCCAAGATATCCCCTGTACGCTCTAGAGACATTACATGTAAAACTCGAATACGCTTACTATCCAGACCAAGGAGTTGGGTTGAAATAGCAATTTTTTCCCCTTGTGCAACTTCCTTTAAGTGACGGATATGCGTTTCCAGTGTAAAAACAGAATGCCCCGACGCCAGATAGTCGTCATCTACACCGATAAGTGCTAGAAATTTGTCAGTCGTTTCACCAAAAACCTGGAGATAACGATGTTCTGTCATATGTTTGTTATAATCGATCCAGCTATTCTTGACGGTCGTTTGGTATAGTGGCAGTGGCTTCGTCAAATCAAGCGGCTGAGCAACGGAATTTTTAGTTTTTAGCAGAGATTTGTAGGACTTTAATAGATGTCCTGCACCCCAGTCGATCGTTTGCAAGGCTTCCATTATGCCAATAAGCCCATCATCGCGAATATGCTCAAGTTCACGGATTGAAAGTGAACCGGATTGTTCGTCAGATTGTTGTACGATGGTTTCGACTAGATGGTCGTTCAATTCAGGTACATCCATCAATTTGGTCCAAGGCCATTTTAAGGATGGGCCGAACTGAGATAGAAAATGGCGCATACCTGCATCGCCTCCGGCAATGCGGTAGACTTGAAACGTCCCCATCATCGCCCAACGCAACCCAGCTCCATATCGGATTGCATCATCAATTTCCTCTACTGACGCGATGCCTTCTTTAACTAACCACAAGGCTTCACGCCAATAGGCCTCCATTAAGCGATCGGCGATAAATGCATCGGTTTCTTTCTTTAACACCAAGGGCTTCATACCAATATCAGTATAAAACGATGCCGCCCGTTCTTTGTTTTCAAAAGATGTCAGATCGCCACCGCAGATTTCAACGAGTGGTAACAAGTAAACAGGGTTAAATGGGTGACCAACCATAAATCTTTCAGGGTGGGTGAGGTTTTCTTGTAAAACAGATGGTCGCAATCCTGATGTAGAAGAGCAGATTAGAACTGATTTAGGCGCGAGGGCGTCAATTTCAGCCAGTACCGATTTCTTCAGCTCCAAGTTCTCTGGTATACTTTCTTGGATGAAATCAGCGTCATTAACGGCCTCCTCTATAGTTTCGGCCAGTGTAAGTGTTCCTTTGCGGGGAACGTCACTGCCGAAAAGTTCTTCATACGCGCGTTCCGCATTCGCAATTAATGCAGTGACTTTAGCTAAAGCATCTGGCGCGGGATCAAATAACGCAACATTCAGTCCGTTCAAAAGAAAACGTGCGACCCAGCCACCACCGATTACGCCGCCGCCAATTACTGCGATCTTAGAAAATTTTTGCATTTTGATTTTAACTTCTTTTGGTCAGCTTGAGTTTTCGACGTACTTCTTGAGGGGACATGATACGAGCCCCCATAGTTGTCAGTATAGTGTTTGCACTAGCAACCAATTCGCCATTTGAAGCTAGCCGCCCTTTTCCAAGGTAAATATTATCTTCTAATCCAACACGGGCATTCCCACCGGAAAGCGCTGCCATCGCGACATACGGTAGCTGCATTCTGCCAATAGAAAAGGCTGAATATGTCCAATTTTCCGGTATGTTGCGGGTCATAGCCATCAGACTTAGAGGATCATTTGGTGCTCCGTATGGGATGCCCATACAGAGTTGTACCATTACTGGATCCTCAATTAGGCCTTCTGCGACTAATTGTTTAGCCATGACCAGATGACCGGTATCAAATATCTCGATTTCTGGACGAACCCCGAGCGAGGTCATCTGACGGGCCATCTCTCTTAAGATCGATGGCGTATTGGTCATTACATAGTCACCTTCAGAGAAATTCATTGTACCGCAATCAAGGGTACAAATTTCCGGTAACAACATTCTGATATGATCTAGCCGCTCGCTTGCGCCTACCATGTCTGTACCCTCATTATTCAGGGGGAGTGGTTTCTCTACACCTCCAAACACAATGTCGCCGCCCATTCCAGCAGTGAGATTGATGATAACATCAGTGTCACTACTGCGAATGCGGTCAACGACCTGTTTGTATAGTTCAGGGTCTCTCGAGGGGGCGCCAGTATCAGGGTCACGTACATGGACGTGAGCTATGGCAGCTCCTTCTTTTGCGGCTTCAATCGACGCGTCAGCAATTTCTTTTGGTGTAACAGGAATTTTGTTACTTTTCGATGTTGAGTCGCCCGATCCCGTGACGGCACAAGTGATAAATACGTCGTAATTCATTTTGCAACTTCCTCATTTGTTAGATTGAGTATAGGTGTCAAACTAGGAAAATGATTGACCAAAAAATACGAATATCTGACTTAAAACGACAAAACGTTTTGTATTTGTATGTAGTGTGGAAGGCCCAATAAGTGCTTTCAAATATCCACATAATTTGAAGTCGTTTTCAGACAAACGACGGCGTTCCCATCGGTTGACGAGTTAGAAAGTGCTTAGGATAAATATTCGTCCAAATGTGACTGATTATGAGGCCTTAGCGAGCCAATTCGTGGCTAAATCAGCGCTCACTCGTTTGTTGTCTTTTTTCCAACAAATTGTCGAGCCAATCTGGGTCCATTTCGGGGACCGATGACAGGAGCAAATCTGTATACTCGTGGAAGGGAGGTGTCAGGACGGTGTCCCGTCGTCCTTGTTCGACAATCTCACCTTGAAGCATGACAATGATTTCGTCTGAAATAGCTTTTACGGTGGCAAGGTCATGGGTGATGAACAAATACGATACCTTTAATTCGTCTTGCAGGCGTTGAAGCAATTTCAGAATTTCTTCAGACACAAGCTCATCGAGGGCTGAGGTCACTTCATCACAGATGATGAGGTCAGGATTTGCCGCCAGCGCGCGGGCGATACAGATACGCTGTTTTTGACCGCCAGATAGTTCGGACGGAATACGGTTGGCAAAGTCTGTAGGTAATTCGATTAACTCCAGCAACTCTGCTATACGTTTATCCCGCTCGGCACCGGTGAGGCCAAGATAGAAGGTAAGAGGGCGGCCGATGATTTCGCTAATGCGCTGACGCGGATTTAAGGCTGTGTCGGGCATCTGATAAATCATCTGAATTCGGCGCAACTGTTCCTTGTCTCTGTTTTTGTAGCTGCTAGGTAACGTATCACCCTCAAACTCGATCGTTCCGGTTTTAGGAGGGAGTAGGCCCGTTATGCAGCGTGCCAATGTACTTTTACCACTGCCACTCTCGCCAACAACGGCCATGGTTGTCGCTGGTAGCACGCGCAAGTTTATGTCTTTCAGGACATGGAAATCGCTATAAAACGCATTGAGATTTTTAACTTCCAATATGGGTTTTTCGGATTCCTCTAACGAGATCGGCGCCTTTCTGTAGGTGCGAGTTGATAATAGGTCCCGGGTATATTCCTTTTGCGGGGCTTCAATCATTTCCCGTGTCGTATTTTCTTCTACCAATTCGCCGTGTCGAAGGACCATAATTCGGTCCGCCATTTGCGAGACAACGGCTAAGTCATGGGTGACGTAAATTGCTGCCGTATTGAAGCGTTTAACAATATGTTTGATCGCCGCTAGCACTTCAATTTGGGTTGTAACATCCAGTGCTGTTGTCGGCTCATCGAATATAATCAAATCCGGCTTGCATGACATGGCCATGGCGGTCATTGCCCGTTGTAACTGTCCGCCTGATACTTGATGGGGGTAGCGAAAACCAAAGTTTTCCGGGTCAGGAAGGTTAAGCGTCTGGAATAGCTGCTTACCATCTTCGACGGCTTGGTCATAAGACGATACACCATGTTGGACAGGGCTTTCAGCAAACTGATTAATAAGCCGAAATGCGGGATTAAAAGACGCGGCGGCACTTTGTGCAACATAGGCTATTCGTTTGCCGTGCAGTTTTTGCAATTGACGAGGAGAGGCCGTTCGTAGGTTAATACCGTCAAAGTCCAGCTCTCCGCCAACAATACGGCAGCCGGGGCGCGCAAATCCCATAGCGGCAAGACCAATTGTTGATTTTCCTGCGCCGCTCTCACCAATGAGGCCGAGGACTTCGCCGCGGTTAAGATGAACATCAACCCCTTTAACGATGTCGATCCAAGTCTCGCCTGTGCGCCCCTGAATGCAAAGGCCCTTCATTGTGAGTAAACGTTCAGATTTGGGTGTGAGATCAATCATCCTAGCTATCCTTGATACCGGCTGTTTTATGAAGGAACCAGTCAACCACGAGATTTACACCAATGGTCAGGATGGCGATGGCTGCCGCGGGGACAAGAGGGGTCAAGATGCCAAAGGTAATGGCCCCGCTATTTTCTCGGACCATGCTCCCCCAGTCGGCGGTTGGGGGTTGGATACCCAGCCCCAGAAAGCTGAGAGAACTGATGAACAGAAATACAAAACAAAAGCGCAAGCCAAATTCTGCTACTAGAGGAGCAAGCGTATTGGGCAGAACTTCACGGCTCATCAAATACCATGTGTTTTCACCGCGTAGCTTCGCGGCTTCAACAAAATCCATGACAACTACATCCATGGCAACAGCGCGGGATAAGCGATACACCCGTGTTGAATCCAGAACAGCAATGACGCCAATTAGAACCGGAGTGGAGGTTCCCAATACGGATAGAATCATCAGCGCGAAGATTAAGATCGGAATGGACATCATGATGTCGACAAACCGGCTCATGCCCTGATCAATCCACCCACCAATAACAGCGGCCATAAAGCCGCCACAAATGCCGATAAAAAACGACAATATGGTTGTGACAAAGGCAATGGAAATGGTATTTCGGGCGCCGTAAATCAAACGGGTAAAAAGGTCGCGGCCGATTTGATCTGTCCCGAGCCAACTTTTGCTACTCATTTCTTCCCAGACATCACCAATAATCTCAGTTTCGGCGTAAGGGGCGATGAGCGGAGCGAATATTGCAGCTATCAGATAGACGATGATAATGAAGACACCCAGCTGCGCTGCAAAGGGTGCGTTTTTAAGTTCTTTAAGAAAATTACTAAACATCCGCGGTCCCTATTTCGGATGCAGCATTCTGGGATTGGTGACAATCGACAGAATATCTGCAGTTAGATTGAGCAGAACATAGGTTGCGGCAAAAATCAGGCAACTTGCTTGAACAACGGGAAGATCACGTGAGGAAACTGAATCGACCAATAGCTGACCGAGGCCTGGATAGACAAACACTACTTCGACTACAACCACACCGACCACCAAAAACGCGAGATTGATAATGATCACATTGATGATGGGAGAGAGGGCGTTTGGAAAGGCATGCATAAGAATGACACGCCATCTCGGCAGCCCTTTGAGCGTAGCCATTTCAATATAAGGCGACATAAGCAAATTCACGATAGCGGCTCTTGTCATCCTCATCATATGGGCCATGACCACAAAAGTGAGGGTGATCGCGGGCAATGCCGAAGCATAGAGGCGATCAAAAAAGGGCATTTCCCACGTGATATTGGATATGCTGGGGAATATGTTTGTTTGGACCGCGAGAAACGCGATCATAATGTAGCCGATAAAAAATTCAGGGACTGAGATCGTACTCAATGTCACCATGGAGATGCTTTTATCAAACCAGGTTTCGCGGTATAGGGCTGCCAAAATGCCAAGACCGACCGCGACGGGAACTGCGATGCTTGCGGCAAACAATGCAAGGAAAAGAGTGTTGGCTAATCTTACGCCAATCAATTCTGAAATTTCGCGGCCATTTGCCAAAGAATTTCCAAGGTCCCCTTGTACAAAGGCGGTCAACCATTCGATGTAGCGAATATGCATCGGCAGATCGAGGCGAAGCTCGCGGCGAAAAGCAGCAACGGTTTCCGGTAACGCTGAACGTCCCAAAACGGCTTCTGCCAAATCTCCAGGAAGTGCTTCGACGCCCAGAAAAATGACGAGAGAAATAACAAATAAGGTGAAGATGCCCAGCGCTAAGCGCTGGGCAACAATTTTAAGAATACTATTCATAAACTAGGTGTCCTTATTGGGAATGACATTCCCTTATTTGAACCACCAACGTTCGGCAATTTTCATGCCATCGCCTTCCCAGTTTGCAGCGATCTTGTCATGTCCCAGTTTAGAACTGGCGCCTGCCAAATCACTTGCATACATTGGAATGACGCTGCCGCCTTCGTTACTGCAAATTTCTTGCATTTCGTAATAAATGGCGCGGCGTTTAGTATCATCCAGTTCAGCACGGCCGGCTTTCATCAACATGTTGAAACGCTCGTGAGAGAAGAAGCTTTCATTCCATGCTCCGCCTTCTGCGTAGCCAATGGTAAACATCCAGTCTTCGGTAGGACGGCCACTCCAGAAACTGAATGTCCATTCTTTTTTCATCCAAACATTATCCCAGTACCCATCTTTCGGCTCTTGGACAACTTCGATGTTGATACCAGCTTTTGCAGCATGTTCTTTATAAAGAACGGCTGTATCTACAGCACCGCCAAAGGCTGCATCAGACGTGTGAAGTCTGAATTTGTGGTCAGATAGACCCGCTTTTTTCATATGGAATTTTGCTTTTTCCGGATCATATTCGCGGACCGGCAGATCGGTATTGAAATACTGGTTTGATGGCGCGATTGGGTGATCGTTACCAACAAGGCCGTGTCCCCGCAGGATTGTTTTCACAACAGCTTCACGATCAATGGCATATTTCAACGCTAACCGCGCATCCACATTATTGTAAG
Organism: Alphaproteobacteria bacterium 46_93_T64; assembly: GCA_002163135.1. Classification (GTDB taxonomy): domain Bacteria; phylum Pseudomonadota; class Alphaproteobacteria; order Sneathiellales; family Sneathiellaceae; genus Sneathiella. The sequence goes on from MAAN01000011.1 coordinate 352,645, forward strand.
GCGCCTGATCAGAATGCATCGGAATTGTGTAATGCTTCGTGCCAGTGGTCTTAATGGCTTCAATACCGGCCAGTCTTCCCAAAAGATGGAAGGTTTTTGATTCAGCACGGTTCATGAAGTCAATTTGACCAGTTTTCAATGCATTGGTTCTGGCGGTTGAATCTTCAATCCCGATGGTTTCAATCTCATCAAAATGCGCGCGGCCTTCTTTCCAATAATTTGGATTTCGTTTGGTAAACGCGCGAACACCGGGCTCATGGCTTTCCAGGATATAGCCGCCTGTGCCCATTCCTTTTTCCATGTCTTTGCCGGTTGTTCCCACAGGAACAATACCCAAATGATAATCACTTGCGACAAATGGGAAGTCGGCGCTTCCTTCTTTAAGGTTGAAGGTCACAGTGTATTTGTCATCGGCCTTTAATTCGTCAATCGCTGCGACAAGAGATTTCGCTGCAGACTTGGAATCTTTACCACGGTGATGATTGATGGAATGAATGACGTCTTCAGCCGTCATTGTTTTGCCGTTATGGAACTCTACCCCTTTACGAAGCTTGAAAGTCCAGCTTTTGGCATCTGCAGACGAGCTCCAGCTTTCTGCAAGTTCAGGAACAGGCTTACCGTTTGCGTCAATCTCAACGAGGCAATTGCGAAGCTGTCCAAATGACAATTGCTGTGCCATGAAGCCTGGTAGGGTCGCAGTGTCGATGGATTCTGTTGTTGACCCACCAGCAATACCCAAGCGAAGGCGGCCGCCTTTTTTAGGAGCTGCAGATGCGGAGCCCGCAAACAATGTTGAGGCCATAGTGGCTGAGACACCAAGTGCTGCTGCGCGACCTATAAAATCACGGCGAGAAACTTTTCCGGATTTTAACAGGTATTCCAATTCATTTTTAGTAGACATCGATTTCCTCCCATTTGTTTGTTTGTTTGTTTGTCTGTCTGCGTCACCGTCCTCCCAAGAACAGCGCAGAAGCAGATATTTTTATTTCCAATAAAATCATAATGTTGTTTGGCCTAAAATAAGGCCTGAATAATAATGGTACTGAGGGGCGTTTATTTTGCGTCATGAAATTTAAGTATAAAAACCTTATCCTCAGCCATCAAAATTACTTGTTGTTTTTAACTTAACACTCATTTGCAAAAAAAAAACAAATTCTCTGATCTTTATTTACGCGAAAGCGATTTATTAGGATCGTAGAACGGCATTTCCACTACAGTTGCAGATCGTAGTCCTTGATTGGTTTGAATGGTGAAATCTGTGCCGATCGCTGTCAATTCGATTGGCAGCATTGCGTACCCAATATTTTTCTTAATGCGCGGTGAATATACGCAAGAAGTAAGTTCGCCGATTTCAACATCATGTGAGAGAACCGGCCAAGCATACTCATTGTAATTCAGCGGATCGCCATCAAGGATCACACCCGCAATTTTTCTTTGAACGCCTTTTTCTTTTATGGATTGCAAAGCCTCTTTGCCGATGAAGTCTTGCTCAGTGTCCAAGCTAACCAGGCGGTCCATGCCAATTTCAAATGGATTCGTTGTCTCGTTCATATCAACACCGTAATCCAGAATACCACCTTCAATTCTGCGAATTCTATTGGGGGATATGGGCTTGATATTGAACTCTTTTCCGGCCTCGAGAATGGAATCGAAAACTTCAGCGCCGTTCTCAGTTCCTCTCAAATAGATCTCATAGCCTCGTTCAGCACTCCAACCTGTGCGCGCCAGAATTACGGGGACACCAGCCAGAGTAGTTTCCATGAAATCGTAATATTTGAGATCAAGGGCCGCAGGCTCGAAGAGCTTTCGCACAACATCGATTGATTTCGGTCCCTGAAGTTGCATGGCCGCGACATCGGGTTCTCCGATCGTTACGTCAAGGCCGGAATTTACGGCAACTCCTTTTGCCCACATCAGGATGTCGCTGTCTGCACGCGAGAGCCAAAAGTGATTTTCGGCCAATCGCAATAAAACGGGATCATTTAAAATACCGCCATTCTGATCTGTAATCAGAACATATTTGCAGTTACCGACTTTGCATTTGGTCAAATCTCGGGGAGTGAGCATGTTTGTAAACTCAAATGCGTCGGGCCCTGTAATCTCCACAATGCGCTGAACAGCCACATCCCACAAGGTGACATCATTCACTAATGACCAGAATTCTGTTTCCGGATCATCATATCCAATAGGTAAATACATCTTGTTATAGACGCTGAAACCCAATGCGCCGTGGCGAACAGTTGCGTCGTAGAAGGGAGATTTTTTAATTCGCGGGCTTAGAGAAATTTGTTTGCTCATGTTTGTCTCAATATTTGCATTTTCGGTTATATGTTGCTATTAGGCGAAAAAATGTGATTGCTTGCAAATGACTAAAATAGATACTCTGCCCCAACAAAAGTTGAGGCATGAAATTCCAAGTTATGGGCTACTACTGCAGAAAGAGAATGATGTTGTAATATGAGTAAACGTATCCCTTCGCTGGTTTGGTTGAGAGCCTTTGAGGCATCTGCACGCCATTTAAGTTTTACCCTCGCGGCCAGTGAGTTGGGTTTGACTCAAACAGCTGTTAGCAAACAAGTCAAAAATCTTGAGCATCATTTTGGTGAGCTGTTATTTCAACGGCGTGCTCGTAGTCTTGTGCTGACAAAGGCGGGTGAAGCATATCTTCCAAAAGTGAAAGATGCTTTTGACCGACTTGCTGTTGGTACCGAGGAAGTGTTCGGGCAACGAAAAGCTGAACTGTTAACGTTGCGGGTATCAGTGGGATTTTCAGCATTATGGTTAGGACCCCGATTGGGTGCGTTCCGACAAAAGCATCCAGATATTGGGCTTCGTGTTGTCAGCACTGTTTGGAATACTGAAATTGACGAAAGTGACGTCGATCTGGAAGTACGATATGGGGTCGGGGACTGGGACGGATTTTCTGCAGAACGGCTAACGTCAGAGAAACTATTCCCCGTTTGTCATCCAGATCTTTTGCAAGGTGAAAACGCACTTCGGGCGCCGGAAGATTTGAAGAACCACACGTTGCTTCATGTCGATGGATATGAAGAAGGATGGGCGATTTGGCTGAAATCAGCCGGCATCACTAGCGAAAGTTCTGTGCACGGAATTCATTTCGATACTTCCATCGTATCATTTGAAATGGCGGCCTCTGGGCATGGTGTCGCATTGGGTAGAAGTTCCATTGCAAATCATGTATTGGGAAAAGGAAACCTTGTGGCACCCTTTGATTTGTTTGTCCCCGTTAAAGAAGGTTTCTTCCTGTTGACACCTAAAATTATATCTCCACATCCGCACGCGCAAATTTTCTCAGAGTGGTTGTTGGAGCAGGCGAAAGCCAGCAAAACATAAGTATTGATTGGTAACATGATGATGAAGATAACTGAACCGGCACGTGAAATAGACGTGATACATCAAACTGATGTCTTGGTGGTTGGATCTGGACCCGGAGGCTTGGCGGCTGCACTTGGTGCTGCGCGGGCCGGTGTCTCTGTTACGTTGGTTGAGCGATATGGCTGTTTCGGAGGTAATATCACGGCAGTTGGCGTTGAAGGCTTCGCTTGGTATCGCCACGAAAAAACAATCGATTCTGAAGGAATTGGACGGGAGTTTGAAGAGAGAGCTAAAGCAAGCGGTGCCGGTGTTCCGGAACCTCAATCTGATAGTTATGCCATTGACGCGGAAGCATTTAAACCGGTAGCCGACGCACTGGTGTTAGAGGCCGGAATTACTCCAATGCTGCACCGTTCATTCGTCGCGCCAATCATGCAGGGAACAGAAATTCGCGGTATCATAACGGAAAGTAAAGCAGGCCGAGAAGCGATCTTGGCGAAACGTGTGATTGACGCAACCGGTGACGCCGATATCGCGCATCGGGCTGGTGCGATTACCTTGAAAACACCCAAGGAAGAGATGATGGCAGCCTCTGTCATGTTCTCAATGACCGGTATCGACAAGCAAAAATTTATTGATGATGTCAAAGCAAACCCGCAAACCTACAAAGATTGGGAAAGTGGTGAATGGACAGTTGAGACAACAGGTAAAGAAGACAAAATGTTTTCACCTTTTCTCAGAAAACCGTTTGAACAAGCGGTGAAATCCGGGCTTATTCCGAAAAACCTGAATACGATCTCCGGAACCTGGGGTGCTATATATGACAGCGGCGATTTGACCTATCTTAATTTGGTTCATCTCGCGGAATGTGACGGAACAGATCCTACTGATTTGACTAAATTCGAGATTGAAGGGCGGCGACAGGCACTTCTTGCCGTCAATGCACTGAAGAAATTTCAAAGCGGCTGCGAAGGTGCAAGACTTCGCAATTTCGGCATGACCCTCGGAATTCGAGATACCCGTAAGATCGATGCTGCTTATAATATGACTGAACTGGACGTTCGTGAGCAAGGAAAGTTCGAAGATACAATAGGTATCTTTCCGGAGTTCATTGACGGATATGGTATCTTGATATTGCCAACTACAGGGCGCTATTTCCAAGTTCCTTACAGAACAATGGTCCCGAAAAACGTGTCTAACCTGTTAGTTGCAGGGCGTGCAACTGGCGGCGATAAAGTGAGCCATGCCGCTACTCGAAATATGATGTGCTGTGCAGTGACTGGGCAGGGGGCCGGTGTTGCAGCCGCAATCTCGGTCAAACATGACCTTGCCTTTGATGCGATGAATATATCTCTTCTTCAGCAGGAGTTATTACGTCAAAAGGTTCGATTGTATTAGTTGATTATCCGCCAAATAATTTTTGAAATGCGGCCTTCTTAATGCTTTGAATACGACCTTCTTTTTGCATGTCCTTCAACGCAGCTGTTAGTTGAGGAATAAGGGCCGCATGTTTTTTGTGCAAATAATGAAAAAGTTCTAGATTAGCTAGTGGCGGCTTCAAGACAAAAATATCTTTTAGGCCAAGTTTTTGCGCAGTAAGTAGGCCTTCTATTCGCGTACTGACAGCAATTTCAACTCGTTCTTTGCCGAGCATCGTGAACACTTGCTCATTTGTTGCAACAGCCGTTACATTCATCCCTTCAGTTCCTGTCTCCGCAAATTTTGCGCCTATACGAAGGCCAAGAGAGAATGGCTGCAGGCTATCCCAGTTTGTAATTTTTAAGTCGCGTTTTTTTGTAAAGGCAACACCCTCTATCCTGTTTATTGCGACGGGCACGCGGACCAGATTTGAATATTTCTTTTCTAATCCGAAAATTCTATTGACCTCGCCATCAACCTCGCCGCTGTTAGACATGGTCAACGCTCTTTCAGCGGGGAAAATTTGAGTTGATATATCGAAACCAATACGTCGATAAGCTTCTTTCAAGACAGTTTCTGAAATGTTGGCGGAATAGTCGCGCGGTCCGGGCTTTGAGAATATCAGGCTGCCGCCGGCCTGTGCCGTCGTTTGACTAATCAGAATAAATACGATTAGACCTAGCGTGATTTTCATATTCTGGCTCTTTGAGGGAAAATAAACAGTATGAGTTATATAGCGATTGTCAAATAAATATCAAATTGAGGGCCACTGCTGGTTGCTTGTCCTCTACCAAAATATTTCATGCCTTTTGATAGCGGAAAAATATCTGTAAGTAATTAATTAGTTATCTTACGACAGCATAACCCGCATTGGAGGAGCTGTTCTGATTGGTTGCGGCATTTGGATGCTCGTTATTTGAATTTTCTCTGCATATTAGGCAGTATTCACTGATGACGGAAGAATGCATGTTGACCAGTATTGATCTATGACTTTCATGACTTCAATATATCCCCGATTGTCAATTGGCTTCACCATATAGCCGGAAGCCGAAAGGTTGTAACTTTCTGCAACGTCCTTATCATCGTCTGAGGTCGTCAGAACTACAATCGGAATTTGCTTCAGCGCAGAATCTGCCTTGATGTTATCTAGAAATTCAATCCCGCTCATTTTTGGCATGTTCAGATCAAGTAAAATCAGGCAGGGTTTTCTATTTCTTGGATTATTTAGATAATTTAAACCCTCTATACCATTTTCAACAATTCTTAGAGGATTTGGGACTTCGAGTTCTTTAAACGCCCGTACCATCGTTTTTTGGTCCACTTTGTCGTCCTCTATCAGCAATACCGGGCTATTATTATTCATCCTGTAAATCCCCTAGATTATGTTTTGGAAAAGTGACAAAAAAGGTCGAGCCTTGGCCAAGAACAGATTCCAGCCAGGTTGTACCGCCATGTAATTCAACAATTTTTGAAATTATACTCAAACCCACCCCAGTACTTTCCACATTGTCTCTTGCATTCAGGGTTTGGAAAATTTTGAAGATTTTCTCAAAATACTCTTGGGCAATTCCAGGCCCATTGTCCTCTACGAAATATTGGAAATGATCCCCTTTATCGCTGCAGCCAAGCTTGATTACGCCATTCTCCTTATCCATAAACTTGATGGCGTTGCTCAACAGATTTTGAAAAACCTGCATGATTTGTGTCCGACTTCCATAAACGTCCTTCAAATTCTCCTGAATTTCGATTTGTATATTATTGGGCGGGGCAAGAGTATCGATGATTTCACGCGCTAATGTGTTCATTTCAACATGCTCCTGTATCACTTCCGCGCGACCAAAACGACTGTAATCCATGATACCAACTATCAGGTTGTGCATTCGTTCTGCCCTTGCTTTCATCAGCATTAAACATTCCTTGCCTTCGTCATCCAATACGTCTTCATAGTCATCGCAAATGATATCAGCCAAGGAGCGAATTGCGCGTAAAGGTGCTTTGAGGTCATGCGAAACAATATGTGCAAAATCATCGAGGTCGGCGTTGGAGCGTTCAAGTTTTTGTTGTATTTGTTCGCGAAATAGAACTTCCTCGGCCAATACATTTCGAGAAATTGTTGTTGAATGTAGTTCTTTACCTAATCTGTTGACCGCAAGTGCCAAATCTCCAATTTCGCCGCCGGTTCGGATGACAGTTTCTTTTACGGCGACGTCAAAGTTACCATCTGCAATTTTGTCGACAGCTTCTTTGAAGTAAACAATCGGTGTTACGATCGTTCGGCGATAATAGATAACGGACAGAGCCGAAATTAACAATGAACCCGCAATTACGACGAAGACAATTTGGACAAGATTTTCAGACAGTAATTTGGTTCGCTCAATGTCGCGCCTGAGGCTAGCACGGTAGTAATTGGTCAAGTCTGATAAGGCCGCTTTGATATGCCTTCCTTTGATTTTCCAGCGTAAAAAGGCAGCTTTTTCTTTTACGCTATCACCAGAATCGATCGCATTAATCAGATCCTGACCAATTTGAATATTTCCCTGAATTGCCTTTATATAACGTGCGAGCATACGGGTCGGGCGGCCGTTGCTGACAACCTCTTGTAGGCGAGCAATAGTTGATGAGATTTGTTGTTGAACTCTTTCTTCTTTCAAGCGCTCCGATTTTTCACTGGTAAAACTGTAATTGAGCAAGTCTTCTGATTGATGCTTGTGCAGATCGTGAAGCTTAAATGTTAACCGATTGGCGAGTGCAAGTTTTTGTGCCTCTTTTTCAAAAGTTCTGCTTTCTGTTTTGAATTCAAATGTGACAAACAGGAGCGAGGTAATAACCAGCATCAATGAAAATATGTTGGGAATGATAATTCTATTGTTAATTTTCATTCGAAATCCTTCTTAGCACAATGCCTTTCACAGGATTACTCGATCGTTACGGCTTGTGGATAAATTTCGTTTAAGTACTGGGTATCAATCAACGCTGTGAAGTCCGGCATTGATTTGTCAGAAAAACTTCCCGCTTCTTTGAGCCAGTCTGCCTCCCCTTGCAGAGTGGATAAAAGCACCGTATCAAGTTTTAGTTCCGCAGAAAATGCATCCCAAACATGAGGTGCCGTGATTTGCACATTTGGGGGCAATTGCGCAATAACAAGTTTCTTGGCTTCTGCAGAATTTTCTTTCAAATATGCCTCCGCCCTTTTTAAAGCTCGTAGTAACCGCAAGATTGCTTCTCCACGTTGATCCGCGTTGTCACGCTTTAGCGCCAATACAGAAATTTCTGTGTAAACGTCAGAATAAAAACTAGTTATCTCATCCTCGGAGAAGGCGGCTTTAGTCTTGTATAAGTTGGGGTTCCAGACTGAGATGGCATCAACGGTATCCCCCTTCAAGGTCGCGGCCATATCATTGGGTTTGACAGGAACCAAGGTGACTTCGTTGGGGTGAATGCCGTGACTAGACAAAAACAAGGAAACGAAGAATTCAGCATTGGTCTTAAGTGGTACACCAATTCTCTTTCCCCGCAAGTCCGCAGCAACATGTATGCCACGGTCCTTTCGAGCCACCAGTCCCGTATTACTGGTTGAATTGTGTAATTCGGCGACAACGGCAAGTTCAACGCCGTTAAATGCTTGAAGAACTACGGGTGTTTCATAAACGGTAGCAATATCGTTTTTACCACTGACTACGCTATTCAAAGCGTCACGCCCTGAGGTGTAAGAATCATAAGTTATTTCAAGTTTTTCATCAGCAAAATACCCAAGTGATTCAGCTAGATAGATCAGAGCAAATACCGGTTGAGAGGCTTCGGCCATTCGCAATTTTTCAATTTGGGTTCCGGGAGAATAGATCTTCCACGCGCCGAGTGTCACAAGGATGAAAAGGGTAATGGAAAATATGCCGATTCCTGATTTGATACTACGCATTAAATTTTCTCCTGATCCTAATATCTAATTGATTTTCAGATTGTGTTCTCGGAATAGTTGCTTGTTTCCCTCGTTTAGGCACCGTCCAATAAATTTATCGCAATCATCTGCCGACATCGGTTTGGCGTATAAGTATCCTTGGCTGAAGGTGCATCCATTCTCATTGAGAAAATTCGCCTGTGATATCGTTTCCACACCTTCCGCGACAACCTGCAAGTTGAGTGTGTTTGCCAGATCAATAATTGCAATGATGATTAATTCCTGTTTGTTCTTTTTGCCAATATTCTGAACAAAACAACGATCAATTTTTAAAATGTCGAGCGGAATTTCCGCCAAGTGCTGAAAGGATGAAAAGCCAGTACCAAAATCATCGATGGCGAGCCTGACGTCTTTTTCACTGATACTTTTGAGTATTGCCAAGCATTTTTCCGGATGTGCCAATACGGCACTTTCAGTGAGTTCCAGCTCAAGGTTGTGGTAGTCAATGCCAGTTTTCCCAACAATAATATCAAGGGTGTTTATCAGATTTTGACTTGCACATTGTGTCGCAGAAACATTTACGGTTACGATTAATCCCGGCCGCGACTGCTCCCATCTCATTTGCTGGGTGCAGGCCATCTCCAGAATTTGAAGAAACAGATCTGGAATGAGTGATAGCTTTTCTGCAATCGGTATAAATTCATCCGGTGGGATCCAACCCAACTCTGGATGATGCCAACGGGCAAGGGCTTCAAAACCGCGGAGTAAACCGGTGCGAATATTAATCTGTGGCTGATAATGTACACTTAGTTTCTTGTTCCGAATGGCAATTTCCAAATCGTTTTCAAGCCGAAGTGCCCGTTTGGTTTCCAAAAACTGTTCTTCGTTGAAACTTCGATATGTATTGCGGCCTTCTTGTTTAGCGCGGCAAAGAGCTCTATCAGCTTCGGCGAGGGCGTTTTCTGTAGAGCATTCTTCTGTTGGAAAACAAGTCATTCCAAGTGATAGGCGTGTCGTTAGGACAATATTGCCCACATATATGGGGGTTTCCATGGAGTTTAGTATTCTTTGTGCGACCAAATGCGCAAAAGCGCTGTCAGTATCTTCAAGGAGGATGACAAACTCGTCGCCACCGAAACGGGCTACCGTATCAACCTTGCGAACACAATTAACAAGCCTCTTCGATACTTCTTTGAGAACCGTGTCGCCAGTGGCATGACCATGTTCGTCGTTGATTAGTTTGAAATAGTCAATATCAACAAATATTAGCGTGTGCTTTAAGCTATACCTTATGGCGTTCTCGTTCGCATGATTAATGCGATCCAGAAACAGGCTGCGATTTATCAGGCCGGTTAAAACATCATGATATGCTAGATGGTCTAGTAGCTTGCTCAGTTGGGCGCGGTGCAGAGTGTATCTGATAACTCGTTCAAGGGATCTGGAAGACAAGTCATCTTTACTAAGAAAATCAGACGCCCCAGCTTCGAGCGCCAAGTTATCACATTCGGAGCTATTCATGCTTGTCAGCATGATGCAGGGCATTAAAATGTTCTGATTGGTTAATTCTCGAATTAGTTGAACGCCTGTTTCTGCCCCTAAGACATAGTCTATCAAGGCAACGTCGTAAGTTTTGCTTTCGATGAAGGCGCAGGCTGTAGAGAAAGATTTGGCTTCATCGATCAGATAGTCACAATTTTCAACATTATTGAGTAATCTTTTGACGAGTTTGCGATCGACTTTATCATCGTCGACAATAAGAACGTTGATGGGTTGATCTGAAGTATTGAAGTCACTGGAAATAGTCACAATTTGTCTCGCAAAATTAACTGAAGAAAGTGCTAAACGACCAAAGACACAAATCAACAAACTTACAAATCAACAGACAAAATATTGGAAAATCACTTATATTAGATAATTATTAATATGCTATTAATTCGCCTTTGCCGTTTGCCATTGTATCGCGTTCCAAACAAGTTTTCCGATCAGTGTTTTTACTTGGCTTAGGCTTCCATTTCTTCACGTAATGTGAAAATTGAGATCAAAACATTCACATCAAAGAATAACGTGATTATAGTCTTCAAATATTTTTATTATGACTGCTGTGGGGGAAGTCGAGCGTATGAAGAAAATTCTTATTGTCGGGGGCGGAATTGCAGGATTAGCTGCAGCAAGGGTTCTCTCATCAAAAGGTTTTTCAACCACTGTTGTTGAAAAGACTCAAGAATGGCGACCCGTCGGCGGTGGTATATATATTCCGGGTAATGGGGTTGCGGCTCTTGATGCAATAGGTCTTGGAGAAAAAGCACGCCTAAAAGGCAGTGTGATAGATCATCGTCATATCATGTCAGGTAAAGGCAAGCACCTGATGCGCCTTGATCTTGAGAAAGTGTGGGGACGGCCAGCGCCTTGCCTTGGAATTCTGAGACGGGATTTACATGAAATCTTGTTTGACGGCCTTGAGAGTGTTGACGTTAGATTAGGGACAAGCATTACCAGCTTTTCTCAAGACGAACAGGGCGTGGATGTGACACTTAATTCAGGCGATGTTGAGCGATATGATCTTCTAATAGGTGCCGACGGTCTTAATTCATCCGTTCGGGAACTGGCTATGGGAAAAACGCCTATACGCCGTGTCGGGGATTTATGTTGTAGGTTTGTTATAGAACGTCCAAAAAACCTGAATGAATGGACGCTTTATGCGGGAAAAAAATCCCAATTTCTGATGATCCCTATGACAAGTTCCTTGGCTTATGTTTATGTCGGAGGCCAATCTAAGGAGGGGGATAGCCTTACGGAAGAGAACTTCCTCGATCCTTTTTATGATTTTCCTGATCCTGTTTCGTCGATTTGTAAGTCAGTCGATAAAAATGATCTTATCTGGTCATCCCTCGACGAATTGGCTCCGCTTGACACATGGGGAAACCGCCGTGTTGTTTTGATGGGGGACGCTGCGCATGCAATGCCACCGTTCATGGCTCAAGGGGCTTCACTTGCGCTGGAAGATGCATTGATATTTGGGGATGTTTTGTCAGGGCAGACCGACTGGAGTAGCGCCGCTGAAACGTTTACGGAAAGGCGAAAAAGTAGAGTGTCATGGGCAATAGAGCGTAATCGCCGTCGAGAAAAACTAACGAAAATACCGTACTGGGTTTCGAGCATAGGCTTGAAACTTGTTGGGGAGAAAACTTGGATCGAGGATTACTCGGTACTCGCAAAGCCACTAGAAATGGAAAATGAGTGATATTTGTGTCGAGTATTTCACGAAACACTTCCGCGAATAGCGTGAAGACCTGCCAGTTGGTGCCGAATGAGATATTCGCAATGTGCTAATTAGACCGTTGCAAGCGTCACAGGTTATGCAATTGCTGTTGGTATTGAAGCCCAAAGGTTGCAGTATGGCCGGATTGTCAAAATTATCTGATTAAACTGAGTGGTCTTAGGAATTAAAATGGCTTCAATAACTGTTCATCATCTGAACAATTCGCGTTCTCAACGTATTCTATGGCTTCTGGAAGAGTTGGGTGTTGAGTATGATATCAAGCATTATCAACGCGATCCTGAAACCATGCTTGCCCCTCCTGAATTATATGAGGTCCATCCGCTTGGAAAATCCCCTGTTATAACTGATGGCGACGTGACCGTGGCTGAAACCGGTGCGATCATTGAGTATTTAGTTGAACGTTATGGTAACGGAAATTTGGCACCGGAGCAGGGTTCTACGGATCGGTTGCGCTACACCTATTGGCTTCATTATGCCGAAGGTTCAGCTATGCCGCCTTTGTTGCTGAAGCTGGTGTTTGATAAAATTGAAAATGGTCCGGCGCCGTTTTTTGTCCGCCCCATAGCCCGCGGAATTGCAAAAAAGGTTAAGGAGATGATGATTACTCCAAGGCTTAATCAACATCTCAACTATCTGGAAGATGAAATCCAGAAAGATACCTGGTTCGCTGGTGAAGAGTTTAGCGCGGCGGATATCCAAATGAGTTTCCCCCTCCAAGCAGCGACGGCAAGAGCTGGTCTGGATGGAAGGTTTCCGGGGTTGCAAGATTTCCTAAATCGTATCGAAAGCCGCCCAGCCTACAAACGTGCGCTGGAACGTGGCGGCGAATACAAACTTATTGGTGGATGATTAGATTAGCCCTATATCCCGCTTGACCATTCGGGTGAGGTGTTGGGGCGTCGCATGGGCATATTTTGTGCTCTCTATTACTGCTAATCCTGATTATGCGATGACGGATTTTTATGTAATTGATTGCGTTGCACCTAAAATAATTGATCCTGTTCAGGGACCTGCAGAAGATTAAAAGGGAAGAACAATATGAAATCATTTATAGCAGGAATGCCAAAAGCAGAACTCCATGTTCATGTGGAGGGAACGCTGGAGCCGGAATTGAAGTTCAAACTGGCAAAACGGAACCAGTTGGATCTACCGTATAAATCGGTGGATGATATGCGGAAAGCCTATGATTTTGACGACTTACCGTCGTTCTTGAAAATTTATTATGAAGGGATGAGTGTTCTGCTTACAGAGCAGGATTTCTTCGAATTGACATACGCCTATCTTGAAAAAGCTCATTCACAAAACGTGCTCTATGCTGAAATGTTTTTTGACCCGCAAGCGCATACAGTTCGCGGCATCTCGTTCGAAACAGTTATCAACGGTATTCGCCGCGCTCAAGTGGCGGCATCAGAGAAACTTGGGATTAAGACACAGCTGATCATGTGTTTCTTGCGTGATATGACCGCAGCATCTGCGGTGGAAGTCCTCGAGCAATCGCTCCCCTATAAAAACTGGATCGTTGGGGTCGGACTGGATTCAGACGAAGCCGGAAATCCACCGATTAAATTTAAGGAAGTTTTTGCAAAAGCAAGAACTCATGGCTATCGCCTCACGATGCACTGTGATGTTGATCAGAAGGACTCCGTTGGCAATATCTGGCAAACTCTCAACGATATTAACACCGACCGGATTGATCACGGGGTAAATTCGCTCGAGGATGACATGTTGGTCGCGGAGATTATCAAGCGTAATTTGACGCTAACGGTTTGCCCAATATCAAACGGATATGTAACCCCAAGCAGGAAGACTGCAGAGATTAAGGCAATGTTGAAAAAGGGGATGCGGGTTACCGTAAACTCTGATGATCCTGCCTATTTTCCGGGATACATGACCGAAAACCTAATCGTTACACAAGAAGATGCGGGCCTTTGTAAAGAAGATGTTATCCAACTTGTAAAAAATGCGTTTGATGGAAGTTGGCTGCCAGAAGATGCCATTAACGCGATGAATGAAAAATTAAGAACTTACGTGGCTCAACAATAAAAAGCCCGGACTATATAATCACAACAAAATGAAGTTCAAATTGAAACGCAGATGACTTTTAAAACAATTGTAGAAGCGATGGCTGCGTTGATTTCATCAACTCCATTGTTTGGGATGCACTTTCTGCAAATGCTCGCGCTGGATCAAGGTAGAGAGCCTTCTTACTCCATCAATGATGTCTTTGTCATCGCAGGTGGAGAAAGACAGTCTAAATGTGTTTTCACCGCCGCCATTGGCAAAGAAGGCAGCACCCGGAACGAATGCCAGTTTTTCAGTAGCGAGTGCTTTTTGAAGCAACTCGCTCGCGTCCATATCCTCGGCTAGGGTTATCCAGACAAACATTCCACCTGCTGGTCTAGAGAATGTCGCGCAGTTCGGCATATAACTACGAAGGGCATCAACCATGGTATCACGTCGTCTGCCATAAACGTCGCGCAATTTATCTATGTGGGTTTCCAGACCACTTGATGATAATTCATGTGTGATAATTTGGTTTAGAGTAGAACTATGCAGGTCATTTGATTGCTTCAACATTACAAGTTTTTCCAAGATGTCCAGAGGCGCAATTGTCCAACCGACCCGGAGTGCAGGCATAAGCGTTTTTGATGCTGTGCCGATTTGAATAACCAGTCCAGCTTGATGCCACTGACCTTCACCCAGAAACTGACCTTCCAACGTTAGCAATGACGGTGGCGGCGGGGCATCATAGTAAAGTTCACGGTATGCCGTGTCTTCCAGTATGATAACGTCAAACTCATGCGCCAGTTCGATGATTTTCTTACGGCGGTCTTCGGGGATGATCATCCCGCCGGGGTTTTGAAAATCAGGAATGGTATAGAGAAGTTTAACTCCTTTTTGGAAAGCAGATTTTAAGCTTTTTATAATGATGCCGTTTTCGTCAGTGTCGACGGTTATGTAGTTCGGGCGGCGGGTTCCAAAAATTTGCAGGGCCCCTAGATATGTTGGGTTTGCTACTGCGATAGGTGTGGCCGCATCAATTAAAGCGGTTGCAAGCAATGTTAAAGACTGCTGCGCGCCGTTTGTAATTAGAACATTTTCTTGGGAAATTTCTGTTTCAGCACTTGAATATTTGTCGGCAACCCATTGTCGTAGCGGGTTATATCCTTCAGTTTTTGAATATTGCATGGATTGGCGATTGAGATCTGGATGGCTTTCTAGATTTTTACGGATTTCGGCGACCTTATTCATGGGGAACAGGGCCGGATCTGGTATGCCACCGGCGAAGGACAGAATTGAAGGATCATCGAGCAGCTTAAGTAATTCTCTTATATCCGAAGCCTTTATCGCCTTGGCATCCAACGAAAATTTGTCTTTCCAATTCATAATGCAAACCTTTACAGATATTTAATGTCAGCATTATTGACCTAAATTTTATTACGCGTCAACACTGTATACTGAAACAATCTAAAGATTCTGTTCGAATTATTGAAATTTTTGACAAAATTTTGGATTAGACCCGATACTTAAACTGAACGGCAAGCTACAGAATAATAACTTTAACTCATCGTTTCAGGGATATCTGACATTTCCAGATGGAGCTGTTTTCCGTTAAATGGGTGCAGTGCCAAGACTTCCTCATCTAGTTCAATCCCTAGGCCGGGTTTGGTTGGCGGTATGATGTGGCCATCTTCCCATTGGATTGGCTCTTTTAGGACTGCTGCATGAAAGTCGCCCATGGTTTTGATGCTTTCCTGTATCAGGAAGTTAGGCGTGCAGGTACTTAGTTGTATATCTGCCATTGCGGAGACAGGTCCGCAATACATATGCGGTGCGATTTGGGCATAATAAACTTCTGCCATTGATGCAATTTTCTTGCCTTCAAGCAGGCCGCCAACTCTCCCAAGTGCCATCTGCAGAATAGACGCAGATCCGTTCTGCAGGACCCTTGCGAATTCATATTTTGTACAAAGACGCTCTCCCGTGGCAATGGGAATTGATGTTTGCCGCGCAAGCTTTGCCATTTCGGTTTCGACATCGGGTGGTGTCGGTTCCTCAAACCATAATGGCTCATATTTCTCGAGACGTCTCGCCAAGCGAATTGCACCGGATGTGGTCAATTGTCCATGCGTGCCAAAGAGGATATCAGCTTTGCTACCCACGGCTTCCCGAACGCGGGCCACAATCTTTTCCGAGATATCCATACGTTCTAATGACGGCTGGCGGGGATCAAATGCAGAATAGGGGCCAACCGGATCAAACTTGACAGCGGTGAAGCCTTGCTTAACACAAGCTAATGCTTTTTCCGCAGCTAAGTCAGGATCCAAATAGACGTCGGATGTGTCCCCTTCTTCAGGGTAGAGATAAGTATAGGTACGAAGCTTTTCGTGAACACGTCCACCGAGTAGGTTGTAGACGGGTTGGTTCGTTTCTTTTCCCACAATGTCCCAGCACGCCATTTCCAGCGCACTTAATACTCCCATCATGGTGACGTCTGGTTTTTGAGTAAACCCACTGGAATAGGTTCGCCGCCAAAGTTTTTCGATATTAAATGGGCTTTCCCCAAGGAAACGTCTCTCGAATACATCCCGGATCATTTGGGCAGTTATGTCGGGGTGAAACGGGACACCATATGCCTCGCCAATACCGCTAATTCCGCTATCGGTGGTGATTTTTAGGAAAACCCAAAACTGTCCCCCCCAATGAGGAGGAGGTGTGCCAACTACAAATGTTTCCAGATCTACCAATTTCATTGGGTGTTCCTAAATCGATGTTTAAGTTTTCAAGGATTATCAAAAATGATGACATTTCGAAGGGCTTTGTCTGCTTTAACCTCTTCGATGGCCTCATTGATCTGATGCAATTGGTAGCGGCCAGTGATCAGCTCGTCGAGTTTCAGGCGACCTTGTTCATACAAGGCAACAAGTTTGGGGATATCAACACGGAGGCGGGTGGATCCCATTTTACTTCCGAGAATACGTTGTCCGGCAGCAGCGATATTTCCGACTTCGAGATTAATCGTATCGCCGGTTGGTGGCATGCCCACGATGACAAGAGTTCCGGAGGCTGATAGCAACTCTAAACCTTGTTCAAATGCCTTGGGGCTGCCGGCTGCAACAAATACAAAATCTGCACCTGAACCATTGGTAATATTGAGAACCTCGGCGGTTGTATCTTGAGTTTTTGGATTTATGGAATGTGTTGCACCAAAATCCAGGGCTGCTTCAAGCTTTTTGTCGATAAGATCAACTGCGATTATGGGATTTGCACCGACTAATAACGCGCCTTGGATACTGTTTAATCCCACGCCCCCGCAGCCAATGATCACAACTGAACTTCCTAACGGGACTTTAGCGGTATTTGTCACCGCGCCAAGGCCTGTTACCACACCGCAAGAAAGCAGGCTGGCGGCATCCATAGGGATCGTGTCTGGTATGGTGACTACTTGGGACTGATCAACAACGACCTCTTCAGCAAAGCCACCTGTTTTTAGGCCTTTTACGATCATATTGTCGCTGGCGTCTGAAAGACTGACTTGATTATCCGAAGAAAATTGGGTTGGACAAAGATAAGGCTCGCCGCTCTCACATGTACTGCAATGACCACAAGATCGTATAAGTGTAACGAGTACCCGATCACCAACCTTCGCCTGATTGACGCCGCTACCAACAGCAATAATGGTGCCTGCGGCTTCGTGGCCAAATACTTGTGGTAATTGTCCACCCCAGCCACCATCCATGAAAGTAATGTCAGAATGACATATGGCACAGGCAGCCAGTTTTACTTGAACTTCTCCCGCAGCTGGCTTTGCCAACTTAACGGTTTCAATGACAAGAGGAGCGCCAAACTCCCGACATATAGCAGCCTTCATTAAAAACTCCCTTAAACAGAGACGTCCTTAAACAGAGCCTCCTTTTATCTGAAACTCTCTATTGTTTTTTGCGGATAATCAAATGAAGTTTTTCAATTTTTCGGATTAGTATTGAGACAAGGATTGATTAGGTCGGAAAATTATTTTTTTCTAATTTTTGGCCTTGGCCAGATACTTTTTCATAAGGCTGGAAAAATTCTTTAACCTTTGATTTTTTATTTCATCCCAGATCGCTTCAGAGACTTCGGGGTTCTCGTTATAAAACTTGTGGCTAATCATAAAATGCCAAAAATGATTTTCAAAGGGAGGATCAATTGGGGTAACATTGTCTTCAAGGTTTTCTTGATGAAGAAGCAATTTACCACCGACTTTTTCAATAATGTAGCCATCCAACCGCTCCATCGAGACAAGTCGGAACCCTTCAGCAGGCTGATAACCTGTCGTCGCTCTAATATTATGTTTGCTCAATAAAGATTGGACGACGACATAACCAAGAGGAGCTCCAATATCAGGTTTATACTCTCCGTTGAAAATCCCATTCCAAGGCACAGGTTTATTCTTTGATGTAAATATGTGGTAGGAGACTTTTGCCAAACACCGGGACTTGTCTTCTATTCCGTCTTTCATAGGAAATCTTCCTATGACTTCCCGATCTTTGCGATAAATGGAAGAGAAGGTCCCATCAACTTTATTTAGCTGCAATAGCTTTAAACATCTTTTCCATGGATACCCAACATACTTGGGGGTTGCGCCAGAATCTATAATAGCTTGGTTCAATATCTGGCCCACTACACCAGAAATTGTCTTTTCCGAATTTATTTGTTTTACTTCAAAATACGGGAGGAAAGAGGTGCTTTCATAACAGATTATAATATCTTTTGCCTGAGCATTTTGCCGAGTAAACAAGGTGCAAAAAACTAACCCGGTCAGTAATAGAGAATTTCGAAGACAAAGATACATGGCAATATCCTTTCTACTCCTCATCTTGTTTAATGGTAGTGGGCATCTGCAGTATTATAATGTAGGGCAGGGATGAGCTTTGTAAAATTCGATCAATATGTGGCCATAGATAAGATTTTGCTAAGCTGGTTTGCTGGGTATTTTGATACATGATACCTTGAATGTTCCTGTTTTGTTCTATATACTGTTCTGTTCTCTTAAACCTCGTGAACAGGATTCTAAGCAGGATGCCAGCTCATAAGCGAAAAATCATCAGCCAACTGAAGGAGCAAATTGAAGCACTGGAAACACATGTGCGTTCAGAACGCGCATGTGTGAACCGTTCTGTATCTACATCGGATCTAGCTCGTGATGCACTTCAATTGAAGCCGGGGGCTATTCATGAATTTGTCCCCGGCACCTATGCGGATTACCCTGCGGCTCTTGGTTTCATGATTTGCTTGTTGTTAAATATGCAATCGGATAAAGCAGCCCCTGTTCTTTGGTGTAGTCTTGATGAATATTCGGATTTTCCAACATCACCATATCCGCAAGGCCTTGCGTCTCTTGGGCTTGCCCCTGAAAACATCTTGCAAGTCTCCGTTCAACGAGAAAAAGAAATGCTTTGGGCTCTGGAAGAGGCGTTGTCGTCTGCTGCATGTCCTTTGATTATCGGGGCTTATTCCGCGCCAGAGAAACTCTATGATTTTACAGTCAGTCGTCGCCTGTCTATGCGAGCAGCTCGGCACGGCGGCACATTACTGCTTTTACGTCACCATATGGCAGGGCAGAGAACGACAAGTGCCGGATCAACTGCGGCATTGACCCGCTGGTCTATTTCTTCCCGACCAAGTGCACCAATCCATCACACAAATACGAAGATACCAGCCATGAGTGCACCACGCTGGCAGGTGTCTTTAACACGCTGTAAGCAGGGGATCTTGGCAGGGCATCCTAAAAACTGGCAATTGGAGTGGGATCATGAGGCGCTTTCTTTCAGTTTGGTTGCCCCGCTGGTCGATCGAACGTTACATGCAAAAGAACCAGGCTCCCAGCCGTTTACGCGAGAATGGCCCGCGGCCGACGCAGATCGGAAATACTCCCGCAGAGGCCACTGAACAGAAGTATTTTGTGCCTTTTGCGTTGGTTGTAAGCGGGGCCGGTGGCTTGAAGATTACGTCGGTAAATCGGGCGGCGGAAGAGGCTGGTGTCGGGATTGGATCTTCGTTGACAGATGCGAAGGCTTTATGTCCGGCACTGGAGACAGATCAGGCTGCGTCTGCTGCGGATGATGAAGCGTTGGAAAAATTGACCCTCTGGTGTTTGCAATATAGCCCAATGGTTACCCCTCATTTTCCCGATGGTTTTGCCCTTGATATTAGCGGGTGTGCGCATCTGTTCGGCGGGGAACAGCCGATGCTTGAACAGATTTCTGCAAAGATGCAGGGCTTTCATCTAACGGCCCGACTGGCAATTGCAGATACAATCGGGGGGGCGTGGGCCGGAGCGAGGTTTGGCAAGGCCACGCTTACAGTGGTTGAAGAGGGACAGGTTTGCGAATTTCTGTCGAGACTTCCTTTGATGGCGTTACGTCTGGATGTAAATATTGTCCAACGTTTGCAGAAACTGGGTTTAAGGCATATTGGCGCGCTTTTAAAAGCTCCTGAAGCGCCGCTAACCAGTCGGTTTGGGCGAGAGTTGCTTAATCGTCTTCATCAGGCTACGGGCAGGGTGCCTGAAATATTTGGGCCCTTGGTTCCGCCGCCAGATTATCACTTAGGCTACCCGTTCATTGAACCTGTTGTCCAATTGGAGGCCGTTGAGGCCACGTTGGGTATCCTTGCTGAACGTATGATGGAACACCTAAAACAAGCACGTAAAGGTGCTCGGCAGCTGGAGGTACGGTTGTTTCGTATCGATGGGCACGTTGAAAGATTAATCGTGGGAACAAGCCGTTTATGTGATGAAGCTGGTCATATTACATTGCTATTTCAGGAAAGCCTTTCTCGCTTGCGGGATGATTTGGACATGGGCTTTGGGTTTGAACTTATGACGATGTCTGCTTTCGATGTAGAGAACACCGAAGATGTTCAGCAAGGCTGGATCGGATCTGAGAAAGAAATGGGGAGCCCGCAAGATCTAAATCGGCTTTTGGATCGGTTTGGTAATCGCTTTGGTTTTGACAGGGTAACCCGTTTTGTCCCTGAGGAAAGTTATATACCGGAGCGTGCATTTCGAAAAATAATGGCTGGCGCGAGTAAAGTGAAGGGGGCGCCGTGGCAGGGAAAATGTTCCAAAGAACGATCGCGTCCTTTCCTGCTGTTTACGCCGCCCGAACCTGTCACGGTTTTAGCGGAAGTTCCGGATGGACCCCCGCTTCGTTTTAAATGGCGGCGGCAACTCCATCAGGTTACACGGTCAGATGGGCCCGAACGTTTATCGCCGGAGTGGTGGCGCGGGGCTTCTGATGACGGTTTGGGACAAACGCGGGATTATTACCGTATTGAAGATAATGCTGGATATCGCTTCTGGCTTTTTCGGGACGGCCTTTATGATCGAGAGCAAGATCAGCCTCGCTGGTATTTGCACGGTATCTTCCCATGACGCGCAAAATTTTGCAAAAAACGCCTGTTTATGCCGAACTTGCCGTCACCAGTAATTTCAGTTTCTTACGTGGTGCCTCCCATCCGGATGAGATGGTTCTCGTCGCAGCAGCGTTGGGGTACGGAGCTATTGGGATTGCCGACAGGAATACGCTTGCGGGGGTTGTTCGCGCCCATAAAGCTGCAAAAGACGTGCGCATCAAATTAGTAGTTGGCGTTCGTCTTGTTTTGGTGAACGGCTTTGAATGTCTTTGTTTTCCAACGGATAAGGCCGCCTACAGCCGGCTTACCCAGCTTTTGTCATGTGGCAATCTACGAGCAAAGAAAGGGGACTGTCATCTGACGGTCGAAGACGTTGAAAAATTTGGAGAGGGGCAGATTTTTATCGCAATGCCCCCCTATGATATCTCGACTGAATTTGAGAAACAATTGTCCCGTTTTGCGGAGGCCTTTCAAAAGACATGTTATCTATCTTTGTCTGCATATCTGGGGGGAGATGATCTACCGCGTCTTGATAGGCTTTCTGTCCTTGCCCAACGTCTTGATCTTCTGCCAGTTGTTACAAATGACGCGCTTTATCACATTCCCAATCGCCGCCCATTACAGGATGTTTTGACCTGTATTCGTACTCATACGACGCTTCAGGACGCGGGTTTCAAGTTACTTGCCAATGCAGAGCGACATTTGAAGTCCCCCACCGAAATGACCCGATTGTTCCCGGGGTTCAAAGGAGCCGTTCAGCGTAGCCAGCAGATAGCGGAACAGTGCCATTTTTCTTTGGATGAACTGGCCTATCAATATCCGGATGAGCCAAGCGGGAAGAGTGCAACCCCGCAAATCGAATTAGACCGACTGACGTGGATCGGAGCGGCGGACCGGTATCCAGACGGTGTGCCGGAGAAGGTCCGGAAGATTTTGGCGCATGAATTGAAATTGATTGGAGAGTTGAACTACGCACCTTATTTCCTCACCGTCTATGACATCGTGCGTTTTGCCCGCTCTTTAGATCCGCCTATCCTTTGTCAGGGTCGGGGATCTGCTGCCAATTCTGCGGTGTGTTACTGCCTAGGAGTTACGTCTGTAAATCCATCGGAAATTAATCTTCTGTTCGAGCGTTTTGTATCTGCGGAACGGGATGAGCCACCTGATATCGATGTAGATTTTGAGCATGAGCGCCGTGAAGAGGTCATTCAGTACATCTATGCTAAATACGGACGCCACCGGGCAGGGCTTGCGGCAACGGTTGTAACATATAGAACCCGTAGCTCCCTTCGCGAGGTTGGCAAGGCCATGGGGTTATCCGAAGATGTGGTGAGCGCCCTTGCCAGTAATGTTTGGGGGCATAGTTCAACGGGGCTGGATTGGGAAGAGGCGGCCCGAATTGGAATTGGTCCCGCTGATATGACAATCCGGCAAGTTCTGCGTCTTAGTCGTGATCTGATCGGCTTTCCAAGACATCTATCGCAGCATGTGGGTGGATTTGTTATTACACGCGATCCTTTGATAGAGCTTTCTCCGATCTCCAATGCGGCCATGGACAACAGAACCATCGTCGAATGGGACAAGGATGATCTGGACACACTTGGCATTCTAAAAATCGACGTTTTGTCACTTGGAATGCTCACCTGTATCCGCAAGGCGTTTGATTTGTTGGAGGAACATTACGGCGTGCCAATGTCACTGGCGGCTGTTCCCCGGGATGATCCGGCAACCTATGAAATGATCCAGAAGGCGGATACGGTTGGTGTTTTCCAAATCGAAAGCCGGGCGCAAATGTCGATGCTGCCGCGGCTTAGGCCCGCAAATTTTTATGATTTGGTGATCCAGATTGCCATCGTTCGCCCAGGACCAATTCAAGGGGATATGGTGCACCCCTATTTGCGGCGGCGGCAAGGTTTGGAGACTGTCGAATATCCATCGGAGGAACTCCGATCAGTTCTGGAAAAAACAAAAGGGGTGCCCCTGTTTCAGGAGCAAGCAATGCAAATTGCCATGGTGGGAGCGGGTTTTACAGCAGGTGAAGCAGATGGTTTGCGGCGCGCCATGGCAACCTTTAAACGCACCGGAGATATCGGCAATTTCAAGGAAAGGTTTCTGAGCGGAATGAGGGAGCGGGGTTACACAGCTGATTTTTCAGAAAAGTGCTTTCGTCAGATCGAAGGGTTTAGTGATTATGGGTTCCCTGAAAGTCATTCCGCAAGTTTTGCGTTGCTGGCATATGCGTCGGCATGGCTAAAATATCATTATCCGGATGTCTTTGTGGCTGCAATTTTGAACTCACAGCCCATGGGTTTTTATTCAGCTGCCAGCCTCGTTCGGGATTTCAGGGAACATGGGGGGGATGTTCTGCCTGTCGATATTAATAAAAGCAACTGGGATTATTTGTTGGAACCGATCGACGTGCAACGCAGGTCTACGGCGTTGCGAATAGGATTTCGGCAAGTACGCGGGGTAAAAAAGGCGAATGCCTTGCAGTTGATTGAACGGAGGGGAGATGGCTATGACAGTGTCCGCGATCTTTATTTTCGCTCCGGTATTGATATGAAAACACTGGAAGAGCTTGCAAACGCAGATGCTTTTCGATCTATCGGACTAGATCGACGGGCTGCTCTATGGGCTGTGCAAGGGCTTGCGGGGCATGGCGGTAAACGCGGAGCGGTGGAGGAACTTCCCCTCTTTTCTAAAGCAGCCGCGGAGGATGAACTGCTTCAAAAGGAAGCAGAAATGGAACTTCCCTCCATGCCGCTTGGGCAACATGTGGTTGAAGATTATCATAGTCTTCGACTTTCTTTAAAAGCACACCCCATCTCGTTCTTACGCCCGTCTTTGAGTATGTCGGCTGTGCTTGGATCTGCTGATCTTAAAAGTCAGAAGTCAGGGAGCCGTATCAAAGTTGCAGGGCTTGTTCTCGCTCGTCAGCGTCCGGGCACGGCCGCCGGTGTTATTTTCATGACCTTGGAAGATGAAACCGGGACGGCAAATATTATAGTTTGGCCCAAAAAATTCGAAATATACCGCCGTACTGTTCTCTCCGCCCGGGTTATCTGTATCGAGGGGGAATTGCAAAAAGAACAAGACGTCATTCATGTCATCGCCCACCATCTGGAGGATTTAAGCGATTTATTGGTAAATGAAATGGAAGAAGGGACCTCAATCCCAACAATAACGAAGCCGTCTTTAGGGAAACCCAATCTGTGGAAGCACCCCCGCACCACATCCGTTATGCCAAAGGGCCGAAACTTCCACTGAATTTTTCTACCGGGAAAAATGCCCTTGCCGTTAAGACAAAATAAAAGCTGCGATCCAAAGGATACGCAGCTTTTATTGGGTGTAACTCTTACGGTGTTATTCCGCAGATTTTGGTTTTTTCCGCTTTAGTGTCTGGAAGCCGGGTTTATCCGAACCTCCAGATTTCAGGGATAAAGATTTCCGTTCTTTAGTCTTCTTATCCTTCGGCTTTACATTGAACTTACCAAAAGGCTTGTCTGCAACCGGGGCATGAGTGTCTTTTGACTTTTTCTTAAAACGCTCACTCGGATTTTCAGGTTCACCAAAACGCTTATTGTAAACTTCTGATGCGCGGTCTTCACGTTTTTCAAACCGTTTCTTAGGTTTGTCGTCAGACGCACGATCATCACGTTTCTCAAAGCGTTTCTTAGGTTTGTCGTCAGACGCACGATCATCACGTTTTTCAAACCGTTTCTTAGGCTTGTCGTCAGACGCACGATCATCACGTTTTTCAAACCGTTTCTTAGGTTTGTCGTCAGACGAGCGATCATCACGTTTTTCAAACCGTTTCTTAGGTCTGTCATCAGAGGAGCGATCATCACGTTTTTCAAACCGTTTTTTAGGTTTGTCATCAAACGAGCGATCATCACGTTTCTCAGCGCGATCCCGCGGTGACGTATCTTCTTCGGTTTGTCTTGCCTTGCGGTCAAAATCTCTGTTACGCGGACCAGAACCACGACGTTCACCATCGCGCTCACCGCGGTGCCTGCTGTCGCGATCACCGCCACGAGGACGGTCACCACGGTCGCCGCCGCGAGGACGGTCGCCACGATCTCCGCCGCGAGGACGGTCGCCACGATCTCCGCCGCGTGGCCGTCTGTCACCACCTTCAGATACTATTTTTGGAATACCGTCAAGGCGCTGGACCTCAACTGTTTTTTCCATTTTACGGCTTGGTCCAAGGGCTTCCAAAAATTGATCAACACAACCGGGCTCAAGTTCCACGAACGTCTGTTCTTCCTGGATTTTGATTGAGCCAATTTCGTTTTTAGTAATATGACCAGCCCGACATAGCATTGGCAGGAGCCAACGAGGTTCTGCTGTATGTTTACGGCCAACAGAAAGGGAGAACCAAACGCCGTTTTTAAAGTCCGCACGATCTCTTTGTGGACGGACTTCTGGACCTGTATCCAGCAATTCTTCGGCGGCAGGTTTTGCTGTGTTATGGATCCGGACCAAAGCTGCTGCAACTTGTTCGGCGCTGTGCTTTTCCAGAAGTTCCGTGACGAAGGCTCTCTCGTCGTCTGTGATCGGCTCACTAAGCGTAGGATCTGACATGAAACGTTCGTGATCGCGTGCAGTGATATCTTCTAGTGACGGTGGTTTTTCCCAAGTCGCTTTTACTTTAGCACCGCTTAAGAGGCGTTCTGTGCGTTTGCGGAAGTTATGAGGCACGACCAGTACACTTACGCCCTTGCGGCCCGCTCGTCCTGTGCGCCCACTTCTGTGTAGAAGCGGTTCAGAACCACGAGGGAGATCCGCATGGATCACCAGATCGAGGTTCGGAAGGTCAATCCCGCGTGCGGCAACATCAGTTGCAACACAAACGCGTGCACGGCCATCCCGCATGGATTGCAAAGCATGACTTCGCTCGGTCTGACTTAACTCGCCAGACAATGCCACAACAGAGAAGCCGCGATTGTTAAGGCGACTGGTTAGTTGGTTTACAACAGCGCGGGTGTTACAAAAAACAATAGCGTTTTTCGCATCAAAATACCGAAGAACGTTGATAATAGCATTTTGTCGATCGTTCGGCGCAACAGTCAGTGCGCGATATTCAATGTCAGAATGTTGTTTGTTTTCCGACGTAGTGCTTACCCGGACGGCATCGCGCTGATAGCGCTTTGCGAGCCCTGCAATTGGGCGAGATACTGTGGCAGAGAAAAGAAGTGTTCTGCGCTCTTTTGGGGAAGTGTCCAAGATATATTCGAGATCGTCGCGAAAGCCCATGTCGAGCATTTCATCGGCTTCATCCAGTACCGCACATTTAAGTTTGCTAGTATCAAAAGAACCGCGTTCAATATGGTCACGGAGACGTCCTGGTGTTCCAACGACAATATGCGCACCGCGGTCCAGTATACGGCGCTCGGCTCGTATATCCATGCCACCGACACATGATGCGACAGTCGCGCCTGTCATTTCATACAGCCACTCAAGCTCGCCTTTAACTTGCAATGCTAATTCTCTGGTTGGCGCAATGATCAGCGCGACCGGAATATCTGCGGCCGTGAAACGGTCTTTATCTCCAAGCAGGGTCGGTGCCATTGCCAAACCGAAGGCCACAGTTTTACCTGAACCCGTTTGCGCAGATACTAAAGCATCAGCGTTTGTAAGTTCTGGCGCCAGCATAGCTGTTTGAACAGGAGTTAACACGGAATAGCCACGTTTTTCCAACGCGGCTGCGAGAGAGGGCGTAACACCATCAATTTGGGACATAATATTTCTTTCGGAACGCAGGTTTCTTGCCCCTGAATACAGTTTTCAAATCTTCAGGAGGCGCAACTGACACTCATATACAGTAGCTTGAAGCAAGTTGGGTGTGTTCTAATACCTGTTATACGCAATGTAAAGGTTTAGTGTTCGAGAGGCGCATAAAAGAAATATTATGCTAATCTACAGAACAATAGTAATCAAAAGTTCTTAAACAATAGTTAGAATGGATCGGATAGTTATGAAGGTACTGGTAATTGGCGGGGCAACAATTGATGTCATAACTACGATTGATCCAGAAAATATTGAATGTATCACAATGAGTAATGCGACAAACTCGTACCTGATGATGGAACAGGGAAAGAAAGTAGAGGCTCGCCGTATTGATACACAAATAGGCGGCGGTGCGACTAATGCCTCTGTTGCCATGAAGCGAATGGGCGCAGAAGTTAGTTGTGTATTGAAACTTGGCGACGATATAGATGCAGAACGTATTCTGAGGCGTCTGGCTGAGGAAGAGGTCAATGCAGATTTTGTGACAAAGCACCCGACAGAGCAAACGGGTAAATCTGTGATCGTATCCTCCCACAGTAGAAATTCAGGTGTTTTCGTACATAGAGGCGCAAACACAAAGTTGCGTGAAGAAGATCTGCGCCCGGAAATGTTTGAAGGCGTAGATTTGGTGTACGTTTCCCCTTTAAGTTCTCAATCTGCAGACATATTTCCATATGCCGTAGAACAAGCCAAGAAAGCAGGGGCGTTTGTCGCCTGTAATCTTGGCATCAGACAAATTCGATTGCGAAAAGAACAGGTGCTGGAAGCCTTGAAATCGGTCGATTTGATTGCCGTAAACGAACTGGAAGCCGCCGCATTGGCTGAAGGATATGTGCCGGCGTTTCAAATGGAAAACAAAACAACTGCGGATACGCCGTCCTTGTTGAAAAACGGATTGGGCGAAAATGAAGCAAAAGTGTCCTTAGGTGGATTAGCTGCAAGGGTGAACAAAATTGGCTGTCGCTATCTTGTGATTACTAACGGTGCAGAAGGTGCTTATTTGTGCTCGGAAAATTCGGTGCATTTCTGTCCTGCGTCTGCATGCGAAGTGAAAACAACGATTGGGGCAGGGGATGCCTATAATTCGACAATTTCATACGCTTTAGCTTCCGGTAAATCCTTAAATGAAGCTATGCAGTTAGCATCGGTAAACGCAGCGTCGGTTGCAAGCTCTATTGATACTCAAAGCGGATTACTTGGGTTAGGTACGTTGGACGGAAAAGTTAGATCTGCTGTTGAATTTGACGTTTCCTCCTTTCCAATAAAGGCGTCTTAGGATGTCCTGAACTCAAATTCGAAAGGAAAAGGTTTTGAATTTACTGGGTATCATAGTTGCGCTTATATTTCTGTATTTTAGTTTGATGACCGCAATGTATTTTGGTCAGCGTTCTTTCCTGTACCATCCGGATACGAACCTTGAAGCGCCAGCGCGATATGGTGTTCCTCAAATGCAAATCCTTACGGATATTACACAAAAAGGATTGTCCCATTGGTACGGAGCGTCCTCCAAGCCAGAGTATCCGGTAATTGTCTTGTTCCATGGAAACGCAGGTCACCTAGGATATCGGGCATTCAAGGCTAGAGTTTATCTGGAAGCCGGTTACGGTGTTCTACTTGTCGGTTATAGAGGTTATGGTTCAAATGAAGGATCTCCGTCTGAACAAGGTTTGTATGAAGACGGGCGAACTGCTTTGGCGACACTGACCAGCGCAGGAATTGATCCGGAAAAAATAGTGCTTTATGGCGAGTCGTTAGGATCAGGAATTGCAGTTCAGATGGCGCTGGAAGGATATGGAAAATCTTTAATAGTGGAGGCGCCTTACAGTTCTATGGCTGATGTCGCTTTTCATCATTATCCAATTTTTCCAGTAAGTCTGCTGCTAAAAGATCAGTATAATTCTTTTCAAAAAATCGGAAAAATCGCACTTCCCAAACTCTTTATCCATGGAATGAAAGATCGAGTAATTCCCATTAAGTTTGGCAAGCGATTATATTCAAATGCTGTCATGCCCAAAGAATTGCATCAGATAGAAACAGCGGGACATAATGATTTGTATGAGCATGGAGCCGCTCTTATTGTTCTGGAATTTTTAGCAGAAAATTTTCCGGAGCTGCAATGACTGCCAAAATTCAGTGCCTGTAGTTTAGCTTCAAGCACTGACTATTGGTTCACATTATTTGTTTATAGCGATACATCGCCCTGTAGAAGTTTCTGCGCGATTGTTTTGTTGAGGATTTCATTAGAGCCATCCGCAATATTGATGATGCGCAGATATTGCCAAGCTTCTGCTAAACCGAGTTCATTTGTAAGCCCCATTGCGCCATGTACTTGGATAGCTCTATCAATGGCGCGCAGTCCCACCTGCACAGAATATACTTTGGTCATCGACAGCTCTTTCACGGCAGCATGTCCTTGATCCAAGAGTTTTGTCGAGTTGAGGCCCATTAAATGCGCAGCATGAAGCTCTGTTGCGGCCTCCGCCAATGGGAAGGAAACACCTTGATATTCTGCAATAGGTTTTCCAAATGCTTCCCTTGTTTTCGCATAATCAAGGGCAAGTTCCACTGACCAACGGCCCAGTCCGACAGATCGCGCAGAATTATAAATACGGCCTAGGGAAACACCGTAAAGGGCTGCAGAAAAACCGTTATGTAATTCACCAACTAACTGCCATGGTTCAACTCTTAGGTCTTCGAAACGAAGTTCAGCTTCATCGCCGCCAATATGTCCAAATAATTTGACGACACGCTGCATTTCGAAGCCAGGCGCGTCAGTAGGAACCAAGAAAGCTGAAATGCCTCCCTTTTTTGCGGCGGCTCTTTCAGGATCAGTTATAGCAAACAATATGCAATAATCTGCAATTGGACCGTTAGAAATCCAGATCTTTCGACCGTCAACAAGCCATCCATCTCCGTCAGGACGAGCTTTGGTCTTAATCATAGTGGCATCAGACCCTGCTCCGGGTTCTGACAGGGCAAAACACATGGATTTCTCACCTGACATCAGCGGTGCCAATATCTCATCTCTCGCACGGTCGGTTACTTTTTCAAGCAATCTGCTTGGACCAAAAGCCCAATGAGAAAGGGCATAAAGCATCATCCAATTGTGCGGACCGCAAGTGTGAAACAATTCCTCCCAACACGCATAGTAAGCCTGCATTCCTTGGCCGCCGCCACCAAGAGGTTCAGGAACACACATGTGGTAATAACCAGCCTCAGCCGATGCCATTCGGATTTCTTTGATCAGTTGTCGCACAGGTGCTGAAAGTCTGCCGTCTTCATCATATTTCAGACGTGAATTTTCAAAAAGTTCCTTATTGTTTTCATGGCGCGGTATTACTTCTGTTCTCGCAAAGGCGCGGATACCTTCACGGATTTGTTCAACGTCTTCTGGTAGATCAAAGGCGATTGCAGTCATGGTATGTCCCCGTTTTCCGGATGTGGTTTTTATTTATTAGCTAATGCTAGCATGGCATTTACAGAAATGTCATCCCAGAAGAATTTTATTTGTTGCAATTGAGAATGATTATTAATATTAATCTCTAAAGGCTGAGTTTCAGCGGACCAGTGATGGCCGCAAAAATAAAAATTTGGAGATCATCTTAAATGAAAACGACCAAGAAGGTTATTGCTGTAACCTGTAGCGCTATTCTTTGTGCAGCAATTCCATTTTCTGCGAATGCGGATGCAAAAGCTGCAGTTACAGAAAACAGCGTCACAGTGACATATGCAAACATTGCAGAGGCAATTTTTGAAGACTCGCTTCTCTCGGCTAAAACACTTAAAGCCAGCATCGATGCGTTAGTTAAAAATCCGTCAGACGCCACATTAGGGGCGGCACGGGCTGCATGGATTGCCGCGCGCGCACCATATCAGCAAAGTGAAGTGTATCGTTTTGGAAACGCTCTCGTTGACGATTGGGAAGGCAAAGTAAACGCTTGGCCGTTAGATGAGGGTCTAATCGATTATGTTGATGGGTCTTACGGTAAGCAATCTGATGAAAACGTACTTTACACAGTAAATGTCATTGCAAACAAAATGCTCACGGTAAGCGGTAAAAAAGTGGATGCTTCTTCCATTACGCCAAAATTATTATCAGAGACATTACACGAGGCGGAGGAAGTCGAGGCAAACGTTGCAACGGGGTATCATGCCATCGAATTTTTGCTTTGGGGGCAGGATTTGAACGGAACGAACGCCGGGGCAGGCAATCGGCCTTACACTGACTATGATACCAAAAATTGCACGGGTGGTAACTGTGATAGACGAGCGGAATATCTGGTTTCTGCAACAGATCTATTGATCTCCGATCTTGAAGAGATGCTTGCAATGTGGCGTAAGGGCGGTGACGCACGTGCCGCAGTAACGAAAGATCCTAAAAAGGGTGTTGTAACCATTTTGACTGGAATGGGCTCTTTATCATACGGCGAGCTTGCAGGAGAGCGTATGAAGCTTGGTCTACTCTTGAAGGATCCAGAAGAAGAACATGATTGTTTTTCTGATAATACCCACAATTCCCATTACTTCGACCAAATTGGCATTCGGAACGTTTATACAGGCCATTATCGCCGTCTTGACGGTTCAACTGTGAGTGGACCATCTGTTTCTGATCTGGTTGCAACTAAGAATAACGGCATTGATGCGGAGTTATCCGGAAAACTCAATGCGACGGTTACATCCATGGCCATCATGAAAGCACGGGCTGAAAGCATTGAAGCCTATGATCAAATGATCGGTGAAGGTAATACGGTTGGTAACGCTGTTGTTCAGGCCGCCATTGATGGCTTGATTAATCAGACCCGTTCCATTGAACGAGCGGTTACCGCACTTGGATACAGCAAGCTTGAAATTGAAGGTTCTGACAGTTTGGATAAACCAAAATCGGTCTTTCAATAAAAGAAACTTAAAACAAGCCGGAGCGTAAAGAATTTGTTGGTCCCGGCTTGTTAGTTTTACAAAATGTGTGGTTAAGCTGATGATCCGAAAATGGGCAAGAGTTAGTGCAGTAGGTTTTATGGTATGGGGCCTTGCTTCCGCTTCAGCACATGCTGAACAAGGCAGGTCCGTTCAGCGTGATGATTTGAATGCGGTTGATCTGGAACGAGTACGCAATGTTACCAGTTTTGCAAAAGATTTTGTGACAGCTGAGCAGTTCGAAATCATGTCTGGCGGGGCCGCGACCTCCACCGCTAAAATCAACAGAAACGCCTTCTCTCATTCATCAGAAAATCTGGATTTTGAAGGGGAGCTAAAATTCAAGCTTGGCAACGGACTATTTCGCAAGCTTTGGGTGTCATCTCCATCTTCGACATCGGCTTCTGACGGACTGGGTCCAGTCTTCAACGCAAGATCGTGTCAGCGTTGCCATTTGAAAGACGGTAGAGGTCATCCTCCGGAAAATGAAGCGGATACAACTGTCTCCATGTTTTTGCGCTTGTCGATCCCGCCGCGCAACGCTTCGGAAAAAGCATCCATAGCAAGCGGTGAAAAGGCTCTTATTCCGGAGCCGACTTATGGAGGGCAATTACAGGATTTTGCAATTCAGGGTGTTCCCGCTGAAGGGAAAATGGCTATTTCTTATGAGGAACAATCGGTTGCACTTAACGGCGGCGAAGTTGTTTCTTTGAGAAAACCAACCTACAGGGCTGTCAATTTGAATTATGGTCCCATGGATCCTGATGTGTTGCTTTCGCCGCGGGTCGCCCCTCCAATGATTGGTCTTGGATTGTTGGAGGCTATTCATCCTGCGGACATTCTGGCGTCGTCCGATCCAGAAGACACTGACGAAGATGGTATTTCGGGAAAGCCAAGCTGGATTGGTAGAATTGGGTTTTCCGAGCAAGTGCTTGGACGTTTTGGGTGGAAAGCATCCACACCATCCGTTCTTGCACAAACTGCTGGGGCCTTCGCTGGAGATATGGGGATTTCCAGCGAACTGGCGCCGCGCCATTGGGGTGATTGCACAGATAAACAACCAGACTGTCTTCGGATGCCAACAGGTGTACAGGAGAAATTAGGCAATACTGAAGCGCCTTCCCCTGTTCTGGATTTAGTTGCTTTTTATTCAAAACACCTTGCTGTCCCTGCTCGCCGCAATGTTACTAGCGTTAGAGTATTGACTGGCAAAAAAGCGTTTTACAACGCTGGCTGTGCAAATTGCCATACACCCAAATATGTAACGAGCCGGCAAGCTGAACAGCCTGAACACAGGTTTCAATTGATCTGGCCATACTCGGATCTGCTTCTTCATGATATGGGTGCGGGGCTTTCAGATAACCGCCCCGTTGGCAGTGCGGAAGGTAGTGAATGGCGCACAGCCCCGCTTTGGGGAATTGGATTGACCAAAAAAGTTAATGGTCATACCTATTTTTTACACGATGGACGTGCCCGAAATCTCACAGAAGCAATTCTTTGGCATGGAGGCGAGGCCGAAGGTGCGAAAAACGAATTTGTTGAAATGTCTCCTGAAAGAAGATCAGAACTAATTCGTTTTCTGGAGTCTCTCTGATGTCTTGGGATTTTAAACGGCGTTGCAGATTTGTCTTTACAATTCTAACGGTACTATTCTGTTTTACTGGCATTGCAAAATCTGATCAGGAAAAGAAATTCGAGATATCTATTGATCTTTTCGCTCATGAATTTGCTATTCCGGTATATGAGAAATTGCATACCGCAAGTAACCGAGTTGTGCTATCCGTTGAGTATCTTTGCAAGCAATCAAATAGCAATGCACTTAATAACGCCCAGGATGCTTTTAAAGCGCTGGTTCAATCTTGGTCTCATGCAGAGGTCATCAGATTTGGTCCTGTACGTGATCAAAATCGGTTTGAGAAAATATTCTTTTGGCCCGATCCGCGTTCTAGAGGATTGAAGCAAGTCCAAAAGAAGCTGCATTTTCTTGAAAAAAACTCGACTTTTGAGAAACTGAATTTTGACGGGATGAGCGTTGCAATTCAAGGGCTCCCAGCTTTGGAATTTCTATTGTTTGGAGAGGGATCTGAAGTTCTGATTTCCAAAAAATCGAGCCTGGCTCGATGCCAGTATGCACTGGGTATCTCAAAAAACCTGACGGCTCTTTCAAAGGACATTTTGGCAGATTGGATTTCCGCAGATGGATTTATTAAAAGCCTTCAAAATACAGGAGAGAATAATCCGGTTTTTCGGAACAAGGCTGAGGTTATTCAAAATATCTTGAAGTCAGCATCAGAAATACTGCAACTTGCCATCAGTTCAAAACTTCAGAGTAGCTTACAAAAAAGTATGCTTAAGGCTAAACCAAAGCGTGCCCCTTTTTGGCGTTCAAACCTGGTAATAATG
>MAAN01000002.1 GCA_002163135.1 Alphaproteobacteria bacterium 46_93_T64
ATATACCAAAACGCAGGGCGGCAACGTCATAAATAGTAAGGGGAGAGGTGGCACCAGAACGGCTAGCGACAATCCAACCAGACCACATAAATACAATGAGTAATCCTGCGGCATAGCCAAGTAGCTTCTTTACGGGGGGATTCTGCATAATGAATGTCCAGGGGAGAGAAGAAAATCACTCCACATATTTGTGTTCTTTTGCAATGAAGGCAAGGAGCCATAAAAAACCCGGGCCTTCGTGAAAGCCCGGGTTGATGTAACAGTAGTTAGGCTAAGATTTAGGCTACTTCAAACAGAGCTGCGCCGCCCATGCCGCCACCTATACACATAGTAACAACGACGTATTTCGCGCCGCGGCGTTTGCCTTCGATAAGGGCGTGACCTGTCATGCGGGCACCAGACATGCCATATGGATGACCAATTGAAATTGCACCGCCATTTACGTTGAACAGCTCATTTGGAATGCCCAGCTTATCGCGGCAATAAAGTGCTTGTACGGCAAAGGCTTCGTTCAATTCCCAAAGGCCAATATCTTCGATTTTAAGACCGTGACGTTTCAGAAGTTTTGGAATTGCGAAGACTGGACCAATTCCCATTTCATCGGGCTCACAACCTGCCATAACCAAACCACGGTAAATGCCCAATGGTTCAATATTGTTTTTCTCAGCGTATTTGGAATCCATAATAACACTGGCAGATGCACCATCAGAAAGCTGGCTGGCATTACCGGCAGTAATGAAGCAATCTTCTCCAAGAACTGGTTTGAGTGTCTGCAAGTTTTCAATTTTTGTGCTTGGGCGGTTGCCTTCGTCTTTTGTCAGTGTCACTTCTTCTTCAAGAGTTTCACCAGTTTCTTTATTGAAAAGAAGCTTTGTTGTCGTCATTGGGACGATTTCTTGATCGAAGTAACCGGCTTCCTGACCAGCTGCTGTACGCTGCTGGCTTTGCAGTGCGTATTCATCCATCTGTTCACGCGTGATGCCGTAGCGAGTTGCGACAGTTTCAGCGGTTTTCAGCATTGGATCGTAAATGGCAGGTTTGTTTTCCATAAGCCATTCGTTTTGGAAGCGGAACGTATTCATATGTTCATTTTGGCAAAGACTGACGCTTTCAAGGCCGCCAGCAACCATAACCGGAACCTGATCCACAACAACGCGCTGTGCTGCCATTGAAATTGTTTGCAGTCCTGAAGAACAGA
This sequence comes from Alphaproteobacteria bacterium 46_93_T64, assembly GCA_002163135.1. GTDB lineage: Bacteria > Pseudomonadota > Alphaproteobacteria > Sneathiellales > Sneathiellaceae > Sneathiella. The sequence continues at coordinate 1,199 of MAAN01000002.1, forward strand.
AACGGTTTACTGTTGCGCCCGATGTTGTGACTGGAAGACCCGCGCGAAGGAGGGCCTGACGGGCAATGTTGCCGCCTGCAGCGCCTTCTGGGTTTGCGACGCCCATAAGAACGTCTTCTACCTCCGCTGGATCAATGCCGGCGCGTTCAACAGCATGTTTAATCACATGACCGCCCATGTCAGCACCGTGAGTGTTGTTAAAAGCACCTCGGTAGGCTTTGCCAATGGGGGTTCTTGCGGTGGATACGATGACGGCTTCAGCCATGGGTTTTCTCCTGTTTATTTATTTATCGTTGTGGGCTTGGTGCCCATTTATGCGAGCAGCTTATAATTTGTGCAGCGCAATGAAAAGCCGGAATTTGGACTAATTGTTCAAAAACCACTCTAACTTGAAAATTTGGGTGAACTAGAAAATTTCAAGGACGCCTTCCGGAGGTCGTCCAATCCGCACTTGATCGCCATTAATAACAATAGGGCGTTCGATTAATTTTGGATGAGCAATCATGCCCTCAATCAGTTGATCTGTCGTCAGCGAGGTATCGTCCAAACCGTTTTCTTTATATTCAGCCTCGTTCTTCCGCATTAAGTCGCGCGGTTGCATACCCAGTTTTTCCAAAATAAATACGAGTTCATCTTTGCTGGGAGGTGTTTTCAAATATTCAATTACAGTTGGCTCGACGCCGTTTTCTTCCAGTAGCGCCAATGTTTGACGAGATTTACTACATCTTGGATTATGAAATATTTTAGCGGACATGATGCTTTTCCTGTTCTTGAGTACCCGTTTTTTTTGGTTGAAGGCAAACTTCTTGTCAATATGTGACAAGGATTGCTTGCGCCTTTTAGCTGAAGAGAATATTTAAAGGCCTATGAGTATTCAGACAACAGAAAATAGCCATTTGAGCGGGCAATCCCGACCAGTGACGACGACGCGCGTTGATTTTATCAATGGACTAGGCTTTTATACATTGCTGTCGAAGGAAATTAAGCGTTTCCTCAAAGTTCCTTTGCAGACAATTTTTGCTCCAATGATGACAACTCTATTGTTTTTAGCGGTCTTCACATTGGCCTTTGGCGATGGAACCCGTTATAGCGGCGATGTTCCTTTTTCATCTTTTTTGGCGCCCGGCTTGATTATGATGTCGGTCATTCAGAACTCTTTTGCCAACACATCATCGTCTTTGGTAATTGCAAAAGTACAGGGCAATATTGTTGACGTTTTGATGCCGCCATTAAGTGCGATGGAACTTACGTTGGCTTTTGCACTGTCCGGCTTGGTCCGGGGGCTTGTTGTTGCGATAGCTGTCGCAACCTGCATGTATTTTTTCATTGATATTTCTGTGCATTCATGGGGAGCAGTAGTGTTCTTCGTTGTTGGTGCTGGGCTTATGTTGGCGTTGCTCGGTGTCATTGGTGGGATTATTTCTGACAAGTTCGATCATATCGCTGCGGTAACCAATTTCGTGATAATGCCACTGTCGTTCCTCTCAGGTACTTTCTATTCGGTCGAACGATTAAGTGGCATTTGGTATGATCTCAGCCATATGAACCCCTTTTTCTACATGATTGACGGTTTTCGGTACGGCTTTATTGGCGTCGCTGATAGCTCTCAAATAACAGGTGGATTTGTTGTTGCAGGTCTTGATATTTTCCTGTTTGGTGTCGTCTGGTTCCTGTTTAAGCGTGGATATAAGCTCAAAACATAGAAAAAGTGTGTATATACGCAGAGTTTGATTGACATAAAACCATTGCATAGCAATACTTCCGCGCTTTCTTAGATCGTTCCTTACGTAAGGGACGATTTTCTATTTTAGAGATCTTTTATCTCTAACCCCGTGGAGAAGGCACATGATACCCGCGTTATTATCGAACTATGCCCCAGCTAATCTTTCCTTTGAAAAAGGAGAAGGTGCGTACCTGTTCGGGAATGACGGGCGACGATATCTCGACTTCTTTGCAGGAATTGCCGTGACTTCCCTGGGACATGCGAATCCAGCAATTGTTGAAGCGATTACAGATCAAGCCTCAAAACTCATGCACATTTCAAACTTGTTCCGTATTCCGGGTCAGGAAGAACTTGCAGAGAAACTAGTAAATGCAACTTTTGCTGATGCTGTGTATTTTTGTAATTCTGGCGCTGAGGCGAACGAGTGCGGTCTGAAAATGATCCGGAAATATTTCAGCGATAACGGCCAAAGTGAACGCTACAAAGTTATCGGATTCGAAAACTCATTTCATGGCCGGACGCTTGCGACTATTGCAGCTGCTGGTCAAGAAAAGCTTCTGGAAGGCTTTGGCCCCGCAATGGACGGCTTTAGTCAAGTCGCTGTCGGTGATATTGAGCTCGTGAAAGCAGCTATTACACCCGAGACTGCAGGCATCATCATTGAGCCAATTTTGGGCGAGGGCGGTATTCAAGTAGTTGAACTGGAATTTCTTCGGGCTCTTCGGGCGCTTTGTGATGAAGAAGGTCTCCTTCTTATGTTTGATGAAATTCAAACGGGCATGGGACGCACAGGGAAATTGTTCGCGTATGAGCATTCTGGGATTATTCCGGATATCATGACTTCTGCCAAGGCTCTTGGAAATGGCTTCCCAATTGGTGCCTGTCTTGCTGTTGAAAAGGTCGCCAAATGCATGATCCCGGGTACCCATGGGTCAACATACGGTGGTAATCCACTTGGGACGAGCGTTGCCAATGTTGTTGTTGATACAATGACGGCAGACGGCTTCATGGACCGCGTGGCACAAATTAGTGGGCATTTGAAACAGGCGCTGCACGGCGTTGTAGATCGTTACCCAACCGTGCTGGAAGAACTTCGCGGTGTTGGATTACATTTGGGCCTTAAATGCAAAGTTGAAAATTCGGCACTTCTGGATGCACTTCGTAAACATGGCACGCTTGCGGTAAAAGGCGGCGATAATGTTGTCCGTTTGTTGCCACCGTTGATTATCGAAGAAGAGCAAATTAGAGAATTTATAGCAGCCTTAGAAGCTGCGTGTGAGGAGTTGGCATAATGACACAACCGACCCATTTTTTAGACCTTCACGAAGTATCCGCAGATGCGCTGCGTGCGATGATTGACGACGGTATTGCCGTTAAAAAGGCACGCAACGGCCTGCCGAAGGGCACGAAAGACGAGGGCCGTCCATTGGACGGTCATACTCTTGCCTGCATTTTTGAATTTCCGTCTACCCGCACGCGAACCTCTTTTGATATGGGGATGCGTCAGCTTGGCGGGGATACCATGATCCTTAATAGTGGCGATATGCAGCTGGGACGCGGTGAGAGCATTGCAGATACGGCGCGAGTTCTATCGCGTTTTGTCGATGTCATTATGCTTCGGACTGACAATCACGAAAAATTATTGGAGCTTGCGGAAAACGCGACTGTTCCTGTGATCAATGGCCTGACTAATGACAGTCATCCTTGCCAGCTTATGGCGGATGTGATGACTTTTGAGGAGCATAAAGGCTCGATCAAAAACAAAGTCGTCGCGTGGAGCGGGGATGGCAACAATATGGTGTCTTCTTGGATCCATGCTGCTGGTAAGTTCGATTTTGAATTCCGGATTGCCTGCCCCAAAGAGTTGGCACCGGATCCGCGTGCGTTGGACTGGGCGAAAGAAACAGGTGCCAATATTCATGTAACACATGATCCGGCGGAAGCCGCTGCGGGGGCAGATTGTCTGGTCACTGATACCTGGGTTTCTATGGGCGATGATGTCGGAGCACGACATAACATGCTAAAACCTTTCCAGATTGATGACAAAATCATGGAAAAAGCAGCAAGTGACGCCATATTCATGCATTGCCTTCCTGCTCATCGCGGTGAAGAGGCGACAGCTAAAGTCATGGACGGACCGCAATCGGTAATTTTTGACGAAGCTGAAAATAGATTACATGCCCAAAAGGCGGTTATCCGCTGGTGTATGGGCTTGGTTAAGTAAACTCAAAGTATGGAAGTTTCTGTCATGTCTGATAATTCAGATGCAAAATCAATTGCTGATAATCTAATCCAACCTTTCCAAATGGCTGAAGCCGATGTTCGTGGTCGTGTGGTTCGTCTTGGGCAGGCGCTAGATGATATTTTGAACCGTCATGACTACCCCGATCGGGTGGCTCAATTTCTGGGAGAGGGATTGGTTCTGGCTGCAATGCTTGGCGGCGCTCTTAAATTTGATGGCATCTTCACAGTTCAAACCAAAGGCGATGGTGCCATCAGTATGATTGCGGCTGACATGGCAACGCCGGGAAACCTTCGTGGTTACGCGGCCTTTGATGAGGAAAAACTGAAAGAAGCAGAAGCGTCTTCAGAATCTGATGTCGTTTCTCGTTTTCTGGGCAGTGGGTATATCGCTTTTACAATTGATGCCAAAGGTAATGAACAGCGGTATCAAGGAATTGTTGAACTTGAAGGCACAAATCTTGCCGAGTGTATGGAGAATTACTTCTCACGTTCGGAACAGATTGAAACCCGCTTGCAGGTTGCTGTTGAAAAGATAGATGGGAAATGGCGAGCCGGCGGGCTAATGATCCAGCGTCTTCCCGATGAAAACAAGCTGTATGCTGAAGCTGAAACCGCTGGAGAAAAGTGGCGGAATGCTGAGGCATTAGCGAAAACTGTAACGGCGGAAGAGTTGACACATTCGCGACTTAGATCGTCAGAACTATTGTATCGTCTGTTTCATGAAGATGGTGTGTGGTTATATGACACTCATGATTTAGCGGATAAATGCAGTTGTAGCGAAGAGCGTGTCCTCAATACTTTGAAATCCTTCTCAAGCGAAAATCTTGAAGAGATGTGTGATGACGGTATTATTGGGGTGGATTGTCAATTCTGTAGTGCACGCTATGAATTGACAGTGTCGGACGTGGAAGCCGCCCGTTAGAGGTCTTTCATAAAGTTGCCGCTTTTGTAGGTGATCTTTCCTAGACTGATATAGAAAAAATAGGGGCTTGAGATTACGATGGGTAAATTGCGTATTAATGTGTTGGTCGGCTTAATGGCAGGGCTATTAGCCCTCAGTGGGTGTGCAAACACGCCGAACAAGCCAAGTTACGCAGAAATAACATTTAGTCATCTTGACCCTATTCGTCTGGATGTCGGCGAAATCAGGGTCGTGAACGCGTATAAATCCCCTCTTCAAGCCCCTAATGTCGAACACGAACTTCCTGTAAAAATTGACCAATCCGTCCGTCGTTGGGCGCAAGATCGATTGCAAGCTGTTGGTGGCACTGGCTCTTACGCAGTGTTGACTATTAAGGACGCGAGTGTCATCGAAAAAACCCTAAAGATGAAAAAGGGCCTGTCAGGATTCTTCACAAATGATCAGTCCGAAAAATATGATTTTCGTGTGGCTGCGGAATTGAAAATAGAAACCATCAATGGTGAAAAAGGTCTGGTGGCCGCCGAGGCGTCCAGATCAAAAACGGTTCCTGAAAACATCACGCTGAACGACCGTGAAATGATGTATTTTGAGCGAACAGAAGCATTGATGAGCGATTTTAACGCTCAAATGGAAAAAAACATCCGGGCTTTTTTGGGTAAGTTTATTCGCTGATCCGGCGCCGCCGCTAATTATTAACCCCAAATAATTCGCAAAATTAAATATTTTCGACGGATTGCCATTGGTGATCCGTTGAAGATGCATGTTTATATCTCTCTATTGTGACTTGTATTTTGGTTTCGGGTTCCCTACATCTATAAAATGGTTCAAACGATCGACCTAAAATTTGAGGCGCCCAAAAAAACCTCTGCAGCAGACAAACTTTTGGAAGCTGCAGGGCCGTTATTTGCGGATCGGCCTTTTGATGTTGTTTCCACGAGAGAGCTCGCGGACGCCGCGGGTGTAAACTTGTCCGCGATTTCCTACCATTTTGGAAGTAAAGAAGGTCTGTATGAGGCCATTTTCAAAAAGATCATTTATGACTTGGCGCCAGTTCGAGCATCGCTGTCTGTTTTAGTTGAGGCTAGTCTGCCGCTTGCGGCAAACAATGTTGAGCAACAACGCATTATCATCTCTACTTTTGTACATAATCTAATCACAGTCATCACTGACGATACGAACCCGCGTTGGCGCATGCGCCTTGTGTTTGAAGAAGTTCAACGGCAGGGGCCCTGTTTTGATCTTGTATTAGAAAACCACATTAACATTGTACACGATCTTGTCGGCCGTCTTGTCGGACTCATTTTGGATAAAAACCCTTCAAGCGATGACGTGAAACTGCTGACGCAAGCTATTCTTGGGCTTTGTTTGCAGCATGGATTGAACGAGTCGCTCATAAAAAGGCGTCTAAATTGGTCAAGAATTGGCCCAGAAGAACTCGAAATCATCAAGCAATCAACATCTCGGCACGTAATAGCAATGCTCGGTATTACCGAGCTCTCAAAGGCCTAAAGTATGAAAAAGTTTCTCGTTGTATCCTTTAAAATTCTTCTGCCGTTGTTGATATTGGGAGCAGGCATTGGCAGTTTTTCATACTTTGTTTCAACAAAGGCGGTGGAAAAGCCAAAGGCAGTAAAAGAACGTGTCTGGAATGTTGGTGTTCTGGAGGCGGAGCCCTCTATTGTGGCATCGGAAATTAATGTTTTCGGTAGTCTCATTTCCGCAAGAGACGTTGAACTGAGATCTTTGGTCGCTGGTGAAGTGATACATGTGGCTGAGGCTTTTCGTGCAGGTGCCTATTTGCAAGAAGGAGAACTGCTCATAGAGGTGGATCCCTTTAGCTACAGCTCGATCGTAGCTGAAAAGGAAGCTGGAGTTCTGGAGGCACGGTCCCGTTTGGCGGAATTACAAGCTGTTGCAAAGTCCGATCGTCTCATGCTTGTTCGGGACGAAGAAATATTGGATCTGGAAAAAAGAAATGTAGCACGATCCGAAAAGCTTCGGAAAAAGGGAAATATTTCCGATAAATCACTGGATACAGCAAAAACCAATCTTAGTCGTCAGCGTCAACAATATGAGCAGCGGATTTCCCAGCTTGAAATTCAAACGGCCCGCATCGGCCAGCAGAAAGCGACTCTAGAGCGGCAAAAAATTGCCTTGAAAATTGCAAAGCGAGATCTTGAAAATACACATCTACTGGCGCCATTTTCTGGATATTTGACAGATATTAGGGTGGAACTTGGTAAACGAATTGATGCTAAGGATCAAGTGGCAAGGCTCATTGATTCTGCACGAATGGAGGTGAAATTTCATCTCTCCAATCAACAGTATGGGATTTTGATAGAAAGCCCTGGCGGTGTTATGGGTCGGAAAGTTCAGGTGAGTTGGCACGCAGGGCAAGCTTCCCATAGATTTGAAGGGGAAATTGCGCGAATAGGGTCGGAAATCAAGTCTGAAACCGGCGGTATTGAAGTCTATGCCGTTTTGAAAAGCGATCCCAAACTGAACCTAGTTCGTTCCGGAGCTTTTGTAGATGTTAGTCTGATTGCCAGAAACTACGATAATGCTGTCAGGGTTCCAGATCACGCTGTGTTTGGGAAAAAGATCGTTTACGTTGTCGAAGAGGGCCGCCTGCAACCACGTGAAATTGAGATTTTGAGTAATGATGGTACAGAACTGATTGTAAACGGCGATTTGAAGTCTGGGGATCAGATACTAACAAGTCGTTTTGCTGAAGTTGGTCCAGGTATCAAAGTGGAGATACGATAATGGATCTACCACGTCTCGTCTCACTATTTGTAAAACACAAGAACGCCGCTAATTTGTTGATGATCATGATGCTTGTTATTGGCGGATTTTCACTCGCGCGCATGAACACACAGTTTTTTCCAGATTTTGGGACGGATTTGGTTACCGTCAGTATTGTCTGGCCGGGGGCGAGCGCAGAAGATGTTGACACCAACATTACAACGGCCTTGCTGCCGGAAGTCCGATTCCTGAACAGTATTAAAAAAGTTCAGTCCTTCTCTGTAGAAGGCCGCAGTACAATTGTGGTGGAGTTCGAACCTGGAACCAATATGCAGGAGGCTTTGTCGAATGTTGAGCAGGCGGTTGCCCAAATAACGACGTTTCCGGAAACCATAGAAACACCGGTGACTAAACGGATCGTTGTCTACGATCCCATATCGAGAATATCCGTTTCTGGACCCTATTCGGAAAGTGCCCTGAAGGCCATTGCCAAGACAATGCGCGATGATTTGTTAGAGCTAGGGATCGATAAGATTACCCTGTTTGGCGCGCGCGCTGAAGAATTATGGGTAGAGGTTCCCGAGAGAACTTTGCGCCGGTACGATATGACGCTTGGGGATATAGCGAACGTTATTCAGAATAATTCAAAAGACGTTCCGCTTGGGACTATGGGGGGTGCTTATGAGCGTCAATTACGTTCGTTGGAGCAAAAAAATGACGCGATCGGACTCGGTCAGCTGGAAGTTAAGTCTTTGCCGAGCGGTGAGAAAATTTATCTTCGCGATATTGCACGTCTTCAGGACACTTTTTCTGAAAAAGGAAAAATAGGCGTCCGAAGTGGTGATCGGGCTATCGAGATTTTCGTGCAAAGATCACAATCCACGGATGCCTTGGAAGCTGCGGAGATTGTCAGTAAATACATAGAAGCTGAGCAAGGGCGGTGGCCAGCAGCGCTTAAAATACAACAGTTTGATGTGCAGGCCAGCTTGATCGAAGACCGTATTCGCCTTTTGCTGACAAACGGTATGAGTGGCCTTGCACTTGTGATGCTTGTCTTGTTCGTATTTCTAAACATACGCGTGGCCTTTTGGGTGGCCGCCGGCATCCCCGTTGCGATTTTGGCGACGGCCGGAGTTATGCTCGCGACCGGACAATCGATCAATATGATCAGCTTGTTCGCCATTATCATGAGCCTTGGTATTATTGTTGATGATGCGATTGTGGTTGGCGAGCATAGTAGTTATCTGAAATCAAAAGGATATCGCCCGCTTGAGGCTGCTGAAAAAGGGGCGCTTCGGATGTTGGCGCCAGTATTCGCCTCCAGCCTGACAACGATTGCTGCGTTTTTGCCCATTTTTATGATCGGCGATATTATTGGCCAGATCATTGTTGCAATACCGTCAGTCGTTGTTGCCGTACTTGTAGCAAGTTTGATTGAGTGTTTCTTGGTGTTGCCAGGGCATATGCGCTTTGCCCTTCGCCAAACCGGTACCGATAGTAAAGCGCGGAGATGGTTTGACGCAAAATTTTTCCATTTTCAAACACATATTTTCAAGAACGTGGTTACGGGGGTTATTCGTTGGCGATATGCAACTCTGGCAACTGCAATTGCGGTTCTTATGATCGCCTTTGGATTGATGGCAGGCGGTCGTGTCGGTTTCAGCTTTTTCCCCTCACCTGAGGCTGATGTTGTAAATGCAAACATCGTCTTCTCGCCGGGTGTGCAGCGTACGCAAACCGAAAGTATGATGGCAGAAATGCAACGGGCTCTTGATAAAGTGGAACAAGATCTCACAGACGGACAAGGGGGATTAATTTCATCCGCTTTCGCAAAAATTGGCACCAGTATCGGAGGTCAATTTAGCTCTGTATCTGGCGACCACCGCGCAGGAATGCAGGTGGAGCTTGTCTCTGCAGATAGCCGATCTGTTCGGACAAACGAATTTGTTGAAGCGTGGCGTGCAGAAATTAATCCGCAAGCCGGCCTTCTCCGAATAGCTTTAACGGAGCGGATTGGTGGCCCCCCTGGTAAGGAATTGGATATTCGATTGAAGGGTCCAAATATTGAAAATCTGAAGCTGGCGGCTGAAGAAGTAAAAGCCCTGCTTAAAAGCTATAACGGTGTTTCAGATATAGAAGATGATCTTCCAACAGGTAAACAAGAACTTATCCTTGAACTGACGGCTCGAGGCCGAGCTCTGGGCTTTACGACGGAAGATATCTCCACACAGGTACGTGCAGCGTTTGAAGGTTTGATTGCCAAGAAATTTGCGCGCGGCGATGAAGAAGTGACCATACGGGTTCAATATCCCAGAGAGAAAGTTGCAGCCGATGCGCTTCAGAATTTTTATTTGAGAAGTAAAAATTCAAACGAAGTTCCGTTAAGTGATGTCGTTCAAATTAGAACTGAGCAGGGTTATGCGCGGATCAAGCGCGAAGACGGGGTGCGAGAAGTAGCCATCACTGGCGAAATAGACGAAAACACCACGTCTTCTGATAAGGTTCTGGCTGTGCTACCGATTGACGGTCTGATTGACATCGCGGATAAATATTCGCTGAAGTATCGTTTTGCTGGAAAATCTGAAGAGCAGGAGGAAACACTTGCGGACATGAAGCTGGGGGCCATGATCGGACTTACCGCAATCTATCTGATTTTGGCTTGGGTCTTTGCGTCCTACACGCGGCCTATCGTTGTTATGTCTATCATCCCCTTTGGTGTCGTCGGGGCAATCATGGGGCATTATTTACTAGGCTTTAATCTGACAATTCTATCGCTTATTGCCTTGCTGGGGCTGTCAGGAATTCTTGTGAATAACTCTATTATTCTTGTAAGTGTCGTGGATGAAAGATTGGCCAAAGGGGAGAGCTTTTTGGATGCTGTCATCGATGGCACGTGCGACAGGTTAAGGGCGGTGTTACTCACATCGCTCACAACAATTGGTGGCCTGTGCCCGCTCTTGTTTGAAACAAGTCTACAGGCACAATTCTTGATCCCGATGGCCATAACGATGGTTTTTGGCTTGATGGTCGCCACATTTCTTGTGCTGTTTCTTGTGCCCACCCTCTTGTTGATACAAGAGGATTTTGGGCGTATTTTGTCAACGGCGAAGAATGCCATAAGAGCCTAGAATTTTAGTCGCGCTGAATAAAGGAAAGCAGCTCGCTACGGGTAATGTCTGACTTCCTAAAGATACCAAGCATACTACTGGTAATCATTGTAACGCCGTCTTTATGAACGCCGCGCGTAGTCATACATTGATGAGCGCTTTCAATAACAACGGCAACCCCTTTGGGTTTAAGTACTTGATCTATGGTGTCCGCAATTTGTTTGGTTAGTTTCTCTTGAATTTGCAGTCTTTTGGAAAACGCATCAACAACACGAACAAGTTTGGAGATACCAACAACACGGCTGTCCGGCATATAGGCAACATGAGCAACGCCGGTAATGGGAACCATGTGGTGTTCACAATAGCTTTCAAGTCGGATGCCTTTGAGAATGATCATCTCGTCATACCCTTCAACTTCTTCGAAGGTGCGGGCTAGATATTCAGCAGGGTTTTCTTGGTACCCTGCAAAAAACTCAAGATAGGATCGTGCGACACGGTCTGGCGTTCCCAGCAAGCCTTCACGGTCCGGATTGTCGCCCGCCCATTTAATCAGCGTTCGCACAGCTTCTTCAGCTTGCTCTTTAGTTGGCTTATCCGTGTTGCCCATAGTCTGTTCCTAAATCCATACCAAAAGGGGGATCGTAATAAATTTAATTCAAAGGGCCTGCGTCATGCGGGCTGTCCAGTGAGAAGGCAGGTATTTCAACCATTATCCAACCGCCCCCATCAACCTCCATATCATAACTGCCAACCATTATTCCGGAAGGCGTTGAAAGAGGTGTTCCACTTGTATATTCAAAGGATTGTCCCGGGTCCAGTACGGGTTGCTCCCCAATGACGCCTTCACCACGAACAACTTCGGTATGCCCAGTTGCGTCTGTGATATGCCAACTTCTTTGACGTAGCGTGACACGAGTGTCTCCCAGATTGCTAATACGCACCTTATAAGCCCACACAAACAGATTATCCTCAGGATCGGAGCGACCACTCATGAAAGTAGGCTGCACCGTAACTTCAATCCCGTTTGTTGTCTTTCTATAGGGGCTTTCCCAATCCATAAATACCTGTCCTTAATTTGGCACATTGCGGTTTAATGGCATTTGTCCGCAAGCGTTTCACTGCACTATATACAAATTTTATTCCAGCCAGCAAATGTGAAATAGCTGCAGCCCTAAAATCTTAGAATTTCGACACGTCGATTGGTGTTGGACGGGGCAAGAAAGTTAGCCTTTTGTGCAGAGGGGCGTGGTCTGTCTTCTCCCCAAATAGAAATTTTCAAAGACTGGGCGGGGACCCCAAGTAACATCAGTTTTTGGTGCACTGAACTGGCTCGTTTTTGGGCAAGTTGGTAGTTGTATTTCCTTGAGCCAATTTGATCTGCGTGACCTTGGATAAGCAAATATTTACCGGGTTTAATATGCCAATTGTCTGCAATTTTCTTTAGAATAATGTTTTCCGGTTCATTGAGTTTGGCGCTATCAAAACCGAATTGAATTTGAGAGGTGCGGGGTGTGAAGTGACGCGTTGCGTCTTTGCAGGTTTTGATATGGGCGTGCTGCCAGTTCTCTTGTTTTTGCTCAACCCAGCAGTCAAAATTTCCTTGCGCTTTCGCAGCACGTATCGGATGCGTGTACCGGGCATCTGTGTTCATCCAATGGATTAAATCTGCTCTTGATTGGTAGAGAGGGGGAGTGTCGTCAGGTGCGATGTTCCATTTTTCAGGATCTTCAGGGTGTGGGTGGCCCCCTTTTGCCGCAGCAAGTCCTTTGAGGGACATATATTGTTGATCGGGCCAGTCATATTGCTCGATCTCCGATTTGGCGAAATTTTTGTAATGTGTTGCCAATTCGGCTGAAAAACGATCACCAACTAAGTCACTCTGTGCCAGCTCTTCGTATTTAGTGGTGTCACAGGCGGCAAGTATAAAAAACGCAGCAGTAGCGCTTGAAAGAGACAGGATTTTTTGCATGGGGTTCCCCTTTGATTAAGGGGTACTATGCATATGCAATATGGCGCAAAATAGATTAGATCAGGGATATTCTGTGGTTTATTTATGGTTTCACTCGACGTGTTATCGTTCGGGCCAGGCTTAGACGAAAAATAATTTTCGTCTAAGCCTGTTTTTTTAGTTTAATGCAGATCCAAGGTCATTGATCAAATCATCTACATTCTCAAGACCGACAGATAGGCGGACAAGCCCGTCACTAATGCCAAGTTCGGCCTTCAATGCGTCATCGACGCTCGAATGCGTAGTAGTTGTTGGATGAGTGATCAGGCTCTTTGCATCGCCCAAATTATTACTGATGTCGATTACTTGTAGCCGGTTTAGGAACTTAAAAGTGCTTTCCTGTCCGCCTTCTAACTCAAAACTCACCAGCGTACTACCGCGCTTCATTTGTTGTTCGGCAAGGGCAGCCTGTGGGTGGTCGGCCCGGCCCGGATAAATGACAGTTTTAACGGCGAGAGATTCTGCAAGAAAATCAGCTACTTTCTCCGCATTGTCCGTTTGTTTTTCAACGCGAAGCTCTAACGTTTCCAATCCTTTAAGAAGGTTCCAAGCATTGAACGGGCTAAGAGCTGGTCCAGTATGTTTGATATAAGGGAAAAGTGTTTCTTCAATAAACTCTTCGCATCCAAGAACGACACCGCCGAGGCAACGTCCTTGTCCGTCAATATGTTTGGTCGCTGAATAGACTACGACATCCGCGCCAAGTGTGAGCGGTTTCTGGAAAATGGCTGTCGCAAAAACATTGTCGACAATTACGATGGCGCCGGCCTTGTGGGCCATATCTGAAACAGCAGCAATATCAACGATTTCGAGAGTCGGGTTTGACGGTGTTTCAAGAAATACGGCGGCTGTTTTTTGTGAAAGAGCTGCTTTCCATTGATCCAAATCTGTACCATCTACCAGAGTAATGTTGACACCAAAACGCGGCAAGACTTCTTCGATAATATAAAGGCAGGATCCAAACAGGGCTTTGGGTGCAACGACGTGATCGCCAGCCTTTACATGGCTCATTAACGCTGCGTTTACAGCAGCCATACCGCTTGCGGTGCCACGTGCACTTTCAGCGCCTTCGAGAAGACGCATACGCTCTTCAAATACGCTGAGTGTCGGGTTGGCGTAGCGGGAATAGATATAACCGTCATTGTCACCTTTAAACCGGCCTGCGGCTTCTTCTGCGGTGTTATAGACAAAGCCTGAATTCATGAAAATGGCTTCGGAGGTTTCCTTGAATTGGGAACGTTCAACGCCACCGCGCACAAGATTAGTCGCAGTTTTATAGGGACCATGCCCTTTTTTGTCTTTGGATGAATTTGTCATTGATACCTCGAGGCATATTAACCCCGACCACCAGTCAGGGCTCACTCGACCCCGACCTTTTAGCGTTTCTTTATCGTGGCCGCAAGCCGGTCGGCACAAATCACCACGTCTGGTCAATATACGGAACGGAAATCCGCTGTCAAGTAGCAGTGGGTAATGTTCAAAACCTAAAAACAGTAAAAAAGGATTGCCTGCAGAACTAGATAGATTGCGATGGCGATAATACACATATTCAATGTGTGATCCGCGACTTTGCCGAGTTCTTTCAGCTTTTTTGCAAAAAACAGTCTGCCAATAAATAAGGCAACGAAGAGCAGCAACAGGATTTTTAAAAGCACAGAATTAAACTCATAATATTAGGCAAATTGTGACGTCTCATCGTTTTGTTTATAGACCCTGAAGTCGTTTTTACCACTTGTTTTGGCAAGATACATCTGTGCGTCCGCCAAATCCACCAACTCTACCCAGCTCTCAGCGCCTGAACTATCAAGATCCACAATGCCAATACTCGCCGTAAGCGGCGTATTATCGGGACGCTTGCCAAGACTATTGGCACGTAAGCGCCGGACGGCACGTGTTGCTCCTGCTGCATCGGTGTGCGGGAGTACCATCAAGAATTCTTCTCCGCCCCAGCGGACCAAAATGTCTGAATCTCGGAGATTTTTACGAATATGGTCTGCCGCGGTACATAAAACCCGATCTCCCGCTTCATGGCCATATCGATCGTTGATGACCTTAAAATCGTCGATATCCAGAAAGGCAATTGTAAGGTTGGCTTTTTGCCTGTTGGCGATGCGAAATTGTATGTCCAGAATTTCTTCACCACTACTGCGGCTAAGGCAATTGGTAAGGCCATCAATTGAAGCCTGTTCTACTAGCGAAACCATATAGCTGAGCTGGCTGATGGCGGAAAAAGCACAAAGTGCACAGACACACAACAAGGATACGAGAATTCCAAGCCCCGGTTGTGCGTTTAATTCGCTGGATGACAAAGTGACGATTAACAACTCTGCCGTCAGGAACAAAACAACAGCAAGAAAAGTTTCTTTTATTGTGAGCGGAAAAATTGAGATACAGGCGGCGATCAAGAATGGAAAAATCGCGTATCCTGCTGATGGGAAATCACCGATAGACTGAAAATACTCGGGTAAGACAATAGGCTGAAACAGGGCTTGAAACACCAAATTTGCCGCAAAGAAAATAAACATGGCCCGATAGGCACTTTGCATACTGTCTGCTTTGCGAATACCAAGAACCAACAAGAGTAACATAAATGCTGTAATGCACCGGAATATCATTAAAGATCTAAACGTGCCGCCATCGAAATACAAGGCGTCCAGAAAGATGCCGACAACAAAAAATAGCGCTGACACCAGTGCAAGCAATCGGATGCGAGACAAGAAAACAATAGCTCGCCTGCGGGTGAGCAGAGGAGAGTGATTGGTTGCGGTAAATAAACTGCCCACTCTCTCACTGGTCAGTTTTTCGCTATTGATCCCGGTCAATGTCGTCATTAGGACGCGAAATACAGACACGGTGGCTCCTCTGCCAAACAGCAATTGATTAAACTAATGGTTATTTGTAACAAATTTTTAACCATGCGGATAATGAAATTTAAACGTCGCTCTTTATTCGCTTACTCCGTTCTAGAGAGCTGAAGCGAAAATGTTCTATCGTTTGCGTTTGATGAAGGCGCCTAACATGGTTGCCGGTTTATCTGTTTCATATGATTTGGAAAAAGCGTCGATCCCCAGTTGAACTGATGTTGACATTTTTTCTTCCTCCCACGCATTGCAGAGCTCTTTTTGAATGCTGATGGCTTTAGGGCCTGCATTCAAGATTTCCTGTGCGACCTGATCCGTAACTTCATCCAGAGTTCCATCTTTCGCTAAGCGCTGTACAAAATTGGCTCGGTGCGCTTCAGTTCCGGATAAAGTGCGGCCCGTCATAACCAGGTCACGGGTTAGGCCAATCCCCAGTATTTGAGGAAGAACGGCAGCTTCAATGACCGAAGGAAGGCCCACCTGTACTTCTGGCATGGCAAATTGGGCTTTGTCTTCAGCAACGATAATATCGCAAACAGCTGCGATCTCCATGCCCGCGCCTAAACAAAAACCGTTTACCCGTGCGACGACAGGTACATGTAGGTTGCGTATTGCAATAGTTAGATTATGCAGATTAGTAATAAACTCACGGGCGGTCTCCGGGTTCAACTCCGCCATTTCATATATATTGGCCCCGCCAATGAACGACTTTTCACCGGCGCCCGTCAGAATAACCACACGCAAGTCATCCTCGTTTTTTAAGTTTTCGAATACACGGCTAAGTTCTGCGACCGCGTTCGAGCCTAATGTATTGAGTTTTTTCTCATTATTTATGGTGACACGGCAAACAACGCCCTTATCTGTCTGAAACCTATTGGTGATCACATAATTAGCCATTCTTCTCTCCTTTTTATTTTTTGTGGCATTATATATGTTAGAGAGGCAATGTAGGGCCTTGTATCTGGGCTATACTATAATTTAAGTGTAAGAAGTTGAGAAGAGCATATGTTTATTCAGACAAAAGCCGGTGACAAAGAGACAGTTCTGGAATTTTATCCGGGATGCGCTGTATATGATGGCGGGTCCCTTCATGTGACTTCTGCAGACGCCGAAAACGTGTCTGCACTCGCCGCGCGGCTCTATTCTGTTGACGGAGTTGCCAGCGTTACCTTGCAAAGTGACAACATTTCTATTGAGCGTTCGGATAATTTAGACTGGGATGCCCTTCGAACAGAGATATTTTCTGCAATAGTGGCACATTTCCAATCTAAAGATCCCATTGTTGTCGCAGAAGAAGAGGGCGAGTTCGCCGCCGAAGTTGTTGCGCAAATTCAAGATTTGCTGGCAACCCGGATTGTCCCAGCCGTAACGCAATCTGGCGGCGATGTTTCATATCACAGCTTTGAAAACGGTAATCTGTATTTGAAATTGCAGGGTTCGGCATTTGGTATGCTGACCGGAATTACCAATATGCTCAAACATTACGTACCGGAAATTCAAGCTGTTCTGGATCACAGGGAAGCTTTGGACCGTCCCGGTCTAAAATCTATTGATGGGCAGACAATTAGGGAACTACTCCAAAGTCGTATTAATCCTTCCATTGCAGCCCATGGCGGACATATTACGCTTGTGGATGTACTAGACGATAAAGTTTATGTGCGCCTTGAAGGTGGGTGTCAGGGCTGCGGAATGGCAGATGTAACATTGAAGCAAGGGGTCGCTAAAGAAATCATGACACAAGTCCCTCACATTACAGAGGTTTTGGATGTGACGGACCATGCAGGCGGAACTAACCCCTATTATCAACCTGGCTAAACATTTAGTCATGATTTAAGAGAGACGGAAGATTTCTATTTTTCCGTCTCGACCCTTAACGCTGTGCTGCCCCACATTCTCCATCTCAGAAACATCTTCGGCCTCCAACCGCACAGCGTCAGAGACAAGGGCTAAAACGTCATCTTTATATTCTGAGACAAGAGATTTACCCAGTTGCTCAATCCGCTGAGCAACATTGACGGTGTCACCGACGACCGTGTAATTCAGACGGCCAGAAGATCCTATATTTCCAACAACAAGCCGGCCTGTGTGTATACCGATCCGCATTTTAATAGGGGTCTCATTATTCTGTAGACGCAGTTGGTTATCCGTTTCGATGGCTGATTTGATTGCAAATGCCGCTCGGCAGGCGCGGGCAGCGTGATCAACCTGATATTCAGGTGCGCCCCAAAATGCCATTACCGCATCTCCGATAAATTTGTCAACTGTGCCGCCTTCTGCTTCAATACAGGTGGTCAGGAGTTCAAAATGATGGTTGAGCATTTGTGCGACCTGCTCGGATGTCATTTTTTCTGCTTGTGGCGTGAAGCCAACAATGTCGGTAAACATGACAGTTACGCTGCGCGTTTCAGAGTGTGCTTCGCCTGTCTCCATTAATTTTCGGACCAATGATTTTGGGACGTAGTTTTCGAACCAGTTTAAACCGCGAAGCATAGTGTTATACGCCTCACTTGCCTCGTTTAACTCTTTTAAGCGGCTCGGTGGAAGTGCATTGACGCTCCCAAAGTCGAGTTTCGATATCTCTTGAGAAGCTTTAGACAGTGCTTTGATAGGTCGCGCAATTTTTCTGCCGATGATATACGCGATGACGATACTTATGATTAGAATTATCAATCCGGCCAGTCCAGCATAAGCTAATCGAAATAATTGCTTGGCGGCATCTTCATAGGGCAATTGGTAGCCAATAATAAGTGGCTTATCTGTATATCCGACTAAACTTGAATAAATAAACTGATAACGTTTATCCCCAACTTTTGTGAAGTGGCCATCAAAATTCTTACCAGCCTTGATTAGCCGAAAAGGGAGCCTTGGAGCAGACCAAATCGTTGAAAGTACAGGGTCTGATATGTCCGACAATTTTGGGGCAACGCCTTCAAAAGTGAGCTCAGTACTTTGAACCTGAAATCCTTGCTGGCTCAAGATATGATCTTTACCATAGAGGATAAATCGAGCTTCATCTTTGGCAAGTCCGTTCGTTTTTACGATATTACTAACGGTAGAAACGGGGATGGCTACAAGGATGATTCCAATGAATTTACCGTCTCTTATAATGGGTTGCCGGTAACTCATCACTGTTTCCCCGGCATCCGGAGCATAGATCAAAGGTCCCCAGGAGCCGACAGGGTACGTTTTCATACTTTCAACGAGTTCAATGCTAACAAAGTTCCCCGTATGTTGGCCTTCGATAATTTTCTGAGTGGCTCTTTCTGCCATTTTGACAGTCAAATCTGGATATAGAAATCCTAAGCCAACTAAATGCTGTGCGCCTGCGAGACCGGCGATTAAGCCATGCTCCATACTCTCTGGATCGTTTACGTCAATTTTACCTTCATATATCAAATCGGCGATATACCTTGCCCGATGTTCCATAGGATCAAGAACGCTGGTCAAATTATGCTGCACAGACGCCATTTGGGACGTCGCCTTTTCAACAAGCGACTCGCGGGTGTTGGCGAGGCCGGAAAATAGGCTGATACCAAGAACAGCGAGCACGGCTACCGATACAAGCGTTCCGAAACTGACGGCAAGAACGGTGCCAATAGAGACAATTCTGCGCCTTTGTTTCTTGCTTGTCTCTATAGTCTCTCTCCTTTACCCCGTAGATAGAACTACTGTAGGGGATGGGCTCTCATCTGCCAACAGTTGTCGGAGAAAACTGTGCTTTTCATCTTACCAGGCGCTGAAAGACCAGAGAGTTAGACAAGCCGATTTTTTTCAAGTATTGAATGACGTTATGAACACATTGGTAATTTTCGAAATCATCTTGGCTGTAAGTGCCCTGGTTTCACTTGTATTGATCCGTCGGACTTATTTTCCGATGAATTTATTCTGGGCTGTCGGAGTGCTTTCTATTGGTGGAGCAGCAGGACTGGGTGCGTTTGTATATGGTGGATTTACCGATCTCAAACCGTATCATTCTCTGGCATCCGGCTTCGCGGGATCTGTCGGTATAGCAAGTTTTACGGTAGGGGCTGTTGGCGGCATCTTTTCGCGGCAATTTCATAAAGCAGGTTGGTGGATTGTATTGCTGGCCATCGCCACGCTTTCTTCTGTCTTGTTGTTAGATATTTGGCGTTTAACTGAAGAAGTTCGTTACGGTGTGATTGGGTTGCTCGCTCTCTCTGCTATATATCGACTGTTCATTAACGCAGCATCAGGCATATTTTTAGTGCTGGGCGTTGCTATGCTTGTCATTGCTGGCCTGTCGAGTGGCTGGCTTGCAACGCAGTTCGGTGTTGAACAGCTTAATATTTATCACGCCCTGTTAGCAGTCTCCATGTTGAGTTTTGGCATATTTGCTTCTAAGGAATAAAGTTGCGAGCAATACTCCTTGCAATAACGGGCAGTACGCCCTAATAAATTAACAAAAATTCCATAATAATAATTTAAGTAATTTGTGCTGGACTGTTGAGTAGTGGTTCGTGGCTATAATTTATATTATTAAGAGCATTAGAAATGACTGAAACAACTTCGGATTCCGCAAATAATAAAGAACTCTTTGCTGTATTTGGTGGCAAAGTATTGGATACACGTGGGCGTAATTTTGCGGATCCCACAAAAATAGACATGCGTGGATTCTTTGACAGCCATGACGCTGCAATTGGTGCATGGCGTGCTGCAAGTCAAATGAATGTTGATGATGCCTTTACCAAGTATGTGATTGTACGTCTCTGGTAGGCAACATCGATTGCCGCAAGGCGAAAATATCAGAAAAGTGGGTTTGCACTGTCTTTGTCGTCAGGTAAGGTAGCGAAAAACCCGTTAACAGGTAGGTTCAAATTGCGCAATTTTTCTCATCCCGGCCGCTCCGTTTCTTATGGAATGAACGGTGCCGTTGCTACTTCCAGTGTGCATGCTTCTCAAGTAGCTCTTACAATTCTTAAAAGTGGCGGTACCGCCATGGATGCAGCCATAGCTGCATGCGCGGTACAATGTGTTGTGGATCCCATGCAAACAGGCATTGGTGGAGATTGTTTTGCCCTGATTTCACCGAACGGCTCGAGCCAGATCGAAGGCTTGAACGGTTCAGGGAAAGCCCCCGCTGCTTTGACCGCTGATCGACTGTTGAACAACGATATTTCTGAAATCTCTTTGATCAGTCCACATTCAGTGACAATTCCAGGCGCCATTGACGCGTGGGCCACTTTGCATGAAAAATACGGATCTATGGATTTTGCTGAAATCCTTGCCCCAGCCATTGATTGTGCGGAAAACGGTTTTGTTGTCACGCAGCGGACATCGGTGGATTGGAAAGCGGCTGAAGAGAAACTAAGAGGAAATGCAGCTGCAACAAATTTATTCTTGAAGGGCGGCCAGTCTCCAAAAGCGGGTACTGTTTGGCGCTTACCAAAACTTGCTGAAACGTTGAAAGTTATTGCACGAAAAGGTCGAGCTGCGTTCTATGAAGGCGAACTCGCGGAAAAAATGGTTGCGACCCTTAACGAGGCGGGTGCATATCACTCAACTGAAGATTTTGGAAATACTGCAGCAGATTATGTAGACCTGATTTCGACAAATTACCAAGACTATGATGTACACCAAATCCCACCAAGTGGTCAGGGTATTACAGCGCTGCTTATGCTGAATATTTTAAAAGGCTACGATGTCGCGGATCTTGATCCTGTCGGAACCCAGAGATTACATCTTCAGGCTGAAGCCGCCCGCTTGGCGTATCTGGCGCGAGATCTGTATGTTGCTGATCCAGAGAAGGCAGAAGTACCTGTTGAAATGCTTTTATCTGACGAGTTTGCCGCGCACCTTCGTAGCCAAATCAGTGTTGGGAAAGCAGGCGATCCAACCGGCGCAAACGCCTTTGATAAACACAAAGACACTGTGTATCTGTCTGTTGTTGATAAAAATGGCACCGCAGTATCCTTCATTAACTCTGTTTTCCATCCGTTTGGATCAGGGATCGCTTGTGCGGATACAGGCGTAATATTTCAAAACCGCGGGGCAGGGTTTGTGGTTGATAAAGATCATCCTAACTGTGTCGCGCCAAACAAGCGCCCTATGCATACGATCATTCCGGGCATGGTGACGAAAGACGGCAAAGCGACCCATTGCTATGGTGTCATGGGCGGCGGTTATCAGCCTGTTGGTCACGCTCATGTTTTGTCTAACATGATGGACTACGGCATGGATGCACAAGAAGCCGTCGATTGTCCGAGGGCTTTCTACAATGCTGGTGTTCTCGAGCTTGAAGAGGGGATCGATCCAAAAGTTCAGAGCGAACTTGCCGAAATGGGCTATGAGATCAAAACTCCTGATATGCCACTTGGCGGCGGTCAGATGATTATGATCGATCATGAAAATGGCGTGCTTGCCGCAGGCTCGGAACCGCGTAAAGATGGCGTGGCGTTAACGTACTAAGTTTTCGAATTTCAGTTACAAAGTAAAAAAGGGCCGTCATTGTGAGCGGCCCTTTTTTCTATTCTAATGCTTATTGTGCGGATTACATTCTTTCTGGTACGTCAATTCCCAAAATCTGCAATACAGTTTCGATTTGGCGCAACGTAATGGCACAGAGTGTCAGGCGAGAGCTGCGAACAGCTTCGTCTTTTTCGCCCAGCACATGGCAGTCGTGATAGAAGCTGTTAAATTCCTGCGTTAGTGCATAAACATGGTCGCAAAGGATATTGGGGGCGTTCTTATCTGCAGCTGCCAAAGCTGCCTCTGGTAGGAGGGAAAGCGCCAAAATCAAATTACGTTCAGCATCTGCGGTCATCACAAGTGGGCCTTGCTTTAGGCCTTGCTCAGCAGCTTTACGCAGCATGGATTTAATGCGCACAGCGGCATACATTTGGTAGGGCCCCGTGCGTCCTTCAAATTTTGTGAACCGCTCAATGTCGAATACATAGTTAGACATGCGCGGGTTCGATAGATCTGCATATTTAATCGCGGCAACCCCAACCTTTTTCGCGATGTTATCGAGCTCTTCCGCATCAAAGCGGTCATCCAGCCCTGCTTCGAGTACGACTTTTCGGGCCTCTGCGATAGCGTCTTCAATCAAGCTGCGCAAGCGAACTACGCCGCCATCTCTTGTCTTCAGGGGCTTGCCGTCTTTGCCGTTTACCGTCCCAAATCCAACATGTTCCAGTTTGGTGTGCTCAGTGATACTCTTGCCTTTGCGGGCTGCGCGGAACACTTGCTCAAAATGCAGACTTTGGCGGGCATCCACCACATATAAAATGCTGTCAGGTTTATGATCCTGTTGACGAATTTCGATGGTTGCAAGATCTGTCGTGCCATACATTACGGCGCCGTCTGATTTTTGCAGGATTAACGGCGGCATTTCTTTCTTGTCGTCTTCTTCGGCAACGTGGACAACAACTGCGCCATCAGATATTTCAGAAAGACCTTCTTTCTTGAAACGATCGAGCATACCCGGCATATGATCGTTTGTATCAGCCTCGCCCTTCCATTCGGTGAAGTGAGCGCCGAGGAGATCAAAATCGATTTTGGTCTCGTTCACGGATACGTCGAGCATATGCTGCCATAACGCCCGGTAACCAGCGTGACCTTGTTGTAGTTTGAATGTCGCTTGGCGGGCGGCTTCAAGAAATTCAGGGTCCTCTTTGCTTCGGCCAGAAGCCGCAGGATAAAGAAGTTGCAATTCATCAACCGTCACTGGGGAGACTTCAGAGAAGGGACCTGAGTTGCCTTCCTCAAAATAGGGTAGATCCGGTTTGGCCAGTTCGATTTCCTTGATCAACATGCCCATTGGAAGGCCCCAATCGCCAAAGTGCACATCACTTACAACAGAATCGCCAAGGAATGTGCGTAGGCGGCGAAGGCTTTCACCGATGATTGTTGCGCGCAAGTGGCCGACATGCATTGCCTTGGCAACATTTGGGCCTCCAAAATCAAGAATAACAGTCTCAGGCGTGTGTCCGTCGCGTGCGCCAAATGAAGCGTCGCCAGATATCTGATCAATGTGTTTGATGAGAAACTCATCGTTCAGCCGCATATTGATAAAGCCCGGGCCTGCAAGCGACAATTCATTGAATAGCCCCGTTTTTTCAAGCTCGGCGACAATTTTTTCCGCTATTTCTCGTGGATTTTTCTTGGCTTTCTTGGCGGCCCCTAAAGCGCCGTTGCATTGAAATTGCCCGAGTTCTCTGCGCTGGGAGACAACCACTTTGCCAAAGGAAGGGTCCAAATCGCATTTTTCGAATGCTTGACCTACAAGGTCGCTCAATTGGTTCAGGAGTGAAGTTGTCACGCGTATCATCTTTCGATTACAGGAGTAGGAGCGGCGATCATTTCAAAAAGAGTAGGGTGATGCCGTCTGTTCTGGCGACTTATCTAATAGAAAAATGCGCAAACGCCAAGGGTTTACAGTGTTTTGACGAAATAAATTCGAAAGCGTAAAACTTTTTTTAAAGCGCAAACCTTGACTCTCAAGGCTGCAACCCCTACATCGGATGGGACTTTGTTAGCACTCTCCACGAGTGAGTGCTAACGGCAATTTTTTAAATTTATGAGAACTCATATTTGGGAGAGTTTTATGTCATTTCGTCCATTGCACGACCGCGTGCTTATCAAGCGCGTTGAAAGCGAAGAAAAATCAGCCGGTGGTATCATTCTTGTAGATAGTGCGCAAGAAAAGCCATCAGAAGGTGAAGTCATCGCAATTGGTGGTGGTGCTATTAAAGAAGACGGTTCTGTCCGCACACTTGACGTTGCAGTTGGAGATAAAGTTTTGTTCGGCAAATGGTCCGGTACAGAAATCAAACTCAACGATGAAGATCTGTTGATCATGAAAGAGTCCGACATCTTGGGCATCTTGGCCTAATCGACGAACTACGAATTTAAGGAACCATAAAAATGGCTAAAACAGTAACATTTGGCGCAGAAGCTCGCGCACAAATCCTCGAAGGCGTGAACATTCTCGCTAACGCAGTTAAAGTAACACTTGGTCCAAAAGGCCGTAACGTTGTTCTGGACAAATCTTTTGGCGCCCCACGCGTAACAAAAGACGGCGTTACAGTTGCAAAAGAAATCGAACTTGAAAATAAGTTGCAAAACATGGGCGCACAGATGGTCCGTGAAGTTGCTTCCAAAACCAACGATGTAGCTGGTGACGGAACAACAACTGCGACTGTTCTTGCTCAATCCATCGTTCAGGAAGGCCTGAAAGCGGTTGCTGCTGGCATGAACCCAATGGACCTGAAACGCGGTATTGATCTTGCTGTAGTTAAAGCAGTTGCAAGCATTAAAGATGGCTCTAAGCCAGTTGCCGGTGTTGATGAAATCGCGCAGGTCGGTACGATCTCAGCAAACGGTGAATCTGAAATCGGTTCTATCATCGCAGAAGCAATGCAAAAAGTTGGTAACGAAGGCGTTATCACAGTTGAAGAAGCTAAAGGCCTCGAAACTGAACTTGACGTTGTCGAAGGTATGCAGTTTGACCGCGGTTACTTGTCACCATACTTCGTGACAAACGCAGAAAAAATGCTGGCTGAAATGGAAAACCCATACATTCTGCTTCACGAAAAGAAATTGACTAACCTGCAACCAATGCTTCCAATTCTTGAAGCTGTTGTCCAAGCTGGTCGTCCACTGCTTATCATTGCAGAAGACATCGAAGGCGAAGCGCTTGCAACTTTGGTTGTCAATAAATTGCGCGGCGGCCTCAAAATTGCTGCTGTTAAAGCTCCAGGCTTCGGCGATCGCCGTAAAGCAATGCTTGAAGATATCGCAATTCTGACAGGTGGCCAGCTCATCTCTGAAGAACTTGGCGTTAAGCTTGAAAGTGTTTCCTTGGAAATGCTCGGTACTGCGAAAACAGTAACGATCACAAAAGAAGAAACAACAATTGTTGATGGCGCTGGTACAAAAGACGAAATCGCAGCACGTTGCGCTCAAATTCGCGCTCAGACAGAAGAAACTACTTCTGACTATGACCGTGAAAAACTTCAAGAGCGTCTTGCGAAACTTGCAGGTGGTGTTGCCTTGATTAAAGTTGGCGGTGCAACTGAAATTGAAGTGAAAGAACGTAAAGACCGCGTTGATGATGCATTGCATGCAACACGTGCTGCTGTTGAAGAAGGCGTTGTGCCTGGTGGCGGAACTGCACTTCTTTATGCAGCTCGTGCTCTTGAGGGTCTTGAAGGCGCTAACAGCGATCAAACAGTTGGTGTTCAAATCATTGCACGCGCACTGCAAGCTCCTGTTCGTCAGATCGCTGAAAATGCGGGTACAGACGGTGCGGTTGTTGCTGGTAAATTGCTTGAGCAAGACGACGCAACCTTTGGCTTTAACGCTCAAACAGGCGTTTACGGCAACCTTCTTGAAGATGGTGTTATTGATCCAGCTAAAGTGGTTCGCACAGCACTTGAAGATGCGTCTTCAATCGCAGGTCTGCTTATTACAACTGAAGCAACTGTGAACGAAGCTCCATCTAAAGATAGCGGCGGTGCTGGTATGCCTGACATGGGCGGTATGGGCGGTATGGGCGGTGGCATGGGCTTCTAAGCCACACCAACCAATACAAAAAGGAAAGGGCTGCGAAGAAATTCGCAGCCCTTTTTTTGTTTGTCCCGATGATGTTTGGGAACTACTTCTTTACAAAAACCTGTATGAAGTTGTTGGCAGGCATGCCGCAGCTTTCTTCATGAGATAAATTATTGGCTGATGCAACTTTGATAACATCAGCTAAATCTCTAACGCCAAAGGAAGGGTCTTTGTCTTTAAGCCACTGTTCGAATTTTACATTGCTTTCTGAAGTATGTTCTCCGTTTAGTTTGAAGGGGCCGTATAAAAAAAGTTTGCCACCGGTTTTCAAGACACGATTAGCGCCTGCAAATAACCCTTCGCAGACAGCCCACGGTGAGATGTGGATCATGTTGGCATTAAATAGGGCGTCGAAGGGCGCGTGTGCATAGTTGTTTTTCTCAACGGGCCAGAGATTTGAACAGGCATCTAATGAAAGAACCGGCAAAAAATTTTCCAGCTGGCAATGTTCTTGCCAGGAAATAGCACTCGTCAGATGTTCCTCGTCAAAATTAGTTGCTTGCCAGTCTATGTTTGGGAATAGAGGGCATAAGTGCGCGGCATGTTCCCCCGTTCCAGACGCAATCTCGAGTATGGAGCCTGAATTAGGCAGGCGCTCTTTCAGGCATGCATAAATGGCGTCTTTGTTGCGTTCTGCGGCCGGCGCATACATTCGCTTATCATGTGTCATTCTTTGGCTGCGCTTCCAGTTTTAGATTTGAAATGGTTGTTCATATGATGCCGATTTTTCCATCTTTTGAAACCTCGCCAGAAAAATTTCTTTCTTTTCTCTGGTGGCAGGGCTTGAGCTGTTTCGAGTAAAGCAGAGTACAAAGTACCCTCCACCTTGTTCCGGTGTTCAGCCATTTCTGCAAAGGCAGCATTAATCGTAGCTTCATCCACATGGTTTGCAGAAAGGAGTTTGGAAAGAGTGCGTTTCGAGTGCCGAAAGTTCCGAAGTTTTTCTTTGAGTTCTGGTCGGTGCGCCTTCCAGATCTGATTAATATTCTTCTTTTCGGTATCTTCCAGTGTTGAAAGCGCAGCCCGTCGATCAAACATCAAGCTAGTTTGCGATGCACGCATGCCTGAATGGCGAAACCATTGGGCACCAACAAACCCAGCGATGGATAAGTTAATGGCAACTGATACTAGGAGTGCAATCAGCATCCATTTGGATTTAACTGTTTTCATTGTCGACCTCCCATTCAAGGACTGAATCTGAAAGGGAAATTTCATCCAGTTCAAAGGTTTGTTCAGATATCAATAAATTGGGGCTATACCAGCCAAGCCCGATCCCAACGATAATCGCGGCGAAAAATCCGCCTGCAGGTCTTAGAGAAGGATTCTGCCACATGCGGTGATACCATTTTCGCGAACGGTATAGGTTTTCGGCATCCTGCAACACAGCGCCATATAAATGTGAGGGCGCGATTACAGATTTGAATTCCTTGTCTAACAATTTGTCAAACTCACTTGCAGCCTTTAAATGTTTGCGCGCACTCTCGGATTGCTTCAGCCAGTCTGCCATAGAAGCACGCGCTTCTTCTGGCCATCGATTTTCATCTGCGCCATAGATTTCAAGAATTTCCTGCATACGTGTTTCATCTAGAGGAGTTTTGTTCATTTTATGCCTCCATCGATTTCGGCTTTAAAAGGTGCCAGAAGATCTCTCAGTTTTCTGCGCCCGCGCGACAGAAGTGATTCCAAGGCATCCACAGAGATACTCATTTGCGCCGCCGCGACCTTGTTCGTGCAGTCATCGAAATGCACCAAAGTTATAGCTATACGCTGACGAGGAGGTAATTTCTGCAAGTTTTCTGAAATCATATCGTGCACCTGTTTTTGTTCGCGCAACTGAGTGGGATCAAGAGATGGATCTGCAATATCTGGCGCTTCACTACTTGAAAACCGTTTTTCTTTTCGCAATCGGTCAATACAGAGATTGTGTATGACACGATGCAACCATGTCCCAATTTGTGCTTTTGCCTGCCATTTGGGCGCGATCTTCCATAAACGCAAGAAAGCTTCCTGCACGATATCATCTGCGTAAGCGTTATTCCCTAGCAAATAACAGGCGAGGCCATAGGACCTGTCCATATGGCGTCTACTTAAATAACGGCACGCAGACAAATCTCCTTTGGCAACTTGCGCCATCAGGGCGGCATCGCTTTTAATTGGATTATCTTGTTCCATTATATCCAATCATTAACGCAAGCCGTGTCCAATTCAACTGATGAATTTGTATTCCCATATGATTTAAACGGCGATGAACTATAAATCCGTCGGTTTTTTTTGTGAAATTGTCAAAAAAAAGCACTCGGAATGAAACTAGGTTTCTCGAGTGCCTGGAAGAAAGTGTGGGATTGGTTTTTATGGGCTCCTACTTGAGGTATGTAGGTCCTCCTGCTAACGTATCTGCTGGAATTTCAAATTCACTGTCAGCGATGGATTTTTTCCCAGATCTTTTTTGGGTGTTTTTGTTAAAATTCCCGGAAATCTCCCCCCCGGGTTCAATTTCGATTTCATCATATTGAATGTCACCAGTAACACGGCCGGTTTTTCGAATGATCAGATGAGTTCTTGCTGTGAGTTTTCCATCGAACACACCAGAAATATCCGCGCGATCTATATTAACCTCACCAATGAAAATACCACTTTCAGTGATTTCAATTTCGTTTGAATTCATAGATGCTTCGACCTTTCCTTCAACAATCAATCGATCGCAGGCAGTGATTTCCCCTTTTAAGTGGATGTCTTTACCAACATGCAAACGGCTCCCAGATGCAATTATCGGCGTTGTGGAAACAATGTCGGTCCCCTTTAATGGAAAGGGTGAGCTTGTGGCATTAGCTGAAACGTTTGATGCCGCCGCGCTGATAGCCGCTTTCGCTGCGGGTGTTGGGTACTCTGTAACTGTGTTGTCTATATCATCTTGATTTCTCTTCTTTGTGAACATGGATTGCCCCCGATGTGTGTGTTTATAAGGAGTGCAGAGAAACATTCAAACATGGCAGGTGCAGGGTGTAATTTTGTTTAAAACAGGTTTTTTTTGAGGCACGCTTCACCCAATGTCTTTTCAAATTGTGGTTTGCAGCGTACAAGCGCATCAAGTGGAGTGTTTGGAATGAAAAATCGAAAAGTTATAGGCCTGTTTCTGTTTTTGGCCTTTGTGGTGATTTACAGTTTTGCCGCAATGTTACTGGCAGTTCATGTATTGCCCGATAATAAATGGGCAGAGCTAGCCTTTTATCCAATAGTCGGTGTGGTTTGGATTTTTCCAGCTATGAAAATCGTTCGCCTGATGTTGCCGGGTGATGAGACAGAATAGCAGGCCTCAAAATTGAACAAAAAAAGCCGGATCGAGAGGGGGGAAGTCGACCCGGCTGTCGCTTTTCAGTGGGAGAGGGGAGTTTCTCACTGATAAGCAAAATTTATTTAAAGTTACTTACTCAATAACTGAATATAGTGTTGTTACGTTTGATTTCCATATGTGGGGTTCAAAATACCGCGATAAATCGTTGATTTTTAGGTAGAATTCTAAGGTAGGTAGCTCTGGGATTTTTCAATAATCTCTATGGTTTTATCCATAAGGTCATACGACGGTAGTTCCGCCGGATTAATCCAGAGAACAGCATCCACATCACTGTCGGCAATAGCTGTTCCGGATGCGTAACGAGCCGCAAAATCGATGAGGGTATAGTGATAGAGAATTTCGCCATCATCAGATTTTATAATGGCGTCCACGACGTCAATAACGCCTCCTAACTCAACGGTTAAGCTCGTCTCTTCCTGTATTTCCCGAATAATGGCTTGCGTAGCAGTTTCGCCAAGTTCCTGTCCGCCGCCGGGCAAGCTCCATTTACCTTTCCCGGGATCTTTTCCGCGTTTGATCAACAAAACTTCGTCGCCTCGCCAAATGACAGCGCCAACGCCGATATGAGGGCGGTTTGGTTTATACCTGTCTAAACTCATCGGCCAGCAACTTGGGAGCATATTGTTTCAACTGCGAGGACCAGTCTGTTAATGTCTTCGGGTTCAGATAGACGGTGGTCACCCTCTTTAACGAGGGAGACTATGACATTGTCGCTTACAAGGTTTTCCTGAATGGCAAGGGCTGTCTTCCAAGGGACACTGTCGTCTTTCATGCCTTGTAAAAGATGCACAGGGCCTTCAAAAGGAATAGGGTATTCCATGACAAAGTTTCGGCTGCCGTCCTCCAGAAGGTTTTTTGTTATGGTATAGGGCTCGTCCGAATATTCAGATGGCTCTTCCCAGTATCCCTTTGTCTCGAGATCATTTAAGGCTTCTGGACTCATATCTGCTTTCATCCTGGTCGTGAAATCAGGAGCAGCAGCAATACCAACAAACCCTGCAACCTTTTCAGGACGTAATATTGCCATTCGTAGGCCGATCCAGCCGCCCATGGATGATCCAACAACAACTTGCGGTCCTGCTGTGCATTCATCAAGGATGGCCAGAGCGTCATCCGTCCAGCGGCTAATTGTGCCGTCTGTAAATAAACCTGTAGATTGTCCGTGCCCCCGATAGTCAAAGCGTGTATAGCTTCGACCGAGATCTTTCATCGCCTGTTCAAGGGCTACTGCTTTCGTGCCTTCCATGTCAGACATAAAGCCCGAACAGAAGATAACACCGGGTGCATCACCTGCCGTGTGATGGTAGGCTAAGGAATGTCCGTCAGGACGATGAAGTAGATCAAGTTGGGTCATGGATCAGAACTTATGCAGTTAGAAAAAACAATCGTGTCACAGCATAGCACTCCTTCAACGCAGAGTGAAAGCCGTGTCGGAACCGTTTTACAGGTTTTACCAAATCTGAATGGTGGCGGCGTGGAGCGAGGCACAATTGAAATGGCTGCAGCACTTCAGGCTGAAGGCTGGACACCAATTGTTGTGTCAGCAGGCGGGAAAATGGTCTACGAGCTAGATCGGATTGGCGCCAAGCACATTACATTACCAGTGCATTCAAAAAATCCGCTGATTATGCGGAAAAATGTGAAGCGGCTGCAGCGGATTATCAAAGAATATAATGTGGATATTGTTCACGCGCGTAGCCGGGCACCAGCGTGGAGCGCCATGGCGGCAGCGCGTAAAAGCAGTTGCCATTATATAACAACTTTTCACGCGGCCTATACGCGCGGTGGGTTTTTGAAAAACTGGTATAATTCGGTAATGGCACGCGGCGAGAAAGTTATCGCGATATCTGATTTTATTGCGAAGCACGTGGGCGATAATTATGAGATTCCGAAAGATAGAATTGTGACTATCCCACGGGGAGTTGACTGTCATAAATTTAATCCGGGCGCTGTCAGTGCGGAACGTATTATCAAAATGGCAACAGATTGGGCGCTTCCCGATGGTGTTCCTGTTGTGATGTTACCGGGACGTCTAACCCGATTGAAAGGGCATGTGACCTTAATCGAGGCTTTAGCGAAGATAGAAGGCGGTAATTTTTTGGCTTTGTTTGTTGGTGCCGGTGCAGGACGTGAAGCTTACCGGAATGAACTGAACGATTTGGTTGTCAGTAAAAATTTGCAAGGCAAGGTGCAGATTAAGGATTACTGCAATGATATGCCAGCAGCCCTTATGCTTGCGGACGTAGTGGTTTCGGCAACGACTGTTCCGGAAGGTTTTGGGCGTGTTTCTGTCGAAGCGCAGGCAATGGGCCGCCCCGTGGTTGCAACAGCTCATGGGGGGTCACTTGAAACGGTTTTGGACGGAAATACTGGATGGTTGGTTCCCGTCGAAGATGCCGACGCGATGGCGGCTGCCATTAAAGTTGCGCTTGGTATGACCGGAGATGCCCGCGAGAAAATTGCCGCGCGTACGCGCCAGCATATTATGGACAATTTCACAGTTCAGAGCATGACTGGCGGTACGATCGATGTTTACCGATCGGTTCTTTCGGAGGATGTAAAGCGGGCGGGCCACGTGTGAGCGAGGTTAAGGCCCAACAAAGAATATTGGTGATCAAGCATGGTGCCCTTGGAGATGTCGTGCTTGCACAATCTCCTTTTCAAGCAGTTCGCGCTCATCATCCTGATGCACATATAACATTGCTAACGACTTCTTTGTTTAAGCCATTTTTAGAAAAATCGGACTTATTCGATGCTATCTGGGTGGATGAAAAACCTAAGATCTGGCAGATAATCAAAATTTCAGCCTTAAAGAAAAAGCTGCAACAAGGCCGCTTTGACCGAGTTTACGACTTACAAACATCCTCCAGAACCGGCTCATATCTAAAACTCTTCAAATTATCGGAAACTCCTGAATGGTCTGGCGTTGCAAAGGGCTGTAGTCATCCGCATAAAAACACTGAACGCGGAAAACTACACACCTTAGAGAGGCAAGCCGAGCAGTTGCAGGATGCCGGAATTGATAATATTCCTGCGGCGGATTTTGGATGGGCTGTTGGTGAAATCGAAAAATTCTCGCTGCCGTCAAAATTTGCTTTGCTGGTGCCGGGTGGCGCTGCTCATAGACCAGAGAAACGGTGGCCTGCTGAAAAGTATGCCGATTTGGCGATGCATCTTGCCGTGAATAATATAACCCCTGTTTTGCTCGGGGGAGCAGCGGAAGCAGATGTATTGTCGGATATCCTGACAAAATGCCCTGAAGCCATAGATCTTTCAGGAAAGACAAGTCTTACCGATTTGGCCAGCCTTGGTGCTAGTGCAGTCTTGGCGATAGGAAATGACACAGGCCCTTTGCATATGATTGCAGCTGTGGACTGTCCGGTCACGGTTTTGTTTTCGGCAGCATCCGATCCGGCAAGAGCCCGCCCCCGAGGGGCAGATGTGACAGTTCTTCGTGAAGATAATTTAGCCAATTTGGCATTCCTTAAGGTTTTGGAAACCTTGAAAATGCCAAAAAGCGACGATTAAGCTACAAAAACGCGATTTTATTAGAAAAACAGGCACCTTACGCTGTCTACGGCTTGACATCATGGCCTATATTTTTACAGTCGCAACTCTTCTAACTCGGTTCAGGTCAGGGTGTTGATCGGAACTCAACTTTATGGCGGTAAATTGTGCAAAGCGAAAAAGTAAACATCACTCTTCCAGATGGAAGTGTTCGCGTCTTTGAAGGTCCTGTTACTGGACTAGAATTGGCAACTGATATTGGACCTGGTTTGGCCAAGGCTGCGTTAGCCCTTCGTATTGACGGAGAGATGGTTGATCTTAAAACGACGCTTGATACCGATGTTGCTGTTGAAATCGTAACAGTGAAAGAAGAAGGCAACGATGTTCTTGAATTGATCCGTCATGATGCTGCGCATGTGATGGCTGAAGCTGTTAAAGAACTCTACCCTGAAACTCAGGTTACTATTGGCCCGTCTATTGAAGATGGCTTTTATTACGACTTTGCCCGCGATAAGGCTTTTACGCCTGAAGATCTGGAGAAAATCGAAAAACGAATGCACGACATTGTAGATCGTGACGAATCCATTGATCGCGAAGAATGGGACCGGGACGAAGCGGTAAAATTCTTTGAAGATAAAGGCGAGAAATATAAAGCTGAAATTATTGCGTCAATTCCGGCTGATCAGCCAATTGGGATTTATAAGCAAGGTGATTTTCAGGATCTGTGCCGTGGCCCGCATTTGCCATCGACCAAAAAACTTGGTCATGCGTTCAAATTGATGAAACTGGCCGGTGCCTATTGGCGCGGCGATTCCAAAAACGAAATGTTGCAGCGTGTGTATGGAACTGCATGGCGCAATGAGAAAGAGCTAAAAGCCTATCTCCATCGCTTGGAAGAAGCGGAACGCCGGGATCATCGCAAGCTTGGTAAGGAAATGGATCTCTTCCATATGCAGGAAGAGGCTGTTGGCATGGTGTTCTGGCACGCAAAGGGCTGGACCATTTATCGCACGCTGGAAAATTACATCCGAAATAAGCTGGAAAAAGCAGATTACCAGGAAGTGAAAACACCACAGCTGGTGGATCGTAAGCTTTGGGAAGATTCAGGACATTGGGATAAGTTCCGTGAAAACATGTACACCACAGAAGCTGATGATCGTACATTCGCTCTGAAACCCATGAACTGCCCGTGTCACGTTCAGATTTTTAATCAGGGCATTACGAGCTATCGGGACTTACCGTTGCGTATGGCTGAATTTGGATCATGTCACCGCTACGAGCCGTCTGGCGCGTTACACGGTATTATGCGAGTCCGTGGTTTCACCCAAGATGATGCACATATTTTCTGTACCGAAGATCAGATTACGTCCGAGACTGAAATATTCTGTGAATTGCTGCTTGATATCTATAAAGATTTTGGCTTTACCGACGTACGAGTGAAGTTCTCTGATCGCCCTGAAACACGTGCTGGTGATGATGCGATTTGGGATAAAGCCGAAGGGTCACTTAAAGACGCGATCGAGGCAACAAATCTTAGCTACAGCATGAACCCGGGGGAAGGGGCTTTCTACGGCCCTAAGCTCGAGTTTGTTTTGACTGACGCGATTGGTCGTGAATGGCAATGTGGTACATTGCAGGTCGATTTTGTGCTCCCAGAGCGTTTGAATGCAAATTACATCGGTGAAGATGGCGCGAAGCACCGCCCTGTTATGTTGCATCGTGCGATCTTTGGATCTATGGAGCGCTTTATCGGCATCTTGATTGAAGAATATGCGGGACGTTTTCCATTATGGCTCGCGCCGCAGCAAGTTGTTATTGCGACAATTACTGATGAAGCCGACGGATACGCACAGAAGGTGTTGGAAGAAGCTGAAAAACGCGGTCTTCGAGCCAGCCTTGACCTTCGGAACGAGAAGATTAATTACAAAGTGCGTGAGCACAGTCTTGCCAAGGTTCCTGCACTGCTAGTTGCTGGAAGCCGCGAGGCAGAAGAGAATACAATATCTGTTCGCCGACTGGGTGAAAAACACCAGAAGGTAATGAGTTTAGACGAGGCGCTGGACGCACTTGTTGCGGAAGCAATGGTTCCCGGAACATAATTCCAGTTGACTGTTTAAATTATTGGAACGATTTGGATAAAGATGTAATATAGGCAAAAGATCAGATTCTATAGGTCTGTGATCTGTTGCAACTGCTAAGGAGAAGGTAAATAGCTCGTCCACAAAGAAATACGCTCCCGACTAAAGACGGCCCGCGTATGAATGAAGACATCGATAACGTCGATATTCGCCTGATTAATGATGAGGGTGTTAATATTGGTGTTGTTTCATTGGAAGCTGCAGCAGGTTTGGCTGATGAAGTCGCGCTTGATCTGGTGGAAGTCTCGCCAGGTCAGGTTCCTGTTTGTAAAATTATGGATCATGGTCGTGCCAAATTTGAGGCGCAGAAGAAAGCTTCCAAGGCCCGTAAAAAACAGAAAACTGTCGAGATCAAAGAAATCAAGCTGCGTCCAGGTATTGACCAGCATGATTACGAAGTGAAAATGCGCGCAGTTGTCAAATTCTTGGGTGAAGGAAACAAGGTTAAATTGACCATTCGTTTCCGTGGCCGTGAAATGGCCCATCAGGAACTTGGCATGAAACTCCTGAATCGGGTTCGTGACGAGAATGTGGAAATCTGTAAAGTCGAGCTTAATCCTAAGATGGAAGGCCGCCAAATGACTATGGTCGTTGCGCCTACCCAAGCTAAGTAAGCTGAAAATTTCAGAGGGAAGTCTCTGAAATAAAAAAGACACTTCGCGAAAGCGGCGTGTCTTTTTTTCTAATGGTTTGAAATATATGATTTTTTTGTTTAGCCGTCCCGTTAAGTGAAGGTATTGATTTTCAGGATTTGTTGGGAGTGTATGCGCACATCGACAAGTCTTAGAAATCCTTAAAACAAAGGCTTGATATCTTTTAAAGCCGCGGGTATAAACCTCGCTTCGTCGAACATTCCGGCTAATTAGGGCTGCCGAGTTTGTTCAACTGCTTCAACTCTTTGTAAAAGGGAAGCCAAAATGCCCAAAATGAAGACCAAGAGTGGCGTCAAAAAACGTTTCTCTCTGACCGCCTCAGGTAAGGTTCGTGGTACTCAAGCTGGTAAACAGCATGGTATGATTAAACGGACCAACAAACAGCTACGGAATCAACGGGGTACAACTATCCTGTCTGAACCAGATGCGAAGATTATCAAAAAGTTTTTACCTTACGGCTAAGGAGTGTAGACCATGGCACGTGTTAAACGCGGTGTGACTACTCACGCCCGCCACAGAAAAGTTATTAAAGCAGCGAAAGGGTTTCACGGTCGTCGTAAAAACACCTTCCGCGCTGCAATTCAGGCCGTTGAAAAAGCTGGCCAATATGCATATCGCGACCGTCGCGTTAGAAAACGGAATTTCCGGGCTCTTTGGATTCAGCGTATTAACGCCGCTTCCCGTGAACTTGGCATGACATACGGCAACTTTATGCATGGCCTCAAGCTGGCTGGCATTGAGCTAGATCGTAAGGTTCTTGCTGATATCGCCGTGCGCGAGCCTGACGCCTTTAAGGCATTGGTTGAAGCTGCTGAGAAAGCATCTGCCAAAGCCTGATTTTATCGGGCCCTCGAAAACTTCATGTAAGTGCACTAGACTTTTTCGAACACCACTTTATTAAAAAGGGGGCCCTACGCTACGGGTCCCCTTTTTTTATTGGAAGAGACGATGCAGGATATAGAAACGCTTGAAAGCGAGTTGTTGAGTGAAATCAACAACGCAAATGATCTGGATACGCTGGAAGCCGTCCGAATCTCCGCCCTGGGTAAAAAAGGCCGGGTTAGTCTGATGATGCGTGGTTTAGGGAAAATGTCCCCGGACGAACGCCAAGTCGTGGCGCCAAAGCTGAACAACCTGAAACAATCCATCACCGTTGCCATCGATAATGCGAAGGCCGCCCTTAATTTGGCTGCGATGCAAGCGCGTCTGTCATCTGAACGGGTAGATGTGACCTTGCCGGTCCGCCCCGAAATGCAGGGACGCATTCATCCCATCAGTCAGGTAATGGACGAAATTACCGAGATCTTTGCAGATATGGGTTTCACCATTGCAGAAGGTCCGGATGTGGAAGATGATTTCCATAACTTTACGGCGTTGAATATCCCGCCAGAGCACCCTGCACGTCAAATGCATGACACTTTCTATTTTCCTGAGAAGGAAGATGGCAGCCGTCAATTGCTTCGTACTCATACATCTTCAGTGCAAGTGCGTACGATGCAATCTGTTAAGCCGCCTCATCGAATTGTTGTTCCGGGCCGCACTTATCGAAGCGATTCTGATCAAACTCATACGCCGATGTTTAACCAGATTGAAGGCTTGGTTATCGATAAAACCAGCCATATGGGACATCTAAAAGGTGTCTTGAAAGAATTCTGCCGTGCTTTCTTTGAAGTTGATGATGTGGAAATGCGTTTCCGCCCATCATACTTCCCGTTCACAGAACCTTCTGCCGAAATGGATATCCGCTGCACATTTGCCGGTGACCACATCAAAATCGGTGAAGGCGATGACTGGATGGAAATTTTGGGTTGCGGCATGGTCAATCCAAAGGTTCTTGCCCATTGCGGTATTGATCCAAATGAATATCAAGGTTTTGCATGGGGTATGGGGATCGACCGGATTGCGATGTTGAAATACGGTATTCCTGATCTGCGTGCTTTCTTTGATTCTGATTTGCGTTGGTTGAAACATTACGGTTTTGTTCCAATGGATGTTCCAACTATCGGCGGAGGATTGTCGCGATGAAATTTTCTGTCTCATGGCTCCGTGATCATCTGGAATTTGATGCCCCTCTAGAAGTACTTTCAGAAAAATTGACGTCTATCGGTCTAGAAGTCGAAGAAATTACCGACCGTGCAAAAGAATTGGAAGCTTTTCGCGTATGCCACGTTCTAAAAGCTGAGCAGCATCCCGATGCTGACCGCTTGCGCGTTTGTCAGGTGGATACCGGAACTGAAACTGTTCAGGTAGTATGTGGTGCCCCAAATGCCAAAACAGGCATGAAAGGTGTCTTCGCCCCATCCGGTGTTTATGTGCCGGGGACAGATTTGCTGTTGAAGCCATCAAAAATTCGTGGTGTTGAAAGTAACGGTATGTTGGTGTCTGAGCGCGAAATGGGCGTATCAGATGAACATGACGGTATTATTGAACTGCCTGAAAATACAGAAATTGGTCTTCAGTATGCTGTTCTTGCCGGTCTTGATGATCCGATCATCGAAATTGCGATCACACCTAACCACCAAGATGCCTTGGGCGTGTACGGTATCGCCCGCGATCTTGCAGCTGGTGGTTTTGGAACTTTAAAAGCACTTGATACTTCGGTTGTTGAAGGTGTCTATGACAGTCCGATTGATGTTGAACTAAGATTTGAAGCTTCGGAAGATCCGCTTCCTTGCTCCAAGTTTTTGGGCCGCTACGTTCGCGGCATCAAAAATGGCCCAAGCCCGAAATGGATGCAGGACCGTCTGATGTCTATCGGCTTACGCCCAATTTCAGCACTTGTTGATATCACGAACTTTGTGACATTCGATCTTGGCCGTCCACTTCATGTGTTCGATGCAGATAAGCTGAACGGAAATATTCAGCCTCGCTTTGCGAGAGACGGTGAAACCGTTCTGGCGCTTGACGGTGAAGAATACACATTGTCATCTGCGGATTGTGTAATCGCTGATGATAGCGCCCCACAAGGTATTGGCGGTGTTATGGGCGGTGAGACTAGTGGTTGTACCGAAGAGACAGTGAATGTCTTTATCGAAGCGGCGCTTTTCGATCCGATTTGTATTGCGACGACTGGTCGTCGTTTGAATATTGAATCTGATGCGCGCTATCGGTTTGAGCGCGGTGTTGATCCAGATTTCGTCGAAACAGGTATGGAGATTGCTACGCGCTTAGTTATGGAGCTATGCGGCGGTGAACCAAGCCATGTAGTCTCTGACGGTAGTGGCCCTGAATGGAAGAAACAGGTCAACCTTCGTAAAACCCGTGTAAAAGATCTTGGCGGTATAGAGGTTTCTGTTGATGAAATGATGCAGACACTGGATCGCCTAGGGTTTAATCCACAAGATGCTGGCGACAGTATTCTGACGGATGTCCCATCTTGGCGCATGGATATTGACGGTGAAGCGGATCTAGTTGAAGAAGTGATGCGTGTTCACGGCTATGACAATATTCCAGCCGTACCGTTACCACGGCTGACCACTGTGGCCATGCCTTCTGTGAATATTGCTCAGCGCCGCGTAAGAACCGCAAAACGCGCACTTGCTTGCCGCGGAATGATTGAAGCTGTCACATATTCTTTCTTACCACGTGCCCATGCGGATTTGTTTGGCGGCGTTGATGACAGCATTGTTCTTGCAAACCCTATCAGTTCGGATCTGGACGCTATGCGTCCTTCATTGCTACCAAACTTGGTTGCAGCGGCTGGACGTAATCAGGCACGCGGCTATAACGATATCTGTTTGTTTGAAGTGGCCGGTGAATATCACTCCGACGCACCAGATGGGCAGAAAACAGTTGCCGCCGGTATTCGTGCCGGTGCCAGTGGCGGTCGTCATTGGGATGGTGCTGGCCGCGCCTATGATCTATTTGACGTGAAAGCAGATGTACTTGATCTGCTGGAAGCTGTCGGTGGACCAGCTGCAACTGCACAAATTACAACAGGTGCCCCTGAATGGTATCATCCCGGTCGCTCCGGCGTTGTTCAGTTGGGACCAAAAAACCGCCTTGCTGTTTTTGGTGAGTTGCATCCTGCTGTTCTTGATGCGATGAAAGTGAAAGGCCCTGTCATGGGGTTTGAGCTTTATTTGGATAATATCCCGAAACCAAAAGGAGCCCGTAAAACGGCAAAAGATCCTCTAAAGGTTTCTGATTATCAAGCAGTTGAACGTGACTTTGCGTTTATCATGGATGCAGATGTACCATCAGATAAAGTTCTACGTGCAGCCAAAGGGGCTGACAAAAAATTGATATCTGAAGCCACAATCTTTGACATTTATGAAGGCGCATCTGTTGGTGAAGGCATGAAATCCGTCGCCCTTTCAGTGCGGTTGGAACCCAAAGATGGCACCCTTACAGATGAAGAAATCGAAGCAGTCGCTGCCAAAGTGATTGCCAATGTGGAAAAAACCAGCGGCGGTACATTACGGCGCTAGAAAAGAATAGGGGACTGGAGGGCGAACACCGCCCTCCTAAACCTTTATCAGGAAAAATATTGATGTCAGTAAACATCCCTTCGGGGTT
Organism: Alphaproteobacteria bacterium 46_93_T64; assembly: GCA_002163135.1. Classification (GTDB taxonomy): domain Bacteria; phylum Pseudomonadota; class Alphaproteobacteria; order Sneathiellales; family Sneathiellaceae; genus Sneathiella. The sequence goes on from MAAN01000002.1 coordinate 41,549, forward strand.
TGAACGCTTTGCGCGGTTACCGGGATTTTTAGAAACAACGGGGCCGCTCTATGTAAAGTATGACGGCGATCAGGCGTTTCTTGGCATTCGGGTAGAAGAAAAGCACTGCAACATTGCGAACATTTGCCACGGCGGCATGATAATGACGCTGGCTGATATGCAGTTGGGTGTGGGTTCACAAGTTCAGTTGAAACTTAGAAAATTTCTGCCAACTGTACATATGAGTGGTGATTTCGTCGCGCCATCCCCTTTGGGAGTTTGGTTACAAGGAAGCACTCAGGTTATTAAACAGACCCGTAAAACACTTTTCGCAACCTGTATCCTAACGGCAGATGGTGAAACGGTCTTTAGCGGATCTGGGATTATGAAAATTCCAAGTGATAATGGCGGCCAATTCTCAGATATTATACTTTCAGAGCGTGGCTAATATTTAAAGTTTAACGTATATTCTTTTAAGCGATTTTCTTGCTTTAGATAGTGATATAAAATGACAGACCTTAGCAAAATTAGAAACTTTTCGATCATTGCCCATATCGATCATGGAAAGTCCACCCTTGCGGACCGCCTTATTCAGGATTGCGGTGGTCTCGATAAGCGGGAAATGCTGCAACAGGTTCTCGATAGCATGGATATCGAGCGGGAACGCGGTATCACCATCAAGTCACAAACCGTGCGTTTGCTGTACAAGGCGCAGGACGGCGAAACCTATACGCTGAACCTTATTGACACACCAGGCCATGTGGACTTTGCCTATGAGGTGAACAGATCGCTTTCTGCTTGTGAGGGATCGCTGCTCGTTGTGGACGCAAGTCAGGGTGTGGAAGCGCAGACCCTTGCCAATGTCTACCAAGCTATTGAAGTTAATCACGAGATTATTCCGGTTTTGAACAAGGTTGACCTGGCTTCCGCCGATGTTGATCGTGTCGTTGAACAAATTGAGGATGTGATCGGTATTGATGCCAGCGGTGCTATTTCAGTTTCTGCGAAAACGGGGCTTGGTATTGATGAAGTTCTGGAAGCCGTTGTTAATCATATGCCGGCGCCAAGCGGCGATAGAGACAAGCCGTTGCAGGCACTCTTGATCGACAGTTGGTATGACGCATATCTCGGTGTTGTGGTTCTGTTCCGTGTCCGTGAAGGAACCATTCGTAAAGGGCAGAAAATCCGTATGATGGAGACCAGTGCCTCATACTTGGTGGATCGCGTGGGTGTGTTTACGCCAAAAGGTCTGATTGTTGACGAACTTGGACCCGGCGAAATCGGGTTTATGACAGCCGCTATTAAAGAAGTTGCGGATACTAAAGTGGGTGACACGATCACGGATGATCGTAAACCTGCGCTTGAACCACTTCCCGGTTTTAAGCCAAATCAGCCTGTTGTTTTCTGCGGGTTGTTCCCTGTGGATTCAGCCGATTTTACAGAGCTTAAATCAAGCCTTGGCAAATTGCGTTTGAATGATGCCAGCTTCTCGTTCGAAGCAGAAACATCTGCGGCGTTGGGCTTCGGTTTCCGGTGTGGCTTCCTTGGGCTTCTGCATCTTGAAATCGTTCAGGAGCGACTGGAACGTGAGTTTGATCTTGATCTGATCACAACAGCCCCGTCCGTGGTTTATAATATTTATCTAACCAATGGCGAACTTCTGAAACTTCATAATCCAGCAGATATGCCAGATATTATGAAAGTGGACAGAATTGAAGAGCCGCTTATTAAAGCGACGATCATGGTGCCAGATGAATATCTGGGGCCGGTTCTTAAGCTCTGCGAAGATAAGCGCGGTGTTCAAGTGGATCTTACCTATGCCGGTAACCGGGCGTTGGTTGTATACCGTCTACCGCTCAATGAAGTGGTTTTCGATTTCTACGATCGCCTTAAATCCATAAGCCGCGGGTATGCCAGTTTCGACTATGAAATGGATGGGTACGAGGAAAGTGACCTCGTTAAACTCAGTATTCTCGTGAACTCAGATCCTGTTGATGCGCTTGCCATGCTGGTGCATCGCGGTCAGGCAGAGGCACGCGGCCGACACCTTTGTGAGCGTCTCAAATCCTTGATCCCGCGTCAGCTATTTAAAATTGCATTGCAGGCCGCTATTGGCGGCAAGGTGGTCGCACGTGAGACCATCAGCGCCATGCGCAAAGACGTGACCGCCAAATGTTATGGCGGCGATATCACACGTAAGAAGAAACTGCTTGAGAAGCAGAAGAAGGGTAAGAAGCGCATGCGCTCTGTGGGTAACGTTGAAATCCCGCAAGAGGCTTTCCTTGCGGCCCTTAAAATGGGGGATGACTAACCGTCATCCCTAACGTTTAGCTAAGATATTTCCGCGGGGCAAAACGGTCTTTTCTGTTTCGAAACAAAACCGAAAGAACGACCCCCGGGACTAGGAATGTCACCCATGCTGGCCACAGCAACAGTGCCACGATTACGGGATCCCAAAGCGCGGGAAGTAGATACCGCTGGATAATGGCTTGAGTGAAGTTGAGGCTGTTAGAATCAAACTCGAACCAAAGCTGCCCAAGAAGTTGCGGTGCCCATTCACCGGCCCTGAGTGATGCCAGCACTTCAACGCCTATCAGCATCAAGCCAATAATAATCAGTAGCCACCCTATCAGTCGTCCAATAATCACGATAATCCCCAGTAATCAACGCCCTAGGGGATATTTTACCCCTATAAATCAGCAAGATATCCATAACCTAACGCCATTCAAGTGGCGGTTTCAACGTTTTTCGCCCTGCAGGTGGTTTGCAGGCTTGCATTCTGTGACTTGTTGGGTATATTCCCCCGATCCCAATGCATTGGGATCCCCTGCGGAGGGGTGGCCGAGTGGCTGAAGGCGCACGCTTGGAAAGCGTGTATACGGGAGACCGTATCCGGGGTTCGAATCCCCGTCCCTCCGCCATTTACTCTATTCAACTCATTGAAAAATAGGCGATATATAAACTGTTTCTCATTTTGGGGTGCAAATAAGATCTGGACCTTGTGTATTGTACTCCCCTTTTTACATCATAATTCAATATATATCCTGTCGTGCCTAAGGGAGTACGCTTTAATCAGGATGAGATGTCGCGGAACAATAAAAGCGGACATCAAGCTTCCGCTGATCCACTCAAAGCAGACATTAATCGCGGCCGCTGCTATAGTCTGTTCTGTGCCAACAACAGACATTGGGATTTTCGCTGCCTGCGTCTCCAGTCTATTCTTTTCGCTTCCATTTGGATGGTTAGGGTTTTCCGCAAAATACCAACTTGAGTAATCTACAGCTTTCCTTAGTGGCAAACGCAGGGGTCGTCTTCATAACCAACCGCCTTTGAAGTGTGAGTTTATGTTCAAACGGAGAAACCAACTCTCCGCTTTCGAGAGCTGGCGCGACCAAAGCCTCATGTGCCATTAGCACCCCCGCACCATGACGTGCTTCCTCCAACGCAACCGAGAAAAGTGAATAAACCGGACCCAGCGTCGGCAATTTCTTGTCACCAGGAACCGATGATAACCACAGTTTCCAGTCTTCTGTCCAAGTGCTGTCGTGCAATAGAGTTTCATTTCTCAACGCTGATACTGAGCCTAGCCGCGAACCGATTTCAGGATTGCAAACCGGGAATATGCAATCCTGAAAAATTTCGGTATCACCCTTTTCCATAGGTCCGTCTTCGAAGAATAGGGTGACGTCAAAGGGTTCTCTCAACAAATTGGGCATGGTTTCGACAGCAATGACGGAAACAGATATATCCGGCGCAACTTGTCTAAGGTTTCCCAAGCGTTCGGATAACCAAAGTTGTGCAATCGCTGGCAAGGTTGCGATCCTGATTTTTTTGGGTGCTGCCTTAGTGCGCAGGGCCTGAACGGCTTCACTTAGCCGATCGAATGCCACTGAAAAATCCGGCAACAACTCTTCCCCCAGCGGTGTCAACACAACGCCCCGTGTATTGCGGGCGAAAAGCGGTGACTCTGCCCATGCCTCGAGAGACTTTATGTGTTGAGCAATGGCCCCGGGAGTGACGCAAAGCTCTTCCGCGGCAGCCGTGAAACTGCCAAGTCGGGCAGCCGATTCAAAGGCGCGCAAAGCGTTGAGATGTGGCCCTTTGGGGCGTGGTGGGGCTACTGACATTTTTTGACCTAGTTTTTCTACGCGAAATTTATAGCAAATCTGATTTGCAGAAACCACCCAAAACAGGAATGATTTGGAAGAAATAACAAGGCAAAAATTACTTTAATTCCCATATCACAGTCGAGAGGTCTCCCATGTCGGCACATTTTCAGAATAACGTTTCTATAGTTGATCCTCTTGTCGCGAACGCGCTTTTGAATGAGAAAAAACGCCAGCAAGACCAAATCGAGTTGATCGCCTCAGAAAACATTGTCAGTCGTGCCGTGTTGGACGCGCTGGGGCACGAAATGACCAACAAGACACTTGAAGGTTATCCCGGCAATCGATTCCATGGTGGAGGAAAGTTCGTGGATATTGTTGAACAGGCGGCAATAGACAGGGCCAAAAAGCTCTTTGGATGCGGCTATGCGAATGTACAACCGCACTCTGGAAGTCAGGCTAACCTTGCTGTGTTTTTCTTGCTACTAAAACCTGAAGACAGAGTGCTTTCGCTGGACCTGGCGGCAGGCGGGCATTTATCGCATGGTCTTAAGGCCAATCTTTCAGGACGCTGGTTCGAGGCACATCATTATGGAGTAGATGCAGAAAGCGAAGCTATCAACTATGACGAACTGGAAAAGCTAGCTTATAAAATTCAGCCCAAACTGCTTATCGCGGGTGGGTCGGCTTACCCACGTGAAATCGATTTTGAACGCATGGGTCAAATAGCTAAAAAGGTAGGCGCCTGGTTGCACGTTGATATGGCGCATATTGCAGGGCTTGTGGCGGCTGGTGTACATCCATCTCCCTTCCCGCACGCTGACATCGTGACTTGCACGACGACCAAAACGCTGCGTGGTCCCCGTGGCGGACTGATACTTACGAACAATGAAGACTGGATGAAACGTTTGCAGGCTGCTGTCTTCCCTGGTGTGCAGGGATCGATCCACACGCAGGTTCTGGCAGCCAAGGCGATCTGTCTGGGTGAGGCGTTGACAGATGACTTCAAGAATTATGCTGCACAGGTCAAAACCAATGCGGTGACGATGGCGGAAACTCTGATTAATCGCGGAATTCGTATTGTATCAGGGGGGACTGACACACATATCGTATTGTTGGACTTGTCTTCCAAGGGCTTAACCGGCAAACAGGCCGAAGTGGTTCTGGAAATGGCCAATATCACTTCCAACAAGAATGCTATTCCCAACGACAGCACGCGCCCGCCGGAATGGGTGGGACTGCGACTGGGTACTGGAGCGGCAACATCGCGTGGAATGAAAGAGGCGGAGTTCAAGAAGCTGGGCGAGATGATTGCTAATCTGATTGATGCCGAAGCCGCTGGCGATGTTCGGGCAATTGTGGACCGGTGCTCTGCTCAAGTCGCCGAGCTTTGCTCCAAGTTTCCTGTTTACAAGGAATAAGTCACCTTCGCAGGCACGAATTCAATCAAAAGAAACTCGAAAAAACACCAGGACGTTTCTTTGCTATTCATAAACTCATGAAGATCATATCTTTAGGGATACAAAAAATGAAATCTACTAGGAAATTGCGAACTTTTATGTGCAGCATGCTGTTAGGTATGATTATGGCGGTTGGGCTTGCCCAGCAATCAACGAATGCTCATACCGTTGGAATTGGCGACACCATCTTGGGAGATACCGCTACAATATGGATGACGTCTTACCATGCTGAGTCGCCAATCTTCGATGGCGGCATTACGCTGACCGGACCAGGCTTTGCAAACGTCTTGGTTTCTTTTGACACAGCCATCAGTACGTCACTACCACCTGGTGCCTATGATTATTCAGACACTTCATATACAAGCACTGTAGCCATGTTGCAGAGTGTGACACATACCGGTCTTGCAGATGGCGTCTATAGTTATGTGTTCGGTGGGTCCGCGAGTTCCGCTTGGAGACACGAAAATACGTCCGTAGTCTCAGACTATGCCGGGTCCTTCACAATTTCAGCCGTGCCGCTGCCTGCCGCACTCCCACTATTTGCTGCGGCTCTTACTGGGCTGGGCTTCGCCGGATATTGCAGACGCAAAGCTAGTAAGGCTGCCTGACATGAACTGCACATAGATTAGAGATTGCGGCAGTCTTCGTGCTGGCGTCGCAAACGCAAAACCCAAGTCACTGCATGACGAGCGTTGCATACGAGTTTACAGAGCGGTCCTTCGGGGCCGCTTTTTGTCGGAAAGGCCCGAAAGGGGTCAACTTGAGAAGTTTTAGGGCTCTGAAATAACTTCTGCTTTGCCTCCTCATAACCGACATCTGCACTATTATATACATTCTTAATGTATCAAAGCTTTGTGTAGAAGGGTGAGAAATACACTCCATAGGCAATCCCGTTCGGATGTGGCACGCGCCTATCGTTTGTTTTCTGCTTTCACAAAGTCGCTAGACACATTAAACATCCCTATCTTCACTATTCAGGGATAAATCATGGCGCAGAAAGCCACCATTTATAAAGTTGAACTTTCCGTTGCCGATATGGATCGTCACTATTACGAGTCCCACAAGCTAACCATTGCCAAACATCCTTCGGAGACGGATGAACGATTAATGGTGCGTATTCTCGCTTTTGCGCTGAATGCCCATGAGCAATTGGAATTTACCAAGGGTATTTCAACGGATGACGAACCTGATATTTGGCAGAAAAGCCTGAGTGGCGAGATTGAGTTGTGGGTTGCGTTGGGACTGCCGAGTGAGAAAATTATTCGTCAATCCTGTGGCAAGGCCGACGAGATGATTGTTTATTGTTACGGCGGCAGTACGGCCGAGATGTGGTGGGAGAAAATCAAAAACAGTACCACCCGATTTGATAACCTTCAGGTTACAAATTTTTCGAAGAAGGACACCAGCGAACTGGGAAGCAAGGCCAGCCGCTTGATGAAGCTGCAGGTTAATATTCAGGACGGCGATGTAATGGTCAGTGTTGATGACAGCATCGTATACGTTACCCCGGTCAAATGGAAAAAAGCTGATCATTAAGCGTAAAGCTTATCCGTGTAATATTATGTTATTTTACACTCTGCTTGTGATAGGATTTTATCATTTTTCCGGACTGTACAGCACCATTGGCAAATACCAGTACAGACTAGATGAGGACCGGTTTAGGTGGTGACCTTATCTATTAAGTTCACACTTCCTAAATATTTGGGGCCAAACTATGTTTGGCCTTCTGCCCTTCGGCGAGAATGGGATTAGCAAACGGAATTGAAATAGGGCGGAGCCTAGTTGCGCAGTGAGCGAGCCTAATAGCCTTGCGACTAAGCGTCACTGCTGTACTGTCGATTGCAATTCCGTCCGCGAGGGGCAAAGACACTTAGCCTTCAGACTATGAGCGTGTAGTGACTTTTAGGTTATAATGCTGGGAATCTATTAGCTAGCAGATCCTGTAAAGCCATTTAAAACCCCCGAGAGTTTTTAGAGTTTTGTGTTGGTGTTACAGGATTTTTTAGCCAAAGGGTCTTATGTGTATTTATCTAAAAGAACCTTTTGGTAGGGAATACTCAGAACGGGATATCGTCATCTTCGAACGAGTATGGACTTTCAGCCTGCGAGGCATTCGGACCGTCAGGAGCAGAGGTTGGGAAATATTCTGCCTCAGCACCAGCCCGTTTAACTTGCCATGCTTTTACATCAGTATACCAGCGACCGTTATATTCTCGGCTTTCTAAATCTACTGAGATCACAAGGTTTTCTGCCTCCTTGATGGCGAATTCGTCTATTTTATCACTCCAGACCATGAAACAAATTTTCTTCGGATATTGACCCTCAGTTTCAAGAATATACTCTTGCTTGCGCCATGTGCCGTTTGCTGACTGCCCTGATTTCTCTGGGAGGAGTCCGATAATTTTTCCGTTAATTTCCATGAAGGATATCCTGTTTAGTGGAGAAGCAAATAAGTTTCTCTAATGGCATAGCGATACTGATTAATGTTTTTGATACTAACCCGTAGTGTTACATGAAGTCAGCAGCATTCAGCAAGAGTTCTCCGCTGAGAGGCAAACATTCTTGTACGTTAAGGACAGCTCGTTAAAGCTCCGAGTGAAGTTGTCGTGTGCTGCTAGTAAATTGGTTAGTGCGTTAGATAAAACCTTCCAGAGTTTCATGATAGTCCCCTAGGTTAGTGGAGCCTTCCCGCGTGACGAAGACACCTATGTAAAAAGATAGTTAGTGGCTGTAGGCAGGGGGTCGTTTCAGCTAGAAGGGTTCAACCAGTTGGCACGTCTCTCGCGCCTCACTTGATGAAGGTAACGTGTAATTATGGGCGAATAACTGATGTATGTTAATAGCCATAGTTGAGATTTTTGAGACGAGGCCGATGGAGAAAAAAAGGGTGCATCCGCTTATGGTGCAAATCAGAAATAAAAATCATTCGCTAGATTTTGACCAAAGATTTATTTCCGCTTCATTTGCATAAAGATCGATTTCAGATAATTCCTCTTTCGTGAATTCCAGATTTTTCACCGCTTCTGCGCAATCAATAATCTGTTCAGGCTTTGAGGCGCCAATAAGGGCTGAAGTAATGCCCCCATCACGCAGTACCCAAGCAATCGCCATTTGCGCCAATGTTTGCTCGCGGCCAACGGCTATTTCATTCAGTTTGTTAATATTGGCAATTGATTTTTCGTTCAGAAACCCATCAAGCAGCGATTTTCCTTGAGTGGCGCGGCTTCCCTCTGGCATCCCAGTTAGATATTTATTAGTCAACATGCCTTGCGCCAATGGGGTAAAGGCAATTGATCCTATCCCCTGTTCCTTCAGTGTGTCTTTTAAGCCGTCTGTTTCTACCCAGCGATTTAACAAGTTATAGCTGGGTTGGTGAATAAGACAGGGTGTTCCCAGATCTTTAAGAATGGCAGCAGCTTCCCGGGTTTTTTCTGAATTATAAGATGAGATACCGATATACAGAGCCCGTCCTGTGCGCACGATTTGGTCTAACGCACCCATGGTTTCTTCAAGTGGCGTGTCGGGATCAAAACGATGGGAATAAAAAATATCCACATAATCAACACCTAGTCGTTTTAAGCTTTGGTCGCAGGATGATATTAAATATTTGCGGCTGCCCCATTCGCCATAAGGTCCTTCCCACATATCGTAGCCAGCTTTGGATGAAATAATAAGTTCATCCCTGTATCCGGCAAAATCGGTCTTTAATATTTCACCAAAGGCTTCTTCAGCACTGCCTGCTGGCGGGCCATAGTTGTTAGCGAGATCAAAATGTGTAATGCCAAGGTCAAAAGCGGTCTGACACATGGCACGCTTGAGGTCATGCGGTGTATCGCCCCCAAAATTATGCCAAAGACCTAGGGAAATAGCCGGCAGTTTAAGTCCCGATTTTCCGCAGCGGCGGTATGGCATTTTCTCATAACGGTCGCTTGCTGGTTTCCACATTATTAATTCCCTTTGTTTCTGAAAGAGCCAATGTTGTTATAGCAAGTATAGACGCGGTCTGCTTAAGTCAATAAATGGAAACTTAAATAGGAGTGCCTGGTGCTCAACCCCTATATTATTCGCTGATAACTTCGTTGGCGGTGGTTTTCTGCATTTGCCTAAAGGCCTTCTGATAGGGTTGTATCTATTATATCCTATGCGGCCTTTTATTGGGGATCGATTGCAGGATAATTTTTTTTATTCAATTATAGCTTGATTCAAACTGTCTGCGGACTAATATTTGTGACATGTAACGCGATCAACTAATAACATCTTGGGGGCCATCCGACAAATGATACACCTTCGAAAGGTTCTTCAATTACCTTTCATCTTTGCGCTTTCAGTTTTGCTTTTGATTTCTGGATGTACTGATCCGGAATTTGAAAAAGCCAATGTCTCCCTTCAGAAAGCAGAAGTTGATCTAAAAAATCTTGAAGTGGCACTGAGTGGAGCGCGCGCAAGTTCTTCGCTCTCTCTTCTGCCTAATCTCATATATTTGAAGCAATACGCAAGTGCAGTTCGGCGCATTAATCCCAGTATGGAGGAGTTGATTGCGACCCTTGAGCAGGAAGGATCTGTTAAAGGCGGCTCTTATCAGTTTCTCAAAAAACGTTATGAGAATACAGCTTACTCGTTTTTAAACGATGGTGAGAGCTCAAGGGCTGTTGCCATGGCGACAACGGCTGAAGCCACGGCAGTCTCTCAAGCGGCTAAGCCAGTTGTCTTTAACGACTCGCTTATTGACGTGATAAATGTTCTGGCTGATATGAGTAAGGGAGAACTCCCAAAACTCAAATTCGGCGAAACCAAAGACAAAACTATGCCGCCAACCCAGCATTTGGTGGGCAATCCACGCTACGGTGGTTGGGGGCACGGATCTGGTGGGAGCTTGTGGGTTTGGTATGGTCAATATCGTTTGTTCTCTGATGTTTTAGGGTGGGGAAGAGGCTATCGCTATAATCAAGACAGTTGGTATCGATCTCGTAGCGGATCCTATTACGGTGATATTGGTCGGCATTATTACGGCACGAATAGAAATAATAGATCTTGGAAGGGGGCCTCTCGTAAGCAACCCAATATTCCGGCGAATAAAGCGTCACAATCTACTCTTCGAAGCTTCAAAAGTACTAAGCGATTGTCAACCTATGCTCCAAGAACAGCTAGGGCGCCAAAATCGATGGCTAAGACATATGCTGCAAAGAACGTAAGCAGCTATAGCAATGCTCGATCATCGCCGTCCAGATCTGGCGGCTTTGGAGGTCGAAGCGGTGGGAAATAGAAATCAAACCTTAATCCAGTCCATTAGAATACCTTCTTTCACGACCTCTGGGCAGAAGGACGTCTCAACTAAAGTTGCGGGCTCAAATCGCTTGCATCGTTTGTCATACATTGGTGATAAAAATGAATTTTGAAACATTCTTCGCGGTCTCGGCAGACCCATATTATTACGCCGCCCTCGTTGTTGATTTTGTTATACTCTTTGCTCTTTTAGTTCTTGTGCGGCAGATATTCGGGCGCACAGCTGGTGGGGTTGATACCGCTCACGAGCTTTCTGAAAAAGACAATCATGCGTTCGGCGTTTCATTGGCAGGAGCAACTGTTGCGCTGTCGGTCGTCTTCGCGGGCGTTGCAGCTGGAGATGTCGCGACATCTCTCATGGTCGAGGCGATCTTTGTGTTTGGTTACGGTGTTCTCGGAATTGTTTTCCTATTTTCAACTCGATTGATCTTTGACAAAATTAGTTTCCCCAAAACAGACCTAAAAAAGTTGATCGCAGACGGGAACGTTTCGGCAGGTATTCTTGATGGCGGGAACATGATTGCATCGGCAGTTGTGATTTTTGGGGTATTCTCCTGGGCCAATGGGGATTGGCTCGCCTCAGTTGTGCTTGTTATCGGCATGTTTATTATTACTCAGCTCCTACTTGTCGTTGCCTCTAGGTATCGTGTTGGCCTATTTGCTAAACGCAATGATGGGCAAGCCTTCTGTGATGCCATCGAAGGCGGTAATTCAGCTTTGGCGATCCGGTTCGCAGGTTTTCAAATTGGTATTGCGCTTGCAATATCTGTGTCCGGAGCATTTGTTGTTTTTCAAGAGGGCACAAATACCTTGATGTCAATTGGGGTTTGGGTTGTGGTCGCAGTTGTTCTTTTGATCGTGGCAACTATTCTCACAGTTCTCGTTGAAAAGGTTGTTCTCCATGGCATCCCTGTTTCAAGAGAAGTTGACCGTGAAAAAAACTACGGTGTCGCCTCAGTCGAAGCGGGCGCCTATATTGGACTTGGTTTGTTGTTAGTTAGTTTGTTGAGTTGATCTCGCTAGAACTGGTCAAGTGACCTGAAAGTTTAAGGGGGGGGGCAGCAATTGTGAGTTCGCTGGCTTCCCCCAAACTTATTCCTGTTTGAGGATCAAAATATGACCATTGAAACAGCATCAATGAGAACGACTTATTCCCGTTTTAAAATTGACGTCACCCTTATTATTATTACGGGTGTATTGGCGGGCTGTGGTCTCGTCTATGAATATTTGTTGTCTCACTATGCTGCGCGTGTACTCGGAGCTGTCGAAACTGTTATCTTCACGATCATTAGTCTGATGATCGTGAGCATGGGGGTTGGCTCGTTTCTTTCCGGGCTAGTTCGAAATCCATTTCTCGGGTTTGTTGTTCTTGAATTGTTTCTCGCTTTTTTCGGAAGTGCCGCCGTTTTGATTTGTAGCGGAATAATGGCCGGCACGTTCATTTTGCCTCAGGTTATTTCTGAAACGTTAGGCTTTCCCACTGGTTTACCGCTCTCGGGTGGGGTCTTTGCTGCACTGAACGATTTCGCTGGAATGATCCCCTATATTATGGCCTGCATATTGGGCACTCTTATTGGTATGGAAATACCACTCATCGCAAGAATTCGGGAAATTCTTCACGCAGAGCATATAAAAAACAACATCGGGACTATTTATGGTGCTGACTATATAGGGGCAGGCATTGGCGCCTTAATCTGGGTTGGGTGGATGTTAAGTATTGATCCAGCTTTGGCCGGTGCGCTTACTGCAATGGCAAACCTGTTGGTGGGCTTTGTCTTCATTTGTAAGTTTTACGTTAGAATAAAATACCGCGAGTTAATGCTGACGCTCCATGGTTTGCTTTTTGTTTTCGCTTTGATAGTTGTTTTTCAGGGCCCTTCCTGGCAGGCAATGGCTGAAGACATCATGTATGCTGACCGGGTTGTGTATAATCGCGATACAAAATTTCAGCGCCTTGTCGTCACGCGCCGTGAAAATGGTCCTTCAGGGAAACCCCTTTTTACGTTCCATATCAATGGGCATGTTCAATTCGCCAGTCAAGACGAAGAGATTTATCACAGCATGCTGGTTTTTCCAGCAATGATGGCTAGTGCCCGCCGTGACAATATCCTAATTGTCGGTGGCGGTGATGGGCTTGCGCTTCGGGATGTTCTATCGTGGGCTCCCAAAAAAGTAACTTTACTAGATCTTGATGAGAAACTTATCGAATTCTTCAAAACCGTAAATCCAAATGGTGATAACAAACTTTTCATAGAAATGAATAAGCAATCCCTCTCGGATCCCCGAGTTGACGTCATCGTTGGGGACGCTTGGCTCAGTGTTGACAAGTTGATCGCGACTGGGAAGAGATATGACAGTATTATTGTGGACCTGCCTGACCCTAATCATCCAGATCTGAATAAACTCTATTCGACGGGATTTTATAGCAAACTTAGAAATGTGTTGGCGGGCGACGGCGCGATGGTTGTCCAGTCAACATCGCCTTATCACGCCAAAAGAACTTTTCTCAGCATTGGAAAAACCATTGAAGCCTCGGGTTTTAATAATGTTGATCAATATCACACCAATGTCCCGAGCTTTGGGGAATGGGGGTGGACAATTGCAACCCCGCATGGCGCATCTGGCAAGTTAAGAATTGCGGACTTTGACGGAGATATGCCCGAAGCCTGGGCCACGCCACCGATGATTAATGCTTCCTTTGTTTTTGGCCGCAATTTCTTTGCCGATAAAGCCAGCATAAAAGTCAACAAGCCGCGATCTGGGGTTGTCTATAACTATCATCTGAAGGATTGGGGAGAGGTAAAGTAAAAATGTTACATGTAACACTTGTAATCGTGACACGTAACGTCTATTTGTAATTCATGCACAAAGGAAAGGCGCGAATGGCAAAAGACACACTAAGTGGTGCTGAAAGGCAAAAAAAGGCACGGCAGAGGAAAAGAGATCTTGGCTTGATCAAGGTTGAGGTCTGGGTACCGTCTTCTGGCCGAAAAACTATTAGAGAGCTCGAGGCAAAGCTCAACAAAACTGTACAACTCGATACGAAGGATACTCAATCAATGACGAAACTTACTGCTGAAGATATATATGCGCAGCTTGGCGCTACTGAAGAAGTAGTGAACGGCGAAATGGAGATTAGCACGATAGACGGTAGCACGCCGATAGTGCGCGCTGTAATGCAGGATGTTGATGAATTCCCCGTCATGATTACTGTGGGTGAAGAGCAAATTCTGGCGATCGTCAATCTCTGGACAGTTGACGAGATTAAAGACGGAAAAAAAGACGCGCTCAATGAATATCTATTGCGTCTCAATATGCCGGTACCGCTTTCAGCCTTCTCAATCATTAATGATCAATATGTGCTGTATGGGGCGTTGAGTGTGAACTCGAACATTACCGAAATTGTTGAAGAAATTTCTACTCTTACAAACAACGTGATTGAAGCGCTTGAAAGCTGCGAAGAATACCTTCGCTCTTAAGAATTCTCACGGTTTGTACGAAACACATTATTTGAATAAGGAATAGAATATGTCCTGGAAAAAAGTCGTAACTGCATTTAAAGGCCTGGTTGCTGAAACTGGTGAGAATATCGCTGACAACCAATCAATCCGAATTATGGATCAAGAGCTACGCGAAGCGAGTGATGATATTAATACGGCGAAAACCGAGCTCACTAAAATTATGGCGAAACGCGCTGCTGTGTCTCGAAAAGTTGGTGACCTTCAAAAGAAAATGACAGAGCACGAGGCTATGGCAAGTCAAGCGCTTGATAAAGGCGAAGAACAACTTGCTGTCGACATTTGTGAACGAATTGCGAGTTTTGAAGAAGAGTTGGCAACAGAAAATTCAATGCTTCTGAGTTTTTCCAATAGTGAAAATTCGCTGAAAACTAATCTCAAGAAAGCAGATGCACGCCTTAAAAGTCTGAAACAACAACAAGATGTTTTGAAAGCTACAGAGGCCGTTCAAAACGCACAGGGTGTTGTCGCAAACCGCTTCTCTGGATCTTCATCCAAAATGACCAACGCAATGAGTTCGCTGGAACGCATCAAAGAACGTCAGCAGGAACGCCAGGATCGGTTTGTCGCTGCGGATGAACTTGCCAATGCGGAGAACGGTGATGATCTTGACCGCCGTATGAAAGAAGCAGGTATTGGTGATCAGGCATCTAAAAAGAATGATATTTTGGCGCGAATTAAAGCCAATAAAAAATAGTCGCTCATATCTGTTGAGACTTAATGCCCGGCAGTTACGCGCCGGGCGAATTTTAGAGTTAGGGCTATGGTGATGTTTAAAAAACTATTTGGTCGCAATAAAGAAAAATCATCTGTGCGCTCTCTCGATCAAGCGCATGATCTTCAGAAGGGCGACGCACTAAAAATTGGGTTCGACGAACATCCTGAGATTTCCAATCAGCAGTTTTTTGTTCAAAAAGTTACGGGATTAGATTTAACTGAAAAATCCGGATTTGAACGCCGTATTTTTCATATTGGGAATACTGTAGAAGGGCGGCCACTTCTTATGTGGATTGATGACGAGATCGGTGCCGATCGGCTGGCGTTTGCTTATGGTGCAGATCAACCGCATGTCCAAGAAATGATCAATGTTGAGCAGTTTGCTGAGATCTTTTCTCCGGACCGCGATCATTTGGTGGAAGTTGACGCACTTAAGGCATCCCTTCAAGGAAATCCTTGGCTTTCCACGCCATATACTGAAGATCAGGCAAAAGAGGTTTATTGGCTCGACAATGATCCTCGGTCTGTTGCAACGGCTGAGACAATTTCAAAAGATGAAACTGCCTGTGATTACTTTCGGCTCACAAGCAAGGACAGGCAGGCTGCAATAGAAGCGTTTGTATTTAGCGGTGGTAAAACCGATGTTTATTTTGTCAAATACCTTCCTCTCTACAAAATTGAGGAATTGATGCCTTCAGGCTAAAATTACCCGTTAGAAAGTAATCTGCTCATGGTGCCAGTTTTCACTCGTAAATTGCGGAGTATGCGTCGAAGGGCGCAACAAAAGTTACATTTGTCTCAGCAAACGCAACAATACTTGATGCAGGAGGCCCTTGCCGCTCTTTTCTATCTATCCCTAATCATCATTGTGCATACTTATGCGATGGTGATTTTTGAGTCTTTGTCCTTAAGAGATAGTTTATGGCTAACGATAGTCTCCATCACTACAGTCGGGTACGGCGACTTCTCGGCACAAACTGATGGGGGTAGGTTTTCAACAACTCTATTGATTTTCCTCGGTGGAATATTCGTCTTGGGCAAAATAGCCGGAGATTTTATTGATTTTCGAGCAAACCGAAGAGAGGGCAAAAAAACAGGGCATTGGAGTTATAGTAGAATGAAAAATCATATCGTTATCATAGGGTCCAAATCAGATTCAGAGCAGCATTTGTTGCGTCTAGTTTCCGAATGCGAACGTAATCAAGAAACATCTGGTCAAGAAATCGTTCTGGTCACGGATAGTTTCGGAACGGCACTTCCTTATTCTCTACAGCAACAGCATATCAAGTTCGTAAACGGCCGTGGGTCAGATCCGGTTTTTTTAGAGCAAGCGGGTGTTAGTAACGCCGACATCATAATTCTTTTAGCGTGGGATGAGAGTGATAATTTTTCAGACGGCCACGCCTTTGACGTCATTAATCGCATTCGAGAAATGGGATCTACCGCAAAAATTGTTGCTGAATGTGTGGATGTCAAGAACAGGAAAAGGCTCGAAAGTTCAGGTGCTTCTTTGACCATAAGACCCGTGCGCGCTTATCCAGAAATGATTATTGGCGGGTTATTAAATCCGGGTTCAATCGCTATTTTAGAAAACCTGTTCACAGCGTCTGGTGAAAGCATTTTCATAGAAGAAAAACAGCATACAGGCTCGTGGGCAGAGATTGTATTCAATAGTGTCTCAAACGACATGGGTGTCCCCATTGCCTATCGTAGCGCCGAGACGGGAGAGACGGTTACATCTCCCGCAGGAAGCGCTCAAATCAATGCGGATGCCATATTCGTATTGCGCAGCGAATAACGAACTTGGATGCATCAATGGATTTAATGCTCAATAAATTGAAACCTGTGCTTTTCCTGCTCGCCTTAGTTTGGCTGACAGAGGTAATCAATTTTCTTTCTGGCCATTCCTTAACCAGCTTTGGAATATTACCAAGAACGATGAGCGGTCTACTGGGAATTCCACTTGCGCCCTTTTTACATGCGGGGCTTTGGCATACAATTTCCAACACTCTGCCCTTACTTATCTTGGGTGGATTACTTCTCACTAATGGTCGAAATAAGTTTTGGATAACAACAATTTCGGTAATTCTTTTATCTGGAATATTAGTTTGGCTCTTCGCGAGAGGTTCCTACCATGTAGGCACTAGTGCGTTAATATTTGGATATTTTGGGACGCTACTAGGAACCGCATTTTTCAAACGAAGCTTCTCCTCGTTAATTGCCGCGCTGATAACTGTGGTTCTTTATGGCGGTTTACTGTGGGGTTTATTACCTGTTAGAAGCTATATTTCCTTCGAAGGGCACTTTTTTGGTTTGATATCTGGCGTTTTCTGTTCTTGGATGCTCTTTAAAGCAAGGAAACCGTATCACTAACGATGCAGAATTTTTTTGCGCATGGCGGGTTAGTCATCCCAAACAGATTGGTAACAGGCATAATCTATGAAGCAGGGCTCTAATCCTTTTCTTGCCCGACTGAACGAAATTTCGAGAACGCGTTGGCGAACCTTCATCAAGGTGCCATTTTTTGCGAATTCAGCGAAGATGCGTTGGAGATCATTTGTCAGCCAATGGTTCTTTTTGTGGATATAGTGATAGAGCTCAAACTTGGCCAAGGGGGTTTCCAAGGGAACGATATTTTCTTCATTTGAGAACAGGGTTTGATAGATCCCGTTACTCTCTGGATAGATGCCGATATCTATCCCATTGGAGGCAATTGCGGCCGTCAGTTTTTTATAATTATGGAAAATGACAGCGTTCTGTTTTGGCACATTGGTTTCGGCAAACCGAATGCCCAGAATAATACCGACTTTATATTTCTTTAAATCGTCCCAAGACCTTACATCGATCTTTGCCCCTTTATTCACAAACCCTGTACCGTGGATATAATTAATCGGTGGCTCAAGGCGGATTAAATTGGTGTGGCTCTTGGCGACATTGAAGATCCTTTGAACATCACCGTCATAGATGCCTGCATTTGCGTTTTCCAAAGCACGTTTCGCCGGAAGACGCAGAATTTCAATTTGGTGGCCGAGCATTCTATAGGCTTTTTTTAGAATTACTTCGCTAACCACCGTATCGATTGTGTTATCCGCTACCGCGAATGTAAAAGTTTCCGCCCGAAGATTAATTGGAGACAAGGCGATGAGAACTGTGATCCCTATTAACGCGACCCATGATTTCATAACTGCCTTTGTCTCCTGATGTAATTCCCGTGCTTTGAGCATACTAGATTCTACATTACAAATATTTACATTAACAAATGGCTAACATGAAGGGCCACTTTAAGTCTCGTGTTTTTGCACGGCTTATTTAGTCTAATATATGGTTAGGGTGCTGTAAGTACAGTTGGGGCGATCTGTAGAAAGACAACATTGATAAAGATATACATTCTATTGGATTGTTTAATAGGCAGCTGCCCGTTTTTATAGGGGTGATGAGGCAAAATCTCCGGTGCGATAAAGTGCGGGAAAATTATGAATCTTCCCGCAGATATGGTGCTCGATCTTAATCACCGTCAGCGATGCCGCCTTTTCTGATTTTTGAAAGACGTTTGCGGCATGCTGGAACAATGATTAACAAGGCTCCAATGACCAGAAGGGCAAGCGTCAT
The DNA here is from genome assembly GCA_002163135.1 of Alphaproteobacteria bacterium 46_93_T64. GTDB lineage: Bacteria > Pseudomonadota > Alphaproteobacteria > Sneathiellales > Sneathiellaceae > Sneathiella. The sequence goes on from MAAN01000002.1 coordinate 60,221, forward strand.
TGGGCGTTCATACATGAAACTAATACCGTCGGTCAGATTAACGGCCCGAGCAAAGTTATTCTCCATCATCCCGCCAAGAATGAAACCGATCAACAAGGGAGCAAGCGGATAATCCGCAAATCTTAAGATTGTCGCAGCAATACCAAGACCGATTAACAGGAGCAATTCAGTCGCGTTATTCTGGCCAATATAAGCCCCAATCATTGTGAAGAATAAAATGAAAGGGATTAGGTAGTTGCGCGGTATTGTCAAAAGCTTGGCAATGTATGGAATTAGCGGCAGGTTGAGGATTAGCAGAACGAAATTTCCAATATACATGGAAATAATCACAGCCCAGAAAATCGATGGATTATCAATCATCAGACGGGGGCCGGGATTTACGTTCAGGGCAACAAGCGCACCTAGCAAAATAGCCGTTGTACCAGAGCCTGGTATCCCCAATGTTAAAAGAGGGACGAACGATCCGGTGCACGCCGCGTTGTTGGCAGCTTCCGGGGCCGCAAGTCCTTTGATTGATCCTTTACCAAACTCTTCCTGCTCTTCGCCTTTGGCTATGTTGCGCTCAACTGCATACCCTAGGAAAGAGGCAATCGTCGCCCCTGCGCCCGGCATAACACCGATCAGGAAACCCTGAATGGATTGACGGGCAATAACCGGCGCGATTTTTTTAGCTTCCTCACGTGTAATGCGAAGATCCTTGATGGCTTCGCTGTTGCTGGTGGCCTCTCCCCGTTTTGGGTCCAGAATAAGGAAAAGAGCTTCGGGCAATGCGAAGAGCGCCATCGCCAAAGTGACAAAGCTGAAACCGGACTGTAGGTCAGAGATCCCCATTGTAAAGCGCGGTGCATTAAAGAGGGCGGATTCCCCAACAGTTGCGAGCATTAACCCGGCGACGGTCATCATCAGTGCTTTAGCGACTTGTCCTGTGCCGGCAAACGCTGCAATTGCAGAGAGGCCCACAATCATTAGCGCGAAATATTCAGCAGAATGGAATAGAAGGGCAACCGATGAAAGAGCAGGAGCAAAAATGAGTAACAAGATCGCGCCAATTGTTCCGCCTGAGAAGGACGAAATGGCGGCAATAGTCAAGGCTTTACCGGCTTTACCTTGCCGCGCCAGTGGGTAACCATCAAATGCAGTTGCCACCGTTCCGGCGACCCCCGGCGCGTTGATAAGAATGGACGATGTCGAGCCGCCGAAAATTGCCCCGTAATAAACACCGGCAAGCAAAATTAGCGCGGCTGCTGGATCACCAATATTAATGGCAACCGGTATCATAATGGCAATGATTGACATGGGGCCAAGCCCTGGCAACATACCGATAAGTGTTCCGATTAAGCAACCGGCAACAACCAATAATAAATTTTGGAATGTGAAGGCCGTTTCAAGGCCGAGCATAATACCTTCAAGCATTGTTGCTTATCCTTTCCTAGCCCATAAACCATGGCAAGGGTTTCAGAAAAATACCGAGCACTTCCTGAACCAGATACCAGATGGACACGGCACCGATACTCGCGACGGAAATCATAATGTGGAGCTTTCGCTCTCCCAGAACCCAGCTACAACCGATCAGAAATAAAATGGTCGAGGGGATGAAACCCAAAGGTCTGAGAAGTAGGGCATAGGCTATCATCGCTGCCAAAATGAGCGCGCCCTGATTGAGCTTATAGTCACCTAGACGATTTAAATCGATGTCATCGCCGCCGCTACCATCGGAGGGAACAACTTTGGATGAAAAAAGCAAAATCCCAGACAGAATAATACCGAGCACACTCAACACCAATGGCATAGTGTTAGGTAAGAAAGACATGTTCTTTTCGAACGGTAAGAGAGGGTAGGTATAGGATGCGTACCCGTAAACAATTGAGATCAGCAGAAAAAACACGGGTATCCATTTATCTAAGGCCATGAAAATCCCTCCTTAAAACGGCGTAAAGAAACCGGAGTATATTTGTTGGATACTCCGGCTCAGATATAGGTCCTAGAGGAAACCTAGTTTCGTCATCAAATCTTTGATGATGGCTTCTTGGTCGCTAAGGAAAGTCACGAATTTTTCACCGGGATTATGGATATTAACCCATCCATTACGTTGGCGGACGGCTTCCCATTCAGGAGTGTCGTACATTTTTGCAATGGCAGCGCGGTAAGCATTTGCTTTTGCTTCGGGCAAGTTTGGCGCACCGAAGAAACCGCGCCAGTTTACAAACTCAGCGTCATAACCCTGTTCTTTGAGGGTCGGTGCATCTTCGTACGCATCGTTACGCTCTGGGCCCGTCATGCCGATAATTTTAACTTCACCTGCATTGGCCAGAGCAATTGCTTCCGAAAAACCGGTGGAAAGTGCCTGAATTTCACCGGAAAGTAGAGCCGCCATAGCTTTGCCGCCTGCATCATACGGGATGTATTTTACTTTAGTTGGATCTTCGCCCGCGGCTTGCATCGCCATTGCAGCAACCAGATGGTCCATACCGCCCGGAACAGATCCGCCACCGATGGCCACTTTACGTGGGTTCGCTTTGTACGCTGTAACCAGATCCTTGAAGGAATTAAGCGGGCTGTCTTTATGAACTACAAAGGCTGCATAGTCACCAATGGTGCCTGCGATCATAGTTAGATCACGGAAGTTGTAGGGGAAACGGCCGACGAGAGAGCGAATAACGATCGGGGTCGAGTTCACCATCAACGTTCCGTGGCTGGACGCCGCGTTTTCAATGAGGTAGCCGATAGCTTTGCCGCCGCCGCCGCCAGACATATTTTCAAATGATGCTGATCCGACGATGCCCGATTTAGTCAAGGCTTCGCCTGTGCCTCGAGCTGTTCCGTCCCAGCCACCTCCTGCGCCGCCGGGAATTAGAAAGTGAAGTTTGTCGATATCTGCTGCATGAGCTGGTACCGCGCTGGAAAAAATACTCATTGCAACGGCCGCAGCAGTAGCAACGAATGAACGGCGAGAAAACTTTAACATTATGAGCCTCCATCAAGATTTGTTTTCAATTGTTAGGCATCGCAAACCAAAAAGAGGGAATACGCCTGCGTTCTAAAAAGAAAACACATCAGAATTATTCCTCCCAAACCGCTCTTTTTTTTATGATTGCGATGCGGCCTTAATTCAGAACATAAATCATCAAGCTGTCATAAACCTGTCACTGGTCAGAAAACAGGCGTTAGGGTCTGTAAAGCGCCTTGTTCCATCTTTTAAGGATGTTCCTGCGCTTCATTTGATCCAGATAAACCAATAGTCCAGGTCCAACCTTAATCGGGCGGAGGCCGCTATTTTCGTTGTTGAGGGTGTTGAGAAGGCTATTGGGGTTTTTCACGTTGGGATGAATGGAGTTAAGTTGGGCGTTGTGATTGATCTGCCTTTGCCCGCGTTCAGAGAGCAAATACTCAAGAAAAAGGCGTCCAGCTTCCGGCGAATTTGCAGTCTTTGGAACGATGGCGATGCGTGAAAACACTGTTGTGTAGTCTTCAGGCAAAATAACACCAAGATCCGGGTTATTTTTTATCTGGGAAATGGCGTAGGAGCCCAGAACATTGTAACCAAGTTTCAATTGGCCTGAACTCACACCTTCAATTATTTTGGAGCTCTGGCTATACAGCCGTAAACCGTTAAGGCCCATGGCACGCATCAGATCCCAAGTGCCGCCAAACTGGCTGTCATCGCGGGCAAGAAACATGTAGCCAAGACCGCTTTTTTCAATATCGTAAGTAGCAATTTTTCCATAAAGATCAGCGGGCCGGTTTTCCAGAAAAGAAATCAGGTCAGATCGATTTCTAGGGACGGTTTTGTCCTTAAAATAGGGCTTGTGATATATAATCACGGCTGGCTCAAGTGTCGTGCCGAAGGCTTCGTTCCGCCAAACGGCCCATCGGGGCAGCGTGTTTTGAACGTTGGTCTCGATCCGGTGGGCGTAGCCGTCATTTGCCAATTTCATTTGTAAATCCATGGCCGAACTGATGGCTATATCTGCACTGGATCCACCTTTTTTGGCATCGTTTATCAGTTGCTCATATATCTGCAGACTTTGTCGTTCATGATAGGTCACCGACATCCGGGGATAGATCTTTTGAAAATCCAAAATCAGAGCATGGGTGGCTTCGTTATCGGTTGTACTGAAAATTCTGAGTTTGTTCGGATATTGACTAGAGTTTTCTGAGGCCGCCGGGACCGAAGTAGTCTTTTTAGGCGCTGGATAATGATACTCACTCGACAGTGCAGATGGCGCATAACCCAATAAACCGAGCAGCAGGAATACGTAACTGAGTATCTGTAACTTATGCATAATCGCAAATATTCCAGTGGCAAAAATATATTCAGGCTTCACAAACGCAATAATCCGGATACTCTTTTATTATGAGAATTCTGGTTGTAGAAGATAATGTAGCACTTGCGGATGGAATCTCAACGGCTCTTGGTCACATTGGGCTTGCTGTTGATGTTCTTGGGGATGGTGTGGAGGCAGACGAGGTCTTGCGCACGCAAGCATTCGACGTCGTTGTGTTGGATTTGAACCTGCCGGGCTGTGACGGTCTGGAGGTGCTTAAAAAGTTGCGCGCACGCGGCGATGACACGCAGGTTCTCGTCCTTACTGCACGGGATCAGATCGAAGACCGCGTAACCGGCCTCAACCTTGGCGCAGATGACTACTTAACGAAACCGTTCGAATTAGTCGAACTTGAAGCCCGCGTGCGTGCGTTGCTCAGACGCACCAGTGGAAATAAATCCCCCGCCATATCCGTTGGGCCCATGGTTTTCGATAGTGTTGCTAGAACCGCGCGGGTAAATGATGTTCCGCTTGAACTTCCCAAACGTGAATATGGTTTGTTGGAGTTGTTTCTATCGCGCCTTGGGAAAGTTATCAGCAAAGAACAAATTGCGGATGGACTTGCCAATTTTGATGATGAAATTACCCCGAATGCTGTGGAAATTTACGTAAGTCGATTGCGAAAAAAATTACAAGGTAGTGGCCTTGTTATCAAAACAGTGCGGGGTCTTGGGTACCTCATGGAAAAACCATGAGGCGCGCGCAAGCTTCCATCCGGACCCGTCTTTTCCTTTGGCTTATCGGGGTATTGATACTGCTCAGCATGTTGATGTTGTTCGAGCTACAAACGCGGGCCCGCATAGTAGCTAACGAGTCCTACGATCGTGTGTTGCTCGGATCCGCCCTCGCCATTTCTTCGCGCGTCTTTATTGTGGGGGATGAGCTGGATGTGGATATCCCCTATGTGGCATTGGAGATGCTTTCTTCTGAAGCGCAAGATCGGGTGTTTTACCAAGTGACGGCAGCGGGAGGACAGTTTTTGACGGGGTACGATGATCTTCCACCAATTCCCCCAAATATCAAAATAAATTCAGAACAGCCAGTTTTCTATGACGCTGTCTATCACGGTGAGAAAATACGGATCGGTGCGGTGAACCGATATGTTGCAAGCCCCAGATTATCCACCCGATTTACAGTAAAAGTTGCGGAGACAACAGACGCGCGTTCGGCCCTCATACAGGAAATGCTGGCCGGGGCAGTTGTGCGGCAACTGGCGCTGATATTTGTCGCGGGGCTGATTTTGTGGTTTGGGGTGAGCTGGGGATTGAAGCCGTTGCTTCGTTTACAAGCGGCCCTGCAAAGGCGAAGTCCAAAAGACCTGCGACCGATTGAGCATAAAGTGCCGGCAGAGGTGCAGCAGCTTGTCGACGCCATAAATGACTTGATGGCACGATTATCGCAGAATATTGAAACAACGCACCGATTTACATCAAACGCTGCGCATCAGCTTCGAACACCTTTGGCTGCCATTCAAATGCAGACAGAGCTTGCTCTTAAGACCAGTTCACAAGAAGATTTGCAGAACAGGCTGGAGTTTTTACGTCAATCCACGCGGCAATCTACCCGTTTGGTAAATCAGTTGCTCAGCCTAGCAAAAGCAACGCCGGATGAAACTGCGACTGATTTTGAAGAAATTAATTTGGTGGCCTTGTGTCAGTCCCTAACCAGTAAGTTGGTACCAGCAGCCTTAGACAAAAAAATCGATCTTGGTTTTGAAGATCAATCTGATGCCCCGATTATTCTGGGTCATCAAGATCTTGTTGAAGAAGCCGTAAAAAATCTGGTCGAAAATGCCATTGCCTATTGCCCAGAAGGGAGCGAGATCACAGTTCGTATTAAGCAGAACGACACAGATGCCATAATCGAAGTAGAAGACACTGGCCTTGGTATCTTCGAAGACCAACAAGAGAAAATATTTGAACGCTTTAACCGCGGTAACAGATCAGATGGGGATGGTTGCGGCTTAGGCCTCCCCATCGTAAAAGAAATCATCGAACGGCATAAGGGGAATATTGTCCTTACCAAGTCGTCGAAAAAAGGGACATTGTTTGCTTTGTTTCTCCCAATTGCCTAACTGTCTTTCAAGAACTTGTCGTGATCAAAATGGAACTCCTCACTTAGTGAGAGTTCTTGAGATCCCTATATTTAAGTCTCTTAAGGACAATGGGGAGTGAATTCACTTAATTGTCATTATTCCGAAATGAACATTCTGAGTATCATCAGGGCCTTCATGGATGAAACGCAGTCGGGAGAGAAACATGTTTGGCATTGTTATCGATTATGATTTTTCAGGTGATGAAGCGACGTGGCAGCAGGCGGTTGATACGTTTATTGGAAATATCGATGCAGACGCGCGGCTAAAGGGGCGGTTTAGGTATATGGTGACGGCGCGTAAAGACGGGACAGGCCGCGTTCATATTGGCCAGTGGGATGAAGAAGAAACACTCGCCCACTTACAAAGCCAGCCTTTCTTTGGAGAGTTTGCTGGAAAAGTGAAAGAATTCGCGGGCGACAGTTTGAAGGCAACGCCTTTTAAAACCATCGCCCAAACATCTGGATGAGCTTAGAAATTAGCTGCCAAGCCGTGCCTTTAGAAAAGACTTTACGCGGGCCAACGCATCTTTGTGTGCGGCTTCCGAATAGTGGTTGGTCTGGAACCAAAGCGGCGGCGCGGCGGCTACCTTCTTCGAAATAGTATCTTTGCGATAATCGGGATTGTCGAAGAAATGGGTGACGCCAGGGTAGAAGTGGGCACTGACATCATTGTTCATCACGTCGGCCTCGTTTGAGAGACGTTTACATAGATTAAATGTCATCATTTGATCGCTGATCCCTGCCAGAATAAGCAGCGGCGCACTGAACTGTTTTCCGGGCGCACAATTGGGATAGAGCGCAACCCCGGCGCTGAAATTAATATCCTCGATGTGAGACGGGCTTTGCCTGTCAAAGAAGGAGAGGATACGGCTACCGCCTAAAGAAAATCCAAGAAGGGCAATTTTATCGCTATCGACACTTTTCAAAGATCGCAAGTATTTTACCGCGCTTCTGGTATCCTCCGGCATTTCGATGTTGAGGGTATCTTGAAAGTTTTTACCGCCTCTGGAGCCAAATATATCAATAACTAGGCTGACATATCCCCAATCCGCGAGTGTCGCTCCCCAGTTTAGGTGCGATTGCTGCAACCCGTCATCCCCCACCAGAATAATAACTGCAGGACGAGGGCTGTTAGTTTCTGGTGTGAAAAGTGTGGCGTTCAGGTTAATCGTGGGTTTTGGGGCAAGGGACATTCCAAATTCCTTAACCCGGGTAACTCTGAATGGAGTAAGGGGAATTATTGCGCTGGGAAAGGTTACCTGTGATACGGCTTGCGTCTCTGCCTGTACAGGCGTCGGTATGTGCAAAACTGCAATGAGAAACCCTACAATCACTGTTGCAATTGACTGAGATAAAGTAGGTACTAGCATTATACTAATCCTTTCTTTTATGAAGGCAGATTAGCTAACTTTCTGTTTGTGGAAGAGTGAGAGCCAGATTGCCAAAATGTTCTTTCCTTATGAAGTAACGTTGCGCATCTGCGATGTTTTTCAAGGGGTAAGATTTCGCAAGCAGGGGCTTGATCTCGCCCCGTTCAATGTAAGAGACAATATTTCCAAATACAGGTTCATCCCAGCCCGTACAGCCGATCAAGTTGAGATCTTTCAAATAGAAATCTCTCATATCTAATGTGACCATAGGACCTGCTATGGCGCCAGATGACACATATCGCCCACCTCGCTTCAAAATGCGGATCATATTGCCGAAATTTGGACCCGCAACATTGTCGACAACGACATCCACTGATTCTTCAGTAAACGAACTTTCGGGAGCATCACCGCGATCAATGATGATGTCAGCACCGATTGATTTCACCAGTTCTGCTTTATCGGCGGTTGTAACGGCGGTGACGATAGCTCCGCGTCTTTTAGCAAGCTGCACAGCGGCGGATCCCACGCCGCCAGAGGCACCTGTAATTAAAACATGTTCGCCATCTCGTAAATTTGCGCGGTGAAGCATGTTTTCTGCCGTGCCGTAGGAGCACGGAAGGGTCGCAAGTTCAGCATCACTCCAATCGCAAACCACAGGGAAGGCTTCTGTCGCGGGGACTTTTATATACTCTGCAAATGCGCCATCGCTGTTTGATCCGATCCAGGTATTGTTCGGAGATGAGAAGCCATCCGGCCGCACGCAAGGCCGGACAATGACCCGTTTTCCAATCAGATGCGCGTCAGACTTGGAGAATGTGGCGGATACCATACCGCAGCAGTCGGTTCCTTGAATGAATGGAAACATGGATTTGCCGTTCCACCCGCCGTCGTCACTTTCTTCCTTTTGTGCACCTTCGGAAGATGTGTTTGTTCCGGACGTAACCGAAGAGGAATACCAGCCCAACCGTGTATTGATGTCTGTATTATTAACGCCCGCAGCGCCAACTTTGATTAGAATCTCTCCTTTATCCAGCACAGGCATAGGGACATCGCAATAGCTCAGCATGTCAAAATCACCGCTACCCATTGTGACTACTGCTTTCATTAACAGGGAGCCGCTATGCGCTTCAAATCGGGTTTGCTTGAAACGTGATGTATGAGTGCTCATCGGAAGTACTTACCAAGTTAGATACTGACGGAATGTGCAGATTTTTTTATCTTAAATGCAAAAGTGGAGTGGACGAATAAAAAAAATGATTTAGATCACTAGAATGTAGCCCATTTGTAGATTGACAACTTGAGTGCGATTATATTTATTGATCACTTAATTGATGTTAGAATTTAGAAGTTCTCTGATGGAGGGGATTATGACTAATCCGAATGTAACAACTACTGAAACGTCGACGCAGGTCTCTACCGGTAAAATGACATCGGTTTTTGTCTCGGCTCTGCTCGGTTTCTTCATGATTTATGGTGTTGGCTTTGCACAGCCAGATGCGCTTCACAATGCAGCGCATGACAGTCGCCACTCGCTTGTTTTTCCGTGCCACTAATAGACTGACCCTCGATTAATGAACTTTTCTTCGCTGCAGCGAATTTTGACGACCGCGATTATCTCGGGCGTGTTCGCAGGGATTCTAATTTCCCTTATCCAATTTGTGACAACGATCCCTCTTATTACAGAAGCTGAAATCTATGAAAGTCAGCCAGTGGCAAGTGCCCCAGCTACTGACGCTCATACAGAAGGGCATTCGCATGCCGCTGCAGCGCCCGCAGCCCATTCCCACGGGGATGAAGATAGTTGGGGTCCAGAAGATGGCCTCGAGCGGATGACTTACACCGTTATCAGTAATGTGATCGCGGGTGTTGGTTTTGCTCTGTTATTAGGGGCTGCCATGACAATGCGCGGACGTGATGTGGACGTAAAATCCGGTGCTCTTTGGGGCGTGTCAGGGTTTTTAGTTTTCTCGCTTTTACCCGCAGCGGGTCTACCCCCAGAAGTGCCAGGAACAGTTGGTGCCCCAGTTGAACTTCGCCAAATGTGGTGGTTTTTAACGGTTGCATGCAGTGGCGTTGGCCTTGCTATGATCGTTTTTAAATCATCATGGATTTGGCGTGGCGCTGGCGTCGTTCTTTTGTTGATCCCACATGTCATCGGTGCCCCGCATCCAGAAGTCGCAAGCGGTACTGCGCCTGCGTCATTGGCGGCCCAGTTCGCAATGATGACCATGATTACATCTGCGATATTTTGGGTGATGATTGGGAGTGTGTCAGGCTTTGTATTAGAAAAACTTCGCGCACTCTCTTGAAACTTTCAAGCGCTGCCTATACATCTGTCATCATGTGAGAACTTGAAACGGAAACCCGATTTATAAAAATGTTGAATTTTCTGAATAACAGATCTGCGAAAATCGGGGCAATCATCGCTCTGGTATTTGTGTTCAACATTTTCTCTGTGCTTCCCTCATCAATGCAGCATGCCGATGAAGGCGGTGCTTCGCACGTAATGACGGTGGAGGCGGGTGAGCTTTCGAAAATACCGGCAAAATCTATGCATGAACATATCGAAGTTTGCGGCATGATGACATGCTTCATCACTGTCGAAAATTTTCATGATGTTACCTTCATGCTTACCACCAACAAGCTGCAGTTTGCAGGCTTGCAAGAACAAATGGACGGATTGTCTCTCAATCCGCCAGTAGAACCTCCTAAAGTTTAGTTTGGCGTAACGCAGTTCCGCAGCAGATCGTTGCTGATGGTTTCCTGCGCCTAAATTACATCTCAAACAAACTCATGATATATCTCCAGACCCAGATTTTGGTGCTGACACCACTGGACTGGAGAGCTTTAGGAATTCAAAAATGAAAAATACAATTGTTTCACGCATCTCTGGCATTACTCTTGCGACCTTTGTCATTTTAGCAAGTCCAGTTGCTTTCGCATCAGGAAGTCACGGAGACGGTCACGACGATGTTAAGAAAACCACCATTGGTGCACCTGGAAAGTTCGCAGATGTAAGTCGCACCATCGAGATTAAGATGTATGACAATTATTACTCTCCAGAGAAAATTCAGGTGAAAAAAGGAGAGACAGTTCTATTTAAGATCACGAACGCTGGCGAATTTGTCCATGAGTTCAACATCGGTACTGCCGCCATGCATGCTGAACATCAAAAAGAAATGATGATGATGATGGAGCATGGTGTTCTCGAGGCAGACAAGATTAACCACAGCATGATGAAGATGGATATGGGGAGCGGTAAAACCATGGACCACAACGATCCGAATAGCGTTTTGCTGGAACCCACAAAAAGTGCCGAAATTATCTGGAACTTCTCGGATACAGCCAAGTTGGAATTCGCATGTAATGTGCCGGGTCATTACGATTCCGGTATGATGGGTGACGTTCATTTCAATTAGTAAAAACGGCGCGGCCTCTATATCGGTCGCGCCAATTTCGCTTAATTGGAGGAACTCATTATGCGAAGAATATTTACGCGCGTTTGTGCAGCTGTCGCGACTATTGTTGCGGCGACATCCAGTGTGGTTGTAGCGGGAACCTATAATCTAACAGTGGACCCAGTAGAAATCGATACTGGGGAGTTTAAGAAGACAGGGATCGGCTATAACGGAGCCTCACCGGGGCCAGTTTTAAAATTTACTGAAGGCGAAGACGTCACGATCAACGTCACCAATAATCTGGATGAAGCAACATCCATTCATTGGCACGGATTAATATTGCCATACAAAATGGATGGTGTCCCTGATATTAGTTATTCTGGCATTGAGCCCGGAGAGACTTTTACTTACAAATTTCCGATTGTTCAGTCCGGAACATACTGGTTTCATAGTCATTCCGGATTTCAAGAGCCGGATGGCGCTTATGGCGCAATTACAATTGCTCCAAAGAAACGTGAACCCTTCCGCTACGATCGCGATTATGTCGTTCAACTGACTGATAAGCATCCGCATTCGGGCAGCCGTATTATGCGAAATCTGAAAATGATACCGGATTATTATAATCGCAAACAGCAAAAACTAAGTGATTTCTTCAGCGATGCCGATGAAAACGGCATGTCTGCAACTGTTGAGGATCGGATGAGCTGGGGTAGTATGCGGATGATGCCAACCGACGTTGAAGACCTGCAAGGCTTCACACCGCTTATTAATGGCAAAGGTCCAAATCAAAACTGGACGGGATTGTTTATAGCAGGTGAGCGTGTGCGCCTGAGATTTATCAATTCATCAGCTATGACCTATTTTGATATACGGATACCGGGTCTTAAAATGACGGTAGTTGCGGCGGATGGCAATAATGTGCAGCCCGTAAAAGTTGATGAACTGCGCATCGGTGTCGCCGAAACTTATGATGTGATTGTTCGGGCCGAGGAAGACAAAGCCTATACAATATTTGGAGAAAGTATGGGTCGATCAGCCTTTGCCCGCGGAACACTCGCGCCGCGTTTAGGGATGAGTGCACCAGTTCCGGAAATGCGTAAAAGTCCTCTTCTTACCATGGCAGATATGGGGATGGATCATGGAAATATGGAAGGCATGGATCACTCAGGGATGAAGATGAACTCCTCATCAATGAAATCTATGGATCACGCGTCCATGAAAGGTATGGACCATTCCAAAATGCAAAAGCCAGAAAATCCGTTCTATGCCAAAAGGAGTGGTCTTATCCCCGTGGCAGAAAATGGGGGTAAGTTTTTATCGTACGCGGACTTGAAAGCACAAAAGCCGCTCTATAAAGACCGGGCGGCAACACGAGAAATCGAGTTACGTTTAACGGGTAATATGGAGCGCTATATTTGGTCCATTAATGGTGTCAAATATGATGATGCGGATCCGATAAAGTTGCAATATGGGGAACGTGTCAGGTTTAAGTTTGTTAACGAAACCATGATGACCCACCCCATGCACTTACATGGAATGTGGAGTATTTTGGATGTAGGTGCCGGAAAGTGGGACCCAATAAAACATACAATCAGCGTCGCCCCCGGTACCACTGTTTTTTCCGAAACTGAGGTGGATGCAGAGGGGCAGTGGGCTTTTCACTGTCATCTGTCATATCACGCATCAGCCGGAATGTTCCGCAAAATCGTGGTCGAAGGAGGACCAGAAAATACTGCAGAGCAACCAATAAAGAAAGGGGCGCTACAATGACTTTTATCAGGAAAAATGCGTGCTCTGCTTTGATTGCTGTTTGTGTATTTTCTCTTCCAATCTCTGCCAATGCTGAAGAGCTTATCTATGGCTTTCAAGCAGAAGAATTTGAATATCGGGCGGGCGAAAATGGGGAAGATTTGTTAGTTTGGGAAGTCGATGCGCTAGTCGGGTCGGACGAATTAAAGCTGCGCCTGGAAAGTAGCGCTGAATTTGATCTAGATGCCAAAAACTTCGAGGATCTATCTAATCAAATCACTTTGCAGACACCCATATCTGATTTTTGGGATGTTAAAGGGGGTATTCGTGCGGATACTCCTGAGGGCAGCAATCGTTGGTATGGCGTTGTTGGTATTACAGGCCTTGCCCCGCAATGGATCGAAGTCGACGCGGATCTGTATTTTAATAACAAGGGTGACTTGTCTGTTAGTTTTGACGCGGAATATGAGCTTCTGATCACGAATTACCTGATCCTGACTCCCTCAGCACAAATTGAAGCGGCTTTTTCAAGTGATGAAGAGGTTGGTGTGGGGTCCGGTATCAACAGTGCCGAAATTGGTCTGCGTCTTAGTTACGATATCCTTGATAGAGCCATCTCTCCCTATGTGGGCGTTGTATATGAAAGAAAATTCGGCCAAACAGCGAATTTCGCGAGGGATGAAGGTGAAGAGACCAGTTCCTGGCAAGCGGTGATTGGGACGAAATTACTGTTTTAGAGCGTAAATGACGATTTGAGTTGAGAGGAGTTTACGGGCTCCTCTCATTTCATAAGCTTTGAAGAAGGAGTTGGAGAGATGGTCGGTAAATTACACTGGATACTGATGGGAGTGTTTTTGATGCTCCC
>MAAN01000019.1 GCA_002163135.1 Alphaproteobacteria bacterium 46_93_T64
CTTCTCATCCCATGCCAGCGCCTTAGCCGCCTATGGCTACCACGGCACCAAAGACCGCATATACCAAGCCCTCGCCGATATGAATTGCACCGCCCTGAGAGAAAGCATTCGCCGGATCGACTTTGCCACCGACTTCCTAATGCCCGAACATTTCCAAGCCCACATTGAGCAAGTAGCCTGTCACAGTCACACCAAGGTCGCGCCCTATTGGGGAGAGGTAGAAAACCCGGACCAAGACCCCAACAAACCAACCGTCGTCACCCGTGGCCGCAAGATTGAATCCATCACCATCGGCAAGATGCCGGGCAGACAAGCCATCATCTACAACAAACGCAAAGCCGCAATCGAACAGGGAAAAACATTCTGGTTCAAAGTCTGGGACATAGACCCAACCGACACCACCAAGAAGATTTGGCGCGTAGAACTGAGAGCAGGCAAACGAGAACTCAAAGACAAATGGCAGCTCACGACCTTCCAAGACATTGAAGATTGCATCGGGGATGTCTTCGCCGAAGCCACCGACCAAATCCGCTACCTAGATGATCACCAAACAGATCAAAATGTCTCACGTCAAAATCTGCACCCGCTCTGGCAAGCAGTCCTCAAGGCGCATGAGGAAAACCTATGCGACTACCGGGCAGCCATTACACCAAACCAACTGAAAGAAGTCATCAAAGAGAGGCAGATAGAAATCCATTTACAACAGATCGTCGGAAATGCAGCCAGTATTGCTGCATTGGAACAGCTTACCGATACGGAAATTCGAGAGGAGTTTTCGGGTCAAATCATGCAAACTTTGCAGAACAAAATTGACGGCCCTACAGAGAGCTTCTGGGAAAGCCGAAGTAGAACAAAACAACGGACATTCTTTCAAACCTAGAAAGTCACAGATAACAATCGAACATGCATGCTCGCGAGCGTAATACAAAAAATGGCTAAAGGTTTACCCAAAGGGAGGGTCGCTTACCTTGCGGACATTCGTCCTGTATCACTGGCATTTGCGTATGAAGCCCTTCAAAAATAGCGCACTCGGAGGAAAGCCCAAACGTCGCAATCAATCCTTGTGTCCACAACAGAGCTTCATTCATCTCCGTTGATATGCACCTGTCCGCACAGCGCTGGATATCGATTGCAGCCCATGATCCGAAGAAGCCCAGCCTGCTGACAAAGATAGCGGAGGAGAAGACCTTTATTCAGACCTAAGCGAGGAAATGGCCAACCCGCCATTTGCTGATATATTGGCTCGCAGCGGTATTGCGGGGCAGTGTTTGTACTTTATCGAGGACAGCACGGGTGTTTTCACCCTGTAGTCTCGTAAGGTTTTGCAAGACAATTCCTGTAGCTTTCTCGCGAACTGAAGTCAGCGAACCAGTCGACCAAAGGGCCTTAATTATGTTCACAGAAACTGCAATGTGTGAAGCCATTTCGGCACCCTTCTGCCCCAGCAATGAACTGTATCTAGAAAACTCTTCTTCTGAAATCTCTCCGTCCGCCATCATTTCAGCAGCCATCAGAAAACGGTAGACATTTGTGCTTAGCGCATCTTGACCCAAGTTTTGCAATTGAAGTGTGCCTTTGACCACCGTTTCAACCGATATCCGTTCTTGGCCCTCCAAATAAACCAGAAGCGCCTGCAACCAAGCACCGCGAACGCCAAACAACCCTTCGGCCCAGCTCCTTAGATGGAGGTCCTCCGAAATCAAAACCCGATCTGAGCCGTCAGCGGCAAAAATATCGTCAAGGAATCGCCCCCCAGCTTCCTGACGAAGCCGAATAACAGAATCCGGCGGGTCGATTTTGGCAACGGCCTGCAACAGAGAGCACTTTGTTTGAAGCCACCTCAAATCAGCGCGCATCATCTCCAGTTTTGCGTTCACCTCTTCTTCCGAAGTCTCCATCATAACGATCTGACCTTCACGAATTGAGATATTCCCGGCCTTTCTTCCGCCGGTATCGTTCTCAAAAAAGCTCAAGTCCTCTAGTTCCTGCAACCGCCTTAAGTACACGTTGACGGTCTCTTGAGTTACCCCGATGGGGCCGAATTCTTGCTCTACAGCAGTTTCTATTTCTAGGCGACGCATCAAATAGAAAGCCGCCGCGTCAACAATTACGCCGGACGTTTTGGCAGAAAGTAGTGATCTTTGAGCTTTGTCCTGATCTGCGTATGAAGAAGAGGAGACCTTTGGAGAAATCCCGCATTCCGAATATAGAGCTAGAAGCGCGTCAATAGGGTCGATCCCAAGGTGGTCGGCCAATATAGAAATTGGATAGGACCCCTCAGCATATTCCGTCGCCTTGCTTTGCGCGTAATCCACTCTCTGCTTAAGCATCATTTTCATTTCATCGAAACCAGATCGATCTTCAAAGTTAACCGGTACTGACTTGAAACCTGATATGGTGGGGAAGCGTTCCTCAAACTTATCTATGATTTGATGAAATGCTGCCAAAGCTTTGTGTTTAACTGAGATGATTTTTGCCGGGCCGTTTCCTTTGAATGGCCACACAAAACAATCCCCGACCGACTTGCCTAGTGCGGCGACGGCGACCGGATGATCAAGCTCAAGATTACCCTCTCTGAGGGAAAATAAATCTTTATCCGACTCAACAGTAAAGGCTTCGATGGAGCCGTCACTTCGTTCAACTTCAAATGACACCCCGTCCTGAACTTCTCGAACTTGGAAATTGTCATCAGTGTCTTGCGGATGCCCGAGAGCCAACACACTTGCACTAAGCGCCAACCACGATTGAGCGTCATTTTGGTTTTCACAAAACAATCGATATGCGAATGAGCGAGCGCGTTCAAGTTCGCCGCAAAATACAAGCAACTTCGCATAACCTGCTCTCTCTTCGACGGTTCCGACGAGTTGCGTATCGTCAAGGCGAGCAACAATGCGTTTTACTCTGTTCTTATCGTTTGTATGGAGGAGCGCTTGAACGTACCACTGCAAGGCACCTATTGAATTTGAATTGTCCGCAAACAGCTTCCTAGCTGGCGGAACCGCTTTTACAGCTACGCCACTAAGATAAGCTACATTTGAGCTAAACCGCCATCCGAACACGGACTCTTTAACTTGAGGCGATAAAGCATCATCAATCTCTTTTGCCAATGTACCTAATTGGCCTCGTATACATGCGTCGCAAAGCGTGACGAGAGCAGGGCGCGAATTACGAAAGCTCACCTTCCCCCGAAGCAAGTCCGTGCATTCACGATAGAAGCCTCGCACCAGAAGTTCATCGGCTGTTTGAAGCAACGTGAAGAAGTCCCAATTGTCTGCATCTTTCAGAGAATCTAAAAGCTTCTCCTGTTCCTGCGAATGATCAGCATCTTCTATGGGTAGATTCTCAAAATCCTTCGGGTCGGTTTGGATAACGAAGGCACGTTCGTAGGCTGATTTCATCAGCACCAATTCCGTTGGTTCCGGGGAAATCGAAGCTAACTCATCAAGTGCTTGGTCCGCAGTTTCATGGTCTAACGAGTTGATACCTATCCTGGCTTTTGTCGCAAGGGCATGAGTTCGCAGCCCGTCCTCTGGCCCGGCTTTCAAAACCGTTTCTATCCGTTGCAAGGCATCAGAAAACGCTCCATTCTTAGATTCAATCTCAGAGGCCATCACTTGGAGGTCTAAGGCATCTGTGTGCGGCCGAATTAGCTCCAGCGCTTCATGGTCTTTATCATCTTGAAGATAAAGAACTGCTCTCACCTGAAAAACATCTCCGCTTAGCTCTGGGAAGGATTCGAGAAAGTTATCCAGCAACTTCGCGGCCTCGACCGTTTTGCCCACGAATCTTAGGGATAACGCAGCATTATTCGCTTGAGCAGGAAGCAGAATCTTGTTCGGCGGACGTAGTTTCAGGGAGTTTTCAAGGTCACTCCGAAATATCCCAGCGCACTTTTCCACTTCCTCCTCGAAGCCTGCCGGCATCTTTGCGCCTAGTAAAAACGCTTGATTCTGGCTAACGTTATCCAAGACCGCCAATGCCCACATCGTCGCGATTGGTGCGCTATCAGGCTTATCAGAAAAAAGGCGATCCAATTCGTCTTTGTATGAGTCCGGGCGAAGGCGTCGGCAGTACTCTAAGTATGCAAGCTCCACGTCCCCATATTGCAACTCCTCAGAAATGATTTTTTCGGGACAAACTTCTTCGTTCAAGTTTCGCGCTGCATGCAACAGAATGCACGCCGCCAAGTTGCGATGGTCGCCTTCGTAATTTAGGAGACCCTTTGCCCTCTCCAGCGCCGACCGATCTTCACCGTCAAGTAGTGCAGCAAACGCTAACGCGGCTTGAGCCTTGTAGTGCTCTGGGAGGAACTTGTATGCCGCCTTCAGAGAAGCGCTTGCTCCGGAAAAATCTCCGATATCTTGCTGGATAACACCGATATTGAAGTTCAAGCGAAAGGCGAAATAGCCCGCGCTGTAAGACGTATTGGATTTCAATTTTTCGAGAAGTCTGATAGCCAAGGTCCCATCGCCCTCCCGAGCAATGTTTCGGTACTCCAGTATGAGCTGTATTTCCGGCCGGTCGTCATCATCAAGGTTGTCTTCAACAAAGGACTGAACATCGGTCGATGCGTTCCCTTCCTGAACGGACTCTAAGATTTTCTGAGCAAGCGGATTGTCTTTATCTCCGATAATGACATTCACGCTCTGATCGATCATGCGCTGATCGATGTTATTCCCGTCGCCATTAACATCGGCGGATTGGATGGTGGTTGAGTTATCAGTCTTGTAGGACCTTATTAGGTCCTGCAACCGACTGGGTTTATCATTCACCATGCCGATCACCGCTCTTGCCGCCCAAGAGCTGATTAACAGTGTTATTTTGGCCCGACACCGTAGCGTTTTGACTTTTATCGCTGGAAACCTTATCGCCTCCGACAACATCTCCTAAAGCTTTGACACCACTTTGATCAACGACCCTGCCCCCATGATCCGCCGATTTTCGGGTAATCGTTAAATGAAGCGTAAAGCCACCTATTGCTCCCGCTACAAAGCTGACAAGTTCAGAAATATATTCCACTAAAACACCACATTCTCAAAGTTGGTTACATCACCCTATGGAAAATCAAGACCTTCCCAAAATGACGGCAAGTGCCTTATCCGCAATCTAGAGTCCTTAGACTACAAAATGGTATCCAAATTTTATAGTAAAATATAGATTTGTTGTGAAATTTATTGTGGCATTGCTAATTGCACTGCATCACTCATATATATATCCATCTCTCCCCCCTCATGCTTCCACCCTGCTTCCACGGGTGTTTCCGAACGCAAAAAAGGCCTAGCGTGTTTTGCGCTAAGCCGTTGTGATTGTTGATGTTTTGTTGGTTGCGGGGATAGGATTTGAACCTATGACCTTCAGGTTATGAGCCTGACGAGCTACCTGACTGCTCCACCCCGCGCCAAGTCCTGGGATTTTCCCTGGATGA
>MAAN01000036.1 GCA_002163135.1 Alphaproteobacteria bacterium 46_93_T64
TACTTTCATTATGGAACCGTGTGTAATTTGAGTAATTCCTTCACTGGTCATGATCAGACGGCTCTCAAACGGCTCAAAAACTCTCCAAGCCAAACCTTTTGAGGGAAACAAGAAAAAATCGCCACTTGAAACCAGCGGTGCTTCAAACCCGTTTAAATAACGCTCCTGAGAGAATTCTCCTGTTAATACACTTCCCGGCTTTACTTCGTTCGGACCGATTTGCGACGCGTCCACTACTCCAACTGTGTAAAAAACAAACAGTGCAAAAACCAAGAATTGCTTCAAGTATGTCAAAGCATAGCCTCCACTTTTTGAATTAGTATCTCTGGAGACTCGAAGAGCATTTCTTTAGATTCAATATCAAGTGCCACTTGAGTTGTTCTAGCCTTAGTGATCACTTCCAAAGTCGCGCTATCAAATATTCTGTAATCAATAACCATACGGTTTTCATACTCTTTAAGCGTCGCCTTTATTGTGATGTCTTGTTTAAAATATGCAGAACGAACGTATTTGATCCTCATGTCTACAATTGGCCACGCAAAACCAGAGTTGCGCATTTCTTCGTAGTTATACCCAATATCATCTAAAAGCGCGCAGCGTGCTTTTTCAAGAAATCGTGGATAATTACCGTGCCAAACAATTTCCATTGGATCCAGATGATAAAATTGAATTTGTAAATTCACGCTGGCACTGATTTTCGAAGTTTTGTACATAAATTCAGTCCTGCGGTTGCGTCCAAAAATGGAAAAAATTATACCACTGATTGGGATGTTCAAGAGCTAGAGCTTCTAGCCACTTGGCATATTTTGCGGCCCAAATTTCAGCGGCTTCTCTACGTTTTTTTCTTGGTAAGCTTATTTTTTCGCCCAGCTTTGACCACCTGATTTCGAATTTTGACCCCCTACGTAAAGCGGCTACCATATAAACTGGCGCTTCCAGTATATGGGCCAAAACATATGGCCCTAAAGCGAAGGGAGCTGGCCGGCCTAAAAAAGGAGCTAGAACGATATTCTCTCTCTCACTAACAGGTGGTCTGTCAGCTGCAATAACGACCCATTCGCCTCGGGAAATACATTCTTTCAATTGCATGGCAACATCAGGAGTAATCTCTGTTACTTCAATTAGTTTCAATTGTGATTTGGCGTTAAATCTTTCCATTAAACTATTAAAGCGAGTTGCATGCTTGGTATGAACTAGCACATTAACCGGTCTAACTTGTTTGACGCTTGCCATGGCGCGAATAACTTCTACATTTCCAAGATGTGAAACGAAAAGAACAGCCCCTTTCTTTTCGGGATCCAAATCGAAGAGTGAAGTCATATTTCCGGGGAAAGAGATTTGAGATGGTTTTATATCACCGTTCCAGGCAGATAGTTTATCAAGCGCAGCAGACCCAAAAGCTATAAAATTTCTAAAGCCTGACCAATAGCCGGGGCTTTTTGATCCCTTGTTAATCGAGATTTGATTCAGAAATTCTCGAACAGCGGAACGTGCGGATGTCAGACTTAGATAGAACACTAACAAAATCGGGAACATAACAATAAGACACGCGCGGCGACCTGCGACATTATATATGAATGCCAGTATTTTCAGTCCCCAGAAAAAACCAGTTTCTTCAATGTCGGCCCAATGGTTATTTATATTTTTTTCTGACATCACCGATATCGCATCCGCAATGTTATCAACCGTCCAAGCATTCCAAATACAAGTCGAGTGTGCATAATCGAAATGCGGATATTATCGGCGACAACTTTAAAATTTGAGGTGTTTTCCGCTGGATAAATTACGTTTGATGGAACTTCAATAACATCAACACCGCGCCAATAAAGCCTGACCATTACAGACGTATCAAAATCCATTCTTTTACCGACATTTTCGGACCCGAGCAATTCCAACGTTTTCTGAATTGGGTACACTCTAAAGCCACACATGCTATCAGATATGTTAAACGAAAGTGTTTCCACCCAAACCCAAACATGGGTAAACCAGCGTCCAATCTTTCGCGCTAGTGGCATACTGCTGTCGTAAATCGGTTTTGCGGTTACCAGATCATCTGGGTGGGAAATGGAAGCTTCAATTAAATGTGCAATATCGCTAAGATCATGTTGACCATCCGCATCAATTTGAAGTGCATGAGTGAACCCACGTTCAAGAGATCTGGCTAATCCGGTTTCGAGCGCGGCGCCCTTCCCTAAATTAATATCGTGACGTAGAACCTCTATACCCTCCGAAGGTTTGTGAAAAGCCTTTATGCATGCTGCAGCAGCAGCATTCGATCCATCATCTATGATGATAATTTCCAAATTTTGATCACGAACGCCCTTAATTACATCGCCTAGTGCCTTGTAATGATTGAGAGTTGGTATGATCGCACAGCATTTAAAACTAGACATATCGTTCCCCATAATTGAGGGTTCCAGAACTATGTTCGACTGTCTCTCCAGACTTATTCATGCTTTGATAAAGGAAGGTAACCTTCCCATTTTTTTGTTTTTGCAAGAATAGATTTAGCGTCATATTTGGAAACACAATTGCCTTAAACTTTAACTTCTCAATCTTTTCAGGTTGCCCTTCATACTCGAATATTTCAGAGCACGCCTTAACAGCCCAATGTAGTTGTACAACACCTGGCAGAATTGGATTATCTGTGAAATGGCCTCTAAAAAAATCCAAATCGTCATCTATTACTAGTTGAATTTCTGCGTTCTTATCTTCTACATTTCTGGAAATTTCTGTGTAAGTAGTTTTTTCAAAAACTTGACGAACACTTGCTACATTTTCCACTTTGTTTTTGAACAGGGTATCAATGTCACCCGCAACGATTTTACCCTGTGTATTTCTTGGAAGTTCCTCAACAAACAGCCACCGTTTTGGGCTTGTTACGGCATCGTCAAATTGGCCCAAGTATTTTCGTAAATGTCTACCTGTTCTGAATGAACCATGCTCACTTAGATAGTCGGTCCCACTACCTTTTAACTCAACCACAGCTGCTAGCTGCGGACTCTCACTGCCAACAACTTTCGCCGTCACATCTTTCACCAACTCGTTTTGCAACAAAAGCGCCTCAAGTCGCGGTAACGAGACCCTTTTCCCCTCAATTTTTACAATTCTATCTGCCCGTCCTAGAAGTGTAAAACTTCCGTCTTGGGTGAAAGAAACGAGATCTTCTGTGCTATGGACTTCAGATTTATCCCTCAAGAAAGATGACGTTAATTGAAGGCAGTTGTGTTCATTCTGGGACACGTCAACGTTTGGCAACGGCACCCAAATTTCGTTCGATCCACTATTATAGCGTTTTGCGACTCCGCCCGTTTCTGTACTGCCATAGATCTCCAATACCGGCCGACCAAGATAACGGGCCGACTGCATCGCATACTCGTCCTGAATAGACCCACCAGAGGAGAACGTAATTACCGGTTTTACGGAAACTTCTGCATCTTCAAGCGGCGTAAGTCTTGAAAGATGTGTTGGACTGGATACAAGGACAAAAGGTCTCCCTTCTTTAGTATCGGTGCTTACCTCTTCCCAACTACTGGCAGTGTCGCTTCGAAATGGACGGCCAGAGGCAAGCGGCCAAAGCAATCTAAACAACAAACCGTATACATGTTGATGACTGACCATCGCGTGAACTTCTGAACCCACGAGTTCAACGCCATACATGTCTTCCCAAACTTGAACTTCATTAGCCAACTGATAAAATCGTTTGCGTATTTCTTTGGGTTTTCCGGTTGAACCCGAAGTGAAAAATGAGACCGTAAAATCTGGATCTACACGTGTTTCAGTCTCCAAAGATAGCTTGAGATCAACAACAGAATTATCCAAAACACGAATAGTTTCAATTTCGTCTGGGGCGTCTCCATCAGTAAGTAAGACATCAAATTCTTTTCGAATTTCTTTCAAAGCTTCTGGCTGATTAGTCGATGGCAAAATTATGGAAGAAGCTGTCCTAATTGCAGCCAAGAACGCAATGGTCTCTAATTTCGATGATTTGCAAAAAATGGCAACTTTCTTACCAACAATCTGATGAGATAGCTCAAGAGCCGCGGAAAACAGTTCTTTTCTGCTCACAAGCCGGTCCTGTTGATCAATCACAGCAGGACGATCGTCAATACCTTTAACCCAAAGTTCATCCAAATTCACTGCGTCTGAAAGTCTCATTCTTGTCTTGTTATCCTTTTGCACGAACAAATCGCCGCACCATAAACTCAACTGCAAACAACAAACCTGTCAGACAGTAAGAAATTAGTCCGTTGTAAAGAGTCCACTGCTCTAACGTGCCATACATAACTGTCCAAAGAGCAATTGATGCATTAACTGCAAAGAAAGCGACCCAAACAATGGTAACATTGCGAGTATATTGAATACCCTTTCCATCCAAATCAGGTTCGCTAATTCGCGCTATCATCTCAATCACTGTTGGCGGCCTCAAAACCGACCAAAGAAAAGCGACACCAAGCAATAAGCTGATCACAACGGGGTAAATCTTTACAGCAACGGCTGAATGTAGAAATGCAGCCACTGCCATAACAACAATAGCAACCACAGCCGGCCAAATTAAGCGATGTTCAGTGGGCAGAGTTTTTCGCATAATCAATACTCTGGCGCCAAGCAAAATCAGAACAACCATAACAAGCGCTTCCGGTCCAAAAGCACTTATTCCGAAATAAACGAGAAATGGGTAGCCGAGGCCGATTGCAACCGCGATCGCTCCCAATATTGACTTAAGCTTTGGCGACAACGTTATAAATCTGATCTACGATATCATTCACTGTACGCACATTTTTAAAATCATCTGCTTTTACTCTCTTGCCAATCAGATCTTGAAAACTTACGACCAAATCAACAGCATCAATACTGTCCAAATCAAGATCATCTGCAAGCAGTGCATCCGGTTTAATAAGTTCCTTTTCAACTTCAAATAGGTCGACTAGGAATTCGTGCAATTTTTGTTCAACTTCTTCACGTGTCATGTAGTTTTCTCCGCCATTTGCAGACCACCAATAAATGCTGCAAGTGACTTTACGTTTGCAAAGTGTATGGTCAGATCTTCTTTTTTAGTTTGGATCTTAACGTCAAAATTCTTTTGTAATGCGACGCCGAGTTCTAACGCATCGATGGAATCCAAGCCTAGTCCATCCCCAAACAACGCTTCATCATCATCAATTTCTTCCGCAGTAACGTCTTCTAATTCCAGTGCCTTGACGATCAATTCCTTGATTTCTTTATGCAGCTTTTCCACTTACAATTTGCTCCTCTAGCAGCTCTCTTATAGCTGCAGTCATGCGACGTGTACTCAATGAATGACTTTCATCGAGAATAAACAATGTTTGAGATTGTCTCGGTTCAAAGAATTTTATTTTGAACGCAAGTTTCGTTGGCGGAATTCTATACCAAGGTTCTCCTTTGGCCAATGTTGTATGATTACAATGAATAACAACAGGCAAAATTGGTGCCGAACTGCTTAACGCTACGTTAGCAACACCCCGCTGTAACTTCCCCAGAATTTCGTCAGGTCTTGTTCTTGTCCCTTCGGGGAAAATAATCAAATTGTCCCCTCGCTCCAATACTGCTACGCAATCGTCGATTAGCTTTGTTGGATCTTGGTCATTTCTAACATAGTCGGCAGCTCTCATAACGCCACCCAAGAAAAAATTATTCCAAAGCTCGTGTTTAACAATGCACTGTGCTTTATCCATCTGCCCCATTAGAAAAACCGTATCCAAAAGCGTTGGATGATTTGCGATAATCAAAGTCCCTTTCAATCCTCGCAAATATTCTGCATTTTCAACATCGATGCTAAGCACACCAATAGTCTTCACAATCCAAATGTACCACCTGAATGCCCGGTGGATGGTTAATTGGACGACAGAGGCCCGTTTCTCTCTATTTCGAACTATAAGATTAAGCAAAGGAAAGTAAGCGACTGTCATCACGAGGCCACCTAGGCTAAATAATGCGAACGCAATTCCTGTGACAAATAATCGCCATGCCCAATCCAGTTTACGCGACATACTTTGACACTCCCCATCCAAAACTATCTGTCTCAACAATCACTTTTTCTATTGTCCCTGACAGAAGAGATTCAATCGCCTGCATGGGGCGCGCTGAACGGCTATCTGTTGTTTCGGTTTTCTCACAGTTTATGACTACCCCTTCATCCATATTCATGTCAGCACTTAGAAGCGCTGTAAATACTTCCGAGCCGCCTGCTATTTCTTCAAACTCTGAGAAAACAGCGGGTAACGGAAAATCAATATAAACAAGTAAAACGTCTTGCTTTGGAAAGGCGTTTAACAGAGATAAGGCTTCTGTAAATCCCATGATAAAAGTATCGGATCCTGCTGCCACGACACTTTGCATTTCTGTCATTTTCCATGCGATGGACAGCAGTCCGGATACCGCATTGTGTACAGAAAGGCTAAAATTCATGGGTGATATATCTTCACCGCTAGAGATCTGCTCCAGTATGGCAACCGACCGCTCTACATCCCCGTAACGAGATGCAAAAACGATCAAAGGAGATGTGTCGATTTTATTCGCCGCCAAAGCTCCGGCGTTTCGACCAAACAGGTTTAAGCGCCGACGTGCAGACGCCTGTATTGTGCTAATATCAGGCACAGGAAATTCCTGACCATTTTCAACCTTTAGCACATCCCAGCTAGATACTCGAACTAACATAATTCATTAAACCGAAGGGTTAGCTATTTGAAGCTAGGCCAAGTTTGATAACCAGGTCACGTTCGAGATTTTCAACCCAGCGATTGTAGCGATGATGAATGGTCGCTCCATTAGCTTTAAGCTGATAACTGCTTAGATATTTAATGGAGAACGTTGTTTCTGTGTAGTTGAGATCAACTTTAGCGTTATGTTTAGCCGTTCCTACACTTCCGATCATATGACCGGGCGTTACATCTTGAAATGTCCATCCACGATCGGCACCAATCAGCTTTATTTTTTGCTGGATTGTCGCAATGGGAAGCTTAGCTTCAGACGTAAAACTACGGCTTTCTACGTTGTAAATCGGTTTACTTACACAAGCCGCGAGGGCTAGTGTAGCTGCAAGAATAACGACAGTTTTTAGTGATTTTTTTTGGAGTCGCGAACTCATAATCATAATGCATTGCCCCCCAGCAACGTATACACTGAATAATTGACTATACATTTATACTACCCAACAGAGTTAACCTACATAAAAAATGCTAGTACAAACATATTTTTCAGCTCAAAAAATTGGTAAAAAAATTGAATCTACTGAATTCTGCGGAATATTAACACAAACTGACCAAAACTATATTTCTAGATATAAAACCGTAAAACGGCGCGATACAACTATGTTTGTTAGAGATCTGGCGCGAAGACTTCTGCAGACAAACACCGGGATACAATCAAAAGATTGGGAATTCGAAATCGAAGAAGGCGGCAATCGTTCCGCTGTCTCAATTTTTGGCCATAAACTACATATCAGTTTTTCTCACAGTCCTAATTGGGGTGCGGTTGCCGTAAGCAGTTTCCCCATAGGCATAGATATCGAAGAAACTAAATCCGGGCGAAACTGGAAGAAAATGTTTGAATTTATGGAACCGAGTGAAGATCGTACAAAACCATCAACAGAAATGGAATTCTTACGCCATTGGACGGAACATGAAGCAAATCTAAAATTCCGAAGTGCAAGTGACAGTAATATATTATTTCACCATTATGAAGTGCAGCACGACACCACACTATGTGTTGCGACCTCTCACTTAGACAATGTTGCTCCCAAACGAATACATCTCCCATAGATCCAATTATCGGAGCTATGGGAGGTTATCAATTGAGCATCAATCCTCAAGAAATTCTATTTTTGCAATTCCTGAGTGACCTTTTCACTTAACCCTGCAATTCCTAGTGAAGCACTGTCCTGCCAATCACTTTCGAATACAGCAGCATGAGATCCTATATGTTCATTCGAGATTGTTTTTCCATTCTCCAAACTTGCTACAGGACCTTGAAGTCTAATTTCTGATTTATTATGGACTTTTAACTCCACAAATCCCCATTCAATCCAAGACCAGAATTTTATCAAATCTACTTTGATAGGTTTAGCCGTTTCATAATTTGGATCCGCCGGCTTCAAAACTCTAAAACCCGCTAGGCGGAAACTATTTGATAGCGAGCGTTCCATTACGCTTGCAACACTTTGACCTTCGGGCAAAAGTACATCACCCAACGCGGCTCCATATCCATTTCTTTTTCGCGCAATTGCACGAGCTCGAATAGCATCAGTGTTCGCTTCTGATTCAGAAATTGAAGGAATGTTTGGCGTTTTTGGATCTACTTGAAAAATCCGCTTATCCGTTACAGAGACGATCTTTACATCAATACCATTAACAGGATTAACGGCGGCTTCTGAAATTTCTACTGGCACGACACTTCGACTTAAGGCACACCCTGTCATAAAAATCAGGATAGACATAAGAGCAAAGTTCTTAAGCAACTTTTTTGTTTTCATTATATATTCCAATACAGAAATAGAGATTACACAACCTACTGGATATTAAGTTATAGAATAACTCAACATAGTTACGTTCTCAATTCGAATTTTTAAAATATATTAGTAAACACATCTCTATTTATACGTGTTCAAAAACTAACCCTCAAATTCTTTGGTTTTACATCCTGTACTCAACATGAGCATCCACGAGCCATTCGCAAACGTATGCTGCAAAGGAGTTTCGGACATAAATATGATAGGTATCGTCAGAAACCTTCTCAATTATTGCTTGCGATTTGGCTATGAGTGTTTGAACAACTTGTCCAGTTTTAAACACGTTTGGATCCAGATCCATTTCGCAGCTTTTCATCAAGACTTCCAGTGCATCAGGCCCTGAAAGACCGAGGATGATACGGTTGGCGCTGACATCTGTTGCCGCCGAATGGATTTCGGCGAGACTATCTCTGATATCAGTGATCTCATGGTCTGACACGATCAACCATTCGTTTGGCGATAGCCAAAGAGCTTTGATGTTGTCTTTACCCATTCCAACTTCGTTAGGAATTACCGGCAGAACCAAACCGGTAGCTTTCTTAACTGCAGTTTTGAATGCCTTATCTGTTATATCTCCGCGCAAGTTAATTTGGTGGGTAAAAGGTAGCTCGGTTAAGGAACTTGGAAACCCTTCACTTAAATGCGCAACAGGAGAGCGCCAGTTATCAAACTTCGCCATCTTGTCTCTCCCCTTTTGGATCATAAAATATAGGTGATACGATTTTTGCTGTGATTGTCGTGTTCGCTAGCGGGGCAAAAATAGTGTCTCCCGTTTTGCCGAGACCACCCCTGACAACTGCGAGAGCAATGCTATGCCCAAGTGTTGCGCTGTAATAACTCGATGTCACGTGCCCGACCATTGGCATTGGTTTTGATGCATATTGATCAAGCACCAATTGTGCACCTTCTGGCAGGACATCATCTGGATTGTCAGTAAGCAGGCCAACCAGTTGTTTCCGGTTATCAGCAGCCGTGTCACTTCGAGTAAAAGATCGCTTACCAATAAAGTCTGGTTTTTTCTTCGAAACGATCCAGTCCATACCCAAATCTTGTGGTGTCTGCGTACCGTCTGTTTCCTGCCCCACAATAATGAAACCTTTCTCAGCCCGTAAAACGTGCATGGTTTCAGTCCCGTACGGTGTAATTTCAAACTCTGCACCGGCTTCCATAACTGCGTCCCACATGGCACGGCCAGCATGCCAGGGAACGTTGATTTCATAGGTAAGCTCACCGGTGAAGCTGATGCGGAACACCCTGGCATCAATGCCAGCAACTTCCCCTTCCTTGAAACTCATGAACGGGAAAGAATCAGGCCTTAAATCCATATCTGGCGCAATTTTCTGAAGTAACTTCCGCGCCTTTGGACCAGCGACAGATACTGTTGCCCACTGTTCAGTTACGGAAGTGCAGTAAACTTTCAAGTCTGGCCATTCCGTTTGCAGATACTCTTCCAACCAATCCAATACTGCAGCTGCATTACCGGATGTCGTGGTCATCAGAAAATGATCGTCCGCTAGTCTTGCGGTCGTGCCATCATCAAACACCATGCCATCTTCGTGACACATCAGGCCGTAACGCACTTTCCCTACGCCTAGCTTCATCCACGCGTTTGTATAAACCCGATTAAGGAATTCTGCTGCATCCGGCCCCTTAATATCGATTTTACCTAACGTGGAGGCATCTAAAACCCCAATTGAGTTTCGAACCGCCAAACATTCCCGGTTGAGAGCATCCTGCATTTTTTCCGCAGTTTTTGGGTAATACCAAGGACGATGCCACTGACCTACATTTTCAAAAAGCGCTCCATTTTTCTGGTGCCAATCGTGAATTGCAGTCACCCGAACCGGATCCGACCAATTTCCAAGATTGCGACCAGCAAGCGCGCCATAAGAAACAGGGGTATAAGGCGGCCTGAATGTGGTCGTTCCAACATCGGCAAGCGGCTTATCCAAAATCCCAGCAAGGATTCCCAACGCATTGATATTGGACGTTTTTCCCTGATCCGTACCAAAACCAGTTAGAGTATACCGTTTGACATGCTCTGAGCTTTCAAACCCTTCTCTAATTGCAAGGGCGATATCAGCAGCAGTTGTATCATTTTGAAGGTCGACAAAATGTTTTGCAGAGCCTTCCCCTACAGGAACATTCCCGGGGACAACCCAGAAAGGTTCCATTTTGCCCATTTCCGGCTCTTGCACGGTAAGAGGTTCATGCTCTTTCTTAGGTGAAAACCCTGCTTTCTTAGCGGCGATCCGCCCAGCAACACCACCGTTATTCAAACAGTCCTCTGTTAAAAATTCACCTGAGCATGATCCGGCAATCTGTTGTTCTTGAACACTTTTTTCAGGAACGTAGCATACTCTATCGTCATCATATTTTAGTTTACCTTGCGACTGACTAAACAGATGAATAACAGGACTCCATCCGCCAGACATAGCAACAAGATCACATTCAAAATTAATGCTGTGCCCTGTATATTTATCTGCACCCGGGTCAATCGCTCTCACTTCTACCGATGACACCCGCTTCCGGCCGTTCGTTGCAGTAATTGCGTGCCCCTCTAAAACTTGTATGCCCAACTCACGAACTTTGTCAGGCAATTCTCCCGTCACATCGTTTCGAACATCAATTACTGCAACGATTTTCAAGCGTTCGGCATGAAGCGCCAACGCTGTTTCATACGCACTGTCGTTATTCGTGAAGAGTACAATATTTTTGCCGGGAAAAACGCCATATCGGTTCAAATATGTCAGAACACTTCCACTTAACATTATTCCGGGGCGATCGTTGTCAGCAAAAACGAGCGGTCTTTCATGTGCACCGGTGGCAAGCACAACTTGTTTGGCCCTAAAATGCCAAACGCGTTGACGCACTTTTCCGGAACGGTCTTTCAAGGGTAAATGATCGGTTTTCTGTTCAAGCGCCACTAGATAATTGTGATCATAATATCCAAACAACATTGTACGTGTCAAAATTCGCACGTCTGGCATTTCAGCGAGTTCTGCTTTGGCTTGCTCAATCCACTCAATCGCAGTCTTACCGTCGATTTCGCGGTTTAGTGAAAGGAGGCTTCCTCCCAACTCTTTTTGCTCATCGACAAGAACAACACGTGCGCCAGCTCTTCCTGCTTCTAGTGCGGCGGCAAGCCCAGTTGGTCCGCCGCCAATCACAAGAACATCGGCGTGGCATTGCATACGATCATAAATATCTGGATCAGATACGGTCGGGGCTCTTCCCCAACCGGCTGCCCGACGAATAACTGGCTCATACAGCTTCATCCAGAAAGAACGCGGCCACATGAAGGTTTTATTATAAAAACCCGCTGTCATAAATTTCGCAAATAAGCCGTTCACGGCGCTTATATCGAAATCAACACTGGGCCAAACGTTTACACTACTGGCTTTTAGGCCTTCATAGAGTTCGATTTGAGTGGCGCGGATATTGGGCTGTGTTTGTGCGCCTTCTTCCAGCTGGACCATAGCGCCCGGCTCTTCTGCACCGGCCGCAACGAAACCACGAGGTCTGTGATATTTAAAACTGCGGCCTACCAGATGAACACCATTGGCAAGCAGTGCTGATGCCAATGTATCTCCTTCAAAGCCGGCGTAGCTAAGGCCGTTGAAAACAAAATTAACGCGTTTTTCGCGATCGATTTTCCCGCCATTCGAGGTGCGATTTAACATACTCAACGATCTTCACTCCCCTGATCGGACACGGGTGGTTTTTCACCCATCTTATAAACGGCAATTATCTGATGGCTGACCGTATGGCGCAGGGCGTTAAACCACTGACGACACCCATTCGCGTGATACCAGCGTTCCGCAAAAACACCTTTTGTATTTGTCCGCATGAACAGAAAATCAGCCCACTCTGTATCATTTAAATCTTCTGGCTTTTCCGGGCGTACAATATGCGCTTCGCCGCCATATCTAAATTCAGTTTCGTGTCGTTTGCCGCAATAGGGGCATTCAATTAAAAGCATTAAATTCTCCTAATGGGCAACGCCAGCGGCGCCGTGTTCATCAATAAGGGCACCCGTTGTAAACCGATCAAGGTTAAATGGTGCATTCAGTGGGTGTGGCTCGTCATTCGCAAGTGTGTGAGCAAAGCACCAGCCAGACCCAGGCGTTGCTTTAAATCCGCCTGTTCCCCAACCAGCATTAACATAAAGCCCATCTACAGGTGTTTTTGTAATCAAGGGTGATGCATCTGGACATGTATCTACAATACCGCCCCAACTTCGCATCATACGAACGCGACTGAATATGGGAAACAGCTCCAGGCAAGCACCTAATTGATGTTCAATCACATGGAAGCTGCCACGCTGACCATATGAATTAAAGCTGTCGATCCCTGCTCCCATAACCAGCTCGCCCTTATCAGACTGACTGACATAAACATGGACTGCGCCCGACATAACTACACAGTCAATCACGGGTTTAATAGGTTCTGACACCAATGCCTGCAGCGGATGACTATCGATCGGCAAACGCACATCTGCCATGGAGGCAAGAACAGAGCTATGACCTGCAGCAACAAGACCTACTTTCTTGGCTCCGATAAAACCGCGTGAAGTTTCAACGCCAGTAACTCGCCCGCCCTCACGTTTAATTCCAGTAACTTCGCAGTTTTGGATAATATCAACACCGCGCATATCTGCAGCACGCGCATACCCCCAAGCAACACTGTCATGCCGTGCGACACCACCGCGGCGCTGCAAAGTTGCACCAAGTACTGGATGACGGGCAGTTTTGGATATATTGATGATGGGGCAAAACTCTTTAACGCCGTCCGCATCCAGCCATTCGGCATCGACACCGTTTAGGCGGTTTGCGTTTACACGCCGCACTCCTTCACGAACATCCCCAAGACTATGTGCAAGGTTCATCACACCGCGCTGACTGAGCATAACGTTATAGTTTATGTCCTGAGATAACCCCTCCCAAAGTTGAAGAGACTTCTCATAGATAGCCGCGCTTTCATCCCAGAGATAATTGGATCTGACAATCGTCGTATTGCGCGCGGTATTTCCGCCGCCAAGCCATCCTTTTTCAAGAACAGCGACATTTGTAATGCCATGCTCTTTCGCCAGATAATAGGCCGTTGCTAATCCGTGCCCACCACCGCCAACGATGATGACATCATATTCCTTTTTCGGCTCTGGACTTCGCCATTGCCGTGGCCAGTTTTTATGATGACTGAACGCATTAC
The DNA here is from genome assembly GCA_002163135.1 of Alphaproteobacteria bacterium 46_93_T64. Taxonomy (GTDB): domain Bacteria; phylum Pseudomonadota; class Alphaproteobacteria; order Sneathiellales; family Sneathiellaceae; genus Sneathiella. The sequence goes on from MAAN01000036.1 coordinate 13,739, forward strand.
GCGCGATGGAAAAAACGGAATATTTTGTCATACCTGCAACATCACCCTGATACCTGAATTCAACAAGTCATGAAGAAGACTGCCACGTGGACGAACGGTTAAAATGTCCTGATCTGTCATTTTATGGAATAAAAACGACATCTCTTCATTTGACCAACATTTTATTATAGCGAGACCAACATTTTATCACTTGTGTATTGCTCGTTCGCATGTTGAAAACATAGTGTCGTTTATCGGACAGCGGTGACTATTCAAGATCCGCAATCTGAGCGTCGTACAAGATAAGAAGAAAGGCTCAAACCTTCAAAGATCTTTATTTTGACTAACAGTGGAACAACCGCATGACAGACCAACATACTAATCCAAAAAGCGATATTGATATTGCTAACGCTGCGAATATGCAGAAAATCATGAATGTTGCCGAAGAAAAACTTGGCATCCATGCGGATAATCTTGAACCTTATGGTCATTATAAAGCAAAGGTTTCGCTAGATTACATTAAGACCCTGCAAGACCGCCCAGACGGAAAACTGATCCTTGTGACCGCCATGACCCCTACTCCTGCTGGTGAAGGTAAAACCACGACAACAGTTGGGCTTGGCGACGCACTTAATCGTATTGGCAAGAAAACTATGATTTGCCTGCGCGAGCCTTCACTCGGCCCCTGCTTCGGCATGAAAGGTGGTGCAGCAGGCGGCGGCTATGCACAAGTTGTCCCGATGACAGACATCAATCTTCACTTCACTGGAGATTTTCACGCCATCGGCGTCGCAAATAACTTGCTCGCCGCTTTGATAGATAACCACATTTATTGGGGTAACGAACTCGGTCTGGATGAACGACGAATCTCATGGCGCCGCGTTGTGGACATGAATGATCGCGCTTTACGATATATTGTGAACAGCATGGGTGGCGTAGCCAACGGTTTCCCGCGTGAAGATCATTTTGATATCACAGTTGCGTCTGAAGTTATGGCAATTTTCTGCCTAGCAACAGACCTCAAAGACCTTGAGAATCGACTTGGAAATATCATTGTCGGCTTTACCCGTGATCGCCAACCCGTTTACGCAAAAGATCTGAATGCCCAAGGCTCTATGACGGCGCTTCTTAAAGATGCGTTTCAACCTAATCTCGTTCAGACATTAGAAAATAACCCTGCCTTTATTCATGGCGGACCTTTTGCCAACATTGCTCATGGCTGTAATTCTGTTTTAGCTACAAAAACGGCTCTAAAACTTGCGGATTATGTGGTGACAGAAGCTGGATTTGGTGCCGATCTGGGTGCTGAGAAGTTCCTCGATATCAAATGCCGTAAAGCAGGCCTTAATCCGGAAGTTGCAGTGGTTGTTGCGACCATTCGGGCGCTTAAAATGCATGGCGGTGTTGTAAAAGCTGATTTGGGCTCCGAGAATGTCGAGGCTGTACAAAGTGGTTCCCGAAATCTAATCCGTCACATTGATAACCTTCGCAAGTTTAACCTTCCCGTTATTGTTGCGATTAACCAATTCTCTTCCGATACTTCTGACGAAGTGCAAACACTTTTGGAAATCTGTAAAAGTCACGGTGTTAAAGCTGTTATTTCAGATCATTGGGGGAACGGTGGTGCCGGTGCGGAGGAACTTGCTCAGGTTGTCGCTGATCAATTAGAATCTCCTAGTCAGCAAATCAAATTTGCTTACGATAGCCATCTAGACCTATGGTCAAAAGTGAAAGCAATCGCGACTAATATTTATGGTGCAGATGACATAATCGCTGACAAGAAAATTCGCGATCAATTCCAGGATTTACAAGATAAAGGCTTTGGCCATTACCCTGTTTGCATAGCGAAAACTCAATATAGTTTCTCTACAGATCCAAACCTTAAAGGTGCTCCAAGCAATCATGTTGTTCCTGTGCGGGAAATCAGAGTTGCTGGTGGTGCGGAATTTGTGGTTGTTGTGTGCGGTGACATTATGACCATGCCGGGCCTACCGCGAGTTCCAGCAGCCGATAAAATTGGCGTGGATGAAGACGGACAAATTGTTGGATTATTTTAAGGGAAATGAAAAAAACTATTGCCCAATTAATATTGTTAAAGTAGCGTTTTTTGTATGACTGAAGTACATGATGATGGGTCCTCTCTTATCCTTAAGGGAGAGGACGCTATCAAAGCCGATTATTATATCGGCTTTTGTTTAATCCCTGATTTCTCATCTCTTGCCTTTATTTCGGCAATCGAACCATTACGCCTTGCAAACAGAGAAGCAGGACGAACTATTTATAGCTGGAAATGCTACTCTGTGGATGGGCAACCGGCAAAAAGTAGCGCAGGACTTGAGTTTCCGGTTTCTGGCAGTATTTCAGAGATGCCAAAGCAATCTATAATTTTTCTATGTGGTGGTATGGATATCCAAACCCACTGCACACCACAAATTATGACGGCTATCCGTAAGGCGGCATCTTACGGCGCGGGTATTGGCGCAATTTGCACGGCAACTTATGTTCTTGCCAAGGCAGGTATGCTGAAAAATCAAAGATGTACAATCCACTGGGAAAACACTTCAGGTTTCAAAGAAGAATTTCCCGACCTTGACATCACGACAGAACTTTTTGAAATTGATAACAACCGATTTACTTGTGCGGGTGGGACGGCGGCACTTGATATGATGCTCAGCCTAATTTCCACACATACAAATCATGAATTGGCGCTGGCTGTCGCGGATCAGTTGATCCATCACAGAATTCGTCAAGGCACTGAGCGTCAACGGATGGAACTTCGAGCGCGATTGGGCGTTTCTCATCCAAAACTATTGGCGGCAATTGCTTGTATGGAAGAGAATCTGGAAGAGCCTTATAGCTGTGGTGGTCTTGCCGTGGAAGTTGGCCTTTCCATCAGACAGCTCGAACGTCTATTTCAAAAATATATGGGTTTCTCTCCCACGCGCTATTATCTAAACCTGCGACTAGAACGCGCACGCAGTTTACTTGCACAAACCAGCATGCCCATTATTGAAGTGGCTCTTGCTTGCGGATTTGTGTCTGCCTCTCACTTCTCGAAATGTCATCGGGAACATTTTGGGCAGACACCAAGCGAAGAACGCAGCGCCCGAAGGTAATCCAGCCAGATTACCTTCTCCTGCGACGTCGAGGGCGTCCTCCGTCAACTCCAGCATCAACCGACCTAGCTTTAGGCTCCGGCAGATCTACAACTTTTGTTAAATGGACATATTTCGCAGTTTTATGCGGTAGAGCCATAGCTTCAATAAAATACTGTTGAAAATCTGGCTCAACAGCTGTTTCGATTTTCTCAACCCGTTGAATTAGCTCTTCGGCTTCATCTCGAGCATTTTGATTGAGAAGCGCTATACGCGCACCAGTGCTAGCGGCATTTCCAACACTCTTAACTTCTTCAAGATCGCAATCTGGGATCATACCTAGGATCATGGCGTATTTTGTATCGATGTGACTGCCAAAAGCACCCGTTAGTAGTATTCTATCAATCGATTCAACGCCCAGCTTATCCATTAGCAATTTTGTTCCAGCGTAGAGCGCCGCTTTGGCTAGTTGGATTGCCCTTACGTCGGTTTGATAGATACGGATCGGGTTTTCTTCATCTTCGTGCATAACAAAAGCAAAGGTTCGATCGATAGGAATTATATAAGAACACTCTTCAGCCAGTGTGCCGTCGATAACACCATCTGTGGTCAAGATACCTGCGAGATACATCTCGGCCAGTGCTTCGATGATTCCCGAGCCACAAATGCCTGTTACACCAGATTTTTTGGTGGCTTCGCTAAATCCGTCTTCAGTTGACCAAAGATCACAGCCAATGACTTTAAAACGCGCTTTCTTTGTGATCGGATCGATGCGTACGCGCTCAATCGCTCCTGGCGCTGCTCTTTGACCACATGCTATTTGCGCACCTTCAAAGGCCGGGCCTGTTGGAGAAGATGCCGCTAGAAGACGTTCATTGTTCCCAAGTACTAATTCCGCATTAGTACCAACATCAACGATAAGTGTAATTTTTTCCTGAAGGTGCGGCGCTTCCGACAAAATAACAGCTGTCGTGTCTGCCCCCACATGTCCTGCGATACACGGCAGAAAATACACGCGTCCATCAGGATTACTGGCAAGTTCAATTTCTGACGCCCAAACGGTCATACCGCTGTTTGTCGCAAGCGCGAACGGAGCTCCACCAAGTTCAGTCGGATCAATTCCAAGCAGCAAATGATGCATAATTGGATTGCCCACAAATACGGTGTTTAAGATTTCAGCCGGATCGATGCCCGCCATTGCGGACACTTCTCCGATTAGATCATTAATGCCGCCGCGGACTGCTTCGGTCAAAATAACTTCACCGCCTGGATTCATCATCACATATGAAACCCGGCTCATTAAATCTTCACCGTAGCGAATTTGAGGGTTCATGAGTCCTGAAGTTGCAATAACCTCTCCACTCGACAAGTCACACAAATGCATAGCGATTGTAGTTGAGCCAACGTCAACCGCTAACCCATATGCTTTACCCTGAAATTTTGGCCATACAGCTGTAATTCGTTGATCACGGTGAACTGCAAGCGTTACTTCCCAATTGCCTTTACGCAATGCCTTTTGAAGCAATTGCAAGGTTCTGAGATCACATTCTAACTCAGTTAGTCCCCACTGCTGCTCCAAGGCTTGCGCAACCCGCTCAAAATCACCCGTTGGATTATGCATATCCGGTTCTTGAACACTAATGTAATGCAGCCGTATGGCCGGATCCAATTCAATTTTTCGGGTGTCAGCGGTCTTTACAATAACCTGACGATGAACCTGACTTGTCGCAGGGACGTCAATTACGACATCGCCCAGAAGTTTTGTATGACAACTTAAACGCCGCCCGTCAGCTAATCCTCGTCGTTCCTTGTATTTCAGCTCTGCTTTGGCCAATCCACTTAGTGAAGTGATAGCACTTGTTACACCGTGCTTGGCAAATTCACCTTCGACCAGATTAACTTGACAGCGGCCGCATATACCGCGCCCGCCACAAACGCTGTCAATATCGACACCCAGGCTTCGCCCAGCTTCAAGGATTGGGGTGCCCGCGGGAAAATGCCCGCGTTTACCAGACGGTGTAAAAACTACAAGATGTTTATCGTTAGTGTACACAGTTGCCTCACGCGCTACGGCGACGGCGACGGCCACCACGGCGGCCCTCACCTTCGCCTTCTGCAACAGGTTCTCTGAATCTTCTGATCCACTCACTGCAGTTTGGGTCCGCGCCCATAACAACATTTGCTCCCATAACAGCGGCCATTTCAGGCTCATGCAAAGGATTTGTGATGGCAGAAGTCATACCTGCACCGATGGCCATAGAAAGGAAAGATGCGTTCATTCCGTGGCGGTTCGGTAATCCGAAACTGAAATTGGACGCACCGCATGTTGTATTCACTTTAAGTTCTGTCCGAAGTCGCGTGATAAGGCGCAATACCTGGCGACCAGCATCATTAATCGCGCCAACTGGCATAACAAGTGGATCGACAACAACATCACATGGAGGAATTCCGTAATCTTGTGCCCGCTCTACAATCTTTTTTGCTACTTCAAATCGAACATCAGGGTCTTCAGAAATGCCCGTTTCGTCATTGGAGATTGCAACAACAGCCGCACCATATTTTTTCACCAGTGGCAACACTATCTCAAGGCGATCTTCCTCGCCAGTTACTGAGTTCACGAGGGCCTTACCCTTGTAGACTTTCAAACCAGCTTCGAGGGCTTCAACAATGGATGAGTCGATAGATAAAGGTGCATCCGTAAGCGATTGAACGAGTTGGATTGCTTCTGCCAGAATGCGAGGTTCATCGGCGAGCGGGATACCTGCATTTACATCCAGCATTTGAGCACCGGCGGCTATCTGTGCAAGAGCATCAGATTTAACCCGGCTATAATCGCCCACCTTCATTTCAGCAGCCAAGAGTTTACGGCCTGTGGGGTTAATCCGCTCACCAATTATGACAAATGGGCGATCAAACCCAATGACAACTTCCTTGGTCGCTGATGAAAGAATTGTATCTGTCATGCCGTGTACCCTTTAAACAAAAAATCGATTAATAGCCTATTTCCTTGATACTCTTCTGGTGTGTCAGATGACTTGCTCAAAAGCGACAAAGGACTAGTCAGAAGCGGCAGCGACAGCGGCAGAAGGTTCAATTGCCTCTCCTATGTGCTCAATTGTATTTTCCACTGCTTCTGCCACAGCCTCAAAACCGGGATTCGCTTCTCGTGTCCACGGTTTACGCCCCTTTAGGACGCCAGACTCATGAACAATTTCAGCTACCAATTCCTCTTGTCTGTACGCCATGACGTGGGCACCGGAAATGCCCTTCATTTCACGAACTTGCTGCAATACTTCAATGGCTATTTTCTTGCCTTCAAGTTTCTGGTCGTCCGCACCTTCAAGTCTCTCGATAATGCTATCTGGAATATGAATACCGGGGACATTACTTCTGATCCATTTGGCGGCACGCGCGGAAGCAAGCGGGCCAACACCTGCAAGAATAAAGCACTTTTCATCGAGCCCCATATCACGAACGCGATCCATATATGTTTCCAACATCGGAATATCAAAACAGTATTGTGATTGTGCAAATTGCGCACCCGCTTCAATTTTTTTGGCCAGCCTGAGCGGCCTGAAATCATAAGGCGGTGCAAAAGGATTTATCGCAGCGCCCAAGAATACTTGCGGCGGCGACGTGAGCTTGCGCCCTGAAAGCAATTTACCTTCATCCCTCATCTGTCGAATGGTTCGAAGCAATGACATACAGTCCAGATCAAACACGGGTTTTGCGCCCGGCTGATCTCCCGCTTGAACGCCATCGCCTGTCAAGCACAGTATGTTATTCACGCCCATCGCGGCTGCACCAAGTACATTCCCTTGAATGGCAATACGATTATGGTCACGGCAGGATATCTGCATGATTGGGGAATATCCGACTCGGGTCAGCAACGCACAAATCCCAACCGATGACATATGACAGTTGGCACCAGATCCATCGGTGGCGTTTATACCGTCAACCCAACCGTCAAATATTGCTCCCCGCTCGAACACATCGTTTGGATCTGCACTGTCAGGTGGGTTAAGTTCAGCTGTTACAGCAAATTCTCCTGCGCGAAGTATCCGTTCCAACCGGCCTCTCGAACTATGTCCTGGCTCTGGCGGGAGGGGCGCTTCATGTTCGTCAAACTTAAGAATACTCATTTTACGCCCTCATTTTCTGTCTGTTTTCGTGCAGCTTCGTCTGACGTCACGCGAAGCCAAGATGACGTTCCTTTTAAAGAATGATCTACAGGCGGTTGAACTTTAAGGATGTTATCGGAACTCTTCATTTCTTGGGCACCGCGCCATGCTTCTACCCAGACGCAAGGCATATCCGGTTCAACTTCGCAATTTCCATTGGGACGCACGCCACCGCACGGCCCGTTACGAAGTGATTTTGGACAATTCATTGGGCACGACATTCCCGTGTCACTCAACGCACATTGCCCGCACATGCGGCAATCAAACAGGAGTGTTTTTACCGCCTTTTCCACCAACATGACTGGTTTTTCAGCACGGCTATACCCAATAAAATTCCAAAGTGGATGAAGTTTTAGAAAGACTGCAGCCAGTGCTAAATAGATTTTCTCTAGAAATTTTGAGTGGCGAACAGACCAAAGACGTATGGTGAAAGCTGAGCGATTACGGACAACAGGGCTCGCTTTCGCGGGTTGGTAAGCTGCTTTTGGCATTAACGGGTCTCCCAACCACCATTGGTCACAAAAGATCTAAGCAATTCGTCGTCAAACTTGGCTTCAAGTCCACTTGCCACAGATGCGGTGATGTCTTCTGCTGTTTCGTCAAATTCTGATAAATTTTCTTTCCGCCAACCCTCAAGATAATCGCTGCTTTCATGAGATTTATCACGCATAGCTGCCATATCGATGGCTTCTTGAAAGCGATCTGACAACATAATTTTTGATTTTTTGCGGCCAGTCCCCGAAACCACTTGCGAGGGGATATCTCTCCAATAAATAATAGTAACTTGCATTCAATAATCCCCTACGTACGGGCGCTGGAAATAAATTCTTCCAGTCTATTCAAGCCCGTATCCAATATTTCATAATTTAGTCCCAGCCGAACAGCTGCGTCTTTTGCTTGAGAGATTAATTCTGGCGTTGGCAATTGGGCCAAATATATGACGCGGGTATAATTTCCAAAATACATTGGTAGCAGTTCCGGATGACGGTCCAGCCCTAAACCCTGCCATACAAGGCGATCAAAATGGCGAACTAGAAAATCTGTCAGATAAAAAGTCCCTGGATGCTCGTCGAACATTTCAGCAAATTGCCGGGCACCGGAATAGAACTCATAGCAATGCGCCCCGTCTATGCGGCGCGCACCTTCTTCTTCCAAAACATGATCAATACCGCCTGCAGTCCCACAGTCTCCGTACAAAACGAGGATTTCAGAAAAAGCGTCTTTATTTTCCCTGATCTTTGCGCGGAGCAAATCTGGAATAAGTGCAGGTGTATTGTGTAACTTGGCCGGTAAACAGGTGAGTTCTACATGAGCAAGCCCTTCTTGCTTCAAAATCGCTGTTGCCTCGTTTGCCAAGGCTCCGCAGGCGATCAATAATGTAGAAGGTACTTTACTCATTCAAACTCACCCAAAATCAGGCTGCTGCCCGCTCTGCAATTTTCTGCTTCGCAAGCTCAACGGTCATAGCAGCGTCACGTCCGTATGCATCGGCACCAACACTGTCTGCAAACTCTTCGTTAAGCGGGGCACCGCCAACCATCACGATATAATCGTTTCGAATGCCCTTTTCGACCATAGCATCCACAACAACCTTCATATACGGCATGGTTGTAGTAAGCAACGCAGACATACCGATGATGTCTGGTTTATGCTCTTCCAACGCTTCCAAATAGTTTTCAACCGGATTATTAATTCCGATATCAATCACTTCGAAACCGGCACCTTCCATCATCATAACGACGAGGTTTTTGCCAATATCGTGAATATCGCCTTTAACAGTACCAATCACCATTTTACCGGCTTTTGGTGCGCCTGTTGCAGCAAGAAGTGGTTTCAAAATCTTCATGCCGGCTTTCATTGAACCGGCAGACAAAAGAACCTCAGGCACGAATAAGATGCCATCACGGAAATCGACACCAACAATCCGCATACCTTCGACCAATGCTTCGGTGAGCACTTTGTATGGCTCCCAACCGCGGTCTAACAATATTTGCGTTCCTTCGATAATCTCGTCGGCAAGCCCGTCATACAGATCGTCATGCATTTGCTCGACCAATTCTTGATCGCTCAGCGTCGATAAATCGATATCTTCATCTTCCATGGAACACTCCCAAATGCGCTACACTATTATTCATATTCACGTTTCAAGACCTCAATGCAATATTCTCGGGGTCGTAAACGGATTCTTCCATAACGACTGCGTCGTAATCTTTACCCAAAATTGTAATTTTCAGTTTTGTACCGATTTCGCTAGAAGCAGTTTCCACATATCCTTGCGCAAGAGCCTTACCGGTGAAATGCCCATAAGCACCCGCAGTAGCACGGCCGACCATGTTCCCCGCAGTATCCCGGAGTGGTTCGTTGCCAAGTGCATCAGCATCTTTAATACCGAATATTTCCAAAGCAACGAATTTCTGAGAAAGGCCTTCGTCCTGCTGCTTGAGGAGTGCATCACGACCGATAAAGTCTCCCTTATCTAGATGTACAAAACGATCGAGACCTGCCTCAAGAACGGTATATTCGCTTGTTAAATCCTGACCCCACATACGGTAGTTCTTTTCCATCCGCAAACTGTCCATCGCACGCATTCCGCACATTTGAAGACCAAACTCTTCGCCGGCCTTAACCAGTGCATCATAGATGTGATTTTGATATTCAATTGGGTGATGCAATTCCCACCCCAAATCGCCGACGAAGTTCATGCGAAGTGCGCGGCACGGCGCAAGGCCAACAGTAATGTGCTGTCCTGTCAGCCATTTAAAGGCTTCATTAGAAAGATCAGCGTCTGTTACTTTTGATAAGATATCTCTTGCACGTGGTCCAGCCAACACCAAGACACCGTGTTGAGTTGTGACATTATCAAGACGAACAGAACCGTCTTTTGGTAAGTTTTTGTTTAAGTAGTCTTCGTCAAAACGCTCGGCCGCACCAGAACTCACCAGATAGTATGAACCCGGGCCATCCTTCATGATGGTAAATTCTGATCTGATGCCACCGCTTTTATTTAAGGCATGGCTTAAATGAATACGGCCTGACGCCTTTGGAAGTTTTCGGCAGACAAGTCTGTCCAGATAAGCCTCAGCTCCCGGACCTGTTACCTGAAACTTTGAAAAACTCGTGATGTCGATTAAACCGGCATTGGTCCGCATGTTTTTGGCTTCGTTCCCGACATGCTCGAAATAATTGGACCGGCGAAAACTCCATACGTCTTTGCCTTCAACGCCTTCTGGTGCAAACCAGTTTGGACGTTCCCAACCGTAGCGCTGGCCAAACACAGCACCGCGCGCGGCCATGCGATCATGACAGGGGCTCTGTTTAAGAGGACGCCCAGCCGGGCGCTCTTCATCTGGATAGTGAACGACGAAAACATGTTCGTAACATTCTTCGTTTTTCAGCTTTGTATAAGCTTTTGTAGCATAAGCACCAAAACGACGTGGATCCAAATCCATCATGTCGATGCCGGGCTCGCCCTCGGTAATCCATTCCGCAAGCTGCCAACCTGAACCACCAGCTGCCGTGACACCAAAACTATGACCTTCATTCAGCCAGAAATTTTTCAATCCCCACGCAGGGCCAATCAACGGACTTCCATCTGGCGTATAAGCTATGGGACCATTTACGATGTCTTTGATACCGGCATTCTCAAATGAGGGAACGCGTTTAATGGCAGCCTCGACATGCGGCATTAAACGTTCAAGGTCGCCCGGGAACAGGTCCTGACCAAATGTTTCCGGAACCCCGTCAACGAAACAAGCAGGAGCGCCTTTCTCGTACGGCCCCAGAATATAACCCTGACGTTCTTCCCTAAGATAATAGGACTCGTCACTTTCACGAAGCACCGCCATTTCAGGCAAACCAGCCTTTTTGCGAGCTACAAGTTCCGGCACTTCATCTGTAATAATATATTGATGCTCAACCGGGATAACTGGAATATCGAGACCAACCATCGCAGCTGTTTGCCGCGCATAGTTACCTGTGCAACTTACTACATGCTCTGCAGTAATATCGCCTTTGTTTGTTCGGATTAGCCATTCATCATTAGGCTGCTGCTCAATAGACAACACCTCAGTTTGGCGATAGATGGTAGCGCCATTATTCTTGGCACCGATCGCCATGGCATTTGTCACGTCTACAGGCGCGATATGACCATCATCTGGGTGATACAAAGCGCCTACAAGTCCATCAATATCTGCAAGTGGCCAAAGCTCTTTCACCTCTGATGGCGTAATCATTTCAAAAGGAACGCCGATGGTGTTGGCTGTTCCACAATATTTAAGATACTCGTCCATGCGCTCCTGGGTTTTAGCCAGTCGCAAGTTGCCGGTTACGTGAAAGCTCACGTCCTGACCGGTTTCTTCTTGCAGACGTTTATATAAATCAACGCTGTATTTATGGATTTTGCCGACGGCATAACTCATATTAAAGAGCGGAAGCAGGCCAGCCGCATGCCACGTAGAGCCCGCAGTTAACTCAGTCCGTTCGAGCAAGACAACATCAGACCACCCCTTCTTTGTAAGATGGTACAGTGTACTAACACCAACAACACCGCCGCCAATGACGACAACTCTTGCATGCGATTTCATTTCTCAACCCTCAGACTGATCTCAACGAGAAAACTAGCTAAATTATTTTGTAACGTTGGACTTTGATCGAAGGTACCGCTAACCAATCTGCGACATTCGCTGTTCCTGAAACGCCATCTTTTTAGAGCGTGCTTTAGCCCTCATTTACACTATTCAAAAAGCGTCAGATGTCTCTTCTAAAAAGACGCTTGTGTGCTAGTGGCATTCATTTGATTTGCTTAAATGGATTCAAAGACAACCTTATTAATCGTGCAGTATTTCAGTCGGAGATCCAAATGTCGGAAGAGCAAACTCAAGAAGGTGGACGCCGTTCCAGCGGACGCCGGGGTAGAAGCGCTAGAAAAGAAGCGCGTCAAGCAAATGCTGAAGTTACCATTCCATACATTACGCGGAAAACGCCTGTTTTGAATTTAACCAGCGATGAAGCGCTGGAAATCATCGAGGCTAATGCGGATACCATATTGGAAGAAATCGGAATCAGCTTTATAGATGATCCTGAATGTCTTCAAATCTGGAGAGACGCCGGAGCAGATGTTCAGGGAGACAGAGTTCGTTTTCCAAAAGGTCTTTGCCGCGAGCTACTAAAGACTGCCCCTGCTGAATTCACGCAATTTGCTAGAAACCCAGAGAGAAACGTACAAATCGGCGGCAACAATACGGTTTTTGCTCCTGTTTATGGTCCTCCATTTGTTACGTGTCTTGATAAAGGGCGCCGCTATGGCACCATTGAGGATTTCCAGAATTTTGTGAAACTCGCCTATATGGCTCCGTCAATGCACCATTCGGGCGGCACCGTTTGTGAGCCCGTAGATCTGCCAGTAAACAAGCGTCACTTTGATATGGTTTACAGCCATATTAAATACTCTGACAAGCCGTTTATGGGCTCTGTTACCGCTCCTGAGCGTGCGCAAGACAGTGTCGACATGGCATCGATCGTCTTTGGCAAAGAATTTGTTCAGAATAATTGCGTCATGATCAATTTGATCAACGCAAATTCCCCGATGACTTTTGATGCAACCATGCTTGGCGCGCTTAAAGTCTACGCTGCGAATAATCAGGCGGCTATTGTCTCCCCGTTTATTTTATCCGGTGCCATGAGCCCGGTTAGCCCAGCAGGTACGCTGTCACAGCTTCTGGCAGAAGCCATGGCGGGTATGGCGCTCACACAATTAATCAAACCCGGCACACCTGTTATTTTTGGTACATTCGTGAGTTCCATCTCCATGCAGTCAGGTGCGCCAACGTTTGGTACACCGGAAAGCCTACTTGTTCTAAATGGCGCAGCACAACTAGCACGCCGTCTAAAAATTCCGTTCAGGTCTGGTGGATCGTTTACGGCCTCAAAACTACCAGATGCACAAGCGGCCTTTGAAAGCGCCCAGACAATTCAAATGACGTTGAATTCTGGTGTGAACTTTGCCCTACACGCTGCTGGTTGGTTAGAAGGCGGATTATGTTCTTCATATGAAAAATTCGTTATGGACATGGATCAATGTTCTATGATGGAAGTCCTCGCGAAAGGCATTGATATCAGTGAAGAAGGTCAGGCAATGGACGCTATCCGTGAAGTTGGACCTGGGGGCCACTATCTTGGGTGCGAGCATACCCAGCGGAACTTTGAAAGTGCTTTCTATCGCTCCAAGCTTGCGGACAATAACTCCGTTGAACAGTGGGAAGCGGATGGATCCCTTGATATAGCGACCCGCGCCAATACCCTTTGGAAGAAGATGCTAAACGATTACAAGATCCCGCCTCTGGATCCTGCAATTGATGAAGCCCTGATAGACTTCATGAAAACCCGAAAAGAGAGTTTTCCAGATTCTAACATCTGATTTGACATTAAATGCCCGCTTCTTACCGAAGCGGGCATTTTTGTGTCCCTATCATAATTTATGATACACTTGGAACACTAGTCTTCAAATCCGCCTAAATGCCGGATAAAAATCAAACAATAAAAAGAAGAATCAAGATGACTGAAACTGTATCCTTTGAACGAAGCCATTCCATTGACATAAAGGCCCCCGCAAGTACCGTACTAAACTATGTTTCAAACCCAAATTCATGGTGTGAATGGCTTGCAGCTACCCATGATATTAACAGCGATGATCGCCCTCTGATTACTGGTGACACCTTTTCTGAGAAATGGGTTACCCGTACTGGAGAAGTAACTTTGAATTGGGTAGTGACTGATCACAAAGAAAACAGCTTTTGGATTGGCGAAACAGGCACCGATTTTATTGGCACTATTATAGTCAGGTACGATGTGACACAGGATTGGGAACAAACCAGCTTCAAAAGAACAATGATAAATCCTGCCCGCAAGAAAGCCCCGACAAGGGAAATGATTATCAGAATGGACGAAGAAGCCAATATAGCGCTTCTAAATATAAAGAAAATTGTAGAGCAACGGCATCAGAACATTTAGACCAAAAACGCCCATGCCTACCTATGTTGTCTGAATATCGTGATTTCATAATAAATAGAGATCTGAAAAACAAAACTTGATAAATTATGTTGAACTTGAAATCATCAAAGAAAACAAAAAACAAAACAGGTTCAGTAATGTCATATTCTTCAGTCTTTAAAAATAATCTTTTCGAAGGTCAAAATGTTCTTGTAACCGGCGGCGGCAGCGGAATTGGCCGCTGTATTGCCCACGAACTTTCCGCACTAGGTGCATCCATTATCATTACTGGAAGGTCTCAAGACAAGCTGGACCAAGTAGTTGCGGAGATTACTGAGGATGGCGGTTCTGTAATTTCCATCGCTTTTGATATCCGCGACGAAGACGCCGTTAAATCTGCTATTGCAAAAGTAGTCGACACTTGCGGTCCCATTAATCATCTTGTTAATAATGCCGGTGGACAATTTCCCGCAAGGCTTGAGGATATCAGTTTAAAAGGCTGGGAAGCCGTTGTTAAAAACAATCTGACTGGTGGATTCCTTGTAAGCCGCGAGGTTATGCGCCAAAGCATGCGAAATTCAGGAGGAAATATTGTTAATATCGTCGCAGATTTTTGGAATTCCATGCCTAATATGGGTCATTCTGGGGCTGCCCGTGCTGGTATGGTCAGTTTCACTCAAACGGCTGCGATTGAATGGGCCCATCATGGTATTCGAGTAAATGCTGTTGCACCGGGCCTAATAGCTTCTTCAGGGTTAGATACGTATAGTGACGAGCGGAAAAAAGTTATCAGTACTCGTAGTAAAAAAATGCCAACAAAACGCCTCGGAACCGAATCTGAAATTTCAGCAGCTGTAGTATTTTTGCTCTGCCCTGCTTCGTCGTTTCTAACAGGAGAAACGCTTCGAGTGGATGGCGGCGTTCCCAACACAAACATCAATTATGACATTCCGGACCATAAAAAATTGCCCGCATTTGAGGGATTTCATCGAGCGGAATATTCTGATTTCGTCAAAAGCCTAAAAGAGTAGTACCAAGATATTGCGAAAAACGACCTCCATAACAAAATAAGAAAGGTTGAAATAATGCAGCTCACTCAAGAACATCTGGAATTACAAAGAACAACCAAACACATCATTGATGAACACATTAATCCATATATGGATGAATGGGAAAAGGCCGAGATTTATCCAGCCCATGAAGTGATGAAAAAACTTGGTGACGCTGGTCTTCTCGGAATTGGAAAGCCCGCTGCATATGGTGGTCTTGAACTCGATTTTTCTTATGAAATGATATTTGCTGAAGCTCTGGGCAATATTAGAGGTAATGGGGTTTCAACATCTATCGGTGTTCAAACAACCATGTGTACACCTGCCCTTGCCCTATATGGCAGTGATGAACTTAAACGAGATTTCCTTGCGCCCACAATTGCCGGTGATCTAGTTGGGTGTATCGGTGTTAGTGAAAATTCGGCAGGATCCGATGTCGCCCAGATTAAAACAACTGCAGTGCGCGACGGAGATGATTACATTATCAATGGTTCCAAAATGTGGATCACAAATGGCGTCCAAGGTGATTGGATCTGCCTATTGTGTAACACATCATCAGACGGTAACATTCACCAGAACAAATCCCTGATCATTGTGCCGCTGAAAAGCAAAGGCGTTAGTGTTTCCAGAAAACTGGATAAACTGGGTTTGGTAAGTTCCGATACGGCTGAATTATTCTTTGATGACGTACGTGTTCCCGTTCGTAACCGTATCGGCGAAGAAGGCAAAGGCTTCACCTATCAGATGGAGCAGTTTCAGGAAGAAAGATTATTTGCTGTCGCGCGCGGTCTTCGCGTTCTGGAAGTAATAATTGAAGAGACCATCGAATATACTGATCAACGCCAGGTATTTGGTCATTCTATTCTTAGCAACCAAGCCGTTTATCACAAAATTGCCGGTCTTGCGACAGATGTCGAAGCATTGCGTGCCATGCTCTACCGGGCGACCGATCTGTATATGTCCGGTGAGAATGTGACCAAGCTTGCCTCTATGTGCAAGTTAATGCTTGGTCGTCTTGCTGTGACTGTTCCCAATGAGTGTCTACAATTTTGGGGTGGCCAGGGCGTCATGAACGAGAATTACATCTCTCGCGCTCTTCGAGATCTTCGCGTAACGTCAATAGGAGGCGGTGCGAATGAAGTTATGTTGGAAATTATCGCTAAAACGATGGATATACATCCCGGTAAAAGGAAAAAATGAGGGGATTATTCCCCTCACCCACAAATCTCCTTATGAATTCCCAAGCACATCTTTTACTTTCTCTGCTATTTCTTTAAGCGAGAAAGGCTTGGGAAGAAATTCGATGTTATTGATGTCAAAATCAAGATCTTTACGGAAAGCATCTTCCGCATAACCTGATATGAATATCACACGCAAATCAGGTTTTTCCTTGGTGATGTTTTTGACCAAAGTCGGGCCGTCCATATTCGGCATAACAACATCAGTGATCAACAGATCAATTTCACCATCATAATCTAATGCAAGATCAAGTGCTGTTTCTCCGCAATCCGCTTGCAGAACTTCATACCCCTTATTTTGTAGGGCGCGCGCCGCAAACAAACGAACTGGATCTTCATCCTCTACGAGTAAGATCGTCCCAACACCAGACAGATCTTTATGCTTTTTCTGTGGCTCTACCGCTGCAATATCCGTAATTTGAGCAGCCTCAGATATTTTTGGTAAAAAGATCTCAAACGTTGTGCCAACGTCTTCATTATTTTTCACGAAAATGAAGCCGCCAGTTTGTTTAATAATCCCGTAAACTGTACTTAAGCCGAGACCAGTACCCTCACCAACCTTTTTGGTGGTGAAGAATGGATCAAAGATTTTCTCAATAACCCCTTTAGGGATGCCTGTTCCTGTGTCGGACACCTTGATCTTGATATAGTCACCGACAGGGACCAATTCGTGAGCATCTTGCCCCCGAACCCGAACCGTATAATTTTCAGTTTTAAACGATAGCTTCCCATCCCCTGACATGGCGTCACGGGCGTTCACAGCCAAGTTAATCACCACCTGCTCAAACTGACTTTGGTCAACCTTCACCAACCACAAATCGCGTTCGTGTTTGATTTCCAGCTCAATAGTCTCGCCGATCAGTCGTCTGAGCAGGTTTGAAAGTTCAGCTAAAACCTCTGTCAAATCAGTTACTTTTGGACGAAGTGTTTGCTGGCGTGAGAAGGCAAGCAATTGCCTCACAAGGCCTGCGGCCCGGTTCGCATTTTGTTTAATCTGGCTAATATCTGAATATGATTGATCGCCCACCTGATGGCGCAATAATAGTAAGTCGCAGAACCCGATCATTGCGGTGAGTAGATTATTAAAGTCATGGGCGATACCGCCAGCCAGCTGCCCAACCGCTTGCATTTTCTGGCTTTGTGCAAACTGAACTTCCAGTTGGCGCTGGGCAGAGGTATCAATGATATGGATTAACATACTGTTGGCCGTGCCATCAGCACTTTCAACACCACTGATATAGAAGTTGGCGACACGCTCCCCGCCGAGTAATTTCATTTCAAGTGGTTTTGGCGCTAAATCACTGGCAGAGGCTTGAGCTAACTTTTCCGTTAGAACTTCCCTGTCCGGTTCAACAACAAGTTCACTTACATGACTGCCAATAGCGCTATCAACAACCGTTTCCGTCAAAACACGAAAAGCAGGGTTTCCTTCGACGACGATCCCTTTTACATCCAACAATACAATGCCAATAGGGGCAGCTTCAAAGAAGCGTCTGAAATGTTGTTCCGCGCTCTCAACACGTTCGCGCCATAACTGTTCTTGCAATAGTTCGCGAACAACGCTTCGTGATCCGATTACATCACCATTTTCATCACGGGCGACAGTTTGGGTAACATGGACCGGTAAAATAGTGCCATCACGACGACAAAGCTGTAATTCGCCCTCATATCGGTGACCATCATCGGTCATGCCATCCATCAGACTAAGTTGGCGATCATCTCCTTTTATGACGATATCAGAGAAGGCGATGTTACTGTCTGAAAGTTCTCGTTGGTGGTACCCCAACCATTCAGCAAAAATTCTATTTACAAATTGAACATGTCCGCGGTTATCCAGCGAATAAAAACCAACAGGGGCGTTGTTAAAGTATTCAGAAAGCTTTTCGCGTTCACTCCGCTCCACTTCTTCGATTTTATGTTGCGTCGTGGTTTCGGCTACATACCAAATAATACAGTCCGGAATGGATTTGATAGGATGAGCAAGTACAGCGAGCCAACGTCCGTCCTCAGTTTTTAATTCAACGCGCATATCGTGAACTTCGTCTCGTTTTGCAGCGTTATTCAGGGATCGTAATTGTTCGCGCGCAGCAATGTTTTCACTCATTACTTCAAGCAGAGTTTTGTTCCCGTCTCGTTTCTCAATATGCAGGACATCATAGTAAGCTTCATTAGCTAACAGAAATTCACCGTTTTTGTTGGTGATTAAGCGTCCTTCAGGACTGGAAGAGACAAATTCAGCGATCAAATCCATCTCGCCAGAAGCGGCCCTTCTTAGACCGTGGAAAATCAAATACCAGAGACCGAGCCCCATAGTACCAAGAACCATGGTACTAAGAACGATCAAATTGAAAAAACTGAGTTCTCGGCCGAGAATGGCCGCTATAACAATCAAGGTTGCAACTAAAAAATAGGCGGCAGCTAACTGTCGAGCATCAACACCAAGAAAAAATCTCCTGTCTTTACCCCGCTCCTGTTGTTTTTCTAACCCCATTCCTTGCGAATTCCCTCGTTTATTTTTTCTTTAGGCGCATTACATACCCTATTATTTCCGCTACCGCACGGAAATGTTCAAACGGTATTTCTTGTTCAAGTTCACACGACGCATGTAAGGCACGTGCAAGGGGAGGATTCTCCACGATAGGTATTTCATTTTCGTTAGCAATTTCACGAATTTTCAGTGCAATGTTATCCATACCCATCGCCAGAACAATCGGCGCCGGATCTACTTCAGGCTTATAACGGAGAGCAACAGCATAATGAGTCGGGTTTGTAACGATCACATCGGCTGACGGGACAGCCTGCATCATTCTTTGGCGTGAGCGCTGCATACGCAGAGCCCGCAATCGGGATTTGATCATAGGATCACCCTCTGATTGCTTGTTTTCGTCCTTTATTTCTTGCTTGGTCATACGCAATTCTTTTGCGTGATTGTAACGTTGGTACATTAAATCAAGACCTGCGATAACAGCCATCACCGCTGCAACACCAGTGAGAAGGCTGAGTAGCATAGATTGCAACAGCTCCAAAACACCGATCATCTCGTATGTCATTACGAGCTGCAATTCGTCCATTTTTGGTGCCACAAGCAAAACTGCAATGGTTCCAACAAGGAGGATTTTTAAAATACCTTTCAAGAATTCCGTAAAGGATTTCATAGAGAAAAGTCGTTTCACTCCTGCAAATAACGATATTTTGTTGAGTTTGGGTTTAAGTCTCTCTGTGGAGAAAACTGGGCGATGCTGGATAAGCGTTCCAGTTAGTCCCGACAGCATTAAAATGCCAAGTACTGGTGCTAACACTGCGATTACCGCATACCCTAGATTTTGGAAGACATCTCGCAAATGAAACGGGGCTAAAGAAATATTATGGGGTTGTTCCAAGAATTTATAAAGATCAAACGAGAGGCCACGTCCAAGACCAGCCATAAAAATAAGTATCACTAACGTGATCCCCATTGTCATAAACCAATGGCCAACCTCTTGCGATTTGGGGACCTGTCCCTTTTTATGGGCATCCTCAAGCTTTTTGGAGGTCGGCTCCTCCGTTTTCTGTGCATCGTCTTGATCGTCTGCCATTTAGCTAACCCCCGAGGAAACGCATAAGCGTCTCTTCGTAGTAGGCGATAAACCACATAATGCTTGCCCCGGATGTTATGGCAAAGATCGAAAATGCCAACGCAATTTGAAGGGGCATAGCCACGAAGAAAATCTGAACTTGTGGCATCAGTCTGTTAATCAGACCAATCCCAATATAAAACGTCAAACCATAAACAAGAAACGGGGCCGATATTTGAAAGCCCAGTTTAAAACTACCTGACACAAACCCCGTTACTAATTCCGCCATATCTCCAAACGGGGGAAGTTTTCCAACTTCAAACAAGGTGTAGCTAGCGTAGGTTCCTTGTAAAAAGAGATGATGGATATCAGTTACAAAGATCATTGTGATCCCCATCAACGTCAGGAAACTACTGGTCACCGCTCCTTGCGCGCCCTGGGTAGGGTCAAAAAACTGAGCCGCGGCCAAACCAGATTGCTGCGCTATAATTGTACCGCCCGTATGCAGGGCACTCACCGCAAGGCGAAGGGCACCACCAATAATTAACCCAATAACAGTTTCACCGGTTAACAATAGAAAGAGCTCAATCACAGAGACTGGTTGAGGCGGCAGTTTATCAGCAACAAATTGCATAATAAGAAACGATACAGCAAGTGCGATTGACAACCGGATCCGCGGCGTTACAAATCCTTCACCGAACCCCGGCGCTATCATGAAAATAGTTCCGATCCGCGAGAAAACTAGGAGAAACGCGAAAATGTTAACATTCAGAAATTCTTCGAGCATCTATTTCGCCCTACAACGCGGCAATTCGCTGCCTGATCTGTTCCATCAAATCCATCATTGACGTGATCATGAAGGGAAAGAAAACGATAAGTGAGAGGAAAATGGCCAGTATTTTTGGCACAAACGCCAAAGTCATTTCTTGAATTTGAGTAAGAGCTTGTACCAATGCGACCACAAGGCCAACACCCAAAGCTACAAGCATAATAGGAGACGCAACCATTAAGAGAACCCAGATGGCCTCGCGCGCTACATCAACAACATCTGTTGGTGTCATCCCTCACCCCTTGCCATCAAATAATCCAGATATAAACTAGATTGGCATTTTAATGATGTCTTGATAAGCCTGAATCACACGATCACGTACAGAAACTACTGTTTCCAGAGTTACTTCTGCGCTACTAATCGCGGTCACAATGTCAACAAGTCCGGCTTCGCCAGTTAGAGATTGCAAACTAACTTTTTCAGAATTCAATCCGTCAGAGACGGCTTCTTTTCCAGCTTCCTGCACCAATTCAGCAAAACTTGGGCCGGTTGTCACTTCATCAGAGCCAACTACCGTACCTGTACTTTTCGAATTCGCAGCCTGATCAATAGCTTTGGTATAAGCTTGTAGCGCTGATATCGGGGATGTTTCCACCATGTTATGCTACTCCAACCTTTAATCCATTGCCTATTAACGCAAAATTTCTAGTGTTTGCGCAATCATTTTCTTGGAAGCATCAATAACCCCCAAATTCGCTTGATAGGAACGCTGTGTTTCTTTCATATCCATCATTTCAATCAAAGAGTTGACGTTAGGTGTTTTAACGTAACCATCTTCGTTTGCAGCTGGATGATTGGGATCGAACTTTAGTCCAAACGCTGATTTATCTTCGGTAATTTTATCGACCTCTACTTTTCTTGCACCGATCTCGCGATCCAATGCGTTTTTAAAGGATACGATTTTTCGCCGATAAGGGTCTTCGTCCGCGGTGCGTCCGACACTGTCTTTATTGGCTAGATTCTCTGAAATAACGCGCATCCGCTCACCTTGGGCTTTCATACCCGCAGCAGCCAATTTCATTGATTTCAGAAGATCCATTTCAATCGCTCCTAATTACCACGACCAAGTGCAGTCTTAAGCATACCGATTTGCTTTTTATAAAGTGACGTTGTCAATTGATATTGGATTTGCGTATCTGCAAGTTTCAACATCTGCTCTTCCAAAACGACACCATTACCAGTTGGTGTGATTTCGTAAGGCTTTTTATCAGTCTTCGATTTAAATTCTCGTTGACCGTCGTCATTTACAATGTGACCTTCGTTAGTCTTTGCTAGATGGACTTTTGTTGCTTCTGGGCGGGCAACCATATCCTTGAAGTTCTGTGGTTTCAGGTCTTTCGCCTGATAGTTTGGCGTGTCTGAGTTTGAGATGTTTTGAGACAATACACCTTGCCGCGCAGATAACCACTTCATGCGCTCAGTCAAAGCTGAAAATAAAGGTATATTTTTTAAACTCATTTTGGACTCACTACATCCGCCACAGATAATCGTTTTTTGAATCTAGGCAAAATTGGTAAAGAAAAAGTAAATAATCTGTTAACTCCCATCATCTGGCATTAAAGGCAAAAAAAATGCCTCTGGAAAACCAGAGGCATCACTATAACGGGTTTTTGTAAAGTTTAAACCCTTATGCAGCTTCCCATGCTTCGGGCTCATACGCCTGAATACAGCCAACAAGTTTACCAACCAGCGGTAAAAGTTCGCCTGTTGCAGTGCAAAGCATGTCGTCAACGACAAGTGTTTCTTCGACGATATCGGCACCCAGAGCTGCAATATCTTCTTTGATGGTTTCGATTGCAGCAACATTACGGTGCTCAAGCACACCATCAAATGCAAGAATCTTCACAGCATCTTCAAACAACGCAATAGGTTTGTTGTCTTCCATAAATCCGCGCATAAAACGTGCTGTTTGCGGGTTCGAGGCCAAACGAGCCACATGGCGCGTACCGCCTGGAACGATTACAGCATCAAAATGATGAGACATTGAGGTTGGAAGATGAGCGTTGGCTGGGAAAAAGTGGCCCCAATTATTATCATGCCAACTATTCACGACACCTTTTTCAGGAGAGACGATTTTGACTTCTGCACCTGTTTCAACAAGTGTTTTGTGCAAATCGGTCATGTGGGATTCTTCGAATCCGTTAGCGACAAGGATAGCAACTTTTTTACCTACGAGTGTCTTCTCCAACTGCATAATGTCTTTAGTCCTTTCAAATGACATTCGCGAAAAGTTGCGAATGTCTTAATTTTAGTCAAAGCAAACATCTAACTGCCAATGGGCCGAGCAAAAATAAGGCTTCCTGAAAAGGCAGTTTAGAGTGTTAAAAATGTTTGCTGCAAAAATGAGGCAATAGCCTCATCACCACTCAATGTGATATCTGAATTGATATCTGAGCGCCCGATACAAAGGTATCAGCGAGGCGCAACATAATCATTACCTAAACGACATGCAAGCACGAAGTTAAAATCTTTTCGATCAAGGGCAGTTCAAGCAATATTTTATTTCTCTAAACCTCAAACAATGCCATGTTGTTGACCAAAGCGGAAACAACACGCGAGTAACAATAATGAACGAACGCGCAATAAAAACAGGGAACGAGTTTAGAAATGACAGCCGAAAAGTCAGACCTCTGCCCGCTGACATTGTTAAAGAACTAACAAAGCTCAACCCTGTTAAATCTACGTTTGCGATCGCAGAAACAGTTGGCGTTATTAGTCTATGCGTTGCGTTCAGTCTGTATTTCTGGAATTTGTGGGTTATTATTCCCTCTATTCTGTTAATAGCAACTCGCCAGCAAGCCTGTTTTGTGCTGGCACATGACGCTGCCCACTATCGTTTATTTGAGAATCGTTGGCTCAACGATTTGATCGGACGTTGCGTGGCTTCCCCTGTAGGGATCTCAATGTGCAGTTATCGCGTCCTTCATCGCTTACACCACAATCATTTATACGAAAAGCAAGATCCCGATATTCCGTTGCATGGTGGTTACCCTCGCGGCACGACATATTTGATTAAAAAGCTTCTGAAGGATTTGACAGGTGGAACTGCCGTGAAAACCTTTGCGTATTTTTTTGGCAAACAGTCAGTGGACACGCAACATGCGGATGGAACAAAACAATCTCACAATCCTTTGGACGACACATCGCCTGCGTTGAAGTTAGCGGCTGATAAAGACCGTTGGACAATTGTTGTCTTTCATATCGCTGCCCCTGTATGCGCATACTATTCAGGGTTTCTTCTAGAGTATCTGGTTCTGTGGATCCTCCCGCTCCTCACCTTTCTTCAACCCATATTGAGATTTCGGGCAATTTGTGAGCATGGCGGCGTCACGTCTACAAACAGCCCACTTAAAGCGTCGCGTACCAATCTTGGGCCTGCATGGATCCGATTTCTGCTATTTCCACACAACGTCAATTATCATATTGAGCATCACCTTTATCCGTCTATTCCTCATTACAATCTTCCTCGTTGCCATTATGAACTGAATAAAGTTGGTGCATTGGCTGATGCTGAAGTTCGTGACATCCGCGCAACAACTCGTCTGGTTGCAGGACTGGATCTGGCTTAAGTCTGGTTAAGGTTAATTTTGCAGACTATTCTATTTGCCGAAGAGCAACATATTATGTTCTAACTGTCGCGTAAATTGTTGAGGATGTCAGATACGGAATGGCCGATAACGACCGAGCAGGCAAAGATAAAAGCCCTATCGCTGTTGCCTTGTCGCATGACAGGGGAACTACCAATGCGCCTGTGGTAACTGCATCTGGGCGCGGGGCAGTTGCGGAACAAATACTCGAGATAGCGTTTGCCAATGATGTTAAAGTTCGTGAAGACTCTGATTTGGCACAAATTCTGTCTCAAGTAGATGTGGATAGTCCTATACCGCTTGAGGCTTTCGCAGCAGTTTCAGAAATTCTGTCTTATCTGTATCGTGCTCAAAATGAAGACGAGACACCACCGAAGTTTGAAGTAACAGGATTACCCGATGACAATGAATGAGCAGATACTGGCCGATATTCAGTCTATGAAATCTGAATTAAAAACCAGCCTTGCCAATGCAGAGCACGGGACTGCTGTCGATATTTCCAAAATTCCGGATAGGCTGTCACAACTTCACGGAAAAGTAGCCGAACTTGAAATCTCCGAACGGGGAAGCCTAGTCGAAGGTTTCGAGGAATTGTTGGCTTTATTGGATGATCTTTCCAAGGAAATTCAAAAAAATTACGAAGACGTCTCGCTACACATTAAAATGCTGGATGGATAAAAACCGGCAAATCAGTTAAATCTGAATATAGATTTTCAAAATTCTAACAACCGGTTAGAATGGATCAAGGAAAACTCACAAAGCGAAAATAACAGGGCATATGGACTTTCTACTTTATTCGAAATATTTGGTTGTCCTGATTTTTGTCCTTGGACTAATCGGTCTTATAACTGTCGTGATACGTAAATTCGGTTTTGTGCCGAGTGTCGAAAAAACTCTAAACAAGAAGAAACGCCTCGCAATAAGTCAGATGATTGGGCTTGATGCAAAAAGACGCTTGGTTCTAATTCGGCGTGACGACCGTGAACATTTACTGTTGTTGGGTCCTGATGGAGATCTCGTCATTGAGCGCGACATTCCCATGCAAAATCTTTCTAACACAGAACCTGTTGAAGAAGGCGAACCAGATATGGATCAGACTTCTATTACAGATGAGACAGAACCGCGCCTTCCGACCCTTTCTCCGATTTCTCATCGTAAAGAGGACGCACAATGACTTTCGCTGCAAAAACGTACCTAAAGAGACTACGTGCGTCTCATTTGATGATGGCATTAACATTTGTTCTGGGTGGAATTGCTTTCTTCATGCCGGTCGAAGTCGCTGCGCAATCGCTTAACCTTGATCTTGGTGATGCCGCCGGTCCACTGACAGGTCGCATCGTTCAAATTATTGTTCTAATGACAATTTTAAGTTTAGCACCTGCTATTCTGATCGTTACGACATCTTTTACACGGCTAATTGTTGTCTTGTCATTGCTAAGAAGTGCCCTCGGTGTTCAAACGACACCGCCAAACGTAGTGATTATCTCTCTAGCTCTCTTCTTAACAAGCTTCATTATGGCGCCCACTTTTGAAGCAGCTTATGACAATGGTATTCTACCGCTAATCAACGAAGAAATTGACGAAGCCACAGCATTTGAACGGACAGCCCTACCGTTTCAAACTTTTATGCTTAAACATGCGCGTGAGAAAGACGTCGCTCTATTCATGGATCTAAGCGCAACGGAACAAATAGAAACTCCGGAAGATGTCCCGCTCAAAGTATTGATCCCGGCTTTTATGATAAGTGAGTTAAAACGCGCGTTCGAGATCGGATTTTTGCTTTTTATACCGTTCTTAGTTATTGATATGGTCGTTGCATCCATCCTCATGTCCATGGGTATGATGATGTTGCCCCCTGTGATGATTGCCCTACCCTTCAAGCTCATTTTCTTTGTGTTGGTTGATGGTTGGAACCTTGTTGCCCGCAGTCTTGTTGAAAGCTTTGTGAGCGGCCCGCCCCCTTCATGAAGGCGTTTGCCAGTGTTTTCTTTGCATTCCTCTTTCTTCTATACGCAGATTTCGCTGTAGCCAAGCAACCAGTTCAGTGGTCGAACACGTCTCCTTCAATTAGCCTCATTCATATTTTCCAAGGTCAGATAAATAGAAGCGGAAAACCCACAGGGTTTCATCATATTGACATCCTTCGTACGCCCCCGCCGAAAGCAACACGCTTACAGAAAATATTATCCACCCCAAACAAAACTGGCGTCTACACTGCCATAATCGAAATCTGGGACGCGAAAACGCGACAATGGAAAACAAAATTCTCCAGCATGTTTCCAAATCGCTTTAGCAAGGAAAAGGTCATTCAGACCATCCTGTATGCATTTAAAAACAACAAATTGAAAAATGGCCGTAAATGGCGGGGCCGGTCTGGTAACGGTTTTGAAATCGAAGGATATCTCTTAAAAGACGGTCGAATAATCACGGCCTATCCCATCTATAAAGTTGGTGAATAGATATGCTCTGTGAAATTGAAAGAGATCCAGATAGCGGCGAGATTACATTCGATTGTGACGAAGAGGGCAGAACACTACAGAGTTTCCTTGAGACCGATCTGCAAGAGGATCTTACACATACAGAATATCTTCTCATTCTATGCCGGTCAGAGAATAATTTGGACGTCGAGAGTACTGGAAACTCTTATTCCCTTCTCTTAAATAGAAATAATTTCAAAATTGAAAACCTATATGACAGTAGAGAAGTTATTGAAGGTAGACGTTCCTATTTATTGGAAATTCTAGAAAACTGGAAAGCATTGTTAAGCAACATATAAACAAATAAGGCAGCTATGTTGACATATTTCCTATTTTAGGTCACTATTGCTGACATATTGTGAAAGGTATCCCCATGTCAGTCGCCCTCGCCGCTCTGTTGCCCTATTCGTTCATAAGTGCTGTAACCCCTGGTCCAAATAACATTATGTTGGCAGCCTCAGGTGTGAATTTTGGATTTCGCAGAACCATACCGCATTTTTCAGGCGTCTATTTTGGTTTCCTGTTTATGCTAACCATCGCTTGTTTTGGTCTGGGTGAAATTTTCACGACATTCCCGATATTGCAGCCAATCCTTAAATATGCAGGAAGCGCATATTTGCTGTATCTGGCGTATCGGATCAGTCAATCATCGACAATCTCTGATGCAAACGTTCCAAAGCCTCTCAATTTCTTTCAAGCTGCCTTGTTTCAATACATTAATCCAAAAGCCTGGATCGTAGCTGGAACAATCCCCGTTGCCTTTACACAAGGAACTGGCATCACGAATGAAGATATTATGTATTTGGTGGGCGGGCATGCGTTCGTGAGTTTTCCAGCTGTTATGGCTTGGGTAATTGGCGGAACACAAGTTCGGCGCCTCTTATCCACGCCAAGATCTTTACGGAGATTCAACATTACCATGGGCCTGTTACTTGCCGGTACAGTTGTTCTTATTTTGACAAGCTAACAGCCTATAACAGATTTTAACGCTAAGTTAACGTTTCGCTCTTATAAAGTGTATATTGAAAATCGTATTTTCGTATAAAGTTTGTTTAAAATTTTATGTAGTAGGAGTTTTACATGTCATCGGTTATTGGATCGGCACTTGCTGGAATGAACGCCGCGACGCGACGTGTCTCGGCTGGTGCAAGCAATATCGCGAACATGCAAACCGTTGGCACGCCAGGTGCAACCGGCAGTGATGCCGCTTATAAACCTGTCGATGTCGTAAATATTTCGGGGCCGCAAGGCGGGCCTGAAGCCAAAGTAATAGAGAGAGACCCTGCAACGGCCCTCTCCTACCAGCCGTCACATCCTTTGGCGTCAGATGACGGCTTTGTTGATAGCCCGAATGTGGATTTAGCTACTGAACTGGTCAATAACAAAATCGCACAACGGACATACGAAGCTAACCTCAAGTCAATCATCGCTTGGGATGAAATGCAGGCAACCCTGCTGGATATTAAATCCTGATCCCAAGCAACAATTAATTTAAACTAAGTCTTTATTACGCGGCGAGAACACGTGCTTTTGCAGCATTGTATTCCTTAATTAGTCGCTCAACCAATTCACCAGAAGTTGGCACTTCCTTAACAGCGCTGATACCTTGACCGCAACCCCAGATATCTTTCCAAGCTTTGGCGTCAGTATTTCCGCCTGAACCGAAATTCATTGCACTAGGCTCACTTACCGGAAGGTTGTCTGGATCCATTCCCGCAGCAGCGATAGACGGCTTCAAATAGTTTCCGTGAATACCTGTAAACAGGTTCGTGTAAACGATGTCATCAGCGTTGCAATCAACAATACCTTGCTTATAACCTTCGCTAGCGTTTGCTTCTTTAGTTGCGATGAATGCAGAGCCGACATAGGCCAAATCCGCGCCCATTGCCTGTGCCGCCAAAACAGCGTCGCCGGTAGCAATCGAACCGCCGAGCAACACCAAGCCGTCAAACCATTCGCGAATTTCCTGAATAAGAGCGATCGGGTTCAAGACGCCCGCATGGCCGCCTGCACCAGTTGCGACTGCGATCACGCCGTCGGCACCTTTTTCAATGGCTTTTTTGGCAAAACGATTATTGATCACGTCATGGATTACAATGCCGCCAGCTGCATGCATGGCATCATTCACAGCTTCAACGGCGCCAAGTGATGTGATTGTGATCGGAACTTTATATTTTGCACAAAGTTCAACATCCTGCATTAAGCGGTTGTTGGATTTGTGGACGATTTGGTTCACCGCAAAAGGAGCTGCAGGCTTATCCGGGTTTGCCTGATTATAAGCGTCGAGCTCTTCAGTGATACGGATCAACCATTCTTCCAATACTTCAATCGGGCGCGCATTTAGCGCTGGAAATGATCCAACCACACCGGCTTTACACTGAGCAATAACCAGATCAGGGTTTGAGATAATAAAAAGCGGTGATCCGATAACTGGAATTGACAGCCGGTTCTGTAATAAAGGGGGCAAAGACACTTATGTTCTCCTCAATTTTCTAGTTGTTTGTTCATCGAAGCGTAACGCTCCAACAAAACACTTCCTAAATGGACATATGTCCGTATAATGCATAAATGGACAAATGTCCACATATTCCTCCCCATGGGAAAAGGTGTTTGTATGACCAGAAGTGATGCACTTTTAAACCGGCAACAAATTATGGACGCGTTTCATAACGCCACTCGGCACGAAGTTGACAGGCTGCCGACCATGTCAGATATAGTGAAGCTTTCTGGTGTTGGTCGCGGGACAGTATATCGGCACTTCCCTGATATGGGATCCCTTGCCTTTTCCTTTATGACCAAGGGCTACGAAGCGTTGTTTGCCAAAAGCCGCGAAATGTTACGTAGTGCCACGACACCGGCACAATCTCGGGCCGTTCTTGAGGACCACCTTTACCGTTATCGTGCCTTCACTAAAGAAAATCTGGCCATTCTCACCACTTCAGAAGTCATTACTTCAGACGGATGTAATCTCGCACACACAAGTCAGCGGCAAGCAGTAAGACGCGCTCTTCGGGATATGTCCGGTATTGGAAAAACCTCTCCGGACCTTCTGGAAACTGCTGTGGATTTGATCTCGCGTTCTGCCGATCCAGCCCACTTAAAATCGGTTGGCCTGACCCAAGACACCGATGATCCAATGGCGAATACTGCCATAAAACTCGCGTTGGAGATCGCAGATGCAGTTGTACTACAACTAAAGTCCTCGAAGGATGAATGAAACCTACGCAATATTGATATTTGAGAACATAACTTCTACACTCAAAAAAAAAGGCGATCAAAATGTCTAAAAAGAAAGTAGCAATGGTTATTGGCGCAGGTGATGCCACCGGCGGCGCTATCGCAAAACGCTTTGCGAAAGAAGGCTTTATGGTTGCCTGCGTTCGGCGAAACGCCGAAAAACTCACCCCTCTCATTGAAGAGATTGAGGCCGCTGGCGGCACCGCAATTCCATTTGGATGTGACGCCCGTAAAGAAGATCAGGTCGTCGATCTTGTCGAAAAAATCGAAATTGAAATCGGCCCGATTGAAGTTTTAGTCTTCAATATTGGCGCCAACGTGCCTTCGAGCATTTTTGACGAAACTGCCCGCAAATATTTCAAAATTTGGGAAATGGGCTGTTTTTCAGCGTTCCTTTGCGGCCGAGAAGTTGCTCTCCGGATGCGGGATCGTGGCCGCGGGACCATCCTATACACCGGCGCCACTGCAAGCATGCGTGGCGCTGCCAATTTTGCCGCTTTTTCTGGATCAAAACATGGCCTGCGCGCCCTTGCACAATCCATGAGCCGCGAGCTAGGCCCGCTCGGCATTCATGTGGGACATGTGGTTGTGGACGGCGCAATTGATACCGACTTCATCAAAACCAACTTCCCAGAGCGATATGCCCTGAAAGATCAGGATGGCATATTAAACCCCGATCATATTGCAGACAATTACTGGCATTTACATAACCAGCCGAGAGATGCATGGACGTTTGAAATTGATCTTCGCCCATGGTCAGAAAAATGGTAGCTTTTGATAAAATCAATAACAAAGAGAACAGTGAGAATAAAATGACAGTGAATGTAGAACTCCACTTCGATGTGGCCAGCCCAAACATCTACCTCAGCCATAAACTTATCCCCGGTATTGAGGAACGAACTGGCGTTAAGTTCAAATACGTTCCGGTGTTACTCGGTGGCATTTTCAAACTGACAGGCAATCAAGCCCCGTTTATTACAAATCAAAATGTTAAAAACAAAAACGAATATATGCGTGTTGAGTTGATGCGATTTATTCGCGATCATGAGATGACAAACTTCCGTATGAATGAACATTTCCCGTTAAACACTGTTCAGTTAATGCGGGGGGCAATTGTCGCAGAACAAGAAGGTTTCCTAGATAAATATGTTGATGAAACTCTGAAAGATATGTGGGAAAATTCGCTAAAAATGGATGATCCAGAAGTCGTGCATAAGGCGTTTACAGATCATGGGTTTGATGCGGACCACATTTTCAGTCGTGTTCAAGAAGCTGACGTAAAAGAGGCGCTTCTTGCAAACACCACCCAATCCGTTGAACGCGGGATCTTCGGGTGCCCAACCGTATTTGTTGGCGATGAAATGTTCTTCGGTAAAGACCGAATGGTTGCTGTGGAACAAGAAATAACTCGTCAGCAACTGGCCGGCTAACTTTGGAGAGGCATACATGCAAAACAAATCCTACGTCCGTTTACGCCAAGTATGCCTCGCAACCCTCGATATTCGAGGAATAGAAGGAAAAATTTCAAGAATTTTAGGGCAATCCCCCTGCCATCGAGAACAACTGGAACATTTTGGACTTGAAAATTCAATGTTCGCAGTGGGAGGTAGTTTTATAGAACTTGTCGCACCAACCCACGAAAATACAGCGGTACATCGGTTTCTCAAGCGAAATAGCGGTGTTGGTGGATATATGGCCATTTTTGACTGCGATAACGTTGCTGATCGAAAGCTTGCTGCGGAAAAACTTGGAATTATACCCGTTTTTGAACGGAACGACGAACATGCAGATCTTCTTCAGCTAGATCCAAAAGAAACAGGTGTGA
The DNA here is from genome assembly GCA_002163135.1 of Alphaproteobacteria bacterium 46_93_T64. GTDB lineage: Bacteria > Pseudomonadota > Alphaproteobacteria > Sneathiellales > Sneathiellaceae > Sneathiella. Next base: position 45,777 of record MAAN01000036.1, read on the forward strand.
CACTGGTCGAATTTGACCATCATTACGGCGGCGAAGACAGGTTCGGAAACTATCATTGGGCTGGGAATGATTGGAAAGACAATCTCAATCCAAACGTTGATATTATCGGCGTAACGATGAACTGTCTTAATAAAACCGAAAAATCTGAACAATGGTCTGAATTATTTGGGGCCACACCTATGGATTTATCCCTTTCGCTGGATCACGGGCAGATCAATTTCACACATTCATCCGCGAAAGACTATTTCGGATCGATGCATCTTGCATGCGAGGCCCCCGACACCATATTGAAAGCTGCCGAAAACGAGGGCTTATCCGTTGAAAGTAATAATTTTGAGCTAGCAGGCTTGAAATGGACTATTAATTCCAAATGAAACATTAATACTTTTTTTACTTTAAAAAACGCTAATGTTAAGTTATAAGGCTTGTCATCTTACACCGTTCAGTATTGATAGGCTCAAACTTGACATTAAATTTTTCACGTCTTGCACTTCCGTTAATCGCTATATTGGCGCTACCGGCATATGCCGTTGCAGGCGCCTCTACGACAAATCCATTTGTGAATGACAAACTGCAATCTGAGACTTTAGATAAGTACGGGTATCAGTCAAAAAAAGGCGTCCAAGGAAAATTTAGTCCCCTTGGAGATATTCACCAAGGTGTCTTCAAAAAATATTCGGATAAACGTGCGATTTCCAAGTTCGAAGGCGTAAAGAAACAAGAAAAATTGATCCGAATTTAATTTTGCAATCACATCAATATTTCAATAGAAAAGGCTACCAAACAGGTAGCCCTTTTTTAGTTTAGTTACATTGAAACTAAGCTGATGCTTTTTTCTTGCGCCATCCCAAGAAACCCATCAATGCCAAGCCAGCGCCATAAAGCGGAAGTGTTGCTGGAAGTGGGATTGCAGACAACGTTACAACACGGATCCAATCACCGGGCTGACTAACGCCCATACCAACAAGCAACGTGCTACCAGCGATTATATAAGCGTCGGCACCTTCCATACCACGCGCAGAATATGGCGCAGTATAAGTTGAGCCCGCGGCGCCAAGAACTGCTGTTGAAGCTGCTTCAAGGGCCCCCACACCATCAGACATAACGCCTAATACCGTACCGCTAAATGTCCATAATACACCTGTATGGAATACAGTGGCTGCTCCACCTGTGGGTTTGTTCAAAAAGATCATATGACTATCGACACGCGTTCCCGCAGCAATTACGCCGGTGTCATATGAAATAGGAGCTCCGAGCACAACACCTTGCATTTCATCAAAGCCTTCTTGCGCAAGATTGGTAACAACCGGGTCAGTCACAAGTACAGGTGCCGCAATTATACTTGCAAGCACACCCGCCGTACTAACCGGCCCTCCAACACTGACAAGTGCTGAGTGTGCTGAAGATAAGGTGACAGCAGATGCAAGGATTGAGGCCGCTAAAACCGCAAGGCCTTTGCCGAATACGTTTTTTTTCATCGTTCCCTCCAGATAGGTACTGTTACGAGTAACTTTCCAATCAGCCAAGGTTGTAAAACAGATGTTAAACGACTGGATTTATTTATATATTAGATAAACTGATATATAGGTAATTCTCTTCAGAACATCAACTGTTACGTGGGTTTACACAAATTAAGTAGTCCACATATGAGATATATGGTTCAGCAAAAATTAACCATTTGTTGCAAAATAAATTTTTTAAATCAACGATTTGGAAATTTTAATTTCGGTAAAATTGAGTCTAAATTGATCTCTGTGTAATATTTTGAATGCAGTGTAAAATCAAGAATAACGCAGCTATTGTGGCGTTCCTATCGAAACGAAGATTTAAACCATTAGTCATTCAAACCGAAAAATGAGACGTGCTTTGTTGGCAGCGAGTAAAGAACGGAAGTATAAATGGCGCTAGATCATATTGTTGATGAGAACAAATATCCGTTGGGACGAGAGGATTTTCAAACCCAATGCCGTAAAATTCTGGAAACAGAGGGTGCTCTTGTTTTTCCAGGTTTCTTGAAGGAAACCGCTATTGTTGAAATTCACAACGATGGCAAAAACAAACAGTCTTCAGCGTATTTTTGCGAACAAAGACACAATGTCTACCTCACCCCCTCTGATCCGGATTATCCAACCGATCACATCCGAAACCATGAAGTCGTAACGACTAAAGGCTGCATCACGGATGACCAAGTTCCAGATAATTCTCCCCTTCGCGAGTTATATGACAGCGACGCGTTTAAACACTTCCTTTGTGAAGTTTTAGGTGAACAAGCCTTGCACCCATATGCAGATCCTCTTTCCTCCATTAACTTGCATTTCACAGGCGACGGACAGGAATTGGGTTGGCATTTCGACAACTCATCTTTCGCAATTACCTTGATGATCCAGTCGCCAGATGATGGCGGTAGTTTTGACTATATAAAAGATCTTCGCAATGCGGATACGGGTGATATGAATTTTGGAGGTGTCAAAGATGCTCTCGCGGGGGAAATAGAATTTGAAAGCCTGTCTATGCCAGCAGGAACACTGGTTCTTTTCCGGGGTCGGAATTCGCTGCACCGCGTGGCACCGGTGAAAGGTAATACAACACGAATGCTCGCCGTGCTTGCCTATAATTCAAAATCTGGTATTTCTCTATCCGAAAACGCCCGCATGACATTTTTCGGACGCTTGAATTAAATGTAAGTAAAAGGAATTTGCGATGTCCAAAGTGGTTCTTCTCGATGGCGGTATGGGGCAGGAATTGCTGCGTCGCTCCACTCAACAACCGCATTCCATGTGGTCAGCGAAAGTTCTCATGGACGAGCCCGAAATCGTCGAGGCTGTACATACCGATTACATCAATGCAGGTGCCCGTGTAATCACCCTCAATAATTATTCTGTCACGCCAGAACGATTGGCGCGGGAAGGTTACCCTGAACTCTTTGATGTTTTGCAGCGTAGAGCCATCGATATAGCCAAGCGTGCGCGCGATAAGTCACAAAAAGCTCGGGATAATGACGTCAATATCGCAGGATGCTTACCCCCTCTCTTCGCCAGTTACAAACCGGAACTTGCGCCTGACTTTGAAGAATGTCTGGAAAAATATCGTGTCATCGCCGATGTACAAGCAGCAGAGGTAGATCTGTTTATTTGCGAAACTATGTCCTCCATCAAGGAAGGGACCGCGTCTGCCATGGCGTCCCAAGGTCACGGTCACCCTGTATGGCTTAGCCTCTCCTTAGAAGATAATCTGGAACTACGTCTTCGCTCCGGCGAGCCTCTCACTGATGCGATTGAAACAATCAAAGCAAAATGTAAGATCGACGCCCTCCTCCTCAACTGCTCGATGCCGGAGGCTATTAACGCGGCAATGGAGACACTGACGCACAGCTTTACCCCTGTAGGTGCCTATGCCAACGGCTTCACTAGCATCGCAGCACTTAAGCCTGGCGGTACAGTTTCAGGACTCACAGCACGTAACGATCTCGGCCCAAAAGACTATGCCAAATTTACAATGTCATGGGTAAACTCTGGTGCAAAAATCGTTGGTGGTTGCTGCGAAGTCGGGCCTGCTCATATCGCAGAACTGGAACGTCAATTGTTGGAGGCAAACTTAGAGGTATCCAGCAGTTTGTAGAACACAAATTTTCCTAAAATATTTGATCATTGTTTTCAAAGTTGCGGAGTAAAGACGCTTCAATTTAGTACCTGAGTGAATGCGTCTTTCTCTGATCTAGCACCCTTGATTCGCAGCATTATCCTTTAATGATCCTTAGATTTATGAAATTACATTAATAAGGGATGACAATAATCTTTAGCGCACTTGTTCTAACTAAATGTAATTTACCAATTTTAATTGTTTGAAATAAATCAACATTTCAGAATTAAATGGTTAATTTTGTGTTAACAAATTTTTCTGCAAAAATTAAGGGCAAGACAGCATTCACATGGAAGTATTTGAGTTCTTTGGTGTTTACGCCTAAAATACACCTCAATAAGTAGCATTTTGAATTGCCTATAATAGCAACGATAAAAAACTACCAACGAATTTTGAGGGGCACTTCATGTTAAAGAGCGTTTTGATGACCGCAGCCGCGGCAATGGTTGCACTGACAACAATGACAAGCGTAGCTACATCAGCGACCGTTACATCACTTTCAGATAATTTTGACAGTGAAACTCAAGCGTTAAATTACGGTGCTTTTGCAAACTGGAACGTCAGTAACGGTACCGTCGATGTAATTGGAACACCGGGCAGGTTTCCACTTTGCGATAGTGCAAATTGCGTTGACCTTGACGGTTCCACTTCAAATGCAGGTGATTTAACAACAAAAGACACTTTCGCAGCTGGAACCTATGAACTATCTTTCCGTTTGGCGGGCAACCAACGCCGATCATCTCTTAATGACGGTGTAGATATCTCGTTTGGTGGTTTGATTGCTACGCTTACGAAAGCTCATAATGATCCATTCCAATTATACACATATATTGTAACGCTTGCGTCAGCTGATTACTTGTCATTCAGCCATGCAGGTGGTGATAACATTGGCTTGCTATTAGACGATGTAAACGTGACAGCCGTACCATTGCCAGCAGCGTTACCACTATACGGTGCAGGTCTTGCCGCGATGGGATTTGTTGGTTGGCGCCGCAAGCAGAAGCTTGCTAAAACCTAACACAACAAGCTAACAACAAAATTGATTTAGGTCGCCGATGCTTTCGGCGACCTATTTTTTTGTCGCAAAAAAGTGTGGTCGTTAGTCTTTTATTTTTTCCAATATTCGCCTGACATCCGATGAAATTTGTTTCCAATCTCCGGCAACAATCCTGCCTATACCAACAAACCATGAACCACCCACACAAATTACGTTGGGAGTTTCTAAATACGATGAGATGTTTTTCTCATTGACCCCGCCTGTTGGACAAAACCGGACGCTCGATAAAGGAGCGGACAGGCTTTTCAAAAAATTCACGCCTCCTGCGGCTTCTGCCGGGAAGAATTTTTGTATCTGATATCCGTATTCAAGGTTTCGCATCACTTCTGATGCCGTCGAGGCACCGGGTAGGAATGCAAGACCAGACGCTACAATTACTTTTTGCAGCTTATCAGTCAAACCCGGGCTTACACCATATGCAGCGCCAGCATCTTGCACCGCGCTAACATGATCTGCTGTGAGGATTGTCCCCGCACCAACAGCCATTTCAGGGTACTCTCGTACTGCGGTCCTTACACAGTCAAGCGCAGCATCGGTTCTTAGGGTAATTTCAATTGTTGAAATCCCGCCTTCAAGCAACGCGTCACATAACGGTGACACGTCTTCCACTCGGTCGAGTGCAACAACAGGAATAAGCTGATTATTTGAAAGTATTTTTTCGATGGTAGTCATAGCAAGTCACGTGCCTCCATTTCAGGCATATCAGTTTTCGGGATAATGGCACCGGCGTGCTGAATAACCGAAGCGGAAAGAGTGGCTCCCAATCGAGCTGAAGTCATCATATTTTGACCTGTCATGCGCCCATAAAGGTACCCAGCATTAAAAGAATCCCCGGCTGCAGTCGTATCAACAACATTCATCACTGGCTTAATTGGGGCTTCGGTTATCTCAGACGGCGTTCCTAATAAAACCGGACCAGTCCCCTGTTTTACAACCACTTCAGAAATCCTATAACTCAACAACCTGTTCAATGTGGTCTCAGCTGCACCGTCTTCGAAGACCGCGTGTTCATCTTCGGCCCCCGCCAAGGCAACATCACAAAGTTCCCAAAACTGTTCGTACCAGTATTTGGCTTTCTCGCGGCTCTCCCACAGAATTGGTCGGTAATTTCCGTCAAACACAATTTTCCGACCAGAGTTTTTAATTTCTTTCAGGGCAGATTGAAGCCTCTTACGTCCCTCTTCTCCTAAAATGGCAATCGAAATACCGGACAGATAAATCCAATCATTTTCAAACACTTGTGCTTGTAATGCGCTCCATTCTGAGCTCATAAATTCCCGTGCAGGAGCGGCGCTTCGCCAATAATGAAATGATCTTTCGCCCTCTTCATCAGTTTTGATAATGTAGAGCCCAGAACAGCTGTTTTGCTTTATGCCAACCAAATCACAGTTCACACCTTCACTCTGCCATGCTGAAACAAGCTCATTACTGTAAGGATCATCCCCCATAACGGTCGCAAATTGCACTTTAGCGCCCTGCCCGATTAATCGGCTCAGATAAACAGCTGTATTGAGAACGTCCCCCCCGAAACCACGGGAGAGGCGACCATCCGCCTCCTCCCTCAGTTCAACCATACATTCCCCAATGAGAGAAATTACCGGCTTTTTTGTACCGTTCAAAAGCCCCATCAGTGATTATTTCTCGGTTTTGCCTCACGCACATTTTGATAGGCTGTGGCAAGTTCCATACACCCACCGCTGGAAAGTGGTCCAACGGTTGATCGGTAGATTTCTTGCCAAGGCGTTTGGCTTTCAGGTGTTTTATCAACGAGCGTTTTTGCTCTGCTTGCCAGTTCATCATCAGATACCAGCATATCTACGGACTTTTTGTTCAAATCCACTCGAATAATGTCACCCGTTTGTAGAAGTGCCAAACCTTTACCTTCTGATGCTTCTGGAGATCCGTTCAGGATGGAGGGACTTCCAGATGTGCCACTCTGACGACCATCACCAATGGTTGGTAACGACGTTATTCCACGCTTAAGCAGAGCATCAGATGGCTGCATGTTAACAACTTCAGCTGATCCCGGCCAACCGATTGGACCTGTGTAACGGATAACCAGAATTGAATTTTCGTCCATTTCCAAATCAGCATCATTAACGCGTGCGTGATAATCTTCGGATCCTTCGAATACAATCGCACGGCCTTCAAACGCATTTAGATCATCAGAGTTGTCCAGGAAGCGCGTTTGAAAATCGTCATCAATGGCTGCTGTTTTCATAATTGATGCATCAAACAGGTTGCCTTTCATAACAAGGAAACCTGCTTTGGCCTTCATCGGGTCATTAAAAGGTTTTACCAGCCTTCTATCAACTGTTTCCCGCGCGTTATCCGCAATGGTCGTACCGGCCACAGTCATACAGTCCCCGTGCAAACGACCTGCCTGCAAAAGTTCATGCATGACAGCTGGAACGCCGCCTGCTCGGTGAAATGCTTCCCCAAGATACTCACCTGCTGGCTGCATATTTACGAGAAGCGGAATATCATATCCGTGCGTTTCCCAGTCATCGATACCTACATCTACGCCGACATGACGGGCAATCGCGTTGATATGGACTTGCGCATTCGTCGAACCACCCAATGCCGTATTCATTGCAATGGCATTTTCAAATGCTTTACGGGTCATGATTGTTGACGGTTTGACATCATCCCATACCAATTGAACACAGCGTTTGCCCGTGTGATAGGCAACAGCAGCACGTTCGCGATAGGGTGCCGGAATTGTTGCACTTCCCGGAAGGGACATCCCGAGTGTTTCAGCAAGAGAGTTCATAGTCGTTGCAGTACCCATTGTATTGCAATGTCCGGTACTTGGTACTTGCGCAACCGCCAAATCGATATAGCCCTCATCATCGAGGTCGCCAACAGCGTATTGTTTACGAGCTTCCCAATGGGTTGTACCTGATCCCGCCAATTTTTGTTTCCAGTATGAATCCAGCATCGGACCACCTGATAAAACCATTGCAGGAATATCCATTGTCGCTGCTGCCATTAAGCATGCAGGTGTCGTCTTGTCGCAGCCTGTTGTCAATACAACGCCGTCAAACGGATAACCGTGCAAAATTTCAACCAATCCCATATAGGCGAGATTTCGATCAAGTGCAGCCGTTGGTCGGCGGCCTGTTTCCTGAATTGGATGAACAGGGAATACAACCGGAATACCACCAGCATCCCGAATGCCGTCCCTGATCCTTGTTGCCAATTGAAGATGAATATAATTACACGGAGAAAGTTCACTTCCGGTTTGCGCGATACCAATGATTGGTCGGCCCGAGCGCAACTCCTCTGGTGTTAATCCGAAATTGAAATAACGCTCCAAATACATGGCCGTCATCCCCATATCATCAGGATCATTGAACCACCACTGGCTACGTAATTTGGTATCTGGTTTTGACGTCATAGCTCTTCTCCCTATTTTTTCTATCATCCTCAAAAGCATTAAGCGGGTTACTGATCGTTACCCTGTAGCCTTTGCTGAAGTGTTTTGTTTTTCTTCCGGTTCCGCGTAGATGTGCTGTAAGGTGAGCGCCGCAGCACCGCGTGCCCAAACCTCATCGCCCCAAACATGCGTTACAAATTCAGTTTCGTTTTCGTCGCCTGAAAGTTTCAAACGTCTTGCTTCTTCAATCGCGGGCTTTGTCAAAATGTCGCCAGCCCGCATGCCATCACCGGTAAAAATAACCGCTTGCGGATTAAGGATCGCAATCATGTTTGCAACGGCTTGCCCCAATCGTTTACCAGCCTCAGCGAAAACGCTAGATAGATGAACATCACCATCTCGCGCTTGTTCTGTAATCTTTGTGATTGTATCGTGATAGGCTTTCGGGTTTTCATTATAGGCTTGAAGCGAGAACTCTACGTCGGCCTCTCGTAATATTGCATAATCACTTGCGTAAGCTTCGACACACCCTAGCTGTCCACATCGACAAGGTTTTCCATCAATCTCAACCTTGGAGTGACCAAGCTCTGGTCCGATGCCATTTGTCCCCCGATACAAATCATCATCAACAACAAGTCCCATTCCGATACCATGCTCAACAGTTACGACTGCGAAACAGGAGAGGTCTTTCCCCTCTCCAAACCAGTGTTCAGCCAATGTTATAAGATTGGCATCGTTCTCAATGAAAACTCTAACTCCTAAACGTTCCTGTAAAAGTTGAGCGACTGGAATATCTCTCTCAGTGAAAATTGGACTCCAATGACACATGCCCGTTTCATGACTGACATAACCTGGTATTCCAATACAAACGCCTGAAATTTTCTCTTGCTTGATCTCAGCTTTCTTCAAGCAGCGTTGAACACCGATTTCGACAATATCCAGCGTTACTTCATAATTCTGATTTCCTCTAAAGGGGAGATGCATTGTATGCACTACGTCCCCCTTAAAGTTAGTTACAGAAAAACTCATTTGATGGAGGGATAATTTGATACCCAAGACAAAACCGGCCTCAGAATTAATATCCAGCATCTTACGAGGTCGCCCTCTTCCGCCTTCATTACTGTCAATTGAGGGCGTTTCGATTATCAGATGGTTGTCTAGCAAGCTCTGAGTTATCCCAGTCACAGTAGCGCGACTGAAATCGGTCAAAGTGGCTAGCTCCACGCGACTTATGTTCGGATGTCGCCTGATCGTATCTAAGACACGATAACGACTGCTTGTCGGTTTTTTAGCCAATTGTGCACTCACGAATATTCCGGTTTCTTTAAATAATTTACCTAATGAAATTAATTTTACAAGAAGTTTAATTAATTTCAGTTTTTCGATTATCTCAAACACTCACGTTAATACATTGTATTTAAACGATAATATAACCATAAACAACACACTCCAAAAATTCTAAATACGAATGGTGTTGACAGAACAGGACGCAGATTTCATATTTAATTCAGTATAAAAATTAAATATGGACTGGCTGTGCAACTTATAGGTCAGCCTAGTAATTCCGATGGCAAGGTAGAGACTGAAATGACAACAACCGTAACAGCAAGTGAGCCAAAGCTAGTTTGGCCAGGCGGCGCCATTCTCGGAGAAGGTCCTGTATGGGTAGAACGCGAAAGTGCTCTTTATTGGGTTGATATCAAAGGATGCAAAATTCATCGGTTAGATCCAGTCGCTAAAACCAAAAACACTTGGGAGACAGACACTCCCATTGGCGCACTTCATCCAGCGTCAGACGGAAACTTTATTGGGGCATTTAAAAACGGGATACATCGTACCTCACTTGATGTGAACTCAAACACTCCAAATCTCAGATTACTTGTAGATCCTGAACCAACCCAAACCAACAACCGTTTTAACGATGCTAAAGTAGGTCCTGACGGGGCATTCTGGGCGGGCACAATGGACGATTTGGAAACTGATCCAACAGGTCGACTATATCGAATAACTAAAGATGGCTTCAGCATAATTGATGACAATTATGTAATTACAAATGGCCCGGCTTTTAGCCCAGATGGAAAAACTCTTTATCACACCGATACGCTTAAACGCACTATTTATGCCTTTGATTTAGATACTAGTGGCAATGTTAGTAACAAACGGACATTCATAAATATTCCAGAAGAGAACGGGCACCCCGATGGTATGACGATAGACGACGAAGGTTGTTTATGGATCTGTCATTGGGGAGGTTGGCGTATTGCACGCTATTCCCCAGCAGGCGAAGAGCTCATGCATATCAAAATGCCGGTAGCAAACATCACCAGCTGCGTGTTTGGCGGCGCGGACCTGAAAACCTTATATGCAACAACAGCCTCCAAGGGGTTAAGCGATACTGATAAAGCGGCTCAACCAAACGCAGGAGGTGTTTTCGCCATTGAACTTAACATCTCCGGTCCGACCACTCAATATTATGATGGAAGCTTTAAATGATGGACACGAACCTCACTTCTGAAAATATACTCGAAACAATTTTGCCCAAAGATGCCGACGAAGCTATACTAATTGGTAGAGTCTGGATTGAAAACGGCGCTAATTCAGGACCAAGAGTTGTTCGCGTTTGCACTGATGGGGTTTACGACCTAACCGATCTTGAACCGACGTGCTCTGAACTCATGAAATTGGAGAATGTGGCGTCACTCGTTCGGGAGTTTGGCAAGAATAAACGTATTGAAGATACTCAGACGATCCTTGCAAACACGTTTTCGAACACCTCTCATCGTTTTCTTTCTCCCATTGATCTGCAAGCGGTTAAGGCTTGTGGTGTGACTTTTGCTAAAAGCATGCTTGAACGGGTAATCGAAGAACGCGCCGGCGGCGATCCACAAAAAGCGATGGAAATTCGGGCTTCCTTATCTGACACAATTGGTCAAGACATTGGACAGATAAAACCGGGCTCAAACACTGCCAACAAACTTAAAGTTGCATTGCAGGAAAAAGGATATTGGTCTCAATATCTGGAAGTCGGAATTGGACCCGATGCGGAAGTCTTTACAAAGGCTCCCGTTCTATCGTCTGTTGGGATTGGCGCGGATGTAGGCATTCACCCCGGATCAAGTTGGAACAATCCTGAACCCGAAGCGATAGTAATTGTAAACTCAGACGGCACAATTGTCGGTGCCACCCTTGGCAACGATGTAAATTTACGAGATTTCGAAGGTCGTAGTGCGCTTTTGTTAGGTAAAGCAAAAGACAATAACGCATCCGCTGCTATTGGCCCATTTATTCGCCTATTCGATGAAAAATTCACACTTGCGGACCTTGAACAAGAAGTCATTAATTTATCCGTAAAAGGGGAAGACGGATTTGAACTTAACGACTTCAGTTCCATGAGCGAAATTAGCCGTAGCCCTAGTGATTTGGTCTCACAAACCATAAACCGTAATCACCAATATCCAGATGGTATTGCGCTTTATATGGGGACAATGTTTGCGCCAACCAAAGACCGGGGGGAGCCCGGATCAGGTTTCACACACGCACCAGGCGATCAAGTCACAATCTCATCAGATCGACTTGGTGCATTGGTAAATAAAGTAACTTACAGCAACAAAGCAGCCGAATGGAAATTTGGCATATTTGATCTATACCGCAATTTGGCAGAACGCGGACTTCTGACAGGAAAAGGATAATAACATGAATGGACATCATTTAATTGCGGGCAAATGGATTGCAGGAGAGGCATCATTCAATTCAACACCTGCACACGGCCCCTCTCGTGAATTTTCAGTCGGCACACCTGAACTTGTTGATCAAGCCGTGCAAGCTGCAGAAAACGCATTTTGGGAATTCAGTGCGTTATCAACAGAAAAACGTGCCGAACTACTTGATAAAATTGCTGATGAAATTGACGCCCGTGGCGACGCAATAACAGAAATCGCCACTCAGGAATCCGGGCTGCCTAAAGCTCGTATTATTGGAGAACGCGGACGGACAGTGGGCCAGCTTCGCCTGTTTGCAGCTCATATCAAACAAGGGGATTATCTTGATCTCCGCCGCGACGAAGCCCTACCTGACCGCGCACCTCTTCCCCGTCCTGAAATGCATTTAGTCCAGCGTCCGATTGGGCCTGTTGCTGTGTTTGGAGCATCGAACTTCCCACTAGCCTTTTCTGTTGCAGGCGGCGATACAGCGTCAGCATTGGCAGCAGGTTGCCCAGTTGTTGTAAAAGGGCATTCTGCTCATCCAGGAACAAGTGAAATTGTTGCAGAAGCCATTGATGCGGCACTTACGGCGCTTAACCTACATCCGGGAATCTTCTCGCTTGTACAGGGCGGTAATGCACGGCAGGTTGGAACGTCATTAGTACAACATCCGTTAATCAAAGCTGTTGGTTTTACAGGATCACTGGGCGGCGGACGCGCATTGTTTGATTTATGCGCTTCCAGACCAGATCCCATCCCGTTCTTCGGTGAACTTGGGTCAATCAATCCTGTTTTTCTCCTGCCACAAGCAGCTTCAAACAGAGCGGCCGATATCGGCATTGGCTGGGCAAACTCTCTCACTATGGGGGCTGGCCAATTTTGCACAAACCCCGGCGTCATTTTAGTATTAGATAATAAAGACGCCGCAACATTCGCACAATCAGCCGCAAGCACGCTTTCTGATATTGGTCCGCAAACCATGCTTACAGATGGCATTTCCGATGCCTATAAACGTGGTGTTGAAGGCATACGTTCCATCAAAAATGTTGAAGAAACTTATGGAACGAACTCATCCGACAGAGAGGCGACACCAAATTTGTTTGTGACCGATGGTGATACATGGATGGCTAACAAGGCACTTAACGAAGAAGTGTTTGGACCATTAGGTATCATTGTGAAAGTAAAAGACTTTGACCAGATGCTAGAAATTGCACATGATCTAGAAGGACAGTTAACATGTACATTGCAAATGGATGCAAGCGACACTTCTGACGCCCAGAAGTTGCTTCCTATACTGGAGCGCAAAGCCGGAAGAATTTTGGCCAACGGTTTCCCCACAGGTGTAGAAGTGTGTGATACTATGGTTCATGGAGGCCCTTATCCGGCCAGCACGAATTTTGGGGCAACTTCTGTGGGAACCATGGCAATCCGCCGTTTCCTACGCCCTGTTTGTTATCAAAATATTCCGACGGAGTTGTTGCTGTCAGATCTTAACTGATCGGGGTTATCTGCATCCAAACCGACCAGCTTTCGCTGTCTCTCAAAACACGCATGCCGCTGTCTTTCAGCGGCATGCCGTTTTCTGACAGATTAAAAGCATTTGTGATATGAGACACTGGCTCTACACAAAAGAAATCTTCTCCCGTTGGCGCATATACTACCAACCGATCTAAATCTTCACTGGCAGATAGGTCCACACTTTTTTTATTATCTGGCCAGCTTATGCGCGCACTACCTTGCCAAGGTTCAAATAAATTATCACAGGATAAAGTATCTACATTCCTGCCATTACCAAAATTCCAATTATCTGGCGTTGAAATTTTCTCGATCGGTAGACACGTATCATCATTTACCCATACTTCTTCCGCATTTGTGGTCAAAACAGCATTCCCATGCCGTGGAAAATATGGATGCATGCCAAGACCTATAGGCATAGAAGTTCCCGATATATTTTTAAGTTCAATTTTGTGGACCAAAGCCGATCCTGACAACGTAAATGTCTGACGGGCCAAAAATGCAAACGGCCAATCATCGCCCGAATAGGGCAATTCCAGTATGACTTCATTTTCAGTTTGTGCCGTAACGTGCCAAAGAGACTGCCAACCGACCCCATGAATACTGTGGGGATGCTCTCCAAAATTTAGAGGTAGCTGGTGCGTCTCTCCCTGGAAGTGAAGTGCACCGTTCTCAATTCGGTTGGAATATGGAACAAGCGCAAAGGAGGATGCCATTAGGGGGTCAACTGCGTGATTATTTTGTAGAGGTCTCAGAATATCAAATCCATCAGACAAGCTGTAGGCGCAAATACAGCCCCCATAAAGAGCTATTTTCGCAATCGCCTCTGTTGTTCTAATGGTTAGAAAATCATCCATCTATTCCCGCATCCCTTTGCCTAAGAAGGTTCTTTCGTAGGATTTTTGCCGAGAATAATCATAGCAAGAATATCATCGTCAGTGACATCTTCCACACGTTCTGTCCCGACCAATTTACCGTTTTTCATAACACTAACTCGATCACATAAATCCATAACATCCTGGATATCGTGTGAGATCAGAAAGATCCCGATACCGTCTGCTTTCAATTTTTGGATCAGTTCAGCAACCATTTGTGTTTCTTGCGGCCCTAGTGCTGCTGTGGGTTCATCCATAATGAGGATCTTGGCGTTGAAATATACCGCCCTTGCAATCGCAACAGATTGCCGTTGCCCCCCGGACAGTGCGGACACTGGAGCCGAGAATTTTTGAAAATTCGGATTAAGGCGGCTCATAATTTTTCGAGTTTCAGCTTCCATTGCGTCATCATCAACGAAACCCATGGGCGTAAGTAATTCTCGGCCCAAAAAAAGATTACTTCCTGCATCCAAATTATCGGCAAGCGCCAATGTTTGGTATATAGTTTCGATATTGTAACTGCGAGCATCACGCGGATTATTAATTTCTGCGACCTCACCACTGACCAATATCTCTCCGCCATCGGATTGATACGCCCCTGACAACATTTTAATCAATGTTGATTTTCCAGCCCCATTATGACCGAGTAATCCAACCACTTCACCCGCATTCAAATCTATTGAAACATGATCGACAGCTTTAATACCGCCAAAGGCGAGCTGCATATCTCGCATTTCTACGAGGGGAGTTTGATTTTCCATTGTAATTCTCCTCAAAGACCTGCACGGCGGCGATAGACTATGTCAACGTAAACAGCCAACATGAGAACCACGCCGACGACAATTGACTGTAACGGCGCATCCACGCCAACCATGGCCATGCCAGATTGTAAGGACTGCATAATCAAGGCACCCAGAATAGCACCGTGGATTGTACCGAAACCGCCAGTTAGTGCCGTCCCGCCGATAACGGCCGCCGCAATAACACGAAGCTCATCCAAATTACCAAGATTGTTATCCGCAGATCCCAATCGCGCCGATGCGATAATTGCCGCGACAGCAGTAAGAGCTCCCATCAATGCGAAAATTTTTACGGTAAGCATTTTAGTATTTATGCCAGATAGTTCCGCAGCCTCCGGATTGCCACCCGTCGCAAACACATATCTCCCAAATTTGGTACGCTTTGCTGTAAATGTCATAAAAAATGCGACTACCAGCAAAATTACCACAGGTATCGCGATGCCATATACAAGTGTACTTCCATCAGCAGGCACTTCCATACCCTTGCTCTCATAAATTCGTTTAGCTGCGCGTGCTGGAACGGGATACGCATTCATAAAAGCAGCATATCCGATAATTACAGTACCAATAATTGCCGCTACGGAAATCTCTGCCCAAAATGGTTTCACCAAAAAGCCATGGGCTTTCTTTCGTTTACGGCTAAGGAACAGCAAACAAAGTGCAGCGATCGTCGCAAGGGCACCCAACACCCAGCTCATGGTCTCACCCAACGTGCCCTCGACGCCGCCGCCGAGTAATTTAAATACAGTATCAAGTGGTGCGACTGTCTGTCCGCTGGTTACCCACCATGCCCCCCCGCGCCAAACGAGAAATCCGCCAAGAGTTACAATAAATGCTGGAACAGTCAGATATCCAATCACCCAACCTTGAAAACTTCCGATCGCGCCGCCCAGAACAATACCGAACACACATGTAATCATCCAGATTGACCAATGCCCGCCGCCGACTAAATCCGGCAAAAAATGAACTTGGAACGCGCCCATCATCATACCTATAAAGCCGAGTAACGATCCAACAGAAAGGTCAATATTGCGTGTCACAATAACAAACACCATACCCGTTGCCATCACGGCGACAGAGGCTGTTTGCACAGATAGATTGAATAAATTACGCGGTGTAATAAATCGTCCACCAGTAAAGAAATCAAACATGATCCAGAGCGCAAGAAGCGCGCCAATCATACCCAATAACCGTCCATCTATTCCCAAGGAAGAAATATAGCTTTGCCGGCTTTTGGTCATTTCCAAATCCTTCAGCATTATTGCAATGGGGAACTGTTACACGGACCTTAAGGCACGTAATAGTTCACGCAAACTACAATTATTTAAATATTAGATAAATGTGTCCTCGCTAGTTTAACCAGCGAGGACAGGTAACGTTTATTTACAAACGTCTGCTTTTGCGCCGCCTGCGCAAAGCGCTTTCTTAGAAATCCAACCTGCATCCAATACGACGCTTAGGTTTTTAGCTGTCACCGGTACTGGCTCCAGGAATTTCGCTGTCATCTTGGTCCCTGCTGGTGAAGTCCAGCTTGAGGAGCCAGATACTTCCATCAACTTTTTACCCTTTGCAAGAGAAACAGCGATTTGACCCGCCGCTTTTCCGAGTTCACGCGCATCTTTCCAGACAGAAACGGTCTGTGTTCCAAGTGCAACGCGGTTAAGAGCTGCATGGTCTCCGTCTTGACCAGAAACAGGCAAACCTTCCATGCCCTGCGCAGTAAGAGCCGCAACCACTCCACCAGCTGTGCCGTCATTAGAGGCAATAACTGCATCGACCTTATTATCTTGTGCCGTCAGAATTTGTTCCATGTTACGCTGCGCGTTAGCAGGCAACCAACCATCTGTATAGGCTTCAGCAACGATTTTAATTTTACCAGAATCCACAGCCGATTGGATAATTTCCTGCTGACCACCGCGTAAGAAATCTGCGTTCGGATCTGTAGGAGATCCTTTGATCATTACATAATTACCGTTTGGCATAGCAGCGAGAACCGCTCTTGCCTGCATCCGTCCGACTTCAACATTGTCGAATGTTAAATAGAAAGCACGTGGATCTTCAATGAGACGGTCATATCCAACTACCGGAATTCCTTCGTCTGATGCTGCGCTTACAGCCGGTCCAATTGCGGCAGCGTCTTGCGCCAATATAATAAGTGCGTTTGCGCCCCGTGCAATAAGGCTTTCAACGTCAGAAAGTTGTTTTGCTGACGAACTTTGTGCGTCTGCAGAAATATACTTCGCGCCAGCTGCATCGAGTGCAGATTTTATCGCGGCCTCATCTGTCTTCCAACGTTCTTCCTGAAAATTTGACCAACTTACGCCAACAATTAGCTCACCTGCCATAGCAGAACTTGCGATTACCGTTGCAAGTGCGGCTACTGTTATTAATTTGATGCCCTTCATTTCTCTCTCCCTATGAATTGAGCGCAGTTCTCCCTTTCCGCGCTTGACCTAACAACTATCATTCGTTTTAATTTGCATGTCAAATTAAATTGCTCGGAAAAACGCACCAAATCACCTCACATTTTTCGTTTATCAAAGGATATGATATAAATTTCAGGTTGTTTGATGATATTTTATTTGTTATTCAAAATAAATAACTTAGATAACCGCTATGTCTGATTTTGAGAGAAAACAGAATAATTACAGAAAGCCGGTCTAACATGACAAATACAAGCACGGGGCCCAATTCACTTTATTCCGACTTACAAGATAAAGGAATATTCATTTCCGGCGGCGCTACCGGCATAGGGCGCGATCTTGTGATATCTTTTCGCCAACAAGGCGCGCATGTCCTGTTTGTCGATATTAACAAAGCAGCAGGAATTGCACTTTGTCAGGAGTTATCGGATACAACCGACGGCTCTACAACCTTCGTTGAGGCCGACGTTACAAACGACAATGACCTAGAATCCGCAATAAGAGAAACAAATGAATTAGGTAGCGGTTTGTATTCTGTTATCAATAATGCCGCCTATGATCTACGACACAAGTTCGAAGACATCACACCTGAGATATTCGCGTCCACTGTCGATGTAAACCTCCGCCACCAATTGAAAGCAGCGCAAGTTGGTTACGAGTTGATGAGATCTCGCAACGAAGGGTCCATCATCAACTTTGGTTCTGTCGCGCCAAAGATGGGAACTAAAGATCTGGACGTATACGGCGCCTGCAAAATGGGGGTTCATGGTTTAACACGATCTATGGCAAGAACAATGGGACCGCATAATATTCGCGTAAACACGTTGGTACCCGGTTGCATTCTGACGCCAAGACAACTGGAGCTGTGGATTTCGCCCGAAGATGAAAAAAATATTCGTTCACTTCAATGTCTTGATCGAAGATTAATTGGTAAAGATGTTGCTGAACTCGCCCTCTTTCTGGCATCGAACTCTTCATCAGCCTGCACAGCCCAGGAATTCGTCGTGGATGGAGGTATTACTTGATCGGCTCCGGCTCCTTTAAAATTCAGACAATGTCCAAGGCGGGAAACCGCGCGGCTATATTGGAATGTATTAGCACCGCCGAAGAAATTGCACGTGTTGATATCGCGCAAGCGACAGGCATTAATGCCGCAACAGTTACCGCTTTAACCAGTGAATTGCTTGATGAAGGTATCGTCGAAGCATTAATGGATGAAGAAAAACAAAATACAAAACGTGGCCGGCCACGCGTCAAGCTCTGCCTTAACCCTAAAGCCTTCAACCTTGCCGGCGCGAAAATATCAGAAGACGCCATCACCGTTGCTATTATTGATTTTGCAGGCACCCTATTGTCAGAACATATGCAAAAGGGAAACAGCTTTGCAATTCCGAAGCACAAGCTAGCTGCAAACCTTAAGAAAGCTATTTCTGTGGCCGTTGATAAGGCGGGTTTGCACATCGACGATATCACTGCCCTCGGCGTTGGTATTCCAGGATATGTCGACATCGCGTCTGAATGTGTTCATTGGAGCCCTGCCCTTTCTGACACACCAACAAATTTTGTAGAAACTTTACGGGCTACGTTCGATTTTCCTGTGATGCTGGATAACGATGTAAACCTCGCAGCACTTGCCGAGCAGCGCTTTGGTCTTGGCAAAGGCATATCCGACTTTTTGGTCGTAACGATCGAACACGGCGTCGGTATGGGAATTGTTCTCAATAATAATTTATTCAGGGGCACTCGAGGCCTGGGCGGAGAGTTTGGACATACAAAAGTTCAATTGAACGGTGCCTTATGTCGCTGCGGTCAAAGAGGATGTTTGGAAGCCTACGTTGCGGACTACGCGCTCCTTCGGGAGGCGGATACAGCTATCAAGCTACAAAGCGCGAATAATTTACCAACAGCCCAACGCCTAGAAGCACTCTACCTTGAAGCAAAATCCGGTAATCAAGCCGCTCTTTCCATCTTTGAAAGAGCTGGTAAAATTTTTGGAATGGGCTTAGCCAATCTGGTGAATATTTTCGATCCGTCGTTGATTATTTTCGCAGGCGAGCGAATGCAATTTGACTTTCTGTACGAAGAAGACGTTCTAGAAGAATTACGACGGAACACTTTACAGATAGATCGAGCCCCCCCTAAGGTTCAAGTTCATAAATGGGGTGATTTATTATGGGCAAAAGGGGCAGCGGCATGGGCAACAGAGTATGTCATTCATCAAGCTGCTGCGAAAAATAATGAAAGCTAAGTGCTTATCACTTTGTCTTGTATTCTTTTGCTCAATCGCGTGGGCGGATCCCGTTAAATACCCAAGCGCCCCGACCGATACCGATTACAAAAATATAATGCCAGAGCGCGCTAAACTGGGGCGGTTTTTGTTCTTTGATCCCATTTTAAGCGGCAACAAAAATATCGCTTGTGCTACTTGCCATCATCCCAAATTAGGAACGTCTGATGGGATGTCGCTCGCTATCGGTGAAGGCGGTAAAGGTTTGGGCCCAGAAAGACGCTATGTCTCTGGCAGTAACGCCCCTGAGCAACGCATTGGCAGACACTCACCCAATCTTTTTAATCTTGGTGCGTCAGAATTCCGCATCCTCTTTCATGATGGCCGGTTGGAAGCACATGACACCGGAGTATCCGGTTTTCGCACCCCACTAGAAGGAGATATGGCTAAAAACTTTGATGGTGCCCTTTCTGCACAGGCTATGTTCCCTGTATTATCAGGCGATGAAATGGCGGGTCATTACAGTGAAAACGAAATTTCCAAATCTGTCCGTATTGGATTATTAACAGGCCCAAATGGCGCATGGAAGAAGATCACCAAACGGGTCACGGACATCCCTGAATATCGTCGTCTATTCACAGATATCTACGGTACGACGAAAACTGTTACCTTCACTGATATTGCTAACGTTATTGCTGATTTTGTTGCAACCGAATTTCGCGCTGACAATAGTTCGTGGGATAAGTATTTACGTGGCGAAATAAAATTATCTGCCGATGCGCAACGTGGTGCAGAGCTTTTCTATGGCAAAGCAAATTGTGTAGCCTGTCATTCTGGAAAGTTTCAAACAGATCATGACTTTCACGCCATTAGCATGCCACAATTTGGGCCCGGTAGAAATGCTCGGTTTGAAGGGCATCAACGCGACATCGGCCGAAAGCGTGTTACAGGAAAGAATGAAGACGCTTATAAATTCAGAACACCCAGTTTGCGAAACATTGCCTTAACGGCACCCTACGGTCATACAGGCGCATACCCTACACTTGAGAGTATCATTAGCCACCATCTGGACCCACAACAGTCTTTCGCAAAATATGATTTCAAGTTGGCTAAACTTCCAAAATTTGGCGATTTAAAACAAGATGATTTTCAGATTATGAAAAACGCTCGCGAGGGTGCTGAAATCCTTGCTGCGAATGAGCTTGAGAAGCAGTCATTATCTCCTGAAGAAATAGTATATCTAGTTGAATTTTTGCGTTCATTGACAGATGAAACGTTCAAGCTTGGACGGCTCGGAGTTCCAAAAAAAGTTCCAAGTGGCTTGCCTGTCGACTAAAACTCCAAATTTGTCACAAGCAATTCTGTTCCTGATTTTTCAAGAACTATGTGTTGATTGACATCAACTTCGTACCAGTTACTTTTACCGCCACCTGGCCAAAGAATTCGGATTTGGGCTTTAGTTTCTTTTCCAATTCCAAAATGATGAAATCCGGCGTGACCGCTTGCATGCCCGCCGCCGATTGTGATTTCCCGGTGCCAGACACGTTCTCCCGCTTTAACCTCGATCCATGCACCAACTGCACTTGGATTACTTCCTTTTTGTTCAATCTTCAGGGACAAATACGAGCCGGTGTCTTTTGACATATTCTCCAAAATCTCAACGTTCGCGCGTCTATTCACAACAACTATGTCCAGAAGCCCATCCAGATTTAGATCAACAACAACCGCACCTCGAGCCCTATGTAAACTCGCAACACCAGCCTCCAGCCCAACTTCTATAAATCGGCCATTTGGTTGGCCCATCATTAGATTGTTGGGGTCTGCCATTGCAGCATCTGGCATTTGATCAACGTTCCCCTTGGTAACAAACAGGTCATCAACTCCGTCATTATCAACATCTCCAAATTCAGCATGCCAACCGGTTGAGGGTCTGCCATCCCCGCCTACATAAGGTCTCTGCGCAGTAACGCCGACTTCAAATCGAGCATTTTCAAAACTCGGTTTTCCATCTTCTTTAAGAAACTGTAATTTTTGATCGCCCATACTTGTCAAATATACTTCAGAAATTCCATCCCCTGTGATGTCACGACTAGCAATTCCCATTCCCCAAATACTGTGATTATTCCACCCTTCCGTTTTGGAATACAAAGTTGGTTTATCCTGCATTTTCCATAACTGCTCAGCACCGCCCCTCACATAATAATGCCGATCATTTGAGACGCGGAGATCTTGACGGCCTGTTCGTCCCCAGTCACTGAATAACATGGAAAGACTGCAAAAACCGGGAGATAGAGTGTGCGGCGCAAGATAAGAATTATCCTGTGGGCGATATAATTGATTGTTCTCGCATGTGCCGAAGGGTGCATCTTTATGATCTCTATCAACATAATTACCAACCGCCAGTGTTGGTAAGCTCTGGCCCCGCTCCCAAGTCGCAGAAAATGCAGTACTCCACATCCCGTGATCTTGATAACCAAAGCGCTCATTCGCTAGAGAAAAGGAACAATCCGGACCGCCCCTTAGAATTTTATTCTCGCCAACTTTCAGCAAAAACAAATCCAACCAACCGTCACTATCAATATCCAGCGGATAAACGCCGACGGTTCCTATTTCACTCGTCGTTTCAATTATCTTAAAGGTAACGCGACCGTTCGCATCAGCAGAAGTATTTAAAAACAATTGATCTCTTGAGTTGCCACCAGATAGATAGATTTCTGGATATCCGTCTCCGTTACAATCAAAGGCTGCAACACCCCCGCCGACAAAATGCTCCCATCCCCCCGTATAGATATGTTGGATATTGAGTTCCGTAGCGCGATCAATAAACTTTGGAGAATTTGCATTAACACTTGAAGGTAATACATTGAAAATAATGAATAACAGCAATTTAAAAAGGCCAAGATATCTCAAATTTACAGTCATTACAGCCCCTTAACAATCAAACACCGCGAGTTATCACTCAACCTTTTTTACAGATTTTCTAATAATAAGCTGGCTGCCTAGCGTGGTCAAATCAGCAATTTTGGCATCAGCACTTGATATCAATTCAACAAGTTGTTCCATTGCGACAACACCTAGCTGACGCCTCGGTTGGTGTATTGTTGTTAGAGTAGGATAATAATGCTCTGCAATCTCAATGTCATCAAAACCAACCACAGAAATATCATCAGGAACGGAAAAACCTGCCTCCCGTGCAGCGCTAATCACGCCCATAGCTATTTCGTCATTGGCACAGAAAATCGCAGTTGGAATAGCTTCTTTCTGGTTAATTTTTCCAAATGCTTGTTTACCGGAATTAATGGTAAAATCACCGTAGAAAATATCGCTCAGGTTTTGTGCTAGGCCAGCGTTTTCAAGTGCTGATAAAAACCCATCGCGGCGATCTTTAGTCAAAATATTATCAATGGGTCCCGCCACATGAACAATGTTGGTATGTCCCATTTCAATGAGATGCTGTGTAGCAAGGCACGCGGCATCCACATTATCTATTACGACTGTTGGTAAATCGACATTAGGTATCCGTTCACACAAAGCGACCATTGGCGGTAGATTACTCATATCACCAATAATTTTTTGCGCTCCATTGGGAACAGGAACATGTCCATTTAGGAGCAAAATACCGTCGGCCAAATTACTTTGGACATAGCTTGCGTAAATATGTTCACGTGCTGGATCATTATTGGTGTTAGCAATCAGAACGTTATACCCTTCGCGGGTTGCAACGCTTTCGATCCCCGATAAAATTTCGGAGAAAAACGGATTACTTATATCTGGCACAAGCGCAACAACCATACCTGTACGGTCCAAGCGCAGGTTCCTTGCCATTACATTTTGCGTATAACCGGTTTCAAGGACCGCTGCATTTACCTTTTCGCGTGTTTTTTCAGACACGACATCCGGTTTTTGAAGGGCACGACTAACCGTTGCGTTGGATACGCCAGCCAAACGCGCAACATCTCCAATCGTTATATTCCTGTTTCTCATCAAAAGTTATTCTCTTCACGAAGCAGAGCTTTAAAACCGATTTTCTTATGAAAAATCGGTCAATTTTCAAGACACAATAGAGAACTTTAGGTTTAATTCAATTCAATCAGAAACAAATTTCCAACGACAATCGACGTCAATCGATAGGCGTCCATAAAGCCCCTTGTTGACTTGATGAAACAGCGGCTTCAATGAATTTCAAACCATCAAGGCCATCATGCACGTTCGGAACAAGGGTATCAGCATCAGATATAATCATGTCCGCAATATCTGAGTAGATATTTGCGAATCCTTCTAGATAACCCTCAGGATGGCCAGGTGGAATTCGCGTGCCTGCCTCAGCAATTGGCAGATTTCCAGCCCCTCCACGAGTGATGTGTCGTGGTTGCTCGCCAAAGGGTGAGAAAAGTAAATAGTTTGGATCTTCCTGCGACCATTCCAAACCCGCCTTTTCACCATAAACCCTTAACCTAAGTCCATTTTCGTTACCAGGTGCCACCTGACTTGACCAAAGCATACCTCGAGCACCGTTTTCGTATCTCATCATGATTTGAGCATTATCATCCAACAAACGCCCCTCAACAAACGCCGTTAACTCAGCGCAAATTTCAGTAGGCTTCAAACCGGTTACAAAATTTGCCAGATTATAGGCATGAGTACCGATATCCCCGATACAGCCACCAGCTCCTGATTGTTTTGGATCTGTGCGCCAGTTTGCTTGTTTGTTGTCCCCACCTTCTTGCTTGGTTGTCAGCCAATCTTGCGGATATTCAACCTGTACAACCCGTATTTTACCAAGGGCGCCTTCAGCGATCATTTGACGCGCCTGACGGGCCATCGGGTAACCCGTATAATTGTGTGTTAAAGCAAACTTTTTACCGCTTTGTTCAACTATCGAAATTAGTTCTCGCGCTTCGTCAGAATTAAGTGTCATTGGTTTATCACAAATAACGTTAATTCCAGCTTCCAGAAAAGCTTTGGCGGGCTCAAAATGCATATTGTTGGGCGTTACAATGGAAACCACGTCGATACCGTCTTCCCGAGCGGCCTCCATTTTCGCCATTTCCCGAAAATCCGTATAGGCACGATCTTCTGCAATATGAAGTTCAACAGCAGAAGACTTTGCCCGCGCAGCGTCTGACGACAAAGCACCTGCAACCAACTCGAACCGATCATCAAGACGCGCCGCAATTCGGTGCACAGCCCCGATAAACGATCCTTGTCCACCGCCAACCATACCCAAACGTAGACGGCGATTTGAAATCGGTGATGAATTTCCTTCAATAGTCATTTTCGCGCCTCACCCAAGTCCAAGAATTCTACAGTTTGCTTCATGGTCTGTTCCACCATCAGCAAAATCGTCAAATGCACGTTCTGTGACCCGAATGATGTGATCGTTGATAAACTTTGAACCTTCTCTCGCCCCATCTTCAGGATGTTTTAGGCAACATTCCCATTCCATTACGGCCCAACCGTCAAAATCGTTTGCTGCCAATTTTGAAAAGATACCTTTGAAGTCTACTTGGCCATCGCCCAAAGATCTAAAGCGGCCAGCCCGATCCACCCACGATTGGTAACCGGAATAAACCCCCTGCTTCGCTGTCGGGTTAAACTCAGCATCTTTTATGTGTGCCATCTTAATTCGGTCTTTATATTCATCAAGGAAAGCCAAATAGTCGAGTTGCTGCAGCAAAAAATGGCTCGGATCATATAGAATATTGCACCGAGGATGATTGTTTACACGCTCTAGAAACATCTCGAATGTAATACCGTCATGTAAATCTTCACCAGGATGAATTTCATAACAAACATTCACGCCAGCATCATCAAACGCGTCCAAGATCGGTAACCAGCGTTTTGCAAGTTCATCGAAAGCGGCTTCGACTAGTCCCGCAGGGCGTTGCGGCCATGGATACAGATACGGCCACGCCAATGCTCCAGAGAACGAAGCATGATCTGTAAGCCCAAGATTTTGTGACGCTTTTGCGGCCTTCATCATTTGATCAACAGCCCACTTTTGGCGAGCAGCCGGGTTACCGCGAACTTCAGGTGCCGCAAAACCGTCAAACATTTCATCATAGGCTGGGTGAACGGCAACCAATTGCCCCTGCAAATGCGTAGAAAGTTCTGTAAGAACTAGTCCATGTTCTGCAAGAGTTCCCTTCACTTCATCGCAATAATCCTTGCTCGAAGCAGCCGCATCTAGATCAAAAATTCGTTCATCCCAACTGGGCATTTGGACGCCTTTAAATCCAACTGACGCTGACCATCTTGCGATCGAATCCAATGAATTGAAAGGGGCTTCATCTCCAGCGAACTGGGCCAAAAAAATCGCAGGTCCTTTAATGGTTTTCATGAGATATCCTCCGCATTGACTGTTTATATTATTTGTTTTCTATTATGAGATCGGCTTCAGACGAAGCATCTTGATTAATTCGTTTTTCCCAGAACTCTCCTACTGTCGCCAAATGGCTATTTAGGACAATTTCTGCAGACTCAAAATCACGGTCGACGAGTGATTGGAAAAGTTTCAAGTGATCCTTATGAGATCTTTGGCATTGTTCTTTGGATTTAAAAAATACCTTGCGTCGTTTTCGAGATGTCAAATAAAACGAATTCACTAAACGCACATAAACTTGATTGTGAGCAGCCCCTACAAGAGCAAGGTGGAATACAGCATCCAACTCGCCAAGAGAATTTCCCTCTTCAATCTCGTCTTCACATTGTTTTAAAATTTTCTCAATTTTTTCAATATCTTCTTCGGTGCGGCGCTCGCAGGCCAACCTGAAGGCTTCAATTTCCAAAATCCGTCTTGTTTCAAGAAAATCTACGATTTCCTCGTGTAAAAGTGGAACGCCAGCATCCTGAAACATTACCATTGCATCAACACTGGTATCTTTGGAAAGTTCCTTAAGAAAAATTCCAGAATTTGGCCGACGCTCCACAACTCGCATGATCTCAAGCGCAGTCAATGCCTCACGAACTGAGTTACGGCTAGCTTTAAATTTGCTGCACAAATCTCGTTCTGATGGCAAACGATCACCGGGTTTTAAACGATGATATCGTATATAGGGTAAGAGCTCGGCTACTATCCTATTGACTTCCGCTTGGTTCATATAATTACTTCTGCCTTTTCTTTTACGGTTTCTTTTTATTGGTTCGTTAGATAAATGCCGTATGCCCACGCAGCGATAAGTGCAAGCACGACAACAATAACAAAAACAATGGCTACGATTGATAGGACCCTAAGAAGTTTTCGATAACTAGTTCCTGCCACACAAAATGGAACCAGATTAAAAATTAGACCGCTAAAAACAACACCGATACATCCGATTGGAAACAGCCACATATAAAATGGCTGGAATATAAAAGCCATCGACAGTATGGATAGAACAATAATACCGTGTTCCAGTCTTTTGGCTTGGCTTGCCGTCATGCTTTTATCTAGTATTTCGTTCATGATGCAATCAGCCTTTCATCTTTACCAAAAACTACATTTTGGCCTGTTTTACTGACGATGTTCACACGCTCCCCTACCGCAACTTTTTGCGATCGGTTAACAACAACGCGGATGTCTATGCCTCCGGCCATAGTATGAAGTAACGTTTCGGCTCCCATCGGCTCTATAAGATCAACCTCTGCTGTGAATCCATGCTCAGTGGGTTCACTAGAGAGTTCAAACGCTCTGGGGCGGATCCCGACGGTAACGTCAGAACCGGGAGATTGGTTCCCAACCGCGGGATCCACGTCCAAAGCTACCTGCTGCCCACAGATATCAAAACGAGCAAGACCGTCTTGATATTCCATGAATTGACCGGAGAGAAGGTTCATAGCAGGAGTACCGATAAAACCAGCGACAAAGAGATTTGCCGGTTTCGTAAAAATGTCATGCGGCGTCGCGATTTGCTCGATCGCGCCTTGACGCATAACAGCAATTCGATCCGCCATGGTTAGCGCTTCAAGTTGATCATGTGTAACGATTACCGTCGCTTTTGATAAACCGTTCAGTATTTCCTTAATCTCGCCGCGCATCGTTTGTCGCAGTGTCACATCCAAGCGACTTAGGGGCTCATCGAATAAGAAGCAATTCGGATCTCGCACAACGGCACGTGCCACTGCAACGCGTTGTTTTTCGCCTTCACCCAATTGTCCTGGTGTACGATTAAGGACCTCATGCAATTGCAATGCTTTTGCCACTCCGTCAACACGGCCGTCAATTTCAGATTTGCTCAAACCTTCAGAACGAAGTGGAAATCCAATATTCTCAGCAACAGTGAGGGTTGGGTATAAAGCATAGAACTGAAACACCATGGAAATATCTCGCTCTGACGGAGACATTTGATTTACGCGTTGCCCACCGATATATACATCTCCATCACTTTCAGCCTCAAGCCCAGCGATCATACGTAATGTCGTTGTTTTTCCGCATCCTGAGGGGCCTAGGAGGCAAAGCACCTCACCCTCGTCAATAGACATACTCACAGAATTTACAGCGGTGAGTTTATCGAACCGTTTTGTGAGATTTTCTACTCTGATTGTACTCATAATATTCGCCCTACTTCTTAACTGTACCGAAGGTGACACCGCGCAGAAGATGGTTCTGCAGAAGATAGGTCACGATAAAAACCGGGATAAGGAACAATGTGATAATCGCGGCAAGAAGCCCCCAATCCACACCTAGTTGCCCGCCCATGGAGCGGGCCATTGCGACAGGAACCGTTCGGGTATCATTTCCGGTTAAAAGAAGTGCAAACAAAAATTCATTCCACGTAAGAATTAAGGCAAACACTGATGTCGCTGCGATCCCTGCTTTTAACTGCGGAAGGCAAATTTTGAAAAATACTTTCCATTCATTTGCACCTTCTAAGCGTGCAGCATCTTCGACATCGGTTGATAATTCATCAAAGAAACTCTTCATCATCCAAACGGAGAAGGCCAAATTGAACATCGCGTAGAGTAAAATTATACCAATATAACTACCGCTCAATCCTGTAATACGAAACATCAGGAAAATTGGCACAATAACTACAATCGGCGGCAACATTCTCGTCGTCAGAATAACAAACAAGTACGTATCGTTTCCTTTTAATGGAAAGCGCGAAAACCCGTATGCGGCTGACGTTCCAATTATCACGGCAAGTAAAACACCTGCGCCGGCGATAAAGATGGAGTTAAAGAAAAACAATCCCATTCCTGTTGCCATCTGCTCGCCTTCACTTGTAAGGCGATAGAACACACGCACAAAATTATCAAATGTAGGCGTAAAGAAGAATGCAGGTGGTGTGGCCAAGGCATCCTGACGTGTTTTAAAGGACGTCAAAATAATCCAAAGCACTGGTGAAAAGTAAACAAGGCCAATCGCACCGCAGATCGCCGAATATCCCCATCCGGCTTCACGCAACGCGTGTTTTTTTCTGCCTTTTCCGAATATACTCATGTTTCTTGTTCCCGCTGATTTACGAAGTAAAGATAAAGATTGGTCAATACGATCACGACAAACAAAAGAATGTAGGAAAGTGCGGATGATTGGCTGGTTTTAAAGAACTGGAATGCCATTCGGTAAACATAAACTGCAATGGTTTCAGTTGATGTCCCCGGGCCTCCAGCTGTGATTATGTAAACCACATCAAATAATTTAAATGTCTCGATGGTTCTGAACAAAAGCGCCAGCAATAGAAGACCTTTTACATAAGGAAACGTTACTGTTTTAAACCGCTCCCACTTCGTCGCCCTATCGACTTCGGCTGCTTCGTATAAATAATCTGGAACGCTCACCAATCCGGCTAGAACCAGCAACATAACGAAGGGTGTCCACATCCATGCATCTGCAATAACGATACCGGCGATGGCGCCCCATTTTGTGGAAAGCAAAATAAGCGTTTCCCCAGTAATATACTTAAATGCCTGACCAACAAGGCCAAATGTCGGTTCATAAAACAACTTGAAAAACACACCAACGGCCACAAACGAAAGCATCATTGGTGTGAGTACCAACATCATGATTTCACGGCGCAAAGGGAATTTTTTTGAAAACAGAAGTGCCAAAGCAAATCCGAAAATCATTTGAACCAAAACGCTTAAGGAAACGATTAAGGCTGTTGTCTGAAACCTTTCCCAAACAACAGGGTCAGAAAGTACTTTTTCATAATAATACAATCCGGCAAAACTTGGCGGTTTCATTGAAGAGGCTTTGTAGTGAAAAAAGCTCAACCCGAACGACCACATTAGCGGAAATATATTCATCACAAATAATAGAATAATGGCCGGAGCGATTAACATCGCGCCCCTGCGTTTCGGGTCCATTATCCAATCTAAAAAACCACGCATTTCGTAATTTCCGACTCTTTAAAATTCATACATATTTAGATAATTGAGGGCGGAGAGATTTTAATACCTTCTCACCGCCCTCGATGCAGTTTCTACACTAAGGCCTAATTAATACGGCCTGCTTCTGTCAGCAATTCTTGCTGAAATTTAGCAATCGCATCTAGCGCTTCTTTAGCTGACACTTGGCCCGTGATCGCTTTGTCGTATTCTTCTTGTTGCTGAGTAAGCAATTCAAAGAATTCTGGTGTGTGCCAAACGTCTTTTTGCCAAGGAAGAACGGCAGCATGCGCACGGTTCCATGGGTTAATGGCGTTATATTCAGGCAATGCCATCACACTCATCAAAGCAGCGTTACCACTACCTTTTTTGGCGAACTCAAGTTGAGTTTCTGGTGACAACCACCATTTAACCACTTCAAGGCTTTCTTTAACAACTTCTTCGCTGTTCCAAGTTGTCAAAACAAAAGGTTGACCGCCGATATTGTCCCAGCGTTCCATTTTACCTGATCCGTTTTTCGTTCCCGGAGGAATTCCAAAAGCGGTTTTATCAGCAACTTTGGAGTTTTTTGCGTCCAACGCAGCAGCAGCAACAGCATTCCAGTTAATCATCGCTGCGATTTTGCCCTGCATATAGAGTTCTTGTATCGCAAAAATATCCATCTGGCCTGTTTTCGCGATAGGAGGTGAATGTTTCAATATATCCAGGTATTTCTCGAGACCTTTCACAGCAGCAGCCGAGTTTACGACCCCTTCTGCTTGAGCTTTAGGCTGGTTTGACTCATCCCAAATACCGCCGCCATTTTGCCAAATAAAGGCGTTGATCTGCATTGACGAGAAATCGTAACCCTTACCAGCTTGATAAGCTGTACCGTAAAATTCTTCCGTTGATTTACCTGCACCCAGTTTATCACCTGGTGAACGTCGGAAAAATTCGCCGATATCTGACCAAGTCGTCCAGTCAACTTTTTCCCAATCTTCATAGGAGCAAGGAAGAGTTTTACTGTATTTGGACTTAAATGCCGCCTGTTCACCTGCATCACAGAACAAGTCTTTGCGGAATGCTGTCACTTTCGTATCCGGCATTTGCGGGAAGCCATATATGTTGCCCGATTTATATGGATAAGTTGCATATGCCTCTGTAAGAGCTGGATGGACGTCATCCAATGTTTTCTGCAACGCAGGGTCAGCATCAATATATTTATTCAGCTTCATGAATTGGCCACCTTCAATAAAGGTACCGATCCACTGGCTGTCAGAAACAACTAACTGGTACTTTTTCTCACCAGAAGCCATTGACGCTGCAACACGCTCATAGAAACTCGGCCAAGGAATGAAATCAATTGCCAGTTTAACGTTATTTCCACTTGGTGCTTTGTACGTTTTGTCAGCAAATTCCTGCATGAACCGGGTTGGTCCCCAATCCGGAGCTGCCATTTGTATTACGATGTCTTTTGAAAATGCGGGAGAGGATACACCCAGCGTTGTTGCTACAAAAGCCCCAAGCGCAATGGCTCCTCCTTTTTTAACTATAGTCATATTTTCCTCCGTGCTCTTCCTGCTAAAAAATTCTAGGTTTCAAATTATAATTCTGAACCGGTCACCTAATTACCGTTCCAGTTTCCTTCGCAAACAATTGGGTTGATCCCACATCAAACCCGCATGTCATTTTCATTCCGACCTGATAAGCAGTCGCTTGCTCCTCAGGCAGAACCATTTTTAATCTCGATTGGTTCGCAATCAGATCCAATATCACCACATCACCTAGCGGCTCTGTCATATGTACTTCAGCGTCAAATGTCGGCCCCTGAAAGTCAGCCCGGTTCTCAACAGGTACAATTTCATGCGGCCGAATACCGAATATCAGTTGTTCTCCAATCGGGAAATCTTTGAGCGCTTGCATCCATGAACCACCGCTATAATCACCAAAAGGCGCGGCGATTTCAGGATTTGCGTCCGTTCCTTTACGCGTTGCATCTATTAAGTTTATTCGGGGAGATCCGACCATACCTGCGACATATGTGTTGTCCGGCGCCTCATATAGCTCGTCAGGTGTGCCAACTTGAACCATCTTTCCGTCTTTGAGGACGCCAATACGGTCACCAAGTGTCAGTGCTTCCAACTCGTCAGGCGTGGCGTAGATAATAGTAATACCGCGCTCACGATGTATGCGCTTAAATTCAGCCCGCGTATCATGACGTAATTTTGCATCCAAGTTTGTCAGCGGTTCATCCAAAAGCAATAATTCCGGATGTCGGATCAATGCCCGCCCAATTGCAATGCGTTGTTGTTCACCGCCGCTTGCGGTACCGGGCTTTCTATCCAATGTATGAGAAAGCTTAAGAAGTTCAGCCGTCTCCCCAACGCGTTTGGAAATCTCGGCCTTGCCCAACTTCATTTGTAAAAGTGGAAACTCAAGGTTTTCACGAATTGATAAATGGGGATAAAGGGCGAAAGTTTGGAAAACCATCGCAACGCCGCGATCCCTCATCGGACTATTCGTCATATCTTGACCATCAAGGAAGATAGATCCAGAATCGGGGGCTTCAATTCCACAAATTGTACGAAATGACGTCGTTTTACCACTGGCACTCGGCCCGAGAAGGGCAAAAAATTCGCCTTTTTCAACATCTAGATCTAAACCATCAACGGCTTTAACATCGCCAAAATGCTTGATCAGTCCTGTTACTTTCAGTGCCGACATATTCTTATTTCTCACAAACTTTGTTTAAATACTTAAAAAAGATCATCATGCCGCCCCACCAAATATCGAAAGTGGTTCGGGTGTACGATTTGATAAAATTGCGACAACATTCTTTGCCGTAAAAGCGCACATTTCCTGATATGTCTGTTTAGTCAGCGCAGCAACATGCGGGGTGATAAAACTATTCCTATGAGCAATTACAGGATGATTTTCCTCCGGCGGATCGCCATCAACCACATCAGCTGCATAAGCTGCAATATGGCCATCATCGAGATTTTTAAGCAGCGCGTTTTCATCCACTAATTCACCACGTGCGGTATTGATCAAAATTGCACCCGGCCTCATCAAAGACATCATTCTTTCATCGAACAGAGAACGCGTAACGTCATTCAGTGGGATATGTAGGGATACAACGTCACTTTCTGGAAGGTAGCGTTCTAAATTCGCGACAAGTCCGGAATGCCCTTGACCATCGCGCCCGCAAAATCTGATATTTTCAGAAAAGGCTCTGCAAAGTGCTGCCGTTTTTCTTCCAATCTTACCGCCACCAACTATACAAATATTTTTGCTTGCTAAATCGTTACCAGCAAATTCGTTTCGGCAATTCCAATTTCCGTTTTTAACTTCAGTACCTGTTAAAAATCCGTTTCTTACCGCGCTTAGCATCAGCATCAAGCTATGTTCCGCGACGGCAGTAGCATTGATCCCAGGCGCAAAAACAACAGGAATATCGTTGGATTTCGCTGCCGCAACATCTAGATTGTTAAGTCCTGCCCCACAACGGGCAATGACCTTCAAATTCGGACATTTTTGTATCAACTCTTTGTCAATTTGGCCAAGACCGCGGGTCACAATTGCCGTTATATCGCCAAAGGGAAGGTCATGTGCATGCGCGTCTGCAGAGGGAGACAGGTAAACCTGCGCCGCATCCTCGAGCATCGTCATTCCCAATTGATCAATGGTTTCCAACAACAATATTGTCATACTAAGCTGTTCCTCTTCGAGGATCATTACGGCCAGATTTGAATAGCTGATTGCCTTCTGCGGCATGAACCAATTCATCTTCAAATATGGCAGGGTCTATCTCATCCCCTTTTCGGCTCGCAATCTCCAAAAGATTTCCAGCAGGATCACGGACGAACATCTGCATGGTACCTGTTGGCAGGCGGCGGATTTTCCCCCAAGGTTCGTTGTCTATAGCCCCCGCGGCTTTGACGCGCCTAAATACAGCGTTAAAATCATCAACAACGATACAGAAATGTGCTCGATACGGTCGCGTATCCTTAAATTCATTCATATGAATTTGAGCGCCATTGGCAAACTTAAAAAATTGAGCAGGGAAATCCAGATCTGGAGTATCGTCGAGTTCCACGCCGAGCACACCGTTGTAAAACGCAACCCCCACCGCGAGATCATCAACGAGAATGTTTACGTGCTGCAACAACCAATTCTCAGACATATCCATAACCTTTTTCATCAAGCGAGCCCATCATTTCGCATACTCCGTGACAAAATCTGGATTTAGCGTAAGTCCCCAACCTTCACCCGTAGGCGGAGAAAAGGATCCGTCTACAGCATCAATATCCTCAACCACCAAATCCTTTAGAAGCGGATTAGCCCCTAAAGAAAATTCGATAATCCGTGAAGCTGGACTTGCGAAAGCTAAAGTTAATCCCGCAACAAATGAGAAGGCAGACCCCCAACAATGTGGCGCGAGTTCCAATTGGTTAGCGACAGCTAGGGCTGAAATCTTTATGCCTTCGGTGAGCCCGCCGCAGATTGCCATATCCGGTTGCAAAATATCAGCCGCTTCTCGGTCAATCAAATCTTGGAAGTCGAAACAGGTAAATTCGCTTTCACCCATAGAAATCGGCATCTTCGCGTCACGGCGAACAGAAGTCATTGCTTTGCGTGCATCTGCACTTACCGGCTCTTCAAACCAACGAAGATTAAGATCGACTGTTCGGCGGCAAAATTCCTGAGCTTCACTTGGGTTAAATGTCCCGTGAGCATCAACCATTATACCATAATCAGGCCCAAGAGCCTCCCTTGCAGCTTTTACTCTGGCGACACTGGCAGACACAGATCCATCCATCACGCCAACGCGCATTTTAACGGATTTAAACCCATGTTCTACGTAGGATCTAAGTTGCTCACCTATGGTATTGACATCTGCCCAGCCACCACTTGCATAAGCATCCATTTTCTCGCGGGCAGCTCCGCCCATCAGATCTAGAACAGGTGTCCCCATTCGTTTTCCAGCAAGATCCCATAACGCAAGATCAATGCCGCTCATGGCTGAGATCCAGATACCGCGTCTTCCAAGAACGTGAAAGGATCTACCTTCCGTTTCCCCGTAGCCGCTACGCGTACCGTTGTATAACAAACTCCAAAGTCTGCTAATTTGTCTGGAATTTTTACCTATCAGTTGTGGTTTGAATTCTTTCTCAATGATGGCAACTAGTGCCTCACAAGACCCTTGACTTCCAACCGCCGCTTTAGCCTCACCGTAGCCGACCATTCCGTTTTCAAGCGTAATTGTCACGAGCGCCATATCGAAACTGCTGATACGGCCAAAATCCGATACATGTTGTTTTTCATACGGGATTGGGCAACTGATCCATGTTGCCGTTACATCCGCAATATTTGATCCATAAATAGTCATTATGAAATCAAAGGTATGATGTGCTGGCAGGAGCGTTTGACCATTTCTGTGTAGAACTCTTCGCTGAGCAGGCTACTTCCGTGATCTTCAATAAATTTGAGTTGTTCAGGGGAGATATCTACTGGATTAGTTTCAACTTGATTTGGCCATTTCGATACTGGCGTTCTGTCAATCGGCGTCACGAACTCAAGCGTCATCGCGCCGTCATATCCAACTTCAGTTAGCGTTTTTACGATTTCCGACCAGTTAAGTTGTCCCATACCGGGTGGCATACGATTATTGTCGGCAACATGAAAATCAAACAGCATATCGCCGGCAGTACGAATAGCCTCCATAAAATCGACTTCTTCGATATTCATATGAAAAGCATCGAGACAAACACCGCAATTTGGTCCCACGTCCTTTGCGAGTGCGACGGCCTGATCAGCCCGATTTAGAAAGTATGTTTCGAAACGATTGAGCGGCTCAATGGCAATTTTTACGCCGAAACTCTCAGTCAGTTCATAGACTTCCTTAAGGCTGTCGACCACCCATTTCCATTCTTCTTCTGGAGATCCGTCAGGCGACACTTTACCAACCGTCGCGGGAACAACTGTAAGTTCGGTCCCTTCCAATTCATGGACCATCGTTGCGACACGCTTCATATAATCCACTGTAGCGGCTCGTTGAGCTTCGTCTTTCGCAGCGAGATTACGATCGCCGAGAGTTAGTGTGACCGACCCCCAACAAAACATATCGAGTTCTTTCAACAGTTTTCGTACATCACCCGTATCGTACTGATCTGGCTCACCACTAATTTCTATGCTTTGCAAACCGTATTTCTTGCCACGTCGTAATGTCGTTTCAACTGGTTCTGCTCTCATCCAGTTATGCGTTGAAAGATGCATTTCTCACTCCCAGGTATCTGAATATTATTTATTATTCGATTTCGTACGGTTGGCAGAAAAAAGAAATCAATCTCTCCTTCCCCCAAAGGAAAAAGCTACTTTTATCCGCCAACCACTTTGGTTTACCTAATTGGTCCAACCAATACAAGCGTTTCCTCCCAAAATAACGCATTTTCCTCACATAACAATATTCGAAATTCGTGTTAATCCATCAAATACAATAGTTTACTTGCTTTGTAATCGATTACATAATCATTACCCTAACGAATGTAATCGTATACATTCAAGCAATTTCTTTCCCATATCGAGAGAATCAAATATAAAAATGTTTTGAGAAACGAATTTTCTTTTACGTCAGATAGACTTAGCCAATGCCAAAAATTCGATATTGCAACCAGATTATAGACGGATAAGCAGCCAACCAAATCCAAAAAAAACGGTTTAGCCCTAACATGCAGGCATTTGAAAAATGAAAACACGCAGCGATAACCAATCCGGCAACTAATGTGGTTTGCGTGATTAATGTAAGCGGGAATATCAGTTCAAACAGTATTACCGCCCAAGACATGCTCCATAATAGTCCCGGTGAGTTTGCTAAGGATCTTAAGGCTTCACTGACGGGATAAGCAGAGAAGCTAAACACATCTTTAAGTGCAAGGCCATTCCGCCACTCCGGATTAATGATTTTCACCCAGCCTGAGATAAAATATGACAGCACGAGTTGCAGGGCGAGATATCCAAAGATGACTTCCTGCCATTGTAATATTGGGATGAAGTTCGCAAGACATAAGCAAGACAAAATGAGAAGGCTCATGCGGTCACTACCGCCGTTATACGGGCCTTGAAATCGATGTAAAATGAACAGCCCTAGCATGACGAGCGCAAGACAAACCCATGCCGTTTGGAAACCGAGCACCAAAAGGAGACTTAAAACTGCACGCGGTATAAATAACCGTTGCTCATTTTTTGGCGCGCGAAAATGCTCGACACTTTGCTGAAGAAACGCAAGGCCTAGCAGAATTTCAGTTATTCGAATTGCGAAATCCAGGCTCATTACTTGAAGCCTTCTATGTAATGATGAACCTTTGAACTATATGTAACTCGTTTATGAATTTCTTCGCCTTGCCTAACTAGAAACACCAATCTGAACTGCAAATATGGGGTTGATTGGACGTCCCTCCTCGCCTCATCCAGTTCGGCTCCAATTCGGTTAAGTATTTCACGCTCACTGTGCTCTGTCGGGTGAGCCATAAGCCGTTCAGCGCAACTCATTAGAAAGAGTTGTTCATTCCAGCGAGGATTCCAGAACATACGTTTCAGCATTAAGCTAATGGGGACGGTCAAAGGTCTTGGACGAAATTCTTGCCAATTAACAGGCGTCTCATCGGCCGTTCCCAGCAAGGTATATTCAATACGCGGTGACGGCGCAATTACATCGAAGAAACGCCACGAAGGGATTAATGCGGGTAAAAGCAGCTTTAAGGTATGCAGGACGGTTCCAACTGGTATGAAGCCCACTTATTCTTCCTTTAGCTGTTTTCGTAGTATTTTGATGCCCGGAACCCTAGGTGGGGAGATAGATTATATCAATATTGGTTGTGGAGAGATACAAATTCTATAAAAAAGCAGCTCCGAAGAACTGCTTTTTGTTTGCATGGTGTAGTTTCTACTTAAGCCATTGCTACTTTTCTCTTACGTCTCCACCCAACTAATCCCATAATAGCAAGACCCGCACCGTAAAGTGGAAGCGCCGCTGGCAACGGCACAGCCGACACTTGAGGTTCAGAATATGTGAGAGAAGCGACAGTACCAGTGCTTGGCGAACCACCTAATATGTAAACGCCTCTGGATGTTATAGAATTCAGTGGCATTTGAGGTAGTAAGTTATCTACCAAATTCATACTGATAGGCACATAAATTTGTAAAGCAAACAACGTCCCCCCTGTTGGAACTCCTATATTTCGATCGGCAAACCCAAATTGCATTAGATCAGGTCGACCGTCGTCATACCGATACAAGAGTTGATTATTCAATGAATAGGTAGACCCATTATAAGTAACACTGCTGTCAAAAAATGCGTCACGACTAAATTCACCGAGCGAACTAGTGGTGAAAGTCGCAGAAGTATTAATCCGCCAGTCCAATTGGAAGCGGTTTCCATCGCCTAATAAAATGTCTGCACTATGTATTGGAACAGCGCTTGCTGCGCCCACAGAACATACAGCACTGATAAGAGAAATTAGACCTATTAAAAGGAATTTACGTATCATCGAACACCCCCGAATTCAAAGAATATTATTCACTCAAATAATACACAAAGTAGATTTTTATAATCTATAACAATTAAAAACAGCTAATTGAAGAGTTATTTTCATATGCATACCAATTATAATTTCCTTGCACGTGATTGACGCATTACCTTCCAGAACATTCTACTATTTGATAGAATTGATAATTCATGACGCATATTGGACCTTGAATTTCTGAAGCACCGTTGAGAGCTCAGTGGCATCCGGTTGAAGATAGCGTCAGTAATTTCGTCCTC
This sequence comes from Alphaproteobacteria bacterium 46_93_T64, assembly GCA_002163135.1. Taxonomy (GTDB): domain Bacteria; phylum Pseudomonadota; class Alphaproteobacteria; order Sneathiellales; family Sneathiellaceae; genus Sneathiella. The sequence continues at coordinate 84,501 of MAAN01000036.1, forward strand.
TTTCTAATTTGATGGAAATTTTGCGCTTGTATCTTCGGGGTCTAGGCGTGTCGTATTAGCGATAAAACTAACTGTATGATAATTTCCGCAAAGTGCGAAGATCTCCAACTGTTGTTCCAAATTCCAAGTATTTTGAAAAGTATCGTAATGCGGCAATTGAATTTGCGCGTTTGAACACAAATCATCGACACTTTTTAACAATAGTTGGTCTCGCTTCGTCCAGCAGTCGACAACAGGCGCAGATAAACGTGTTGCAGCAATTTGTTTATCATCTAATTCAGCTGCTTTTGAAAACGCTGAAACATGTACACCCCACTCATATTCACAATTGAGGTTAGCGGTTACGCGAAGTATGACAATCTCGCGCTCACGAATAGATAACGGACTTTCTTTATCAAGAAGACCAACGACACCTTTGCCTTTCAGAAACCTGTCGCTGTTTGCAAAAACCCGAAACAATTGGATAATATATCCATCTTTTCCTTTTGGATATTTCGCAAAGATAGCTGACGCCAATTCAGAAAAGGGCTCCTGCAGCGGCTTAAGAATATATTTCATAGTGCAACATCCGTATGCTATAAAAAATGTAGCAAAAAAATATGCTACAAAAATTGTAGCGTCAAGAAATTTGGATAATGAAGAGCATGTCAAAAGCCATAGAAGCTTCTACGCGGCGACCAATAATGCGCCTTATCGATGTGCTTGGTAAGCGCTGGTCATTAAGAATTATGTGGGAGTTGAAAGATCAACGAATGACGTTCCGAGAACTTCGCACAAAATGTGATGATGTATCGCCAAATAGTTTAAACAGTCGGCTTAAGGAGTTGAGGCTATTGAATTTACTGGATCACAACAGCGAAGGATATGGTTATACCAAATGGGGACACGAATTAGGTGAACAGCTAGTTGATTTAAATGATTGGTCAAAGGAATGGGGGCAATCTCTTTAACGGCCTTTTACGTACAACAGGCGCAAAACAGCTTCACCCACTGAGGTGCTGAAATGAGTTTCAAAACGTTTGTATGAGCCGATGGATCTATAATCCAATCAGTGAAGATATAAATCTATCCAAACCAGTATTCATTTGTGTGGAATCTATCAGTACTGGATTGAAGTGTGTTTAGCAGTTGGCGCTCCGCACAAAGCGAGTCACGGCAAATGGTTCCACCGGAAAGAACTAATGGGTATATGACTGATCGGAAACGCATTTCAATATTAGCTTAATTTACATGTCATTAGCTAATGATAGTAATCGCAAAGCTTGAGACAAAAACTACAAACGTGCAAAAAAGTAGTTTTCTGTTGCATAACAAGTCATTGATTTAATTGTATCATATAGCCTGAAAAACCAATGACGGCGAAGGTGTGCGCCTAGTTTGTTAGATTTATTATACTTTATTGCTAAAAATTTTTTCTACCTATATTTCTTTGGAATTCCACCGATACCAACTTCAGGAACCAATACTACCCACCTAATAGCCTTCTGTTTTCATCGAAATCAATGAGTAAATACTTTAATAAATACGCTACGAGTTATCTATAAGTGACTTCAATTAGTTTACTGTTATTGATGAGAGTACTGCCTACATTAGTAAAATCACGAAGATTTGAAAGTGAGATGGTCACAATTATTCTTCAATTTGAGCGTTTATCAAGTAGATATTCTGCCCTTCTGACAATATTCAGAGCGATATTCAAGATTTTCATCTCGTTGTTCTTCGACACAACTGATCACAGAGGCATTCTCTGTAAAAATTGACCGTGCTTACCAGTATCTGAAATAGAATGATAGTTAGCCACTTAATGGTGGGGTTTCGTCATCAGAAACAATCATATGACGCTTTATAACGGGAATTTGACTGGCAAAAAATAATGCGTTTAAAGCAAGGATCCCGTACACTCTAAAGGTGATCCATATGTCTGTAGTTGCGTTTAGGCGGACTATTTCATTGGTAATGGCAATAACGATCAGAAATAAACCTAAATTCCAAGATAGCGTGGCCCAGCCTTCATCTTCAAGCTCGACCATATCGCCAAAAGCAACTTTGAGTAAAGATTGCTTGAGTAGGACGCCACCCACTAAAATTATGCCGCACAAGCCGTTGGTAACGGAAACTTCAATTTTAATGAATTCCTCATCCCCCAGCCACAAAGTCAGTCCTCCGAAAATCAACACAAAAATAAGAGAGGCAGAGGCGATGACCGGAATTCTATGAACCATTTTCCATGAAACCAAAAAAGCCAAGGTGCAGGCGACAAGCAAAACACCAGTAGCAACAAAAATATCTTCCAATTCATCGACAATAAAAAAGAGGAGAAGAGGGCCAAAATCTATCAGCATTTTTAACAGAGTAGGCATCTGTTTCGGAACTGGCTTTGAAGTTTGGTTCATTGTAATTGTTCCGCTTCGTAAGTCTCATAGAGTTTGCTGGAGATAAACTGTAGTTTGATCATTTTCAAATAAACATGGCATCACAATGATACACCTTTAAGGTGTTTGTAAATATAATTTTTAATCAAAATGGTGTGGGATTGAGTTCGCGGGTCTCTTGTAAATGCAAGATACCCCATGGATCTAATGCATCGGTCCTGAGGGTAATCGTGAAATTGCGCCCACTCCAATCGTCGACAAAATACTCCAACGCAAAATTGCGCTTAGTTCCTAGCACCACGGAATCGAAAGCATCATTCTTGAAATAAAGAATGTTGTATTTTCTATAATGATCACATCAGTATGAAGCCATCCTTTGTAATGTCGTATGGGATGTAACTCATACCGTTCTGTTTATTGACAATATTTCTCTGGTTAAAACCAACGACACCCCATTCCCTGTCTTCTGCAATCAATATGTCAGCTGCCTCTAGAACGTTGTCATGCTCTTTACCAAAGAACGCAACAATGTCCCTACTATTGGCATACTCCTTGTTCATCTTGATGATTACTTGAGGATGCTTTGTGATGTCTGCTGTAGCAGGGGTAATTGGAAAAATTGACGACAGCTTATCATTAAGCATTTCAATTGACAGTAACCAACGGAGAAGTTCTGAACCACTGACACGAAATTGACACGCAAATTACTTACACAAACCGTGCGGGGGAAATAAGCGGGGTAACCGTGTGGGGATGTGACGTTGAAATTTACGGCAAGTCATTGATTTTAATGTATTATTCTGGATAAAAATCAATAACGGAGAAGGTGTCCGCTTAGAATGTACATTTTAAAGGTATTAGTAAGAAACAACACCTTTTATCCACAAAATAACCCACGAACTAAACTTGATTAATGTTTTAATTTTGATCCCCTTGGCTCGCATCTATAATCACCGAAAAATAAAAAGCTATTACAACTCTCATTTTACGACATAATCTCTTGAAAATTCGGGTCTAATTTTTTTTATCATTAAGGTTTCAAATAATTTTGGCGACAGCTTGTTTATCCAATAGGATAATTTTGACACTCGACCAATGGTCAGAAATCGACGCTTAGTTTTAATACCGGTTAGAATTTCTGCAGCAACAAAATCGGGACTTAATGGCTTCCCTGCAGTTTGGGTGGCAGATCCCGGCCTGGCTGTCGCCCCCTCTTTCTCACCGTCATTTTGTTGAGATGCGATAAAGGATGGACATACCGTCAACACATGGACGCCCGTCTCCGCTATCTCCGATCTCAAACTATCGAAGAAGCCCTGCATTGCGTGCTTGCTGGCGCTATAACCGCTTCGCCCATAAAGAGGGGAAAATCCTGCAACGCTTGAAATTGCAACGACAGTCCCGCTCCGCTCCATAATTGATGGAAGGGCTGCGGACGTCATATTGACAGCACCAAAGAAGTTAACCTCCATCACCTTTTGAATTGTTTGAGGTTTCATATCCTGAAACTTGCTGAAGTGGGTTATGCCTGCGTTATTAACAAGAATATCAATGTCTCCAACCTGTGTGGCCACGTCCAAACACTTCGCCTCGTCCGTGATGTCACATTGGAATGTGAGCAAGCCTTGAGGGGCCTTCTGAACCAGTTCATCAAGCCCGCTCAGGTCCAGATCAATGGCGGCCACACGGGCACCTGCATTTATCAATAACAGACAAAGGGCTTGGCCTAATCCGCCTCCAGCGCCGGTTACGAGAACAGTTTTCCCCTGAAAGATCATCAAGACTTCCTTTACATAGCTCGATTGTACGAACGAATGACGTTCAGCTTACCCATACTAATAACTGCCGCAGTTACGATCAGCATTCCACATATAAGGAGCCCCCATACGACCCCTAAATATTCCGACAAGATACCAGCCCCCAGCCCTGATAATGCCGGTGTGATCTGGCTGGTGATGGTGTACATGCCCATGACTCGCCCCCTCACTCCGGCTCCGGCTTCGGCTTGCAGGCCAGCGACGATCAAGCTCACAATCATGCCTCCTATAATTCCGGAAAACAGCAAAACCAATCCGGAAGTGATGGGTGTCGTAATCTGAGAGATCGCAACAATAGATGCACCGGCAATCATCGTACCGATGAGGATGGTCATGCCGTCGTGAACCCGGCGTTTCAAAATCATACAAAGCACGCCACCAATAATCAGAGCCAACGCTAAAACGCCAAGATAAGATCCACGTTCAATTTCATTTAAACTAAGCTCGGAGCTCGCTATACGGGGTAAAAGTACCTGCATGGGACCCATGAGCATGTAGGCAAGTACGGAGGCTAACAGAAGCTGAGACAAAATCGGTTTCGCCGCAACAGCATGTAGTCCTTCACGAATTTCAGCACTCACCTTCATCCGGACTTTGTCACTGCCTTGAGTAGGTACAAAAAACACCAGAATTGTTGCCAGAAAAAATCCAATAAATATTGAAATAAAGACACCCGACCATCCGAAACCCGAATGAGTATAAGCAATAAGGAGAGGCCCAAGGCCAAAGCCGACCATAGACAGAAGGTTCAGCAAAATTGTTGCGCCATGCAGAGATTTTTCCGGAACGATTTGCGCTAATGTTGCAAAACGTGCGGGCGCAATAAAAGACCAGCTACAGCCAGCAAGAAAAGCGCCGATGATAATCATCGATGCTTTCATCATCATATCACTAGCCAAATAATTGCCAAAAAAAAGAACTAGGGCACACAGCATAAAGGTAATCTGACTGAAAAGTATGAGCCGACCCGGCGCAAGGCGATCACAAAGAACACCGGCATACCATCCCAATATAATCGGCGGGCCAAAACACAAGCCGAACCCAACACCTGAAATCAGATCTGAGTTCAGTATGTCTTGGGAATACATAATCACAGAATAATTTACAGAATGACCGCAAAGAAAAGCCAGAAAGCTCGACACATAAAAAAGAAAAGCTCTGACAGTCATGAATTGGGTCCAAAGACCAGGGGGTCTTCGACATCGTCTTTTGCAAACAACCGAACACCCAATGATATCAGCAAGCCAGACACGATGTGCCACGTACCCCAGAAGGCCGCGATCAGTGCCATTCCAGCCTGTCCATCAAATTGGGAAAAGATAATGGCGATAGCCAACGACGAATTTTGTATACCAACTTCGATAGTTACAGCCCGGGTATCGCGCCCTTTCAATTTCGCAAATTTAGCAGTTCCGAAACCCAACGCCAAAGCGATGCCATTGTGAATAAGCACACACGTAAATAATAAGACGAAATACTGGGTGAAGGCATCCAAGTTTTTGAAAACCGCCACCCCGATAAAGACAAAGAGTACGACTACAGATACCCGACTCAAACCCTTATGGAGCTTCTGAGCTATTGTTGGAAATTTGTTAGCGACAATCTGCCCAAGAACCAAAGGCAAGGCCAACACGATAATCAAGGATTTAAAGATATCCAGACCGCTAACGTCAATTGCCCGCATTAATTCGGAGGATTCAGCATTGAAACTCGCCCAGAAAGCAAAATTGATGGGCATCATGAAAATTGCGATCAGACTGGAAAAGGCAGTCATGCTGATCGACAGAGCCACATTCCCGCGCGCCATATAGGTAATGAAGTTTGAAACGGCACCACCTGGGCAGGCCGCAACCAATATCATGCCGAGCTCTATCCCCACCGGTAGGTCAACCAACAGGGTCAAGACACACGTCACCGCAGGCAAAAGGAGAAACTGAGCGACCAGGCCAGCTACCGGGGCTTTAGGTTGACGAAAGACTCGTTTGAAATCTTCCACGCGTATGTCCAGCGCCAAGCCAAACACCATCACCGCCAACACTAAATTGAGGGTTATTTGCTGCCCCTGATCGTAGTCAATTTCGGCAAGTTCAATCATAGCTTACTCTCCCGTTTCGATACGAATGATTGTGGGCTGTCCATCTTCAATGTGCCAAGCAGGGAAACTGCCGTTTGACGTGTAGATAAACCCATCTTCGGCAATATCCACATCTCGGGTAAAGGTACGGCGGCGCGGCAATGGATAAATCTTCCATTTTTCAGACGCGATCTCGAAACGGATCATGGTATCCGACGCTGTCCCATTAATCCAAACTACGCCCCTATCACGATCCACATTCAGCGAATAGGGAGTTTCACTCCCCAGAGGTTCCGTCGGAAGATCGTATAGGGTGAACTTTTCGGATTTTGGTTCAAACTTTGCCAGTTTTCCTTCGGCAAAAACTGTTATCCACAAATTACCATCAGCATCTACTCTCATACGACGAGGGCTGACAAAAGGTGTTTTAAACAGAGTAACTTCATGGGTGTCTGGATTTACTCTTCCGATTTCGTCGCTATGAAGTCGTGTGAACCACACGTGGCCGTTCGGTGCTATATCGATACCATAGGGAAGCGGCAGACCACCTGATTGCGCGTCAATCGGCATTTTGTGAATGGGCACACCCCAGTTCGCCAACTTAAGCACAACCGGCAAGGCAAAAATCGTCACAGTTTCCTTCATCCCCCGCGTTGGAAGATCATAGAACCTGAAACTCTTGGATTTGCGGTCAAACATGGCGACCTGATTACTAACTGCCATGGTGAACCACACCCGATCCTTTTGGTCGATACGAACTGTATGAGGATAAAACCCATCGGGAAGATCATACAGGATGAACTCTTTCGTTTCCGGGGCAAATTCCACCAAACGACTGCTATCGGAGCCAGTCAAAAACAAATGCCCATCTATCGGGCTTTCATCAAGTGAATGCAATCCAACATAAGTACCGACACCCGGATAATTGCTCAACCGCCCCCCAATATTACCGCCTAGTTTGTCACCGGGGCGTTTGGGAATTTTGTGAGTTACGGTTTCATTGGTTTCTGGGTTCAGCTCGATCAAGTTATCCTGCAAATTGTCTCCCGCATAAACCAGACCACTGCTGGCCACAAATACATCATGCAATTGGGAAGAATTATCGCCCAGCGCCCATTCCTTGATCGTCGTCTTTTCAAGATGTGGCTGCCAAGGTTTAGTCGCTGGAACCAGTGACGGATTTGCGATCAGACGTTTGTGTTCTGCTTTTAACAATGCTGGAAGTTTTTCCTGAGCGCTAGAGCGCAGACGGGAGCCATAGCGTACCATGCGGTCGATTATTTTCTCCCACTCTTCTTCGGTGCGGTCAGCTTTGGTATGGGGAGTACCTTGCTGATGACAAAAACCGCATTGAAGTCGGAAATGATCTTTAAGATTTTCGTCCCCTAGATCAATGGCAGACAACCAAGCGTTGGCGGGTGTGTTTTCCGCAAGGGCCGCGACATCGGTTTCTAGTTTAATGGTCAATGATATATGGGTTTTCGATGCCGAGAGCATTACATCTACATCGACAAATCCCGGTTTCCTCAGCCGTAAATCCACGTCTATGTTGTCAGGAACATCCAGTACAGCGTTGCCGTCACCATCGGTGAAAACCGATATTTCAGGAAGAACCACGTGTTTACCGTCATTCTCCGGGATGGCTGTTACCATCACCAGTGATGCTGGCTTTCCCATGGCATCGGTAAGGGTAATCGTTTTTTCTTTGGCTTCAGCTGTAAATGCGATCAAAACAGACGCGAAATAAGCCCCAACTAAAAATCTTTTTTTCATTTTACTTCAAACTCCCAGCTAACGGTATCAAGCAGGCGATACTTGACCGTTGATTGACCCTGCCCTAATTGCATTCCTGTTTTGCGATCCAAGAGGGTTAGCTTGAAATCCGCCCTCAAGTTATTACTGCCGCAATCTTTTATGTAATCCACACTAATCCGATAAACGCCTATCTCAGCATTGGGGATATTCATTGTCTCTTCATACGGGGGGGACAGTGTCTCAACTGCTTGGCATCCTGTCATTGCCCCCATACGAACGCCGCTTCTGGCCTTACGATTTGCGAAATAGACGGTTTCGCCCGAAGGATCCGTCAGAAATAAATCCAGATCGACAGGCAAATCCCAGCTAAGCTGGACTGTCATTTCCAAGCCTTGCCCATTTTCTATTGGAACAGGATCGGCCTTAACGGACGAGTTAAAACCAATCACCAACAAAAGGACAAAAAGCAATTTCTTCACTTTTTCGCTCCTCCAAATCGTGCTTGGCGGAACAATTCAAAGGCTTCCCGTGTTGTTTTTTGTAAAGAAATTCCAAAATCATTCTTCAGACTTGAATTATCCAGCACCGGACGATATTGAAGAAATTTCACATGTTCAGGTCCCAGTTTTCCCAACCCCAATGACCGGACAAGACCGAGTGCTCCGCCAACTAATCCGGCTGGCAACGGCACATAAGGTTTTCCCAGCACTTTGGCAATTTCTCGCATGGGCATCGCCCCATCGCCGGCAAGGTTATAAATTCCTTCTTTCCTCTCCAGAATGCCTTTAACCATGCAAGACACTACATCCCTGTCCCATATGAAGACGAAAGAGCAATCTGAACCGGCAATACCAAGAATAAAAGGACGTTCAAAAATCGCCGTAATCTGGTTAGTTACATTTTCGCCAATAACCGAACCTGGTCGAAAAACGAGCTGTTTTAGTTGCGGATGTTTTTCTCGGTACTCAGCCAGTAATTCCTCAACCATGCGTTTGTGCCGCGAATAAGCAAAATCCTCATTGCCCCGCAAGGGGTCTGTTTCGCACAACCAATCGGGACTGTCAGCGTGATAGCCATAAGCGGCCCCGCTGCTGGTCACCACAATTTGCTCCACATTCGCAGCTAAGCAGCTATCGAGCACGTTTTTTGTTCCCAAAACATCGACGGAATATTCAAACTCAGGGTCCCCACCTGCACTCACAATGGATGCCAGATGAACGACCGCTTGGGGGCGTACGCGCTCCACCACCGCTTTAAACGCCGGGCTTCGAATATCTGCGGTTTCATACTCGACATGGGGTAGCCGATCTACGATTGGCAATTCGTAGATATCACAGGCAACGATCCGAATACTCCCATTCCCTTCCGCACTCAATCGTTTGCAGAGTTCCCGCCCAATATACCCACAGCCACCAGTGATCAGAATTGTTTTCATTTGGCTCACTTCAATAATGTAGTGCCTTCTCTTTTTTGTTTCGTTTCAGAAGGTCCTCTCGTATTCTTCTATCTTGAGGGAATATCTCTCATACGTCATTAACCAAGAGCGACAAACTATTGACCAAAAGTCTCACTCAAAAAACCGTATCTGCCAGTTACATTGATACACTTCTGGATGCTTTTGCCAGCAAGGGCAGTGGTGGCGTTGCACTTGACCGTGCATTTTTGCTTAAAAAATCTGGAATAGATCAAAACAATCTCAGTGATCCGGATGCCCGCCTACCGGTAGAAATTGTGACAAAGATATGGGAAACTGCAAAGGACGCTACTAACAATCCACTAATAGGCTTGCAGGTCGGAGAACATATCCGCCCTGGATCATTTAGTGTTTTAGGCCACCTTTTGATGACCTGCGCCACCTTGCGTGATGCACTTGAGCAAGCTTCCCGTTTTGCCGCTTTGGTAGGTGATAGCGGCAATTTTGACGTTTTATTTAACGGATCAGGCGCGGAATTAATCTACGATCTGTCTGAACATGACATTCCTTGCCGTAGAGAACGGATTGAAGCGATAATTGCCAGCTTGGTTGGTTTTTCGCGCTGGATCACTGGAGTTGATATTTTACCAACACGGATCACGTTTCGTCATTCGGTTCCAGACGAAATTCAAGCTTACATTACATTTTTCAAAGTTACTCCGGTATTTGGCGCTTCAACCAACAGCGTGTTTATCGACAAAAAATCCCTCGACCTTCCCTTGCAGCAGGCCAACCCAACCTTAGCCATATTACTCGATAGTCATGCAGAGAAAATCCTTGCACGCCTCACTGAAACTAATCCGTTCCTACTGCAATTACGCCAGACAGTTCTTAAAAACCTACCCCATGGCACTCCCGAACTTGAACAAACAGCTCAACTTTTGGGCACTACAGAAAGGTCTCTTCAGCGTAAGCTGACCGAAATGAACACCAGTTATCAAGAACAACTCAATAGCCTTCGCAAAGAAGCAGCCATTGCGTATCTACAAGCTGGAGAATATCCCCAAAGCGAAATCGCCTACCTATTAGGTTTTTCCGATCCAGCGAGCTTCAATCGAGCCTTCAAGAGATGGACTGGTATGCCGCCCGGCAGGTGGATGATCAAAGATAAGTAGTAGACGGCTGTAATCCCCTAATTAGAATTTTGCCCAAATAGTATTTAGCTAAAATATATTGATGCTCTTAAGACAGCCGTTAATGTGCTAGAAATTTTCTGTGAACTATAAAAATAAGGAATAAAAATGTTTGAAGATGTTGTCATTTGCGAGCCAGTCAGAACTCCAGTCGGTCGATTTGGCGGTCAGTTTAAAGACCTGCATGCACAAGAACTAGGGCGCACAGTCATAAGTGGATTACTTTCTCGGTGTGATGGCCTTGCAGAACGTGTTGAAGATATAATATTCGCTCAATGTTATCCCACAATGGATGCTCCTGCTATTGGTCGTGTCGTCGGTCTCGACGCAGGATTGCCGATAGGAATTGGCGGCTACCAGCTTGATCGCCGGTGTGGCTCAGGACTACAAGCCGTCATCAATGCGGTTATGCAAGTTGCAACAGGTGGATCCTCCTTGATTATTGCAGGCGGTGCGGAATCTATGTCCAATGCCCCTTTCTATTCGACGTCCGGCAGATGGGGTATCAAGGGATCCTCCTTGGAATTTCACGATGCGCTTGCACGTGGGAGAATTACAGCTGGCGGCTTAAACTTTCCAGTTCCGGGCGGTATGTTGGAGACAGCGGAAAATTTACGAGCAAGTCACAGTATCTCTCGAGAAGAGCAAGATATTTTCGCTGTGGAATCTCATCGCCGCGCCATAGCTGCACAGAGTGAGGGTCGTTTCGATGAAGAAATCATCCCAGTCACTGTATTAGGGCGCAAAGAAGATCGTATTTTCACCAAAGATGAACATCCCCGCCCTGAAGCCAACGTCGAGGGGTTAGCTAAATTAAGGCCAATCCTTGGAAAGAATGATCCAACGTCAACCGTCACTGCTGGAAATGCCAGTGGGCAAAATGATGGTGCATCCGCCTGCATAGTTACAACGAAAGCAATCGCCAATGAACTCGGCCTGAAAGCATATGGCAGGATGGTAAGCTGGGCCGTCGCTGGTGTTGGACCCGAAATAATGGGTATTGGCCCCGTGCCTGCAACTGCTAAAGCTCTTGAGAGGGCTGGTCTTTCACTAAAGGATATTGACCTAATTGAACTCAACGAAGCTTTTGCTGCTCAAGTTCTCGCTTGTACGAAAGACTGGGGTTTCGACAAATCTGATTTCGACCGAACTAACGTAAATGGGTCCGGGATATCTCTTGGCCATCCAGTTGGTGCGACGGGTGGACGTATCCTTGCGACCCTTCTTAGAGAAATGGGCAGGCGAGATGTTAAATACGGATTGGAGACAATGTGCATCGGTGGCGGACAAGGTCTGGCTGCTATTTTTGAGCGAGTTTAGCGTTGTAAGGACTACGTAGTTATTTATGTAAAGGGCGTTGCTCTCCAATAGCAGAGGTCACACGTTTGAATCGTGTCGGGTACGCGATATTCTTCAATAATTTAGATGATCACACCAGAAATTAGATGTCGCTCAAGGCACCGACATGGCACCTTGAGCGACATCTAATATGCATTATTGATGCGTAAAACTCACCTCGGTGAACATCACTGAATTATCCGCCGCTAGTCTGGTACATTGGCCAAAATAGTATGCCTTCGCAAATATCGAATGGAAATTTCCGGTCTCAGGTATAAAGTAGTGTCCACGTCAACAAGTATCGCCCCCTATTTTGGAGGCAGTCAATTCAAGTTAGGCCTTATCCATGCCCCACTTTGGCTGGTATTATCTGACATTCCTTTTGCCCCTGTCCGTAATCGCCGGGCTAGAAAGTGGCGGCATCGCGGTCTGGATGACACCGATTTGGGTCTTCGCAATAACGCCCGTGCTGGATTACGTTTTTGGCGAGAAGACAGGAAATGTTTTGGCGGAGTCGGAAGCAGATCGAACCCTGTCCTTTGGATATAATTTTGTCTTATGGGCCTGGCCTCCTGTTCAGCTTGCTATCCTTTACCAAGTAACGTTGTTTGTCATCGCACCCACATCAACAATGGCCGAGATTGTAGGCGCCACTCTATCAGTCGGGATCATGACTGGCGCTATCGGCATTACTTGGGCCCATGAATTATGCCATCGGACTAAATTGTTTGAACGGGTTCTCGCAGAAATCTTGTTGACATGTGTTGCTTATGCTCATTTTTCCATTGAACATGTATACGGGCATCATAAAAATGTTGCAACCCCCCGTGATCCGGCGTCCGCTCGGTATGGAGAAGGTTTCTACCGGTTCCTGCCCAGAACTATAATTGGAAGTTACCGCAACGCCTGGATTATTGAGAAACATCAATTGGCGAAAAAAAAACTTCCCTTCTGGCATTATAGAAACCGCATGCTGCGATATGGTGTGGTCCAAATCTTGCTTCTCTTCGGTATTTATGGGTTTGCTGGCGGCGTTGGTATTGGCTTCTATCTTGGGCAGGCGATTATTGCCATAATCTTACTTGAACTAATCAATTATCTCGAACATTACGGACTACAAAGACAAGCTGACAAGAACGGGAAATATGAACGAGTACAACCATGGCACAGCTGGAATTCCAGCCATGTTGTCTCAAATCTTTATTTGATCAACCTCGCCCGACATTCTGATCATCATTACAATGCCTCGCGGCGCTATCAGATATTGCGCCATTTTGAGAATGCGCCTCAGTTGCCGCTTGGATATGCTGCCCTTCTGATTGTGGCCTTGATTCCGCCGCTTTGGTTCCGTTTAATGAACCCCCGTGTTCAGCGCTGGCAAGAAAAATACTTGTTATAGAAACCACACGAACGGTGAACGAACGCAGTGTTTCTTGTTGTAAGTTATTTCGGCGTCATTGGGCTAGAAAATCCACTGATATCAGTACATAGCTGCATGCACAGCGGTTCTAAGTCATATTAGTGATTGGTGCTACCAGAGCAGACTATTTCTGGCTGACACGCTTTAATTTCAGATCATTCAAGTTTTTTGAGGAAGTACCGTGAATAATTAGGGGGGCGGGTGTTTTCTCTATAGGGGCTCCCCCCTTCGGTAATGTCAGCAATCAGGCGCTAACCGGTCTACATTTTACTCCAAAAAACAGGTCCGTTTAAGACCCTAAGCCGATCTTCGGAAAATTTCATGAATGACCGCAGCGCGGACAAAGCGACCACATTCAAATATCGGCCAATTGCTGAACTGGGCGATAAGGAGTCGTTCGCAACGTGGAACTTATACGAAAGCTTCGTAAGACTTTCGATTTTCCAATTCAGATCGCTACTCTTAGCGCTGCTCAGCGCCAACTGCCCAAATCCACCATTCTAGCGAAGCGTAAAAAACACTGACTGTGTGCCAGCCGCATAGACGCTGCATTTCGTGGTTGTAGTAGAACGGAGGATAAGTAAAATTTTCGGCCGGACCGGAATCCACTCAGTTTACATTTGGTCGTACATGCTCACTCCTGATCAAGAGATCGCACGAATTGCTTCACTTCTGACGGCCTCAAGCCCTTCCTCACCAAATGTCCCTCGGGCCAATACACGAAGCCCTATGACCGTCGATAATAGCGATTTTGAGGTTGGCTCAGGATCAACCGAGCTTGGAATCGTGCCATAACTTTGGCCCCGAAGGATAGTTTCTTTAAAAAAGTCTTCAAAACCAGCCAATGCTTTCGTCACCATATCTTTTACATCATCTGGCTGATTTGGCAGATCCAGAGCCGTGTTTACAAGAAGACAGCCTTTATGATCCTTGTCTGCCTGCGATTCTGCGACCAGTCCGTCGAATAATTCGACTATCGCGGCGTGGCCGTCCTCGACAGTACTAAGATACGAAAGTGTTTTTTGACGGTTTTGCTTGTCAAACGTTAACAAGGCCCGATCGAAGAGCGCTTTCTTATTGCCGAAGGCATTGTAAAGGCTGCCTTTATTGATCCCCATTGCTTTGGTTAGATCGGTGATCGACGTCGCCTCATAGCCCTTCCGCCAGAATACCACCATGGCCTCCTGTATTGCTGCATCTATATCGAAGCTTTTTTCCCAGGGCATTTTGTCTCTCTTTTGTTGCGCTCTATCACGATAGTCTTGTTTATACCGTACGTTCCAAAAAAAAGCAAATAAGTCTTGACCAATCAGTTTAAACAAATTAGATATGTTTATACCGATCGGTCAAGACTTATTTCACCTTAATGAATGGAACCTCCATGACGGACTTCACTACCCATACAGCCGCTTCTGCTCCCGACGCCTCCAGGCCATTTCTTGAAAAAGCCAAGAATGCCTACAGCTTCATTCCAAATCTTCTAGGCACCATGGCCGAAGCTCCGGCGCTGCTGGAAGGATACATGACGCTGGCTGGGATCTTCGACAAAACCAACCTTTCCGAGACCGAGCGCCAGATCATTCTACTGACGAACAACCGACTGAATGGTTGCGTCTATTGCATGGCGGCCCACACATCGATCTCGCAAATGGCAAACGTCCCAACAGACGTTATCGACGCACTCCGTAACAATACCCCAATTGCGGGCCCAAAGTTGGAAGCGCTTCGAAACTTTGCCACGGTCATTAATGAAAGTCGTGGATGGCCCACGGACGCGCAAGTCGAAACCTTCCTTGCTGCCGGATACAAACGGCAAACTGTGTTTGAGGTAATCGTTGGTACTAGCTTGAAAGTTATGTCGAATTACACAAACCACATTGCATCAACCGAACTTGATGAGGCCTTTGCACCTAACATTTGGACTGCACCAGCTGCTCAAGCTGCCGAATAAGAACAAGACTACCGTTTTCTTACTTCTATAAAAGAAAGTTACCCAATGAAAACCTCTATATCTGTCCTCACAACAGCCGTAACGGCCGCGTTCATGCTTTTGCCAGCTGTCAGTCTCTCTCAAGCGGCAACCCCTTATGATGGGTTCAAAGTTCCACCGGCGGAGATTTCTTCCGAATTTCCCTATCAGCATAAATTCGTCGAGGTCCACGGCTCGAATATGGCTTACATCGATGAAGGTGTAGGCGATCCAATCCTCTTCCTGCATGGTCAGCCGACATCGTCCTATCTTTGGCGTAATATTATACCGTTCGTGGAGAGCAAGGGCCGCATTATTGCCCCCGACAACATCGGCTTTGGTCAGTCGGATCAGCCCGAGTTAGACTATACCTTTGGTGACCACTACAAATACTTCGAAGCGTTCGTCGAACAACTGGGACTTAAAAACATTACACTGGTTGTTCACGACTGGGGATCGAGCCTGGGGCTGCATTATGCCACGCAACATCCAGAGAACATTAAAGGCATTGTGACAATGGAATCTCTGATAGCGCCGATCCTGCCCGCAGCCAGCCTTGATACGATGCCAGAAGCACTGGGTGAGTTCTTTCGCTACGTTCGCGACCCTGACAACGGACGTCGTATTCTGATTGAAGAGAACCAATGGTTGGTCGATGGCGGGTTCTTACAAGGTTTCATCAACCGCCCGTTAGCTAAAGAGGCACTGGACGTCTACCAAGAGCCTTTCCGGACCGAAAAATCCAGAATTCAGGTCAATCAATGGCCAAACGAGATCCCGATTGCGGGCGAACCGGCAGCAACAACTTCGATCATCGCCAACTATAACTCGTTTTTGGAAAAGACACATATTCCATGGTTGTTCCTCTACGCTTCACCTGGTGCAACGTCTCCTGAGGCCGCAGCTGACTATTGGGCAGCGCGCGCTCAGAATATTGAGACCGTCTATATTGGCAACGGCTTGCATTATGTGCAGGAAGATCAACCTTACGCCATCGGACGGGCAATCTCTGATTGGTATCGCCGTCTGGAAAAAAGTAACTAGCTTGACTTTTCGGGGCTGAGTAGATGACTGCTTGGCCCCAACTATACTAAGATAACCTAATATTTTGAAAGGCCACGCCATGCTCCTTAACACTCCAATCTGCGATTTTGGCTGGAAAGCTCCGGATTTCACGCTGATGGATCCTGATGGTAAAAGTTTTACCATGTCCAAGCACTTGGGCGACAAAGGGTTGCTCATCATGTTCTTGTGCAATCATTGTCCCTATGTTCAAGCAATTGCGGAACGATTGGCGGACGACGCCAATTGGCTAAAGACGAACGGTATCAATGTATTGGCTGTTATGTCGAACGATTACCGTAGTGTGCCCATCGACAACCCACCAAACATGAAAATATTTGCCGCTCATTTTGGTTGGGATTTTCCGTATCTGGTTGATGAAAACCAGTCAGTTGGCAAGGCTTACAATGCAGTGTGTACACCTGACTTCTTTGGCTTCAACAAACACGGTGACCTGCAGTATCGAGGACGCCTTGACGACGCTCGGATGGGAAATTCCAGTAACCGAAATAAAGAACTTGTGCAGGCCATGCTCCAAATTGCTGAAACGGAGCAAGGGCCACGCCAGCAAACCGCATCTGCTGGCTGCTCAATCAAGTGGAGGTAGAATTATGCGCCCACACTTAGGCAACTCCGCACAGCAGGAAAACCTTGGGCATCTGCTCCTCATCTAATTTGGCGAAGTAAATGGGACGGACAATTAGTTGACATTCGAACGGCGGTGAGAACACCAAATTATCCTTATTACAAAACCACCCGGATAAATGAAGAGAATGTCCCCATGCCACACATTTTGACTATTTTCAGCGGCAACAACATTGTTGAAGAGGACTCGTACCGGTCCTTCGTCGTAGCGGTCATGAATGCCGGCTCTAGGCCAGAAACGCTGGGCGTTGTTTTATGCTAACGTCAAACTAGGCTCGGTGCTGCCGTTCGTTACATTCGCCGAATGACCGGTATTGGCCCGTTTTTGACGTAAATACAGATACAGTACAACTTCCGTTACCTAGTGATAACCAGACCTTAATACCAAAGCGACGATGGCGACCGTGCCGCGTTATAGGCTGAAGACTTCATAGTCATGCGCATAGCAGAGGTAAGCAACGTTGTCGGCATCAAGAGCCAATTGGAACTCCTACCAGCCTGCATGCATTCCAGCTCGGTTAATTGCACTCAGCTTTTTTTGAGGAGGTACCTTGTATTAATAGGGGGTATGTATATTCAAATTCGGAGGCTCCCCCCTTCCTGATTTCAGAAACCAGGCGATAATCACAACATAAGTTTTGCTACTAAAAATAAATCCGGACCTGACCCAAGGCGGCCCTGTCCATGGTTAAAAATATCACCCAAAAACCTAAATATTTTTCTATCTAGGGCTTCATTCTTCGTGCTTGATGACTGTGCCGTTGTTCAATCAAAATTACCGACCGGACTGACAGATAATTGCGACAAGCCAACCTCATGCCGCCATATCTACAAGAAATAATCCCAGATCCGTTTGCCAACTGGTCCTAAGCTTCTGTTCGCTAGTTTGGTCAGGTATATGGGGAGTGAGAGATCACCTAAGGTGCTAAGTACTACGAGCTTTCCGCTATCTATTTCTCGTTCGACCAAGTGATGCGGAAGCCGTCCCCAGCCAAGGCCAGAGCAAATCAACTCTTTCTTTGCATGCAAGTCAGTAACGTACCATTTCAACGCGTCATCCAGTATTCCGACATCCGGGTTCTTTTCATCGGAGGATTTTACGATTACCTGAGGGTGCTGCGCCAAATCAGTTTCGGAAATATTCAAAGGATCATCTTTCAGGAGCTCACTGGAAATCACCAAAGGAATTTTCATTCTATCAATCTGCCGGTAGTCAATAAACACGCTCTTGCTAGGGGCACCAAAGATCGCAATGTCGACTTTTTCGGCTAGAAGAATTCGTTCGCCCGATGCGGTCTCAATTTCTAAATGCACAGTGGTCGCCGGAAAGTCAGCCTTCAAGGATTTTAATAATCCCGAAAGTTTTGCAATCGGAAAATGGCTGCTCACACCAAGCTTAAGTTCGACTTCATTTTCACCTTTCATATCCTGCACGAAGTCTTCGAATTTCTGCGCCTGCTTCAATAAATGCCGTATTTGTACCAGAAGGATTTTCCCGTCAGCCGTTAATTCTGGCCGATATTTTGAACGGTCAAATATTTGAATCTGGTAGAATTCTTCTACCTGCTTTACGGAGTAGGACACAGCGGATCGCGCTTTGTTCAGTTTCTCGCTGGCCTGCTGAAAGCTACCCACATCACAGATGATACTAACAGCGTTTAAATGTTCGAGATTTGTCATGGTCTAATTTTACGACCGTCTTGATCTAAAAGCTATGCTTTTTGTCGACAGAATTTAGTCGTAGTTATTTCTCAATATGAAATCACACGTACAAAGGAACACTTTATGAAAGTACTCATAGTCGGCGCCTCAGGCGTCATCGGCAGCGCGATCGTTAAAGCTCTCTCGGACAAGCATCAGGTTATTACGGCCAGCAGGTCCGCCGGTGACGTGAAAGTTGACCTTTCCAGTCCGGAATCCATTCACGCAATGTTTGACCAGATTGGCCAAGTTGACGCGATCATCTCTGCCGCTGGCGAGGCTGAAATCAAACCGTTAGATGCTTTAACAGATCTGGATTTTGACCGTGCATCTGGCATGCAGCTTATGGGACAGATCAACTTGTTTCGCTATGGCAGGAACAGCCTTACACCCGGCGGTTCGGTGACGCTGACGTCAGGCATCGCCAGCCAAATCAACTTTCAAGGCGCCGCCGCCATCGGCATGGCGTGTGCTGGACTTGAACGGTTCACGGATGCCGCGTCGCAAGAACTGACAGACATACGCCTGAACGTCGTGTCGCCAGTATCAGTCACAGAATCCATGGAAAAACTGGGTTGGCCAACTGAGGGCACCATATCGGCCACTGATACCGCAAAATCATATTTGGCCGCCCTAAACGGTACGATGAATGGCCAAACTCTGAGTACGCCTGAATACGCTTAGGCACTGACATCCAAGATCGGAAGTGCGGGCTAAAGTCGCCCGCCCTTCGATCAGACAAATATATCGGAGACCATCATGTCCAAATTTGAGAAACTTCAAACAACTCCTATCAAAATCGGAGTTTTTAGAACCCCCGACTCTGCGTTTGCGGATCTTCCCGACTATCCATTTGAACCGAATTACATCGAAGTGGACGGGATGCGGATGCATTATCTTGATGAAGGCCGCGAAAATGAAAAGACTATTTTCTTACTGCATGGCCAGCCTTCATGGAGCTATCTCTACCGCAAGATGGTTCCGATATTTGTCCGCGCTGGTTATCGCGTCATTGCACCAGACCTAATTGGCTTTGGTCGCTCCGATAAACCTATGAGCTCGGATGCACATTCTTATCAGGCGCATGTAAACTGGATGACGTCGTTTGTTCAACAACTAGGGATCAAAAACGCTACCGTGTTCATGCAGGACTGGGGTGGAATGATTGGGCTACGCATACTGGCGGAAAATCCCGACTGGGCGTCGCGCCTAGTCGTTGCCAATACCGCGCTGGGCAACGCTAAAGCTCCGTTTAAATACATTCTGCCGCGCATTCTCAAGGCTATGCGATTTTTTGCAGGCAACGCATCAATCGAGGATCTGACTGCCAAACAATCCTATGGCAATTGGGCAGGCTATTTTCTGCGATCCAAAAAGCTGGAATTCGGCAAAGTAATGCAGATCCTTACAACGTCCAAATTAGCTCCTGCCGAAATGGCAGCCTACGAGGCGCCATTTGCCGATCACCGCTCCTATGCTGGCCCCCGCAAGATGCCCCAAATTGTTGCGGCGCAGCAGGACGAAGGGCGGGCCGCTTGGGACAAGCTGGGACAAAGCAACAGGCCAGTTCTGACCCTGTTCAGTGACAAAGATCCTTTCCTGGCAGACACTGGAATTGACAAGCAGTTTCAAGCGCTTCCCGGTGCAGCGTCCCAACCGCATGAAACAATCACTAACGCATCACATTTCCTGCAAGAAGACAAAAGTATCGAAATTGCAGACAAGGTGCTGAATTGGCTAGAGAATACAGGTTATTGAGGCCGCAAAAGTAAGAATGGAGTAAATCCGTATCGCAGCTAGTTCCCGACACCGTCGAGCGGCCGATAAAGCGAGTGATTAGGAAAAATCAGATGAAAAAAACTGCAATCGTCACCGGAGCCAATACCGGACTCGGATATGAAACCGCGCGCGATCTTTATCAGCAAGGAATGCATGTTATCGTCGCGTGCCGAAATGCGGATAAGGGGCACGAAGCCATTGAACGCATTCGCGCCTCAGCACCGGATGCGGACGGTGGGCTAGAATATTCGCAGTTGAACCTGTCTTGTCTCGAGGACGTGAATGCCTTTGCCGATTGGGTGAACCGTCATCTGGATCACCTTGATCTTCTAATCAATAATGCGGGTGTCATGGCAACACCGCCAGCGCTTACCGATGATGGGTATGAAACTCAATTCGGGGTGAATTTCGTTGCGCATTTTGCCCTAACCGGAAGTTTGTTTCCGTTGCTGGAAAAAACGCTCGGCTCCCGTGTTGTTTCACTAAGCAGCAGGGTGCATCGCGGCGCGGCAATCGATTTTGGCAATTTCGCTCTCGAAAAACCCTATGATCCCTGGCGTGAATACGGGCAAAGTAAACTTGCAAACTTGATTTTTGCGATAGAATTCGACCGCTGCCTTCGCGCAAATAGTCGCCAACTTATGTCCTTGGCTGCACACCCCGGTATCAGCCGAACAAACTTGTTCCGCTACCAAGGTCAAATTCCGGACGGGATCAAATTTATGACGGCCGCAGAGGGGGCTGCTCCAACGATCATGGCCGCAACTTCGGACCTAGTGCAGGGTGGTCAGTATTTTGGGCCCGACGGTCCGGGAGAGGCCAGCGGCAAGCCAGCTTTGGCACGTGTCGATGCGGTGGCATCAGATGTGATGACAAATTCCAAACTCTGGCATTGGGCCGAAGAAGCCACTGGCGTTCACTATCCCTGATTGATGCGAGCTAAAGCCACTGCCAGCACGCTGCCAGGCAGAACTGGCGCCGTAAAATAGAGAAAAAATGAAGGAACTAAAAATGCAATCTAACTTTCCTGCCGCAACACTCCACGGTGAAATTCGAGAGATTTTTGAAGACGTATTCACCGTTACAGGCAGCGTCATGATGGTGCCGCAGGTGCAGATCAGTCGCAACATGATCATCCTTCGCGAAGGAGACGCGCTGACGCTGATCAGTACCGTTCGCTTGCATGACGACGGCCTGAAGGCACTAGACGCAATGGGGCGGGTCGAAAACATCGTCAAGCTTGGCGCCTATCACTTAGGTGCTCACAACGGTTTGGATGATCCGTTCTATAGCCACCGGTACGCCCCCAAATTATGGGCTTTGGACGGGATGGAGCACCACGACGGACTTGAAACAACTCATATCCTGCGTCCCGGAAGTAACATGCCGGTAAAGCAGGCTTCCTTGTTCACATATGACAGCTCCAAAATGCCGGAGGGAATGCTCTTGCTTGACAAAGAGGGTGGCATCTTAATCTCAGCCGACAGCTTACAAAATTGGGCTGAGGCCGATGAGTTTTTCAGCGAAATCGCGGCGGTAAGGATGCAACAGGCAGGTTTCATTCAGCCCGCAAATATCGGGCCGGAATGGCTGCGTGTGTGCCAACCAAAACCACAAGAGTTCGCTAAAGTGGCTGAACTGGATTTTACTCATCTCTTGCCCTCGCACGGAACACCCATTTTGAACACCGCGAAGGAAGAATTCAAAGCGACGTTCGCGAAACCGTCCGTCCTGAAAACTTAGCCTATACGGAATTCTCCTAGGAGGGTTTCCTCTAGCGCTAATCTAAGTATCGAAAGCACCATTGGTAGGCGTCAAGCATCAAATGAAGCTCTTGCCTGCAAGCATGCATTCCAAAGTGGTCAACTGCACTTAACATTTTTTGAGGAAGCACCCTATATATACAGGGGGGTGGGTATTTTGATTTGGTGGGGGACTCCCCCCTTGTTCAGCTTAGAATTCTGATAGACCCAGCAAAGTTTTTCGGCCTTAACAATTACCCAACCACCATCTGTTTGACACTCTCCGCCCCATACGGCTTCCCACTAACCGAATGATGGCCCAGATCCGCTAGCTCCTTAGCAATAACGCGCAGGTTCCGTCGCTTACCAGTTCTTGGACTTTTGCGGTATAAACGCTTGGCCTCTTTGATCACAATATTAGGCACGGGTTTGCGGCCTTCACAGCGGCCGGTCTCCATGCGCTTACGTTCGCGGGCTTTGCGCAGCTTCTCACCCAATGACGCTTTCTCAAATTGAGACACCGCGCCGAGTATCTGCCTGACCATGATTGCAGGTGCTTTACTGTCGACTATCCTAAGAACTTTGCTCCCTTCGATCACACGATCCACCTTGTGTTCCAGTTCAATAACCTTCTCTGTATAACCAAGGAGTGCACCACGAAGTGCTATTGGATCATTGAGGATGTCTTGAGGTTGCGTTACAGGTTGAGCATTGGCGTGTGATGCCATTTCATTGAAGCGGCGAATGTAGGCCATCTTGAAATCCATAGCCTTCTTCCCCGTGTAGGACATAACAAGAAGACTAAAGCCATCTTGTGTCATATCTTCTGAGGACTGCTTTCGGTTCCTCGCATCAACATAGAAAACCTGCCATAACATTGAGTTGAAGGCCGATGTGTCCAGATTTGCGCGGATTACATCTCGAATGTCCCTCAGTACATGACGATGTGTCTTGCCAAAGTACGCAGCAACATCCCTGCTATTGGCAAATAGTTCGTTGTTCTTAATGATAACGCGAGGGTGCTTTGATGTGTCGGCTGCTGTCGATGTGGTGAATGGGAGAGCAACAGCTTATCACTAAACCTATCAATTGATGGCAACTCACACAGTCAGCATGAACCGCTGACACGAATTTGACACGCAAGCAACCTACGCAGAACGTGTGGGGGAAGTGTGTGGGGTAAACCTGTGGGGAAGCAATTTTTCACTTAGCATTAAGCCATTGATTTTATTGCAATATTATGGCTAAAAAATCAATGGCGGAGAAGGTGTCCGCCCTACACATACTATTTTATTGATTTATTTATATATTCTAAATTCTACCCATATTCCTACCCATATTCATTTCTTTATTGAAATTATCTTTTTTTCTAACAATAGATCATAGCCTTGTGGTTCAAAACGAACTTCAGTCTTGCGGTTTCAGTTGAAAAGTCTTCGGGCCGTATTTCCTAATGCATTCAAGTGACTTTAAGTAACGCGCTGCATCATGGCTGTTGCCACTCTCAGGGTTCTCTGCGATACGAAGGTGCCGCTGAAGATATTCGAGGATTAAGAGATCTAACTTCAAGGCGGAATAGTTATTGCAGTTCGAAGAATGGGACCCAGCTCTGGCGCGGAGTTGATAGCGTCAAAACAAGGGCTTTATTGGCTTATCCAAATCCAACTATTTCGGTAAGGCGAGAAATGTTCCGCCATTTCTTTTTGACACTTCTCGCAGCAATATTGAAAAACGATTTGTCGCTCCGTGTGAAATAAAACCAATGCCATGTATTTTAGCTAGGGGCTTCCCTGTAATCCGATTTGTGTTTCTTTTCTGTAAATCATCAATGACCAAATCATAATCCGAGCCCGAATAATCATCTCCCAGGATATAAATCGACATGGATATACTCGGTTTCGCATAGCGTTTTAAGGCTACTTTTAGCCCCTCTACCGGGCTACTATTGGATGCACTTCCCCAATTTTGGAATGCTTTAAAGATGTTCTTCCTTCGATTGGCTGTATCTGGAATCCATTTTCCGGCGTAGGCCGATATCAAATGAATGCCGTTATCATTCATGATTTGGAAGCCCTTCACTTTCGGATGGATTGCCAACACGTTCTGCATCTCGTTGCTAACTCGAGGCCAAATTGCTTGCATACTTCCGGATGTATCTACAATAAACAGAACGTAATCACTATCAACCGGGATGCCACCAACTTCTTCATCACGCACAGCATTAGTTGTAGCTGGCCGAATGTTTGCCTTTTTGAGAGCGTCATCAACGAGCTCCAAACCTTCGAGATCATCTTTTGCGGCGTCATCAGCTTTGACCGCATTATTCAATTTGTCCCTCAAAATGCTTGTTTTGGTCTTCAACGCGGCCAATTCAGCAAATTTCTTCTCTATACTGTCATTCTGCTCGGTCACAGAAGAGTTTAAGCCTGCTATAGAGCGCTCTGTCGCAGTCATCTGCGACAAGATGTTCCGTGCATCCTCAATGGACGCTGTCGCCACATCTTCGGAGGTTCTCGAAATCAATACTAACAAAACAACAGCGCCGAACCCGCAAGAGATCAAATCAAGAAAAGAGAGACTGAATATCTCGAATTGTCGGTTTCTTCTCTTCACGGCCAGCTCACCGCAGGACTAATGAGCAGTCCCCCTGTGGTATAGGTCCATCCCCAGAATTCAGGAGCGGCTTCCGGATCACCCTCCAACGGTAGCAAGATAATATTCACTGGTTGCCCACCTCGCGGCCCGCTTTCCTGAACAGATTGACGGAACAATTTCACACGGCATTCACCAGATATTTTACTCGACGTCCCAATCAGCGATGAACAACTCGAAAACGGATTTAGACTTCGGTAATTGGATGTGCCGGCTGTCGGTAATCCATCGGTCACAATGTAGTAATTGGTGGGTGCAGGAGATAACTTTTTGGCTGATTGAAGGGCATTTTGAAGGTTTGTTGCATTCTCTGGCACGAGAGTGTCCAAACTTGCGAAGACTTTTGAGATGGCTCCAGTGTCAGCCCCTTGGAACCATCCATTAGGTCCAACTGATGTTGTCTTGTTGTTAAATCCAATCACTACCGCTTTTGATTGTTTCGGAATTCGGTTTGATAACCACCGTGCAATACGAACAGTTCGTTGCCACTTAGGCCCTTTTTTCTTTTCCGCATCGGTCCCAGATTTACGGAGAATGATATTTATGAGTTTTTCGTCAGTCATCGAGGCGCTCATATCAATGAGGAACACGATCCGCTTTCCTTCAACTTTCAGCCCCAACAAATAATTTTCTTCACCGACATTCTTATCTTCAATAACATCCTGCGTTTTTGCAATCGGTGTTTTTTCGATTTTATCTTTTAGTCCTTCAACCTCAGCTTTCTTGTTCGCAGTACTTTGACTAACATCCATAATCTGCTGATCGACTTGGCTCAACTGGCTATTGAGTGAGCTTGCTTGACTGTTCAAGTTCGCTTTTTCCTGTGTTTTTTTATCTAGCGTAGTTTGAAGCTGTTCTTCCTGCCTCTGTAATTCCTCCAAATCCGCCTGTAATGCCTCAAGATCCACAGGAACCTCTTCCGGCTGTACTTTAAGCAAGATCAAGACAAGGATCACAGCTCCCAATCCGCAGGACATGATGTCGAGGAATGCGAGGTTAAACCCTTCTGTTTGACGCTGGCGTCTCAGAGATCACCTAATTTACTTATCCGGTTCAACAAGAACTTCTCGCAATAGGCTTGGGTATCTACAATCTGGTTGTCCTGAAGCCTTTGAAGCTGATGCAATAAAAACATCAATAGAATGCTAATTACCAAAGCAACCAATGTTGAATTAAAGGCAACACCCAGGCTATTAGTCATCCCCGAGATATCGCCCGCCAAGGCCTGATCCGCTTGAGAAAGAGCGGCACCAATACCACGGACTGTTCCGATAAAGCCGATGGAAGGGATCGCCCAAATTAGGTAGCGGATCATTGAGTTTCCTGCCTCTTGGCGCAATGCTAAGGCGTCAACACTAGTCTCAATAGCATCTGAAGTATTTTGAACATCATCGGTTATGAGATATCGCCGTATGCTTGAAGTTAAAGTCTGAATAAGTGGAGAAGATCTAATTTTCACAGGAAGATTTTCGATTTTGGAAAGAATGCTGCTCAAGCCCTCCTCTTCTGCTCCACTAGTATCCAGTAAATCCACGTCATACAGATACCCATCTTTGACGATATTGAAACACCGGTCACCAATTAGAAAAATTCCCCACAACATCAAAATGAAGCAAATTTCTTGCTCCGCATCTTTCAAGATGATGATGAGATCCCGTGGTGCAGATGTTCCTGCTTGTTTTGACGCTTCCAGAATATGTTCAGCTTCAGGCCAAATATAACCGACATAAATCAAGTGAATAGCGAGAATGGAGAGGATTAGTATCCCCAAGCTTTTTGCCATATGTTTCATTTAGATATCCACGGGGAATGATACAGGAGAATTCAGATTGATTTTACTGCCCGTCTGAGCCACTGCATATTGAAGAGCAAAAGTAGCGATAGCCAATCCCAGCATAATTCCAATCCATTTTTTCAACTTATTTATTTTCATCGAAGCCTCCCCTCTTACAAATAACGAGCAACACGGAAGCCTACGTGCTTGCTGCCCTTATTACCAGCTTGGCGGAACGCTGGCCTAATCTCAGTCAAGTTCCCAGAGGACCAATTAGCCCCTTTGATGACATGTTTATTGCCAAATCGATCTCCAAGTGGATCCTTTAAAATAGTAGATTTACTCGGCGGTACTAAAGAGTAGAAATCATGGGTCCACTCACTCAAATTCCCGAACAAATCATATAACCCGGCTTTATCTTTGCCAAAACTACCGACAGGAGCAATTTTTACAAATCCATCGGTATAATTCGGAACGTAGAAACGAGTGGTGCCGTTTGCTGTCTCATCTGCAATATTTCCTGCATCCGCAGGAATAATAGATTTATCACCCCATGGAAATTTGGTTTGCCTGTTTCGACCAGCTTTTCTCGCAAGCCACTCCCATTCCGCTTCACTCGGCAGACGATACCCATTTGCACCAACTACAAACGACTTCAGTTTCCCGTTTACGAGTTTATAAAACTGTGACAGCCCTTCATTTTCACTCATCCAATTGCAAAACGTGACAGCGTCTAGCCAAGAAACATTGGATGCAGGTTGAGTTTTGGATCCACCGTTTGCTCCCTTTTTGAACAGTGCAAACTGATGTTCTGTAATCTCTTTTTCTCCGGCATAAAAATGCCGAGAAAACTCAACTTTTCGAATGAATTCATTCGCCCGCTGTCCCTTTTCATACCGAGGCGCACCAAGAGTGATTTTCTTTGGCTTAAACAAGAGCATCTGTCCGCCGACAGAATTCTGATAACTGTTTTTTGCTTCAGATCTCCGAGCGGATTGCACCGTTTTCAGTGAAACATTTATCGCAAGTGAGGTTTTACCGGATGGTTTGATTTGTTTTTGGACTGCACGATAACCAGTTGCTCTAAAATCTACTTTGTGAGTGATCGCAGGTAATCTTAACGTCAGCGGAGTGTTCCCCACTGGCTGGTCATTCACAAACACTGCAGATGACGGTGAAGAACGTAAAGTAATCTCACCAATTTCAGCCTTTAACTTGAAAGATATCTTTTGCATCTGACCCGGCTTGGCCTTTATTTTTTTCTCAGACGAAAAGTATCCCGCTTTCTCATATCGAAGGTAATAGGTTTTGTTCGCTAAAATAGATTGCTTGGCTCCAGGCCTGATCACTTTACCGCTTAACGTAAGCCGCCCACCCTGCGGGCTCACAGATGCCGCTGTAAAGGATTGCAGCAATTTCAATTTGTATGATCGTTGAATGTCAGCATTGCGATTGGTTATCGCGATTTTCTCACGAATGGTTTCATAACCATTTTTTCGAATTGAAACATCATAAAGCCCACCAACGAGTAACTTCGATATCGGATCAGCGCCTTGTTTGTCGCTATTGATAAACAACACTGCATCATGTGGCATTCGATTAATGGTCAAACGCCCTTGAACCGGAATAAATTCAAGCACTTTTTCAACAGTTTCACCACGACCGAGGTCGATATCAAAACTCTGTGGCTCATAGTATTTATGTGTCGCCGAAATCCGGTAATGACCCGCAGGTAGCGCAACGTCAAGAATGTCAGAGATAGCAACAGATTGATCGTTAATAAACCAAATAATATCTGATGAAGAGATTACTGTCTTTAGCTTCAATGTCGCCGGAAGTTCTGTCAGCTGTATCTCAAGATGCTCACCTTCGATATCTGGAGAAATATGGATAAGTTCCGTTTCAAATCCCACATTTGAAATCACGACCTCAGGATTCCGCGTGAAAGAGAAAAGTGTTCCATTCATGAAGAGAGCGAAACCGCTCGTCACTTCAAACGTTGCAGTTTTCGATATTTCGTTCGGTGTTACCCTTACACTCGTACCTTTTAGGAACACCGCGAATGCACCAACGAATACAACAACCGTCACTATAAGTGTGACGAGAGATAAATAAAACCGCTTTTGCTGAGCCGCTGCGTTTGAAATGTCTTGATTAAACTGGTTCATCAGAAATAACTTTTACCTGTATTGCCTTATCCGTTGTTTTGATTTGGATCGTTACAATTTTTGCTTTGAAACCCTCTCTTCTACCTTCAAACAAATAGATGCCGGGTTTAAGTTCTATTTGATATTTTAGTATTTTCCCAACTTGGCCAACTCCGCGCACAAAAATATGTGTGAGATTATCAGAAACAACTGTGACCTGAACGGGTTTATTACGAAGTGTTATTTGTTCAGTAAGAGTCGACAGTTGCTTATTTAGTGAGGGGCTGAGCGCTCCATATAAATCGGCATCATTGATAGCTTTTTGGGCTGCTCTAGAAATTTCGGGAGATGACAACCGGTTTGGGGCATCAAGATATTCAGAAATCAAAGCTTGATGGACAATAATTTTGGTCGACATATCTAACCCGCGAAGAACGTCACCATCTGACGGATCCAAAGCAGCTGCTTTTTCAAATGCAGCATGAGCAATTTTCCACTGATCAGCCTTGATGGCGTTCTCTGCTTTTTGACTAAAACCCGTAATCGCAATTTTCATTTTTAGATCGGTCAACTTACTTTCAAGCGACCGGATTTCTGATCGCAAGGGATAAATATTCCTAGCACGCAACAAAGCCTTTTTAAGATCTGGAAAATTCTCCTGTGACGCCGCCAACAAACCCGAAGAAACAGCTTGCTCGAATTCCCGTTCAGTCAATATCATTTCAATTTCAGAAACTCTGGCCTCATACTCTAAGCGAGTAGGATCTTGAATAAGTATTTCCTGTAATAACTGCTTTTCTTTCTGCAGATTATTTTCGATATTTGCAACCTTAGCGGCTTCCTTCAAATCAAGTAATTTGGGTAATTTTGAGATCCTTTTCTGAAGTGCTCTCGATTCCTCATCGTCACCTTTAAGGGTTAAGGCTCTGCTGATAGCTAACCTAGCATCCTCATATTGGTCGGCCTCATAGGCTGTTCTTGCAGCAATAAACTGTTCAGAAAATACTTGCTCGAACTCTGTTACAAAGTTGCTGGAATTCACTAATAATTCTTCCAAGTTTGTAATGGCGTTTTTTATATTGCCTGTGGCGATTTCATTAATGGCCGCTTCTTTCAAAGAAGTCATAGATGACGGTGCCTTCTCATTCCAAGCTCTGAAACCATCATTGGTGACGAAAGTTTCAAACTCGACCTCGTATCGTCCAAGAAGTTCCACGGCTATCTTGCGTAACTTAGTATCATCAACTTTGTCGGCGGACTGTGAAACCACTTTTGGAGATGGCGACCGAACTGGCAACTCAACGACCTTTGGCCTCTTTTTTAAAACAGTCTGTTTGGAAATAAGGATAGTGTTTTCTGGCTTTGAAATAAGCCAACTGTTTCCAGCCAACACGAAAGCAAGAGCACCGCCCATGAGAACAATAAGACCGACCAGCGACATCACTAGAAAATTTTGTTGTCTTCCCCGTGCAGCCTCAGCTAATTTTTTATCCAACATTTTTTATACTTTAGAGCTGTTTCAACGGTGTTTTTTCTTGCTCGTAAATCTCTTTTAGAAAGGCACGCCATTCCGCAAATTGTTTTACAGCATCTCCTGTTATTTCCTTGGTCTTATCTTCAAATTCGATAACTCGTGGGCCAAGATCAATGTCAATTGACTCACCAAGTTCTTCCAACGTTTCACGATGGAACTCTGCTTCTTTGCTTGATTTAAAACTGCTGGCAATCAATGCGGCCCCACCTACACCTGCGGCAACAGTCCCCAAATCTGTCCCAATATTGCTGCCATTCCCAGAACCTCCGGATGCAGCTAAACCAATCATAAGCGCTACAGCCAACACACCTAAGACAGCCTTTCCTGCTTGGGCATACTTTGCTGCCCGCATGGCTTTTACTTCTTCCATGCTTTGCTCTTGCCATGCAACGTAACTCTCGGACATTTTAGCATTAAATTCTTCATAGTGACTTTGCATATTATCGATATAAAGTTGATCGCGAATACGAACGGCTCGGATCCGTTTTAACATTGGATCATTGTCGCTAGGTAGACTGTTCAATTGAAAGCTTCCATCTTTTTCCGTGAGATGCTCTGCAAACGCGTCTTCAGAAAAATGCGCCGCAAATCTCATTTCTGTCAGTGATTGTAAAAGTGCCAGATCTGTATTGCTCTGACCTTTCAACAATTCGACAAGATCAGCAGCGGCCTCTTCAAAAACTGGTTGATATGGATCTTTATCTTTATTTCTTATATTCTTATAAAACTTTTCATGGACTTCGTGATCATAGTTTTCATTATACAAACGTTTCCCAGTGATATCCAAAACCTCGATATCTATTTCGACTTCTTCGCCGTTGGATTCGACTATTTTGCCAATAACATACAGATCTCCAGTGGCATTGGCATCGGGTGTCACCCTAACAGCACCAAATCGTCCGGTTTTTTCGATTTCTTCCTTAAGTTTTAAAGCAAAACGATTTGCCTCAGCTCTTCGAAGCTCAGGCCAAACCATTTCTTCTTCTTGTTCTTTATCTGTTGCGGGGATACCGGGATCAAACACGGGAACAACAATATCCAGTTTGACCTGTGAAGTATCTAACTCCTTCTGAATTACTTGCGCAACTTGAGAGGAAAATTTGGGCCCCACCCTTGTTGATTGGCCTGGAGTAACACAGCTGGTTAAGAAAAAACTCACGCAGACAATCCATACCAGGGATTTTTTAAATATCATTTTTTATTCTCCTGAGGGATGTCGTCTAATGTTGTTTAAGAGGAAGGCCTTTATACTTTCGATACTCATCCCAAAGGCGTTCTTTTTTGGCGGGATCAGTTTCGTTAATGGCAGCTTGCCGAATTTGCGCTTGTAAAACGCTATCGTTATCGGCTTTTGGAATATCTTCAGGAAGTTTTCCATTTGATTGCGGTGGTCGCGAAGCCGATGCAGTGTCTGCAGAACCACTCGCTTCCGTATTCCCAGCAGTTACAGTATTTGCAGGTGATGTCGCCTCAGTACCGGACACGTCTGATGCCGCCGACGAAGATGTTGCTCCTCCGCTGCTATTAGAACTGGCAGCAGAAGAACTATTCACAGACGTAACGCAACTATCGTACCTGTTCAGACTATTATTCAGCGCACGGTCCATTGCCGCTATTTTCTCCTGATGCGTAAGGCTTTCATCATCGGCATAATTTACAGAGTTATCCACGCAGTCATCGGCTCCCTTTTTGCCACCGCTATCGGCAAACGAATTCACAGGCATGATAATTGCCAAACCGAGGCAAATAATCTTAAGTAAACTATGAAAACGGTAAATCATGTAACACCTAAATTAAGAATTATACATACTGTAAAATCGCTAAGGTTATTATCTTAAACATATCTGCTCCTTGTCAACCAAATAGGCACGATCAAATTTCCGCCACAAATCCTTATTAGTCTGTATATATGAAGAAAATTAGACCCTCCACTCTCTTTGCCTGCATCCACTAGAGTTTCCTTGTGGCGGCTTTAATGATTACCAGTATAGCGACAGTGCAATCAGCTGAATATAAGTCAATCTACAATCCTCTCTACCTTGCTGCCAGTAAGGGCGACATCGTCTTGCTCAAGCGGCTTATAGACCAGAAAATCATTATCAATTCTGTAGTCATGACCCGTGAAGACAATATGTTTGCAACGAGAACTTGTGAGTTTTACTCCCCTCTTTATCAGACGGCTGCCAACGGGCATCTGGAAGCGACCAAATTATTGATTGGGGCCGGAGCTAATCTTGATAAAGGAAAATCCTGCTCTTCAATACTTATACGCGTAGTGGAAACACCCCTAACTATTGCAGCGAGAAACGGTCAACTGAAAATTGTGGAGTTGTTGCTCGACGCCGGTGCCAAAATCAACATCCGTTCAAGCGGTGGCGCGTTTAGTATCGGTATTAACCGCGCAAAAAACCCGGTCGATGAAGCTGTAAATGGAGGGTATGCTGACATTGCACGACTGTTACTTTCTCATAGTGGGAAGGCCGACTTCCGCAAATTCATAAAATTAGTCTCCCTTGGAGACTTATCCTTAGTGCACGCCTTCCTCGCAGCTGGATCTGGCGCCTGCACAACAGATCCTGTTAGTCAACAAAATGCCGGCGAAGTCGCTCTTAAAAAGGGCTACAAAAAGATTGCCGATTTTCTAAAACCACTTGTCGCGACATGCCCAAATGGTAAAGCGTCTTAGAACGCCAATTAACTTCTGTAAAATTGCAGGGAAACGCTTTTCACAGCCAATGCCGACTATTCTTTTAGCGAGATCGCACAGTCTCCCTTTCCATGGGCTGCCGGCCTTTATTCAAATCCAGCGCACGCTGTATGGACAGCTATAATGGACGACAAAACCACACTAAATAAACACCTAGCAAATCGTTTCAAAATCCCCCCACAATTGTTTTGTAAAAAACAATATTTTCAGTTGTTGCAGATTGTTTTCTCTTACCGATTTACAATGTTTCGCACCGTCGCAGGATGCCAGTCTCCTCCTCTCGCCGTTTGGATGCCTCTAGCGTTCAATGCTTGGGCAATCCCTCTATAAGTTTTTACCCCCGCGGCCTGTATCTCGTGGATGATAGGGACAACATTGTAGGCAAAGCGGTCGGCATTTCGGGTAAGCTGAACAACACCTACCTTGGAACCTTTCTCCGGATTAGGCGAACCAAGCTTTACCCCCCTCGCCTTCGCAGCTTGCAGAGCAACCTTTGTGCGTTGTGAAATCATTTCCCTTTCATGTTCAGCAACCGCCGCCAGAATGTGAATAGTCAGCTTGTTCGCTTCTGGCATGTCACAAGCGACGAAGTCCGCTTTGCTGTCCATAAGGTTTGCGATGAAGGCAACGTTTCTCGATAGACGGTCCAGTTTCGCAATAACCAAACGAGCTTTACGCTTCTTACAAAGGGCGAGTGCTTTGAGCAGTTCTGGTCTGTCAGCTTTCTTTCCGGATTCAATCTCTGTGAATTCTTCCAGAGGAACAATATTGCCGATGAAGTCAGACACCGCGTTTTGCTGAGCTTCCAGACCTAAACCGCTCCTGCCCTGCTTGTCTGTTGATACGCGATAATAGGTTACATATTCGACCATTCTGCACCTCTGTATAAATTGCATACCAACGTATGGTTTATATACACATAGGAATTAGTAGACAGATATCAATATTTCATCAGATACAGGTAGAATTGAAACTGCGAAGTGCTACTATTTCTTAGATCTACTACCAAAACACCTGCTGTGGGCTAACATCACAATAAACAGCATTTGATCGTCACGCGTCGGCTCGGTTTTATTTTACAATATGCCATACACCAGATAATTCGAATCGATCATTAACGAACAGTATCGACACAACAGAGCTTGATTGATTTATACCAACTAAAAATGAGTATAAATATTCCGCTATTCTCACTTAGCTTGCCAAACGATACCCTCTTAGGTAGTCTACCTTTGGAGAGTAACTACTAATTGAAGCATGGGGAGTAATCAGATGAGATATGTGTGGGTATTAGCTCTTTTCCCGTTATTGGCCCTGACAGGGTGTGAATCTGGCTGGGCTGGGAACTCCTTATCTCAAATTTGTGAAGCAAGAAAGTTGGAATACGAACGACTTGGAGGAAAAGACAATCCAAACCTCCAGACAGAAGAGGCCTTACGTCAAAGATCAGTTTGTAATTACTAGTGTGACAACAATAAAAACACTTTAAGTATCAGATACCTATAATAAGTTCTCCAAAAACGCCGGTCAAATAGGGCGGATTTGAAGATCACAAAAACTTTTTGATGGCCCTCATTCTTGTGTGAGGGTTATGGAGAGAAGGAAAAGGACGTTTGGTTTTTATACATATAGGAATTAGTAAACACATATCAGCACTGTGAAGGGTCGGGGTATTTTGAAAAATCTCATTTTGTGGACAACTAAATGTATCTACCACACGGTATAGAACGCGTAAAACGCAGTGCTTTTTCAAAGACACAAACAGTTAATCAGATTTATCTATTAGCCAATCCAAAGTTTTATTATTCGATTTAGGCAGTATTCTTCTGCAATTCCATAGGATTACAGAACTCTAATTTTCTTTCCGTTCTTCTTATTAAGACAATCACTTATGGTACTCTCAATTAATTGGGTTCTAATTCAATCCAGACTGTCCTGAGCATCGCCGTGCCCCTGATCTGCAGCAAGCGTGTACCACTTGATGGCTTGCGTGGAATCCTATAGAGCGCACTGTTCATTTTTATACATTACACCCAGATTGAACCGTGCAAAGGCCTCCCCTTGTTCAACATCCGCCACTGAATCTAAGTGGAAGTATAAATCCTCTTCGCCGAGTCCAGTTTCACAAAGACTGCTCCCAGCTGGCGCTAATTCAACGACGAATTCGGAATATCACTTCGGTCTATTGAAACACCGCATTCAAAAAGTCCTGAACTGTCTTAGGCACAAGGTCTAGCGGATGATCACCGCCTAAAGTCGCCCACCCGCTTGTTGCGCTGGCCGTTGTCGATGCAACCTTTTTTCCGGTAATCGCTTCGTAAATAACATAATTCATAGTGATCTTATCAGAGAGCCCGCTCCACTCCGTTGCTCTATCTTCCCAATGGAGGATTTTCGTATAAAACAAGTAAGTAGCATCAACGTTTACTGCTCTAATTTTTGCTCCCTCGATGGTCTCAACACTATCTGCGACGACAACCTCAACCCCCTTTTTGCTAAGCTCTGCAGAAATAGCTGAACTGGTCATTTTTCCTGATCCGACATAGTTCGTATTGCCGTAAACACCGTCTTTTGGTTGAGTGATATAGAACTTACTCTCCGCAGCAATTTTTGTAGCCGGTTTTTTAATAGCAGTTGCGCCATAGCTATTCGCACATCCAGAGAGTATCCCAATACACAGAAATAGCGGGATTGTTTTTACATTTGAAAATTTCATAATCTTTTCGAACTTCCCCATTGTAAAAGCGACAAGCATTAGTTTATTTTTCATTATTTTCCCTTGCAGACTAATTTTTGATGGAACGTACAATCAATTGAAGTTGTTTGGAAAGCTCATTGTTGCAATTGCTTGAACGTAGATTTTCTAAGGAACATGAATGCTCAGTAATCTTACCTAGAAACCTTTGTATTTACCCTCAACACATTCACCGGCAAGTTGTTTATTCAAGCGACATTTATTTTCAACCCAAACTTGTATAAATAATTTTGGTAGAGTAATTTCGCATCTTGAGCAATTTTTAAGGGTGATAAAACAGATGATTAAAACGTTTCTATTTGGCTTGTTTGTACTTTCTTTTTATAGCGTTCCGTCACTTGGCAATGCAGACGAATTAAGTGACCTAGAAAACAGGGTCAAATTCCTAAAAGAAATGAAGGTGATTGAAGCCAATATAAGCACGTTACAGAATCAAAAGAAAATACTCATGGAAAAGTACAATATAAAATCAAACACTACTACAATACAAACTGTTAATGTCCCAAAAATGAATGGCGATTATACCGGCAATTGGGAAATGACGATGAAGAGTGGCGATGGTCTTTGCCAACAATTTGGCAATGCCTACGATGTCAAAATCAAAAATAACATTCTGACGGCGGCTGCGCCTCACCAAATGGCCGGCGTCTTTTATGTAAAAGCGAAGGTTTCTGTTGATGGCCAAATCAAAGGAAAGGCTTCTGGAAATATTAGCGACCCGGCAATAGCGTCTGGCAAAATCAACGGCAAGACAGGTGTTGTGAAATTTACGCTTGATGGGCGTGAAAATTGCTCGGTAACCTGGGATATTAAGAAAATGTCATAGCGACCGCACGTACTATCTATCGCCAAACTCCGTTCAGGCCTTTCAATGTTTCTGTTGCTTTGGTAATCAAATTGAAAGCGCTTGAGCGACTTGCTTGGGACTTGTAAAATTCCAATATTTCACGCGACATAAATAGGAATTTAGTGACATACCAACAGCCTCACACTAACTTTCTACTATTTTAGTGTGAATTCCTCGCGTAGTGGGACCGAAAAAACCTTCCGCCGTCTCGCGTGCGTGCGCCAACCGGACTGAAAACTCATTCAGATAACAGATTCTGAATTTTTACTATTGTATCTAGCGCAGCATAACCGGCGCCAGTTCACACAATACCCTTATTAGAATAGCTCAGCTTTCCCCAATCTCTTTGAACGGGGTTGTATCCTGTTGCAAATGTCATAAATCCGTCTGCGCCGTGGCTGGCTGCGTCGTGACGAGGGCCGTCTTTAAACACACCCTTACTGTCATTCCATTCTTTCCGGTAATTATCCAAATGGCGGACGCCCTGAGCGCATTTCGTTTCATCGAACCAGCAACTTGAAAGATTGCCTCTGGCTGCTTCGATTGCATCCAACTTATCGTCAACGCGCTTTACCACTTCAAAGGTAATGCCGAGCGATTTTGCAGCCTCAAGCCTGCTGGTGCCTGTTCCTAGCTCTCTGACAGATAGATCATGCGGACCATAATGCTTATCATAGGTATAGCCTCTGTCATTCAGCATATTTTTGTAGTGGGCAAATCCCTCGCCAGAATTTTCGTAATAATCAATGAAACGGTTTTCCATGCCGACGCGTTGGTGG
Organism: Alphaproteobacteria bacterium 46_93_T64; assembly: GCA_002163135.1. Lineage (GTDB taxonomy): Bacteria > Pseudomonadota > Alphaproteobacteria > Sneathiellales > Sneathiellaceae > Sneathiella. The sequence goes on from MAAN01000036.1 coordinate 121,977, forward strand.
AACCAGATGGTCATTGAATCATTCATCCCCAAGTCCCAGAAAGTATTAACGGCAATACTCGCCTCATAAGGCACTCGGCAAATCTGGTTATTCTTCCGGATCAATGCCATTTGCTTGGCGAAATACGCCCCTTCAATGGATGCCTCGAAAGCCTCATCAGCCGTAGTCGGAAATTCTCGTTTCATGTCGTCGCCTTGCTCTTCAGCTTTACGCTTGTACCAATTCATTTGCGCTTGCGTTAATTCAAACTGATTTAGATATTTTTGTGTTTCGGTGGGGATGATGGTTTTGACGTCGATGCTATATCGCGGGTCTTGATTCCAACTGTAGAAATGAAACTTGAAATCCATACGGGTCATCTCTGCTCCAGTATCATCCATCTGCCGGGCCCGCCTTACGATTTCAAAGAACTCACCGTCCTGTCCTTCCGCCGTGCTTTCTATCCAACACAATGAGTTCTCATGCAGTGTGTTCAATGCACCAGCTTTGATCTCTCGGGCCTTGTCGGGATATTTAGCCGATATCTTGCCGTATTCTGAAATATGCAGAAGCTGATAGGTGCCAGATCGTAAGCTTGTACCAACTCGTATGCTGGACCCGTTGGCAAAAACAAGATGCTTGGCACTGTCCGCAGTTGCCGGGTTTACCTCTCGGAATTCTTCATCCATATGCTCGTAGGCGAACTTGATTTTCTTGGTAAAAAAGTCCTCTGCGTCCTCACGATTATGGGCAATAATACCAGCCTGGATGTTGTTCATGAACATGCAGCAATCCAGAATATAGATTTGAATAAAAGTGGTGAACCCCAACTGACGGGCTTTAAGGATCACGTTCTTATCGTGCATGTTGTCCAACAAGTCTTTTTGTGCCCAGTTCAGCTTAAACCGCACTTCCTTGCCCTGTTCATTCAGGATTGTGTAGAGGTTGTTTAATCGCCACTCTCTGTCCTGGAGTGAGTTATCAGCCGAGGATTTTAGACTGCTCATTTATTCTTTCCATCAGCACAGACAACTCGGAACTTTTGATTTCGGCTTTGATTTCAGTCGGGATAACTTTTCCAACCAATGATAAAAACGCCCTCGGATCTGTCTTGGATAACGTCAACAAATAGTCTTTTCCGCCAGCTTCAAAGAAAGCATCCTGAATTTCTTTCTTGATGTTGCCGTTAATCCTATTCAACGAACCCTTTTTCCTGCCCCCAGTTTTGGGTTGTCCTTTTGGCCTGCCAACCATTTCTATACTTTCTGTCTTAGATACTTCGATGACGGTCGAAGTATATCAGTTTATTCGGAAGTTAACAAGGGTGCGTAGCTAAATCCACGAGCGGTAATTGCAGACGAGAAGAGTCTGCTTACTGTATAAATGCGGACATAAATGTGGGACGATTGAATGGTCTCTTTTGTGCCAGCAGCGGACATTGATCTAGCAAAGTATTTCTCGCGATCCAGCCGTTAGTATTAGTTAATTTCTTTGTTTGATAAGTCACTACCCTAAGTCGGCATCGATTGGACAATCAAATGGGAATGTAAACATCCCTATTTTGGTTGTTGCAGACGACGGTTTCGAACCCATATTGCTCTTAGCGGAATTCTAGCTGATTTGCAGGTTAGGAAGGAGCAAACAAGCTTGCTGAGAGCTCACGCATTTCTGCCACGCTCCACAATGCATTAAATGTCTTGTAATCTCAGACGTCTACTGATTGCTGTTGAGATAAAACTCGCTTTCTTAGTGGGCTGACAAGCTTTGCTTTTTGGCCAACTAAGTAAACACCGAAAATGATAATTGCTATCGCGGGCAGACTCTCTATCGAGAGTTTTTCTCCAAGAATTACGACGCTCCATAGAAGGCCCGCTAAAACGACCGTATAGGCTTTTTGGCTGGCAAATACGGAGCCAGCCGAAGTAACCAGTTTCAACAGTAAGAAATATGCCGTTGCATCGGCGAGTGAAAATAATAGTATTGTATAGTGAAACGGGCCGACAGGCTCTGAGGGGAAAACGATCCCACCCTCAAAAAACGATATGAAGATGAAGATAATAGACGCCAGTACCATAACGTATACTTGCGCATTTAGAGCGCTTGAAAAACTTTTGAAGTAGCTCCCGACCATTAGGTTTTTTATTGCATAAGCAAGAGGAACAAATACCGCTAACCCAATCCAGAAGATATCGCCAAATGCTTCATTTTGATGAAAATCAGGCAGGAAAATCCAGATACATCCTGCCAACGCAATCAAAATTCCACTGAGTTTTCGTACTGTTACTGAAGCAAGGCCACTTATCGCTGCGAATATAGCGGCGGCCACAGCTTCAAGTACCATGATGAGTGACATGGCAATCCCTGAAATGTGACCAGAAACGAAAAGAAGCAAATATATCGGTATAACTGTTCCAACCACACTCCAAACCACAATTTTCCTCATTGAATCTATAGAAAAATCGAATTCAAATCGGCGATTGAATATGAAACAAGCAATCAGCAAAAAGAGGGTCGTTAACGAAGATGTGAAGAACGCTAAATTTGATACAGAATAGTTCGAGGTACTCAGTAGATTGCTCAAAACTGGCCTTAATCCAAAGCAAAGTCCTACTATCAATAGCAAAAATATCCCTTTGAGTGTGACAATCTGCTGACGCGAATGTTGAAAACGATTATAGACATCAATCGATTTATTCACAAAAACATATGCTAGATGACCAATTGCGTCTTTTCTTTCCGCAATGTCGATAATATCCAGTTTTTTTGGATTTAAATCATCTTGGTCGAGATATGCGGCTGCTTTTGCTAAACGATCCAACTGCAGTAAAGTGTCTTTATCTCTGTCTTGAAGACGTTTTCGCTCTAAGCATGCATCTAACCGCGCTTCCAACAATTCAATATTGAACTCAGTTGGCAAAAAGTCTTCTGCGCCCAATTTTATGGCTTGAACAATATCACCCATCGCCTCAGATGACGAAATGACGATAACAGGTATATCTCTAAATTGTTTGTCGGATTTCAGATATGTTAATACTTCGAAGCCGCCCATTACGGGCATATAGATATCCAATAAAATCAAATCAAAACATTGAGATTTGATGACGTCCAATGCTTCGTTTCCATCACCAATGACGGTAACGGTATGCCCAAGTTGCTTGACTGCCATCGACATTTTCAATCGTTTTGTTTGGCTGTCATCTACAATCAGGATGTGACCGTGCTTAGCAAGTATATTTATCGACACCGTCATCTAGCGATCCGTCCTCCACATTTCTCTATTACGGCACACAACTATGTTCACCCTTCATTGAGCTCGGCGTATAGTACCTCTAACTTTACGATGCCTTTTTTGTATTCAGCGTTAATTTCATTGATCATGACCTCGCAGTTTTCGAAATTCGACGCTTTACATTTCGCTTCAAGCTCGGCGCTTAATTTGCCAACATTTTGAATGCCGAAATCTTTGGTGTTTGATTTCAAAGTATGAGCAGCACGGCGTATTTTCTCAAAATTTGAGGATTTTGCACCTTCCATCATAGCATCTAACAACGAGGGTCCATCCAATAAGAAACAATCGATAAGTTCCCTTAAAGAGTCTAGGTCTCCGCCAATTAACTCAAGGAGTTCCATTAATTTCTGTTTATCCACCACTTCCGTTTGATAATCCATACGTCCCCCTAGCTAGTATCCAATTCATGGCTTTTTTCATGTTTTGCGTTACGTAAGTTTGAGGCGATCTTGATCCCATCCATCAACGCGTCCATACGCATAGGTTTACTAATATATCCATCCATCCCAGCTTCCATATATGCTTCACGATCGCCAGTCATGGCATTTGCGGTCATGGCTATGATATGGACATTTGCGCCTTCACCATCGAATTTGCGAATTCTTTGTGTCGTTTCACACCCGTCCATATCCGGCATTTCAATATCCATCAAAACAAGATCAAATGTTCGCTGCTTCAACACTTCTAGTGCATTAGCACCATCAACTGCGAGGTGTGGATCATAACCCAATTTTTTTAAAACCATGCTACCCAGCTTGCGGTTTGTCGCATTGTCATCGACCAAAAGGATATTAAGCGGGTAGCGCTTTGCCACATCTTCGCCAAAGGCCTTTTTTTGCTTTTGGGATACATTTTGTTTTCTATTTTCACTGGCTGAAAATGTATCAACCAAAGCATCGAGTAACGGTGAAGGTTTTAGTGGAGAGGATAAATGTGCAGATATCTTTGGATGAGAAAATTCTATTTCGTTTCGGCCAAACAATGTTTCATTCGAACTCAGTAAGATTATTGGAAGGTTGGGCAAATTCTGTTGGGAACGAATTTCTTCAATTCGCGAGAAACAGGTCTTTGTCCATATGCCATCATCAATAATTGCCACATCACAAACATTAATTTTATCAGAAAGAGAGTGCAATTCTAAGTCTGCTGAAGCGCAGTAAGTGACATGTATACCCCACTTTTCAGCGTGTAATTTGACGACCTTTCGCAGCATTTCATTATCATTCACAAATAACAATTTTTTGTCAAACAGAGTGGGATTTTCTATTGCTAATTGGTCTGTGATTTTGTGCAGAAGTGCGGGGACGCGAATTTTGAAATAAAATGCTGTGCCCTCACCAATATTACTTTCAACATGGACATTTCCTTCCATAAGCTCGACAAGGCTTTTGCTGATTGCAAGCCCAAGACCCGTTCCGCCATATTTCCGCGTGGTTGAAGCATCCACTTGGCTGAAAGAGTGAAATAGCCGACTAATTTTGTCTTCTGGGATACCGATACCTGTATCTTTGATACAGAAAATAAATTCACAAATCCCGTCATATTGTTCAGCGGGGACGGTAACTGTTTGAGCCCGCTCACTTCGCACTAAATCAACGGACAATACGATTTCCCCATGATCTGTGAATTTTATTGCGTTACTTAGAAAGTTAATCAAAATCTGTCGCAACCTGCCACTATCGGCAAAAATTGTGCGCGGTATATCTGGGTCCATTATGTAAACAAGGTTTAAGCTCTTTTCTGCTGCTTTTATGTTTATTAAATCCAGAACGTTCTCAACACACTCCCTTAAATCCATACGCCTTGGGTCCAGTTCCAATTTGCCTGCCTCGACCTTTGAGAAATCGAGAATGTCATTGATAATTGTAAGCAAGGATTCTGCGCTATTATTGATGGTCTCACAGATATCCGACTGCTCTACAGATAACTCTGTTTGCATGAGTAGGTTACTCATGCCAATTACCCCGTTCATGGGAGTCCTAATTTCATGACTCATCGTCGCTAGGAAGGCACTTTTGGTCTGACTAGCGATTTCAGCGGCCTCTTTGGCTTTTTGAAGTTCAAGCGACATTTCTTTCATCTCTGTCAAATCTGTATAGACTGAGACGATGCCGCCATTATCAAGCATTCTTTCGTCCACTTGCACCCAACGATTGTCGGGTAATTGCTGCAAAAATGGACCCTCTGGATTATGGTGCCGCTGAATTCGGTATTCAATTTTCTTGGCAGATAGATCGTCTGGGAATTTCTCTCGGTATCTGTCTCCAGCTGCTTTTGCCAAGGTGGAAAAGGCCGTTCCAGTTAAAATAAACTCTTTGATTTCTTTATAAAAATCGTCTCTATAAGTTCGATTGAACAGAATTAGTCTATCGTTTTCATCATATAGCGTAAATCCACCAGAGATGCTCTCAATAGCATTGCTCATATGCTGTCGCGCTTCTTGTATTTCCTGTAGATTACTTTCCCTAACCTCGACGGCTGTATCTCTAAAAACGGTGAGTGCACGCGCCATTTTCCCCAGCTCATCGTCGCCAACCGCCGGCAGCTCTCTCTCCAAATCACCTCTGGCAATCGCCAACATGCTGTCTTCAAGCGCGGTTAAACGAGCGATTACATTGCGCTTGATATAACGGGTCACAATCAAGAAGGAACTGGCCAGAGTTACACACACCAGTAGAAGCAAGATAAAAAAAGTAACTTTTTGTGTCGTCGCGCGTTCTTCATTTGCGGCTTTCATAATTAATTCAGCTGAATTAACCAGTCGATCAACAGCATTGGTGAAACGATCAGACAAGGCGTAATTTTCTTGCAGGGATTTTTCTGCAGCAGCGGTTAATTGTAACTCTACGCGCCGAGCATTTGGTATGCTTCCATTTCCAGTCAGGTATTTTTGAAGTTCGCTGGAAAGAGATAGTACCGTATTTCTATTTTCTTCGTTGGCCAGCGCCAAAACTCGACGAACTTTATCCAGCGACCAATTCACCTTTACCACTAGCGCATTAATTTCTGTTAGAGTAGTTGCCCCTGAAACCTCAAGAAACTGCGCTTTAATTGTTGGGACGACCGTCTGTGTATCTCTAATTTCCTGGTAAATAGCCTGATTATCAATAAGCTCAAGTACTTTTGCTCGAAATATTGTTCCATTCGAGGAAAATTCATCAACTTCTTTACGGAGTTTCTTTATTTTCATCTCAACTGAGTTTCCCCAAGTCTTTAGTCGATTTTCTAGTTTTTGTGCAACAGCTTGCGCTTTCAGCATACGCTCACGTTTTTGCGCTTTAATAACTAAACTTGCACCAACCACTCGATTTAACGCTGCAATAGTTTCACGCAATTGAACAATAGCCCTTGCAATCGACGCAATAGTTTCGGCTTCAAAATTTTGCCTTCTCAGTACGTTCAACAGCATGTTCAGGTTATTGGTGTCCTCTTCCAGTTTACGGAACAAGGCGCCTTGCTGATCCATTGCAGTAACGTTGAGCAAGGCCGGCGCAGCTGCCACAATCCGTTCGGCTTTTCGCGACATATCCAGAGAGACAAGTGCCAACGGAACACTCTCTTCTGTAATTCTCTGTATAGTTTCATCGACCTTGAGAGATGAATAAATCGCTACGCCGACGGATAGTAGGACGAGCGTACTGAGTGCTGTAAAAGCGATATAGAGCCGCCTACGAACGCCTCCATTTTTAAGTAGCTGGAGTGTCAAGCCGTTAGAAGAAAATCGACTAAACATTCTATTTGAGCAACTTCATTTCCTTGTAAAATCGCTTCGCACCTGGATGAAAAGGAATAGCGATCCCGCTGAGCGCTGAAGACAAAGTAACCTCTGTGCCCTTGCTGTGTCCCACATCCAACAGGCGACGACTCTTTTTATTCCACAGTGCTTTGGTTATGTCGTAAACGAGCTGTTCATCTACTTTCGCGCTGGTTATCCACTGTGCACCTACAGCAAGCGTATTAATTGGACCTATATTTTTATAGGCGAGAGCCGGAATCTCATCGATGCTATAAAACCCATAGGAATCAACAATTTTTTGCGCGTTTGGGCCATCGATTGGCACTAAGGTAATGTCTGCGCGGGATGCAAGTTCAATAACCGCATTTGTGGGATACCCAGCAGTCACAAAAAAAGCGTCCAAATTATTTGATATTATGGCGTCAGATGCAGGAGCTGATTTCAAGAATTGAGCTTCAATATCTTTCTCTCCCATCCCGTAAGCATTCAGAATTTGTAATGCATTCACATAAGACCCTGAACCACGCTCGTCTAAAGAAACACGTTTTCCTTTGAGATCAGCAACCGACTTAATGTTTGCCCCTTTTCGTACAACCAATTGAATATGTTCAAGATAAAGAGCCGCAATTGCCCGAAGTTCGTTCGCAGGAGATTGCCCTTCAAATTTTCCTGTCCCCGTATAGGCCCAATAAGCCACATCAGATTGAGAAAAACCGGAGTGAAATAAGCTAGATTTAATGCCATCAATATTGTCGACTGATCCTCTAGAAGATTGCGCCATAGCGACCAACCCAGGCACGCCACAGCTCCCGCCATCAGCGCATTGTCGTGAGCCTGGAGGGTTAGAGATCGCATTAGCAATGGTCCCGCCAAGCGGATAATAGGTTGCCCCGGTTCCCCCTGTTCCAATAGAGAAGAATTTCATTTCTTGCGCGAGAACTGCGCTCGAAAAAAATAGTGAGCCAACAAACAGTCCCTTGGCCAAGTTTTTCACAAATTTACGCATTTTCGCCCCCTCCACATATATAGTCATTTTTTGAGTTTTAACGAATCACCCTATTAAATAGAAATATATCTCAAACATTTAGCATGAATATTTAGAACATACGATCTAGATAATACGCGTTATAATAGCTTCAAATTAGCAGTTATTCCGCCAAAAATATGATTTTTGTGGATAAAATTCATCTCTTTTGATTGAAGCATTAACAATTCATACCGCACTACTAAAATAAGATTAGAACTTTATATTATTTATTTGTAATTTTCAGTATAAATTTTGGGTCAACAAATAAAATCAGATAAATCAGATTTGTAATCGCAGGTTATTTTCTTAGTAATCATATATATATTTCTGCCTACGCCATCACTCAAATAGGAATAATTGCGATGTCGCTGTACCTACTCAAATGAAATTTTCGTATCCGTGGGGCATGACAGTAGGATCTTGGGCAGCGACCGGCATTAAGAAGTTTTAGGTAAACGTAATTATAAATAGACCCGTTGAAGTCTGATTCGGGTCACAAGCAGAAGAAAAAGACCGCTTCTGATGGCTTCTGCTTTTACCTCTAAACCCGACCTTCCTAATAATATTTTCCTCAAATGAATTTCATGGAGGCTGATGATAAGACCCCAGATAACAGTCTTTCGCTTACACCGGGCTCTCCCAACCACGCACCTTGCAATGCGCCTGTACCAATAAGTCCGGGCAGTCGTAAATCGCACAATCCTTGAAGATATAATCTGGAGAACTGCCTTTGAAGCGAATGGTCCATTTTATGTCACTCTGGACGGCACAATCCATCATATGAATAAATGCCAGTTGCGCCGGCCTAACCTCTTCACGATAGAACGCCTGTCCCATCAGGTCCCCTTGGTCATGTAATTTCTTCAATGCTTGACGGTAACCTGTCCTCTTATCGAATAGCGCGACACATTTACTATTCAAATTCTTGAGCCTATCTGTCGCTTGTAGCTTTGCCGCAATCCGATTTTCAAGGTCGTGAATTTCGTCTTCCATGTTTTCAACTATGTATTTTAGTTTTGTTTCCGGATAATTGGCGGTAATTGCTTCAACGGCCATTTCTATGCTTGGCGCTGTTTCCATTATTTGCCGGATAGTTGGCTTGTCGTTTTTTACAGTAATATTCTGTGAAGGGAATTTGAGAATGGTCATTGGGCTTCCTTTATTATGTTCCATGCCGGGACTGAATTCGTAACCCCGCGATAAGCTGTCAGAGCGCTCCCGGTTACAGTTTTGATTTTCGCTTGATCCGCTGTGAGGGCAGTAATCGGCATGCCGTTCATGAACCAAATAAGCCCTGCAGCATCGGGCCGGTGTTGTGGTGCTGTTGGATGCACCCCGAAAACCTCGTCAGTCATCCAGCCTAAATTATATGCCTGCTCTGCCCACATACTCATGAATAACCCGGCATCGGCAATAAACTGATACCAGCGAGAAGCCCGGATATTTTCAGGACAACTCATCCCAATGAGGGCCAAATAACCCTCTGTCCAGGATTCAAGGACTGTATGCGTTGAACACTGTTTTTCAGTGTCGAGGGCCGTGCAATAACGGCAATAACTGCAATAAGTCTGTTTTTTGGGTACTTTCCGCACTTTTTGCAGTTTCTGCACGGGGATGGAGATAGAAATATCAATCTTTCCCATCTCTGGCGAAAGCGGCCTTTTCGCATCTCTCGCCGCTTGCAACCACCGGCTCATGATGGCACCTCATACAGATCGGGATTAACTGTATAATCAAGCCTTGGTCGCTGCGCCTTACCGGTTCTGTCTGATGGCGATAACCAGCCACACTCCACCAATACAGCTAAAGCACTCGTCACAGCCTCCGACTTTTGCAGGCCGGGCAGTTTCCAGTAACGGCGAACATCACTCGCATTTACCGTTGTCGGCTTATCTCGCTTGATCCGGCGCGCTAACATTGCAGCGCTCTTCTCATTGCCCGGCAAAGCGGCATCTCCATAAACCCGGGTTGCCATAACCTTAAAATAACTCTCAACCAAATGAATAGCGTAACAAAGCGAGCTTTCACTTATCGTCTCGGGTTCTGGCTGATTACTCAAACACCAGTTCAGATATTCAAGGATAACTGCAAGCCTAAGAACAATACCTGGCAGTTTCCCTAAATGGCTAAGAAGGAGGCCGAAAGCTTCTGTTTCCGACTTGTCATTTTCAACGCGCCATTCTTGAAACAAGTCTGCCGCCGATCCTGAGAGAAACTTGACCTCAGGCTCAAGGTTGTCTTGCGGTCCCGAGGGCATTGTCAGGCTTCGAAGTCTTTGCAGCCCAGACCTATAAGCGGTATTTACCACAAACCCCTCAGGTCTCTTTGGCGGGACCCGTTCAGGCCACACCATCAGGAACCGAGCAGCAAAACCGCTATCAGCCCCTTTCATCAATATCTCTGCAAGGCGTTCGGGTTGAATTCCCCCAACAACTGAGAGCGATAAATGTGGGATCCGAATAGGCTCTTTTGCATGCTTTACTCGGTCAATATTGTAACTGCGGCCACCGTAACCTTCTATCCAGAAATCGCGTTCACCACCGCCACCATATCGATCAAAATTCAACAACCATCCAGCAAGCTCGTCCCTTTGGCAGAGCAGCCCTTTTGGATGAGCGGCGATAAGTTGTGCCATAGCCTCCTGTGTGGCGTCCGTGACATATAGCCGGGGTCTTACGGGTTGATCTGGCTCTATAGCCTTCTCTGGCATTTCTGGTGATATCAAACCACCACTTACAGCTTGTTTAACGTCATCTTGCCAACCTTCACGCACCGCCTTTGCAATCTCGCGGTCGCGTTCATAATTCCGCAGGGTTTCCGAGTAATCTACTGCCATTTCCCCCTCAAATTCCCGAAGAAATCCAAGAGAGGAATCTAAAGCTGGAGATTTACCGCTAGATGGATCCCCCACCGCAGCCAACCAAAGAATAGGCGGCTCTTTCCAGCCATTCCAGGGAGACACCCAGCGGGCATTCCCAATTAGGGCACTTGCTGTTGCAAGCAATCCCATCGCGACATAATCTTTAGGGGCAGAACAATTCTCAGCGGATTGTGAAATCCACTCCCCCCACTCCCCAAACGCCTCTAAAGGCAGATAGGGTGCTTCGCTGCGATTGCCGTTGATAATTCCCATATCAAGCGAGGCAAAGGTCTGTGGCTGATTATTCTGCCCTAATACTGATCCGCGTAAATGCTCAACATTATCATGCTGCATGCTGAAGCCCTCCCACACGAATTTCAGGCAAGGAAATTTCACGCTTCAATGCTTTCTCTAGGCGGTATCCGGTCTTTGGATTTGGACAATAGAAATGTTTAATCCCGGAAAACCAGAACGCCAGACAACTCCCCCAATCTAGAACACATATTCCTTCGCATTCAGATTGAAGCCATTGCAACGGGTTGCTGTGAACCGTCAGTTGCTTTTCGAAATGGATGCATTTTTCCAAATTTTGATAGCCCAATAATGGGCCGAAGCCCGTACGCATCCACCAGACATCTGGCTGACTTGTGCGAAATGCAACCAGATCAACAAAGGATGAAAAGCGGTCACTATCTCCAACGGGAAGGACAAGGGCAGATTTACCGGATTCCTCTGGATGCCAATAAGAACCATCAATCTCTATTCTACCGATGCCGATTAAGCCTGCGTTGACAATTGCTTTACCGCCAACTCCCATAGATTGGAGATGGCCTAAATCAAGGTCGCTTACGGCATCAATATATTGTTCAAATTCTTTCGATACTGTCATAGCGAAACTCCATAATGGTGTTGCGCGATAAGCCGAGCATAAAAAGGGCGTATATTGTGTCTATGACTAATAAGGGACACAACTTGTTGTGAACGAACTTGATTTTGAGGTCTGTCAGAGGTATACTTTGATTGTTGGTTTAAAGTAATTTCTGAGAGAGCCTCGCTTGGCTGAGCGGGGCTTTTTCTTTTCATGCAGCCACCTCGTCTTTATAAGGAAGCCAGGCAATTGTTGCATCAATCACATATTCTTCAACAACAGATTTCGATCCCATTTTTTTTATCCTAAGAGGACATTCCGGGTCGTTTGCCATTTCGTAGAATTTTGTATTGCTGACATCGCCAAGTTGGTGACGAGCCGCAAGTATAGGATACACCTTTAAAGACTTCATTCCTTCACACTCCTAAGTTTTGCTGCGTGCTGCAGCTGATGTGTGAGGAGATTTTATCTATGAATTCAAATCTACAGGTACGACAACGTTGACAAATATTTAGATGTCTACTTAGTTGGGCGAAGGGTGTCTAAAGCAGTTCTTCACCTCTAGCCTTGCGACCTTTATTCAATTCCGATTTTGTTTCATTCCAGCCCTCGGATGAAGATTCAGGGAGTTTGTTCTTCCTTTTTATTGCTCTAAAGGTATTTATGTTGCCGGCTAAGGTCGATCCGGGTACTTCGCCGTAAATAGGTGCCAAAGCTTTTTGCAAAAACCTAATTCCAGGTGAATTATAATCCTCTATTGATCTACTTTTACTTTGGGAAATCTTTTTGTTGTAAATTGCGGCATACAGCTTACATAGATTTGCGATTAGCTCATTATATAAAGGGTCACCGTCATTATTGGATTTGCCCAATGAAGCCGCAATTTTAATTTTCCTGTCAGATCTCGATGCAAGACGTGTCGCCCATCTTTGAATGTCGTAGATAGATGATAACGTTTCCGCAATCTTCTCTGACGCGTCTTCATCTGCCTCTATTTCTGTGCAGACTAACGCATAAAGCTCCCCTTGCAAAAAATCCGGATCTATAGCTCTTGGATCGCCACTAGGAGCGCCGATGTTTGCAAGTAACGTTTTTGCTGAAACTGCAATTGTATGAAAATAATCACGCTTATCTGATTTTGTTTTTTTCCCATTTTCCGGTTTTGAATTTTGATAATCGTTTAGGATTTGTTCAAGTTGATGTTTAAGATATTGACGCCTTCCTATCTCAACAACTTCTTCATTTTCATCATAAACTAAAACATAACCTTGAACTTCTTTACCCACGGAATTTATCAGAAGGTCAATATCAGCGACCGAAAAGCGTATGCTATCCACTTTCTCAACGGTCATTATTCAACCACTCCAATAGCCATAGGGTTAATGCCCTCACTGCTTGGCTGATTACAGAACGATGCCCAGTCATCCATTAGCCCTCGTCGTTTCTCAAACAGATCACCACGCCGGTAAGCGGCTTCAACTTTGCTACTTACACTATGTGCTAACGCCATTTCCGAAACTTCATTCGGATATTGTGTGCATTCAGCAGACCAATCTTTGAAACTGGACCTAAACCCATGAGCAGTTACGTCTGCCCGGTCCATGCGCTTCAACAATTGAAGAAATGCCATATTGGAGAGAGAACTATTCGGGCGCTGTCCCGGGAGAACAAATCCTCCAGTAGAAACCTCACTTAGTCTTTTCAAAACTTGCACTGTATCTGGCGATAATGGAACGCGGTGCTCTCTTCCCGCCTTCATCCGCTCTTCAGGGATTGTCCACAACTGCTTATCAAAATCAATTTCACCCCAACGGGCTTTGATTATCTCACCTGTTCTGCACGCAGTTAAGATAAGTAATTCAAGACCCATTGCTGAAATGCTACCCTGTTTTCTTAGTGCCGCCATAAATTCAGCGATATCATCGAACGGGAGCGCTGCATGATGTTTGACTTTTCGAACCATGGAGCGAGAAGGTAACAACTTATCAAGATTACCCTTCCATCGTGCAGGGTTCTCGCCCTCGCGATATTTACGCGCCGCCGCCCAATCCAATATAGATTCAACCCTACCCCGGATCCGACTTGCTGTTTCTGGCTTGGTTAACCAAATTGGTTCCAATATCTTCAGTATCAGGCCGATATCGACCGCCTTCACCGACAAATCACCGATGAAAGGATATACATAAGTCTCCAGCGTGCTCGACCATTGCTTGACATGTTTAATGTTTGACCAGACAACACTATGAATATTGATGTATTTTTCTGCACATTCTCGAAATGTTACCGTTTTAGCCGTTTCGGCTAACTGGATTTGTTTTTTGCTTTTACGCTCTTCAATTGGGTCAAGCCCTTCTCGCAATGCCTCCCGGCATCTTTGAGCTTCCTCGCGGGCACGCAACAACGATATGTCAGGATAAGGACCCAGTCCCATATCGCGGGATCGTTTATTTCGGGAGAACCTGAAAATCCAGGACTTAGTTTCAAATGAGCTTATTTGAAGATAAAGTCCGCCGCCATCAGCATGAAGTCCACGCTTTTTTTCAGTCTTAACCTGTACTGCCGATAAACGATTTATTTGTCGTGCCATTCATCCTACCCATGTTTCTACCTATATTGTAACACCGGTAGTAGGCGGATGCCAGCGAATAGTAGAGAAAGGAAAACTACAACAAACCCTATATAAACCATATAGATAGAGTGTTTGAGCGAATGTATACGAATGGGGAAAGACAGGTATCTGGCGGAGAAGGTGGGATTCGAACCCACGATAGAGCTATAAACCCTATACACCCTTAGCAGGGGCGCGCCTTCAGCCGCTCGGCCACTTCTCCGTCGGCGCGCAATATGGCAGATATTTTAGGCAAGTCAAAGTCTTTCTTTACTAAAAATAGCAATTTTTCGAATTTAGTTTCTATCTTGTAAAACTGATCAAAATTGAAGAGCGCGTGAACTATAGTTTCTCCATTCCATATACAACTGATAGTCGTTTTAAAATCCAAAGATAATCTCAATAAAGAAGAAAAT
>MAAN01000033.1 GCA_002163135.1 Alphaproteobacteria bacterium 46_93_T64
CCCCCCCAGCCAAACACCCAAACACCCAACGCCTCCAATACTCTCCCAGAACCATTGAATCACCGCCTCCAACCTTCATAAAAACTACACAATCAATACCTCAATCCTTCCAAACTTGACAAAAACACTGGCAAAAAGCATTGTTTGGCACACGATTAGGGTAAATCGACATTAGACATGTCAAAGAGTGTAGGTATTTTAAGTGCAGAAGATCTTTTCAAACTCACGGAACAAACCAAAGAAGAAGAGTAGCATCCTTCCGTTGCTCACTATAATAGGCGGCGGCGCATTAGGCGGGCTTTTAGCATATGCTTTCCTCCCAACGGACATCGCGTCTCCTGTTGCGCCCACGGAGAATACAGTACAAACAACAAACAGCACACAAAACACCGTAGCCTCTAAGGCGGACACCGATAGAGAAACACTCGTATCAGAGACGACGACACCTTCACCCGAAAGGTTGCAAGAAACTTCCAAAACAGTTTCCGTTGGTAAAGGCGACACCTTAATGAAGGTATTGACCCGCGCAGGTGCTGGTCCGAAGGAAAGTCATGAAGCAATAACAGCACTCTCTTCAGTCTTTGACCCACGACGATTGAAAATTGGTCAAGATATTACACTCAACTTTTCTAACCAGGATCTGTTAGTAAAAGACAAGTTTGAAGAACCACTCCGTCTCGTAAGTATCTCGCTTAACCAGGATGTCGACAAGCAGGTTGCTGCTATTCGTTCACCCGACAAGGGATTTGAAGCCCGAGAGACCATTATCGCCCTAGATAAGAAGATGGCCCGTGCAGGCGGCGTTATTGAAAACTCGCTGTTCTTATCTGCAGCGCAGGCCGGATTGCCAACCCGAATTACTTTGCAGTTGATCCGCATCTTCAGCTATGACGTCGATTTCCAACGCGAGATCCAAACCGGTGACAGTTTTGAAGTCTATTTTGAGCGCTACGTAGATGAAAGTGGCCGTGCGCTGAAGGAAGGCCGTATTCAATGGGCTTCTATGACTTTAAGTGGTAAGAAAATTTCACTTTACAGTTTCAAAACAAAAGACGATGGCTTTAGCGATTATTATGATCAAAAAGGGCAAAGTGTGAGAAAAACACTCATGCGAACCCCTATCGACGGCGCCCGTCTTACATCTCGTTTCGGCAAACGGAAACATCCGATCCTTGGATATACCAAAATGCATAAAGGCGCAGACTTTGGCGCGCCTCGCGGAACTCCTATTATGGCTGCGGGTAACGGCATTGTTGAAAGGGCTGGTCGAAATGGTGCCTATGGCAATTACATTCGGATCAGACATACCAGCGAATACAAAACCGCTTATGCCCATATGAAGGGCTTTGCGAAAAAGGTTGGTAAAGGAAGCCGGGTAAAACAAGGCCAAATAATTGGCTATGTCGGCACCACAGGAAGATCAACCGGCCCACATCTCCATTATGAAGTGCATAAAAACGGCAGATTGATAAATCCTCTCTCAGTCAAACTGCCCGCGGGCCGTAAACTAAAAGGTAAGATACTTACCTCATTTAAGGCTTTCGCCGGACAAATGGATAAGGCTGTCACAGACATACCTATGAACACGAAAATGGCGAAACTCAATTAAGTCCAACAGTTCATAAAAAAGGGCGGCTCAAACGAGCCGCCCTTTTTTATGAGTAAAGCACTCAGCCTCAAGCGGCCACTGCTAGTTTTCCGTTAATAAGCAAACCATTATCATCGGCGCTCACATTTACTCTATCACCCTCACATATATTACCTTGCAGGATCTGGTTGGCTAATGGGTTTTGCAAGAAACGTTGTATAATTCGTTTTAAAGGGCGCGCACCGTAAATGGGGTCGAACCCGCGATCAGCAAGCCAATTATTAGCAGAATTATCCAATTCTATCGAAATCTGGCGATCATCCAATAGCGCCTTGAGCTGATTTAATTGAATATCGACAATTGCCCCCATATCTTCTCGTTTGAGACGGTGGAAGACAATTTGTTCATCCAAGCGGTTCAAAAACTCTGGACGAAAGGCACCCCGAACAACTTCCAGCACTTTTGCCTGCACGAGTGGATCATCTGCATCACCTTCAACTAAATGTTCACTTCCAAGATTTGATGTCAGAATAATAACAGAATTTTTAAAGTCTACTGTTCGCCCTTGCCCATCTGTCAAACGTCCATCATCAAGGACTTGTAACAAAATATTGAAGACGTCTGGATGTGCCTTTTCTACTTCGTCAAACAAGATGATTTGATAGGGCCGACGCCGCACAGCCTCAGTCATGACACCGCCCTGATCGTAGCCCACATAGCCTGGGGGGGCCCCGATCAAGCGTGCGACACTGTGTTTCTCCATATATTCCGACATATCAATTCGCAGTAACGCATGCTCATCATCGAACAGAAACTCTGCCAAAGATTTTGTAAGTTCCGTTTTGCCAACACCCGTAGGTCCCAAGAACAAGAAAGAACCGATAGGCCTGTTCGGATCCTGCAACCCTGCTCGTGCACGGCGTACCGCGTTAGAAACTGCGACAAGGGCCTCTTCCTGTCCAATGACACGAGACCGCAACCGGCTTTCCATATCCAGTAATTTTTCACGCTCCCCCGAAAGCATTTTATCAACCGGGATCCCTGTCCAGCGGGAGACAACGCCAGCGATATCATCCTCTTTAACGCCTTCTTTGACGAGAGATGAATTTCCGGCATCCGCGGTATCAGACAATTGCTGCTCCAAGGATGGGATTAATCCGTAGGCAAGTTCCCCCGCTCGTTGCAAATCACCTTGTCGCTGCGCAGTTACCAGATCGTTTCTTGCTTGCTCCAACTGCTCTTTAACAAGCTGAGCATTATTAAGTTTTTCCTTCTCTGACTTCCAGATTGCCGTTAGGCCCTCCGATTTTTTCTCCAAATGAATCAGCTCGGCCTTCAGTTTTTCGAGCCTATCTTGAGACGCCTTATCTGCCTCTCTCTCAAGAGCAGAGCATTCAATCTTCATCTGGAGAATTTTACGGTCGAGTTCGTCAACTTCTTCGGGCTTACTATCAACCTCCATACGGCGGCGGCTAGCAGCTTCATCCATCAAATCAATGGCTTTATCCGGCAAAAATCGATCCGTGATATATCGATTAGACAACGTCGCTGCCGCCACAAGTGCACTGTCCGAAATTTGGACACCATGATGCAACTCGTATTTCTCTTTAAGGCCTCGCAGAATTGAAATGGTGTCTTCAACTGTTGGTTCCGAGACGAATACCGATTGAAAGCGACGGGCAAGCGCCGCATCTTTCTCAATATATTTTCTATACTCATCAAGCGTTGTCGCTCCAACACAATGAAGTTCCCCACGAGCCAAAGCGGGTTTCAAAAGGTTTGAGGCATCCATAGAGCCTTCGGCAGCGCCGGCACCGACGAGCGTATGCAACTCGTCGATAAACAGAACCACTTCGCCTTCTAGTGTAGAGACTTCAGTAAGCACCGATTTCAAGCGCTCCTCAAATTCGCCCCGAAATTTAGCACCGGCAATAAGCTGCCCCAAATCCAGAGACATCAGGCGCTTGTCTTTCAAGCTCTCTGGCACATCACCGTTAATAATGCGCAAAGCCAATCCTTCGACAATCGCTGTTTTGCCCACGCCGGGCTCACCAATTAGAACTGGATTGTTTTTTGTCCTGCGCGAAAGCACTTGAATGGTTCTACGAATTTCTTCATCACGGCCAATGACCGGATCCAGCTTTCCATTTCGCGCAGCTTCTGTCAGATCACGCGCATACTTTTTAAGGGCGTCATAGGAACCTTCGGCGCCAGCACTATCAGCGGTACGGCCTTTACGAAGGTCATTAATTGCTTCATTGAGGCTATTAGCTGTAACGCCAGCCTTTTTAAGAGCTTTTGCAGAATCGGCTCCCTCCTCCAACGTCAATGCCAGAAGCAATCGTTCTGCAGTTACGAAGTTATCACCAGCTTTTTCGGCAAGCTTCTCTGCATTATCAAATAATCTCGCTATTTCTGGTGTAGGGCTGATTTGGCCCGCTCCCGCACCGGTGACCTTAGGCAATTTTCCAAGAGAGGTTTCTGCCTCCAACAACGCCACATTCGCACGCCCACCAGCTTTAGCAATCAAACCACTTGCCAAACCTTCTTTGTCGTCCAGCAATACCTTCAACAAATGTTCTGTCGTTAGTTTTTGGTGATTTTCGCGTAAAGCAAGTGACTGGGCAGCTTGTACAAAACCGCGCGACCTATCGGTATATTTTTCAAAATCCATGCTCATCCTCGACACATAGACCGCTGTTATAGTGCGCCGCTGCTGTGACCCCTAGATTAGGCGATCGACCTGGCAACTCGCCAACGGTTTCTTGTTAAAATATTTGGTGAGTTTCTCGATTTTTACAAGAAATAAAGTGTCTTTCAAATTAGGTTACAAAAATAGTCAAAAAAAAGGGAGCCAGAGGCTCCCTATTCTGCGGATTGCGGTTCATCATTTTCTGAACCATCCGTGTTTCTTCGGCTAGTGCGCCGCCTCAAGCCTCTCGTCCGGCTAACCCGACGCTTACTTTTAGGTTTAGGCTCGCCATCATCTTCACTGGTGACTTGCTCTGCCGCTGTTTCAAGTTCAGCATCGGTTTCGGCTTCAGTTTCGGCTTTAGCTTTAACTTTAACTCTAGCTTTAACTACATCAGCCACTTTCGGCTCAGCGTTATTCTCATCTTCTATGTCAGGAGAAACAGGCACTTCTTCTTCGTCAGCGTCAGGGTTACTCAAATCAATGATAATCGGCTCTTTAGCAGCGGCAACAACTTCAGTATCATCCGTATTAGACGCTTTTTCTCTCGCGTTATCAGATTGAGAAATCTCAATTTCAGTTGTTCCTGTAATCTCGTCTTCCGAAGAAGATTGCTCGGCTGAGCGATCAGGTTTCACCAAATTGTTAGCAAGCATGATGCGGTAATAATGCTCGGCATGCTGATAATAATTTTCCGCACCAACATGATCACTCGCGGTTTGCGCATCACGACCTAAAGAGATGTACTTATCATACACTTGTGTCGCTGAACCTCTGATTTTTCCATCAGGTCCATTGCTGTCGTAGCTGCGGTTTCCGTTGCTTGAACGACGGTTATTATTATTCTGCCCGCCGCGCCCAGCAGATGACCCAGAACGGCCTCCACTTCCAGAATTAGGACGACCGCCCCGAGGGCGCCGATTACTGCTAACTCGCATATTACAATTCAATCCATCTTATCTGAGTTAATGCGCACACATTTTCATTTGACTATGAACCCGACATAACCGTTTTCCAAAGCTGATAGGAAATAGATGCTTACATCTACACGGAATTCAGTCTTATTTTATGTAAATATTGACCCCAGGCCCGTTGGGCCGTGGCGCGTGCGCCTGATCTAAATTAAACCTAACGCCGCTTTCGAAATTTTCCAACTGTTTTTTTAAAAAAATTACTTTTTTGACTGCCCGCTAACGCAGCGAGCAACTGATGCCAGATCATAATGCACTTTAATATTCTCAAATCCGGCGCCTCTCATCAAGTTTCCAACAGCTACATCTTGTCCTATTCCGACCTCAAAGATCACAAAGCCTTCCGGCTTTAGAAATACACTGATTTCAGCCGTAATTTGGCGATAGCATTCAAGACCATCTTCGCCACCATCTAACGCCAGACGTGGCTCAAAGTCCCTCACTTCTGTTTGGAGGCCCGCAATATCATCGGTTTCGATGTAAGGAGGGTTGCTAACGATAACATCGAATGTACCTGAAACATTTTCAAACCAAAGGCTTTTTAAAAAACTGGATCGGTCTTCCAGTGACAAAGATTTTGCGTTCTTTACAGCGATTTCAAGCGCTTTATCGCTTAAATCAACACCAACACCTTTAGCGTTTTTAATTTCTGCCAATAATGTCAAAAGCAGACATCCACTTCCGGTTCCAAGGTCCAAGATAGCGTCTGGCGCTCTTGTTTCTTTTGTATGTTTCAGGACCGCATCTATTAACGTCTCGCTATCCGGTCTTGGATCCAGCACATCAGACGTTACAAAAAAGTCCCTACTCCAAAACTCGCGCTGTCCTAGAATATGAGAAACAGGTTCGCGCGTTGCTCGGCGATCAATAAGCTTTTGAAATTGTTGAACCTCAGGCTCCGTCAAAATTTGCTCAGGAGCTCGAAACAAAATTTCGCGATCTCCGCCTAAAACAGAAACCAGCAGAACTGAGGCGTCACGGCGCGCACCGTCTATTGAATGGGCCGCAAGCAGTTTCGTCGCGCCTCTTAAAGCCTCGTCAATACGCATATGATCTCTAAATATCGTTTTCAACTTCTGCCAAACGTTCCGCTTGATCTTCTGCAATCAAGGCGTCAATAACTTCACCCAATGCTTCGCCAGCAATAACTTTATCCAATTTATAGAGCGTGAGGTTAATACGGTGATCCGTCACACGACCTTGCGGAAAATTATAGGTACGAATGCGCTCGGACCGATCACCTGATCCTACTTGTCCTTTCCGATTTGCAGATCGCTCTTCAGCCAAGGCGGCACGCTGAGCATCGTAAATACGAGAGCGTAATACGGACATCGCTTTCGCCTTATTCTTATGCTGGGATTTTTCGTCCTGTTGCTGAACCGTAATACCGGTAGGTAAATGAGTAATTCGAACGGCGGAATCTGTTGTATTCACTGACTGTCCGCCCGGGCCCGAAGCTCGAAAAATATCAACGCGGATGTCCTTGTCTTCGATTTTGACATCAACGTCTTCAGCTTCTGGAAGCACCGCGACTGTAGCCGCAGATGTATGGATCCGACCACCAGTTTCCGTTTCGGGTACACGTTGGACCCTGTGCACACCGGATTCGAATTTCAACTTGGAGAAAACGTTTCGTCCGGTAACTTTCACAATGGCTTCTTTGTATCCACCGACATCAGATTCTGACGCAGACATTGTTTCACATTTCCAACCCATGGCTTCAGCATACCTTTGATACATGCGCATCAAATCGCCCGCAAAAAGCGCGGCTTCATCACCGCCAGTACCTGCCCGTAGTTCCAAGATCGCGTTCTTTTCGTCTGCATCATCTTTGGGGAGGAGTTGTAATTTAATTTCCTGCTCCAAGTCAGGAAGAGATGTCTTCAGCTCTTGCACCTCTAACTCAGCAAGCTCTTTCATTTCATCATCAAGCTCATCGCCATCAAGCATTTGGAGCAGATCTGTCATTTCATCTCGTGATTTTCGAAATGCTTGAATAGAAGTCACTACGAACTTCATTTCAGAATATTCCCGACTCATTCTGACGAAATCTTCGGCGGCAACATCCCCCATCTCACCCGCCATAGCAGCTTCCAGCTCATCGAAGCGCGCCAAGATCATATTCAGTTTGTCTTCTGGGAGCATTGGAGGTTCCTTATTTCAAATTTGCAAGTGTTGCAGTCAAATCTGACAACTTCACTTCTTCTTGAGTTCCAGCATCCAAATCCCGGAAAGTACAGGCATTTCTTGCCAATTCATCTTCACCAATAAGGATTGCCGCCCGAGCACTTAACTTGTTTGCCCGTTTCATGCGTTTGCCAACATTCCCTTTAAAGGCCATTTCCACAGAAATTCCATCCAGTCGCAACTGATGTGCAAGTTTTGTGGCCATCTGGATCGCAGCATCACCAACAGGAATGACAGCAACTGGTCTATCAATTGCCGGTACATTTTCCGCCAAAAGGGCCAAACGCTCGATCCCGCCGGCCCAGCCAATTCCCGGCGTAGGTTTTCCGCCAAGTGTTTCGATCAGACCATCGTACCGTCCACCAGCAATCACTGCACCTTGCGCACCCAGCTCAGTCGTCACATATTCAAAAGCCGTGTGTGTATAATAATCCAGTCCCCGCACCAAACGGCGGTTAAGTTCGTAAGTAATCCCAAGTAGGTCAAGGCCTTCGAGGACTTCAGCGAAGAACTCTGTAGAAAATTCATTTAGATAGTCAGTGAATACTGGAGCATTCTCCACAAGGGCTTGGTCCCCTTTGTCCTTACTGTCCAAAATTCGCAAAGGGTTCCGCGTAAGGCGGCTTTTACTATCTTCAGATAGATCCGCTTCATGGGCGCTGAAATATTCAACTAATGCTGCGCGGTATGCTTGGCGGCTTTCTACATCACCTAATGTATTTATCTGCAGTGTGCAGCTATCCATCACACCAAGTGTTTGAAGGATGCTTGCCGCTACTGCAATAACTTCAACATCAGCTTTTGCCTCCGGAGCACCAATGCATTCCAGATCAATCTGATGGAACTGACGTTGACGACCTTTTTGTGGACGTTCATACCGAAACATTGGGCCGTTTGCGAAAACCTTGAACGGAACATTCTGTTGAAGCCCATTACTTATAAACGACCGGCAAATACCTGCTGTATATTCAGGACGCAATGTCATACTTTCACCGCCGCGAGTTTCAAAAGAATACATTTCTTTTGAAACCACATCAGACGTCTCGCCCATAGTGCGTGCAAAAACTTCCGTGAATTCGAAAATTGGTGTCGCCATTTCGGCATATCCAAAACGAGCAGCGATATCGCGCGCCGTGTCACGCACATGCGCGTGACGCCTAAAATCCTCTGGCAGCAAGTCATGTGTACCGCGAACTGGTTGAGGTAATGACACTAGGTATTCTCCGTCTTATTTATCTTGGATAGTTGCTGCTAATTTTTTTAACTTTATGAGGCTTTTTTTGTGGCTTCTTCTGCGGCAGCTTCTGCTTCGAGTTCCGCAGCTTTTGCTTCTACCAGCTCCACAATGTGTTCAACAACACCGTCAGTATCGATTTTGTGGTCCGTGACGCCGTTCAAATACACCATGTGGTTCCCTTTACCGCCCCCCGTAAGGCCGATATCGGTTTCACGAGCTTCGCCGGGTCCATTTACCACGCACCCAATTATGGAAAGCGACATAGGTGTTGAAATATGTTCAAGCCGCTCTTCAAGTTTTTCAACTGTCTTGATAACAGGGAAGGCTTGTCGTGCACACGACGGACAGGAAATAATTGTAACTCCTCGGCGGCGCAAACCAAGGCTCTTCAAAATTTCATAGCCAACTTTTACTTCCTGAACTGGATCCGCTGAGAGCGATACTCGAAGTGTATCCCCTATCCCCGACCACAGAAGCATTCCAAGCCCAATTGAAGATTTCACTGTTCCAGGTGTAAACCCGCCTGCTTCTGTAATCCCAAGATGCAACGGATAATCACACGCTTCAGCCAATCCCTGGTAGGCAGCCACTGACAAAAATACGTCTGATGCTTTCACACTGATTTTGAAATTGGTAAAATCATTATCTTCAAGAATGCGTGCATGATTAAGCGCAGATTCGACCATCGCATCCGGACACGGCTCGCCGTATTTTTCAAGTAATTCTCGTTCCAAACTGCCCGCATTTACACCGATCCGCATAGAACAATTGTTATCGACCGCCGCCTTGACAACTTCACGAACTCTTTCAGCCGACCCAATATTCCCAGGATTTATCCGAAGGCACGCGGCGCCGGCTTCCGCCGCTTCAATTCCTCGTTGATAGTGAAAATGAATATCCGCAATGATGGGAACAGTGGTTTCACGCACAATCTCTTTCAAGGCGTGGGTGCTTTCTACGTCTGGGCAGGACACACGAACCATGTCGGCTCCCGCCTCTTCAAGAGCGTGGATCTGCTTGATTGTTGCGACAGGATCAGATGTCAATGTATTGGTCATTGACTGAATGCTGATGGGTGCATCGCCACCAACGAGAACATTGCCAACTGATATTTGACGTGATTTACGACGCATAATGTCGCGGTATGGTCTAACACTCATGGGACTGGAGCTTTTCAATGAAAATTCACGGCGCGGCCGCGGTCTGTAATCTGGCATAAAATGGGGCCATCAGCCGAAAAATTCAAGCTCTCATTAGAGTCGTACTTAAGTAAGGCCCTTTTCTTCTCAGTTAGAAGCTGACAGCTTTTCTTTTAATTGTTCCGGATCAAGCGACAAAGCTTGAATAATTTCACCATAACCACCTAGCATTCCAAGCGACGATCCGTCCAAACGTATTTCAAGTCCTGCTGCATTTGCAGTACTTAAAATCATATTAGGCTTGGACGGCAACATAAATGTGTCTCCCGCCGCTAGAATGCGATCCAGAACAGTTTCTTTATCAGCCACCTTAATATGCACCCAGCTTTCTTGACGCGCTACCAATACAAGTCTTGCGTCTTTATTTTCAACACCCAACGCAGCAGGCACCAAACTTGCAGGTCCTTCACTGTCAGACACAGAGTTATTTGCGTTCAACTTTTGTTGCGGAAAATATGTTTTAGTCGGCACTGCGGCAACAACAATTGGTGCTGCCTCCACCTCTACATTCTCAACAATTGCCGAAGTCGGCAATACAGTTTTAGAAGATGGATCAAGTTGAGAAGTAACTTCAACTTTTTCTGTTTCTACTTTTTGCATGATAGCAGGTGCTAATATTTCATTAGTTGAATTCTGTTTTGGAAGAGTCGCAACAGTTTGAGGTTCCAACTGGGCCTCGGGTTTATCAATATCCTTAACAGAAGTTATCAGCGGCTTAGGTTCGGTCACGAGTTCAGTTACTTGGTTTAATGCCAGTGTTTCTTCATCCGCTTCTGATTTTACCGCTTTTGGCTGTGTAATTTCAGTTGAAACAGCGATCGCTTCCTTGGCATCTGCGGCATCTGCAGCATTTGCGTCTTCGGCCTTTGGCGAAGAGGTAACATTAGCGATACTGGCGAAAATAGCATCTCTTGAGCTCTCCAGCTTTTCGCTTAAGCGATCCGGCAAATCAGGAACTATTTCAATTTCCAATGAATTTTCGTTTAAATAAAAGTACCACCCTGCAACTACGAGAACCGCAACTACGCAACACCCAACCAGTAAACTGGAAGCCGGCATTCGGCCTTCGGATGTCGGTTCGGGAAAAGCAAGTTCGGGGACCCCTACTTCGCCAGAATATTCACTCTTAAACAGATCGACGACAGCTACCGCATCCAATCCGAGTGCATTGGCATATGAGCGTAAAAAGCCCGCAACAAATGTCTGCCCCGGAAGAGCATCATAATTGCCATCTTCTAGAGCTTGAACTTGTCGTGGGCGTAACCGGAGTTGTTCTGCAATGTCATGAACTGAATAACCTTGACGCTCCCGCTCAAACCGTAAACGTGTGCCTACGTTGGCGTATTCATCTTCATCGCTTTCTACATAAAGATTTGTGTCAGATTCTTGCCTCATCTCCAACGCCTCAACTGCTAGGATCGGCTCGTCAGAAGGCTGCCTGTCTGACACATTTTCGGTTGAAGAGATTTCTGCGCTTTTATCGTTCTCTGGCGTAGCTAGAGTGAGGCGTGGCTCACCAGCATCCAATGGAAGCTTACCTTGTTTCACCATTGTTATACACCACCTGTCCAATAGTATACCAAGCTACAACTTTCGCCCCTCAACGAAAGGCAAGCCAAGTTCCCCTACACTAGGGCATGATTATCAGCAAAAAAGAATAAAGATCAATGATTTAAATAATAATGCCATGATCCTTGGCAAAGGCGCGAATCTGCTCTCGAGCGGATTTTTCGCGTGACAGGCACAGGACAGACAAGAAATCCTGAACTTTTCCTATATCAGCACTCCGCACCATTTCTTTAACGGGCCCGACGCCTTCAAGTGACATAGATAGGTTCCGATAACCAAGACCCAGAAGGGCCATTGCTTCCAGCGGGCGACCGGCCACATCCCCACAAATTGATAATGGGGTATCCGTTTTGGCGCATTCATCCACAATATACTTGAGCATGGACATAAAGCTTGAGCTTAACATGTCGTAGCGATCTGTGACGCGTGCATTGCCGCGATCAACAGCAAAATAAAATTGCAGTAAATCGTTTGATCCAACCGAGACGAAATCGGCTACTTTCAGCAAATGAGGCAATTGCCAGACAATAGACGGGACTTCCAACATGGTTCCTACTTTAACTTCAGTAGGTTTGCCCCCATTCCGTTTTTCTTCGCGGTCAATTTCCTTCATAAGCAAAGATTTAGCTTCAATGAATTCAGAAACTTCTGCAATCATTGGAAACATTATGGTCAATTTGCGTCCAACTGATGCCCGAACCATTGCCCTAAGTTGAGCTTTTAACAAAGCGGGTCGGTCTAATCCGATACGAATTGCACGCCACCCAAGGGCTGGGTTTTCCTCTTCCTTCATTTGCAGATATGGCAGAGCTTTATCTCCGCCGACATCAAGAGTGCGGAAAATAACGGGACGCCCGTTAGCTTTATCCAAAACCTTTGTGTATAAGTCGGTTTGTTCGTCTACTTTTGGCATTTGGGAGCGAACCATGAATTGCAACTCGGTTCGAAACAGTCCAATTCCGTCAGCACCAGCTTCCTGAAAATTATCAAGATCAATAAGCAGACCCGCATTCATACTGAGTGTTATGGTCTTTTCATCTTTGGAGATCGCGCGTTTGTCACGCAACGCCGCGTATTTTGCTTGCCTCTGCTCACGGTGACGCATGCTCTGTTCAAACACTTGAATAACATCATCACCGGGACGCAAGAAAACTTGACCGTTTTCCCCATCGACCAGAATGAAGTCGTCTTCTTCGACTGCGTCAGAAATTTCAGCACACTGTCCGATCACGGGGATACCAAGCGCCCGTGCGACAATCGCCACGTGACTACTTCGTGTCCCTTCCAACAGGACGACAGCCTTCAGGTGAACGCGATCATAATCTAGTAGTTCCGCCGCTCCCATATTGCGGGCAATGACAACTGTATCTGCCGTAAGATGTTGTCTATCAACGCCCTGCGTCCCTTCCAAATGCAAAAACAGGCGATTTGCCAAATCATCCAGATCCGACAGCCTTTCGCGAATATAGGGGTCGGTAATTTTTTTCATACGAGCGCGGGTGTCATCCTGAACTCGTTTAATAGCAGCTTCAGCGGTCAAGCCGCTATCAACCGCATCTGCAAGACGTTTTAGCCAGCTTTTGTCATGGGCAAACATCTTGTAGGCTTCAAAAATATCCCGAGATTCATCCGTAAAAAGCGCATCGGTATCTGAAAGCATTTCATCGATAGAGTCTTGAAGCCTATCCACAGCGGCATTCAGTCGCTTGACTTCTTCGCCGGTATTTTCTGCAATTGTTCGCCGAACAATAATATGGGGTTCATGTAAAATAGCGTACCCAACGGCTAAACCATCTGCCAATACGCGACCGGCAACCCTGTGAGGTGTTGTCGCATTGCCTGCGGTATCAAGAAGCTCTTTGGAGCTGATCATCTGTTCAGAGCTGATCAACTCCGCAACGACCATGGCGACAGTTTGAAGAGCTTCGACTTCCTCATCCGTGTAATGACGCATGGTTCGGTTTTGCACGACCAGTACCCCAATAACACGACCGCCGCGCATAATTGGAACGCCCATCAAGGAATGATAAATTTCCTCACCTGTTTCTGGGCGGTAGGCAAATTGTTTGTGACTTTGTGCATCGGATAAGTTCAGCGGCCGAGAATGGGCCGCGATATCGCCGACAAGTCCTTCACCAACACGCAAGCGGGTATGGTGAATAGCTTCCTGTTTCAGACCTTCGGTTGCAAACAGCTCCAGAACATCGCCTGCTCGCATAAGATAACAAGAGCACACTTCTGCGATCATGTTTGATGCAATAAGCCTGACAATTTTCTGCAAACGGCGCTCAGCGTCCCCCGTGCCCGCCATCACCTGTCGGATCTGACGGAACAATATTCTGGGGCCGCTGACCGCCGAGCTATTCATTTAGGTATCGACCTTCCTGCCTACCGGAACCTGCAAACGCGTCAGCTGCTTGCGAGACCAAATCCAGTAAAATCTCTGCTGTGGGTTGCTCTTTTTTGACCATCCCAACGCTTTGTCCAGCCATTACAGAGCCGTTTATAACATCTCCGTCAATTACTGCACGGCGGAGAGCCCCCGCCCAATAATGTTCAATTTCAAGCTGAGCCTCTCCAAGGCTGAGTTCACCCGCTCTATATCTTGCGATAACTGCATGCTGGGTTTCGACAAATCTCTTCGCACCTTCATTATTCAAAGCGCGAACCGGGATAACCGGGAACTGAGGATCTACCTGAACGGTCGTAATCGCATCCCTAGCACTTGCCCGAATAAAGGCCCGTTTAAAATCTGGATGTGCAATGCTTTCTGTCGCACAAACAAACCGTGTTCCCAATTGGCACCCTGCGGCCCCCATTTGCAAATAGTTCGCCATAGCTTCGCCGCGAGCGATCCCGCCCGCTACAAAGATTGGGACATCCGTGATATTGGGTAAGATCTCTTGTGTTAAAACACTTGTAGAAACCGGACCAATATGGCCGCCAGCTTCCATTCCCTCGATGACCAGCGCATCAACACCACTTCGAACCAGCTTTTTGCCAAGCGCCAAAGTTGGTGTGAAGCAAATCGTCTTTACGCCACTTTCTTTCAGTTTCGCAATTGTGTCCTTGCTAGGAAGTCCACCGGCCAAAACGACATGTCCGACCCCATTTTCAAGGCAAATATCAACCAGTTTATCGAGGTCCGGGTGCATGGTAATCAAATTCACACCGAACGGCTTATCTGTCATTGCTTTCGTGGCTTTGATCTCGGCATCCAGAAGATCCGTCGTCATTGCACCGCACGCGATGACACCAAAGCCTCCCGCATTGGAAATGGCAGAAACGAGATTTCGTTCTGATACCCACGACATAGCACCGCCGAGAATAGCAAATTCGGTTCCCAGAAAGTCACGTCCACGCTGCCAAGCAGCGTTGAGTGCTTGCAAGCCCTCTTGCGAAGTAATTTCAGTCATATTTTAAGCTGCATCCAAATTGAAAGCTGTATGTAATGTTCTAACGGCAAGTTCAGTATACTCTTCTGCCAGTAAAACACTTACCTTGATTTCCGAAGTGGAAATCACTTGAATATTTATGCCTTTTTCGGCGAGCGCTGCAAACATTGTTTGTGCAACACCGGCATGGCTTCGCATGCCCATTCCAACGATAGAAACTTTAACAACATCCGGATCTGGAACAACCTTTTTGCAATTCACTTTATCCTTCAGCCCTTCGAGGACCTTCATCGCTGGATCCAGCTCATTGCGTCCAACTGTAAATGTCAAATCTGTCGCTTTGCCATCTTCAGATACGTTCTGAACGATCATATCCACATTTACATGTGCATCTGCAAGTGCGCCAAAAACAGTCGCCGCTACACCCGGTGTATCATTTACTTGTTGAAGGGTTACCTTCGCTTCGTCTCGGGTATATGTTACGCCGCTTACTACTTGTTGTTCCACAATGTCTTCCTCATCAACAACCAATGTGCCGGGCAAATCTTCGAAACTGGAAAGCACTTGTACCTTCACACGGTATTTCATTGCCATTTCAACGGAGCGGGTCTGCAGCACCTTGGCACCAAGAGACGCCAGCTCCAACATTTCTTCATATGTAATTCTATCAAGTTTTGACGCTTTTGTCGCGATCCGGGGATCCGCCGTATAAATACCGTCAACATCTGTATAAATATCACAGCGATCCGCATCCAGCGCGGCTGCCAATGCAACTGCCGATGTATCGGAACCGCCGCGGCCCAACGTTGTTATCCGGTTATCGCTTCCGATGCCCTGAAAGCCGGCGCAGACAGCAACCTGTCCGTCAGCGAAGCGCGATATTACATCTTCACAGTTAATTTCTTCAATTCTTGCGGAACCATGAATAGCATCCGTTCGTACGGGCACCTGCCAACCAAGCCAAGAACGCGCGTTCACGCCGAGGTCCTGCAATGCCATCGACAGCAATCCGGCCGTCACTTGTTCACCGCTTGAAACGACAACATCATACTCGCGTGCGTCATGCAACGCCGCCACATCAGAAGCCAACCCAACCAGACGATTGGTTTCACCGGACATCGCAGATACGACCACTGCCACTTCGTTGCCCGCGTCAATTTCTTTTTTAACTTTCAGCGCTACATTCTTGATCCGTTCTACGGATCCAACCGATGTACCACCAAATTTCATTACCAGCCGTGCCATCGCTGCACTAACCTTTCAGCTTTGCTTCTGTTCAAAGAGGATACAATTATTAAATTACGGAACGGGTACCTTTTCCTCTTGAAGGAGCGTATACATATACTTAACACAGCTTGCTGGGCAAGCGTTGCGACTAATTTATTAGATTTATAAGAATTTTTTTGAACGAACTGTCATGAGCGAAGCTGCAAATTCAAAATCTGTAGACCCACAAGAAATTTCGAACTTTGCCGCAATGGCGGATGAATGGTGGGACGAAAGTGGGAAATTCAAACCTCTTCACAAATTCAATCCAATTCGCATTGGATATATTCGTGATCAGGTTACGGCCCATTTCAATCTGCTTAATGATGGGGACGCAATTCCATTAAAGCCTTTTAAAGGCCTCCGCCTTTTGGATATTGGGTGCGGCGGCGGATTGTTATCTGAACCTATGGCTCGTATGGGAGCAGAAGTTGTCGCGGCAGACGCCTCTCAAACCAATATTGAAGTTGCCTCACTTCATGCACAGAAAAGCGGCGTAAATATTGATTATCGTCACACGACAGCAGAAGAACTCGCCGCAGCGGGTGAGCAGTTTGACGTTATATTAAACATGGAAGTTATTGAACATGTCGCTGATATAGAAGGATTTTCTGAAGCCTGCTGCACTATGCTGAAGCCGGGCGGCATCATGTTCGTCGCAACTTTGAACCGCACATTGAAAAGCTATGCCCTCGCCATCGTAGGTGCAGAATATATTTTGCGTTGGCTTCCACGCGGCACCCATAACTGGAAAAAATTCCTGCGCCCTTCCGAAGTCGTTGG
This sequence comes from Alphaproteobacteria bacterium 46_93_T64, assembly GCA_002163135.1. Taxonomy (GTDB): domain Bacteria; phylum Pseudomonadota; class Alphaproteobacteria; order Sneathiellales; family Sneathiellaceae; genus Sneathiella. Next base: position 16,888 of record MAAN01000033.1, read on the forward strand.
GTTGCTTCGACGAAACGATCTCAACATTCTGGGAATGACGGGTGCCACCTACAACCCTTTGGAAGATAGTTGGCATCTAAGCCAAGATTTTAACGTCAACTATATGCTGACGGCGACGAAAATCATCTGAACCCAAATTCCCTATTTGACCCACCTATCAAAAATGGATTAATTGAAAGCATTCAATTCATTAAAGGCTAAGCTTATGAACAAATCGCCGCTCGCCCCGGAAAAATTCCCTGACATGCCCGCCGTTAGCGGCGTTCGCTTTGCCTCGGCCAATTCTGGCATGCGATATAAAGGGCGGGATGATTTGTTATTTGCCGTGATGGATGAAGGGACAACTGCCGCAGGCGTGTTTACCAAAAACTCCATGCCGGGCGCTCCCGTCGATTGGGGCCGGAAGATCCTGTCAGGCGGTACGGCCCGTGCACTTGTGGTGAACGCTGGCATTGCCAATGTATTTACTGGGGCTGCGGGCATCGAAACTGTTGAGAAAACGGCAGAAACAGCTGCAAGTTTACTTCAAAGCAATCCAGAAGAAGTATATATCGCGTCCACCGGCGTGATTGGGGAGCTGATCGAGACATCATATATCACGGACACCCTTCCCGGCATGCTGGACAGCCTGTCAGAAGATAATTGTGAAGCTGCCGCTGATGCGATCCTCACTACGGACACTTTTGCTAAAGGGGCGACTGCTACCTGTCAATTGAACGGTAAAACTGTAACCATCAACGGATTTGCCAAAGGGTCCGGAATGATTGCACCAGATATGGCGACAATGCTGGCTTTTTTGTTCACGGACGCAAATATTCCAGCGCCGATTTTACAAGAGCTTCTGTCATCCGAAAATGAAAAAAGCTTCAATTGTGTAACTGTCGATAGCGACACTTCAACCAGCGACAGTGTTTTGTTATTTGCGACTGGAAACGCGGAAAATACCGCACCCTCCGCTGCAGCGGATGCAGATCTGGCCGATTTCAAATCCACACTCCTTAGCGTCATGCAGGATCTCGCACAGCAGGTTGCCCGCGACGGTGAAGGTGCCACGAAATTTATCACAGTCTCAGTAACCGGTGCAGAAACAGGCACGTCAGCAAAAACAATTGCCCTTGCAATTGCAAATTCGCCGCTCGTGAAAACAGCTATTGCCGGAGAAGATGCAAACTGGGGCCGCGTTATTATGGCGGTTGGCAAGTCAGGCGAGAAAGCCAGTCGGGATAAACTGCATCTGAAAATGTGCGGTATTGTAATTGCTGAAGATGGCGCACGTTCACCTTCATACTCAGAAGATCAAATCGCGCCGCTCATGAAAAGACCCGAAATCACAATTGAAGTTGATGTGGGGGTTGGATCCGGCAGTGCCTATGCATGGACCTGTGACCTCACTCATGGTTATATTGAAATCAACGCTGATTATCGTAGCTGAGGCTTTCCCATGACGTCACTTCCAACTCTCTTAGTTGTCGCGGTCGCTCTTGTTGATGACGACAACCGTGTCATGATTGCTCAGCGCCCTGAAGGCAAGTCCATGGCAGGCCTGTGGGAATTCCCGGGCGGTAAAGTTGAAGCGAATGAGACGCCGGAATTAGCGTTGATCCGCGAGCTTAAAGAAGAACTCGCCATCGATGTGACCGAAGCCTGTTTAGCCCCGTTTACCTTCGCAAGCCACACATACGAAAAATTCCACCTTCTGATGCCGCTTTATGTCTGTCGTCGTTGGTCAGGCACTCCAAGACCTACTGAAGGACAAACCTTGAAATGGGTACGTGCGAATACGCTAAAAGACTATGATATGCCACCCGCTGACATTCCCTTGATCGCTATGCTCAGAGATCTTCTTTAATCTTTGGACAAGATGTCTTTCAGGCTTGTTTGACCGCTACCTCGCTTCAACGCCTTTTGTTGGTTTTCATGAGGGGCCCAACCTGCCAAATAAATCACCTGAAAAGTAGCAGGGATCAGTCCGTCATCGTCAGCAAACTTCTCCTGATAAATCTCCGCAGCACGAAGTAATACCTTTCTTCCTGTCAGGTTTTTTTGACGTTCCACCAGCGCATTAGCTTCTCCCATACCCCGAAGTTCTTGCATCAAGGCAAACGCATTTGGATATTTCAATGTCAGAACATCCACGTCTGTAACCGGCAATGCAAACCCGGCCCTTTGCAGCAAGGATCCCGCGTCACGTACATCAGTAAAGGGCGAGATCCGCGGGCTCATACCGTCTTTCACTTCCAATTCTGCCTGCGTTAGAGACCACTTCAACTCAGACAGGCTTTCGATGCCATACATAGCCCCCAGAAATAAACCATCTGGCTTTAACGCTCTTGCAATTTGTACCAAAGCGCCTGGCAAATCATTAGTCCAGTGAAGACCAAGCACATTTCCAATCAAGTCAAATGATCGGGGCGCAAAGGGCAAAAACTCTTCGTCCGCCACGACCTTTATCCCATCAGCGTGGGGAACCATAAGAGCAGGAGAAAGATCAGCAGATATCAGATGAGAAATGCGACCCTGCATTTTCAGCATTTTACCAAAACTGCCACCGTGACATCCGAGATCAAGCGCCAGATCAAATTGCTTGCTGATGTCCAATATTCTTTCCGCTAGGCGATCTGCGACTTCGTCAAATAGAAACCGATTTTTCTCCCAATCACCACCGGCTGCACGCGAACGTCGAGATCGCAGTAGTTTGCGGTCGAATAAAAAAATGTCTGATGAAGATAGTGAAGAATTTGTCATGGCGTCTTATGGCATGGGATCTTGCAAGACTCAACGCAAAGATATTCTCCAAAAAGGCGTTTTATAAACGTTGCTTTTCGCGTAAAACAAGATATGCAAAAAATATCACCTATTAAAAAATGGCTCGGCGCTGGTTCAAAAATTTTGCTCGATACTATCTTTCCGGCGCTTTGTCCCCGCTGCAATGAAGCCGTTGACGAGCCGGGCAGCCTTTGTGCGGATTGCTGGGGCCAAGCTAATTTCATTAGCCCCCCAACATGCTTTCATTGTGGGTATCCGTTTGAATATGAAGTTGCCGATGATATGCTTTGCGGAAACTGCATATCCAACCCTCCCCCTTTTACCCGCGGACTTTCTGTACTTCACTATGATGATGTTAGTCGTGACATGATCCTTGCCTTTAAACATGCCGATCGAACAGATAGGGTCCCCGCTTTCGCAAACTGGATGAGCAGAACGGCAGCAGAGATCTTGAAAGATGACGTATTGATCGCGCCCGTCCCACTTCATCGCAAACGCCTGTTGAAAAGACGTTACAATCAATCGGCCTTGTTAGCGCAATCTATTGGCAATAAAACAAATCGGCGTGTGGCCGTCGATCTTCTTTTGCGGTCTAAGGACACATCCAGTCAGGGTGGAAAAAACCTCAAAGCACGATTTAAAAATATTAGAGGTGCGTTTTCAGTTAATCCCGTGTGGCAGGACACCATAAAAGGTGAACACATCCTTTTGATCGATGATGTGTACACGACCGGTGCTACAGTCTCTGCATGCGCGAGTTGTTTATTGCGCGCTGGCGTACGTCAAATTGACATCCTAACCCTATGCCGGGTTGTTCGTCCTGTATCAATGTCTATATAAGACTAAGCAATTTTTAATATCCGAGTGAGTATCTATGAAAAATATCGAGATCTATACAACAATGTTCTGCCCTTTTTGCTCTCGTGCAAAATCGCTTCTAAAAAGCAAGGGTGTTAAATATACAGAAATTGACGTCACGGTTGATGCTAAAGGTCGCCAGGAAATGATCAAACGTGCAGAGGGCGCCACATCGGTACCTCAAATTTTTATACAAGGCGAACATATTGGGGATTGCGATTTTATCCACAAACTTGACGCGTCAGGTCAATTGGATCAAATTCTACAAAACACTTAACCAAAGCCTTCGGATTCCATCATGACAAAATTTACGGCCGCTTGCATTCAGCTCACCTCTGGAACTGATCCTGAAGAAAACCTCAAGATCAGCTCAGCATTAATCAAAGAGGCGATCGCCGCCGGCGCGGATTTTGTTTCAACGCCTGAAGTCACCAACATGATGGAACCTCATAAGGCTGCCGCACGAGACAAGGCATCATTGGAAGAAGATGACCTTACACTGGAAGCCTTTCGAGGCTTGGCTTTGAAGCACCAAAAATGGATCCATGCAGGATCATTGGTTATTAAGAAGCCGGATGATGACCGCCTCGCTAATCGGTCGTTTCTTATCGCGCCCGATGGCAGTATTACGGCCAAATACGACAAAATACATATGTTTGATGTTGCGCTGGAGAACGGCGAGCAGCACAAGGAATCCAGTGCCTATGCGCCGGGCGATATAGCCGTTACAACCTCTACGCCATGGGGCACACTTGGCCTTGCAATTTGTTATGATGTTCGTTTCTCGCATTTGTTTCAGGATTTAGCAATTAAAGGTGGCGCTGAATTCTTTACCGTACCTGCGGCCTTCACTTACATGACGGGCACCGCTCATTGGCACACGCTATTACGCGCCCGTGCCATTGAAAATGGGGCTTTCGTCATCGCAGCTGCGCAATGTGGGCACCATTCTGAAAAACGACGCACCTATGGGCATTCTGTCATTATTGATCCTTGGGGAGAAATTCTTGCAGATGGAGGCGAGAACCCGGGTTTTGTGACCGCTGAAATAGATATGAGCGCCGTTCGGACAAGACGTCAACAGGTTCCAAACCTGAAAAACCTTCGGCCTTATACTCTCCAATCCATCGAGAATGGACAGAAAGCGGCGCAATAAGTTATCACTGTATCCGCGTCATTTTATCTTTCGAGCCACAATAGATTGACGCATAGCAGGCCCAGAATTTTCAACAAAACCTTCGAAAAAATCAAGGCATTCGAGATCTGAAAACACTGATTTCAATTCTCCTGGCTTCAACAAAAAATCGGGATTTTTGGGTCTGCCATATTTTTCGTTTCCCAAACTAAATGTGTCAAAAATCAAGACACCATTTCCCTTGAGCGTAGTCATTAACTTTTGAAATTGTGGTCGCCACAAATAATTTACAACAATGATCCCGTCGAACAAATCCGAACCAAATGGCCAAGGCGCATTTTCAAGATCCGCTTGAACCAAAATTACACCTGATAAATCTGCGTCTCGGATTGCATTCAGATCTATGTCGACCGCTGTTAATTTGTAGCCTTTATCCTGTAAAAATCTCGAATGACGTCCACTACCGCATGCTAGATCGAGTATATGGCCACCTTCTGGAATTACTGAATGATGTTCGAGGACCCATGGTGAAATTTCTTTGGACACTGTCATTTTTATCCTCTTGCTGTATATTTACACGAAAGAACATTATTTTCAGGACGCTGTCGCTACAGAAAACCCAATCTTATTCGTAACTATTATGATGTGTCGTTGAATGATCAAGTACAACTTAAAATGCGAGAACAGCCACATTTTTGAGGCATGGTTCAAAAATAGCGCTGCTTATGATGAACAACAGGCTCGAAGCGTGATTTCCTGCGTGATGTGCGGGACAAACAAAGTAGAAAAAGCACTCATGGCCCCTGCTCTTCCCAAAAAAGGAAATACAGCAGCAGTTGCAGCAAAAGAGAGCCAAGAGTTAGAGTCTAAACAAGTTAGCATGGCTATAAACGCGCTTAAAGAAATTCGAAAATCCGTCGAAGAAAATTGCGACAATGTCGGCAATCAATTCGCTGAAGAAGCCCGTAAAATTCATTATGGTGAAACCAAAGAGCGTGGGATCTACGGGGAAACCACGGAAGACGAGCGTGCAGAGCTGGTAGATGAAGGCGTTGAAATCGCAAGCCTGCCATGGCTCCCTACGTCGGACGCATAAAAAAAAGCCCGGAGATTTCCGGGCTTTTATAATTCCATCTAACGCAAATTCAGTTGCGGTTAATCTTCTTTTTTCTCAGCCGCAGGGGCTGCTTCTTTTTCATCTGATTTGTCATCAGATTTAGCTTCTTCAGCTGTTATGATATTAACAACTGCTTTTGCGCGAAGACCTTCCAGAAGAACCGTAACAGTTTGATTACTCAGGCTTTCCTTTAGTTGTTTGCGCATTCCATCAAACGCTGGTGCTTCAGTTGCACGGCGATCTTCTACCAAAATAATGTGCCAACCAAATTGTGATTTCACAGGCTCTTTTGAATAACCGCCTTTTTCAAGTTTAAAGGCGACTTCAGAAAATTCGGGAACCATGCGGCCTTTAGCAAAATACCCAAGGTCACCGCCTTGAGGTCCAGAAGGACCAGTTGAGTGCTCTTTTGCGAGCGCTACAAAATCACCCCCAGCATCCAGCTTGGAAATAATGTCTTTGGCCTGATCTTCTTCTTTAAGAAGGATATGGCGTGCTTTCACTTCGTCCTCTGACACGAAATCAGCAGTCATTTTCGTATATTCAGCTTTCAAGGCCTCTTCGGTGACAGCTTCATCAATTTTCTTTTGTAGATAATATTCCTGTAAAAGTTGGCGTTGAACTTCAGAAACCCGATCAGTAAACTCAGCTTGAGTATTAAAATTTTCTGCCTCAGCTGCAGTTTGGATAATGCGCATACTAACCATTTGCTCGACTAGTTGTGCTTTAATCATTGCAAAGGGAGCTTGCCGATATTGATCTGGCAGACTTTCGTATACTTTCAAAACATCAGAATCCCGAATTTCTTCACCGTTTACAGTTGCAACAACTGCGTCAGTTGGGTCTTTCGGAGCAGCCTCTGCGACTATTTCCATAGTCGGATCTGATTTATTACCCATATCTGTGCCAACAAAGTAACCAATAGCAGCAGACGCCCCAGCCACCACAATAAAGGCGAGGAAATTAGCTAATTTCATAATATTTTTCCCAAGTATTGTTCTAGAATCAGGGATTGAGGCGAATAGCATTTGCGCGCACTCTCCCCCAGCATTGCAGGAAATATAAGTCTTTTGCCTCGTTTCACAAGTATTGTTGCAAAAACTCGTCAATATTGATCAATTTACGGTTATCTAAGTGGCCAAATTCAACTAGGTGGCTCGGATAGATTGACAGAGCGGGGCATCCCCCTTATCTGTCACCATATGTAATTTTGGGTTTTGAATAATAGAAGACCCCTTATCGGTAATTAGATGCGCAAACGCGTCACAGCAAGTGACTGGAGTAAGGTCGAAGATGTTTGGTACAATAGCCAAGAAATTTTTTGGATCATCAAATGATCGTGCACTTAAATCTATTCGTGCCAGGGTCGACCAAATCAATGCGCTTGAAGATAACTACACCTCGTTATCTGACGAAGACTTAAAAGCAAAAACCCAAGAATTCAGAGACATGTTATCCTCTGGAAAACCTCTCGACGAATTATTGCCGGATGCATTTGCCTGTGTACGGGAAGCTGCCAGCCGTGCACTTGGCGAACGACATTACGACGTTCAGCTCATGGGCGGCATTGTCTTGCATCAAGGTAAGATTACCGAGATGAAGACAGGTGAGGGTAAGACACTTGTCTCCACGCTTGCAGCTTATCTCAATGCCATCGAAGGCAAGGGCGTTCACATTGTGACTGTCAACGATTACCTTGCTCAGCGCGACAGCGAATGGATGGCGAAAGTTTATACGAAACTTGGCATTTCGGTTGGGTGTATTACCGCCGGTCTGGAAGAGCCCCAAAGACGCGCGGCTTATGCTTGTGACATAACCTACGGCACGAACAACGAATTCGGCTTTGATTATTTGCGCGACAATATGAAGTTTGAAACCGACGCTATGGTACAACGCGGTTTCAATTTTGCGGTGGTTGACGAGGTCGATAGTATCCTGATTGATGAAGCTCGGACCCCGCTTATCATTTCGGGCCCCGCTGAAGATTCATCTGAACTTTACCTCGCGGTAAACGAACTTATCCCACAGTTGAAACCTGAAGATTATGAAATTGATGAAAAAGTAAAATCTGCAAACTTCTCGGAAGACGGCACGGAAGTGATTGAGCGTCTGCTTGGCGAAATTGGCTTGCTGAAAACCGATAATCTTTATGATGTCGAAAATGTAGCGGCGGTTCACCATTCCAACCAAGCGCTTCGTGCTCATATGCTATTTGAAAAAGACAAAGACTATATCGTGAAAGACAACAAAGTTGTAATTATCGATGAGTTTACCGGACGCATGATGGACGGACGGCGTTATTCAGACGGCCTACATCAAGCCTTAGAAGCAAAAGAAAATGCCGAAATCCAGCCAGAAAATCAAACGCTGGCGTCAATTACTTTCCAAAATTACTTCCGCCTCTACCAAAAACTATCTGGCATGACCGGTACAGCAGCAACAGAAGCAGAAGAATTCGGAGAAATCTACGGGTTGGAAGTTTTGGAAATTCCAACAAATGTCGATATCCTACGTCAAGATGTGGATGACGAAATCTATCGCACAGCGGACGAAAAATACGCAGCAATTGTAGAAACTGTTTTGGAATGCCAAGGACGTGGCCAGCCTATTCTGGTTGGCACTGTTTCTATTGAAAAATCAGAAATGCTCGCGGACATCCTACAAAAAAAGAAGATCCCGCATAGTGTTCTGAATGCCCGGTATCATGAACAAGAGGCTGAAATCATCAGTCAGGCTGGACGTTTGGGTGCTGTCACCATTGCAACGAACATGGCAGGTCGCGGGACCGACATCAAGCTTGGCGGTAATGTCGACATGATGATCGAAAGCCAGACAAAAGATATCACTGACGCAGATAAAATAACTGAACTCACTGCCAAAATCGAAGCCGATGCCGCTGAGCAAAAAGTCAAGATTTTGGAACAGGGTGGCTTGTTCGTGATCGGCACGGAACGTCATGAATCTCGTAGAATTGATAATCAGTTGCGCGGTCGTTCCGGTCGTCAAGGCGACCCTGGAACAAGTCGTTTCTATCTGTCATTGCAAGATGATTTGATGCGCATTTTCGGTTCAGAACGCATGGACGGCATGCTTCGGAAATTAGGTCTTGAAGATGGCGAAGCCATTATTCACCCGTGGATCAACAAGGCGCTTGAGAAAGCCCAACAAAAAGTTGAAGCGCGCAACTACGACATTCGTAAAAACCTTTTGAAGTTTGACGATGTCATGAATGATCAGCGGAAGGTCATTTACGAACAACGCATCGATTTGATGAAAGAAGAGGACGTCTCTGAAACCATCAAAGGAATGCGAGAAGATGTGATCGACCAAATGGTAAGCCGACACATCCCTGAGAAAGCCTACCCAGAGCAGTGGGATGTCTCCGCGCTTACTGAAGAAGTAAACGAAGTTCTTGGACTTGATCTCCCTGTGGCTGACTGGGCCGCTGAAGAAGGGATTGCTGACGAGGAAATTCGTGAGCGTCTTGGGGATAATACCAACCGTAAAATGGCAGAAAAAGCTGTTACATACGGCCCTGAAGTCATGCGCATGGTGGAAAAAAGTTTACTTTTGCAAATCCTTGATCAAATTTGGAAAGAGCATCTGCTCCAGCTGGATCATTTGCGTCAAGCAGTCTCATTGCGTGCTTATGCACAAAAAGACCCATTGAACGAATATAAAACTGAAGCCTTCAACATGTTCCAGGCCATGCTGGAAGAGTTGCACATAAAGGTCACCACGTATCTAAGTCATGTGGAACTACAGGACCCAGAAAGCGCCATTCAACGCCCAGAACAGGACGAGAATGCTTTTCAAGCAACACATATCAATCCACTTACTGGCGAAAATGAAATGGATCATACTGCGGCCTTTGATGCGGAAGACCCTGAGACTTGGGGCAAGATGCGCCGTAACGATCCGTGCCCTTGTGGCTCTGGACGTAAGTTCAAGCATTGCCATGGAGCAGCCTAACCAATCGTCATTGGCCAATTTTGAGGTAAAATATGATCGCAAGATTGAAAAAACTCTTGAGTGCATCTACCACTGACACCCTAAAAGTTGGTGTGGACGAGAAAAAAATTGCTATTGCGGCCTTGCTCATAGAAGCCGCGCTTTCCGACGAGACCTATTGTGACGACGAACGTGCAATGGTCTCTGACGTACTGAAGCGCTATTTCGATTTGTCAGACGAAGACGTTGCTGCGGTCGTGACAGAAGCAGAGGCAGCACATGCAAAAGCTACTCAGATCCTTCATTTCACGAGGACCGTTAAGGAAACTGTAGAATTTGATGAACGCGTAGAAATCATCGAAATGCTGTGGGAAATAGCCTACGCTGATAATGTCATCAGTGATTATGAGGCAAACCTTGTCCGCCGCGTCTGCGGCCTGATATACGTGGACGACAAAGAAAGCGGTAATGCCCGGAAACGAGTTCTGGCAAAGCTTAAAATTGCTGAATAAGACCTGTTTTTTTAAAAACATTCCAAGAAAGGGGTTGTCATTGTGGCTTAATGGCGATAATCCCTAAAGAAAAATGTGCGTTAAATATCCTAAGAGCTGGAGAAAGATATGACCTACGTCGTTACCGAAAATTGCATCAAATGCAAGTTCATGGACTGCGTGGAAGTCTGCCCCGTAGATTGCTTCTACGAAGGTGAAAACATGCTAGTTATTCATCCGGACGAGTGCATCGATTGCGGTGTATGCGAGCCAGAATGTCCAGCAGAAGCAATCCTGCCAGACACAGAAGACGGTGCAGACAAATTTTTGGAATTGAACCGGGAATATTCTGAAAAATGGCCCAACATTACACAAAAAGGTGATGAGCCAGATGACGCAGAAAAATGGAACGGGAAAGCCGGGAAATTAGAAAGCGATTTCAGCGCGAACCCAGGCAAAGGCTGATAGGGTACAGGCTTTGAGCTATGCGGACTTGTAATAGCAGGTCCGCACTCGTATCTATGGTTCACAGTTAGCAATTTGTTGAAAATTGTGATATAACTTCGTGGATACGTGGAAAATAGTTTCAAACAGACTAACCCGTAGCTAGATATGAAGATCCATTATCGTTTCGAGAGGCGGTATTTGTCGCCTTTTACAGTGGAGCACATTCAATTGCAGCGTCCCTTAGTTGCGGTCGCTCTTTTTTTGTCGAATTGATTTGCGCCACATGAGAGAGAAGGAATTTAATGACTAAAGAGTTGGAATTTGCACCGTTAGATCATGTTGTTTACCCAACGCATGGTGTAGGTCAGGTGACAAGCATCGAAGAACAGGAAATCTCTGGCTTCAGCTTGACCTTGTACGTGGTTGACTTCTCTCATGAGAAAATGACCCTTCGAGTTCCGGTTGCCAAAGCGAAGACTGTTGGTATGCGTCCCCTTTCGTCTACTAAGAAAATGAAATCTGCTCTAGATACTCTTAAGGGACGCGCCCGTATCAAGCGGACCATGTGGAGCCGTCGCGCACAAGAGTATGAAGCCAAAATCAACTCAGGTGATCCAATTCAAATCGCTGAAGTCGTACGCGACTTACATCGCAATGAGGATCAGCCGGATCAATCCTACAGCGAGCGCCAAATTTATGAAGCAGCACTTGAACGCCTCTCCAGAGAGTTAGCCGTTGTAGAACAAATTGAAGATGATGCTGCGACTGAAAAATTGCAAAAAGTGCTTAAAGCAGCGTAATCGATTAAGAAACCACGCCGAATTATCAAAGCCCGGACATGTTCCGGGCTTTTTTCGTTAATTTATCGTTAATTTCGCATGTAGGGGTTGCTAATTCGAATCGGACGATTCATTCTATTCCACTATGAAACCGAATCAGCACAGCGAAAAATTTGGATGCCTTAATCAGGCCGGACGTGTCTGGGCCGTCTCGTGCATCCATGGGGAAGCCGATAGGCTCAAACAGCTTCATGCAACGCTCAGCCAGCGCTGGCAACATGGCGACCGATTGGTGTATCTTGGCAATTACCTCGGACATGGCAGTGATACCAAGGGCGTACTTGATGAACTCCTCCGATATCGCATTGACAGAATGTGCCTGCCTGGAATGGATGCGGGTGACATCGTTTTCTTACGTGGCGCACAAGAAGAAATGTTACGTAAACTCTTACAGATACAACTAGCCAGTGATCCAGCCGGCGTCCTCAACTGGATGGTCGATCACGGCCTTAAAGAAACCCTTAAGGCCTATGGCTCGAGCGAACAAGAGGCACGCGGATACTTAAGAGAAGGCATTCTTGCTACAACACGCTGGACATGCCGACTTCGCGACACAATTCAAAGCCATCCGGGCCATAACGACATTCTGATATCGCTACGGCGAGCGGCTTATACCATGAACGGCGAACTTTTGTTTGTACATGCCGGCATTGACCCAAGCAGACCTGTCACAGAGCAAACGGACACGTTCTGGTGGGGAAGCGGATACTTCGACAAGATCGGCGAGCCATACTCCGGCTTCAGAAAAGTCATCCGAGGCTACGACCGTACACGCGGCGGCGTATTAGAGACAGACCACACCATCTCTCTGGACAGCGGCTGTGGCTTCTCAGGCCCGCTTACAGCGGCTTGCCTTACACTAGACGGCGAGATAGATGATTTGATCAGCTCAGATTGATCTCATTCTTCAGTGGCATATTCCGGTAACTTGTAAACATCGCCTCGCCGAGGCTCATGCTCGAGGTAGGTTGGGTTCAACAACAAGAACAAGTCACGCTGCAATTTGGATTCTGACATTCCATTAAGAAGATCACCAAGGTCGTTTCCATATCTGACTGTTTTAATATTCAATTTTATCTGCTTTACTTCCGCGGCCTCAGCATATCCTACAGGACGAAAACTCTTAAAGCTTTCACGATACCGAGCCTCCAACTCTTTGTTTCGCTGGCGGGATTGATAAATAAAGCGGGCAACATTGTTATATCCAAAATTGATAACAACTGCTGTGATGTAAGATTTCTTATTTCCTTTGTTGAGATTAAAACGCGTAATTGCCGCATTTGCGCCGCCAACCTGAATAGCGTGAACTTTTCCCGTTTTGGTATTTTTCATCCAAACTTGGCTCATATACTGAGCTGGCGTTAATTTCTGAAGACCTCTTGGGTCCATATCAAAAACCATTTGATTGCCGTTTCTATCCTTTGCAAAAACAGCACGAGAGGAATTGATCAACTGGAAACCGCGCGGGGCATCAAACGCAAGCCTCAAATCAGGATGAAGGAAATGCCGTCCTCTGATAACACCCTCTCTGATATCGTCTCCAAACAAAATCCCGTCAATATGCTCCAGAAACTCGGCTGTGCGATAATCGCGCTCTAAATCATCTTTTTTACTTTTGGCGTCCGCTTTGGCTCGCGAAATTCGATCTTCGGTCTGTGGATGGGAAGCAAAGAAATCAAACTGACCAGACTCGCCATCTTTACCTGCCAATTTTTTTGAATATTCCGCATAATCTTCTAGCCGACCTAAGAAATCAGCCATGGCTTCTCTTGGGTATCCTGAAAGACCCAAATATTTAACGCCTAGCTGATCTGCCTCATACTCCTGATCACGAGAGTAATCAGCAAGAAATAGTCCACCAACAGTTTGGCCGAGCTTGAATATTTCCGAACTTTGCGTAAGCACTCCCGCGATGGCGCCAAGTATTCCTATGCCGGTTGCACGAGACTGACGTCCTGCACCATGCCGTGCAATCACATGCCCTACTTCGTGGGCCAGTACTCCAGCAACTTCCGCCTCATTATTGGCAAGAGCGAGAAGGCCGCGCGTGACATAGACATAACCGCCGGGCAGAGCAAAAGCATTTACTGCGGGGGTGTTTAGAACTGTCACCTGCCAGGGGTCATTTTTTTGCTTGGTGACGAACGCAATACGAAGAACTATATCGAGAATATAATCGTTCAGCCCTTCTTGAGTATACTCACCCCCATATTGAGCCACAATTCGCTTATGCTGCTGGGCCCCAACTGCCTTGTCATCCTTAGGCTCAAATATCGAAAACAGATCCGCAACGTTGTCACTGTCTGCAGCCTGAACTGAAGCAGAGACCCCGGTCACCGCTAAAACAACGGACAGAAGCAGTAATTTTCTTGCAATCATTGCCAACAGATTTTTGACTGTGATCTGATCCCACATTTATTTTGCTCCTATCAATTTGGCTTCAATATCCGAAAATTCGACCTGCTCAGGATAGTAGAGTTCCAAATAGGGGCCATTATAAGACCTCAACTGTCCACGTATACTTATCCACTTATTCTCTAACGTGTCCAAATTCCAGTCCTTGCCCTTAAAATTACGTTTATAATTTGGCAAAATTGCGACTGTAAAATCTGTTCTCCAATCCTCCCCAAAATTCAGATAAGTCGTACCCCGAACTTTACGCACACTTACTACTTTGCCATGAACAATATGAAATCCATTAAAGTTCGATAGTTCCATCACCTCCTGGACAGTCTCCACATGAACATAACGCCAGACACCGTGTTTCTTCTCCTGCGCCTGCCTTTCAGCTTCCAGAAGTTGCTTCTTCAAATTTAACGGATAAGGCCCAGCACCTTGCCATAAGGCGGTACCTCTAGATATCCAATAACTTTGAAGCCAACCGATACCATCAACCAGGATTTTTCCTCGTAGATCCCCATAACGATTAGTTTTGTACTGCGGCTCATGGAAATCAGATTGATCTAACTTAATCTGTTTTCCGATTAGGCGCTCAAAGGATACATCGCGCTCGCTCCAGAACAACTCAGATAAAGAAAACACCTTTCCTTGATCCGTATAAACAGCATTTTTGTCGATCTCTTTAATGGTGTCACTTCCAGCGCTTACCGGAGCAATAAACACAAAAATCGCGCCTACAAGACAGGCCATCTTGGATAAAAAACGTACCGAAAAATCCAAACTCAATCTCTCTATTCATTAAATACCGAATTCGAAATGAGCATAACAGAATCCTATTTGGATCGTGCAGTTTATATTTAACACTAAATATATGTATTGAATATTTTTTACATTTTATATTGATGTTTTCCATATAATTCATACATTAAGGAAATTGAGATTCTTGAAAGCAGTAAATTATGTCTTCACAATCGACTATTCCAACGACCGAAACACTAGCAGCACGACTACGCGGTAACTACGGCCACATGGACGGGACGGCCTTGCTAGAGGCTCTCCTGGAGAGCGAGCTCGGCGGCAAAATAATGATGACATCCTCATTTGGGGCTGAAGCTGTTGTACTTCTGGATCTGGTCGCGAAAGTCGACCCTACGATTCCTGTGATCTTTCTCGACACACGGCGCCTGTTTGGTGAAACACTCCGTTATCAACGCCAAATCACCGAGCTACTTGGTCTGGAAGATGTTAGAATTATCAGGCCAGATACAGGGCACTTGGAAAACATTGATCCCGACGATATGCTTTTCACAAAAGATACAGACCAATGCTGTGAGATCCGCAAAGTTCTGCCGCTAAATGCTGCATTGGAGACGTTGCAAGACGCTGGCTTCATTGGATGGATTACGGGCCGAAAACGTTTTCAATCGGGTATTCGAAGTGACTTGGACGTGATTGAGGCGTCTGATAATTTCGTAAAAATAAATCCCCTCGCCCAATGGACTGATGCAGATATTAAAGACGCCTTTTTGGCAAAAAATCTTCCGCCCCATCCCTTGGTTGCAGATGGCTTCAAGTCAATCGGCTGCATGCCTTGCACTGAACGTACGCCAGATGGCCTTGATGCAAGAGCAGGCCGATGGGCAGGCCAAGGGAAAACTGAATGCGGCATTCATATAGATTTGAAGAATACCGTATTCAGCATTAATTAAACATAAAAATAGTGTTATTTAAAATTAAACTACATTTTTCTTGCGTAATTAAATTATTATCCTATATATTCTAAACAACATGTAATTCGCCGATTTGTTTTCGGCTATGGATGAGGAGAAAATCGATGACATTGCAGGTATACACTGCGTCTTTACTCAAAGAAGGTCTGGTCGCCTATCTATGTATCGATACTGAAGGTTCTTACTGGTCCACAGATTTGAACAAGGCAGCTACAGCTGAAACTGACCAAGCCGAAACTCTGAAATCTCTTGCCGAACAAGCGGAACGAGAGAACATTGTAATTGCCGCCTATGCGGTCGATGTTGAACTCACAGAGAACGGTACAAGGCCTCTTGAAAATCGTGAACGTATTCGGGCTTACGGTCCAACGATTACATTGCCGCAGTCATCCGACACAAAGCAAGCGATTGTGCGTGCGGCTTAATTTTATACGTCCTTCTATTTGAGCTAGAAAAATGTATCAATATTCCCAAGATGATCATCAACTCCTTCAGGAGCGAGTGAGCCAATTTCGTGATCAAGTCTCTCGGCGCCTAAAAGGTGATTTGTCAGAGGACGAATTTAAACAACAGCGTTTGCGCAATGGCCTGTATCTTCAACTGCACGCCTATATGCTGCGTGTCGCTGTTCCTTATGGATTGCTGTCCTCAGAACAAATGCGCACCCTTGCACATATCGCGAGAACATATGACCGCGGCTATGGACATTTCAGTACCCGCCAGAATATTCAATATAACTGGCCAAAACTGGAAGATGTTCCGAAAATACTCGATGATTTAGCCGCTGTAGAGATGCACGCTATTCAAACAAGTGGTAACTGCATTCGGAACACAACGTCTGATCCGCTTGCCGGTGTTGCGAGAGATGAGATTGCTGATCCACGCCCCTACTGTGAACTGATCCGCCAATGGTCAACATTCCACCCGGAATTCAATTTCCTGCCGCGCAAATTTAAGATTGCCGTCAGTGGCGCCATTCATGACCGTGCGGCCGTAGCTGTACATGACATCGGAATTCGGTTGATCAAGAAGGACGCAGGCGAGTTAGGACTGGAAATTTATGTAGGCGGTGGGCTCGGGCGTACACCTATGATCGGTAAACTGATCCGCGATTTCTTGCCTCCTCACGATATGCTGACATATCTGGAAGCGATCTTGCGGGTGTACAACAAACTCGGTCGCCGGGATAACTTGTATAAGGCTCGGATCAAAATCCTTGTTCATGAAACAGGTGAAGAGAAATTCCGTGAATTGGTAGAAGCTGAATGGCAAGAAGTTAAAGAGAGCAAATTGCGCTTGCGCGATGAAGACATCAAAAACATTCAAGCGCACTTCAAGGATCCTGATTACGAAAATTTGAGTGATTTTGACAGTGACTTTGATAAAGAACTCATCAGCGATCCAGATTTTGCCAAATGGGCTGACAACAATCTCGAGCTTCATAAACAAGATGGCTACAGAGTTGTATATCTGTCTCTAAAATCAAAGAACCAGCCAACTGGCGATGTAACAGCAGATCAAATGGACGCCATTGCTGATTTGGCTGATAAATACAGCCATGGTGCAATTCGCTCTACGCATAGACAAAATCTTGTCCTTTCGGATGTGCGCTTGAAAGATCTTCACAGTCTGTGGGGTGAACTAAAGACTTTGGATCTTGCAACACCGAACTACAATCATCTGACTGATATTATTTCATGCCCCGGTATGGATTATTGCGCGCTTGCAACAGCACGTTCTATTCCAATTGCACAGGCACTTACAGAACGTTTTGACACCTATGATTACGTGAATGATCTGGGCGATATCAGCTTGAATATATCCGGCTGCATTAACGCCTGCGGTCATCATCATGTGGCCAACATAGGCATTCTGGGCGTGAATAAAAAGGGCGTAGAAGTGTATCAGATCACCCTTGGCGGAAGCGCTCGGGAAGACGCCTCGATTGGGAAGATTATTGGCCCTGCTTTTACCGCAGACAAAATTGTCCAGGCAATCGCAGACTTGCTCGATGTGTATCTTGAAAATCGTGAAGACCCAGAAGAGACTTTTTTGACAGCATACAGACGTTTAGGACCAGCCCCGTTCAAGGAGAAACTCTATGGGTAACTTCATCAAAGATCGTAAGCCACAAGACGATCCTTGGACTCCCTATACTGGGCTCGAAGATGTAGATAACTTGCCGACAGGTGACGTTTATGTGCCTTTTGAGGAATGGCAATCGCAAAAAGAAGCTCTAAAGCTTCGTAACAACCGCCTTGGTGTCATCCTTGAAAATACAGATGATGTCGCGGAGCTTGTGCCAGATTTTGACAGACTTGATCTCGTAGTGTTGCAGTTCCCCAAAATGGCGGATGGCAGAGCGTTCACTCAAGCAAAGTTGTTACGTGAACGTTACGGATATACTGGTGAAATTCGCGCTGTTGGCGATGTCCTTCATGATCAGGTTTTCTACATGCAACGATGCGGCTTTAATGCTTTTGAAATGCGACCTGACCAAGACATTCCAACGGTCCTCCATGCGTTTGACGAAATGACTGTAACGTATCAGCCTTCAGCAGATGAAGAACTCCCTATCTGGAGACGCTGACGCCGATGTTCCCCCGATGTGGAATGTCCTCTCCAATTAGGCGTTTCACACTGCTAAAACACCTGAGCTCGCCCCCTTTTGCTCAGGTGTTTTTTATTGCCGTTTCTGCTGCGAATTAGAGTGATTTTCTAATGTTTGGCCAATGGCCATTGGCCGATTTGATGTATCCAGAAATATTTTGTTCCCAAGTATTTTGAACGCCTTTTGAGTAATTCAAATACAGCTTACCGTCTACAATCTTCCAAGCCTCCGGATCGATGCTCGCTGTAGCTCCAATTGCGACAGCATAGGCACAATATCCCCCATATTGCGGCGCAAATTTTTCTGGATTATCTGAGAATGCTTGTTTATTGGCGGCTGAAGAAAACAGCCATTCTACATCCTGCCACTTGACGCTATGACCACTTGTTCCTTCAACTGCCTTGCTATCCTTGAAATAAGAAACAACATCATATCCTTCTGCCGCCACACCAAAAAGGCTGCTTCTATATGGCCCCTGCAGATCAGCTGCAGATGCAATTCCCGAGACCAAAAGACCTGAAATAAACAACAAAACTGTATAGAGTTTACGGAAACTATTCATCGACACACCCTCTCATTATTACGTTATATGCCCTATTATAAGGGAAAGGGCGATGACATGCTTCTGACAGTACCGTGAACAAGGCGTGCTATACTGGATCGGGCCTAAACAGCAACGAAAGAGCTCCACCGGCCACGAACCCGCCCAGATGAGCCGCCCACGAAATAGTTGCGTCGCCCCCTGTCAGCATCTGCCCAAGAGGTGACAAACCGATCACTAGATTTACGCCCATCATAACGGCAGCAAAAGCGACGACTTTTTGCAATCCATATTTTGGAAACATCAAGCGCATAGTCGCTCCCATCATCCCAAACACAGCGCCTGAGGCACCATAGAGATATCCACCTCCGGCATCGTATGAGACAAAATACTCACTAAAAGCACCGGCCCAGCCGCAGAGTAAAAACAGCGAGATAAACGTCGCGACACCAAAATGCCTTTCAACCATGGCTCCAAAAGCTAAAAGCATGAAGGCATTGATTAATAAATGCATGAAATCATCATGCAAAAACATGTGGCTAGTCGCTGTAAAAAATAAGGCTGCGATCCCCCCACCCGTTGGGGTCTGGAGGATTGCGGTCGACGTCGCAATATCAAATGAAAGATTTGCGTAGAACCAATCTCTCGTCGCGGGTTCTGTTACCAGCAACAGAATATGAACACCGATCAGAGTGGCCACCAGATATTTTGTAACTGGCGGTGCATTAAAGGCCGGTTCTTCTGATTTTTCCAAAATTTCACCTACTCATAACTAACGACACATCAAGCGTCTAAATTTTTGCAAGTTCTTTCAAAACTGCATCTGTATGCTGCCCAAGCTCAGGAGCATCTCCCTCCAACCCATCCATCAATGGCATTGTTGGAAGTCTAATCATCCCCATTCCCGCTTGCTCTACATCTCTTAACATGCCTGCGGCTGTCACTCCATCGTCAGCCAGCACATCAGAGACGCTGTTGATAGTGTTCACAATTATCCCGGCACCACTAAGTATTTCCATCCAGTTTTCACCGGATTTACTACTGATGATTCCCTGAATCTTTGCCCGCAATGGTCCGTCATTTTCTGATCTCAGTAAAAACGTCGCATACTCAGGAACGTCTTTTAAATCCTCAGCACCAATTGCATCAATAAGCTTCAAATAGTGTGCCTCAGTCGCAAGCGCAATAACGATATCTCCATTATTTGCCTTATAAACACCTGAGGGAGGGTTTAACTTTGCCGCTGTTTCACCGTGCAAATGTTGATCAATCAATTTTGCTTTCTGCACTTCCAGCGCGCTATGGACGAGATTATTATCCAAGTACTGTGCCGCCCCAGTTTTAGCCCGTTCAAACAATGCCATGCTGATTGATTGGAAGGCATAGAGGCCAGTAAAAATATCGACAATGGGAATGTCCATTTTATGCGAAAGGCCATCTTGGCCAACATTGCCATGAACCAAACCACTAAAGGCTTGCGCGACACCATCGGTGCAGGGACGTGTAGAATATGGTCCTTGTTGGCCGAAGCCACTAATTGACAGGTAAATTAGAGAAGTATTTTTCTGTTTCAATGTTTCGAAATCAATTCCAATTTTCTGAGCTACTCCCGGTCGGGAACTCTCAAGAAAAACATCAGCCTCAGCGACAAGCTTATATAGTGTGTCCAAATCATCAGGCTTCTTGAGATCCAGAACGATACCTTCTTTGCCACGATTATAGGCAACAGAATAAACCGAAGATGTACCGTAGCGCTCCCCAACACCGCGCCCCCAATCTCCGTGGGGAGGATCAACTTTAATCACCCGCGCACCGTATCCTGCCAACTGCGCGCCACAATAAGGCCCTGCAATCCCCTGACTGGTGTCAATCACCAGCAAACCGGAAAGCGGGCCGTTAGTATTTTTATTATTTTTGCTTAGTGCCATCTATCTTCTCTTTTAATTTTATTTTTATTGCGAAGACAAATTTTCAAAATGGCGGAATAGATCGGCGATTGAAATTTGTCAGCCCCCGTCTGAGGCTGACAAATTATATCATTACAAATAGCAGAATTAAAAGACGTTTAATCCCACTCAATTGTCACGATTTATTTAGCGTATTTGCGAAAATCCGGTGCCCGTTTTTCATTAAACGCTTTCACACCCTCACGGGATTCTTCTGTGTCATAGTATAAGCTCAATGCTTGCATACCCATGGAAGAAATAGCCCGAATATTCTCACTATCAAGATTGAAGGATCGCTTGGCAATTGTAATTGCTGTTGGGCTCTTCTGCATAATCTCCGCGCACCATTTTTCAACCTCGGCATCCAGCTGCTCATGGGGCACCACTGTATTTACCAATCCCATGCTCTCTGCATCTGCAGCTGAATAACGGCGACACAGGAACCACATTTCACGCGCTTTTTTCTCCCCAACAACCCGGGCAAGGTAGGCGGTTCCAAAGCCTGGATCGACGGAACCCACTTTTGGACCAACCTGCCCAAATTGAGCCTTTTCAGATGCGATTGTAAGGTCACACATTGCCGCCAGAACATTACCTCCGCCAATTGCGAAGCCTTGCACACGGGCGATCACTGGTTTGGGGACATCACGGATCAGACTTTGAAGTTCTTCAATGGGTAATCCAATAGCCCCGCGACCATCATATTGACCGTCATGGGCGGATTGATCGCCGCCAGTGCAAAATGCCTTATCGCCTGCACCGGTAAGTACAATAACCCCGATCTCCTTATTCCACGCTGCGGTATTAAAGGCATGAATTAGCTCTTCAACTGTTTTACCGCGAAATGCGTTGTATTTATCTTCCCGGTCAATGGTAATCCAGGCGGCGCCCTCTTTTACTTCGTACTTGATATCTTCATATGACATTTCTTTTTCCTTCTGTTTACTACGGCGATTAGCCGGCCATGGTTAGGCCGCCTGATACGCTGATTACTTGACCTGTAATATAGTCAGCCTCTTCACTTGCAAGAAAAGCAACAATGCCGCCAAAATCTTCTGGTTGGCCCAATCGTTTAAACGGAATTGCGCGCTTCAATCCTTCCTGAATTTTCTGCCCCATTTCCCCTTCACCGACAAAATCATTGAAGAGCGCAGTATCTGATGGGCCGGGACAGACAACATTTACATTTATTTTTTTCCGAGCAAGTTCGCGCGCCAACGTTTTTGAAAACGCCACAATCCCGCCCTTACATGCGGAATATACACCTTCGCCAGACGATCCAACTCTGGCCGCATCAGACGCTATGGATATGATTTTTCCAGATGCCCTATCAGACATGCCTTGTGCTACTGTGTGGGTCATATGTAGCGGTCCCCACAAATTGATGCCGACAATCTTCTCCCAAAGGGCTTTATCTGTTTTCAGAAATTCCCCTACCTGATCCCATCCTGCATTATTTACCAGAATATCGGTTGGACCATGAGCTTTCTCACACGCAGCAACGACCTTCTTCACTGCTTCCAGATCGGAAATATCAACACAAAAAGCAGAAGCATTTTCGCCAATTTCTTCGGCAGTTTTAGTCGCTGTCTCAAGATTTAAATCGAAAACACCAACTTTGCAGCCTTCCTCCGTCAATCGTTTACAGATCGCCGTTCCAAGACCGCCGCCGCCACCTGTTACAATCGCTGTTTTACCTGATAGACCTTTCACTTATTTTCTCCTCGTTTTTGTCTGGCTATTGCCAAAATCTCCGCGAAGTTCCCTGCGCATAAATTTTTCTTTAATGATTTCTTGAATAAAAATTTATGTCAATATATTGTTTTAAATATTACAATATTCAGCTAAATAGTGGGTTTTATGTTCGATAATTTAAGCAATAAGTTGTTCTTTCGCCTTTATCAAACCGCAAATACTTTGCAAAAGGTTGGTGCACAAGCGCTGGATTCTGAACAAGTCACCACCCAACAATGGTCCGTTCTCGGAGCCCTCTCCAGGCAATCTGTTCAAAATGGGATGAGTGTTTCAGAACTGTGTGAATATCTTAAATTAAGTCGCCAAAATATGACCGGCGTTCTAAATCGGCTCGAGGATCGTGGCGTCATTGCCCGATCTATTGACCCAAACGATCAACGTTCGCGATTGATTTGCATGACTGAAAAAGGGGCTGAATTGTGGGCCAGTATTGCACCGCTAATTAACGGTTTTTACGAAGAAGCACTTATCGGATTTTCTGAGGAAGATAGAATTTCATTCGCCCATTACTTGAACAAATTGCTCAACGCCATGCATAAAATGGATCGTACGAATACATGAACGGATATTATGTGGGATCCGCTTCTTGCGCCAACAAGATGTCCGTTGCGTTTTTGAGTTCCTGATCATCTTCAAGTGCCGCAAGTAAGTTACGGCGTACATCTATCAGATTATCCATCATATTCTGTGCAGCTTCTTCGCCAAAGCCCACAAAAGTAGCCGCATTCACTTGTTTTCCGCATTCCGTCATAATTCGCCCAATAGGTTTTGCCGCTTCTTTTAACAAAACCCTTTTCACACGCCTGTCGTCCTTATCAACGCGGCGCTCCACAAAACCACGCGCTTCCAAGCGCTCGATAAGACCACCAATTGTCACTGTCCCAACATCCATCCGGCGGGCAATCTCCGTTTGCGGTAAATTATCCTCAACAAACAATTGCGCCAAGACCCAGGCTTGTGACGTGGTAAGTCCATGCGGAGCCAATAATCGGTCGAACAGGCGTGCCCTGAAACGGGCGATATCCGTAAATACAAATCCTGCACGATGGTCTTTGAAATCCATTGCTTACTTTTCCTTTTGAATTAGCGGTCACTATAACGTCAGATCACCACACCGCAAACAGGCATTCAATGTCCTCCTTACGCTGATAAATCTGAAGATAATTAGCTTGCGTATTAATTTCAAGACCGATAGTTTATTCGCACTATATGGATTACTGACGCTTTCAAAGAATTAACAACAAGTGGCGTCCAATATTCAAGAACCGGGCGAAAGCGACTCCCCCTGTCATCCATCACGGATGAGAATGGTTGCTTGTAAATGGTGCATTCGTGTTCAACACCTAATTAATAGCCCAGAATAAATGAATACCGATGGAGGAGACAAAAGTGGAAGTCGGAATTTTAGCTTATGGTGGGTACATCCCCAAAAGCCGATTAAAAAGAGACGAAATCTTCAAGGCCCATTCGTGGTTTAATCCCGGCTTAAAGGGTTTGGCACGCGGTGAACGTTCCATGGCTAATTGGGACGAAGACACGGTTACGATGGCTGTTGAATCTGCACGTGACTGCGTGGCCCCGGACGCTCGAGAAAATATTTCAGCGGTTTACATGGCCTCAACAACCTTTCCTTTTCAGGACAGACAAAATGCCGGCATCCTCGCAGATGCACTTAATATGAAAAGCAACATCCAAACTTTGGATTTTGCATCCTCCATGCGAGCAGGCACAGCCGCTCTAGTTGTTGCGTTACAAGCTGCCAAAGGGTCAGAGGGTCCAATCTTGTTGACGGCAGCTGAGAAACGAATGACAAAAGCGGGCAGCCCGTTGGAGATGACAACAGGCGATGGCGCGGCATCCTTCTTGATCGGCAGTGGCAATATTGTTGCGAAGTTCTTGGGTGGTCATTCCGAGTCTGTTGACTTTATTGACCATTTTCGCGGCGATGAAGCCCAGTATGATTATACATGGGAAGAACGCTGGGTCCGCGACGAAGGCTACATGAAAATTGTACCAACAGCAGTAAACGCACTTCTTGAAAAATCCGGTGTTTCAGCATCAGATATTGACACATTCTGTTTCCCTGTTGCTGCCCGCAATGTCGCGGGTGGTCTCGCTAAGAAGCTTGGGATACCTGAAGAAGCTGTCGCGGATAACTTGCAGGCCAACTGCGGTGAAGCAGGGTCAGCACACAGTCTTATAATGCTGGCAAAGGCACTTCAAGAGGCTAACCCTGGAGACAAAATCCTCGTCGCTAGTTTTGGTCAAGGCTGCGATACGCTTTTGTTTGAAGCAACCGATGCTATCAAAAACATACGCCCGAATATGGGTGTAACGGGTTCTTTGGCAAATGGCCGATCAGAATCAAATTACAATCGCTTTCTTGCCTTTAATGATGGCCTGAATATGGAACTTGGAATCCGTGCTGAGGTCGATAAAAATACAGGCCTCACCACCCATTTCCGTAATCGTTATATGGCGCAGCGGATGATCGGTGGCGAGTGCAGTAAATGTGGCACTGCTCAGTTCCCAAAAAGCAACATGTGTGTAAACGAAAACTGCGGCGCCATTGGTACGCAGGAAGATTACCCATTTGCTGACAAAATTGCACACATGAATTCATATACTGCGGATCGACTCACTTATTCCCCCGATCCTCCAGCATTTTACGGCATGATTCAATTTGAAGAAGGCGGCCGTTTGATGAGTGATTTTACCGATATCACGCCGGATGATGAATTGAGTGTAGGCATGAAAATGCGCATGGTTTTCCGTGTAAAAGATTACGACAACAAGCGCGGTTTCAGACGTTACTTCTGGAAAGCTGTACCGGTGGCTGCAACAACTAAAGGGAGTGAATAATGGCTTCAGGAATTAAAGATAAAGTTGCTATCCTTGGTATGGGTTGCTCTAAGTTTGGTGAGCGTTGGAATGACAATGCCGAAGACCTCATCATAGAAGCTTTTATCGAAGCGCTTGAAGACGCTGGTATCGACAAAAGCCAAATTGATGCAGCATGGTTCGGAACTGGTATTGAAGAGCAGCATGTTGGCAAATCTGCTGTGCCTCTTTCAATGGCGCTTCGCTTACCAAACATCCCCGTAACACGCGTAGAAAATTACTGTGCCAGTGGCTCCGAAGCCCTGCGCGGCGCAGTATATGCAGTTGCCTCCGGTGCTGCAGATATTGCAATGGCCGTTGGTGTCGAAAAACTAAAAGACACTGGTTATGGCGGACTGCCGCAACGCAGCCGCGGTGCCGTAAACGATTTATTCTGGGCAAATGCCTCTGCACCGGGCTCCTTTGCACAACTTGCCCCAGCCTATTCTGCAAAGCATAAAGTGAGTGCCAGCGACCTGAAACGGGCAATGGCTCACATTTCGATTAAAAGTCACGACAACGGATCTAAAAACCCGAAAGCACATCTTCGCAACAAAATCACTGAAGAAAAAGTTATGAACGCCCCGATGATTGCAGAACCATTGGGATTGTTCGATTGTTGCGGTGTGAGTGATGGCTCAGCTGTCGCTATTGTCACAACGCCTGAAATTGCAAAAGCCCTCGGCAAAAAGGATCTTGTGACAGTGAAGGCCATGCAACTCGCCGCCTCTAACGGGCGCGAAGCCCAGCATAATTCATGGGATGGCAGCCATTTTGTCACAACACGAGCTGCTGCAAAACGCGCCTACAAAGAAGCAGGGATCAGCAATCCACGGGAACAAATCAGCATGTTTGAAGTACATGATTGCTTCTCAATCACCGAGTTGGTCACGATGGAAGATCTGTTTATCTCAAGCGAGGGCCGCGCCGTAAACGACATTATGGACGGTGTCTTCGATGCAGATGGCAAAATTCCCTGTCAAATCGATGGTGGCCTTAAATGTTTCGGCCATCCGATTGGAGCCTCAGGTATTCGTATGGTTTACGAGATGTATTTGCAAATGCATGGTCGTGCCGGTGAACGTCAACGTGACGAAGAGCCCGTATTTGGTATGACACATAATTTGGGTGGCTTCCCACACCAAAACATCTGTTCACTCACCATTATAGGTAAGGAAGGCGCATAAGCTCTCCCTTGCTAGCGCCAAAAAAAAGGCAGGCCCAATGGCCTGCCTTTTCATTATTATGTAACAAAGGTTAGAACGAAAGCGCCGTTCCAACGAAGAAGATTGTTGCATCTTCGCCTTCTGAACCTTCAAGGGCATCTTCACCTGTCAAATACTGAACACCGCCGAAAGCTGTTACGCCAGGGCCGAGGATATATTGACCGCCGACGACAACCGCATCATATGTGCCATCGCTGGAACCATCCAATTCAACGCCGGCATACTGTACGCCAACTTTCCAAGGACCTTGACCGTAAGTTACACCAACATTGTAGTCATGACGTTCCAGATCCGCTGTTCCAGCATCATTGTCTGTGTACTTATACGCGGCACCAACAACAAAACCTTCAAAACCAAGGTTCAAACCAACTGAAAATTCGTCAGTGTCTTCGTTGACAGTTGTTACGCCAGCTGCGGTAGCCTCAGCAATACTAGCAACTGTACCAGTAGTTGTGCCAGCAAGTGTGCTGCTGAGAAGTGCTGTTGATCCAACGCTGAATGTTTCAGTAAGCGTACCACCACCAGCATATGTTGTTGTACGGGTTGTTATAGCTGTAGCTGTAGTATCTGTTCTCGTGATTAAATCATAACCCGCAGACGCCTTAACAGAGACACCTGACATTTTTCCAGAGTAATTTACACCAAGAGAGTACGCTTCGTCTGCAGCACCTTCATCTTTAATCGGCGCGTAAGGAGACGCGCCTGAGCCAGTTTCTTCATCCGCATCCGGAGTGTAGGAGGCACCGAACTGGAAACCGCTTATACGTGGTGTGAAGTACGTGATTTTATCAGCGTCACTTACTTCTGTTGCAGAAGTCGCTGGAGTTGTGAACCCGCCAGCTTCCGCATTTGGATCATTAAGTCCCCATGCTGGCACTGGTGATGGTGAGCCATAATGCATCAAGTAAGCTGCACTATTTTCGGAGCCTACATTTATCCGACCAAATGCACCTTCAACATACATGAACGTTTCGTCAACCTGATCGCTAGCTGCACGAGCTTCAAGTTGAATGTTCACACCGAACTCAAGACCGTTGTCCAATGTAGTTGATCCAGTGAAATGAACTTCACCTTCATGACGAATGTCTGTCGGAAGTTGATCGGTGTCTGTATCGTAGTCAGCCACGACGAATGATGTTTGCAAGTAACCGCCCACATCTAGTTTGATTTTTTCAGCAGCAGAAACAGAGCCCGCTGTAAGTGCACTTGCAGCTACCAAAGCTGTTGTGCCCAAGATTACTTTTTTCATTAAAATCTCCAT
>MAAN01000023.1:2500-67632 GCA_002163135.1 Alphaproteobacteria bacterium 46_93_T64
AGTGTCGGAGAGGAAACCGGCACCTCAGATATAGCCCCTGACCTGAATAATGGAGGCCTGCTATCCGGCGTCTCCTCTCCTCTTAACCTGTTGAAGCATCGTTTTTTTGATAAAACAGGAACCGCCCCAAGTATCTTTGGTGTGATGATGTCATCTCTTAATATTGTTCAAGACAGACTTAGCCGGTCTCGATTGGCCGGAGATCCACCCGATGTAACAATTGCACCTAGGCTGGCGCATCGCGGTCTGCTCGAATTTGATAAAGCGGACGAAATGATAAAAGAAGGTGAGAATGCCGTAGAAAGAGCACTCCCCTTCCTTCATCATGCTTTAACTGTTCTGTCATAATTCCAAATTTGGACAGAACTCAACCTGTTGCGATGTAGTCTCTCATGGCAGCAGCTTCACGCTCGACTTCATCCATACGATATTTCACGATATCTCCGATGGAAATGAATCCGACTAGGCCACTATCTTTGATTACCGGCAGATGTCGAATTCGCTTTGTTGTCATTAAAGACATGACTTGGTCAATTGTATCTGAGGGGGCACACGTGATCACGTTTTTAGTCATCAGGTCTTCGGCCTTCTGACTCATGCAAATTACGCCATGACGTGCCAAACCGCTCACGATATCGCGCTCTGACAGAACGCCAAGGACAGCGCCGGAACTGTCGACAATTAGGATTGCGCCAATCTTCTTATCATAGAGCAACCCTGCGATTGACGTAATATCGTCATTTGCAGAAGCGGTAATAATCTTCCCGCCTTTTTCCTTCAAGATACTCGCTACATTCATGATATCCCTCCGCTTAAGAAGTTATTCAAAACATTGTAGTTAAAGATTACACTAATTATTCATTTTCTCAAATGTATCGTATATTTAGTGTTTTGGATCATCTTCTTCAAGTTCAGGCTCTGCTCTATGCGGGGCAATAACAATAGTTACCTCACCCTTTATTTTGACACCATCCAGCTTTTCAATCACTTCTTGAATTGATCCACGGTGAACCCTTTCAAATTTCTTTGTTAGCTCCACACACACAGCAACTTGACGGTCACCCAAACATTCCAGCGCAATTTTCAGTATTTTCACCACCCGAAAAGGCGATTCAAATAGTGCTATTGCTCCCGGTGTATCTGCATACGCGTTAAAGACTTTCCGTTGCCGGCCGGGGCGGCGCGGCAGAAATCCTAAAAAACTAAAAGCTGGTATGGGTAACCCTGAGACCATTAACGCAGTTATAACCGCACTTGGACCCGGCAAAGCTTCCACTCTAAAACCATCCTCAATCGCCGCGGTTGCAGCCCGTTGTCCCGGATCACTGATCCCCGGCGCGCCTGCGTCGGATGTAAGTCCTACGTTCTTACCGTCCCTTAACAAGGACAAGATCCTACCAACAGCGCGATCTTCATTATGTGCGTGACATGAAAAAATAATTGGTGGGCTATCTAGCTGATGACGCTCGAAAATCTTGCGAGTGTGCCGCGTATCTTCACATGCCAAGGCATCCACATTTTGCAAAATGCGGACTGTGCGGTAAGAAATGTCTTCCAGATTTCCAATAGGTGTCGGAATCAAGAAAAGCGTCGGTTCGGATGTAAATTCTGTAATTTCCATATTGCGGACTAACCATATTCAAAGCCACTAAGCAAGAAAACGATTTATCTGCTATTCTACAGGTCCAAGTTCGGATGTTGCCTCTTTAAGCTTTTGGCGCACCCAACGATTAAGCGCAGACCGTTCAGCCGAGCCATGCCAATAGAGATGAAGATCCAAATTTGGGGCTTCAAATGGCAATTCGAACACTCTGCAATTATATAAATTGGCAAGCGTTGAGGGAGCTGAAAGCATCAGATCTGTTTGGTTCAGCAATGCGAATGCAGCCTGATGATGCTGAAGACGGACAACCTTGTTACGTGAAGCTCCTATCTTTCCTAGGCCAATATCAACCACGCCGCCTCCTTTTCTACGGTAAGATACATGGATGTGATCACACGAAAGGTAGTCCTCCAACGACAACTTCGATTTTTTGGCAAACTTATGCTCATTAGATAGAGCACAAACTTGTCTGTCTGACATCAACAAAGTATGCCGCAATTCACCTTCTGTCGGCATTGGAATATCAACAGCGAAGTCAATTTCGTTTGCAGCTAGTTTACTGGCAATAGATCTCCTTTGAACTTGAAAGACCTGCAACGTTATATTCGGTGCTTCCGCGCGTAGAATGTTCACAAACTTTGGTAGAATTATTGTCTCTCCGATGTCCCCAATACTTAAACGCAACGTTTTCCGCACTTCGAGTGGATCAAAAATATAATCCTGATTCATGTTAGATTGAAATAGGCGTAATGCCTGCCTTACAGGACCGATTAACTCGTCTGCCCGCGCGGTGGGGTTCATTCTCTTGCCTGCATGCACGAAAAGCGGATCCCCAACCGTATCTCGAAGGCGCGCCAAAGAATTACTGACAGCAGGTTGTGTCTTGTTCAGTGTTTGAGCCGTCTGAGTGAGATTTCCTGTATCGTAGATAACTTCAAATACGACAAATAGATTGAGGTCGATATTTTGCAACAACATAAGTATTCACCATATTTATAATACCCTATCATTATTATAAATTTCATTGATTGTATACAAATCTCTATGCTGACTGCCATTCAGACATCACATATAGAGGAGTGAAGAATGTCATCAAAAATATCAGCAAAAGCCGAAGACCTAAAATTACGGGTCGAAGCCTTTATGAACGAGCATGTTTATGCAGCAGAAGAAGCTTATCACCATCATATTGAAACATCAGGAGATCGCTGGAGCATTCCACCAATTATGGAAGAGCTTAAAGCTAAAGCAAAAGCGGAGGGACTCTGGAATCTGTTTCTGGCGGAATTCAATGATTACGGCTCGGGTCTGACCAACCTTGAATATGCACCATTAGCTGAGATTATGGGACGGTCCCTCATTGGCGCTGAAGTATTTAACTGTAGCGCCCCAGATACGGGAAACATGGAAGTCTTTGCGCGCTACTGCTCTGAAGAACAGAAACAAAGATGGCTTACACCGCTTCTGGAAGGAGAGATCCGTTCTTCCTTTGCAATGACTGAGCCTGCTGTTGCCTCGTCTGACGCAACCAACATACAAACTTCAATTACCAGAGATGGTGATGAATATGTCATTAATGGGCGAAAATGGTGGATTAGTGGCGCTCCAGATCCACGTTGTAAAATTTTTATCGTCATGGGTAAAACCAATCCGGATGCTCCAAGACATGAACAACAATCACAGATCCTAATCCCCAAAGACACGCCCGGCGTAACGCTGGTACGTGCCATGAAAGTTTTTGGCTCCGACGACGCCCCCCATGGCCACGCAGAAATCTTGTTCGACAATGTACGTGTCCCTAAAGAAAATTTGATTGGTGAAGAAGGGAGTGGTTTTGCAATTGCCCAAGGTCGACTTGGCCCCGGCCGCATCCACCATTGCATGAGATTGATCGGATGTGCTCAACGGGCACTCGAATTGATGTGCGCACGTGTTGATAGCCGAGTAGCTTTTGGCAAAAAGATTAGTGAGCAGGGCTCCATTCGCGAAGATATTGCAAAATCTATCTGTGAGATTGAACAAGCGAGACTGCTTACAATGAAAGCGGCTGAAAAGATGGATCAAGGCACATATAAGGATGCCAAAGATCTAATTGCTATGATCAAGATTGTCGCTCCACTAATGGCCCAGACAGTCATCGACCGGGCAATGCAAGCTCACGGTGCGATGGGCCTCAGTCAAGATACTTTCCTTGCTGAAGCTTTCGCTTACGCACGTACTGTCCGCTTTGCAGACGGCCCAGATCAGGTTCACATGAACTCACTCGGCAAACAAATTATACGGCGTTATGCTGATTAATCTCTCGTAGATAAAGAAAAACCCTTGTCCATCGGACAAGGGTTTCCAGAAAATCAGGCCTTATTATTTTTCTGCCTCGGCCCTGGCATTCGTTTCGGCGGTGACCAACTTCCCTTTTTGATAAGGCAATTAACGATCAAACTTGAGATTTGGCTTTACGAGCAAAACCGTTTCTCATTCACCGAGTTTCTCCCCAAACGGGGAAAAGAGAATAATTTAAGCCAGGTCCGGATCTTGCCGCCCAGTTCCCCAGCTTGAGCAATTATTAGCAGGTAATTACAACAATGACAAATTGTCATTTTTGACAATTCATCAATTTTCATTGTGATATCGCAACAGCATTACAAAATTAGCTTTATTTTCATAACCTTAATTGCGGTGAAAAATTATTCTAAATACTTTTATTTCGCCGCGGCACCGTTGCCTCCCAACACAGAATCCGCCTATCCCATAAAAAAACCCGCTTCCGAACACGAAAACTTAGCGGAAAAGCCCGGAATCGCGAATCTGGTTTTTTTGAAATAATGAGATTACACTGTTCCCAAGACAATCACTGGGGGCTGATGTCCAATGACTAATTTAATTACATCTAGTATCAGTACCATTTGTTTATTTATGCTGGCGTTTTGCATGCCTGCACAAGCTTCTTTAGAGTCTGCCCGCGCAGCATATCTGAAGGGAAATTACTTACTTGCGCATGATGAATGGCTGCGCCAAGCGACTTTAGGAAATGCGGAGGCGCAATTTAATTTGGGTTTCTTGTTTGAAAATGGACAAGGTATCACACGGGATCTTTTTGCCGCAGAGAGGTGGTATGAACTTGCCGCTCGGCAAAATTATCCTACAGCATCCGACATGCTCGTGGCGCTTCATAGAAAGATCCGAAAAGAAAACAAAGAAAAGCTGTTTTACTGGCTCCCCAAGGCAGAATCTGGCGACTCTGTGGGCCAATTGGCTGTCTCAAAAATACTTGCTGCCGGTAAAGACACATTGAAAGACGACGTAGAAGCCATGAAATGGTTACTCCTTGCATTGGAAGATACGAAAAATGGCACTACATATAAACGTATGCTTCGCTTTAAAGAGCAATTGCAAGCACGCCTGAGTGGGCTACAGATGCAAGATGCGAGCAATCGTGTCACTGCTTGGAAGGATCTTCGAAAGCCAATCGACTAGAAAATATTCCTACTGAGCTATAGCTGGCATGAAGAGTGCATAACAGGTTTTATGTATTTAACTTTAGACTTGGAGGTTGCCGTGCTTCATACGCCACAACTCAACCGATCGATCCCTAACCGATTTGAGCAACGGGACTCTTTTCGTATTTCAAATCCGGTATTGCGGGTCGAAATTGAAGGACACTATTTCCAAACCGAAAACTGGTCTCTAAATGGCCTATTGCTCCGTGGTGTAATAGATGAGGCCTCTTTGGACAAACCAATACAGGGCATTTTTGGCCCACATAAAGGCGCTGAAATCTGCAAATTTGGCGGGCGTATCGTCCGCATAGATCTCAACGATGATCAAATGGCTATTGAACTAGATGGAAGTAGCCGCGAAGTCGCAGCACTTCTTCCCTTATGGGTTCTAAAATACGGCGCCATATAACTTGACGAATGTGGTGGCCACCGGCCCCCACATCCCTCTCGCATTCTTCTCTGATATCAAATAAGTCTTTCAACGTGATCGGCGATTTTTGTAAGTGCTGATCGCCAGTCCCCTTCAGAAAGTTGCTTGGCAATTGAGAGCGCCTTATTTTGCATTTCTCTATTCTCAACAGAATGCTTCAATATTCCTGTCATTTGATCCAATGTGACTGAAGAGCGTACTGGCTTGGCAACACCATTTAGTGCCATCAGTTTACTATTGAGCATTGTCTCCGAATGAGTTGGGAACGTGATCTGCACACGCCCTGTCATCAAACAAGAAGTTGAGGTCCCGCCGCCGCCAGAATGGATGACAACCGTTGATTTTGGCAATGCTTCAGAAAAATCTGCTGGAGCCCTCAACATCTCAATTTTTGTCGAAGCATAAGCCGATACAGTTTTCTCAGGTGCATCACGCAAGAAAACTGTGGCAGTCACACCAAGCCTTTTAATAGCGTCCAGCGCGACGTTATTTCTCCCGGCCTCACGGGCCATATACAAAAAGACATGGGGCCTTTTAGGTAGAGGAGCAAAATCTAGACTTTGTTCCAGTGGCCCAACCAAATTACTACTTCGATAATCGACATAAGGATCCAGCTGCGGAACAGTGCAGACATATTGCCCTTCAGTATCAAAAATCTGGGGTAAATGAGAGAGCGGTTCCCGTCCGTTCATTTGCAACACATCGTTAAATACGTCCAGTATTCGCGACTGCGCAATCAATGGTTTGCCTTCTGAAATGATAGGCGGGTAGGTTTCCAAATGAGAAGGCGGTAACGTAAAGCCATTTCCGATATTGATCATCGGCACCATCCCACGTGCAGCAAGACTTAACCCAGGGCTGTGATCGGCGATGATCACATCTGCTTTCAGCAGCGTCACCAAATTAGACCAAGCAGCAAACATGCCTTCCAGCGTTTCTTTATGAATAAATCCTTGCCGCGCCATCACATCCGCATAACTAGGTGTTGCACTTTTCTTAATGTCTGGATGTGAAGGATTTATCCAATAAGGGGCTTGGACAACTCTATATCCACGATCTTTCAAAGCTTGATGAGTTTTCGGCACGTCTCTCGCTGCAAAAATCACTTCATGTCCGCGACTACTCAAAAGGTCTGCTATTCTCAGCATGGGATAAATGTGCCCCAAATTAGCCCCGAATTCCGAGCCAAACAGTATTCTCGCCAAGATCCCCTCCAAATTTCGCTTTAATCAACAATGAACTTAGGGCAATGATACAATCATTGATTACCCACAATTGCAACCGCTCGCGATTTTGAACAAATGCCGCCAAGGAACTCAGCATATGACAATGGATCAGTTAGAAACGCCTACTTTAATTCTTGATGAAAAGCGTTTAGATGCCAACATTGGGAAAATGCGGGAAAAACTCTCCAGAGAAACTATGTCGCTGAGGCCTCACTTGAAAACCTGTAAGTCATTAAAGGTTGCCAACAAAATTTCACTCCCTGGTCTCGAAAGTAAAATCACTGTTTCCACCTTATCAGAGGCGGAGTATTTTTTTGAGGGCGGGTATACCGATATTCTGTACGCTGTCTCCATTGTCCCACAAAAACTAAAACGCATAAAAGCACTCCAAGATGCGGGAGCAACCGTTACTTTAATACTTG
This sequence comes from Alphaproteobacteria bacterium 46_93_T64, assembly GCA_002163135.1. GTDB lineage: Bacteria > Pseudomonadota > Alphaproteobacteria > Sneathiellales > Sneathiellaceae > Sneathiella. Next base: position 9,679 of record MAAN01000023.1, read on the forward strand.
ATACAATGGTTGCCGCACAGCAAACCGCCCAAATGGCTCAAGAACTTAAAACGACATTCCCTTGCCTCATTGAAATCGATAGCGATGGCAAACGAGCCGGTTTGGCGCCAGATGACGAGCAAATACCAAATATTGCGAAATATCTTGATGATGTCGAGGGTCTTAGTTTTTCAGGAGTGATGACACATGCTGGCGGATCCTATTATTGTAACAACCCTGCTGGAATAGCGATCGTCGCCGAGCAAGAGCGCAGTGCAATCACTCAAGCAGCTGATATTATCCGCAGCAAAAACATCAGCTGTCCTGTTGTCAGTATGGGATCAACGCCAACAGCTTTTTTTGCGAATTCGTTTGACGGCATTACTGAGATCCGAGCCGGTGTGTATGTTTTTCAAGATATGGTTATGCAGGCTCTCGGTGTTTGCGAAACTGAGGATATCGCCATTTCAGTATTAACCACTGTCATCAGTCATAACCCAGCCCATAATCGGGTGCTCATTGATGCGGGAAGTTTAGCTCTTTCAGCAGATCCGGGAAAAAAGAACCAATTTGGAAAAACTCATTTCGGACAGATTTGCAACGTCAAAGGGGCAAAAGTACTGGAAGGCGTTTTCGTCACCAGCACTAATCAGGAACATGGTCTGATATCGCTTGAGGGAACAAATTATAGTTTGGCCGATTTTCCAATCGGAAGCCGCCTTCGGATTCTTCCCAATCATGCTTGTATAACTGCGGCTGCGTATCCTGGTTATCATGTCTTGAAACAAAACTCGAATGAGGTCTCAGATTATTGGCTCCGCAGTAATGGTTGGTAAGAAAATGACTGTCCCATGATTGCAAAATCAAGCTTAACTCACCGCAACCTAGTTAATCATCCTCTGACAATGCGTCGCGCACAGCGAAAGCAAGTTCTTCCCTGTTATAGGGTTTATCCAACATACCGCTATTTAGTTTCACCAAATATTGATCATCACTATTTCTGATCTCTTCCTTCTTTTTTGTAAAACCACTTGTCAGCAGTATCTTTATAGAGGGTTGCTCCTCGTGAACAGTTTTGGCAACTTGATAACCATCAATACCGCCGGGCATAACAACATCACTGAAAACAAGATCAATACCCGGCTTATCTCGCAGAAATTCTAGTGCCTGCAAACCATCTTCAGCGACCAGTGTCGTATAGCCAAGCTCCTCCAGATAAAAGACCGCGACATCCCTCAGTTCTTCTTCATCATCCACGACTAAAACAGTTTCCGAACCTGTTGGTAGTTGCCTCTCATCGAGAACTTCGACATGTTGTTGCAATGCCGTTTTGTTTACTCGCGGTAAATACAGACGAAAAGTTGTTCCCTTACCAACTTCCGAATAGATTTTTAGGTGCCCACCCGATCTTTGAACAAACCCATACACCATACTCAAACCAAGGCCTGTCCCTTTGCCGGGCTCCTTGGTAGTAAAGAATGGATCGAGAACCTTTTCTCTGGTTTCTTCGTTCATGCCGATTCCGGTGTCACTGACAGAGATCATGACAAAATCACCTACCCGGCCTTCCGGATTACGACGAATATATTCCTGATCAAGCGTCTTATTTGCCGTCTCAATATATAATGCACCACCATCAGGCATTGCATCTCGGGCATTAATAGAAAGATTAAGCAACGCATCCACAAGATCACCAGGATCGATTGCAACATTCCATAGATCTTTTGCTAATTCTATTTCCACTGCGATAGAAGCGGTCAGGGATTTAGCAATAAGATCTTCAATATTTTCGACAAATTTGTTTATCGATAGAATAGAGACTTCTTCGGCGTCCGTTCGAGAGAAACTGAGCAATTTCCGAGCGATATCAGCCCCTCTTTTCACGCCATTCTTTGCTTTTTGAATACGGTCTTGCCTCTCATCTGATTTATCGGTCTTAAGTTCAAGTATTTCCAAATTGCCAAGAACAATGGCGAGTATATTGTTAAAATCATGGGCAATACCGCCCGTTAATTGTCCGACAGCCTCCATTTTTTTTGCATGCCGCACTTGTTCGTCCAGTTTCTTACGTTCGGTTATATCCCGCCCTACACCTAGTACGCCAACCAACTCGCCATCACTCGAGTACATCGGAGTCTTAATTTTTTCAATGAGTTCACTGTGACCATCGTCGGCATAGACAACTTCAGTTTCATGACGATTGAGACTACCGGTTGCAATCACCTCGCTGTCATTACTTGTATAAAAGTCTGCCTGCTCCCTATCACTGAAATCATAATCTGTTTTCCCGACAATATCTGATTGTTTAGCACCACGAAGCCGTTCAAATTTTTGATTACAGGCAATGTAAACACCATTGGTATCTTTCAACCACACAAGGTCGGGCAAAGTGTCAATTAGAGTACGTAATTTCTGCTCGCTAATATCCTTGGCCTCAAGCCCCATTCGCAATTCAGTCTGCATTGAATTTATTGCGTCAGCCAAGATGGAAAGCTCATCATTGGGGTGTCCTGAAAAACCGATCCGAGTCAATTCCAGAGGTACATACTGCCCCTGCAACTTTTGCGACTTTATGAAGTCCGTTATTTTCTTCAAATCTTTAATGATGATGTGGTGAATAATGAATGCCATTGCACAGACGACAAGCAGTGTCTTGATCGCATTACTGAAAAGAATAATAAGTGCTCTGTCAAATATGCGTTGATAAACTGTGTTTAGATCCGCAGTGACATGCAGATGACCTATTGCTATTTCTGTTTCGCCGTCATTATGGACAAGTAGAAAATCTTGAGAAATTGTATTTTCGATATTATCAGTTCCGACTGATGCCAATATCTTATCGTTTACGATAACAGAAACATGAACAACGTCAGCCAAGTTTTCCAAGCCCTCCAGTATTATGCGAAGTCCTTCAGTGTCTATTGTCCAGAGGGTTTCGCTAATGCTAAGCAAATGCACCTTTTCGATCTGCTGGAATTGCGTATCTATGCCACGTAGATCCATGTTGTAATCACGGAATAACTGTACGGCAGTCAAAACCAGAGTAATGACAGTACTGGTCAAAACTATATAGATAATCAGCCGCCTTGATACAGATGTAAACCTTGATTTTTCGTTCTCATTGGGCATAAGTAAATAGTGGTTTTCTATTTGAGATTTAGATAGGAACTCAATGCATTGATCTTTAAATCGAGATTATTAGACTGATCGAACAAGTGTATTTCACCAATTGAAATATTTCCACTTACCAGAATAGATATTTTCGCGAATTCATATTAGGCCATAGGCTACATAATACAAATTTAATTTATGAACATAGCAAGCAATATAGTGATCCTTCTGCCACCTAAGTAGAAGTATTTTAAGAGATATTACAGCCTCTCGGCGAAATCCCATCGTCTGGCATTTGATGACACTCCGAATACAACTTGACTAGAGAATACCGAATGAATAGCTTGCCTGCATCGCACTTTTATTGTGCGTATCCTGTACACTTCTGGTGGGAGAGATCGGCTTTGCCGGCGCCGAAGGAGCAACCGCCCCGGAAACTCTCAGGCAAATGAACTGTCAGAAATCAGGACTCTGGAGAGAGGGTGCATAGCGCTCCACCGAAGGGGTACCCGGCAAGGATTTTCCGGTCATCTTTCAGGTAAACGGACAGAGGGGGCATCGTCTTATACGTTGATTTTCGGATCACGAGTTTAAAGAAGTGCCTAAATGACAAACATCAAGAAAACCGGACTTGGAAATGTAACGCCTGTGGTGCCAAGTTCTTCAGGAGAACGATCGCCTATTTCAACTTCACAGTTGGATGTGAATATCTCGGTGACAGATTTGTATACCATTGGTATTGGTCCCTCTTCGTCGCACACAGTAGGGCCGATGCGGGCTGCGAAAAGATTCTCTGACCTCCTACAATCCACAAAATTGATCAATAAATGCGCCCGTGTCATTGTCGAGCTTTATGGATCTTTAGCGCTAACTGGCCACGGTCACGGAACTGATATTGCTATTCTTGTCGGCCTATCCGGGGAGCGACCGTCTTTAATTGATCCGGCCGGAATTTCCCCAATGGTCGCTCAAATTAGAGAAACAAATACTCTTAACCTTGGCGGAACAAAAAACATCCCCTTCTTTGAAGAGGATCATCTTTTGTTTCTTAAAGATCAGGTGCTTCCTGAGCATTCAAACGGCATGCGCTTCTACGCCTATAGCAGCGAGGGTGATTTACTCATTACGGAAGATTATTTCTCCGTTGGTGGTGGGTATGTTGTCTCTCAAGATGCAGGAGACAGAGCAGAGACAAAGGGGCATAACATCCAAATGCCACATCCGTTTACTTCGGCGGACGAGCTCTTGAAAATTGGACAGGAAACAGGCCTTTCCATAGCTGACATCATGCGAGAGAATGAAACCACTTGGCGCTCAAATGACGAGACCAACGAATTTCTAGATCGTGTAGATGATGCGATGATTTCCTGCATCCAGCGCGGCTGTGAAACCAAAGGCATTTTACCGGGTGGTTTGAATGTTAAGCGCAGAGCCTTTGATCTCTATTCCGGACTAATGGCAAATCCAGAACGGGCATCAAGAGATCCATTAACTGTACTTGATTGGGTTAATTTATATGCGCTTGCCGTCAACGAAGAAAATGCGGCGGGGAGCCGTGTTGTAACAGCCCCAACAAATGGGGCCGCGGGTGTCATTCCAGCAGTTCTCAAATATTACCAACGCTTCTGCCCGAATGCGACAAAAGAGGGCTCTCGTAATTTCCTCCTAACCGCGGCGGCAATTGGCTCTATTTACAAAAAACGAGCATCTATCTCGGCTGCCGAAGTTGGGTGCCAGGGTGAAGTAGGTGTCGCGTGCTCCATGGCCGCGGGGGCTCTAACCGCTGTTTTAGGCGGTACGAACGAGCAGGTAGAGAATGCCGCTGAAATTGGCATGGAACATAACCTTGGTCTAACCTGTGATCCAATTGGTGGACTTGTTCAAATTCCTTGTATTGAGCGCAATACAATGGGTGCCATGAAAGCAATCAACGCTACGCGCCTTGCACTTGCGGGGGATGGAACGCATGTGGTCTCTCTTGACGAGGTCATTGAAACCATGCGTCAGACCGGCCTTGATATGCTCAGCAAGTACAAAGAGACATCGCAAGGCGGTCTCGCTGTAAACGTAGTGGAATGCTAACGCGCTATTCTTCAGCTGTTAGTATCTTCTGAACGTAAAAGGGTAGTACAAACGACGCTTGGTGGATTTCGGGGCTGTAATAATCAGTCTCGATTTTCGCATCCAGATATCGCTCTGCCAAAATACCTGTACTCACTTTGCGAAGTGCCACGTTATCAGTAGCCCAACCAAACGCAAGAGGCCCGCCCACATAGCTCGGCACAGTTGCCATGAAAAAACTCACATCCACAAACAGGTCATTTAGACGATCATAGCTTGTGCGAAGTTCATCGGGCTGTACAAAAGGAACACCGTTTTGAGTGACAATTATCCCGCCATCGGTCAGGCAGGTTTTACAGTCACCATAGAATTCTTCTGTGTACAAGACCTCGCCGGGTCCGTGTGGATCGGTCGAATCTATTATAATCACATCCCATTTGTCAGCCGTGTCTTTAACAAACTGACAACCGTCAGCAACAACCACTTCCAGTCTAGGGTTATCAAAAGCGCCATCGCTCACAGACGGCATATATTCGATTGATAGATCAATAACGGTGCGATCGATATCAACCAAAGTCGCTTCGATATTTTTATGTTTGAGCACTTGGCAAGCTGCGCCGCCATCTCCACCACCAATGATCAGAACTTTTTCAACCGATCCATGGGCTAGAATGGGAACATGCGCAAACATCTCGTGATAAATAAACTCGTCATTTTCAGTCGTCTGTACGGCACCATCCAAAGACATGACACGCCCAAAACGGGCGTGATCAAAAATCATTAGATCCTGATGGTCAGTTTTATCGCGATAATGGACTTTACCTACCTCCAGCGCCAAATTTAACCCTGAATGCAAACCTTCATCAAATAATTCAATCATCCGATCACTCCGCGTTTTAAATCATTGATCTGAACACTATTCGGCTTGAATGCTTTTTTAAGTATTGGAATACATTTATGCGGGGTCGCATTACCACACATAAAGATATCCAGTGCCATATAGCCTTGATCAGGCCAGCTATGAAAACTGATATGGCTTTCGGCAAGGACGGCGACACCGGAAAGGCCATTCGGCTCAAAAGCATGAATATGAAAATGAAGCAATGTTGCTCCAGCAACTTCGATACACTCATGCAACGTTTTTTCGATGAATGTCGGATTATTCAGGTTCGATGCTCCCCATAGATCCACGATCAAATGAGTACCCGCAAACACTATCCCATCTTTTTCAACGAAATAGTCAGGCTTGTCATTTGCTGCAGCCGTAGGAAGTTCAATAATTTCTGAAGTTTTCGACATCAATTCCGCCATACTCTTTATTCATGCCAAACTGAGGGCAAAAGATGGCGCGTTATCGCGAAATTCTGCGCCTAATACAAGGAAAAAGTATCACACTTAAAATTCACAACGCCAGCAACGTATATGAATAGGTAGATCCGGAAAGAAAAGATCTTTGTCATCAGAATTTTGAATGATACTGATTCATACCTCCAATTGATAAAGTAGATCGCTTTTATGACCCGACAAAAACAAAAAGTCATTGCTGTTACACTTCTTGCCTTGGCACAAGTTGCGGCGCTGTCTTTGTGGTTTTCTGCAACCGCCCTTATTCCAGCGCTTAAAGCGGAATTTGAATTTAGCGGCTTCCATGCCGCCTTATTGTCTAGCAGTGTGTCTATCGGTTTTGTTTTGGGAACATTATGTAGTGCCACTCTAAATCTTGCTGACAGGTTTTCCCCTCATCGTATTTATATTATTGCAGCAATTATCGCCATTTGTGCCAATGGATCTATTCTTCTTTTCACTCCGACATCACCGACAGTTATTTTCCTGCGCTTGATCACAGGGGTAATGATGGCTGGTCTGTACCCGATAGGTATGAAAATGGTGGCGACTTGGGCAAACAAAGATACTGGCCTACTGGTAGGGTTACTGGTCGGCGCCCTTACCCTTGGAAGTGCCTCTCCGCATTTATTGAATCTGCTTGATATTCAAGGACTGGACTGGAAGGTCACGATAATCGCGAGCTCTCTTTTGGCAAGTACCTCAATTCTACTTATTCCATTTGTAAAGCTTGGGCACGAATTACCAGCGGCTCCCCTATTTAACGCCTCACTTGCTTTGCTTTCATGGCGTAACAAAGCACTTCGGTACGCCAATTTTGGCTATTTTGGTCACATGTGGGAACTCTATGCCATGTGGGCATGGATCGGGATCTTCCTTCTGGAAAGTTACCGGACTTTTGGGATAGCTAATCCTGCACAAAACGCCAATATCTCAACATTTGCAACGCTGGCCGTTGGCGCAATTGGCTGCATTGGAGCGGGCTTACTTGCTGACAAAGTTGGCCGGACTACTGTTACAATGGGGGCCATGATTATGAGTGGCACTTGTGCTGCTGTTATTGGATTATTCTTTGGAGGATCTCCCTACCCGATAATAATAATCTCGATCATTTGGGGCATCACCATCGTGGCCGACAGTGCCCAATTCTCTACCTGCATTATTGAATTAAGCCCTCCCAACATGATCGGAACGATGCTAACCGTTCAGACGTGTGTTGGATTTTTGATCAGTTTAATTTCCATCCATCTGATCCCCTACTTTGTAGAGAGCTTAAGCTGGTCGTATGCTTTTGCACCTCTTGCGCTTGGACCCGTTGCAGGGGTTTACGCCATGTGGAAATTACGCCAGCATCCTGACGCTGTGTTAATTGCAGGCGGGCGTCGTTGATAAGAAATCAATGACACAATGAGTAAATATGTTTTCTAAATCACTACCTATGTGCATGAACCGGCATTGCAACTTATTTTTCTCGAAAGGTTGACCCATGATGCCGTCATCCTCACATTACACACAAGGCGCCTCTATCAGGGAAAGAGATAAACATGATCAAAGGATTGCATCACAACGCATATCGTTGTCGTAACTCGGAAGAAACACGAAAATTCTACGAAGATTTTTTAGGATTGCCGCTTGTGCGCGCCTTTGGCATTGAAGAGTCGAAAACCGGCAGAGAAACAGCCGCACTACATACCTTCTATCAATTGGACGATGGATCAGCCCTCGCATTTTTTGAAGTACCGAGCATGGCATTTGAATTCAAAAATCAACATGACTATGACCTTCACATCGCGTTGGAAGTCACAATGGATGACATGATGGCGATGTTTGAAAAAGGTAAAGCCGCTGGAATTGAAACTCGCGGCGTGGCAGATCATAATTTCATCAAATCCATCTATTTCCGCGACCCTAATGGGTATGTCATTGAGCTAACGGCGCCGGTGGAGAAAGATCCTTCTGCGGAACAGTCGGAAAAACCCGCACCTCGCGACGTGTTAAACAGGTGGTCTGATCTGCACTCTTAAAAGAATTGCCTTAATCTTCCACGGCACTTCTGCTATGTGGGTGAGACTGCTTCATTGACCGAAAGATCTCTTATGACACGGCTGCTATCCAGTTTCTCCGCCTTCTTACTCACATTTCTCGTATTATCGTCGCAAATAAATGCCCAAGGTATACAAGATCGGTATGTTGGATATTATTATCCGTCACCGCAGCAAGTTGAACTTTATTGTGCGCGTCTTCCCATGCTTGCAGATATCAACAAAAAGCGGCGCGTTGGATTTATTATTGGTATCAAAAATGGCATGAACCGTCAGCAATACGAGTCACCTTACGCCGTTTTTGCGAAAGGCGCCAAGTCAACCAAACTGATCATAATTTCGAAAACTGAAGGATATCTGAACACGGTATACCGTGCCCGCGCGCTTCTCGCAGATTTGTCCACCAGCGCAAGAACAACACCAATTTTTGCCAAATCAAAAGCACCCGAAGAGCTGACGTTTCTCGACCTGATCAGTCTCTTGGGCTTTCAATCAGTTACTTTAAGCGATGGAGATTCCTTTGCGCATCAAATTCGCGTCCTTCCGCAGAAGCATCCAAACTGCCTCAAAACAAAGAAAAGCTGATCTCACAATTTATCGTATTGAATAGGTTGGTGGCGGTCTAGTGACCGCTCAACTTTGCCCATAGGATACTTTAACCCTGTGGCGCAATTGAATAGAACCGCTCTATCGCTTGAAGATATTCGTCCTTCCGCCAAAGATTGCTTGTACGCCACATAGGTTGCAGCCCCTTCTGGGCACAGTAAGACACCTTCGAGGCGGGCTACTTCTTCTTGCCCTTTCAAGATATCTTCATCTGGAACCGCAATTGCAAAGCCGCCACTTTCTCGAACGGCACGCAAGATCATAAAATCACCAACTGCGATCGGGACACGAATGCCGGACGCCACTGTAAAGGCACCTTCCCATAGCGGCGCGTGTTCTTCGCCCGCTTCATAGGCTTTCACAATTGGGGCGCAACCCGTCGATTGAACAGCGATCATTTTCGGGCGTTTCTTTCCAATCCAGCCCATATCTTCCAGTTCTTGAAATGCTTTCCACATTCCTATCAGGCCCGTACCGCCGCCTGTTGGGTAAAAAATGACATCTGGAACATCCCAGCCAAGTTGTTCAGCCAATTCCAGCCCCATAGTCTTCTTGCCTTCAATGCGGTACGGCTCCTTCAAAGTCGAACAATCAAACCAGCCAGTTGGCTCTTTCCCCTCACCAACAATCTTTCCGCAATCATTTATGAGTCCATTAACCCGATAAACAGTTCCGCCTTGCAGTTCAATTTCAGATACATTGACCTCTGGTGTATCATCTGGGCAAAAAATTGTGGTTTGCAGGCCCGCACGTGTCGCGTAAGCCGCCATTGCAGCACCAGCGTTCCCGTTGGTTGGCATGGCCAGCCTTTTTAGCCCCAGCTCTTTCGCCATGGCAACAGCAAGAGCAAGTCCCCTCGCTTTGAAGGATCCTGTAGGTAGGCGTCCTTCATCTTTGATGATCAACTCTCCGCCTTTCCCAGCGAGGCTTGGTAAGGATAAAAGAGGCGTTACAACTTCTCCCAAGGCAGGAATGCTGGCGCTTTTTCGAACAGGTAGGAGTTCGCGGTATTTCCAAAAACCTCCGCTTCGCGCCGCAATTTCATCTTTGCTGACGGATTTCGCAATCGCCGCCAAATCATATTTTACAATGATCGGCTTGCCTGCGCTTGAAAGACCATGGACCTGATCTGCTTCAAAACGCTCCCCTGTGTAAGCGCACTCCAGATGCGTCACAAAAGTTGGATACTCACGAGAGGTCACGGGAGATGGCATTTCAGTCATGGACAGATCCTTTATGGGATTGGTTAGCCTCTATAGGATCATAAAACGCGCCATGTTAAAAGTGCAATTCGCACTCTACTTTTTAGATTTTCCTGTGCTGATTTCATCTTCAGCATCAAAAGAGCGAGCGTCCAGCGCCTCCGCAATTTCTGTCCCCATCTTCAGTGTTCGAATAATTGTGGGCATAAAGATAGCGAAGAGATTTCGTTCCATCCCACGAACACGCTGGGCTTCCCTGACTTCTTGCGTAATCACGCCAATTACCGGAATAAAACGAATTGTAAGGGACAGCGCCAAACTTACTTTCGCAACTGGTATCCAGCGCTGAAATAACGACAATCCTTTTTCAAGTGCAGCAATCATGTCTGACATCATCGTCGTTAATGTTACGAGGCTTGCAGCCAAAATAAGAATAGCAAATCGCAAAACAACAAAAATTGCAGTTTCAAGGTCAGAGATAAATATTTGAGCAATAAAAACGATCGCTAAGAGGTAGAGAGCCGGCCTTAGCTGCCCAAACGCCAGTTTGAAAGGTATCTTTGCTACGCCGTATAAAGAGACAACTAAAACAGCAACCCCAACCAAGATTTCTATCTGTTCAACTTGGAAAAGAACTGTCCCCAGGATAAGCAGAAGAAGCACTTTGATGCCTGCAGCCAATTTGTGAACAGGTGATGTCGCCGGATAATAGAGGCTGATCATTTGTCACACGTGTTCAAGTACTTTTCGATCACAATTTCAGGCGTTCCGTCGGCAAGTAATTTTCCATCATGAAAGCACAATACCCGGTCAAATTCGGACAAAAGATCCAGATCATGAGTAATCATGATTATCCGTTGCCCTAATTCGCGAACAATTGACATAAGTCGTCGTTTGTTTCTCAAATCCAATAGGGTTGTCGGCTCATCTAGAACGATATATTCCGGCTGCATTATCAGAACACCGACCAGTGCAACCAGCTGCTTTTCCCCGCCGCTCAATTGATGGGTTAAGCGATCTGCAAGATGATCTATTCCATAAAGAGACAGAGCCTTTTCTATACGCTGCTCAATATCCTGTTTCGGGTACTTCAGGTTTTTAAGCCCAAACGACATATCCTCACGAACAGTAGGGTAGACGATTTGATTGTCGGGATTTTGAAAAACAAACCCGACGCGGCGGCGAACTTTTCGACCGTCCTTCCGGCTATCAAATCCATCCACAGAAACTGCTCCCGCATCAGGCAGCTGCAGCCCGTTTAACAGCCGAGCAAACGTACTCTTCCCAGATCCGTTCAAACCAATAACACCAACACGCTGTTCCTGCAGTTGCAGGGAGACATCTTCAAGCACAGGTCGGCCGTTAAAACCGACATTTACAGACTGTAGTGTAATCATGTTACGTTTTCTGAATCCGAGAAAGATCCGTTCTTATTTGGAAATCAGGGGATATTGGTTTTTCACTGCAACAATAACCGCCGAGGCAAAAACAGCCTTGATCAAATCACCAGGAATGAACGCAAGTGATCCCATAAGTGCTTTCATAAACGGAATTGATGCGGCAACTGTAACCCAAGGAATGCCGATAGCGTAAAGCAACACTACACCGCCCAAAATGCAGGCGCCCGCTGCGGAGATAATATTCAGTTTATTCCAGTATTTCTCGACTATGTAACCAACTGCGTACGCAGCAGCAATCCAGCCAAGAAGGAACCCGCCGGATGCACCTGAAAACACACCTAAACCGCCTCTTCCGCCCGCCAAAAGTGGAAGACCTACAGCAACAAGTACCAAGAAAAGGACTATGGACAGTGCTCCTCGCTTGGCGCCTAGAATGCCTCCAGCTAGCATGATCCCCAATGATTGGGCGGTCACCGGTACCCCGATGGAGGGAATGGTGATAGCCGGGACGAAGCCTAACCCTGCCATTAATGCAGCAAACAAAGCGATATAAACGATATCTTTGGTATTCATCATCAAAATTCCTGTAAGCCTTGAATAGACGGCACTTTAAAATTAAAGCGGTTTTACAGAGCTAGTCAGGTAAATGTCTAGTTATAAATGATGCTTTTCTTGTATTCACGCATTCATGGAATATGTGGCATACTTATACCACGGCCAAATATTCTGGATTACGAGCGCTTCGCTATTTCTTCCAGCATAACTTCCGTCGCACCGCCGCCTATTGATTGAACTCGTGCATCACGAACCATCCGTTCTATTGCTGCCTCGCGCATATACCCAAACCCGCCATGAAATTGCTGGCAATCATACATGACCTTATTCACCAATTCTCCGCAGTAAGCTTTCACCATTGAAACCTCTTTCACACATTCCTCGCCAGAGGCCTCCAGCCAAGCGCAATGATATAAAAGTTGCTGCCCTGCGGCGACTTCAGATTGCCGTTTAGCGAGGCGCTGACGAATGGCATCCTTATCCCAAAGGGTCCCACCAAATGCCTTACGGGTCTTCACATACTCAAGCGTTAGCTCCAGCCCCTTCTGCGCCTCCCCCAGCGCTTGAGCTCCCAGAACAATTCTCTCGTTCTGGAAATTTTTCATGATGGCATAAAAGCCTTTATTCACTTCACCCAGAATGTTCTCTTCCGGCACGCGAACGTTATCGAATATCAGCTCCGCTGTATCAGAGGACCGCCACCCCATTTTGTCGAGGGAGCGACCAACAGAAAATCCTTCCGCACCCTTTTCAACAATAAAAATCGTAACGCCGCGGGAGCCTTTTGCATCGGGATCTGTTTTTGCCGCGACAAAATAGATATCCGCGTGAACACCATTGGTAATGAACATTTTATTGCCGTTAAGCACCCAATCATTTCCATCTTTGACTGCTCGGCTTTTCATACCTGCAACGTCAGATCCGGCATCAGCTTCCGTAACCGCAACTGCGGTAATCTTCTTACCTGCGATAATATCCGGCATATATTTTGCTTTTTGTGCAGGCGTTCCGGCGTTTGCCAAATGTGGCGATGCCATGTCTGTATGAACAAGAGATGTAATGGCAAATCCACCAAACGAAGATTTTCCAAGCTCTTCTGCATATACGACGGTAGCGAGAACATCCAAACCAGCGCCGCCATATTCTTCGTCATACTGAATGCCGAGAAACCCAAGTTCGCCCATTTCCCGAATAGTTTCGCGTGGCGTCATACCATCTTGTTCCCATTGCTCACCATTTGGCAGAACTTTTTCGCGGACAAAGCGGCTAACTTGCGCACGCAGCATCTCATGCTCTTCTTTGAAATAGATACTTTTTGTCATTTTTATTTTCCTATTTACGAGCTTTGGGTTTCAGGATCGATTGTAAGCAACACAGCGCCTTTTTCCGGCGTATCCCCAACATTAAATCCAATTTCTTTAACGACACCGGATGCAGGCGCTTCCAATTTCTGAAGGAGCTTCATTGCCTCAAGTATAATTACGGGCTCTCCCATTTCTACGGACTGCCCTTTTGCAACCAATACATCCACAATAAGTCCCGGCATAGGCGCATAAACTTGATTGCCGCCTGAGGCGCTAGAGCCTTTCCCAGACAAATACACTTGTTCACTGCGTAACAGTTGAATTTCGACTTCATTGCCATTACTGGACGTCAACACCCGATCGCCCTGAACACTTGCAGTTACGGATCTAACTTGCCCTTCATGCTCAAATGTCAGCTGCCTCTCGTTCATGGAAACATTGCAAAAATTCGCAACCGGCTCGCCGCCTATGTTGACTGTGTATGTATCCGCATGTTCCAAAATTTCGATATCATGCGTCGCCCCTAGAGCATCTTGCAGGACAAAATGGCTCGTTGCGGGCACCCCAACACCCTGAGTTATGCGCCACGCTCCATTACGCCCCCACGGTCCCGCCACAACATTTTTCTTTTTGGCTAAATATCCGGCGAGAACAGCAACAGCCTGATCCAGAGAAGTAATCTTAGTCGCTTTCCATCCAGCAGGGTAATTGACACTCAACGTTCCTGTATGATGACGAGCAACGCCGAAATCGTGCAAAGATAAGATATCTATTAGGAAATTTTTATTTGTGCCGACACCGGATATCTCAAATTCTTCCAGCGCATGCTTCAGCTTACGGACAGCGGAATTTCTGTTTGGTGCATGTGCAATAACTTTCGCCAGCATACTATCATAATAGTGAGAAACCAGACTGTCCTGTGCGATCCCGCTATCCAGACGCACATCTTCAATTTCTGGCGGCTGGTAATTTGATATGTGTCCCGTTTGCGGAAGGTAGTTCTTCTCCGGATTTTCTGCTGCCACACGTGCTTCGAGGGCCCAGCCTGAACACTGCACATCGTCTTGTTTGAGTGTCAGCGCTTCATCCATTGCTATTCGAATTTGCCATTGGACCAGATCAATACCTGTTATGGCTTCCGTGACGGGATGCTCAACTTGCAAGCGCGTATTCATTTCAAGGAAATAGAATTCTTGCCGATTGGTATCGTAAATGAATTCCACGGTTCCTGCGCTGTCATATCCAACCCGTTTGGACAGATCAATCGCAGCCGATAACATCTCGCTTCGCACATTCTCTGGCAAATTTGGCGCGGGTGCTTCTTCAATTATTTTCTGATGGTTTCGCTGGATTGAACAATCACGCTCAAACAGATGAATAGTATTTCCATACCTGTCGCCCAAAACCTGCACTTCGATGTGACGTGCGTTTTCAACATATCGTTCCAGCAATACAGCCGGGTCTCCAAACGCTGCCTCTGCTTCTTTTCGCGCCAAACCCAGTTCTGCCTCAAACTCGGATAAATCCACGACAAGTCTCATGCCACGTCCGCCGCCGCCTGCGCTCGCCTTGATCATCAGTGGCACCCCAATTTTGGCTGCCGCTTCAATCAATTTTGTATCTGACTGATCCGGAGAATGACATCCTGGCACCACTGGCACGCCGGCTTCAATTGCTACCGTTTTTGCTTCGATCTTGGAGCCCATTTTTTTAATCAAACCAGCACTTGGCCCAATGAAGACCAATCCACTTTCAACGCATTTTTGTGCGAACTCCGCATTCTCTGCCAAAAATCCGTATCCCGGATGCACTGCACCAGCGCCAGTTAGTTTAGCCGCGGCAATTATCTTCTCCATGTCGAGATAACTTTTAGAGGCCTCAGAGGGGCCGATAGGAACAGCCGTATCCGCCGCCGCTACAAATGGGGCATTTTTGTCCGCCTCAGAAAACACAGCGACAGTTTTCAGATCGAGGCTTTTACAAGCTTTTATGAGACGAAGCGCTATCTCGCCGCGGTTTGCAATAAGAACAGTATCAAACGGCATTTGAGTTTTCCCGGCGGTCACATTAATGACTGGATTTAATGTCATTTTCTTGCCCTCACATTCTGTAAACTGGAGAGAATTTATCTGCATCTGGCGTCGATCTTATGATTGAGAGACATAAGCCCAGAATTGTTCGAGTTTGATCCGGTGCAATGATGCCATCATCCCAAAGTCTGGAGGTGGCATAATAGGGATCACTCTGCTCACCATATTGCGCCCGAACATCATTTTCGATTTTTTCAAGCTCTTTGGCCTCGGCAGCCCCTCCATCATGTTTCCCGCGGCGAAGTTCGAGCATCACGTTGGAGGCGATAT
Source organism: Alphaproteobacteria bacterium 46_93_T64 (assembly GCA_002163135.1). Classification (GTDB taxonomy): domain Bacteria; phylum Pseudomonadota; class Alphaproteobacteria; order Sneathiellales; family Sneathiellaceae; genus Sneathiella. The sequence goes on from MAAN01000023.1 coordinate 25,643, forward strand.
CCGCAGACATCGTCGCCACTTCTGCGTTCGGCCAAGCGAATAGAAAATCTGGCCGAAACCCGCGCCCGCACATACCGTAATTTCCTGCACCATAAGATCCGCCGATCACAATCGACATCCGCGGCACTCGGGCAGTGGACATGGCATACACCATTTTGGCACTGTTTTTTGCAATTCCCCCGCGCTCGGCTTCTGTCCCGACCATAAATCCTGTTATGTTATGCAAGAAAAGAAGTGGGATATTCCGTTGATCACAAAGTTGAATAAACTGTGCACCCTTCAACGCAGATTCGGAAAATAAAGCCCCGTTATTTCCGAGTATCCCAACCGGGTGATCGTGAATTTTCGCGAAACCACAAACAAGGCTTTCACCCCATTCAGGTTTAAACTGTTGGAAATCACTTCCGTCAATCAGACGCGCAATCACTTCTCGCACATCATATGGGATTTTCCGATCATGGCTGATAACGCCAGTTATCTCGTCTGAAGAATACAGGGGCTCTTCAGCACTTTCTGCAGTAAAGCTTGGCAAACGTTCCATATTCAAGTTGGCCACAATATCGCGAAGGCGCGCTAAAGCCTCAATCTCGTTTTCAGCCAGATGATCACTCACACCAGAGACGGTCGTATGCATCCGTGCGCCGCCTAATGTTTCGCCGTCCACGTCTTCGTTGATCGCCACTTTTACTATGGAGGGTCCCCCCAAATGAATGCGGGCATTTTCAGCCACCATGATCACTTGGTCAGACAACGCTGGAATATACGCACCGCCCGCTGTACATCCACCGAACACAACTGAAATCTGGGGAATTCCCGCAGCTGACAATTGGCATTGCCGGTAAAAAGTATTGCCAAAATGATCACGATCAGGAAACACTCGGTCTTGCTCAGGCAAATAGGCTCCCCCGCAATCCACAAGATACAAGCAAGGGAGACGCTGTGCTTCAGCGATTTCCTGTGCGCGGATGTGCTTCTTCACTGTTTCATGAAAAAAGGCGCCCCCTTTTACGGTCGCGTCGTTGGCAATGATAATACAAGGTGTCCCCGATACGATGCCAATTCCAGTGACTATCCCGGCTGATGACAAATCGCCACCGTATTGCCCCCAAGCGGCCATGGGAGAGAGCTCAAGAAAAGCTGTCCCTGCATCCACAAGCCGGTCGATCCGGTCTCTAACCAATATTTTTCCGCGCGCATTATGGCGTTCTTTCAAGGCGGGCCTACCACTGGAAGTCGCAGTGGCCATACGTTCCCGCCATACGTTCAGCAGATTTTCGTAATGTTCTTGGTTTTGTACGAATAATTCTGAACGCACATCCAGCTTACTTTCAATCGCTACCATTTTTCTATTCCATCAAACCATTTAACAAAATTTCCAGATACCCGTTTGCCAATTCTTCCACATTCCCATGCTCAGGATCGAACCACTCCAATGTGGCATTTAGAGAACCGATCAACATTAAACGAAACAGCCGCAGATCAACGGTTTCATTCAGTTGACCCGCCGCTTTCACACTTCCCAAGATTTCGTCCCAAAGGCTCTCGTATTTTCGGCGAACTATTTTTGCGTCCAATTGAACAGTTTGCGGCACTTGTCCGTATATCCTCACATTCGCCGATGTATAATCGGAATGGGCAAGAAGTGTATTTAAATGAGCTTTCACACATTCGGAAATGATGCGGCTACCCGATCTGCTCTCCCGTGCGTCGTCATACGACGATTGAACAGCGTCATGTACGCGCTCAATCCCTGTGTTCAACACCTCCAGCACAATCTCTTCTTTGCTTTTGAAATGATAGTAAACGCTACCTGCTTTCATTCCGGCCATATCCGCGATCCCCCTCAAAGAGACGGCGGCGTATCCCGCATCCTTGAAGAGATGAGCCGCTGCATCAAGAATTCGCTGCCGCGTTTCCGGCGCTGTCGGTCGCTTTTTTGAGGTTTGTATAGAGGGCAAAAGACTACCTTTCATTCTTATTCTAACTAACGTTAGACAACATAATTGATTTTGTCAAACCCATGCTATCACCTCTTGGAAGCGATAACATGGGTATCATTTAGTCAATTACTAATAGGAAAGCGCTAGCTTAGACTTTCACGCAGTTGGGTGAGCGTTGCTGTTGGCGTGCTGGCTTCGGGATCAGTCAGAATGTGAATAAGTGAGGGCTTCCCGCTCACTTGCGCACGCGCAAGGGCATCCTCGAAGTCTTCACTACGGGTCACTGTTTCCGCGTGTCCCCCATAGGCTTTTGCGATCATCGCAAAGTCCGGGTTCTGCAAATCAGTACCAGAAATACGAGCTGGATACTCACGCTCCTGATGCATACGAATGGTGCCGTACACGCCATTATCAATCAACAGGACGATAATATTTGCGCCGTATTGGGCGGCCGTTCCAAATTCCTGCATGGTCATCTGAAAACACCCATCTCCTGCAAAACAAATCACCTGTTTTTCCGGATGGCGGATTTTGGCGGCGACCGCTGCGGGCAATCCATACCCCATAGATCCAGATGTCGGCGCTAGCTGTGTCCCAAATTCTCTAAAGCGCCAAAACCTATGAAGCCAAATTGCGTAGTTTCCTGCGCCATTCGTCATAATCGTATCGTTTGGCAGTTGCTCTCGCAAATGCTCCATAATCTGCCCCATCTGCACATCACCCGGCGTTTCGGGGAGATCATCTGTCCAGCGACGGTAGTAGGTATGCGCAGTATCTGCTGAGGAACTCACGGAAGTTGTCTCGACGTCATTCATCGCCTGTAAAAATGCACCCGGTGTTGCGTTTATGGCAAGATCTGGCGCGTAAATACGGCCAAGCTCTTCTGCCCCCGGATGAATATGCACAAGTTTCTGTTGGGTCTTAGGAATATCAAATAGTGAAAAACTCTGACTGGGGTTTTCAGAAAAACGTGCCCCCAGCAAAATCACAAGGTCACTCTCTACTAGCTGATTTTTAAGAAACGGGTTTATTCCAAGACCGATATCACCTGCATAATTTGGATGCAGATGATCAAACAACTGCTGACGCCGGAAAGAACAGCCAACAGGTAGGCCCCAGTTTTCGGCCAGTTTCTGGACGTCTTTGACTGCATCCTCCGTCCAGCGGCTGCCGCCCAATACGAGAAACGGCTTTTCAGCGGCTTCGATCATTTCTTTCAGGCGATTTACTGCGTCCCGAGTTGGGGCAGGTTCGGCGACTTCCACATATGGTCCAGCGCTCACGTCACATATTTCAGTTAGCATATCCTCTGGAAGTGCCAAAACGACAGGCCCTGGGCGGCCGCTCATTGCAACATGGTAGGCATGTGAAATTATTTCGGGGATACGATCAACATGGTCGATTTCTTCAACCCATTTAGCTAAATCGCCAAATGTTTGGCGATAATCAACTTCCTGAAATGCTTCACGCCCACGCATGCGGCGCCCGATTTGTCCGACAAACATTATCATGGGTGTGGAATCTTGCTTGGCAACATGCACACCAGATGCTGCGTTGGTTGCGCCGGGGCCCCGCGTTACGAAACAAATGCCGGGGCGACCCAGCATTTTTCCGTCGGCCTCCGCCATCATAGCAGCCCCACCTTCTTGGCGAGCGACAATTGTTTCTATTTTACTGTCATGCAATGCATCCAGCACTGCAAGATAGCTTTCTCCCGGCACACAGAACGCACGATCAACACCTTGCGCTTCCAAGCACTCAACAATTAATTCACCACCAGTTTTCATTGACCCTACCCCGTAAATCTATCGCATCCCGAACGCTTCGCTTTCGAGTAATTTTGATTACCCTATTCATAAACAAACCGTTTTGGTAGGCAAATTTTTAAGTGCAATAAACTATTTCGATAAGTTGTATCGAGTACGAATAATTACTGGGCACAGTCGATACATCTGCTGGTAAAAGGCAGAATTTCGAGACGCTTTTCCTGTATGTCTTCGCCGCAATTTGAACAAGCGCCATAGTTTCCCTCTTCTATGCGAACAAGGGCAGCCTTAATTGAAGCGATTTCAGCGTTCGCTTCTGCTTCAAGCCTTTCAATAACCTCATCATCTTCACGTTCGTGGGCTTGCTCCGAGAAGTTTTGGCTATGCTCGCTTCGCAAAGAACCCTTCATCTCATCTGCACGCTCTTGCAATAAAATCATACGGGTATTTAGTTCTTCTTTTGTCTTCTGCAAATCTAACATCTATTGCTCCACGTTAAAAGATTGCGTCCATTGGCTGAAAAGAACCTCCACCCATTTAGATAACTCTTCAAAGACAGAAATCAAAACCCGGCTTTGTAAAATTAGTGTAACGATGTTTGTATATGTGGCTGTATGAAGTAAAAACATACAGCTTTTGGTGATTGATTCACGATGCGTTACGCGAGGTTCAATGGGAATTTTCGAGAAATATTTAACTTTCTGGGTCGGCTTGAGCATGTTCTTCGCAGTTCTTCTTGGCAGCCAAACTCCCGCTCCATTTACATTCGCGGCTTCTTTGGAATGGGCCCATATTAATTTCCCTATTGCTGTTCTGATTTGGGCGATGATTTATCCAATGATGATCCATGTTGATTTAGCAACCATGAAAAATGCGGGTCGAAAGCCAAAAGGAATTATTCTCACTTTGGTTATCAACTGGTTGATTAAGCCGTTTACAATGGCACTTTTGGGATGGCTTTTCTTTCGCTTGATTTTCGCAGATCTGGTCTCTGTTGATACAGCAAATGAATATATTGCCGGTATGATCCTGCTTGGCGTAGCACCTTGCACTGCGATGGTTTTCGTATGGACCCAGTTAACAAAAGGCGATGCCAACTACACGTTATTACAAGTCTCCATCAACGATGTGATTATGATTTTCGCCTTTGCGCCGATCGCGGCCTTCCTCCTTGGAATTAGCGAAATTTACGTACCGTGGGACACATTGGTAGTTTCCGTTATTCTATATGTTTTACTTCCGCTTCTTGCAGGCATCGCAACACGGAGGTACTTTTTGACAAGAGATGATGTAGTTGGCCTTAACAACTTCCTCACAAAACTCAAACCGCTCTCGGTCATTGGATTGCTTTTGACAGTCTTCTTTCTTTTCGGATTACAGGCTCCCACGATCCTTTCTAACCCGACAGCCATTGCATTGATTGCTGTCCCGCTGATCCTGCAAAGTTACGGCATTTTTTTTATTACCTATGCGGGAGCGAGAACTTTGAAATTACCCTATAACATCGCGGCCCCAGCTTGTTTAATCGGAACGTCCAATTTCTTCGAACTTGCTGTTGCAGTTGCTATATCCTTATTCGGCGTACATTCAGGCGCGGCGTTAGCGACTGTTGTTGGGGTATTGGTGGAAGTACCGGTGATGTTATCTCTTGTCGCTTTTTGCAAACGTTCACAACATTTATTTCAAACATCGGAGACAACTGGAAATGGCAATTAAGGTTGGAATTAACGGATTTGGCCGAATGGGCAGGTTGGCGTTTCGAGCCGCTTGGGGTTGGCAGGATATTGAATTCGTTCAAATCAATGATCCGGGCGGCGATGCTAAGACTTTTGCTCATCTTTTGAACTTCGATAGTATCCACGGCCGTTGGCAACATGAAGCATTACATGACACTTCTCATTTGAGGGTTGGAGACAAATTTATCCCCTTTACGCGTAATGAAGCAATCGCAGAGACCGACTGGTCAAACTGCGATATTGTTATTGAAGCCTCAGGGAAAATGAATTCTACTGATAAATTACAAGCTTACCTGGATCAAAATGTTAAACGGGTCGTTGTTACGGCTCCGGTGAAAGAACCGGGCGTGCTAAATGTTGTCATGGGCGTCAATGATGACTTGTATGATTTAACTTCGCATCGGATTGTCACTGCCGCGTCTTGCACCACAAATTGCCTGGCGCCAGTTGTTAAAGTTATACATGAAAGCCTCGGGATCAAACATGGATCCATGACAACAATCCATGACATTACGAACACACAGACAATATTGGATGCCCCCCACAAAGATTTGCGACGTGCCCGGGCCTCAAGTATGAGTTTAATTCCCACATCCACAGGATCAGCCTCCGCAATCACACATATATTCCCCGAACTACAAGGAAAACTGAACGGCCATGCAGTGCGTGTCCCTCTCGCCAACGCCTCCCTGACGGATTGTGTTTTTGAAGTAGAGCGCGCGACGACGGTCCATGAAGTAAATCAACTTCTTCAGGACGCCTCCGAAGGAGCCTTAAAGGGTATTCTTGGGTACGAAGTTCGCCCTCTTGTTTCTGTTGATTATAAAACCGACCCAAGATCCAGTATTATCGACGCCCCTTCAACCATGGTGATAAATGATACTCAAGTTAAAATATATGCTTGGTATGACAATGAATGGGGATATGTGAACCGCACGATGGAATTGGTCCAGATGATTGGTAATATGGACCAGAGATAACCAATGCAATCCACACAAAGTACACCGCATTTCAGACAATACATGTTGATCACCGGCAACTATTGGGCGTTTACGCTTACAGACGGTGCATTACGAATGCTGGTGGTTTTACACTTTCATGAACTTGGCTACAGCCCCTTGTCGATCGCAATGCTGTTTCTCTTTTATGAGGCATTTGGTGCCATCACAAACCTTGTTGGCGGCTGGATTGCAGCGCGACTTGGACTGAACCGAACCATGAATTTGGGCCTCGCTTTGCAAATAAGTGCACTAGTGATGCTATTAGTCCCCAGTGCTTACCTGACCGTTCCTTGGGTAATGGCTGCGCAGGCGCTATCAGGCGTCGCAAAAGACCTGAATAAGATGAGCGCTAAAAGCGCCGTGAAACTTATGGTTCCGCAAGATGCTGAAGACAAATTATACCGTTTGGTTGCCCTTCTAACCGGCTCTAAAAATAGCCTCAAAGGGATAGGATTTTTCGCAGGCGGTCTTTTGCTGACACTCTTCGGCTTCCAGTATGCAATTGCGATAATGATCGTCATTTTGCTGCTGGTTCTCGTTGCCAGTCTGATGTTCCTCGAAAAAGGCCTAGGACAAATTAGAAACAAGCCCAAATTCCGAGATATTTTTTCTAAAAGTCCTGCTATTAATACCCTTTCAGCGGCACGTTTGTTTCTGTTTGGCGCTAGAGATGTTTGGTTTGTTGTCGCGTTGCCGGTTTTCCTCTCGAGTACTCTTGGTTGGAACCACTGGTCTGTCGGGAGCTTCCTTGCTCTTTGGATTATTGGTTATGGCGTAGTGCAGTCCTTTGCCCCTTTCCTCACCACCCAAAAGCAGAAGAACGCTCCCGATGGCCGCTCCGCTTTTCTATGGGTAGTCGCGCTAAGCATCGTCCCTTTTTTGATTGCCTCTGCCGTTACAAATAACTTCTATACCGAGATTAGCCTACTCGTTGGCTTGCTCATTTTCGGAGCACTGTTTGCTGTCAACTCTTCTCTGCATAGCTATCTTATTATCTCATACGCAAATCGCGATAGTGTCTCGTTGGATGTTGGTTTCTATTACATGGCAAACGCGTTAGGGCGTTTGATTGGCACTGTCCTTTCCGGATGGGTCTTTCAGATGTGGGGTTTATCTGCATGCCTCATTATTTCAGGATTTTTCTTAACCCTAAGCGCAGCAATTTCTTACTTTCTGCCCCAATTTAAACATCCACCCAAAGCACTTCACAAATAAACAAATCAGTCGTCTCTAGTTGGGAAAGAATATTAAAATTCCTTCTTGCTATTAAGAATGATTATCATTAGTAATGGTCTCACAATTTGTCAGACCATGTACTGGTTGGCTGAATAACTGGACATAAACAATGAAAAAAATCGCACTTTGTGCCCTTCCTTTAATTGCATTTGGCGCAGCAGCACATGCAGAAGAAGCCTCTTATCCCGCTATATCAGGAGAGATTTCGTTTGAGCTTCAAAATGACTGGACCCACAAATCTGATGACCCGTCGGCGGAAATTGATGACCTTTATCCGATGATTAATCTTGCGACAACTGTCAGCTTCACGCCTGAACTCTCCGTCAATTTGGAAGCAACATTGGAGCCTGTTGAAGATGCCACGGGTGACCGCGCCTTTGAAGATCTGGGCGGATATGTCGGCGCACTTACTGTGAATTACGATACTAATGATTATTCGCTTTATGCCGGTAAATTTTCTGCCAACTTCGGTATTGCATGGGATGCGACTCCGGGACTTTCCTGGGGCAACCTCAGCGAGGATTATGAGTTAGCTGAAATGTTGGGTCTTGGCGGTAGCTTGTCCTTTAATGCTTCAGGCCGACACACAGTATCCGCGAGTACATTCTTTGCTGATACTACATTCCTCAGCGACTCTGCTGGAACCAGTCGCGGTCCTGTCGATAAGCCAGATGGCGGTGTCGCAAACACAGAGAGTTTGGAATCATTTGCCGTTGCACTTGATGGCTATTTTGAACAACTGGAAGGTTTCCGCTATCACGTCGGTTTTTCATCCGCAGCAGAAGGCGATGATGGAACAACAAACCAGCTCGGTTATGCCGCTGGCGCCGAATATGAAATTCCACTTAACGAAGATCTAACTTTAACGCCGTTATTTGAGGTTGCCTACCTAGACGATGCTGGGGGAATTAAAGGCGACAACACACTTTATACAACAGCAGGCTTGACGCTTGGTTACGGTAACTGGACCGCAACAAGTAGTTACCAGCGCCGCGACATTGAAAGTGCTGGCGGTGATACCGACGATTATATCGCAGATGTAACACTCGGATATGAATTCGACTTTGGTCTGGGTATTTCTACAGGCTACCGCTTTGTTGAAGAAGGTGGCGTTGATAGTCGCGTGTTTGGTATCTTAGCCGCCTACACTATAGAGTTCTAAACTACGCAATTCCCTGTTAGCACAGAAAAACCCGGCTCGATGCCGGGTTTTTATTGTGTATAGGGTTTAACTCCAGTCAGGTTCTACGTCCCAATCGAAGCCTCCGGGCGCGCCGTTTGAAACCTTGTCTGCAAAGTCAGGCTCGCGCTTATCAAGGAAAGACTGAACCCCCTCTTTACCGTCTCTAACACTGGAATGAAGCATCGTGCGACTTTCCAGCTTATGCGCTTCCATTGGATGGCTTGCGCCCATCATGCGCCATAAAAGTTGTCTATTGGCAGCAACGGACATGGCACTGGTTCCCGTGCTAAAACTACGCGCAATCTCCCGCGCACGATCTTCCAACCGATCCCCGTTCAGCACTTCACTCACCAACCCGCCAGCTAGAGCTTCCTCTGCGCCAAAAACCTTTCCGGAAAACGACCATTCCAACGCTTTGGGTAATCCCACAAGGCGCGGCAAAAACCAGCTCGCGCAGCTTTCTAGCGTGACGCCACGTTGTGAGAAAACAAATCCAAATTTGGCTCGCTCACTGGCAATTCGCACATCCATTGGCAGCTGCATTGTGGATCCGACACCTACAGAGGCACCGTTGATTGCTCCAATCATTGGCTTCTTCATTCTAAACATACGAAGTGTTAGAATGCCGCCAAGATCTCGGTTCTTCTTCATTTCAGGAGAATCCGGATCAATCGTTTCATCAAGTCCGAACACATTCCCACTGCTAGACAGATCCATACCAGCGCAAAAAGCTCTGCCGTTACCTGTAAAAATAATCGCCCTTACATCGTCATCCTTATCCGCCCGGTCCAGCTCTTCAATTAGCTGCTCTCCCATGGCGATGGTAAATGCATTCATTTTTTCTGGGCGATTAAGCCGAATGGTCAGAATATTTTCTTCTAGTTCGGTTTGAATAGATTGTTCTGTCATGCTTTAGCTTTCTTCATTTTTTTGCAGACGATAAGAAGAACTAATTTATAGGTTAAACTTCAAAATCGTTGGTACAAAAAAAAGGCACGCCCAAACGAGGCATGCCAGTTTTACGTTAGTGAAAAGTTGCTTCAGCCGTAACGATACGGGCGACCAGCTTTATCCATTGTCGCGTTGTACTCTTTAAGGATTTTTACAACGCGTGCTTTGGTTTCAGATTCCGCCGCAATTTCATCCCAAAATTTATGAGCTGCTGTTTCGACAGTTGCCCATTCTTCATCTGGAATTGTTGTAAGCTTCATTTTCGTGCCTTGCGTACGAAGAGTTGCTTCCCCGCCCCAGTACCACCACTGACGATAGTAATGCGAGCTATCCATCATAAACGTAAGCAACTGCTTCAGATGATCTGGAAGTTCGTTATAACGATCCATATTGGCAAAGAACGATCCAGCCCAAGCACCTGAAATGTTATTGGTCAGGAAGTAATTGGTAACGTCCGCCCAACCAACTGTGTAATCTTCAGTAATACCGGACCATGCAACACCGTCCAGCTCACCCGTTTGAACCGCAACCTCAATATCTTCCCAAGGAAGTGTTACTGGAACAACACCAAACTGGCTTAAGAAACGACCGGCAGTTGGGAATGTAAAGACCCGCTTACCTTTAAGATCCGCCAAGGAGTGAATTGGATCTTTAGTCGCAAAATGACATGGATCCCATGCACCAGCAGAAAGCCATTTCACACCAACCTTTGAGTACTCTTCCTCCCAAATTTCACCAAGGCCGTATTGATTAAACAACACAGGCACATCCAGAGAATACCGGCTAGCGAACGGGAAGTATCCACCAAAAACTGTAACCTCAGTTGGGGATGCCATGGAATCATCATCAGACTGGACCATATCGATGGTCCCTTTTTGCATGGCACGGAAAAGCTCACCCGTCGGAACTAACTGATCCGCATAGAACAGCTGAATTTCCATTTCATCACCAGCAATTTTATTGAATGCTTCAACGGCTGGTTTAATCACATGCTCACCAAGTGCAGAACCTGCATAAGTTTGCAGTCTCCAACGGATTTTTGATTTCGCATGAACAGCAGGTGCTGCAAGTGTTGATGCACCAACTGCACCAGCTGCGCCAACTCCAGTTAAAAACTTACGTCTGTTCGTCATGATTAACCCTCCTTGTTTATTACCCTGTTAAACTCATTTACTTATCGACGTTTCTTATTGGGACCACCGCCCAAGTTTTATTTCGCGTATACGTATTTTGGTAACCACAGTGCGATTTCAGGAAACCACATTACAATCCCCAGCGCCACAACCATTATCAAAACAAACGGTGTAATGGATCCGTATATATCTTTAAGCGTGATTTCTGGTGGTGCCATCGCCCTCATCAAGAACAGATTGTACCCAAATGGCGGTGTCATATAAGCGATCTGTGTAGTGATAGTATACAACACGCCGTACCAGATCAGATCGAAGCCAAGCGCGTGCACCAAAGGAACGTATAGCGGCGCAACAATCACCAGCATCGCAGTATCATCAAGGAATGTTCCCATGATGATAAAAGAAAGTTGCATCAGAATGAGAATAGTCCATGGAGACAGGCCCAATTGCTCTGTAAACAATCCAGAGATAGCGCGAACTGCCCCGAGACCATCGAAGACTGCGCCAAAACCCAGCGCCGCTAGAATAATCCACATGAACATGCATGAGATTGCAAGCGTTTGGCGAACTGAATTTTCAAACACAATTTTCGTCATGCGGCCTTTTAAAATCGCGGCAAAAAATGCGGCGAACGCTCCAATTGCAGAACTTTCCACAAGACTGGTCCAGCCATTGACAAACGGCACCATCATCGTTCCGAAAATAATGATCGGAAGAAGCCCTGCCCGAAGCAAAACCAGTTTTTCTCGCATTGGAATGTCGCGTTCTTCTTTCGGCAACACCGGACCAAGTTCGGGCTGGATCCGACACCTGATCACAACATATAGAATAAACATGGCTGCCATCATAAGGCCAGGGAATACCCCTGCGAGCCAAAGCTGGCCTACCGGTTGACGCGCTATCATCGCATACAAAACAAGGACAACAGAAGGTGGCACCAAGATCCCAAGTGAGGATCCCGCCTGGACCACCCCGGTGACCATTCGCTTGTCATACCCCCTCCGCAATAGTTCAGGTAGGGCGATGGTCGCGCCAATGGCCATACCGGCCACGGACAATCCATTCATTGCTGAAACCAATACCATCAGCAAAATAGTACCGATGGCAAGCCCACCTCTTACAGGTCCCATCCACACATGAAACATCTTGTAGAGATCGTCTGCGATCTTGGATTCTGATAGTATATAACCCATAAAAATAAACATGGGCAATGTAAGCAGCGGATACCATTTCATCAGCTTCATCGCAGCAGAGAACCCAATGTCACTCCCGCCGGTTCCCCAAAGAAGCAATGCAGCCGTTACACCGACAACACCAATCGCACCAAATACGCGTTGGCCCGTCATCAGCATCAACATCATCATTGAAAACATCAAGATGGCAATCAACTCATAAGACATTAAATTTCAGTCCCCCGAATACGTGCAATGTCTTTGAAAAACTCTGAAATCGATTGCAATAACATCATAAAAATACCGAAACACATGACGACCTTAATCGGCCACATGTAAGGGCGCCACGCGGAATAACTGCGCTCACCATACTTTAAGGCATATGTCGTGCTATCAACCGCGCCGTAGAGCAAAACACCCAGAAAAAAGATCAGGAAGAAAATTGTAAAAGCATCTACCCAGGCTTTTGTTTTCAGTGACCAACCGCCATAGAACAAATCCATTCGCACATTCGAGCCCAACTGCAAGGAATAGGGCCCGCCAAGAATGTAATAGGCAACCATTGCGAATTGGGCCATTTCAAGCGTCCATAACGACGGCATGAAAAATGTTTTTGAAATGGACGACCACAACAAGATCCCTCCCATCACAAAAATAAAATACATAATGAAACGACCAAGGCGCCTGTTAGCCGCATCTACAAAGCGGACGTAACGCCTAATGAACGGGGGCATTTTCCTCTCCTTTTGATAGCTGCACCCCAAGCCCTGAAAGCGCAGTTTTTGTCCAAAGTTCAAGAAGGCCGGCCATATTTTCAACCTCGCCCTGTGTACTAACTAAATTGTTCTTAATCTCTATCATTGCATTGAACAAGCGGTTCTTCACCCCAAATTCAGACAATGTATGTGTGACACCATCCGTCGGACCGTAAGGCTCGTTCACTCGTACAATGAGATCCTGAGTGTTACTTGCAGCCTCACACATCGCATTTGCAAGGCGTGCATCCGCATCGTGAAGTATTCCCACATCAACTGCTCTGGGCATACCATGGTAAACAGGAGTAAAACTGTGAATTGTTACTACGGCCTTCAAATGCTTGCGCTCTGAAATCATACTCGCCACAGTCTGCTCAAACGGGCGATATATGTACGCTGCTCGATTGGCACGGTCTGCTTCAGACAGATTTTTGTTTCCGGGAATGTTAAAGACCTCGCTTCGTTCGGGAATTGAATCCCTAGCTTCAGGTGGTCGATTACAATCATATAACAGTCGAGAAACACTCCCTGCAACAAGCGGAGCATCCAACATATCTGATAGATGCCGAGCAACATCCAATGCCCCCGGATCCCATGCTGCATGACTTGAAATTACAGCTTCATCCACACCGAGCATTGCATATTGTGCTGGAAAGAAATTAGACGCGTGCTCGCATATCAACAAAACAGGGGCCTGGCCACCTTCGTTGAAAACTGTTGGCAGGAACATATCTGCATCTGTCATTTTTTGACTAATTTCCGTCAAAATCATTCTGAACTACTCTAATTTTTGTACAAATCACTACAGATCGACTTGCTCTGTCAAGAATTATTCTGAAATTATTGCTTCATTCCACCCACTTCTGTTGGTATTATTTCATTAAAAGGGAGAGCCGATGCCAACTGACAAAGGAACCATTGCCGACAAATTACAGCAATCGGTCGCACAATTGACTCGAGCAGAGCGCCAGTTGGCAGGGTCTATATTGGATAATTATCCGGTATCAGGACTTGGAAGTATCACTGAGGTCGCCAAAAATGCCGAAGTTTCAACCCCTACAGTAGTTCGCATGGTAAGAAAACTGGGATTTGAAGGATTCCCACAGTTTCAAGCAGAATTACGACGAGAGCTGGAAGCCAAAATCACCACCCCTATCTCAAAACATGAAAGGTGGGCAGGAAATGCCCCGGATAAACACATCCTGAATAGTTTTACAGGGGCCGTAATTGAAAACATTCATCAGACGCTATCCCAAATCGATCACAAAGATTTCGATGCTGCTTGCGATTTTTTGTCAGATCCCAAGAAATCCATATTTGTTGTGGGGGGCCGTATTAGCAGTGCGCTCTCCGACTACTTTTTTATGCATTTGCAAATGATCCGCAAGGGGGTTAGCAATGTCGAGACCCGATCCAATTCCTGGCCTCATTTCGTATTGGACATGCAATCAGATGACGTCTTAATCATTGTTGACATACGGCGATATGAAAACAGTACAATAAAGCTTGCAGAACTCGCGAAAGAGAGAGGCGTCAAAGTGATCCTGTTTACGGACCAATGGCGCTCCCCAGTCTCGAAGCTCGCAGATTTGTGTTTCAGTAGCAGAATTTCCGTTCCCTCTGCGTGGGATTCCTCTGTCGTAACCATGCTCTTGATGGAGACAATGGTGGCAGAAATACAAAAGAAAACCTGGGGCGAAACCAAAGGGCGCGTCGAAGAATTAGAAGATTTGTTCAATCGCACTCGGGTTTTTCGAAAATTTAACTGAAAGTTTTGGTTGAGAACACTTCACCCAAAAGAAGTGTTCTCAACCAAACGTAATTAACTCACCTTCTGCACAAAATTCGTCACTTGCTGACGTAAATTATCCGATTGTTCAGACAATTTCCGGGAAGCTTCAAGGACTTCCTTGGAAGCATTTCCCGATTTTGTGGCCGCAGTGGTTACAGTATCGATTGAACTCGTAACCTCTTGGGTACCACTGGCAGCGCGCTGCGCATTAGACGAGATTTCTTGCGTTGCGGCACCTTGTTCTTCAACAGCAGAAGCAATAGAGGCTGCAATTTCATCTACTTTACTAATCGTGGAAGATATCTCCTTAATGGCGCTGACAGCATTAGTAGTAGAATCCTGAATATCAGTAATCTGCGCACCAATCTGCTCTGTCGCCTTTGCCGTTTGAGAGGCGAGGCTTTTCACTTCTGAAGCAACGACAGCAAATCCTTTACCTGCATCTCCTGCGCGGGCAGCTTCAATGGTGGCGTTTAGTGCCAAAAGGTTCGTTTGTTCGGCGATATCCTGAATTAAGAGAAGCACGTCTCCAATTTTTTGAGCGCCAGCATCCAATCCTTGTATAAGTACATCCGCTTTGTTCGCAGCTGCAACGGCTTGATTGGTTACTTTAGAAGATTGTGTCACACGATTACTAATTTCCAAAATCGAGGCTGAAAGTTCCTCCGCGGCAGATGCCACAGCCTGTACATTATTTGTTGCGCTTGTAGACGTTTTCGAAACATTAAGCGCCTGATCTGAAGTTTGATCAGAAATGTTGGTCATCGTTTGAGCTGTCGCTTCCATATCAGATGCCGCGGCCGCAACACTGTCGACAACTGAACCAACAGAGTTTTCAAAAGAAGCAACCAATTCAGCCAAAGCCGCACTTTTCTCCACCTCCGCTTGAATTTTCGCGTTCTCCACGTCTTCCGCAGCCTGCAGTCTTTCCTCATCTGCAACCACTCTTTCAGCTTCGGCCTCTTTTCGTGATGTCGCTTGCTCTTTTTCAAGCGCCACACTCTTAATGGCGGATTCCTTGAAAATCTGAAGGGCGCTTGCCATCTCACCTACTTCGTCTTGCCTTGCCAGTTCTGGTATCTCGACTTCATTATTCCCCCCAGCAAGGGTCTGCATGGCATTCGTAATTCCCTCGAGAGCCTGCACAACACCACGTGCAAACAAAACACCTACACCGCCAACCAGCAGTAACAATAGTACACCTGCGATTGCCATGTTATTCCGCATTGAATTTATAGGTTCTTTGAACTCACTTTGATCGATTTCAGCTAAAACCCCCCACTTGACGCCCATAAACTCGAGCGGGCCATACACGCTAACTACCGGAACATTGCGGTAATCAACTGTCTCCATGGCACCAGTGTTTCCATCCAGTGCTAATTTTGCAGTTTCAGTTAGAACTTCGCGTTTTAAAATCGTTGAGGTCTCAGAGAACCGAGAGTCACTTCGCATCAAAAAATCTTGACCTATAATGTAGCTTTCCCCGCTTTTTCCCAGACCAGTAGCGTCCTGCATCAAACCATTAATTCGGCTAATAGACATCTGGAACGCCAACACACCAATTGGTTCGCCATTATCAAAAACTGGGGCACCGATGAAACTGGCCGGTGCGTCATAACTCGGTGCATAGGGTTTGAAATCTTCAAAAGCCCTATGTTCAGGAGAAAGGGTCGATGAAGCAGCTCGAAATATGTCGCCGAGCCCGCTTTTACTCCATTTTCCCTGCATAAGGTTAGTGGCATAGTCCAACTCTTTAAACACGCTATAAACCAGATTCCCTTCTAAATCGAATAGGAAAATATCGTAATATTCACGTGTATTAAGTGCCGTTCTAAACCATGGATGATATCGTTTGTGGACAGCACTATAAAGAGTTCCATCATTTGCAAAATCTAGCTTTTCTTTCTCGCCAGTCGGGTATTGATTACCCTCGATGTAAGAATTTTGCAGGAAACTTTCGGGATTGCCTTCTATGGCGTTCCACCCTTCAATGTATTTTTTTAATGCACTTACGACCACCGGATTAGAAGCCGTAATCGACAGATCTTCACGAATAGAAGACAAATAGTCACTCAAGGCAGTGGTTCTGGCTTGTAACACGACTTGAAGCTTCTTTGTCACCTCTTCATGCACAGCATTTGAACCCTGAATATAACCAAGAACACCAAGACTTAAGCCAAGAACTAAAGAAGCACACACAATCAACAAGGGTAATTTTTGAGCGATACGCAATTTTGATCTAGTCATTTCAAACGTTCCTTGTATTCCTTATCCTCCAGCTCATGGCTAGAAAACACCACAATTGATGAAACTAGCAATTATTATCAAACACTAATTAACTAATGATTTACATCAGAGGAAAATTCGGTCTCTAAATGGACACATCAATGCAAAATTTGGTGCAGTTTTAGACCCATCCAGTAGGGAGCGGTTTTCCCGCCTCCCTCCTTTTCAGAAATTTCACATACCAAACATCTTGCGGTATTGGCCTCTCTCAGCAGCGGTGTCGGGTGTGAAATTGCACTTAAAATCGCGAACGAAGGAGAGGCTTTAAGGTCTCTTTAAGTGTGGTTCCAATCATTCGGATCATCAGAATTATTGGGTGATAAGCCAATAATGTCACCATCGGTTGAACAGCCCAGCCCTAACACCGTCCGATTTGCATAACTAAAATAGGCAGAGACCTGATTAATTTCCAAAATCTCGCCGTCTTCAAATCCTGCATCCCGCAGCTTAGAAACCAGTTTTTCAGTAATGCTCGAGGGGTTAATCGTTAATAATTGCGCATATTCCATCGCCAATTTTTGCTGATCATTTAGCGGTGCAGCATCTATTGCACGATTATCAATTGCTGACCGAATAGCCGCAGTTTTTTCATCGTCATTAAGCAATCTTTTCAGCCCCGCGAAATGATGATCTACGCAGTAGGGACACTTGTTAAGTGAACTAACCCAAACGCCGAGAGTTTCTAGAAACCATTTGGGGATAGTATTATTCGAATGATGCAAGACATATTTATATATTGCCATATGTCCTTCCATTGTGTGTGGCCGCAGGGAATGCATCATCATGATGTTATCTACGTTATTATCCGGCCCTTTGACCCGATCATAAAGTGT
This sequence comes from Alphaproteobacteria bacterium 46_93_T64, assembly GCA_002163135.1. Lineage (GTDB taxonomy): Bacteria > Pseudomonadota > Alphaproteobacteria > Sneathiellales > Sneathiellaceae > Sneathiella. The sequence continues at coordinate 43,427 of MAAN01000023.1, forward strand.
CTTTAGACGTCCAGTAGCTTCCTCATATGGGACCGTATCAATCCAAGGCATTGCGTATTCATTCCTTTATTAAATTCAATCGAGCAGAAAGCCGAAACCAAAGGCTATATTGCACACGATTGAAGGAACCTGCAACAATCGCGATAGTAATGTATTGCGGCAAAACTGTAGCACTTTCCTCGTTTGTAAGGTCAGGAGTGACAGATATCGGCTGGACATAAAAAGGAAAAGTGTATGCGGAACACGGACCAGATCAGGTCGTTAGCTTCCGGTTCGCGTCAGCAGCGCCTGAATTGAGCCTTTCATTACCAATTTCTGCCACGCAAGGAAGGACTGCGATTACAGGCTGATACGCAAAAACCATACAGCAACAATCCCGGCAATCATTGTGAGCGGCAAACTACGTGTCAACATGGCCACAGCAAGAGCTATGCTTGCCGCCAACCAATCTGCCGTGCCTCCTTGAATGAGAATGACAGCAAGCAAAGCAGCGATTAAACTACCGGGCAAGGCTGTAAGTGCCCGCGACCATGCGCCTGAGGACGGAAGCTGAGCGCCAAGAAAGTATCCTCCGAGCCGGATCGAATAGGTTCCAATTGCAAGGCCAAGTATAAGCCACCATTGTTCAGTCATTCTGGAATATTCCCGCGACAGCGGCTCCTGCGACACCCCCGAATGCAAGCGCCCATGAAGGCTCGACAGGGGTCAACAGTGTCAGTGCCCCAGCGCAACCAATCGAAACGGCCCACGGCAGAAAATCTTCCACGCCTCGCCACAAGTTACAAAGAATAGCTATGAAGGCAGCTGTGAAAGCAAAATCTATTCCAACAGCGCGAGGATCAGGAAGCGCCTTGGCAAAGCTAACCCCCAGAACTGTTGACACGATCCAAACTAACAAAAGAGATGCACCGCCACCGACGAGGTACCAATATCCAGCATGCATCCCTTTTGCGCGTGCCGCATGCATCAATGCCCAGTTTTCATCAGATGTCAGGTGAACTCCCAACAAAACCTGCCAGATCGGACGACCTGCAAACTCGTCCCGAAGCGACGCTGTCATCAGGAGGAGTCTCAAGTTCAGCGCTAACCCAGCTACTATCGCTGCGAACGCTCCAGCACCTGCGACCAATCTTTCAGCCGCAACGATTTGTGATGATCCAGCAAATACAAACGTTCCCATTACGCCAGTTTGCAGCTCGCTCATCCCTGCTTGTGCGGCCAACAAACCAAAGGCTGCGCCATAAATCGCCACTCCAAATGCCAATGGGATAATATCGCGAATGGCGGCTCTAAACTCTTGCAGAGGCGTCCGCCGTCGGGTTTCTTGTATTGTCTTCATAGCCTTTTCCATTTGCGTAATGAACGTTGTCCGATATAATGAACGATAATAAGTCGTTCGTCAAATAGAACGATTGGATAATATAATGGACGATAAAAACTCATGAGACCTGCGGAACTCATTGCTAGTGCAATTAGTCGGGAACGAAATAAAGTGGGGTTAAGCCTTTCTGCGCTCGCGGCAAAGGCTGGTTTGTCAAAATCCACCCTGTCACAGCTTGAAGCTGGAAAAGGAAACCCGAGTATTGAAACCCTTTGGGCTCTCGCAACAGCGCTAGAGATTCCGTTCAGCTTCTTGTTCGAAATCACAACTTCGCACAGTCAAATTATACGCGCGCAAGAAGGATTGGAGCTATCCTCTGACTCCTCAGAGTTTTCCACGGTGCTACTTGCGAAATGCCCCCCAATGATTCGACGAGACCTTTATCGGGTCAGCCTGTTGCAGGGACTGGCTCGCAGGGCTGAACCACATCCACAGGGGACGGTCGAACATGCTTTTGTTTGTTCTGGGTCGGCTCGATTAGGTCCGTCTGGAGGCGCAGAAAACATCAATACTGGCGACTATTTCCGGTATCCCGCAGATGTGCCGCATTCCTACGAAGCGTTATCAGAAACAGCGACTATTTTACTGATCATGGAAAGTACAAGTTAATATTATAAACCATCGCTGATATTCGTCGAATGTCCGCAAGGCCCGCACTTCCGCAATTAGGTTGGAGTGAGGTCAACGCCCCTTTGGGTCACAAGCGGCTTTTCTACTATCGAAACAACTATGCCTGCAGTACGCTTTAGCCCGGACCGCCTTTTGGAAATACAGCAGTATCTACATTCGCCCCGTCTAACTTTACATCGGTCATGCGCGCATCACTGAAGTTAGTATTATAGAGATCCGCCCCTTGTAAGCTTGCTCCGACCATATTGGCACCATTGCACTTAGCATTGATAAGCCGAGCGCCATCAAGCGTTGCCATTGAAAGATTGGCGGCCCATGCGCGCCCAGTTGGTTGGCCTTCGTCATTCATCAACGTCAAAGGTACAAAGCTTGCACTCGTCAAGTTAGCCATTATCAATGCAGCACCGCGCAAATTGGCACCGTCCAATCGGGCATTTTCTAAATTCGCCTTGAAAAAGGTCGTACCGGATAAATCAGCCATTATTAACCTTGCCCCCGCCAAATTGGAACGGCTAAGGTCGGCCCCACGCAAATTGGCACCATCCAGTATGCCGTTGGAAAAGTCCATGTCGGTCAGGTCAGCATTCTGGAGAGAACAACGTTCACCCTTGGTGCCATTGCTCCTCACCCAGAGCCTGTGAGCCTTAAGCGTGGCCTGTATTTCAATACGAATACGGGATTTAATTTCCTCTGGAGACTCTTCCGTCCCCTCAAGCGTAATTCCTATCGCACTATCAAGGTTGGCACCAGCCAAATGGGCACCAGCCATATTAGCGCCAGAAAAATTACTTTGCTGCAAATTCGCTTCACTCAAATCAGCGCCTTGCAGATTAGCGCCAGTCAAGTCGGCACCAACTAATCTAGCACCGCGCAAGTTAGCACGCTCAAAATTTACCCCTGAAAGATTTGCACCCTCAAAATCACACCCCCCCAATAAAGCACCGCGGCAATCGGCATTCTTAAGCGACGCGCCTGCCAGACAGCCGCCGGTAAGTTTAATATTCTGCAGATCCGCATCGTCCAACTCAGCTTGACTTAAGTCGGAGGTTATAATTTTAACAGTCTCACCGGCATTGTTCAGGAGCACTCCGCGGCGTAAATCTGCATTTACAAGTTTGGTCCCGTGCAACATCGCTCTATAAAATTTTGTGCCTCGCAAATCTGCTCTTGAAAAGTCACTGTCAGTAAGGTCAGCTCGAATAAACGAGGCCCCGAAGCCATCCAAGTCCTGTAAATCTGCGTTATAGAGGTCACATCCCTCTAGATTTGCGCCTACCATTTTGGCTAAGCGGAGATTAGAGCTGCTGAAATTAAAGCCACTCAAGTCAGAGAAAGTCAGATCCGCACGGCTTCCACTATTTTTATCTGAAAGCCATTTCTCATGATCGTCCATGAGAAAAACCAAACGTTGTGGATCCATGCTGCTCTACCTATACAAAAAACGTAGGCCACCATTATAGTGCCAAGTGTAGACTGATTTTTATACCATCAAAATAATATTCATTTAAGAAAATTCTGCAGCTGCCAAGCTCTCGCCCTACCAAAAGGGCTATATAAAGAAGTCCCGCAAGGAACTCTGAGCAAGCCCCTAACAATCAATCAGATACCAGGAAAACTGTGTGCTAGAAAATAGACAATCAGTATTTACTGATAGCTCTCCTTCTACCTTGAACGCAGAAAGGCCCTACAGTTTCCTGCTGGGCGTTTTAATTTGGTTGCGGGGACACGAAGTCATTAATACCGAACCTTCGCTAAACGTACACGTAGTGTAATAATTCAGATTTGATCTGATAGGCTTTCGCACGAAAACCGACTAAATCGTATTGTCAGCTTTCTCCTCTGCAAAGGATATTTATTGATCCAATAGGGCCGCAGTTGTTTGTACTGCTTTGTGCCAAAAACGGATATGCAGGACGGAAATACTTGCACTTCAATTCAGCTACAATAGAAGGATAGGGTCAGGAGCGAGTCCAAGAGGCGGTTTCAGTTTCAATCAATCAGAACTTTCGAATAGGATCACGAACCGCCCTTTTCACCTACCCAAAATCACTTCCACGTTGCCTCCCTTGACGGACATTTATGAGCCCTGTATGGACGTAGTTCTCAGTTTCGTTATGTGTCAAAAGTAGATGTTTTTACATCGAACTTACTGATACGATGTAGCGTCGAACTATTTAACAGGTGAGTTGCACATTGGAGCCAACCCAGTCGTTCAGCGTAGAAGAACGCGCTCAAAAGAAGCGGTTTGAAGAATTTTATGAGCGATCGCTAACACCCGTGATGCGTACGATCGGAAATCAAGTGTGTGGCTGTGATTATGGAGGCAACAGCTGGACGACGCATGCCGAAGCAGATGATGTCATTGAACGTCTTAAATTGCGAAGCGGTCTGCGTCTGCTTGATCTGGGCGCTGGGTCAGGCTGGCCTGGTCTTTACACTGCGCAGAAAACAGAATGCGACGTTGTTCTGGTTGATCTGCCCGAAAACGGCCTGAATATTGCTTTGAGCCGGGCCGTCACAGATGGAATCGAAGATCATGTCACCGCTTCAGTCGCTGACGCCTCGACCCTACCCTTCCCAGACCACTGCTTTGATGCGATCAGTCACAGTGACCTGTTGTGTTGTCTCCTTAGAAAACGAGCTGTTCTAGAAACCTGCCGGCGTGTCATTCGACCTGACGGGCGCATGGTCTTCACCGTTATCTCCGTTTCGCCCGGATTATCCGCAACTGATCGATGTCGAGGGATCAAAAATGGCCCTGAATTCATTGAATGCGAAACGGATTATACTACTCTATTGGCACAGACAGACTGGACGATTGAGGCATGCGAGGATGTAACGGGTACTTTTGAAGCATCCTATCGTCGCCAGATCGTGGCTGACGAACAAAATCATGACGAACTCTGTACATTGATTGGCAGCGCCAACCTGACCGACCGCATGCAAATGTGGCGGTCAAAATTGTCCGCTATCAGTGATGGACTGTTACGCCGAGAAATCTTCCTAGCAGTCCCCGCGCGGGTCTAAAAGATTGGGTTGGGCTTGTGCCCCTGTCGAATGGAAACGAGTGCTTATGAGGCATCTCAAACAAATAAGCCAACAATCCGCTCACCCGAACTATTGGCTTGTTCTTATAAACAACAAGTGTTTGATCACTTTTTGTTATTTGTCGATATTCTCACTCAAAATTTTATAGGATGTTCCAACACTGAAATAGTGCACATCAGACCATCCCCCTGGGCTAAGTTCCTTTTGGCGGAACCGCATACTGTAAACTAGGGTGTTTCCGCTGGAAGCTTCTTTCACCAACCACAGGCTGTAATATTTGAAGCGCCCAACAACCCAGCCGTCATTGATCCATTTGGCTTCCAGTTTCTCTGTCCATGGATCAATTTCTGCCGACCGTAAAATCTCTGTTCCAAACTGTTTTTCCGCGACTGCCAGAACAGTCTCATCGGCAGCCTTGGTATAACCTGGTGGGAATCTGTTTGCGGCAAGGCGTGCCTCTTTAGCTTCAGCAACACTTTTATCAATAGCCGCTATTTGCGTTTCGACGTCATTCCGGTCTTTTTCAATCGCATTTGCTTGGCCTTTCATCTTTTCAGAAGCTCCTTCGCCTAATGCTTTCATAGCCAGATCAAACTGCACAAAATCTTTTTTCATCCAATTTGCCGCTTGGCCAGCCTGATAACTACGTTGATTATCATCTTGGTCTTTAGCTGCTATCAAAGCGTCGCTGGAATCTTTGATGGTCACCTTTACACCGTCAAATAATTTGCTTAAATACGCGTCCTTCTTCCCTTTTTTATCTCGATAGGTATAGCGAAGCTCTTGCGCATACTCTTTGGCATACCTAGCAGCACGTCCCTTGGTTGGAAGTTTATTAGCTGAGGCCGCTGCATCATATCCTTCCAGAGCAGATCGACTGGTATCCAGCGCCACGTCAAACGCAGAAAATGCTTTAGAAATATCACCTACCGTCTTGTAGGTTTTAAATGAGGAAGCTCTCGTAAGGGACACGTTTGCCTCGTCCAGAATGTCAATTATTTTCAGCCACTGGTCGTCTGTTTCAGCAGAAGCTTTCGGTGCTTGAGGCGCTTTAGTCGCGACTACGGTTTTCTTCATAGGTGTCGTTGTTGTAGGCTCAGTCGCAGCTACAGATTGTGCAGGTGCCGCAGAAGACGGCTTTACGATTTTTTTGGCTGAAGCTGTTGTCTTACCGGCCGTTATCTTGGCCGTCATTTCATCGCCAAGACGTTTACCAAGGGCACTGATTTCTGAGCGGGCAGCCACAGCGCGGCTATGTCCTTCCAGTTTTGGGTAGTTTCTATCAAACTTACCCAACTGCCGCATGGCTTCTTGCAAAGAGCTCAATGCAGTATTGGTATCACTGGCAGCTTCCTGTTTTTTGGCGGCGCCAATATGTTTTTCCGTCTGCTCCATATAACTTTTGGCAAAGCTTTTAAGCGGCGCTTCTGCTGGGGCGGAGGACACAACACTACTTTTTGTGGTTTTACCCACAGAAACTTTCGCCGCCATATCATTGCCTAGTTTTTTACCCCAATCACTGATTGAAAGACGTGCTGCTGTCGCCCTGGAATGATCATGGTATTTTGGGGTTTTATCAAATTTTTCTAGTTGGTACATGGCCTTTTCCAAGGACATCAACGCAGTATTGGCATCCCCCGAGGCTGCCCTTTTCTCAACGTCTGCAAGTGCTTTTTCAACTTGCTTCATATAGCTTTTAGCAAACCCTTTAAGGGCCTCCTCCGCAACACTAATACTAGTAAGCGGCAAACTTAATGCCAAAATCATTCCAAAAACGGCTTTACTTCTACGCACTCCAAAAAAATTTCTAGACATTTAGGACCTCTATAATTTGATTTCTAATAAGATGAACTTTGCCACCTTCATTTTTACAAACTACGACTTGGTACTCTTAAATTTCAACCACACGCGGCTGCGCTCGCCAGCTTTGCCGCGCGAGTTTACAAGCTACAAATTCTTATTATACGAGATACACTCCACAAGTAACCACAGCGAACACCAGATATCAATAAATGACATCAAGTTTCGTCACAAAATTCGGCATACAAGAAGAATGGAATATTCTATTCTACTAGGCTCGAAGGCTTGATAAACAACTAAATTGGATTGTTCTTGATGGGCTGTAAGAAACGGGTTTATTCGGAAGGTAACCTCTGACGGACTTAGCCTTCCTTGTGGAGAGATCGTTAGCCGAGTTCAAAAATCACCGCAATGTATTAAGAAACGCAGACATCGACTACCGCTTTGCTCTTTCGTCGCGGGCATTGAAAATCGATTTTCAGAGTTCTCAGAAATAACTTTCGCTTTCCTGGCAATTATCGACATTAAACTCGTCGATCTCAAATGGTCTAAAAAGTGCCAACCGAAGACATTTCAGTTCTGCGAATAGAACCTTTATTAGATGTCATTCGTCACGATAATAAGCGAGTTCGCATTCGTCTGACAGTACCCTCGAAGCTTACACAGGGAATTCGCTAGTAATCAGTGAACTCAACATTGGTTTCTTCTGTTTTACTTTGGACAAAAAAGCGAGAGATACGCTTGCTCAACGAGGTTTGGCGCTTGTCTATAATTTTGGCTTCCTGTGTTCGGCTGAGTTTTCGGGCAGCCAGCGTTTGATCTTCCTCTGCCTGCCATCTTGCGACACTTTCGGCGATATGCTCCATGGCAATGGGGCGGCGCTCGAATATGGCATGTAACGCATCACTGTTGATTTCCCAGGCTGCTGTTTCAATAGCAGCCCTAATAGTTGTTTGCTGTGATGCGCCCGTCAGGATAGCCATAATTCCGGCTGTTTGACCCGGGCCCAACTCATCCATTTTGATTTCGGAACCGTCGTCAATGACTTCAAATACATCGGCTCGACCAGAAGCAACAATAAACATCGAAGTAGTTGTCTCTGAAACGGACACAATTCTTTCCGGTGGACCAAAAATTCGCCAATTTGCCGTCTTGGCGAGGTCCTCAATATCTTCTTCCAACATTTGCTCAAATACAGGTACCCGGCCAAAAAGGGTCACAAGGTCTTCCCAGTTTGAATCATCCAACAACGAGTCAGGAAGAAGTCGGTTGTCATCTTCTGGAAAAGCGAAGTTCAAATGACGTTGAAATGCGAAACGAATGCCTCGACGGTTCAAACCATACCAAAGGGCATTTGAAACCTGATCGCCAGCGAGAAACCAATCATCAAAATCTTTTGCATGAAAGTGCATCTTGTATATTGCGCCTTGTTCATCAAATCCGATAAAAGCTGCAAAGTTCCCAGGATGAAGCGTAACTTTCGGGCATTCCTTGATTGCCTGCTCCGCCACCTCAAGTACGATTGATGTTGGTACGTTGTATTCCGCATGAAAGGAGAAGGTGCGACGCATAACTTCTGTTGGACGTGTCAGGTTGCGGATTTTTCCTTCAGCAACTTTTGAATTAGGGAGGACAACGATATTCTGGTCCATATCCTGACAGGTAACGCTGCGCCAGTTCATATCCTTGATATAGCCCCACTCTCCATCAAATTCGATTAGATCTCCTTTTTGGAAAGGATCATCCAGATTGAGTGATATGCCGGCAAAAATTTCCTTCAATGTTGATTGGGCCGAATAACCCATGACAAGCGCGACAACGCCAGAAGTGGCTGCAACGGCAGTAATAGGTTGATTAAATACAAACCGGAGGATGATCATTCCAGCCGTCAGGTAAATAACCACCATAACAATTTCGCGGAGCAACCGAGGTACTGCAGGCTCCCCGTCCCACGCAAGTTTGCCGTACCAGATAAACCTGTTAAGTGATTTATTGATTAAGAAAGCCATAGCTAGCCACCACAGGGCAGCTATTGTATTGGAAACTGGTTCAGAAAAATTTTCCGTCGGTCCATCAAATAAAGCCAGTATTTCTAGTTGGGAATGATACAGAAAAGACAAAAAGACAATGGCAGACAAACCAAGATTAACTCGATTTTTGTCTCGCTCTCTAAACCAAATAGTAAAAACAGTCAGGAATATGGTAGCCGTTGCGCCCGTTGCTAGAAGCTCCAGATTGACGATCAGTTCCATGGAAACACCCTAGCCAAGAAATACGCATAAATACTATCAGGGATATATCATTCATCCGTATACTTAAACGTCGAATTTAGAGCAATGCTGAAGGCCCTGTCAAAGGAAACTCGATTTTGATCAGGTCACTGCATTATCATAATGTTGTGGATGAAAAATCTAAACCCAATTTTCTATTTCAAAACCACGCCAGAGATAACCTGCTTGGCAGCGATGAGGTGCTTTCGATCCTCGATCAATGAACTATAAAACACAGCGCGAAAGCTGCAAGCATACAACGTCCGTTTTGGGTCATGAGCCGTCCTTTTCCTGCATTGAAAATTGAGTCCGCTATACCGCTCAAACTAGATATTGAAAATCGATTTTCAGGTTTCTTAAATATAACTTCAGTTTTCCTCGCAGTTACGGACATAAACTCGGCGATCTAAAAGAGCCTGAAAAGTGCCCACTGCGGACATTCAGATTAGTTCTGATGTAGCCCATATATTTGCGGGCCCGTCCATCATTTTTTGGTTAGCATTCTCCTCAACCGATAAATCTGGTGGAGCGTATAGCTGTGATTATCGCTATAGGATGATCAAACCAGTTGCTTTTTCGTAGTATACCTTATGATGCGATGATCCAAATGGATGGATCATGGACGTTCAATACGATTTTTGACGCTCTGGGCATTTCACCGCTGGCAAATTTACCCCATGTACCGATTTCCAATGTGCAAACAAATCCGTCCAATTGTTCAGCCAATAGCTTTTTCATACCAACTGTTTTTCGCTTCAGAAGCTCGGTTACGAGAGCGAGATATCGGCGATAAAGGATGCGATCGCCAATGGTGCTGCGGCTGTGACAACACATCAGGAGCAATTTCCCTTTAGCTCGGCGGTACCAATCATACGCGTTAAGGATTCCAGAAGGGTGCTCGCAATGCTTTCGATTTACGCGCGTCGAGAGTTTGTCGGCAAGATCATTGCGGTGACCGGTAGTGTCGGAAAAACCACCACGAAAGATATGGTCAGTAGTGGCTTGTCGAAGTTTGGATCGTCCTACAAGACAAACAAATCAAATAATCCTTTGTCAGGCGTTTGTATGACGATGATAAACGCACCATTCGACAACGATTATTTAACCTTGGAAATCGGTTCAATGGGATCTGGGCATATCCGCCAAGCGGAATTCATCCAACCGAACATCGGCATTATCACTAACGTCTGGCCATCTGCCCACCTTGAAAATTATCCGGACGAAGAAGCGCTTTTTCGAGAGAAAGCATCTCTATTGGATCTTCTTGCCGGCCCAAAAATAGGCATCATTCACGAAAGTGTTAGAGATGCGGATCGGAAGGCAGGGGGCGTCATCGCCGACAAGCAGTTGGGTCGCCTGATTACCATTGGCAGTACCTGTGATAACGATATTTACTGTGAAAACGCTCATTTCGATGGCATCAAAAGCACCGCGTTATGTGGGTGTTCGGCACGCCCTATCCGTTTGAGCTGGACTTGGCTGGAGCCCATTTCATTGATAGCGCCATGTTCGCGGTGGCAACAGCGGCAGCTTTGGACCAGGATGTCTCAATAGTGATTGCATCATTCGCGAACCCGAATGTTACCGGAAGGCGTCTCGAACGATACTGTATCAAATTGAAAGACGGAGATATCGAGTTTATCGACGATAGTTATAATGCCAGTCCAGTTTCCGTTCGCGCACTCATCAATACATTGTCCTTCCGAAAAGCACCGAGGAAAGTAATTGTCTGGGGTGATATGAAGGGGCTGGGCGACCGGACGGAGTTTTACCATTCGCAGATAGCTTCGATGATTGGCCGGGGCAATATTGATCTCGTCTTAACCATCGGTGAGCAAACACAGAAAATTTGTAAGGAGCTCGGTTTATCGAACAAGCTGCATTTCCCTGATTGTGAAGCCCTAGCGCCCGCTATCCCGGATTTGATCCGGGCCGGCGATCTGATAGCTGTGAAAGGGTCCGGGCTTTTGAAACTCTCCCAGATAGCTGACATAATCAAACTATTGGGTCCTTCGACCGTTGCCGGCAGCTGGCGGATAGAGGACGCCATAAGCTGTTCTGATTGAGAAAAATGAGCTAAAGTTTGTCCGATTGATAGACAGGCAGTAAGTGATAATTATAGCTCTCAATGACTGCTTGGGATCACAAACGATCTTTTTTTCTGAGTAAAATTTTGACCGGTTATCACCTAATCGCTGACATTGGCGAAGGGGCCCCCCTACAGAGAAAACACACGCCCCCGAAATTATTCAGGGTCTTTCCTCAAAAAATCACAGAACTACTCCGTTTCATAAGAAGCAAAACTTGAACTACATACTGGTGCTAAGAGGCCTTGTGTAGAGGGATGAAGCGTTTAATCACGATGTTCAACGAAGCAGGTCTTTCTGTATAAAAACTATAGTTTTACTACTTTCCAAGGGCGCCCTATAGGTGCCTTGAGAGTTAGTAGGCTTCAGGGTAAATACACTAAGTCATTGCAAAATTTGGCGCACCCGATGTAGTTCGAACGTGTGACTTCTGTCTTAGGAGAGGAAGTCTATTAATGAAAGTTGGCCCGTACTGACGTCCAGCGTAGCAACGAACACAGCAATTATCTCACATACGCTTTTAGCTGTCGCAGCACTTAGAAACGGGGGAAACCCACGTAACTCGTTGAGTTACGTGGGTTTAATATTTTATTGCGGGGGCAGCAACCATCTTTGTTTGCTCTTTATGGCGAACGGATTAAGTACACTCAAGCCTCAAGGATTGAGTGGTTAAATCTAAATCTGACCTTCCACATTATCCAGTTCAAATCTAGACTGTCTATTTAAGGGTTTGTACACCAACTTTGAAAAATTCTTTTGCCGTTATGTATTTCCGAACAGGACCCTTTTTAAGGCACATCGTCAGGGATAGCTGAATCATTTAAAGTGTTACAAAAGAGAGTATTCAGATATTTTTGTTGATTTAAAAGTTTGGTTGAGGGAGCATCCAACTAACTAGTTGTCTAGAAAAACACCGGTCAAACTAATAGTAGAAATCAGAAAGAATCCCTCTCTCAAAACTTAGCTAAAACTTTCTTCCAGTGCTTTAAATCCACCCAAAAAGACATCGTTCGCAACGAAATTTTCCCAATGACTTTCTTGTCCATCGCTGACTGAAAATTCGGCTGTCCATTTGGCAAAGGTCTGATTTTGATTGGTAATCTCTTCAAAGGACATCGTTGAGATATAATCAACAAAGGGCAAGGGACCGCCAGACAACATGTTATAGGTCAGTGTCTTTTGAAGATCAGATATCCTGAGTAAAGTCTCCCGAATTCTGCCCGACCCATCACTTAAAGCGAAGTTTCTAACGCAGCCGACTTCTCCCGGATTACGGCTTTCTTCGATCCTGCTGTCTGTCGCAGCTGGGTGCCAATTTGGGAGGCCGTTGAAATCTTTAACTTTGGTCCAGATATCTGCCAGTGGAACATTTATGATTGTTGTTGAGCAAACTTTAATCATTGTTAGACGATCCTTCTTTTTGTTGAGGACCGCCAACGGCGAGCCTGGTAAACTCTTCTGTTCTTTGTGTTATAGCCATTTCGACAGGCAAACGCTCCATACTAGAAGCGCCATAAAATCCATGACAATCTGGGCAACGGGAGAGTAGATATTGTACATCTTTTGGTTCAGCCAGCGGGCCCCCATGGCAAATGAAAATCATATCAGATTTTACAGTACGAACAGCATCTGCCCATTCATTAAACATCTGAACACATTCATCTAGAGAGTATGTATCATTGGCACCAATTGATCCACCTGCTGTTAATCCGAAATGCGTAACAATGACATCCGTCCCTGCTTCGGTCATTTGCAAGGCTTCGTTTTTCGTAAAAACATAAGGAGTAGTCAGCATATTTTTATGATTTGCCCGTGCGACAACATCAACTTCCATGTCATATCGCATACCAGTGTCTTCCAGTCCTCTCCTGAATTTTCCATCAATAATGCCAACAGTCGGAAAATTTTGCACGCCCGAAAAGCCGATACTAATTAGATCATCTAAATATTTGTCCACGATGAGAAATGGATCTGTGCCGTTCACACCGGCCAAAACAGGGATTTTTTTAATAACAGGCAATACTTCTTTTGCCATATCGAAAACAATTTCGTTGGCATTCCCGTAGGCCATGTAACCTGAAAGCGACCCGCGACCAGCCATCCGGTAGCGGCCAGAATTGTATATAACGATCAAGTCTGCCCCACCCTGCTCTTCACATTTTGCACTGAGGCCAGTTCCTGCCCCCCCGCCAACGATCGATTGTTTATTTTCTATTTTGCGCTTTAATCTGGATAAAATTTCAGATTTTTCTATTGCAGCCACAATGGTATCTCCTAACAAGCCTTAGTTATTTGGCTGTAATTTCTTTGAAATTTTTCAAAGCAATTACAGCAAATTCTTTTGAATTTATGTGATAATTTATGCGAATGACTTGCCGGTTGTCTGTTTGTACAACGGTGTCTTCTATAGCTCTAAATAAAGCAGCATTAGCTTCGATGTCGTAAAAAGGACCTCCCTCTACATCCAATGCAGACATTCCGAGCTCCGGGAGTAAAAATCGCACAGGCCCATTACAATTGTTCAACTTCCGACCGATCCAAACACCGATTTTCTCTGCTTCATCGGCAGTTGATCGCATTAATGTCACTTGTTCGTTGTGAATATAAAAATTACGATCCTTAAAATGAGCCGGGACAGTATCTCTTCCCCAAAAATTGGCCATATCTAACGCCCCACAGGACCCCACATAGGGAACACCCGTTTGGGCGATACTATCCAAACGTCCTTCGCCTGCACTCAGCATTCCACCAATGATTAAGTCGCAAATCTCGGTCGTTGTAATATCAATGACAGCAGAGACATCTCCTTGCGCTACCAATTTCTCCATGGAACGGCCCCCCGTCCCTGTGGCATGGAATACCAAGCAGTCCCATTCTTTTTCAAGTGCTTCGACCAATGAAAGCACGCAAGTTGTCGTTACCCCAAACATGGTAAGAGCGACGGCGTCACGTTCCATATCCATTTCAGGCGCTTTCCAACGCATCATCCCTGCCAAAGCATGAGCCGCATTGGCAAGCACTTTAGAAGACACCCGATTAATGCCGGCAACATCCGTTACAGAATGGAACATGTTAATATCGCAAGGTCCGACATATGCAGACACATCGCCGGAGGCAAGCGTGGAAACCAGAATTTTTGGTATTCCTATTGGCAACGTTTGCATGGCAGGAGCAATCATACCTGTACCACCAGACCCTCCTAAACCAATAATTCCACCCACGTCAGAACGTGTACTGATAAAAGTCTCAAGCGCTCGGCCCATCTCCTTAACAGCTAGGCCTCGATCATCAATAAAGACAGATGATGGTCCGTCTGGATGGTGCATCGCGACCTCTATTGCCTTCACATCAGCGGCACATTCAATGGGTCGTGTACTAATATCGACGAGAACAGTGTCCAATTCGGGATTGGCGCTTGCGATAAGATCCCGAACATAGATCAAATCAACCTCTTTGGTATCACATGTTCCAATCACATACGCTTTACTTTGTTTATTCATATATCCGTCCTCACGCGCTTAATCGCTGAAGGTAATTCCTAGATATTCCTGCTGCATTTCAGGATTATCTTTGAGTGTGTCGGCCTTCACTTCATTTATAATTCGTCCGTTGACCATGATCAGAATGTCTTCCGCCGCCTCGAGAGCTACGGAGATATTCTGCTCAACAAGCAACAATCCAATTCCCTCCGCCTGAAGGGACAATAGAAGCTCCGTCACATCATCTACAATGGTAGGTGCTAATCCTTCTGTAGGTTCATCCATGATCATCAGTTTTGGATCGAGCATAAGTGCACGGGAAATTGCCAGCATTTGTTGCTCGCCTCCTGACAATCGGTCCCCCATATTGCTTTTACGTTCTGCCAATCGCGGAAAAATCGAAAATATTCTATCAATTGGCCAATTTGTATTTTTTCGTTCTACAAGCTTCAAATGTTCTAGAACACTTAAGGAACGAAACATTCGTCGCCCCTGGGGCACATATCCAATTCCTGCTTTAGCTCGCTGTTCTGGTGGGAATAAACTGATATCATGTCTCTCAAGAAATACGTGACCTGATGCCATTTTCGTCAAACCAACTAGGGCTGAACAAAGTGTGGTTTTCCCCATCCCATTTCGCCCGAGAATTGCCTTAGGCTTGTTTCCCATCGAGACATCGATGTCCTGCAATGTATGGCTTGATCCATGAAATACATTCAATTTTTCAATCTTTAGAAGTTGACTGTCCATCATTGTTTTTTCCCCACATAGATATCTCGAACAATATCGCTGTGAACAATTTCTTCTGGGGTCCTCTCAAGCAGATGCTTTCCGTTATGCATCACGCTTACAATTTCAGAAGTCTCAAGGGCAATATCCATGTCATGCTCAATTAAAATGACACTAATTGTTTTAGGTAATGACAAAAGCAGTTCCGTTAATACGGGACGCTCTGCCGGTGACAAACCTGCGGCAGGCTCATCAAATAAAATGATTTTTGGATCTCCGGATAAAGCGATACCAATTTCAAGCTGGCGCTTCTGCCCATGTGATAGATTACCAACCAAGGCATCCAACAACGAAAACAAACCCGCTTTTTTGGCGAGCATTTCTGCTTCCGCTTGATATTTATTGTTCTTTTTAATGGGGAGAAAAGATTGCCATCTATTGTGGATCCCCACCGATGATAAGAACAATGTTTCCCGGACGGTCAGACCGTCAAAAAGAAGGGCATGCTGATAGGTCCGCCTGATACCAGATTTTATTCTCTTATACGTCGGCAGCTTTGAACTTTCTACGCCTTCAATTTTGATGTTGCCTGCAGATAAGGCCAAATCACCTGTTACGAGATTGAATAAAGTGGTTTTTCCAGCTCCATTTGAGCCAAGAATGGCTCTTCTTTCGCCAGTCTTGATTGACATATTGAAGTTTTCAACTGCAACGAAACTTCCAAACCGTCGGGTGACGCCCTGTAAACTCAGAGCGTCACCATCATTAGAAGTCGGTGTGTTTGTTACGGACAAGATGGGTTGTCCCGGCTGACAGGGCCCAGTGCTTTAAATTTAGCAGCATCATGACCCATTGTTTGGTTCACGTTGCGAATAACCTTCAGTACACGATTACCGAAAGTTCCATCTTCACGTTCAAAGACTTCCGTAACAAAGCTATCAATAATACCATTGCGGTTTTCATCGAGTCGCATGGTACCACCAGTCGGGGTTACGAATTCCAGTTTTTCAAGGACCGCACGGAAAGCTTTCTGGTTATTGGATAAGTCACCATTTACTTTTTCCAAGCCTAACAAAGCAGCTTTACCAGCCATATAATAATGGTGGGCAAAGATTGAAGGAGCAGATAAACCGTCCGGGAATGATTTGGCATATGAGGCCGAAAATTCTTTCCACTCTTTACCTTCAAAATCACTGACAGTTGGCGTACCTGCTGGTGTCCCAACAAGAAGCTTTTTGAACGGACCTTTACTATCCAAAATGGACTGATCAATTGTGATCGTGCCGCCTATGATTGGTTTATTCCCGCCCGCTTGATTGTATTGTGTCAGGAAATTTACCGCGTCAGCGCCCCCAAGGGCCACAAAGATTGCGTCCACATCATCCGGGATTGCATATACTATAGATGAATAATCTTTCGTTCCGATAGGTGTCCAGAATTTATTTGGAACACGGCCACCCGCTTTACAGTATTCAGACATAAAGCCCAATACTTGAGTATATGGGAATGAATAATCTTCAGCAACAACTGCCACTTTCTTGTAACCTAATTTTTCATAGGAATAGGTTCCAACGCCCGCCATCCATTGTGCGCCATCTCCACCAAATCGGAAGAAGTTATCAGAACCGTCACGGAAGGTTGTATCTTGGGCCGCGGAAGAACCGTTAATAAAGGTAACTCCCTGATATCCTTTTGAAAGATCGCGAAGGGCAATACCCTCTGAACCAGAAAGTGGACCGATAATAATATCAACCTTGTCTTTTTCAATCAATTTGCGAGCCGCATTTACTGCAGAATCTGGACTTGCATCCGAAGACATCACAATAATCTCAACATCTTTACCCGCGGCTTTGTTTCCCGTTTCAATAAATGCGAGTTCTGCACCACGAATACCGTCTTTGCCCAAAGCCGCAAAAGCGCCTTCCAAAATCGAGATCACTCCGATTTTGACTTTCTCTGCAGCAAACACCGGGTTTGCTATAAATGTTGCGGCGATGACACTCGCCGCCAATATTTTCTTAAAGTTTGAGATCATTGAATTTTTCCTCCATTTGTTTAGCTGTTCGTTAGTTGAGTACTATTTTTTTGATCCGCTCTTTGACGGACTTCAGAATTCCAAGAATTCCTTCTGGAGCCGCAATTACGATTAGTAATAAAACCAACCCAATTACCGTGTTGAAACGATCCCGGCTTATAAGGTCAATCGCAAAGGTATCGATCATCACATAAGTGATGGCCCCGATGAACGCGCCCAAAGGATGGCGCATTCCACCAATAACAGAAATTATCAAGACATCGATTGTTGGCCCTAGGCCCACCGAAAATGATGAAACTCGCTCCTGATGCCAAACATTCAAGATCCCCGCCATACCAGCAATTAATCCTGAAAAAGCATAAGCAGAAACAATGACAGGTGATGTTGGTATGCCTATTGCCCGAACACGCCTTGCTGCATCTCTAACGCCCTGGATTGAAAGTCCCAAAGGGCTGGAGGAAAATTTAACCACGAATAAAGTCGCCAACGCGCCGGTAAACAGGCAAACATAATAGAATACGACCGGTGCCCCTAGATCCAAACCCATCACCGACGGCGCAGATATACCCGAAAATCCGGTCCATCCATTGAAAACGGAATAGTTTTGACGCGTGAAGTAGAAGAAAGCCATACTGATAGCGAGGGTGATCATAATAGAATAAATGCCGACAGATTGCCTCGCGATTAAACCAACAAGAGCACCTGCGATTGTAGAGAAAAACAATGCGAGTAAAACTGCGAATACCCATGGCAGTTCCGCACCGATGCCTGCTGTATTTGCACTAAAATATGCAATCGTGTATCCCGCTATCCCAGCCAACGTTACTTGGGCGAATGAAACCACGCCCAAATACGCAGTTAGGAAGGTCAAACTCAGGGCCATTACACCAAGAATAATCGATCGACTAAGAATTTGTGTAAGCCAGAAATCGGCAGCAAAAACAGGTAAAACACTACAAATTATAAGCAGAAGTATTATGAAACGGTTCATTTCTCGGATCTCCCCAAGAGACCTTGAGGTCGGATAGCGAGAACCGCAATCATAATCACAAAAGTAAATACCACACCGTAAGTGGGTGCATAAGCAAGGCCATATTGCTCGGCCATGCCAATCAGCAAGGCTCCTAATGCCGCGCCACCAATACTGCCCATTCCGCCAACTATAACGACGACTAAGGAAGAAAGAAGAAACTGCATGTCGGTACCAGGTGCAATTGACAAGGCACTGCCAGTAATCACACCTGCCATTCCTGTCAGCATGCCGCCAATTGCGAAAACGATTACAAAAATCTTCTTTGTCTCGAAACCCAATGCCTGAAGCATTTCCCGATCATCTACACCAGCACGGATTATGATCCCTAATTTTGTTTTCGCTATTAATAACCAAAGCAAAATACCAGTGACGGCCGCCATAGCCATAAGCGTTAATCGAACTGAGGAGTAACCAACGTTCAAAATAGGAAGTCTTACGCCTCCTAGAAGCATTTCAGGCAGACTAATTTGATAGGTTAAGCCTCCCCACGCCCATAGCATCAAATCTGCCATAATAATCGATATGGCGATTGTAATGAGTGTTTGACGAAGTTCGTCGCCCTGATAACGACCTAAAATGTAGGCCTGTATTGCAGCGCCTACTATTGCTGAAGTCAGTCCGCCTGCGATTATGCCGACAGTCCATAACCCAGTGATTTCTACCACTTCATAACCAACATACGCCCCTAAGAGCAACAAGGCCCCGTGCGCCATATTGACTGTCCGCATTAAGCCAAAAATTAGCGTAAAACCGCAGGCTGCAATAAAATACAACGCCGCTAGTGTCAGTCCATTAAAGAAAACTATAAA
Organism: Alphaproteobacteria bacterium 46_93_T64; assembly: GCA_002163135.1. Taxonomy (GTDB): domain Bacteria; phylum Pseudomonadota; class Alphaproteobacteria; order Sneathiellales; family Sneathiellaceae; genus Sneathiella. Next base: position 62,728 of record MAAN01000023.1, read on the forward strand.
AAAGAACTTCATTGCTACTCCCTTTGCATCAATTATTTAGGGGAAAAGCAGAGAACGCCAGAAAATGCTTGAATAAATAAAATCAAATAAATCAATTACTTAAAGAATATTGTGAAAATTCCTTTTCATAATAAGGAGAAATAATCGGAAAATAAGTACTATTCTTCTTATATTTTCCTTATTGTTACACAATGAAAACCTTAACCTTGACTTCCAATTGTGAAAAATCACTATCCGATCAAATCTTGTGTCCAATTTTGGAAGGGCTCAACGCTACGCAGGCGGATTGTGCAGCGATCATACCCTCAGGAAATGCCAACAATCTTCTTGTCAACAAATTACCGTCGCATTCTGGCTTATTAACCTATCAAGCCGCCATTCTATGCTGTGATCCCTTTATGAACAGGGAAACGTTTTTCACTGAGTTGTATTCACGAGGTGTCCGATCCGTATCGAATTGGCCCACGACTATCTTTCTTGAACATAACTTCAAAAAAGCCATGAATAATATCAATGCCAATCCCATGACAGAGTTTGAATGTCTCGCAGACGCGATGAAAATGGGCATGGAAGCCAAAGCCTTCATACTCTCATTGGAGCAAGGGAAGCAGGCCATTTCTCAAGGCATTAGAGACTTGATTGTTCACCCAGGACTACAGATAGCGCTCTCTGAAGGTGCGCAGAACACACTGTACGAGTCATTACATTTCATGATTGAAACATTGTTGAAAATTGAACCAACACTCAACGTCTATATTTATCAACATACAAAACATGAAATGGAGGCCCATCACAAGCGTTACAGAAAGAACCCTCCCTCAATTTCGGGCTATGTCATTTATCAGGGGTCAGAATGAGAAAATTAGTCTCTAACAAAAAAGCGCCCTTCAGTTTTGCTGCTGCGGTCGGAGCTGGCATGACGGCCATTGCAGCGGAGAAAGGGGGCGCCGAGTTTTTATTGCTTCTAAATGCAGGTCGCCTGAGGATGCGAGGCGGAGCGTCATTAGGCTGTTATTTACCACTTGAAGATGCAAATAGTTGGATAGATCGAATTGGAAGAACCGAAGTCCTCAACAAATGCAAAATACCTGTTTTGATGGGTTGCAGCGTTGCTAATCCCAACTTGGGTGTAGAAACAATTGTTGAAACAGCGCGAATGAGTGGTTTTTCAGGTGTCACCAATTTCCCCACTGCCGTCCTAATCGACGGAAAAATAAGGGATATTCTTGAATTACAAAACATTGGTTTTGGCAAAGAATGCGAGTTGATCAAAGTCGCATCCCAGCAAGGACTGCAAACATTAGCTTATGTCTCGAACAATACCGAAGCGTCAATGATGGTTGCCGCCGGAGCCGATATGCTGTGCATCAACATCGGATTTACACACAATTCATCGATTGAAGCAAGCGATCTAACCATTGATAACACTGCCAAGATAATAGATCGGGCTCTAAAAAACATTCCTTTGGAAATTCCAACATATGTGGAAGGCGGCCCAATTACGACACCCGAATTTGCCCTTGCCATATATAACAAGAGCCGTGTGCAAGGCTATATTGCGGGTTCCACAATTGATCGATTTCCACTAGAGGAAACAATTGTTGATGTTGCCAAATCATACCGCATTATAAGTCAGATAAAAACTGACAACAAATCTGACACTAATTCCAACTTTATCCACGGTTCTTCGAAAAAAATGCGCGAGATTCAAAAACTCGTTGGGTACTTCGGAGAAAAGAATGATCCAGTTTTGATTGTCGGTCCTAGTGGTTCAGGGAAAAGCCTCCTCGCTGAGGAAATTCATCGCCACGCGGAAAAAAACCATCCAAAATTGATCCATATAGACTGCCTCAGCCTTTCACCAAATAATAGCGTGGAAGAACTTTTTGGTACTGCTTTAGGCCATTACGGCAAAGGAACGCCATCTCAAGCAGGTATTTTGGAAGACGCCGATCAGGCCACAGTCGTTTTTGAAGAAATATCTGCATTGAGCCTTGAGGCTCAGGCTAAAATTGTGAACTTTGTTGATACTGGTAACGTCCACCGAATGGGGGGCGACAGACAAAAGAAAGTCAGATGCCGAATTATTGCAACGACCAATGAATCTATTGACGACTTGCTGGAAAAAAAATTACTAAGAAAAGACCTGTATTATCGCCTTAACGCGGTGCAAATTCTCATTCCGGCTCTAAAAGATAGAGCCGGAGATATTCCCCATTTGGCAAAAGAAATACTAAGCGGAGCCACAAAATCCAAGAAAAAGTCAATTTCGAATTCAGGATTTGGGGCTTTATTGGACCATGACTGGCCCGGCAATGTCAGAGAGCTGAAAAATGCCATTAACAGGGCCTGCCTATTAGGTAATTCAGAGACACTAAAACCTTCAGATTTTAGTTTTTTAACAGACCTAACAAAAACACTTATAGAAGATCAGCAACCGTCTTTTTCTGAACCAGTTAGCCAAGCAGCCCCCCAACCGGCAATGACGGAAAGAGATTGGATTGCTGATGCCCTCCAAAGAAACAAGTTTAAAAGAGGTCCAACAGCAGAAGAACTCGGGATAACAACAAGAACTCTTTATAGTAAAATAAAAAAATATTCTCTTTATTCTCCGTGACCCTCTTGGTCCAGCCCCGTCAACGCAAAAACCCTCCCAACACGTTGTGCTGGAAGGGTTATTATTTGGTTGCGGGGGTAAGATTTGAACTTACGACCTTCAGGTTATGAGTTAGTTATTTATCGTTTACACGCAATACCTTTCGATACGCTAAATCATCATATCTCATTGTTATTATTCACTATAAATAAAAATACATACGCTTGCGTACTTACTTTTTTGTTGCATTTCGCTGCCAATTGCTTCCATTATGCTTCCACAAACAGAGAATTGGAAGCACATGCCACGATTAAACAAACGAACATTGGATGCTCTTAAAATAGAAGAGAAAGAGTATTTCCTTTGGGATGACGATCTACCCGGTTTTGGCGTTCGTGTAATGTCCTCTGGTCGGAAGAGCTTTCTAATCCAATACAGAGACAGTGGACGGCGCACCCGCCGCATAAGCCTTGGACGGTACGGCACTGTTACAGCGGACGAAGCTAAAGGAACCGCTCGTGAGTTATTATCGTCAGTCACTCGCGGCGGCAATCCAGCGGAGGATTTACGGCGCAAACGCGGCGCTTTAACTATGATCGACCTTTGCGAGCGTTTTATGGAGGATTACGTCCCGTCTCACTGTAAGGAAAGCACTGCCAAGGAATACCGCCGCTGTGTAGATCTATTTATTGCCCCTGCATTTGGTAATGTAAAAGCTGAAGACATCGACAGGCCGCTTATTGCCGATTTACACCATAAGTACCGCAACAAGCCCTATCAGGCAAACCGAACGCTTGGCGTATTATCAGTGATGTTTAATCAAGCCGAGATTTGGGGATTGCGCCCTGATGGATCGAATCCTTGCCGCCATGTCAAAAAATACGAGGAGACAAAGCGCGAGAGGTATTTGAGCCCAGAAGAGCTCACTGGATTAGGAAAGGCGCTTTCCAAAATAGAGGTAAAGGGTACTGAGTCTCAATCCGCCATTAATTGTATCCGGCTGTTGATATTGACGGGTTGCCGCCTTGGGGAAATTCAAACTCTTAAATGGGAATATGTTCAGGGAAGTTCAGCGTGGCTTCCAGACTCAAAAACCGGCGCGAAGAGAGTTTACCTTGGCCCTGCGGCTGTAGAGGTCTTGAATACCATAGAGCGCCTACCGAATAATCCATATGTCATCACAGGGAAACTACAGGGATCATATCTTACTGATATGCAAAAGCCTTGGAGGCGTATTCGCAAAGTGGCCAAGATTGAAGATGTTCGAATGCACGACCTTCGGCACTCTTTTGCATCTAGCGCTGTTGGGCTTGGAGAAAGCCTTCCGATGATTGGTAAGCTTCTAGGCCACCAACAAGTACAGACAACGGCACGCTACGCGCATTTAGCAGATGATCCCATACATAACGCAGCGGATAGAGTATCGACGGAAATAGCGCGGCTACTCGGCGGAAATTAGACCCCATAAACTCAAACGTACCAGTAAAACAACTGGTATTGAGGGAATATGTACAGGTTCCGACTAATTTTGAGGGCGGTTCTTATTCCCTTAGGGACAAAACCGGTTTGTTCCGTAAGGGATAGAACCAGTGCTGAACTAGATTTAACCAGTCCTCTCTGTAAGGGAAAGCTTTGGCGCGAAGGGCTTCTCACCAGAAACTTCCCGACTAGCAAGCTAGTCGAGTTTTGGGGTTTACAATATAGTTCTTCCGGCCTTGTCCGGTTGTTGAACCGCTTCGGTAAAAATCGGAGCGAACCCAACCCCCTTCCTCCAAAATGGTTACAGCCTCCGCTATTTCGCTGGCTGTTTTAAGGCCGGACAAGCGAATGTTCCGCTGTAACTCTCGGGTATTAATTTGCTCCGGCTTTGCCTTCCGTATCCATTTGGCGAGCGTTGCCGCATTAATGAGCTCTACTGGTAAAGCCGCATCACCATAAACCCGTTCCGCCATTGGCTTGAGGTATGCCTCAAGCAGCACAGTTGCTGCCTCGACAGAGGCACGATCCACCGTAAATTTTTCTGGCTTTTCAGAAGTGGAATATTTGAGATATTCAAAACACAAGGCTAGCCGTAAACAAACACCGGGAAGCTTCCCCCACCACCCCAAAAGCCGCCCTGCAGGATCGCCTTTGATATGTTCCTCTCTCCAGTTTTGAAAAAAATCAGCGGCATTGTCTTCAAGTCGAATAATAACAGGAGAAAGTTCTCCGCTATCGTTCGGTAACATTGAGAGTTCATGCAATCGCCGAATGGCCCTTTCAGCGCCAAAATCATCGGTAACGCTTTGAGGTCTTTTCGGCGGCACTGG
>MAAN01000032.1 GCA_002163135.1 Alphaproteobacteria bacterium 46_93_T64
TTTTTTCTTAATTTTACTTTACCGTGCATTTTTATGGGATCTTAACTTCAAATTAAGACTCATGAACCAACCTAGTTTCCAGCACATCTTAGCGTATATTCTGTAGCTTTCCCAACCTAGACTATTTGAGAATGGCACAACATGGAAATACACGCGGATACCGCGGGCACGATCGTGTCCCTCCCCAACATACTGAATTTGAGCGTCGCCGAGGAATTAAAAGAAAAATTCCTTCAACAGATCCCTGTTAAAGGCGATCTGGAACTGGATGCGGATCATGTTGAAACCATCACGACCCCATGCATTCAGGTAATAATCTCTGCAGGTCTTTCTGTTGAAGATTCTGGAAATAAATTGGCTATACACAATCCCAGCCAGGCGTTTTCCGATGCATTTCGCGATTTGGGACTGATTGACTTACTCGAAAAATGGAAGGTCTGAAGATGAGTAAAAAAATTCTCGCGGTGGATGATTCTAAAACAATGCGCGACATGGTCAGCTTCACGTTAAAGGGTGCAGGTTACGACGTTCTAGAAGCCGCCGACGGATTGCTCGCTCTGGACGCACTTGTTTCTCAAAGTGTGGATCTCGTCATTACAGATATTAACATGCCGAATATGGATGGCATAAGTCTGGTAAAAGCCCTCAGAGAAAATCCATCTTTTAGCTCCACCCCTATTTTGGTCCTTACCACCGAAAGTGACGATAGTAAAAAGAATGAAGGTAGAGATGCGGGTGCCACGGGGTGGATTGTAAAACCATTTGAGCCTGAAAAGCTTCTTAAAGTTGTTCAAAAAGTTTGCGGATAAGTACAGCCCTAAATTTACTCGGAGAAAAAAGTTATGGACGAGTATGAACAGTTTAAAACGACCTATTTTGCTGAATGCGCCGAGCTCTTAGGAGATGTTGAAGTTCAACTCTCATCCCTTAGTGATGGATCACAAGATCCTGAAGTTTTACACGCCATTTTCAGAGCCGTACATTCGATCAAAGCAGGTGCAGGCGCTTTCAAATTCACGCAACTCGCCGCGTTTTCACATGAATTTGAAGCCTTACTCGATCGTATGCGCGACGGAAGAATTGCGGTAACTGAACAAGGTGTCAATTTACTCTTCAAAGCGTCAGACATCTTGTCAGCAATGATCGAAGCCGCGGAAAGTAAAACCCAACAGTCAGAAGATTTTGGGAAAGAGATCCTGGATGAAATATCATTAATTGTTACAGGAAAGCTCGCGCCATCCCAAACAATCAAAAATTCGGATGATAATCAGGATAGTCAGGTCAATCAGGAGAGCGCGCCTGATGAAAAATTAACTTATCAGATTACTTTTGCACCGAAAACCCAACTCTTCAAACACGCGAATGAACCTCTACTGATCATACGCGAGTTAAAATCACTTGGAGATCTTACATCCATACCAATACTGAAAAATTTGCCCTCCCTAGCAAAAATGGATGGCGAAGAAGCTTATCTCGCATGGAATTTTGAACTAATTTCGAATGTAAGACTTGATGAAGTAGAAGAGGTGTTCGAATTCGTAACTGAAGACTGTGATCTTGAGATAAAGACCGTTTCCGATAACAGTGAACCTGAAGATGAAATTATTGAAAAGACGTCGGTAGCGACGCAATCATCTGATCCCGCCAACCAAACAGCAAAATCTCCTGTAACTGCTGCAAAAGTAACTTCAATTCGGGTTGATCTAGAGCGCTTAGATCGTCTCGTAAATATGGTTGGTGAGTTGGTAATCACTCAATCCATGCTTTCTCAGCAAACCAACGATCTGCCCTCCGAACAATTCCCACATATGGTTCGGGGTCTTGAGGAACTCGCCCTGCATACACGAGAACTACAAGAAAGTGTTATGTCGATACGAATGCAACCAGTTAAATCCGTTTTTTCACGTATGCCAAGGTTGGTGCGCGAACTTTCCGCGAAACTAAACAAAAAAGTGAACCTCACCACGATCGGTGAGAATACTGAAGTCGATAAAACTGTTATCGAAGAAATAAGTGATCCCATCACCCACATGATCCGAAACTCACTCGACCATGGATTAGAAGGCACTGAAGAAAGAATTGAGTTAGGTAAACCAGATACGGGAAACGTAACCCTTTCTGCAGAACACAGAGCTGGCCGCATTGTAATTACTATCAGTGATGATGGGCGCGGGATTAACAGGCAAGCGGTTATGAAGCGTGCAAGGGAGCGTGGTTTAATTGCAGAAACTGCAACTCCGAGTGACGATGAAATTGATAACATGATTTTCGCGCCAGGTTTTTCCACCGCAGAAAAAGTGACAGATGTATCAGGCCGCGGGGTCGGAATGGATGTCGTTCGTCGAAACATTCAAGCCCTTGGCGGCCGTGTCTCTATCCAGTCTACTCCCGGAAAAGGATCCCGTTTTACAATGACACTCCCCCTCACCCTTGCAGTCATGGATGGCATGATTGTGCAAGCTGGCGGGGACAAATATGTTATCCCAATCCCGAATATAGTCGAAAGCCTGCGTCCGGCGAAAAGTTCGCTAAAAAGATTACCGACAGGTCAAAGCCTTGTCCACATTCGGGGGCACTACGTCCCACTTTGTTCATTGCATCGCGTTTTTAATATTAATGGTGCCATCACTGATCCGGCGGAAGCACTCGTCGTGTTAGTGGAAAGCGAAGAGTTTGGTACAACTGGAATAGTGGTGGACGAGCTAATCGGACAACAGCAAGTCGTTATCAAAAGCCTTGAAAGTAACTATAAACCAGTGCCGGGAATATCCGCCGCAACAATTTTGGGCAACGGAAAAGTAGCCCCAATTCTGGACATTGAAGCCATATACCGAATTTCACAACAAGAATTGCGTAACAGTCCCGTACCTGATGACTCTGACCATTCCGATGTTTCAGAGAACGTGCAGGATAGTTTAGCCAGCAAAGAGGCCGCTACATTGGCAGCCCAAAACGCTGAAATACCAACGCCTTCTATAGGATAAATAGATATGGTCGCGCTAGAAACCGATACCGCTTCCAACACCAGCACTTCAGTCGGCATCCCAAATGCGGATGGAATGGTAGAAGAAGAAACCACTCGATTAACCGGTACACAGCAATTCGTCACATTTGCCATAGGCGCAGAAGAATACGCTGTAGACATTATGCAGGTTAGAGAAATTCAAGCTTGGACAGAGGTAACTATTTTGCCTAACCAGCCGCACTACATGCGCGGCGTCCTGAACTTGCGAGGGATTATTGTCCCAATTTTTGATCTGCGTCGACGCTTTGATCAAGGAGATACCGAAGCAACCTCCATTCATGTTGTCGTTATTATAGCAGTTGGAGACCGCATCATTGGGATCTTGGTGGATCGCGTCTCAGACATCTTGACCATCGACGGAAGCGAAATCAGAGCTGTTCCAGATTTGGATGACAGCGGTGAAAGTGAACACATTATTGGTTTGGTTACAGCGGGCGAGCGAATGGTTGCATTACTCGATACCGGTAGCCTTTTCAGACATGAAATTATTAGCTCTAGCCTCGATGCTGTTGAAGAGCCTTTTGCTCAACAAGGTTAGCTAGAGATTTAAAAAAATAGAAATCAATCAACTCTGCATCTTATTAAGAAGCTAGATACAACTCTGTTTAGAGGACTAAAAAATGTTTAATTTCAACGACATGAAAACAAAACAGAAAGTTCTAATAGGCGTTTGCGCCCCAATGATTTTGTTATTCGTTTTAGGTGGCGTCAGTATTTCAGGTATCAACACCATAACCCACGTTGCCGAACGGGTTGATCATACTTACAACGTATTAGCGAAATCGGCAGAGATTGTTGAATCCGCTGTAAATATGGAAACAGGTATGAGAGGTTTTTTGCTGGCCGGTAAAGAAGGTTTTCTTGACCCTTACCGCAATGGCGAGAGCGCAGCATATCAACAGATTGCCGAACTAAAAATTACGGTATCAGATAATCCAGCTCAGGTAGAGCGCCTCGACACGGCAGCCACAATTCTTAAAGATTGGCAGAGTGAAGTCACGAACCCAGCTATCGAATTGCGCCGTCAAGTTGGCAGCACAAACACAATGGATAACATTGTAACCTTAGTTGGTGAAGCTAAAGGGAAAGCCTATTTTGATCGCTTTAGATCTGTAATGGCCGATTTCCATGATGAAGAAGCAAGCTTACTAAGCATTCGCGAAGAACAAGCTAGTGCAGCAGAAATGACTACATTTACCCTAATCGGTGCTTCAATTGTTGTGGCCATTGTCCTTGGTGGTTGGTTAGCATGGCTAATTGGACGTGCGATCTCCAACCCGCTATTGACAATTTCAGATGCTGTTAGGTGTCTGGCAGAAAAAGAAGAAGTCCTAATTCCAGGTTTGGACCGCAAAGACGAATTGGGTGATTTATCTCGATCTCTTCAACTTATTGTCGAGGAAGCCAAAATAACCCTCAGAACCAAAGCTGCACTGGATAACTGCCAGACTAATGTCATGGTTGCCGATGCCGATTATAACGTTGTCTATGCAAACGATACCATGATTGAAATGTTAAAAACCAACGAGAGGGATCTGAAAAAAGATCTTCCTGGTTTTGATACAGCCAGTTTAATTGGAATAAATATCGATACTTTCCATAAAGTACCCTCACATCAGAGACAAATACTTGA
>MAAN01000007.1 GCA_002163135.1 Alphaproteobacteria bacterium 46_93_T64
TTTTCTTGTTTCCCTCAAAAGGTTTGGCTTGGAGAGTTTTTGAGCCGTTTGAGAGCCGTCTGATCATGACCAGTGAAGGAATTACTCAAATTACACACGGTTCCATAATGAAAGTAGTAGGCACAACTGGTCTTGCTAAACTAATCGGGGGCCTAATGTATCCAGCACTCTCAGGTGATTGGCAAAAATTAAAAAATAATTTTGAGGTTAATGTTGAACAATCCGCAGCAACTGATACGGAATGGACGGCTTCACTGCGCCCTGTTAATGAAACAATTGGCAAAATAATTGAAAGTATAGAACTTACTGGTGGAACAACGACTAGATCCCTCATTATCTTCAAAACAAATGGCGATCGAGATGAAATTCAATTCAAATCACAAGAAATTTTGAGTGTTCCTTCAAAAGAAGCCATCAATGCGTTTTCAATTGATGGGAACAACTAATCAGTGTCGTCATATGGCAAAATATGGGGCACTGGGCTCCTAGCTATTATTCTCTATGGATGCATGTTGTTGTTCACGGGGCAAACACGATTTGTTTCCGACATAGCTTTCTTGTTCCCAAAGCCTAGTAGTGCTGATCTGGAAGCGATAGCGCTAAATCAGATTAGCGATCAACTATCCAGCCAAATTATTTTTCTCGTTTCTCATAAAGACGCCGATACTGCGCTTAGTGTTGCAGGAAAGTTAAGAGATGAATTACGGAATATCGGCGGCATTCGAATTTTGGGAGACAGAGAAATTGGTATTTCAAAATTCGCAGCACTTCACAAGCCCGCTATCGGTGCGTTGGCCACTTATTCAGACTATAAAACACTGAAAACGGGACATGGGGATGCACTGCTAAAAAGGTCTTTGGCTTCACTCTATATGCCCGCCAGTAGTATCAATTCTTCTTTGATTAGACAGGATCCACTAGGGTTATATCAGGAGTATCTACAGGAACTTTCGGCCACTTTTGATGCTACTAGACCAAAGAAATACAATAATAGTTACTATTCCCCTGTTACGGTGAGGATCAGTGAAAGCTTGCCGATAAACGATAAAAAGAAAACCAGACTGCAGGCTATTGAAAAACTCGTTGGTAGCTTAGAAGATGGTAATAACGAAGTAAAAATACACTATGGGGGCGCCCCTCGTTATTCACAGAAGATTTCTCAAATTTCAAAATCAGAAGCCGGAAAAATTTCTGTACTAGCTGTCAGCGCTATCGTGATTTTTTTAATTGTTCTCTTTCGGTCCTTTAAGCCTGTTTTAGGCGCCGTCCTGACTATTTCCATCGGTGTGGCGGTTGGTGCAGCTGCGACCGCTATCTTTTTTGAAAACGTGCATTTGATCGCTGTTGCATTCGGGGTGAGTTTGGTCGGGGTTGTCGTCGACTACGCCATACATTTCTACACGTCCAGACGCGCCAATGAAACTTCAGAACAAACTGCAAATAGAATTAAAGCGGGGCTACTATATGGAATAGGGACCTCTGTTTTAGGATTTGCCGCGTTGGCTTTTTCTGGAGTAAATGTTTTGCAGCAAATTGCTGTCTATTCAGCGTTTGGTATTGTTAGTGCTGGAATTTCTGTAGTTTACTTGTTGCCTCGACTGACGTTTCTTAGCAAAACAGAGGGCTATTCAACCTCTATTGACATGTTATGTAGGGCGCATCGAAGCGCAGTGGCGGTTGTTCCGTATCTTGCTCTTGGATTGGTTACCATTGTCACAGCAACCTTATTGCTATTGGACGTTTTTGACGCAAACGATGATGTAAGAAAACTCCGAGTAGATACACCTGAGCTTACAAAAACAGAGACGTTTCTGGCCAAATATAGTAATGCGGCATCTGCAAAAATTTTACTCGTTAAAGGAACATCAACAGAGCAAATACTTCAAAGAGAAGAATGGCTTCAAGATTATATTTGGACAGACGTACAAAATGAAAAAGTATCCGGTTTTTGGGGTGTCTCTAAACTAATACCCTCGATAAAGAAGCAATCAGAAATCTGGGAAATGTCTACCGAACTACTTAACACTGTAGAGGGGGCAAAACTTCAGAAGCTGATACCTTCCAGATCGACGAATGTTGAGTTGATATACGCCGATGAAGAAAATCGATCGCAACTTCCGAAAGAAATACAAGACCTTGTTTTAGAAGATAAATCAACGGATCAAAGAGGGCATTTAGTTATCCTACAAGGTGTTCAATCGTCCTTTGATTTAGAAACGTTATTAGGAGAAAATTCCTGGATATCTGAAATTAATCCGGCCAAAAAATACTCAGCGAACTTTTTTGATACGCGTGTGAAATCTACATATTCGTTGATAGGCGTCATCGTATTTATTAGTCTGCTGTTTATCTGGAAAATGGGGATAGAAACCGGAGCCAAAATAATTTTGGTTCCTTCATTCGCGACGTTTTCTGCACTTGCCCTCTCATCACTGTTTGGTGTCGAGATAAACTTTTTCTCTGTGATGGCGAGTTTTTTGGTGTTTGCTTTGGGAGCGGACTACGCCTTGTTTCAGTATGCCGCACATTCAGATGACAAAGAGCGGGCATATCAAGCTGTAAGCTATTCAGCAATAAGTACAATTTTGGTCTTTGGACTACTTTCATTTTCGATGATACCAGTTTTGCAAACAATGGGCTCTGTCGTTGTGATCGGCGTGGTTTTGGCATGGCTTCTTTCCCCGATCGCAAATTTAGCACCTGAAGGAGAATATAAGTGACGATTGGTGTTGAAGTACCGTCTAACACGAGTTTTGACGTTGCAATAATTGGTGCTGGGCCATCCGGTTCGCTTGCTGCAAAGCTCCTACGCGATAATAATGTGTCTGTGATCATACTAGAGGGAGCTGAGTTTCCGCGTTTTAGTATTGGCGAAAGTCTACTTCCCAATTGTTTGAATATGTTAGAGAAGGCGGGACTCTTGCCGAGCGTGATTGAAGCCGGATTTCAATATAAAAATGGGGCGACATTCGAACGTGCTGAGGAGAGAAGTTCCATTGATTTTCGAGACAACTTTGATGAAGGTTGGGGAACAGCTTATCAGGTGCAAAGAGCAGATTTTGATAAAATATTAGCCGACAATGCAAGTAAAGCAGGCGCTGAAATCAATTACGGCCGTTTTGTTACTAAAGCCGAGCTTGGAAAAGGTGCATGTATTTTAACCCATAAAGGAAAAGATGGGACTGTCGAAACAGTTACGTCAAAATTTGCATTGGATGCAAGTGGCTATGGTCGGGTGCTGCCCAAATTATTGGATTTGGAAACACCCTCTAACTTACCTGAGCGATCTGCTCTGTTTACCCATGTACAAGATAACATCGAAGCAGGTGACATTGATCGAAACAAAATCCTGATTACAGTTCATCCAAATCGTAAAGATGTTTGGTATTGGCTCATTCCGTTCTCAAATGGAACATCCTCAGTTGGTGTAGTATATGAGAAAAACGAAGAGAATTTGAACGAAGACGACTTATTTGATGCTCTTATCAATCAGACAAGACTTGGTAAAATTCTTTCGAACGCGGAAAGAACGCGACCTCTTGGAAAAATGTCTGGTTATTCGTGCAATGTGTCGAGTTTGCACGGACCGGGATTTGCGCTTCTTGGAAATGCGGCTGAATTTTTGGATCCCGTTTTTTCCTCTGGCGTAACAATCGCCATGAAATCAGCAGAGCTCGCAGTTCCTCAAATATTAAGGGAACTGAATGGTGAAGAAGCAGATTGGCAGAATGACTTCTCTATCCCGCTAAAACAAGGCGTGGATGTGTTCCGGGTATTTGTAGAGTCATGGTATCAAGGAGGGCTTCAAAATATTGTGTTACACCATCCGGAGACCGAGAACGATTTGACTAAAATGATGGTCTCGATTTTAAGCGGTTATGCGTGGTCAGAGCATAGTCCTCTTGTCCAAAAACCAAAAAGAATACTGAGGTTATTGGAAGAGCTGTGTGCATGATATTACGTGTCCTTGTTTTCCTCATAGCTCTAACCGTTTCCGGATGTGCTGGTTCTGTTGCTCATAACGTAAATTTGAGTAAAGATTTCCAATACTCTTTGCCTCAAGATGCGTGGGTAGGGGAACCTGTATCGGCATTCCAACAAGTTACGCTTTCGTTTGGGGACGAAGTGATACATTTTCAGGCTATTGTCGAGTTGAAAGCACCTCATGCCAAAATACTCCTGCTTGATATGACTGGACGCCGCGCGATGGACATTCACTGGTCACAAACAGGCGTAGAGGTTCAATATGCTGACTGGCTTCCAGAAAACGTGAATGCATCCGAAATTTTGAGCCGGATGGTGTTAGCCTTTTGGCCAATTGATCAAATCAAAATGGGATTGCCCGCTAACGGCAATTTAGTGCAACGAGGAAATGTCAGATTGATAAAACATACTGGCGAAACTATTCTTGAAATAACAAAGAGTAATGAAAACTCTTGGATTTCGAAAAACGTAATCGAGCATAGAAATAGTGATATGAAATTGATAATTTCATCAAGCCTGCGTGGGATAAAATAATGACAAACCCACTTTATTTAAACGCACTTGGTATCATTAGTCCGTTAGGATCTGGCAAGGAAGCGACCTATAGGGCCATGATTTCGGGTGGCCAATCAAATATGATCTATACGGATCGGTGGACCCCGAATTCTCCAGAGTATCTTGGTATTGTGACAGAGAAAATCGAAGATTTACCTGTTAAGGATAACTGTTTTCAATCTCGAAATAACAGGCTACTCAATAATGCAGCAAATCAAATAGATCATGATATTTGTGCAGCAGTATCGGAGTTTGGACGGAACAAAGTTGGAGTGATCGTCGGAACCAGTACCTCAGGTATCGAAGAGAGCGAGCTTGCAATGAAACACCGGTTTGAAACCGGTGCTTTTCCAAAAGGTTATCATTTTGGACAACAGGAGATCGGATCTCCTGCATTATTCTTGGCGAAAAAATATGGGATTGGCGGCCCGACTTATTCAGTGTCTTCGGCTTGTGCCTCTGGCGGCAAAGCGTTTGCAGCCGCTGCGCGCCTTATTAATTTGGGTGTATGTGATGCAGTTCTCGTGGGCGGGGCTGACAGCCTATGTTCTATGACAATAGGCGGGTTTAGAAGCCTTCAGGCCCTTTCTGATGATATTTGTAATCCTATGAGCCGGAATAGGTCCGGAACCAATATTGGTGAAGGCGCTGCACTATTTCTCATGAGCCGGAAAAAATCAGATGTTTACTTTCTAGGTTCCGGTGAAAGTTCTGATGCGCATCATATTAGTGCGCCAGAGCCAAACGGTACGGGTGCAGAAGTGGCAATGAGAAAAGCACTGCAGAGTTCGGAAATACAGGCTGATGAGATACGTTATCTTAACTTACATGGTACTGCGACGGCCTTAAATGATAGTATGGAAGCCGCTGCTATCTCACGGATATTTGGTGAAAATCTGATTACAAGCTCAAGTAAACCTATGACGGGGCATGCGTTAGGTGCCGCGGGTGCCATTGAAGCCGCGATGCTTTGGCTGAGTTTAGAAAATTTGGATGAGCGAGTGAAAGTACCGCCACATCTGTGGGATGGAGATACAGATCCAGATATAGAGAGACTTAAATTTTCTACAGTCGGTGAAACCATTCGTCGTGAAGATCGATTATTGATGATGAGTAACTCGTTTGCATTTGGGGGCAGCAATGTCAGTATCATTTTGGGCTGGGGAGAGTAGTCATGAGCGAAACAAAATCTATTGCTGACATCGTCCCACACGATCCACCGATGGTACTTCTCGATCGGTTGGTGAGCAGCAATGAAACATCGTTGGTTGCTGAAGTTAATATCACGGGTACGACACCGTTCTTTGAACCAAATTATGGCGTCCCAGCATATGTAGGTGTCGAATATATTGCGCAGGCAATTAGCGCGCATAACGGCTTAAAAGACACTCAAAAGGGGCAAGAAGTAAAACCCGGGTTTCTTCTGGGGAGCCGTAAAATCGAATTGAATTGCCCTTACTTCAAAGAAGGACAGACATTAATAGTGTCGGTGAAAGTTTCCTTTAATGACGGTGAAATGGCAGTATTTGATGGGGAAATATTATTGGAGAAGGAAGTAATTGTCTCTGCGCGGATAAATGCTTTCCAACCTGAAAACCCCTTTGATTATATTGAAACAGTAAAACAACAGCATGTTTAAAGTGCGCAATAAGGATTTGGTATTCACATGAAA
>MAAN01000020.1 GCA_002163135.1 Alphaproteobacteria bacterium 46_93_T64
CCTTAGCTATTTACATCAATTCCCTATCGATAAACTGAAAATTGATCGTTCCTTCACTAATGCCATGCTGAATGATCAGTCTAGTTTAGAGATTGTGAGAGCTATATCAGGCCTCTCACACAATATGGACATCGAAATTGTGGCTGAAGGTATCGAAACCATAGAGCAGCTCTCTCTTTACCGCGACCTTGACTGTCACTACGGGCAAGGTTTCTTAATTTCGAAACCCCTGCCCGTTGAAAACGTGTATGAAATCCTCGGAACTCGAATGAAGATATAGCTGCCTCTAAATAGGCTCTATATCTCCCTGTTCTTGTGCTGTATGAAATGCGAGCGCGAAATCAGCCATCTCACCATCACGGATCGCGGCACGCATACCGGCCATAAGATCCTGATAATATTGAATATTGTGCCATGTCAGCAAAACAGAACCCAAAATTTCTTTGGCCTTAAAAAGGTGATGTAAATAGGCTCTGGAATAGCTACGACACGCTGGACATCCGCATTTCTCGTCCAGTGGACGCGGATCTTCCTGATGTCGTGCATTCCTCATATTAACCGTTCCCAAACGGGTAAACCCTTGTGCATTACGCCCTGAACGTGTTGGCAACACACAATCGAACATATCGACACCGCGCATCACACCGCCAACTAGATCATCTGGTTTTCCAACCCCCATCAGATAACGAGGCTTGTCTGCCGGCATATTCGGCGTGGTAAATTCCAACGCCTTGAACATGTTTTCCTGCCCCTCACCAACGGCAAGGCCGCCGATGGCATACCCTTCAAATCCGATATCAGTTAGCGCTTCAATGGATTCGTGGCGTAAATCTTCGTAGATTGATCCTTGAACAATGCCAAACAAGCCATAACCATCGCGGTGTTCAAACGCATCTCGAGAGCGTTTTGCCCACCGCATGGACATACGCATACTATCGGCCGCTGTTTTATGATCTGCCGGGAAAGGAGTGCATTCATCAAACGCCATAGTGATGGTCGCATCCAAATCGTTTTGGATCTCCATGGATCGTTCTGGTGTGAGTTCAAACCGTTTGCCGTCAATATGGGATTTAAACGTCACTCCGTTTTCGTCAATCTTACGAAGCTCGTTGAGTGACATCACCTGAAAACCACCGGAATCTGTCAGGATCGGGCGTTGCCAATTCATGAACTTATGCAGTCCACCAAGTTTTTTGACGCGTTCTGATCCTGGCCGGAGCATCAAGTGATACGTGTTTCCAAGAATAATATCCGCCCCCGTTTCACGAACGGCTTCTGGCGTCATACCTTTGACGGTTCCAACAGTTCCAACAGGCATAAATGCAGGTGTACGAATGTCACCATGCGCAGTTTTTACAGTCCCCTGGCGGGCAGCACCGTCTGTTGCGTGAATATCAAATTGAAAGATTTTTTTTGTCATGAGGCCGGATATAACAGCGAACTGTCACCATAAGAGTAGAAACGATAGTTATTTTCGATAGCGTGGGCGTATGCTGACTGCATTTTTTCAAAACCGCAGAATGCAGACACCAACATAAATAACGTGGATTTTGGTAAATGAAAATTTGTCATAAGCAGATCTACCGCCTTAAAGCGATAACCGGGCGTAATAAAGATATCAGTCTCTCCGCGAAACGCCTGAACAATACCATCTGAACCAGTTGCACTTTCCAATAACCGCAAGCTCGTAGTGCCCACAGAAACGACACGGCCACCAGCGGCCCGGCAAGTATTAATTTGATCAGCAGCTTCTTCAGTAATAATCCCAAATTCTGCATGCATCACATGATCATCTGTATCATCAACTTTTACGGGAAGAAAAGTTCCCGCCCCCACATGAAGCGTCGTTGCCACGCAGGTAACACCCTTGGCTTCAATTGCCGTCAATAATTCAGAAGTGAAATGCAGACCTGCGGTTGGCGCGGCGACCGCCCCTTGTTCCCGGGCAAAGACTGTCTGATAATCAACTTCGTCTTGTTCGTCTACGGCTCGAATTGAGCTGATATATGGCGGAAGCGGTATTTCACCATATCTAATCAAACATTCCATTAGCGCTGGGCCTGCCTGAGAAAAGGCTAAGACAACTTCTCCGCCGTCAAGCTTCTGCGACACCAATGCAGTAAAATCATCCGCGAACTGAATAACATCGCCGGTTTTTAGTTTCTTTGCCGGTTTCGCAAATGCATGCCACGTATCCAGAGATACGTTTTTGTGAAGGGTGACTTCAACTTTTGCCATACGCCGCATGCCCCTTAGGCGAGCGGGAATAACTTTGGTGTCATTAAACACAAGTACATCGCCAGCCTTTAGAAAATCTGGGAGCTCCCCAACTTTTCTATCGGTGATTTCATCTTCAACCACGAGCAACTTTGCTGCTTCGCGCGGACTAACCGGACGATCAGCGATCAATTCAGGTGGCAAGGTAAAATCAAAATCGTCTACACGCATATTATCAAACGCAAACGAACGGCTTCCTGTTTAGAAAGCCGTTCGCCCAATCTTATAAAATTATGTGTCGCTTACGCGACGTCGGCGGCAACTTTCATGCTGACAATTTTATCAGGATCATTAACGGAGCCATTCATCATGCCATCACCTTTTTTAATGGCGTGGACATGTTCCATGCCTTCAGTGATTTGTCCCCAAATGCTGTACTGACTATCCAGATGCGGTGACGGTGCAAGCATCAGGAAGAACTGACTATCTGCGCTATTTGGATCCGCAGAACGTGCCATTGAACAGGTACCTTCCAGATGTGCTTCTGCAGAAAATTCTGCATCAAGATTTTGGCCTGAACCACCAGTACCGTTACCCTTTGGGTCACCTGTTTGAGCCATAAATCCATCGATTACACGATGGAAAACGATCCCGTCATAAAAGCCTTCGCGGGCCAATTCCTTGATCCGGGCTACATGTTTGGGGGCCAGATCAGGGCGCAATTCAATGACAACACGTCCATCTTTAAGTTCAAGATATAACGTATTTTCAAGATCTGAAGACATTACTTAACTCCTATTTTCCTGCACTATCGCAGGATCTCATAAATCAATTTTTGCAGCATTCAGCTTTGCAACGCGCTCAACAATCTCTTCTGCTGTGGATTTCGAAACAAATTTCGAAATATCACCGTCTAAGAACGCAATCTCTTTAACTAAAGAAGATGCAATAAACTGATGCTGATCTGATGCCATCAAAAAGACAGTTTCAATCTCAGAATTCAGCCGTCGGTTCATTCCCACCATCTGAAATTCATATTCAAAGTCAGACACAGCCCGAAGCCCGCGAATAATAACACTGGCATTACATTCTTCTGCGAAATGCATCAACAAATTTTTGAACGGTTTAACAACAAAATTCGTATCCGGGAATTCCACAATCATTTTTTCGACCATGGCACACCGTTCAGCAACACTGAACAGCGGGTTTTTTCCCGGGTTCATAGCAACACCAATAACCAGTGTATCCACCAGTTTTGCTGCCCGTTTAATAATATCGTAATGCCCAAGTGTTATTGGGTCAAAAGTTCCTGGATACAGACCTGTACGTTCAGTTACCATGGGAGTGGTTCCTTTAAGACTTGCTACTTCTTCGCTAGCATTCATCCAAACGACATCTAGTACTTAGGTGTCGTCACTATTTTCAGAACTTGGTGTGACTTCTTCTACACCATTTTCCGGGTTAATATCATCTCCGTCTTCTTCATCATCAGATTTTGACTCCTCCAATGCGGTAACGGATACAACTTTCTCTCCCTTGGCGGTCTTAAACAGGGTGACACCCTGCGTATTGCGACCTGCGATACGAATATCAACTACAGGTGTTCGGATCAATTTGCCCCCATTGGTCACAAGCATGATTTGATGCTCAAGTGTAACCGGGAAGGTTGCGACAACCTGACCGTTGCGATCGGAAGTTTCGATGTTGATGATCCCCTGCCCGCCGCGGTTTGTTACTCGATATTCATACGCATTTGTACGCTTGCCATAACCATTCTCAGTAATTGAAAGCAGAATTTCTTCCCTGTCAAAAAGATCTGCATACTGCTCAGGATCAAAACCAGCGTAATCTGTTACGTTTCCTTCTTCATCTGCAGAACGACGAACTTTCAAGTAAGCGTCCCGAGTCTCTGTATCAATGTCAATATGCCCAAGAATAGACATTCCCATAACGCTGTCTTTATCAGCAAGTCTCATACCGCGAACACCGCTTGAATCGCGACCTTTAAACAAGCGAACATCTGTCGCCTGGAAGCGGATACATTTACCGCCTCTAGCAATCAACAGTACATCAGATTCAGTCGTACAAAGCTGCACACCGATGAGTTTGTCATCTACATCCAGCTTCATGGCAATTTTGCCATTTGATTTCACATTCGAGAAATCACTCAAGAGATTACGGCGAACATTACCCTTGGCAGTCGCAAACATAACCCCATAATCGTTCCACGTTTCCTCATCCTCTGGAAGTGGCATCAATGTAGAGATCACTTCGCCAGCTTCAAGTGGGAGAAGATTGATAATCGCTTTACCAAGACTTGTAGGTGAGCCAAGCGGCAAACGATACACTTTCATCTTATACACACGGCCAAAGGACGAGAAGAACAGAACCGGTGTATGTGTATTCACAACGAACACTTGCGTTACGAAATCTTCATCACGCGTCTGCATCCCTGCCCGGCCTTTACCACCGCGGCGTTGCGGCCGATAAGTAGAAAGCGGAACGCGTTTGATATAACCTTTGTGACTTACGGTTAGAACCATATCTTCACGCTGAATTAGATCTTCGATGTCGTGCTCAAACTCATTATCTTCAATACGAGTACGGCGCGGCGTTGCGTATTTTTCCTTCATTTCCAGAAGTTCGTTCTGGATAATGTCGATCAGGCGAGGACGACTAGACAAGATATCCAGATAATCCAGGATCTTATCACCAAGACCCTGTAATTCGTCGCCAATTTCATTCTGACCCAGCGCTGTCAAGCGTTGCAGGCGCAGATCCAGAATGGCACGTGCCTGAAATTCTGAAAGTTTGTATGTGAGGTCAGGGTTAATCGGATATTCTGGATCATCAACCAGACGAACCAAGGCTTCTACAGAATTTGCAGGCCAATCTTTACCCATCAACTGCGCGCGGGCTGTTGCCGGATCCGGTGCTTTACGGATTAACGCGATAATTTCATCAATGTTAGCAACCGCGATCGCAAGACCGATCAACACATGGGCCCGTTCCCGCGCTTTACGCAGCAGGAATTTAGTCCGGTTTGTGACAACCTCTTCACGGAAATCGAGGAAGGCTCCCAGAAGTTGCTTAACATTCATCATTTCCGGCTTACCGCGGTTAAGCGCAAGCATGTTTGCACCAAATGATGTTTGCAATGATGTGAAACGATAAAGCTGGTTCAATACAACTTCAGCGACCGCGTCGCGTTTAATCTCGACAACTACTCGAACGCCGTGACGATCAGACTCGTCACGAAGATCACCGATGCCTTCAACCTTTTTGGCTCGAACAAGATCTGCGATCTGCTCAACCAAACGGGATTTGTTCACCTGATATGGAATTTCGCTAACGATCAGTGCGAGACGATCTTTGCGGATTTCTTCGATATCCACTTTCGCCCGCATAATAACGGAGCCACGACCAGTTGTTCCCGCGCTAATAGAGCCAGACCGCCCCAAAATAACGCCGCCCGTTGGAAAGTCGGGAGCAGGAACATAATCCAGCATTTCTTCTGGTGTCATTTCCGGCTTGGCAAGAAGTGCAATACTTCCGTCGATGACTTCGCCAAGGTTATGCGGCGGAATATTCGTCGCCATACCAACCGCGATACCACCAGCACCGTTTACAAGCAGATTTGGGTAACGCGCAGGCAATACGGTCGGTTCACGTTCAGAATCGTCGTAGTTATTTACAAATTCAACTGTGTCCTTATCGATATCATCGATCAGGCTTTCAGCTGATTTTAGAAGCCGTGCTTCCGTATAACGCATGGCAGCAGCTTTATCGCCGTCCATGGAACCAAAGTTACCCTGCCCATGTATCAAAGGCAGACGCATGGAGAAACTTTGCGCCAGACGTACCATCGCATCATAAATGGCGCTATCGCCATGAGGATGGTACCGACCCATCACATCACCAACCACGCGGGCTGATTTACGGAAGGCTTTATCGGACGTGTAGCCATTTTCGTACATGGCGTAAATAATCCGCCGGTGAACCGGCTTAAGACCGTCCCGTGCATCTGGTAGAGCACGAGATACAATGACGCTCATGGCATAGTCCAGATAGGACTTGCGCATTTCATCTTCAATTGTAACGGGGACGATATCTTTATCGGTCGGAGGCAGGGTTATGTCGTTCAAGGCACACTTCCAGATAGTTAAACGGATCTGAAATTTTGTTTCCAGATCCTGTATTCTCGATACTGTTATCAGACACCGCCATATGGCGTATCTTATGTAACACTTCTACAAGATATTGAGGGGCATAGCAACCTATTGCGCCTGCGAAGGACGCCTTTTAACAAACCCTAGCCGAATAGCCCCTTAAGTCCGCCAGAAACGAGGTGTCAAAAAGATAAGCAGGGTAAAAATCTCGAGCCGGCCTAAGATCATCTCAAGAGATAAAACCCATTTGGCAGCAGAAGGAATATCAGCATAATTTCCAGATGGCCCGATGATCGAGCCAATACCCGGGCCAACATTTGTAATCGCCGCCGCAGAGCCACTGATACTAGCTTCAAATCCGAGCCCTAACGCCATCAAAACAATCGCAAAAACAGCGAAAGAGACAAAAAATATAAAAACGAAACTGGCGACACCAATAAAAACTCCGTCGCTTATTTTTTTCCCTTCATACTTTTCAGTCAGTATACCGTTAGGGAATATCTGGCGCCGGACAATCTGACGGACCATTTTTGCGCTTATGATAAAGCGCATTATTTTGATGCCCCCGGTTGTAGATCCGGTACATCCTCCAGAAAAAATAAGGAAGAAAAACAAAAGCGCCGAAAACCCTCCCCAACTTGAATAGTCAGAAATGGCAAAGCCAGATGTCGTCATAACAGAAACCACACTGAAGGTTGCATTCAATATGGCATCGCTCCAGGCGAATTCCCGCGCATTAACCAGCCAAAAACTGAGCACCACAACAATAAGCAAAATTCCGATACTATAGGTCTTTATCTGTTCACTTGCGAACTGCCGCACACGGATGGCCCGAATATACCAAAGAAACGGAATACTTCCCAAGAACATGAATATAATACATGTCCACTTGATAAGCGGATTTGAAAAATACCCAATGGAAGCATCATGAGTTGAGAACCCGCCCGTCGCGACCGTGGTAAACGCGTGGGCGATCGCGTCGAATACTGTCATGCCCTCCACTTTATAGGCGATAGCACACAGGACTGTTAGCGCGACATAGACCCACAACGTAGTGGAAGCGAGCTTGGCTGCAGAGGGTAGTTCCTTATCAGAACTCTCGGAACTCTCTGTCCTGAATAACTGCATCCCGCCGATCCCCAAAAACGGCAGCATGGCAATGGCGGTCACAACGATACCGATCCCGCCCAACCATTGCAGAAACGCACGCCACATAAGGATGCTGTTTGGCGTCTCATCCAACCCGACTAGGACCGTTGCCCCTGTTGTTGTAATACCGGATGTTGCTTCAAATACCGCATCCGATAGAGGCATGCCGTAAAGATAGAACGGAAGCGTGGCAGCACTGGTCAGCACGACCCAAATAGAAGCTGTCAGAACAAAAATCTGTTTATGGGAAAAAGTGATGGACCCGCTTCGTGCGGCCAACATCAGGCCGAGCCCGATGAAAATAATGACACCGAACGCTTTCAGAAAGGGCTGATCGGCCCCTCGGTTCAACATCTCTATGATTAGAAGAGGAAGAGAAATAATCGCCAGAACGGCGCCATTTACAAAAAGTATAGGTCTCAATTCACCGCCTAAATAGACCACAATACTTGCGATCTACTTATTCCCCGATTTAGTTCTTAAGTGCGATTTATGCGCCCTCTTGAACAGGAGGTCAATTGATTTGCGCTAGACCCGCCATTTACGGGGTGCCTATTACACTCGAAGTTTAAGCGTTTGCACTTTCAACAGCACCAACAGGAGTAGTCTTCACAACACGATTTGATACCATACGTGCATACAGTTTATTGATAATTTTGCTTGCTGTTTTTTCGAAGGCAAATGGGAGAATAGCGTGAACAAATGCGCATAACATCGCCAACAACAGCCAAAACCCGAAGCTGGAAGACATGTGCATATGCTCCATATAGGTTTCGTTTACTGATTTTGGGTGTTCTGTGAACATTTCAGTTAGTTTCGCCATTACTCTCTCCATCACTTAAAGACCATCCACCTTTTTCTTGAGATAATAATAGCAATTCACGGTTGGAATATTTTTCCAAAATTGACACGAGATCGGATTAATGCGAAACAACAGTTTCAAATATCCCCAAATTTATCTGGACATGTTTCATGGATGAAATAGATAAGAGAATTCTAAACCACCTTCAAAAAGATAGCCAAATTCCAGCCAACGAACTTGCAGAACTAGTCGGGTGTTCCAGAACTGCCTGCTGGCGGCGGATTAAGTCTATGGAAGAAGCTGGAATTATCCGGGCTAAGGTCGCCTTGGTCGCCCGAGAGAAAATTGGTCTTCCTGTCACGGTCTTTGTAAATATCAAAACCAATGCACATGATCCGGACTGGCTAAATGAATTTGCGAGCGTCGTCGAACGTTTTCCAGAAATCACCGAATTTTACCGGATGAGCGGTGATGTAGATTACCTTCTAAAAGTCGTTGTACCGGATATTGCCTCTTACGATGATTTCTACCGCCGCCTCATCCAATCCATCCAACTCAGCGACGTCAGCTCCAACTTCGCCATGGAAGAAATCAAATTTACAACGGCATTACCGGTTCGATAGCAATTAAAATTGCAGCACGGTTTCCGGATATTTCTAAACCATTCGAAGATGCATCTTCCTCCCACATCAACTGAGGAGTGAAATGATGCAATTAAATGACAAGACAGTAATTATCACAGGCGCCAGTAGTGGTATCGGTGCTGCAGCAGCAATTATGTTTGCAAAAGAAGGTGCCAACGTTGTGTTGGGCGCACGCCGACAAAAGGAACTAGATGATGTCACCAGACATATTATTGCTGATGGGGGATTTGCGATCTCGCTCGTCGGTGATGTTTGCGACGAAAATTTCAATAAAGAACTCGTTGAACTCGCCATTGGCAGATTTGGTGGACTTGATGTTGGATTTAACAACGCCGGAATGATGGGAGATCAAATCCCCGTCGCAGACATGTCCACTGAGAATTGGCTCTCAACCCTCGACACCAATCTCAACAGCGCCTTCTATGCGGCGAAGCACCAAATTCCAGCGATGCAAAAAAACGGCTCTGGCTCAATTATCTTTACGTCGAGTTTTGTTGGACATACAGCATCGTTTCCGGGAATGGGGGCATATGCTGCGAGCAAAGCTGGCTTAGTTGGACTAACGCAAACACTGGCAACCGAGTATGGCGCGGAGGGTATACGGGCAAATGCTCTACTTCCAGGCGGCACTAAAACCGTAATGGCTGGTGATCCGGTCAAAAATCCGGAACAACGTGAATTTCTTGAAAGTATCCATGCTTTGAGACGTTTGGCTGAACCAAATGAAATAGCAAAGGCAGCTCTTTTCCTGGCCTCAGACAATTCCAGTTTTGTTACCGGCAGTGCCTTCATCGTCGATGGCGGGAATTCTATCAACAAAGTGTAAATGAGGTAGCCGGTACCCAATACAAATAAAAGAGGTCGCAATCAGTTTACTAATTGCGACCTCGTATCTTCGTCTTAAATCAATCTGTATAAACCAGATAGAAGCCAATCATTTTATTTGAGGGCATCCAGAATTTTCTTATCCCCTACCAGTTGGTTTAACATTTTCTTGTAAGCCGCAGGAACAACTTCAAATGGATCACCTACAAATTACTGAACAACACTACCCAAAGCTTCAGTACTTTCAACTATAATATAAAAAACAAATCTATTATTTCGTACTATTGGTGTTTTGGTCAAATTCTTATTACCTCCGCCATACCAGTTCGTTCTTCAATCAGGATTGATTGACTCCCATCAATCAAGTAGGTTGAGGACAAACAAAATCGTTTAAGGGAGATAAAAAAATGAAATTCACTACATTCTCACGTCGTGCCGTGATTGGCGCGGTTGCAGGTTTTGCAGCACTGTCCGGCTTTGCTGCATCCTCTATCGCTGCTGACAAAATCACAGTTGGCGCGCTGCGCTTTACGTCTCATTCCCCAACTTTCATTGCTTTTGAAAAAGGATATTTCAAGGATGAGGGTCTAGAGGTTGAACTTAAGTTCTTCCAAGCGGCACAACCAATTGCCGTTGCTATTGCATCTGGCGATATTGATTTTGGTGTAACGGCCTTGAGTGGCGCTTTCTACAGCCTTGCAGATAAAGGCGCGCTGAAAGTTATTGGCGGCCTGATGGCTGAGAAAAAAGGTGCGCCGGGCAACATGATCCTCGCATCTAACAAAGCCTATGAGGCGGGCCTAAAAACACCTGCTGATCTTAAAGGTAAAAGCTGGGCGATGACCCAACAAGGCTCTTCCTTCCATTACATGGCTGGTATCATTGCGAAAAGCAACGGTTTTGCGGTAACCGATATGAAATTGAAACCACTTCAAAAAGTGGGTTCCATGATTGGTGCGCTTAAATCGGGCCAAGTGGATGCTATGGCAATTGTTCCTCATATCGCGTCGGCCCTTGCTCGCGGCGGTGCAGCAAAGATCATTGGTAAAATTCAAGATCTAAGCGATTATCAGGTTACAACGATTTTCACGTCGACAGAGAATACGACAGACAACCGCGATGTGGTTGCGCGCTTCATGAAAGCCTATGCAAAAGGGATCGCCGATTATGATGCGGTGATGCAAAATCAAGCGAAAAACCCAGCAGCAACGGATGCTATGGTCAACTTGATCCACAAATATGTATATGCCAGCAAGCCAATTGCAAAAGCAGCCCCGTCCATTAAAGCCGGTGCGGTTTATCTCAATTCTGGTGCAGCGCTAAACGTTGGTGATGTAGCAAACCAACTTGCATGGTTCCAAGAGCACAAACTGGCACCAGCAACTTTGACAATCGAAAAAATGGTTGATGCGAGCTTCGTTAAAACCATCAAATAATTGTTTGAAGACCTTTGAACGGGCGGCATATTGCCGCCCTTCTTTTATTTAGTGGCTGTATTCATGGACTTGCATCTTAATAACATCTCTCATGCCTATGATAATATTGAAGTTTTATCCGAAATCTATTTTCGAATTGAAGCTGGACAAATCGTTTGTATCATTGGCCCATCTGGGTGCGGCAAGTCCACACTTTTAAGATTTATCGGCGGGCTGGAACGGCCAAATTCGGGTGAGGTTTTGCTAATTGGCGAACCGCCAAAAGAAAGTCTGAACCCCCTCACCTACATATTTCAGGATTTCGCCCTTTTACCATGGCGAACCGTGCGCGGGAATATCAGCCTTGTTCTGGAAGATCATGGTATTCGAGGTAAAGGTGCTAATGCCATCATAGATGACGTTCTGGCGCGGACTAAACTTTCGGACTTCGGTGACGCCCTACCGCGGCAACTTTCCGGCGGCATGAAACAACGCGTGGCCATCGCCCGTGCACTCAGTGTGCGTCCAGCCTGTCTGTTGATGGATGAACCTTTATCTGCACTCGACAGTCAAACACGCGAGCTACTCATGGATGATTTGATAGAGCTTTGGATCCGCGAGAAATACACTGCCTGTTACGTCACCCATAATTTGAATGAAGCAGTACGACTTGGCCATAAAGTTGTTGTGCTATCACGACGACCCGGCAAAATCAGGGAAATCGTGGAAATTGATATCCCCCTTGAGGAACGACAGGAACATTCTGGGCTTTTGCAAGAAAAGCAGAATTACCTTTGGGATTTAATGAGAGAAGAAGCCATGGCGGCGGATCAGGAGTTGAACCAATGAGCGATCAAAAACCTGTCGTTACAAATCCGGTTCCTTTTCGCGGAGGCGGATTTTCTCCAAAGCCCATGAAAATAGTGGCACCGATTTTGTTCGTCATTGTTATTGCTATTTGGGAAAGTGGATCCCGACTTGGCTGGATTAGCCCGATTGTTCTTCCCGCCCCCTCCGAAGCGCTGACCGCATTTTTAGATCTCGTGAATTCTGGACAGCTCACCCTTCACTTAAAAGCCTCCCTACAACGTCTTGTCATCGGCTGGACTGCAGGCACACTGCTAGGCGTTACATTTGGCGTGGCGGCTGGACTATTCACGATGGCCCGGGGCGGAATTGTCCCGTTCGTGGCGGCCATTTTTCCAATTCCCAAGATCGCTCTTTTGCCATTATTCATCATCTGGTTTGGAATTGGCGAAGAATCTAAAGTTGCGACAATCCTGTTCGGAACTTTCTTCCCAACAGTCATTACCGTATACGGTGGTATCGACAATGTAGACCGCGGTCTTATTCGTATGGGCCAATCTTTTAATCTGAACTGGTGGTCAATCGTCTGGAAAATAATATTGCCCGGCGCCTTGCCCGCTATATTATCCGGCTTCCGTATCTCTGCTTCAATTGCCATCATTCTGCTTGTCGCCGCAGAAATGATCGGCGCAGAGTATGGTATTGGCGCTTATGTTCTTTTGGCTGGAAATCTGATGGCTATGGATCAATTGGTGGCTGGCGTCGCCATGCTCTCCGTCCTTGGGCTTACAGTAAGCTGGATAATCGGACGTGCTGAAAAATACTTCTTGAGATGGCGTGTTTGAGATCACTTGACAGTTAAATACCCCCGTGAATAGAATATAGAGTGCATTTCTTGCGTGCACCCTATCCGCGGAAAGGGCCAAGCCCAGCAAGAGGACAAACAACACACATTTCAATACGAACTCTCTACGTTTGGCGGATGCGGTAGATAAGGAATTCGTATGCAAAAAAACTTTGGGGCGCCCGTCGTGGGCCTAAACCCTTCTTACACGCCCAACATTTCGAACTTGCAAACTGGATTTGCATTAGAAGCTGAAAAGCTGTTTGTGGATTATCAGGCAAGTCAAGAATATGCAGCTGATCTATTTAACACCCTTCATCCAAGAGCGGGACAGCCAGAATTCGTTCCAGAGCTATTAGACGCTCGCCAAGTTATCTTGTTCAAAAGTATGCGAGGACAGAAACTTAATCTGGAAAAGCTCAAGAAGGAGGCAAAATCCCTTCTCAAAGCTATAAAAGCGAGTGAGAAGCTCGCCGTTCACCGAATTACAACGAACCATCCAAAAATACAGGTAGGAGCAAAAGAACTAGAAGATCTTAAGCTAACGGACATTCAACACGTCCTCGCCAGAGAAAATGGGTTTGATAGCTGGCCAAAGCTAAAGCATCATCTGTTAGATTTGGAAACTACAGCCCGTTTCATTGCATCTGGTGGTAAAATCGATACACCAAAAACAGCCCATATCCGGTGCGGAAATGACATCGGAAAGTTGCTTGAACTAGCTGGTTTTCAGGGCGATTTTCACGAAGTTATTGACCCCTTTGCGATCGGGCCGGTTTTCCCACGAAAAACGGGAGAAAAGGCGCTTGCAATACGGGGGGCATATATCGATGGCATGCTTGGAGAGTATTTGCCACCCGAAGAAAAACGATCCCTTTTCGAGATATCAGTAAAAGAGCAAACATTTCTTGAAAGCTTGCCGGCAAATTATGAAGAAGTAACTTTATGGTTTGAACATGATGCATTTGATCAGTTATGTCTCGCTCACATTATGCATCACATGGCGGAACAGCCCCTGCCCTTGTCCTTTGATCTAACTCTTGTACAAGTGGATCATTTTCCAGGCGTAAAACGTTTTTTGGGGCTTGGTAACTTGGGCCCTGAACCTGAAGCCATAAGTCTCCTTTATCAACAACGACTTGAGATCACGCCTGCAATGATCGCCTTTGGAGCACGGGTTTGGGATGCGTTTACAAGTAGAAATCCGATTGATTTGTGGAGGCTCGTGCAGGAAACGAATGTACCACTCCCCCTTATGCAAAATGCCATGCGTCGCATGTTAAGCGAGTTACCTGAACTCAAATCGGGATTAGGCTTTACGGAAATGCTGGCGCTTACAATACTGAAGAAGGAAGGGCCGCTCGCGGCAAGGCGGGTTTTCTTATTCCTCCTCGCGGAACATGATCCTCAACCCTATCACGGTGACATTATGTTCTTCGGCGTTTTAAAAAATCTTTGGCAAGGTGAGAGACCTGCAATAGAGATCGTGGGCGAGATCAACGCCCCCGGCCCAGCGAAAGAGATTGTAAAGCTTACTGAATATGGAGAGCAGTTGCTTGCAGGAGACGCCAACTGGCTTGCGGCTAACAAAACGACGAGGTGGGTCGGCGGCGTCGAGATCAACAGTCAATTCGAAAAGAACTGGTTTTTTGATCCCGAAACCGGACCGGTATTGCTAGATTAAGTCACCCATTTAACTTCATGGTGAAGCGTAAAAGCACCAAGACGATGTGTAATTTCACTCGCAATGTCTTTACGCTCCGCCCCCTGAACGTAAACATATGCCGTTAAGCCATAGGCTGGACTGTTGTCCATTTTTATCTCAAAATCAGCATCTAAATCAGCCAGAACAGCGTCAAAGACTTCGCGGGCTGCCATTTCACGAAGGGCTGGTTTAAAGATTTTACCAACACCTGTGAGCGGCATAGTCTCTAACAGATGGATCTCTGCCGGATTTGCAGCCCGCTCGGTAATTCGCTCTCTCGCGAAATCTTTGAGTTCTTCCACTGTTGCTGTCATGCCGGGTTTTAGCTGCACATAAGCTATGGGCATTTCCCCTGTGTAGTTATCGGGACGCCCGATGGCCGCCGCGAGTTCCACAGAGGGGTGTTCATGCAAAGGTTCTTCAATTAACGCAGGATCAAGATTGTGACCGCTTCTGATAATCAGATCCTTAGCGCGGCCTGTCAGCCAAATATATCCGTCGTTATCAATACGCCCGAGATCTCCAGAATTGAGCCAGCCATCAGCAACAAAAGCATTTTTATTATGTTGTTCCTGCACGTAGCCCGGCATAATACAGGCTCCCTTCATAACGATCACGCCGATTTCGTCTGTGTCCGCGTCCCTAAGAAAATCACCCTTATTATCCAAGTGGACTGCCTTAATCTGCGTATAAGGCTGACGCACGCCGATCGATCCAAATCGCGGTGCGGCATCACGAGGCATAAAGGTTGAATATGACGCGACCTCTGTCATGCCATACCCTTCCATCATGGGAACACCGCTCAACTCTGTAATAGCTTTCAAGACTTCAACCGGTGTGGCGGAACCACCCGTAATCCCAATTCGTAAGCTGCTAATGTCGGCGCCGCCAACAGGAATGTTTAAGAGCGCAGACAAAACTGTCGGAACCGTTCCCAGTATTGTAATTCCAAATTTTTCAATCAAACGCCAATAATTACCAATCAGTAACGGGTCCCGATATCCAAGTGGGCTAATAATGTGAATAGTTACCCCAGCAAGCAAAGGCACAATGCCGCCAATGACGGAGCCACTAATATGGAATAATGGAAGACCAGCAATCACCTTGTCTTTCTCTGTTTGTCCAACGATGTAAGCCGTTGAAGTTGCCTGAATAAGCTGCATGCGATTGGTATGGGGAACAAGTTTTGGAACACCCGTTGTACCGCCCGTATGATAATAACCGATCATATCATCCAGGCCGCGAAGACGAAGGTTTGCGATTTTATCTGAAGGTTGTTTAGCGAGTTCATCGCTGAAAGAGCGTATTTTTTCGCCATCGCAAACACTGCCATCACCGGTTACAAATACAGCCTTCAAATCTGGCATATGGTCAATCAGGTAACACACTTTTTCCCAAATTTCCGGATTTTGATCAGGGCCAGGTGCTACCAGAATTTTTGTATTAGCCGCCCGCATAATGCCATGGATATGCATTTGTGCCAGCATCGGATTTACAGCATTTACGATGCCAACAGATTCCGCGCCCAATAAAGTAAAAAAAGCTTCTGCTGATTGAGGCAACAAGGCCGAGACAGTCTCACCGTCTTCAAGTCCAGCAGATAAAAACATATTTCCGGCCTGGTTGGTGCGCGCCAACAGGTCGCTGTAACTATAGCTCACACTTTCCCCCAAAGGATCTCCATACGCCTGAACAACAAGAGCCGTCTTGTTCGCAAACTTCCTGGCGGCGTCACAAAACGCTTTATAAATGGTTTTATGGTGAAGCCATGTGTCTAATGGTTCTTGTTCAAATTGAACAACATCATCAAGCCCGCGAAACGGCACATCCAGTTTTGGCGTCTGCATTTTTATCCCCCCATTTTATCTTTATAAATGCAGTATGGACGGGGAATTTGAATTTTAAAATACTTGATTTAGATAAGTGGCATACAATTCTAAGCTGCGGGCGAGGGTTCAAGCCAGATGTCTAGTTTTTTACCAAATTCTATTTCAGCGATTACATCGTCTTTATACAAACCACAAAGTTTGAAGGTCACAGCTTGCACAAGGAATGCTAAAACACCTTCACCAAGAATATCAGGATTCATATGGGCGCGTATTTTCCCCTGCGCTTGCAACAATTCAACAATTCTCGATATCAATCGTTGTAACTCACTGCATTCCTCTTCTATTTCCCCGCTCACATTTTCAGAGGTAACGCCTACATAAAACTGGAACAGATTGAAAATTGCTCGTTCCCGGCTTAGTAATTTCAACAACGGGGCCATCGCCGTTTGAAATTCCTTCAGACCAAATGCAGGTTTTTCAGATAATTCAGCTAATACTGCAATCGCCTGCTCGAGCTCTTCCCCCATCAACACCAGAAGAAGCTGATCCTTATCACCGAAATGCGCAAATAATGTGCCCTTGGCAACCCCAGCTTCTTTGACGACTTCTTCTGTTCTAAGGCCTTCATACCCTGATACTGCGGCTTGTTTGCGGGCGACTTCCAGTATTCGGCTTCTGGTTTCAACGGCTCTTTTCTGTGGCTTACGCAAAGGAAATCACTTTCTCAATTTATTTTACTTGTAAATTGACCATGGTCATATTAATTAAAAATGACTGCGGTCAATTATAGGTATTCTAACATGAACTCAAAACGTATATTAACACTTAATGGACACCCTGCCGACAATTCCCTATCAGAGGGGCTAATATCTGCATATCTGGATGGTGCGATTAAAGCAGGTCACCAAACTCGACGGCACGATCTTTCAAAAATGAATTTTGATCCGGATTTTGGGCAAACTGGATACAGTGAACCTAAAGCACTGGAAGACGATCTTGAAAAATTCTTAAGCGATCTTGAGTGGTGCGATCACTTCGTATTGGCATCTCCTCTGTGGTGGGGCGGCGTCCCTTCCAAATTGAAAGGTTTATTTGATCGAGCCTTATTGCCGGGACGGACGTTTGATCCGCGCATCATTAAAAACGGCCTTCCCAAACCATTACTCACTGGTAAAAGTGCTCGTATTTTGATGACTTCAGACACCCCGAGCTGGGCATTTTCCCTAATGTACAATTCAGCAGCGCGTAAACAGTTGGAGCGGCAAATTCTCAAATTTGTTGGCATCAAACCAACTAAATTCTCAAACTTTGCGCCAGTCGGAGAGGCAAAGCCCGTAAAAATTGAACGATGGCTCGCATCAACGCGCGATATGGGCGTCAAAGCTGCATAACCTATCCATTTTCAATTTGAAGGAGGTATGCTAGCAATAGTAAAACCTCCGACATTGGATAAGGCAGTAAAATGAACGATAAAAAAACAGGTGGGTGTTTATGTGGCTCGGTTCGTTACGAATTAAGGGGCGACCCAGTAAAAACAATGATTTGCAGTTGTAAAAACTGCCAACGGACAAGTGGAAGTGCCCTTTCAACAATCGCTCTGGTGAAACGCAGTGATTTAACGGTAACCGGTGATCTCAGAGAATACGCTTATACCGGAGACAGCGGCGGTGCACTTGAAATAAACTTCTGCCCAAATTGTGGCTCGCCTGTGATCCTGAATTTTCCTGCCATGCCTGATATTGTGTCCGTAAAGGTAGGTAGCTTCGACAACACAGATTGGTATAAACCCGACATCAGCATCTGGAACGAAACGGGTCAAAATTGGGTGCCGGAATATGAAGGGTGTGTAAGCTTCCCAAAAAATCCGGGTTGAACCGCCCCTATTGACAGTACCTCGTAGACGCTTTTAACTGTTTTTACAAAAATAACAATAATGGGGAAACCACTATGAGCGACTACAAAGCACTCGATTTTGACGTTAAAGACCGTGTCGGTACGATCACAATGAACCGGCCAGAGATTAGAAACGCTTTCTCTGACGACCTTAAAGACGATTTCCTTAAATTATTCCGCGACCTGCAATATCGTAGTGACATTGGCGCAATCGTTCTGCGGGGTTCCGGCGGTGTTTTCAGTGGCGGTGGTAATTTAAAATCGCTTAACGAAAGCGAGCAAACACCCGTTGAAAAGAGACGGCGGATCCAAAGTCTGCATGACTGGTACCAGCTCTATTTCAATCTGGAAATCCCCGTTATTGCCGCCGTTGACGGTGCAGCTTATGGCGGCGGATTTGCCTTAGCACTTGGCGCTGATTTTGTTCTGTGTTCTGATCGGGCACGCCTCTGTTGCGTTTTCTCTCGTATCGGTTTGGTCCCGGATGTGGGGGCGTTGTTCACTTTGCCACGCATCGTTGGTTTACAACGTGCGAAAGAGTTGGCTATGACAAACCGTCCTGTTTTCGCTGAAGAGGCAAAAGAACTTGGTATTGCGATGGAAGTCTATCCATCAGAAACATTGTATGATGAGGCAGACAAACTTGCTCGCCGACTTTGTAAGTCGTCAACAGCAGCACAAGGTCTTACTAAAAAAATCCTCAATCAATCCTTTAATCTGGATGCAAATGCATTGATCGAGATGGAAGCCTCTGCACAGGGCCTGCTGCTTTCAACCGACTATAACGCCGAGGCCCTAGCGAGTTTCGTGAACAAAACACCGTTGGCCTTTAACTGGGAAAAGCTGGAAGATTAAGATATTCGGATTTTTCCAACTTTTTTGTATACCTAATCAGGAGAAAGCGGATGCTTTTTGGCAGATACAATATCTATTTGCCGCTAAGCATCCTCTGCATAGTATTTTTGTGAATTAACTGGGCATCGCCATTTTCCCACATGGCTTTGAATATTTTATTGAGGCCCTCTACCAACTGCTTGTTCCTTTTATGAACCAAATGAAACAGCGGCGCAGAAAAAAGTGGTTGCCCAACCATGCGAAGACCCTGATCCATAAATTTCGGTGAATTTGCCAAAATTTCAAAATCACGTTTAATTGCCACACCAATTTCAAGACGCCCCAACACAATCAGACTGAATAACTGATCGTAAGTATCAACAACGGTTGGATTTAGACCTGCGGTTCCTTTTTCTGCGTATAGTTCACCCCGAATAATCCCGATAGAACGCCCCTTTAAGTCTTGCCATGTTTCAATCGCCAAATCCCCACCCTGTTTAAAAGCGATGCCTTCAATCATGATGGTTGGGCTTTCGAGTTGAACAAGGTTCTCAAAAACTTTTGTTACTCCGTAAATGCGAGCCATTTCCCCATCGAAACCGCCGGCATTCGCCTCAATCAACGATCTACGGCAGGGAAGTTCACTGAATTCAGTTTTAATCCCTAAACGGTGGTAGGCTTCTGCGACGGAATATTGGGCAAAACGGTGCGTAATATGCCATCGGCAAAGCGTAATATGCGCTGTTTCTAGTGACGGTTTGTCTTTATGGGCCGCGATTGCCCCGGTGGTTACGCCTAGTCCTAGGGAAAGACCAAAAATATAAACGGCCATATTACAAATCTGTATATATCTCACAGCACACCACTCCTCAGTTTCGTTTTAAAGAACCTGCTAGGTAGGAAATAGCTTCCCAATCGAAGACTTCAATAGCTTGAGATAAAGTGAGGCAACGCGATTAACTTGGGGATTACCTTTCAATGCATCGTACTGACGTTAATATCGTTCTTTATTGAGTAGACAAATAATTTCAACAGCAATGAGAAGTTTAAGGCCTAGAAACAACAAAAGCCCCAGTTTCCTGAGGCTTTTGAAAATTCAACGTATCTGGATAAATCCTAGAACGGGATGTCATCATCAAAGTCACCGCCGGATGGGCCGCCGCCGAAGCCGCCGCCTTGATTACCGCCACCTTGATTACCGCCGCCGAAGCCGCCGCCACCTTGATTGCCACCGCCGAAGCCGCCGCCGCCTTGATTGCCGCCACTAAAGCCACCGCCACCTTGGCCGCCGCCTTGTCCGCCAGCACTATCAAGCATCGTCAGGCTAGAATTGAAGCCTTGCAGAACAATTTCGGTAGAATATTTCATGATACCGTCTTGTTCATACTGGCGAGTTTGAAGTTGGCCTTCCAAATAAATTTTGGCGCCTTTTTTCAAATAGTTTTCAGCAATACGGCAGAGACCTTCGTTAAAGATAACGACACGGTGCCATTCTGTTTTGTCACGACGTTCACCGCTATCTTTATCGCGCCAACTTTCAGATGTCGCAATACGCAAATTGCAAACAGGTTTGCCATTTTGCATGCTGCGAATTTCTGGATCCGCGCCCAGATTTCCAACCAATATTACCTTATTAACGCTACCCGCCATGTCGTCGTGCCTTCGATTCTACATCATTTAGAAATTTATCCCAACCTTAGCTGGTTGAGGCCCTGCTGACTAGAGGAAATCAACAGCTTTGGCAACAGGGAACAAAATAACAACATTTTTTATAATCGGGCTGGAATTTTCAGGCAATGCACTATAAATTCCCGCTAACTTAATTTGCTCATATTCCAGGTAGCTATACACATGCATACGAAGATCAGTATTCGCGGCGCGCGCGAGCATAATTTGCAGAATGTTAATGTTGATATTCCCCGTGACAAACTGGTGGTTATCACCGGCTTGTCCGGATCTGGAAAATCGTCACTGGCATTCGATACAATTTATGCCGAAGGGCAGCGTCGCTACGTGGAAAGCTTGTCAGCCTACGCTCGCCAATTCCTGGAAATGATGCAGAAGCCAGATGTCGATCATATTGATGGATTAAGTCCCGCCATCTCTATCGAGCAAAAAACCACGTCTAAAAATCCACGATCAACCGTTGGTACAGTAACGGAAATATATGACTATTTGCGGCTGTTGTATGCGCGCATTGGTGTACCCTACTCACCAGCAACCGGCCTTCCCATTGAAAGTCAAACTGTCAGCCAAATGGTTGATCAGATCATGGTGATGGAAGAAGGCAAGCGCCTTTACCTGATGGCACCAATTGTGCGCGGCCGCAAAGGTGAGTATCGCAAAGAATTTGCAGAGCTTCGTAAAAAGGGCTTCCAGCGAGTCAAAGTTGACGGCGAAATTTACGAAATCGAAGACATTCCCGAACTCGATAAAAAAGTAAAACATCATATCGATGTTGTCGTTGATCGTGTTGTGCTCTCCGGTGACATTCAAACGCGCCTCGCAGATTCTGTTGAAACTGCGCTTGAATTGGCTGACGGGCTGTTTGTTGTTGAAGATGCAGACAGCAAAGAGAGAAAAATTTTCTCAGCGAAATTTGCTTGCCCGATCTCAGGATTTACTATTGAAGAGATTGAGCCTCGCATCTTCTCGTTCAATAATCCATACGGTGCCTGCCCTTCCTGCGGTGGCCTCGGCACAGAAATGTATTTCGATCCTGATCTGATTGTTCCGGATGTAACTTTGTCTCTTCGCGGCGGTGCAATTGCTCCATGGTCACGCTCTGCAACCCCTGCCCCATACTATATGCAAACACTTGAATCACTCGGTAAGCATTACGGTTTTGGTGTAACCACACCCTGGGAAGAGCTTTCAGAAGAGCATCAGAAGAAAGTTCTTTACGGGACGGGCGACGAAAAAATACAGATCACTTTTGATGATGGTCTGCGAACCTACAAAACTAACAAGCCGTTTGAAGGGGTTATTCCCAACATTGAACGTCGCTGGCGTGAAACAGACAGCAGTTTTGTCCGCGAAGACATGGATAAGTATCAGGACAAAACATCCTGTACACCTTGTAATGGCTATCGCTTGAAGCAAGAAGCCCTCGCTATCAAAATTGATGGACACAATATCGGGGAAGTTAGTAACAAATCCATTTTGGATGCCCGTGACTGGTTTGAAAATTTGTCAAATGTGCTGTCCACCAAGGATAATGCTATTGCGGAACGAGTGCTTAAGGAAATCAACGAGCGGTTAGGCTTCCTTGTCGATGTGGGCCTCGAATATCTCACGTTGTCTCGCGGTTCTGGTACGCTTTCCGGCGGCGAAAGTCAGCGTATACGTTTGGCGTCCCAAATTGGTTCAGGGCTGACAGGCGTTCTATATGTTCTGGACGAGCCCTCAATTGGACTACATCAACGTGATAATGCCCGCCTTTTGAAGACGCTGATTAATCTTCGGGATCAAGGAAACTCAGTCATCGTTGTTGAGCATGATGAAGAAGCCATCATGATTGCAGATCATGTAATCGACATGGGCCCGAAAGCGGGTAGCCATGGCGGCCGCCTGATCGCAGAGGGAACTCCCGCTGACATTATGGCCGTTGAAGAAAGTATCACCGGCAAATATTTGTCCGGTGAAATGGAAGTCCCTCTACCTGCCGTTCGCCGTAAAGTAACTGATGCCCGCCAGATTAAGGTTATTGGTGCGCGCCATAACAACCTGAAGCGCGTGAACGTGAATATTCCTCTTGGGACCTTCACTTGCGTAACAGGCGTTTCGGGCGGCGGCAAATCCTCGTTGATTATTGAGACGCTTTATAAAGCAATCGCGAAGAAACTGAATAACAACCGCAACCACCCTGGACCACATGATCGCATCGAAGGCATCGAATGGCTGGATAAGATCGTCGATATTGACCAAAGCCCAATTGGACGGACGCCTAGATCTAACCCTGCGACATATACTGGCGCCTTTACACC
Organism: Alphaproteobacteria bacterium 46_93_T64; assembly: GCA_002163135.1. GTDB lineage: Bacteria > Pseudomonadota > Alphaproteobacteria > Sneathiellales > Sneathiellaceae > Sneathiella. The sequence goes on from MAAN01000020.1 coordinate 23,120, forward strand.
TATTCGAGAGTGGTTCGCTGGCCTGCCAGAAGCAAAAGCCCGTGGCTATAAATCCGGTCGCTTCTCCTTCAATGTTAAAGGCGGAAGGTGTGAGGCCTGTAAGGGCGACGGCGTTATTAAAATTGAAATGCATTTCCTGCCAGATGTATATGTTCAATGCGACGTATGTTTAGGCAAGAGATATAACCGCGAGACTTTGGATATTTCCTTTAAAGACAAGAACATATCCAACGTTCTTGATATGACGGTTGATGAAGCTGCTATCTTCTTTAAAGCGGTTCCTTCTATTCGAGAAAAATTTGAGACCCTGCAACAAGTTGGGCTTGGATACATTCATGTTGGGCAGCAGGCGACCACACTTTCTGGCGGTGAAGCACAGCGCGTGAAACTTGCAAAAGAACTTTCTCGCCGGGCAACGGGCCGGACACTTTACATTCTTGATGAACCGACAACAGGTTTGCATTTCGAGGATGTTCGTAAATTGATGGAAGTTTTGCAGGCGCTGGTAAACACAGGTAACAGTGTTCTTGTGATCGAGCATAATCTTGAGGTTATCAAAACCGCTGATTGGGTAATTGACATGGGGCCAAATGGGGGTGACACAGGTGGATATCTGGTAGCAGAAGGAACACCTGAGGATGTAGCGAAAGTAGAAGCGAGCTACACAGGACAGTATTTGAAAGCAATTCTGGAAAAGCGCCCTGCTGTTAAACAAGCACCCAGCAAAAAAGATTTAGAAAATCCCAAGGTGGCGTAACGCCCCTTTTGAAAGAGTAAGTTATGACAACAGCAATGGATCCTGTACATGTGATTGGCGGCGGGCTCGCCGGCTCGGAAGCTACATGGCAACTTGTAAGCCAAGGCATTCCAGTAATTTTACATGAAATGCGTCCTGTACGTGGAACGGATGCCCATATCACGGAAAATCTGGCGGAACTGGTGTGTTCCAACTCCTTCAGATCCGATGATGCGACAAATAGCGCTGTCGGCATTTTGCATCAGGAACTTCGGGATCTTGGTTCCATCATTTTTGAATGCGCAGATACACACAAAGTTCCTGCGGGCGGGGCGCTAGCCGTTGACCGTCACGGCTTTTCAGCTGCGGTTCAGGAAAAGCTTGAAAACCACCCACTTGTCACTGTTGAACGCGAAGAAATTGTCGGCCTTCCCCCAGAAGAATGGGGCAGCTGCATAATCGCAACTGGCCCTCTAACTTCAGCTGGACTTGCTGAAGCCGTACACGAAGCAACTGGTGCTGACGCTCTGGCGTTTTTCGATGCCATTGCGCCGATTTTGTACAAGGACAGTGTCAATTTTGATAAGGCGTGGTTCCAGTCTCGTTATGACAAAGGAACGGGCACTGATTATATCAACTGCCCAATGACAGAAGAACAGTACAAAGAATTCATTCAAGATCTGAATGATGGCGATAAAACTGAATTCAAAGAATGGGAAAAAGATACCCCGTATTTTGATGGCTGCCTTCCAATTGAAGTAATGGCCGAACGTGGTCCCGAAACTCTGCGCTATGGTCCAATGAAGCCCGTTGGCCTAACCGACCCTAAGAACCCAACGGTAAAGCCATATGCAATTGTCCAACTCCGTCAGGATAACAAGCTTGGAACTTTGTATAACATTGTAGGGTTTCAGACAAAACTGAAGTATGCAGAACAGAACCGTATTTTCAAAAAAATTCCCGGCCTCGAAAACGTTGAATTTGCACGATTGGGTGGTTTGCATCGGAATACATTTATCAACAGCCCAAAAGTTCTGGATGAACAGTTACGCCTAAAAAATCTACCCCGCCTCCGTTTCGCCGGTCAAATTACAGGCGTTGAAGGATATGTGGAAAGTACCGCCATTGGTATGCTTGCTGGCCGTTTTCTTGCTGCGGAAAAATTAGGGACCGACTTTTCAATACCTCCAATCACAACGTCTCTTGGCGCACTGATGAGCCATATCACAGGAGGAGCTGACGCAAAAACATTCCAACCAATGAATGTAAACTTTGGCCTTTATCCTCCTCTCGACGTGCGAGTGAAGAAAAAAGAACGTAAACAAGCGTATGCGATTAGAGCAGCTAGTGAATTTTTAAAATGGCGCGAAACATTAGATAGCGGTCATTAATCGAGAATGAATACCGAGAAATTGGGATTTGGTAACCATTTGGTTACTATGTCCCTTTACTCTCTTATCCATATTTAAATGACGTATAAACTCTTTGCTTTCATTATTGAGTGAACCGAAAACTTGGACATCTGAGAATAAATGGCTGACGCAGAAACTACAGCATCTGGAAATAAAGATGGCGCTGACGAACTCAGCTCAAGTACGCACTTTGCGTTTCAGCATAAAATATTTGGTGTGAAGGGCGCGTATTTCAAACTCACTCCTGACTCTCATGAACCTGCCTTCTATGTAACACTCGGCGAGATCAAAGGCGCTATTCCTGTACGCTCTATTTGTCAGGAATTCGGAATTGAGGATGAAAGTGATGACGCTCAACTTCTTCGTACGGTCAGTGGTTCCTTAAAGTTTGTAAAAGAGATTTATCCTAACGACTCTATCCCTACGGAACTTCTTGATGGGAGCGCATCCTGGACAATTACAGAGGGCCACAAGGATATCGCGCGCGGCCGCATCACTATGCAATTGATTTCGTGGCTATCTGGCAGCGAAGAAATCATTACTAATTCAGGAGAATTGGAAGCGATTATTGCGGATCCCCAAACAAAAACCAGGGTACAAGATGCGTTTAAGGAAATTGCTAAAAAGCTTGGTATTACAAAAGACGATGTGGTTGAAAAAGTGGACGATGTTATTCGTGAACTTTCCTATATTGAAGCTCTGAGAGATCACTATAGCCAAATCAAAAAAATTAGCACAAATGTCGACCGACTTCAGAACGTCTATCGTCGCGACCGAGGTATGATGGAAGATTTATCTCGCATTCATGCGTTGATTAGCCCCGTTATAAACAAATTCGATCGCAGTTTTGACGAAGTAGATGCGCAAACTTGTGAAGTTCTAACGATCCTCAAAAACTTTGACCCAACTATCGAATTCGTTCGGAAGACACGTGATAATTTACATCAACGTTTCATGATTTGGGATGAAATGATAAATGGCTGGAAAAACCTAGAGCCAGAAGAAAGCGGCGAAGTTGAGCGGCAGCTAAAGAAGACTTATCGTTTTCTTGCCCAAAACTTTATGCAATCGCAATCCTGGCGTCTTGGAAATATGTAACTTTCAAGCAAACAATTTGTATCCGAAAAGCGCGGCAATCTTTCTGGCTGCATTAATATCAAGCCGTGCATCTGAAGGTTCATACTTCACTTTTTCAAGCTGCTTCAAATAAATCCCGCTAATCCCGTTGCAAAGGATGGATGCTTTCTGGCCTTTCCCAATTAGATGAGCCTGCGATTTCGCATGGATAAGTTCCTCTTTTGTAAAATCTGTCATTTTGCGAACTATCTGGGCAAACTTTTCACGGTTATCAGGTTTAAAAACTGTATCCACTGTCATCGAATAATCAGACAAGACCCGTGTCGGCATCAACACCAGCCCATTCTGGGCATGGAATGGGATGGCTCGTAAAATTCCAGTAAGTGCGTAAGCTCTTCCGCTTCGTGCCGCGGCTTCAAGCCGAACCGAGTTATCGTCCCCGCCTAGCGCCCGATAGAGCATCTGATGAAGCGCGCCACCTGTAAGATCTGCATATACAATTAAGTCGCCCTTAGTCTCGATTGGAGAGGGGTCGAGATCCTTGGCTCTTATATCTACCATTTCTAGCATCAAGCCGAAATCGATCGCTTTTACGTTATTCAAGTCATGAAGCGCTTCCACAACTGGGTGGGATTTGGATTTCTTGTTTGACAGGTCCCTGAGAGCATCCCGCCACCATTGCAGCCGAATATCACCGAGAAGAGGTTCTGAGACGGTTTCACGCACTCTCGCAATCTCAATGTTGAACGCTAATAGCGCAAACAGCCCGTCCCGCGCTTCTTTTGGTGCAAACAAACAACTTAACCATCGATCGTAATCGTAACGCCTTACGTCATTGGCCATCGGAGAGAGTTCTTTATTTTTGGTCACTATATTTCCACCAGAAGTATGCATGTCATTACAAGCTGTTTCTATTTACCAGAAACTCATTAGAATAATTAAAAAAAATGGATGTTCCGCCACAATTTTTGCTATATATCTTTTGGACAATTTAAAGAACGTCTCAAGCAATGAGACTGCTCATAACTATAACAGCTTTGAACTGTTTCTAACTGGCAAGAGGATAAAATGGCTTACGAACTTCCGGACCTACCATACGCAAAAGACGCTTTAGCACCGCACATTTCAGAAGAAACTCTGAATGTTCATCACGGCAAACACCACAACACATATGTTGTGAACCTGAATAAAATGCTGGACGGTGATAGCAGTAAATCACTTGAAGATCTTATGAAAGAAACTGCAGGCGATGCGTCTAAAGCAGGTATCTTCAACAATTCGGCTCAGATTTGGAACCACACATTTTACTGGCATTCAATGGCCCCAAATGGCGGTGGCAAACCAACTGGCGCGATTGCCGCTAAAATTGACGAAGATTTCGGATCTTACGAAAAATTCGCCGACGAATTCAAGACAGCTGGCGCAACTCAGTTCGGTTCTGGTTGGGCATGGTTGGTACTTGAAGGCGGCAAGCTGAAAGTAACTAAAACTCCAAACGCTGAATGCCCACTTACAGGCGGCGCAGTTCCATTGATCACAATGGATGTTTGGGAACACGCATACTATATCGATTACCAAAACCGCCGTCCAGATTACATGGGCGTCTTCCTTGCAGAATTGATTAATTGGGACTTCGCTAACGAAAATCTTGCAAAAGCATAATTTTCCAAAGCAAATGAACAAAGAAAAGGCGCTCCGATCGGGGCGCCTTTTTTGTGTCATTATCACTCGTTGAGTTTCCAACTGATGCATTGATTTCAAAAATAAATAAAGATAGCCTAGGTAGTGGAAGTTCACTGAAGGATCTCAAATTGACCAAGTTATCATTCAAAATTTTAAGTGCCTTACTTGTGACCACAATTTTCATCGCTGTTCCTAATGCTCATGCTGAGGATTTGCAAAATTGTATCAAAGGACAAGCAGCGTTTAACGCCAAACAATATGATTTGTCTACAACATTCTATACAGCATGTATTTCATCCGGAAACTTGGGTGAACACTACAAGGCGATAGCCTATCAAATGCGCGGAATTGCCTATAGCCGGCAGAATAAAACAGATAACGCAATGAGGGATTTAAACGAGGCCCTAAATATTCGTCCGAAGAACGCAGAAACCCTGGGTGAAAGAGGTCAAGCATGGGCAATAAAAGGTAAATATGAAAACGCAGTCAGAGACTATTCTGCCTCATTGGAACTGAATCCAAAGGACATTGGGACCGCGTTGAATCGTGGCTTGAGCTATGAAGCACTTGGACGTGTACAAGAGGCAATCCTGGATTTCAAGGCGGCGTATGGCATGGGTTCTCGCTGGAAACCCATGTTGGATAAGCTCAAAAAGTACGCATCAGCGTCGTCTCAAAAAAACAAATACCAAGTAACTTGGAACTTGCCGGGAAATTTCCATTTAGTGCATAAAGACGAAAACAAAATGCAGACGATATACCAGTATACACCGAAAGGTGAAACTGTGAAAAATTGGGGACAAATGATTACCTTGGGGGTTTTAAGGTTGGAAAAACCTGTTCTCAATATTGCTAAAGTTCATTTAAACGCAACACTCTCTGGTTTTCGTGCACCTTGCGCTTCCTCAGAAGTGCTACAGATCAAACTAGCTGCAACAGAAATTCCATCAAATGTGGGGGCAGTATTATGTGACGGCCTAGACCAATCGAAGGTACCTAAACATATTTACACGAGAAAGAATGGTTTCATATTTATCAAGAACTTTGAAACACCGGATATGATCTACACTTTTCAATATGAATGGCAGGATAATGCTCTTCCATCGTCTCACGTAAAGAAGTCAGGCTTACTAGAAGACACCGTAATACCTTTGATGGATACAGCTAACGTCATCTATGTGTCTAAGTAGAAAATAAGTGAATATATTTAGGTTAGAGATTTTAAGGAATTCACGAAAACGACACTAAGGCGCTATCAACGCAGCCGCGACACGGCGTTTTTCCAGCAGAAGGACATTATATGTCCGAACAGCCGCGCCGCTGTCCATACTGTCAATTGTGATACCCTTTGCACGTAAAGCGTTGCGGATATCATCTTCAATGAAGGCCATCACTGCGCCACAACCTATAAGCAGGATTTCAACGGCGGGTGTTGCGTTTATGATCGGAGCTAACGCCTCAATGCTTAAATCCTCGATAGACGCAATATTCCACGCAGACGTTTGATCAGGTAATACGATGACGTTACCTTCGTAGCGAACACCGCTAATGCGAAAGCCACCGTCACCGTACGAATTGACGAGCTGTTGCCCCTCTTCTGGTATGCCTGATATATCTTGCATATTACTTACGTATCAAAAGCTTCATCATCGCTGGGTTTAAAGCCGTCTTCTTCTTCATTGTGATGGGTCAAACCAATTTGCAGCAAGATCGGTGCTGCCACAAAAATAGACGAATACGTACCGACAACGACACCAAAGATCATGGCTGTTGCAAACCCGCGAATAACTTCACCGCCAAATATAAACAAGGCAATCAACGCAAGTAACGTTGTCACCGATGTCATAACTGTACGGGAGAGCGTCTCGTTAATGGAAAGGTCGAGAAGGTCACGAACTTCCATTTTCTTGTAGCGTCGGAAGTTTTCCCGAATGCGGTCATACACCACTACCGTATCATTGATGGAATAACCCACAATGGTCAGGATCGCCGCAATAGATGCGACGTTAAACTCGATACCGGTAATGGCGAACATTCCGATAGTCAGGATCACGTCATGGACAAGTGCCCCGATAGCACCAACGGAGTAGTGCCACTCAAAACGCAACCAAATATATATCAGGATCGCTACAACCGAGACCAGAACCGCTAGAATAGCAGTATCCACCAATTCAGCAGAAACCGTTGGTCCAACGAATTCAATACGGCGATAGGAAATACCCTCTCCATTATCCGCAGTAAGTTGAACTTTCACTTTTTCAACAGCGAGCATTTGCGCCTTGCTGTCACCTTCCTGACGTTGAACACGGATCAGGATATCATCAGGTGCACCAAATGTTTGCAAAGAGACTTGCCCAAGGCCAAGTCCGCCCAAAGCACTTCGCATATCACCAAGGTCAGGGGCATTTTCAAAGCCCGCCTCGATCATGATGCCGCCTTCGAAATCGATACCTTTGTTAAGGCCCGGTCCAAAGAACATAAACGCCGACAAAAGGATCAACACAGCGGATATACCGAACGTGATGAACCGATATTGAAGGAAAGGAACCTTGGTGACTTCAGGAATGAGTTTAATCTTCATGGTATCCCTCCCCTTAAACGTTAAGGGTTTTCGGGCGAGTACGCTGCGCCCACAAACTAATAAGCATCCGTGACAGCAAAATTGCTGTGAACATTGAACACATAATGCCAATGCCCAGTGTCACCGCAAAACCTTTCACAGGACCAGATCCCATGACGAATAGAATAACCGCCGCAATACCAGTGGTAACGTTCGCATCAACAATAGTTGTAAATGCCCGTTTGTAGCCACTTTCGATAGCATTAAATGGTGTTTTTCCGTTTCTGGTTTCTTCACGAATACGTTCGAAAATCAAAACGTTGGCGTCCACAGCCATACCGATTGTCAAAATAATACCGGCAATACCTGGCAAGGTGAGCGTAGCGCCTAGAACTGAAAGCAAGGCACCGATCAGGAACATATTCATGGCAAGCGCGATATTCGCAACCAACCCAAACAAGCCATAAACAACTATCATGAAGACCGCGACAGCTACCAAGCCAATGATACCTGCAATTTTACCAGCCTCAATAGAGTCTGCACCAAGATCGGGTCCAACTGAGCGTTGCTCAAGAATGTTAAGGGGCGCAGGCAAAGCACCGGCACGAAGGAGCAACGCAAGATCTTGCGCACCCTGAACATTAAATCCACCACTGATGATCGCTGCGCCGCCAAGAATAGGCTCGTTAATACGTGGGGCGCTAACTACTTTACCATCCAAAACAATAGCAAATGGCCTGCCAACATTTTCAGAAGTAACGCGTCCAAACTGCTTACCACCTAATCCATTAAAACGGATAGAGACAACAGGTTGTCCTTGTTGGAAGGTTGCTTGCGCATCTTCAAGATTTTCACCAGAAACCATAATCTGGTTCTTAATGACGTATGTTCTACCTTCTTCATTCAAAGACGGAAGTCGTTGAGATCCGGGAGGAACAGAACCGCTTGTTGCCGACCCTGACAAGTTCACCAAATGGAATGTCATTTGCGCTGTTTGACCAAGCAGATCAATAATACGCTGGGGATCACCAAGGCCCGGTAATTGAACCAGGATCCGATCTGCACCTTGACGCTGAATGGTAGGTTCATTAACACCGGTTTCGTTCACACGGCGGCCAACGATTTCGATAGATTGAACAACGACAGCGCCGATACGTTCACTAATCGCTTGTTCACTTGGGGTCACTGATGCCTGACTGCCATCTTCGCTAATCTCGATAAGATGACTACGTTGTCCCGTCGGCATCATAACAGCGATTGGCAACAATGCCTGCCGTGCGGCTTCCCTGTCGTCTCCACTGCGAAGTGAAAAAGTCACAGAGTTTCCAGAAACCTTGAGGTTTCTATAACCAATACGTTTGGTTTTGTCTTCTGGCAGAAGGCTCGCTCGAACCGTGTCTTTCAGACTTAGCAGCATTTTCTTCTGGATATCTTCGGTGTCTACCTGCAGGAGCAGATGAGAGCCTCCCTGAAGATCCAATCCAAGATTGATATGCTGATTGGGTGCCCATTCTGGCAACTGTTCCAGCATCGATTTAGATACAAAATTGGGGATGGTATAGACCACACCAAGAAGGCAAACTAGCACAACAAGGGCAGCCTTCCACTTAGGGAAGCTAATCATGGATCAATCCGTTATTTCTTTTTGAGAAACCCGAGCAAGCCGCCGCTGGCTTTAGCTGTGTCTTTTGTCGCTGCAGCTGCATCAGCAGGCTCAGTTTTGCCGCGAACTTCTGTCAGTGTGGATTTAACCACATCTACACGGACTTCTGGCGCAATCTCAACCTGAACCAGGTTGTCATCGCGAACTTTAGTAACTTTACCAGCGATACCGCCAGCTGTTACAACACTGTCACCACGACGCACGCCTTCAACCATTGCACGGTGTTCTTTAACGCGCTTTTGCTGTGGACGGATAAGCAGAAAATAAAACACCACTCCGATAAGGACTAGTGGCATCATTTGTGCAATTTCCGGGCTCATTCTCTTAATCCTTACTCTACGCTTAAAATACAAGCGTTTCTTATTTGATCTATAGCAGCAGAAGCTGTTTTCTTACTGCCAAAAAAATTACGAACGACTGTTATAATAGACCTGTCTTCCATTGCAACAGCAAAGTATCTACCTGAAGGATCAGGACTGGTGCCCTTCCTCCACTAATTCAGTCTTAAACACATTTTTGACTATGTTTTTTTGTTCAGGAATATAGATTGGGTTTCCCGTAACAAATTACAATCGTGTGTCATGGATAATAATAAAATACTTGAACAACTCACCCGTATTGCAGATGGTCTGGATCGTTTAGCCCCTGCCCCATCAATCGAACCTGATCTTGAGGGCGGCACCGCCTTTGTCTGGAATGCAGAGAAAAATGTCCTACGCCCAATTCCTCGTGTCAATTATGTAGATATGGGAATGCTTAAAGGGATTGACCGCGTCAAAGACATCCTGATTGATAATACTTTAAGGTTTGCCAAAGGTTTTCCCGCCAACAATGCGCTTCTTTGGGGGGCACGTGGTATGGGAAAAAGCTCTCTTGTGAAAGCAGCCCATGCCCTTGTAAACGAGGACCTTGAGGACAAATTGGCATTGGTGGAAATTCACCGCGAAGATATCCCGTCCCTCCCCGATCTAATGCAAACGCTTCAGCGATCAGATCGGCATGTGGTTTTGTTCTGTGATGACCTATCATTTGATGGCGATGACGACACGTATAAATCGCTAAAAACTGTCTTGGACGGTGGCTTGGAAGGAAGACCTGAGAACGTTATTTTCTACGCAACCTCCAATCGTCGGCATTTAATGCGTCGTGACATGATCGAGAACGAGCGGTCCACAGCTGTTATGCCGTCAGAGGCTATTGAAGAAAAAGTATCTCTATCTGACCGTTTCGGGCTGTGGCTGGGCTTTCATAGCTGTTCTCAAGATGAATACATCGATATGATTCGAGGATACGTAAGCCATTACAGCATCCCTATTTCTGATGAAGAGCTGGTAAAAGGGGCCATCGAATGGACACGGACCAGAGGATCCCGCTCTGGCCGCGTCGCATGGCAGTTTGTTCAGGAATTAGCGGGACTGACAGAAACAAAACTCTCCTGATTTAACGCCTGCCTAATAACCTCATTGGATTTTTGGCGGTGCCATTTTTCCGAATTTCAAAATGCAACTGGGCGGTCGTTACGTCGCCCGTTGCCCCTGCCGTCGCAATCACATCGCCCTTACGAACGGTCTCTCCTTTACGCACATTGGTTTGGTCAACGTGACCATATGTCGTCACATAACCATCTGCATGGGAGATAAGAATTAAATTCCCGAACGAGCGCATTTCGTTGCCAACATAAGATACAACACCGTTTTCAGCAGCCCTGATCAGAGTTCCGCTTTTCAACTTGATGTTGATCCCGTCATTATGAAAACCTGTGTCTTTTTTTCCAAAAGCAGAAACGACAGGACCTTTTGCAGGCCAATTGAATATTTTCCCCGAGCGTATCGGTGGTTGCTTGATACTGTAGCGGTGCCTTGGGAGAGGCGGCAAATCCACTACAGAGATTGAAACGCCAACAGGCTCAACAATTTCAGTTGGCGGAAGCGTCGCAACATTCACAGGTTTCTGTTTTGTTTTGATTTCAGGTTGAACCACTCTTCTTACTGGCTGCGGAGCAGAGAGCGGTTCGATTTCAATGCTCTTTCCAGATAAGTTTGAGATTGTAGAGGCGTTATTGCGCGCAAAAATGGGGCGTTCCCTTGCAACTTCAGAAACCGCCCATCCCGTTTTTCCAACAGAGGCTACGCGTATCTCATTTGCACCAGGTTGCGGTATTTTAAGCGTCATCCCTTGCGACAAAATATAAGGGGTTGCGAGTTGATTAAAGTGAACAACCTCCCCCATCTCTACTTCATACACTCTGGAAATGGCATACAAGGTTTCACCGCCCTGAACTCGGTGCATTTTAAAATGCGGAATTTTCACTTGCTGACCAACGCGAATTACGAAGGGCGGTTGGCTGTTATTTAACGCCACAATAGATTTCACAGGGACATTGTGCCGATTTGCTATTTTAGTGATAGTGTCGCCGGGTAACACGGTTACAAAGCGATAAGACAAATCCTGATAATAAAGCGATGGATTTCGAGTAATTTGCGGCGCAGAAATTGTCTTTAACTGTGCTTGCTTGACCGATATAGATTTAGGCGCTCGGCGTCCTTCTTCCGGTAGATATCTGTCATATCCACAGCCAGAAAGCCCACCAAGAAGCAGGCCAAATAACACCATATGAGGAACAGATTTCAGTTTCATTACCATTATAGGTTAAAACTTAACCATAAAACAGGATGATTCGCAAGGAAATTTACTGGATTATACATCACGCAGAAATTCAACTTTCCACTGCAAGCCCTTGAACTAAAGGTACAAATCTAACAGGAATTAATTCTTCTTCTGCGACCATCCCGTGATGATCTTTAGTAATTCGCAAGATGATCTGATCCCCCTGATCAGGCCCTACTGGAATAATCATTACCCCATTATCTCCCAATTGATCAACCAGAGCAGAAGGCACATCTGCGGCTGCAGCCGTCACAATTATGTGGGAAAAGGGTGCTTGTTCTTTCCAGCCTTTATAGCCATCACCCAATTTTGACGTGATATTCGATATTTTAAGAGTATCAAATAAGTTAACCGCATTTATATGCAGGGAACGAAACCGTTCAATAGAATAAACGCGTCTAAACAGCTTTGAGAGTACTGCGGCCTGATACCCGGATCCTGTTCCTACTTCGAGCACTTTTTGACGAAGATCGGGTTTAAGCATTTGGGTCATATACGCCACGATATAAGGCTGGCTGATTGTCTGCCCACTGGTTATGGGCAGCGCAATATTCTCATACGCACGATCGCGAAATGTGGGCGGAATAAATTCTTCCCTTGGCACACGTTCCATTGCAGACAACACACTCGTATTAGAGATCCCCTGACGGCGAAGCTCCATTATCAAACGAATTTTCTGCGTCGCATACTCGTTCACGATCGCACCTGTTCCTTTACGAAAGCTGTTTTGCCAAATCGCTCATCAGCGGATCTGCAGTCAGATTTAGATTAAGCGGTGTAACGGAGATATAGCCTGTGGATACGGCATGCAAATCAACACCTTCACTTGGCTCTCCTATGGATGGCCTGTAACCAAGCCAAAAATAATCAGTTCCACGCGCGTCAACTCTTGCATCAATAAGTAAATTGGAAAGATCTCTCTTTCCCTGACGTGTTGCCTGAATACCCTTCACTTCTTCCACTGGTACTGGTGGGAAATTGATGTTCATCAATGTTCCGCTGCCCCATTCCATTTCAAGAAGATTTTTGATGATTTCAGGAGCCATTTTTTCAGCTGTATCCCAATGAATATTTTCGGGATCCAAAATACACTGACTTATGGCGACAGAACGAACTCCAAGTAAAGTTCCTTCACTTGCCGCCGCGACTGTACCAGAATACAGAACGTCTTCACCCAAATTGCCGCCGCGATTAACACCTGACAAAATTAGGTCAGGCGGGCTATCTTTAAAGATGTAATTGAGCGCCATCATAACGCAATCAGTCGGTGTCCCGCTGACAGAATACTCAGTATCAGAATATTTGTTGATACGGATAGGATCATGAAGGGTTAAAGAGCGGGAAGCACCGCTTTGCTCTTTCGCCGGAGCCACCACGATGACATCATCAGATAGTGCTGCAGCGATCTTCTTCAGTGTCACCATTCCTGGCGCATCAAAACCATCGTCATTACTGAGTAGAATTCTCAAAATTACACCTAATTCCTTTCTTCTTCTTATTATTATTAGTTAGTTGTACCGCGCAATTATGTTTCTGCGCTGATGCTCTCTAATCCGCCCATATAGGGACGCAATACTTCTGGGACTAGAATTGATCCATCAGCTTGTTGGTAATTTTCCATCACCGCGATCAACGTTCGGCCAACAGCAAGTCCAGAACCGTTCAACGTATGAACGAAACGTGTTCCTTTGGCACCTTCCGGGCGATAGCGAGCCTTCATACGACGTGCTTGAAAATCACCGCAAACTGAGCAGCTTGAAATTTCCCGGTAAGCATCTTGTCCCGGCAACCAAACTTCAATGTCATAAGTTTTACGGGCGCCAAAACCGGTATCGCCTGCGCAAAGAACGACCACACGATAGGAAAGTTCCAAACGTTGCAGAATGTCTTCCGCACATCCCGTCATCCGCTCATGCTCTTCCTCAGATTGCTCTGGTGTTGTGATGGACACCATCTCGACCTTGGCAAACTGGTGCTGACGCAGCATGCCTGCCGTATCTTTACCGGCGGAACCGGCTTCCGAACGGAAACAAAGCGTGTGAGCCGTATAGCGAAGCGGCAATTCAGCTTCGGTCAAGATTGTATCATTGACCAAATTGGTAAGAGAGACTTCAGCTGTTGGAATGAGGTAGCTGCCAGTATCCAGTTTATAGAGATCTTCTTCAAACTTTGGAAGTTGACTGGTACCATAGAGTGCATTGCCGCGAACAATCACTGGAGGAGAGACTTCAAGATAGCCTTTTTCTTCAGTATGAACGTCGATCATAAATGCCGCTAGCGCACGTTCCAAGCGAGCGATTTTACCGCTGGTCACAACGAAACGACTTCCAGATAATTTGGCTGCGGTCTCGAAATCCATCATTCCCAGATCAGCACCAAGCTCATAATGTTCCTTGGGAGCAAAATCTAGTGTTGGAGCTGAACCGAATGTTCGAACCTCGATATTATCGGCTTCATCAACGCCTACAGGTACGTCGTCTTTCAGAATATTTGGAATACCGGACAGAAGCTCATCCATTTGAGAGCTTAGTTCGCGGTCATCGGCTTCCATCTGCTGTACGGATGTTTTCAGGGACGCCACTTCTTTGATCAATGGCTCTGCATCTTCGCCAGATGCTTTGGCCTTGCCAATTGCTTTTGCGGCTTCATTCCGCCGCGCCTGCGCAGTTTGCAACTCTGTTTGCAGATGACGTTTCTTCTCGTCCATCTGTAAGATCATCTCAGACATTGGTTCTGCCTTGCGGCGGGCTAGTGCCACATCGAACGCGTCTGGGTTTTCACGAATCCATTTAAGATCAAGCATTTCTTCGCCTGTTAGTCACATAAGAAAACGGTTGGAATGTGTTGTATAAGCGCCCCTGTCCTGTCCGTCCAGAAGCAACAACAGAATGTTTGGCACAAAATCAAACAGTATTGGGTATTTGTTGCTCAAATACCCAATATCATGTGCTGTTAATCTTCTTCCGCTTCAAGTTCAGCTTCTCTTTTTTCCCGTTTTTTCTCAACCAAAAGAACACTCAAGATCGAGATACCATACAAAATGATGATCGGGACCGCCAATGCGATCTGAGATAACGGATCGGGCGGCGTTAAAACAGCTGCAGCAATAAACGCGAACACCACAGCGTATTTGAACTTCGCTTTAAGTCCTTTGGACGAAACAATTCCAACGCGGCCGAGCAAAGTTAGTAACACAGGTAGCTGAAAACAAAGACCGAAAGCAAAAATCAACTTCATCGACAGACTAAGATACTCACTCACTCGAGTTTCTGCCTGAATAGGAAGCGCCATGGGTGCTGAAGGGGTCGGCAAATACTGCTGCATCACCGGAAATTGTGCGATAATCGCATTAAATCCGTCTGAATAGAGGGAAGTGCTCCCGTTCGATTCAAAACTCAATAAAAACTTCCACGCCAAAGGCATAACAAGTTCATACGCTAATGCTCCGCCCATAAAAAACAGGATTGGCGTCGCAATAAGAAACGGAAGAAATGCTTTCTTCTCGTGCTTATAAAGGCCTGGCGCCACAAATGCCCATATTTGAACAGAAATAATGGGGAATGACACAAACAAAGCCACAAAGAACGCAATTTTGATATTTGTGAAAAAGGCTTCATGAAGGCCGGTGAAAATCATCCGGCGTCCTTCAAGATCATCCCCGAAAGCAGCTTCCAAGGGACGCACCAAAAACGCAAATAATTCCGGACTGATGATGTAACACAATATGAAAGCAACTAGAAGCGCCACAACCGAATATACAAGACGGTTACGAAACTCGACGATATGCGACATCAAGGGAGCCTTGCTGTCTTCAATATTACTATCTGCTTGCATCAGGATGAAACTTTTGTATCAGCTGTGGTCTCACTGTCCGCTTCGAGCGAGCCACTAATGGCATTCTCGGTAGGCAGGTCCACATTTTCAGTACTATTATCAGAGGCAGGTGTGTCATCGACGATATTTGGTTTCACATCATCAAACATTTTTGAAAAATCACCTGTTGGATCAACAGCGTCTTCAACCTGCTTTTTGATATTGAAATCATCACCTTGAAAGGACTTCTTCAAATCGTCCAACTCTGCATCACGAGCCAGATCATCAATACCAGTTTGAAATTCACGCGCAAAGCCACGGGCTTTGCGAATGTACTTCCCTATCGTTGCGATAGTTTTCGGTAAATCCTTTGGCCCAATGACCAACACTGCGATGATGCCAATAAACACCATCTCCGACCAGCCAATATCAAACATGGCACACCATTATGCTAACCTCTCCGGAAGGAATAGATGTAAGGACAATCAGCCTTGCGCTGCTTTGTCCTTGTCTTCCGCAGCTTCTTTAGAGGAGCTAACGTCTTTGATTTCTTTTTTGTCGTCTGAGGCGGTATCTTCTTCATTCATACCGCTTTTGAAATTTTTGATACCTTTTGCCAAATCACCAGCTACGCGTGGTAATTTACCAGCACCGAAAATGATGAGCACGATGACGAGGATCAAAATAATCTGCCAAGGACCAATACTCATAATAAAAAACTCCTGATCTCACATTTGTGAGACATAAAAAATAAATTTAGCTGCTGCTCACCTGCGAGGCTCTCCCTGCCACCGAGGATCAATGCAACAATCTCCCATGACCCTATATAACCATGAAACAGCTAAGATACGACAGTTATTTTTGATAACAATGCAGCTATTTTTCTATTGACGCGGCCTTAACCATCTGAAAACAAGAAAACTTGATGTCGGTCAAGAGAAATAGAACAAATTTGCCCTTCCTCAGGTTGCAGAACCGTAGCGGCACGGGCGGTTACCCGACGCCCTGACGGCAATTCAAGCACAATGAGAGAAAACGGCCCCAGGCTTCGAGTTTCAATGGCCTTGGCCGTCACTTCTCCCTCGCCTCTTACAGGTCCAAGTCTGATGGCTTCTGGCCTGATAAGCACTTCACATTCTCCGATATCATGGCGTGCCTCGGCGTGAGGGACCTGACCAAGCTCGGTTTCAAGAATGCCATCGACTGAGGTTGCGGCAACCCGGTTCACGCTTCCGAGAAAAGAAGCCACGAACTCGTCCACTGGCTTACTATAAAGTTCCGCCGGAGTTCCCTGCTGAATGACAGAGCCATCTTTCATCAGAATTATTCGGTCGGCCATTCGCATTGCCTCTTCCGGATCATGAGTCACCAAAAGAACAGTCGTTTTACTTTCTTTCAATATTTTAAACGTTTCTTCGCGCACAAAATTACGAAGTACGGTATCCAGCCCAGAGAAAGGCTCATCCATCAACAATAGCCGCGGATTAGGTGCGAGAGCGCGGGCCAGAGCCACACGTTGCTGTTCTCCGCCAGACAGCATATGCGGATATTTTCCTGCATCTTCCAGCAATCTCATACGCTTCAATATGGGCCCTGCTATTGCTTCACGTTTTTGTTTCGTTTCATCGGAAAGCCCAAAGGTTACATTTCCCATGATAGTCAAATGCGGGAAAAGCGCATAATCTTGAAAGACCAATCCAACACGTCGATCCTCGGCTCCAACAAAATGATTTTTTTCTGCAACACATTGATCGCCGATATAGATCTCACCGCTTTCGGGTTGATCCAGCCCCGCCGCCAGCCGTAATGTCGTAGATTTGCCGCAACCAGAAGGCCCAAGCAGACAAACGATTTCGCCGGCATTAACAGTAAGGTTTTCGATCTGCACAACAAAATCACCGCCGTTTCTGTGCTTCAGATTTGAAATGACCAGTTTACTCATAATCTAACCTTCAGATCCTTGGCCCGGACGAGAACGACCAATTGCCCGGCTTAAAATAATAACTGGAATAATTCCGGCGGCAACAATGGCAATTGAAGGCCCTGCAGCTTCCGCCAATCTTTCATCGGATGCTAACTCATAGGCCCTCACGGCCAGTGTCTCAAAACCAAATGGCCGCAGGATCAAAGTCGCCGGCAATTCTTTCAAAACATCAACAAACACCATCAGCAGGGCTGTTAGTATACTTCCAAATATAATGGGGATGTGAACTCTGAAAATTGCTTTTATCCCGGTAACGCCCATGGTTCTGGCAGCCCGTTCCATATTTGGTGTAATCTTCTCAACACTTGCTTCTACTGTATTCAGTGAAACTGCAAGAAAGCGAACCACATATGCAAACATCAACGCAAACATAGTTCCGCTCAAAATCAAACCTGTAGACACCCCAAAGGTTTCTCTCATGAAACCGTCAACAGAATTATCAACAAATCCAAAGGGAATCATGATACCAACCGCCAAGACAGGACCCGGGATGGCATATCCCATGCCCGCAACGCGCACAGAGATTTTTCGAAGTGAAAAACTGTTCTGCTGGCGATCCTGCCGTTTAGTGTAGACCAGAAACATTGCAATGATCAGTGCAACAACGCTTGCAACAAAAGCGACTGAAATACTGCTAAAGACAAGAGACGGGAACTCACGATTTAAGACAGTTTCGGGATATATAAAACTCTTATTTAGCAACCAACCAACAGGCAGTAAAAATCCGAAAAATACTGGTAGGAAACACGCGGCACTACAAATAATAGATTTCCAACCTTTCAATTTCTGTCGTCTGATGGTTTGGTAGCGCCCACCTGTGTGGTGATACTTTCTCTCCCCCCGGCTAATTCTTTCCAGAATGACCAGAAGGAAAACAAATCCCATCAACATCGCAGCCAATTGGGCCGCCGCCGCAGGTTCACCTAACCCGAGCCAAGTACGATATATTCCCGTGGTAAAGGTATCCACAGCAAAATATTGAACTGTCCCAAAATCACTTAAGGTTTCCATCAGCGCCAAAGCCAAACCAGCGACGATTGCAGGACGTGCAAGGGGTAAGGCAATACTGTAAAAAACCTGAAATGGGCGCCGTCCAAGTGTGCGCCCTACTTCCAGCGCAGCAACAGATTGTTCCAAAAACGCGGCCCGACTAACAAGATAGACATAAGGGTATAAGACAAGCCCCAGCATCAGTGCAGCTCCGCCGACACTACGCATTTGTGGGAACCAGTAATCATTTCGCGTCCAGCCGAATATTTCTCTGAGCAGCGATTGAACTGGGCCTGCATAATCAAACATACCAGTATAGGTATACGCAATAATATAGGCTGGCATGGCAAGAGGCAAAAAAAGCGCCCATGTAAACTGCTGACGTCCAGCAAAATCATACATGGTAACAAACCATGCGCAACTCACTCCGATCAATAAGACCAGCGCGGACACTCCAACAGCAAGGATTACTGTGTTTAGTAGGTAATTTGGAAGAACCGTGGTGGCAAGATGCTGCCAGATGTCGCCAGTAGGAACAAATATAAATCCGACGACGATCAAAATTGGGATCGCAATTAAAAATGCCACAACTAGGGCAAGGCCGGAAACTGATTGTTGTTTCAAACGGGTCAGTAAACGGGGATCGCGTATATAAGGTTCAACAACCGCCAAAAGTCATGTTCCTCAAGACATCAGGATATATCCACTGAATAGGCCCAAAGGTGCCTTATGTAAATAAGAATTATTAGCAGAGAGCTGCGTCAAACAGCCGCGCACCAGCATGAAATGTGACGGAAGTAACAGACAGATTCTTCAAAAATTGGACAATGTTCTAAATGAAATAATGTTATGGGGGAATTTGATGCGAATACTGGTTCTTGGGGCAACTGGATATATTGGAAGTGCGATTGTCGATGAACTGAAAAACAATGATCATGATGTAATCGCCCTAGCCCGCTCCTCAGAGGCTGAAGAAAAGTTACTGGCAAAAAATATAGAGATTGTCCGTGGTGATATTCGCTCTCCGCATAATTGGTCACATGTGGTCCAGAATGTAGATGCAATCATCCATACCGCAGCGACCTTTACCGATGATATGGGCGATGTTGATCTTACGCTGGTTCAGGAACTCATTTCTGCCTGTGAAAAATTCTCCAACAGGTTACGCTTTATCTATACCGGAGGTGTCTGGTTATATGGTGAAACAGGAAGCAATATTGCAACTGAGGACACAGCCTATAATCCAATCAACGCTTTTGCATGGATGATCCAGAACGCAAAGATCGTTCAAGCGGCCTCTTGCTTTGATGCGATAACCCTACACCCCTCTATTGTATGGGACCGTGATGGCGGTGGATTGTCGCGATTTATCACAAGCATAAAAGAAAAAGGACGCGCCGAAGTTTGGGGATCCCTCGAGACCCACTGGCCCATGGTCCATAGAGAAGATCTTGCTTCTGCTTATCGACTTGCCGTTGAAAGCAACCTCTCCAACGATACGTTTAATCTCACAACAGAAGAGGGCGTGTTGGTTCGAGATATCATTCAGAAACTTGATAGGCGTTTTGATGTCTCAAAGGACGCCTTAATCATTCCGGCTGATGATGTCATTACCGGTCAAGGCGATTGGGCTCAAGGTCCCATGCTGGATCAACGGATGAGCGCACAAAAATTTCACGATGCCTTTGATTGGACTGTCCAACACCGAAACGTTCTTTCTGAAATCTAAAGAGATAATCTGTATCGCCTCTCAAGGTGAGTTGCGATACAGATCACTTTGTCTGTTAAGAGCCCAAGCCAACAGTAGCTTTTCGGAAAGTACTCATACGAACGTCTTCCGGAAGATCTCCTAGTGCTTCGATTGCTTTGGCATATGCTGGGCGTGACATGCAGCGATCAAACCACGCCTTAACGTTTGGCCAATCGGCCATATCCCAGCCCACGCGCTCAACCGGTCCCATCCATGCCATAGATGCAACGTCTGCTATTGAATACTCGTCAGCCAGAAACGATCGACCTTCTAACCGTGTATCAAGAACCGATAGCAACCGTCGTGTTTCAGTGTGGTACCGGTTTGTCGCTTCGGGAATCGTGTTTTCGAACGCGGCTGCAAATACAAGCAGTTGACCAAACATTGGGCCCAAGCCTCCCATTTGCCACATAAGCCATTGAGTCACTTCTGATTTTTCTTTCGGATCAGTCGGCATCAAGGTTTTATGTTTTTCTGCGAGATATTGAAGGATCGCACCAGATTCAATAACAATAAAATCGTTTGCGTCATGATCAACCAGAACCGGAATTCTACCGTTTGGGTTTATTTTTAGAAACTCTGGTGTTTTTTGTTCTTCTTTTCCAAAATCCACTTTTACTGATTTGTATTGGGCGCCTAACTCTTCCAGCATGATAAGGACTTTTAGTGGATTGGGTGTTGCTTCAGTATAGAGGGTATAAGTCATATTAACTCCGAGACATTAATTAGCCGACGATGTCGTTTCGTCGATCTTGCCCTCTAAACATAACCACCCATAACTTCACCAGTAGTGCTCAAAAGCAAACACCTACGGTGCATAATTGCACCCATGTATGATTAGAACAGTTCACTGGTTGATTATATTCGCCGTTTGAAACTTGACATCCAAGGTTCCAAATTGCGGATATCGGATAAGCATCAAGCTAATTTAATTCCCTCGTTGACTAAACTCTCTTATGATTGGTGACGCAATAAAGGTTGTCTGGACAATATCGGACGACAATAGTCCTGTTCCCGAAAGTTGAATTGAATTCATATGGATAACGTCAGTGATAAATCGGAGAGTTTAGAGCTTCAGAAAGAGAACCGCCTCCTCCGACAGAAACTTGCGAATGCAGAGCAGAAAAACCTTCTCCTAGACTATCTCGTTGAGAATTCAGAGGATATCATCGCCGGTTTGAATAAAGAAGGGCGCGTTATTTTCGTAAGCCCCTCCATCGAAACAACACTCGGATATAAACCTCACGAACGCATTGGAAAATTATCTCAGGATATTATCCATCCGGATGATCTGGAAAGTGTCGCCCAATTAAGAGACAGCGTCTTCGGAAACACCAAACAATTCAAAATCCAATATCGTCTACGGCACAAGGAAGGGCACTGGGTCACCGTTGAGACTAGCAGTATTGCAACATCTCAAGTTGAGGAAACCGTCCTCCTCCTGAGTTCACGCGACCTCTCTCGCCGCCTAGAATCCCACCGAGAGCTATCGGATCTAGAGAGCAATTTTTCTCAAATTTTCAATGCAAGTCCAGACTTATTGTCCATTTCTGATCTGGAAAGTTCAACCTATTACGCAGTCAATGATACATGGCTAAAATTCCATCACCGCTCGAGGGAAGAGGTAATCGGCAAAGATGCCTCTCAGTTGGGCCTCTGGATAAAACCGTATGATAGGCAGAAATTCATCGACGATTTGAAAGAAAAGGGCTTTATCGAGAATCTCGAAGTTCAAATCGGATCCGAACACGCTGCGGCACGGACCTTTGTCACTTATGGAGAGATAATCAACTTCAACGAAAAGAGGTGCTGTTTCACTGTCTCCATGGATATTACCGAGCGGAAAAAAAATGAAGATAAGCTGCGGCAATCTGAACTCTGGTTGCAGACATTGTTTAACACAAGCCCTGCCCTGACGACTGTCTCAAATCTGAAGACATCAGAACTCCTACATGTAAATGATGCCTGGTTATTGGGATACGGTTTCACTCGGGAAGAAGTCATTGGCAAGAATGCGATCGATTTGGATCTTTGGGTAAATGTTTCTGACCGAAACAAGTTTGTCGAGAACCTATCCCGGGACGGGTTTGTTCGAGACATGGAAATACCATTTCAATGCAAAGACGGCACCATAAAAACGGTGCTGTATTCCGGTGATATCATTCATATGGATGGCCAGGCGCGATTACATGCAGTTGCTGTCGATATCACTGAACGGAAAGACAAGGATCGAGAGCTCGAGCTTTATAGAGATCACCTAAAAGGACTGGTAAAGGAACAAACGGCAGAGCTTGAAAAAAGCAGAGAACTCTTCCGGGAATTTGCTGAAAATGCAGTTGATTGGCTGTGGGAAACAAATGCCGATCTGCAGTTTACAGAGCTTAGCGGAAAATTTGAGGACGTGTTAGGCATCAAGAGGGAAGATATTATTGGAAACACTTGGCAGGAAATCCTTGTGCAACCACAAGTCAATTCATCTCCACAGTGGCAACAGCATTTGCAGGAAATTAATGATCACCATCATTACCGGGTTGTTGAAGTTGTCTGGACGAAGCCTGATGGCAATAGTCGACATATTAGTCTGAGTGGTAGCCCAAGGTTTGATGATAAGGGAACTTTTTTGGGATATCTTGGAGCTGGACGGGATGTCACCCACAACCGACAACTGGAAGAACAGGTTCGCCGCGCGCAAAAAATGAAAGCTGTTGGCCAGCTGACCGGAGGAATAGCCCATGATTTCAATAATATACTGGGTATTGTTCAAGGCAATCTCGAACTGATCGAGGACCTTGTTGCTGATAATGAGAATGCCTTGGAGCGGGTGTCTAAAGCACAAAAAGGTGTTACGCGCGGAACGGAAATCACAAGAAAACTTCTTGGGTTTTCTAGCAAGCAAACCGGTGAAGTCAGGATAACCTCCATCAATACATTCATCAAAAACATCGAAGACCTGATCGCCAAATCTCTCACGGCTTCTATTGATGTTGAAACACTTATTGATGAAGGTCTTTGGTCAGCTGCCGTTGATCCCGGCGATCTTGAAGACGCGCTCGTCAATCTTTCACTCAATGCCCGGGATGCGATGCCGGACGGCGGAACGCTGTCTATCGAGACGACGAACAAGGTTTTTGATGAAAGCAACATACGACTATATCCAGAGATACATGCGGGTGAATATGTCATGATTTCGGTCAGTGATACAGGCGTGGGAATGGCCGCTGATATCAAGGACAAGGTATTTGAACCCTTTTTCACAACGAAGGAGCAAGGCAAGGGCACTGGCCTTGGGTTGAGCATGGTTTACGGATTTGTCCAAAGATCCAATGGCCATCTCAATATTTATTCTGAACTGGGTAAGGGAACCACAGTTCACCTTTTCCTGCCAAGATCGAAGACCAGCGGTGCTGATACCCGTATCAACGACAGTAAAACCGCTGATCTGCCTACTGGGAATGAAACCATCCTGATTGTCGATGATGAGGAGGGGCTGCGAGATGTCACCGCTTCTTACTTAAAAACGCTCGGCTATACGACAATTGCCGCAGAAAATGCAGATCAGGCAATCGAGATTCTTGGAAACAATAGGGATATTGACCTCTTGTTTAGCGATGTTGTCATGCCGGGAGGTATTGACGGATACCAGCTGGCTTCCATAGCTCACGAACAATGGCCATCTTTGAAAGTTCTTTTGACAAGCGGCTTTACAGGGAAAGAAAAATCCCTCAGAGAAAGTAATGACGAATACCTGATAGAATTGAACGAACAATTACTGGGAAAACCCTACAACATGTCTGAGCTGGCACTTGCCCTTCGCAAAGCCATCAAGATTTAGCACTAACGTTAATGGCGAAACTTCTAGTGAGTGTATTCCATTTGCCCAACATCTGATTGTCTAAATACGAACCATTCGCATTGAAATGCAAACGCACATGGTGCATAAACGCACCCATGTTTGATTGGGATAATATTCGAATATTTCTCCATGTGGCCCGAAGCGGATCTATTCGCGGCGCGGCATCCGTGCTAGGTGTCAACCATGCAACCGTATTACGCCGTATTGCCAGCATGGAAGAACAACTGGGGGCAAGACTGTTTGAACGCTTTCCCACAGGCTATCAAATCACGTCTACTGGTGAAGAAATTCTCATTCTAGCCGAGGAGATGGAGGCGAATGCAATTGCTGTTGAACGGCAGGTCTTTGGCCGTGATACGGCTCTTACCGGATCTCTCCGTGTCACATTACCTCAACTTCTCGCTACCCATCTTTTCATGCCGGATTTCGCCGAATTTTCGAAACGATACCCTGGTATTGATTTAGAAATCATTGCATCAACTGACCCCTTTAACCTCACGAAACGTCATGCCGATGTTGCTCTTCGTGTGGCGTATGGTACACCGCCAGAAAACTTGGTTGGTCGCAAACTCTCAAGCATCGTTCGTACGGTGTATGCATCGCAAAAATACAAAGAAGAACAACAGGTCAATCAGCTTCCATGGATCATAAAGGAAGAAGACGGCGCGCCTCCCGCATGGGCACTTACAGGTCACGGCCCCAAAAGCCCAAAAACAATGATTGTGAATGATCCCCTCACCCAATTATTGGCAACACGTGAGGGAATTGGGCGTTGCGTGCATTTTTGCTTTATGGGAGATCCGGATCCCGGTCTATATAGGGTGTCGCCCGACAATGTTAAACACTATGGCGATTTGTGGATCTTAACTCACGGGGATCTTCGTAGAGTGCCACGCGTAGAAGCGTTTACGAAATTCATGGTGGAAGCCGTTCTAAAAAAGCGAAACTCTCTTGAAGGTGTTTTGGAGTAATCAGAGTATGTCGACTATCAACGGAAAAGAAAGCGCCCCACGTGTTGGGTGCGGCGCCCTCATCGAAAACGAGAGCGGTGAAATTCTGCTTGTAAAGCGGAAACGCGCCCCGGAAAAAGATCATTGGGGATTTCCTGGCGGCAAAGTGGATTTCGGTGAAACAGCCGAGAGAGCCACCATCAGGGAGATTTCAGAGGAACTTGGTGTCTCCATTGACCTGCAAGGGCTTGCACATCTCGTGGAGTATATAGACACTGAAGATAACCAACATTGGATGGCTCCGGTTTACCGTGCAAAAATTTCTTTTGGCGTTCCTACTATTAAAGAACCTGAGGCCTTAAGTGACTACCAGTGGTTTTCTTTGAACAACATGCCCGCGCTGCTTACTCAGGCAACCCTTCAAACACTGAACATTAAAAAAGGTTAGTCTTCTTCCTCTTCTGGATCAAGAGACCGGGCCTCGTCACCAAAACTTTCAAATAATCCATTGGGTTCCGTATTCAGTAAACCGCTAGCTTTCATTTCGTCAAACCCCGGTAGATCGCGCACATCGTCCAAACCGAAGTGAATAAGAAAATCTTCAGTTGTGCCATATGTGACAGGCTTTCCGGGTGTTCTGCGGCGTCCCCGAGGTCGGATCCACCCCGCATCGAATAACACATCCATAATGCCGCGGCTTAAACCCACACCGCGTACTTCTTCCATCTCGGTTCTGGTAACGGGTTGGTGGTAAGCGATGATTGCGAGTGTCTCCATGGCCGCCCTACTTAGCTTGCGGTTACTTTCTCTTTCATCCTGTAATAACCAAGATAAATCTGGTGCTGTTAAAAACACCCATTTTCCGGCAAGTTTAGAAAGGTTCATACCTTTGTGGCGGTAGTTTTTCTCCAGAAATTCCAAAATCGCTGGAATGTCGGCATCATCCGGTAATCTTGCTGCAATACTGAGCTCGTCCAAAGGCTCTTTTGCCGCGAAAAGTAACGCTTCCGCCATTCGCGTGTGTTCAGGGTTTACACTCATTCCTCATCCCTTCTTATTGTTTTTCGGACTTTGATGGGTCCAAATGATTCCGTTTGGCGAAGTTCCATCCGCCCTTCCTTCACCAGCTGCAAACTTGCAAGCAAGGTCGATGCTTCTGCTGACCTGATAGAAAACGGATCGGTCAATTCTTTTGGAATGTAAGCACGTAAATCTGCCCATTCAGGCAGTTTACCAAGCATATTTTCCAATCGTTCGATTGCCGCCTCAACAGAAAACACTGCCGACCGCATTAACCGGAGCGGATTACGGATACCTTTCCGTTCTTCATGCTGGGCATAGGTGGTTAGCAATTCGCGCAAACTGCATTCGTATTTAGAATGGCGAATAACGGTCACGCCTTCCGGACGTCCACGCTTTAGGCGGTCTCTACCTGTTATCGTGCCATTGATCAGTTTTTCTGCAGCGCCGCGCATGGCCTCCAGTTTTTTAAGCTGAAATGCCAACCGTTCTGCGAGTTCTTGTCCGGATGGCCCCTCTTCCCCTTCGTCTTGGGGAAGTAGCAGTCTTGATTTAAGAAAGGCGAGCCAAGCGGCCATCACCAGATAATCAGCTGCAATTTCC
This sequence comes from Alphaproteobacteria bacterium 46_93_T64, assembly GCA_002163135.1. GTDB lineage: Bacteria > Pseudomonadota > Alphaproteobacteria > Sneathiellales > Sneathiellaceae > Sneathiella. The sequence continues at coordinate 49,881 of MAAN01000020.1, forward strand.
AAACGAAGTTTTTGCGCTTGCTCGATAAACGTTAGATATTGCTTGGAAAGTTCAAGGATAGAGATTTTCAGTAAGTCGACTTTTTGATCTCTCGCTAATACAAGCAGGATATCAAGCGGGCCTTCAAACCCATCCAGATCGACAACAAGCGCATTCTCCGATGGCACCGCATGCACATCGCTTGCAAATTTGTTGTCTTTATCAAAAAGCCCCGTACGTTCTGTCAATAAAGCCTACCCCCGTATGGCTTTCAATTTAACAGAAGTTTAGGCGAGACCGGCCAGCTTGGCAATTAGGGAAACCACATATGAGATCGGGCCATTAAACACCCAGTCCATAATATCAATTTCGTGCCCCAGTGATCGAGTTACCATTGGTAGCAGAAAAATCACGCCCAGCAGAATTAGAAAGCCAAAGCGCTCCAACCTTGCGAGCGGAACAGCCAAAAAGTTAGGAAGCACCCCAACAGCCACACGACCACCATCGAGCGGAGGTATTGGCAGCAAGTTAAAAACACCCAGTACCACGTTGAGAATTATACCATTTCTAAAATTATGAAAGGCCCACATACCGACATCTTCTGGAAGCATGGTAACCAAATGAATTCCCAAGGCGCAGGCGAAGGCCAATAGAAAATTCATACCAGGACCTGCTAACGCCACCCAAACCATATCCCGGCGCGGATTGTTCAGGCGCATAAAATTAACAGGAACCGGTTTTGCATATCCAAAAAGAAACGGTGCTTTTATAAATATTAAGAGCGCCGGTATGAGAATTGTACCGACAAGATCAATGTGTTTGATGGGGTTAAGTGTCACCCTGCCCTGCGCTTTTGCTGTTGGATCTCCCAGCTTCCATGCGGCATATGCATGCCCCGCTTCATGAAGTGTAATAGCTAGTAATGCAGGTAGAACCCAAACTGACGCATTGTAGAGAAGTTTCTCAATATCCATAATCATACTAACGCCAGCAACTCGGCCAGCTCTTCCTTCATTTGATCTATCTCTGCTTCAGTGCTCACTGGCGCAATAGCAGAAGGTCCAGTTTCTATCCGGCGGATAATCTCGTCTGTTATGGGCGAGCACGCTGCTGCTACTTCCCGCATTTCATCAAGTTTGCCAGAACAATGTAGTAAAATGTCTATACCAGCTTCTTGTGCCAGCTTTGCCCGATGTCCAAGTGTCCCTGAAAGTGCGTTCATATTCAGATCGTCCGTTAGCAAAACGCCATCAAATCCGATTTCACCGCGAATAATATCTTCAATCACTTTGCTCGATTGTGTCGCAGGGTACTCTGGATCTATGGCTTCAAAGACAATATGCGCTGTCATTCCCCATGACATATGGGACAATTGTTTAAACGGTACAAAATCACTGGTGAGCAACTCTTCCATACTCGCATCAACTGTTGGAAGCTCAATATGACTATCCACAGCCCCACGACCGTGACCTGGTAAGTGCTTAATAACCGGAGCGATACCAGCCTTTATATATTCATCACATACAATTGTTGCAAGCTCAGCAACAATTTCTGGTTTTTCACTAAAGGAGCGATCGCCGATTACTGATGACGTTTCAGCCAGCGACAGGTCAAGGCACGGTGAACAATTAACCGAAATTCCAACTGCAGTCAGATCTACCGCAATAAGCCGTGTCGCCAAAGAGACCGCACGTCGCCCTTTATCAGGATCAAGATTATAAATCGCACCTAACGTGCCAAAAGAAGGCGCTTTGTACCAATGAGGCGCCTTCAATCTTTGAACTCGCCCGCCTTCTTGGTCTACAAGAACTGGCGCGTCAGGTCTGCCAACGGCTTGCCGAAAGTCAGTGGCCAATTTGCTTACTTGTTTCGGCGTCTCAACATTACGCCCGAACAAAATAAACCCAAGCGGCTTTTCGTGAGCAAAGAAATTCTTCTCCGCATCCGACAGCGCAAGACCTTCACATGAAAAAATTACCGGCTTAACATCGGAAAAATCAACTTTTTGCAATGAGGCAGTCCTGTTTTTGAGCCTTCAATTTGGTACAGAGCCCACTCGCTGCGGTTTTTTGCTCAAACACCCCAGCTTGCAAACGATGGAATATACCTTTTCCTTTGATTTCTATACTTTGAACTTTATGGACGATCCCCCCAAGAAGTTCTTCGTGTTTCTTCTCAAGATCAAGCCAAGCCTTCTCAGCAGCATCAGAAGATCTAAAAGCCCCAAGTTGCACACGATATCTAGGGCCTGAAGTCGCCGCCGCTTTGACAGGTGCAGTAATAACCTTCGCTTTTTCTTGCACTATTACCGGTTCAATTTTCTTTGTTGCACTGGCTGGCTCTGTTACTTCCGGTGTTTTTATAACTTCAGCTATTTTGGGCGCTTTGGGTTTAGTCACAAGCTGAGCGACTTTTTCTTCCGCTTTCGTGACTGGTTTCGCCATCAAGGTCTCAGCCTTGTCAGCCCCCTTAGCCATAGCGTCTGTTTTTGTTTCAGGTATATCAACAGGCGCAGGTTCTTGAACAACTTCTTCCGGAGCCGCCATCAGCTTCTCGACTTTTTCTTCTTCCTTGTCCGCCACTAAAACATCGAAGACCTTTTTGTCCTGATGAGGGATATCCATCCCACCGGGATCTTTGGGCTTCTCCTTAACTGGTCTTGTGTCAGCCTTAATGATTGGTGGTGCCAACTGAACACCTTTTTTCACGCCCTGATCATAGGCATACCAAATTCCAATGCCAAAGCCGGTTACAATAACGACAGCCAAAGCGGTGCCGAGTAGTTTCCAACGATTTAATGTCGGGACATACTCTTCTTCAAAAAATTCGTCATCGTCAAAATTATGGTTGTCGCTCACTAAATGAACTCCTTCGCCCTGTCGATTCCCATCAGCTTCAAACTATTGCCGATTTGGGTGTTTACCGCTTTTAATAATAATTTTCGGGCATTTTTATGCCCTTCTTGCCCCAGATAGTCCGAAGACTGAAGTCTTTCATGCCTATACAAACGGAAAAATAGCAGGGTTACCGACTGTAGGAAAGACGTCAAATAGTTCATATCACCTTCTTCAAGCGCTTTTCGAACGTATATGGGACTGTGGCATAAGAGTTTAGACAGTTCCACTTCCAGCCTGAGGGTTAATTTGATGTCTTCATGCCCCTCCAGCAAAAGAGCCCCATCTTCCTCTTTTTCGTCTTCTGAAAATTGCACCAGAAGAGCGTCGATACGGGACATGGCATACAAAAAACTGAAGGCCGGATTATCATAACTCTGTTCTGTTGCCATTATCGGACTAAATTTAACAGCGAAATCCGGACCGCTAGACAACAGTGCTAGTTTAAGTTTCTGCTCACCACATTTAGCGAGAGCACCTTTTAAAGAGAAACCCCTCTGCTCTCCTGCTTGCCATTCCCCCTCAGTCACGTCTGTACCAACCTGTCGCGCCAAATTAGACAGCGCTTCAACGTTCCAACGTTGCCTAAGCGAGACGAGATCATCTGTATTTGCAGGTTTCAGGGCAACGAAGGTATCTATAGCTGGAACCCTGTCGCCCATGCAATATCCGACGCCATCTCGACAGATATCAAAAAGTTGGCTTGCCCAATAATCCGGCTTTATTTTAAGATTGATATAACCGTTATCCGACACTGTCGCGCTTTGGATAAAATCGAGTTTTTCAAACTGAGTTGTAAATTCGGGCCCGTATTTATCATGTGCCTCTTTTTCATCTGCGCAAATCAGAAGCACGACGTTTGTACATAAATCGCCCCAACCTGGATTTTTGGGAGGGCGTAAAGTCAGTTTTTGTAATAAACTCTCTACATCACACGCCGTTTGAGCCGCGATTTCATTCAGGACATTTCTTAACGTCTGCCGGATGGCCGATAGGTGTTGTGTGCTCATGGTTACTTTTTGCTCGTTTTGACCAATATTTGACAAATGCCTTTAGGATAAATACATCATTAGCTGATAAAGTAACAAGTTGTAGATATTTTTCAGATTTGAAAGTTAGTCAGATGAACGTACCGAACACAATTGAGCCACCGGTAAAGCTCACTGATTCCGCAGCTAGTCGGATTAATGTAATCGTTAATGACATGAAATCCGATAAAACTATGTTGCGTGTTGCTGTGAACGGCGGAGGTTGCTCCGGCTTTCAGTATAGTTTTGATCTAGAAAATACCACGAACGCTGATGATACGGTTATTGAAAACCAGGGAGCGACACTCCTTATCGACAGCATATCGCTACTGTATTTAGCGGGCGCTGAAGTTGATTACGTTAATGATCTCATTGGCGCAGCATTTCAAATTAAAAATCCGAATGCAACAGCATCATGTTCTTGCGGTTCTTCCTTCACTGTATAAGTATTTTCAACAATCTGTCGGCTTGAAACCTCCTAAGGCCGTAAGCCGCTTGCAATAGCCTTTGAAATTGGTCATCAATAGAGCCATAACTCTGCTGTATCAAAAATGACTGAACAAGGCTTGTCTATCTCATGAAAATTGCCAGCTGGAATGTGAATTCGGTAAAAGCACGTCTTCCCCGACTAATTGACTACCTCAACGCAAGTTCAGTCGATGTTTTATGCCTACAAGAACTGAAAACTGTGGATGAAACGTTTCCACGCGAAGAGATAGAAGCACTCGGATATCATGTAGAAACACATGGTCAAAAAACCTATAATGGTGTTGCAATTCTTTCGAAACAACCCATGGAGAATGTATTACGCCGTCTTCCTGGGGACGATAGTGATGAGCAGGCGCGCTACATTGAAGCCACAATAAACGATGTCCGAATTGCATCGATTTATCTTCCAAATGGCAACCCGATTGAGACAGAGAAATTCCCTTATAAACTTGGCTGGATGGATCGATTGATTTGTCAGGCAGAAAAACTATTGGATACTGAAACACCAATCGTATTAGCGGGGGATTACAACGTTATCCCACAAGATGAAGACTGTTATGATGCAAAGGCATGGGACGGAGATGCCCTAACTCAGCCCCAAAGTCGCCATAGATTTAGACAGTTGCTAAATATGGGATATTCAGATGCTTATCGTAGTTTTACGCCTCATGTAAATTACACTTATTGGGATTACCAACGGGGCGCCTGGCAAAAAGACAACGGTATTCGCATTGATCACCTCCTACTGTCGCCTCAGGCTGCGGATACATTAACGGAAGTTGGCATTGATAAAGATCCCCGAGGTCAAGAAAGACCCTCTGATCACACTCCGATTTGGATCAATCTTGATATCTAGATTATGCTCAAATTTCCAAAATCTCACACATCACAAAGCAGATAATATATCCAATTAAAAACAATTACTGCGTGTTAGTAGAAATTTAGGATGTTTGAATTAAGCTAATCGCCAAATAGGAAATGTGTAGTTGCGTAGATTAAACTGTAAGCGAGGAAAGTGTGCCCTTGGACAAGAAATGGGACGCAAATTTAATAGGCACGTGCCTTGATCAACTTGATCAGGGTATTAGTGTTATGGATGCAGATCTCAAATTGGTGTTCACCAATCAAAAATTTCTTGAAATAATGGAATTACCCGAGAGCTTAATGGTTCCTGGTAAAACTCATTTGTCCGACGTTTTCCGTTTCAACGCCCTCCGTGGGGAGTATGGTAATGGAAACATAGATAACTTGATTGCAGAACGCATCACACTTGCAGAAAAACGCGAAGCTCATTCATTCGAGCGCGTACGCCCTGACGATACAGTCATAAAAGTCGATGGGAAGCCATTGCCTGACGGCGGCTTCATCACAACATACGCAGACGTTTCAGAACTGTACCATTCAAAAAAAGCGTTGGAAAAAGCGAACAATCGCCTTGATGAACGGGTTCGTAACCGCACCAAAGAACTTGCAAACCGAAAAACAGAATTGACTGACAAAGCAACAACCCTTGAAATGGTTATGCAAAATGTCGATACGGGTATTGCCCTCTTTGACAAAGATTTAAAATTATCTTTGTGGAATGATCGATATTTTGAGCTCTTGAACGGGCTGGACAGCTTTAAAGTAGTTGGCACTCCTATAGAATCATTTATCCGATCTATTGACGAAAATCCGGTATCCGGAGAAAATTTCTCTGAAAAAAATTTTTTAACACTCATGAATAGTGTCAAAAACTTTGAACCCTATCGCCAAATCCGTAAGCAAAAAGACGGACTTTTTCTCGAAGTACGTAGGCATCCGACCCCCGGAGGTCTGCTCCTCACGATTGCCGACGTGTCAGATCAAAAAAATGCAGAAGTGGTTCTGAGGCAAAATAATGAAGCTCTGGAGACACGTGTTGAAGAACGTACCAGTGAACTTCGTGCTGCCAAAGAATTAGCGGAAAGAGCAAGCACAACCAAATCCCAGTTCCTTGCTAATATGAGCCACGAACTAAGAACGCCTCTAAATGCAATTATAGGCTTTTCTGAACTATTACTAATGGACGATTATACGATCATTAATCAGGAGAAGCGCGGAGAATACGCAAAGGATATCAATTCTGCTGGCGCCCACCTTCTTCAGGTTATTAATGACATTCTTGATGTTGCGAAGATCGAAGCAAATCAGATTAATTTGCTAGAACAGGAACTTGATCTAAAATCCATTATTGGTTCATGTGTACAAATGGTTTCTGTCGCCGCTCAAAAACAATCGATAAAACTGACAACAGAATTTCCAGATAATCTGCCATATCTCTATGCCGATCCAACCCGACTAAAACAGGTTATATCCAACTTGCTTTCTAACGCTGTGAAATTCACCGACCCGGAGGGAGAGATCAGGATTCAAGTTAGCGCCCATACTGATCAACCTTGTTCCATCAGCGTAATTGATACGGGAATTGGGATTGCTAGTGATCTGATTGATCACGTTCAGACTCAATTTGGCCAGATCCACTCAAATTACAACAGAAACCATCAAGGCACCGGCCTAGGTCTCAGTCTCGTCAGGCTACTGACGGAAGCTCATGGTGGAACGTTCAAACTTGAGAGCGAATTAGGGGTTGGGACAGCTGCACATATTATTCTGCCATCAGAGCGATTAAGATCTGTAGCTGCCTGAGAATGGTTCTGTGTACTTCTAGAAACCATCTATCATATTCTTAGTTTTTCATGTAACATACGGTTATTAATGTATGTTGGAATAGTATCATAGTATGTTGCATGCCTCGGATTTAGAAACCTCATCCCGCCTTATTCAAGATGGATATAGTTACTGGAGAAGCAAATGTGGAAATCAGCTTATGCCAAGCTGGTCCGACATAAATCCTGCGGAAATAAAATCCCTTCTTCCCAATATTGTTGTTCTACATATTGAGTATGATCCACTTGATTTCATTGAGAAAATCACTGGAGAGATGATATTATCCCGAAGTGTTGAAAACAGTATGGGTAAAAACTGGCGCGACTATGAAGGACGCGGACCCGGAAGCAAAATCTGGAATGTTTTTGAAGAAGTAGTAAATGAAAAGCAAGCAAGCTTTCATTCTATTCCATATGTTGGCCTTCATAAGGAATTCATGAAGATTGAAACCGTTACCTGCCCGATTTCAGAAGACGGCAAAACCGTAAGCCGAATTATATGCTTTGTCGAATACGTGCCTTTTAACAATGACCCTGAAGTAGACGAGTTTCTTGACACTTCAACAAATCGTTTCGTTGTATAAAAATTATTTTGTTGCCAAAATGTTCTCATGATCCTAATTTTGAGAAATGCCAAATAAAAATCTCAATCAAATAGAAATTAGAGAAAATACCGGCCAATTCTCCAATTGGACGGAACTCCTCGACTTAATCCAGACGGCGTTTAAAAGCATGGAAGGCAGGATCAATCCCCCCTCTTCAATGCACAAGCTTACAATTGAAAATCTCGCTCAAAAAGCGGCCGAGGAGACATTAATCTACGCCAACTGCGACGATAAGCTGGTTGGCTGTGCATTTGCTTGCGATAGAGAAGATGCTCTTTACATCGGAAAAGTATCAATTGCTCCAGATTTTCAAGGTCATGGCCTTGGTAAATCCATTGTTGAAGCCTGCAAAAAACTCGCAAAAAGAAAAGGCTGTAACGAATTGGAACTTGAGACAAGAATTGAACTTACTAAAAACCACGAATTCTTTAGTAAACTGGGCTTCGTCAAAATTTCAGAAAAATCCCACGAAGGTTTTGATCGTCCCACAAGTATAACAATGCGCTGTAAGGTCTAGATATATGAAAATTGATGCATTTAATGAATTCTGTGGGTCCCTTACTGCCACAAGCAATGTCATACAATGGGGAAACGCAAGTGTCTGGAAAGTTGGCGGAAAGATTTTCGCCATTTGCTCTCACTGGGGCACAGGGATAGAGGAAAAATATTCCTTTAAATGCAGTGACCTTTCCTACTCAATCCTGATTGAGCAAAACGGCATCATCCCTGCCCCTTATCTCGCTCGGGCTAAATGGGTGCAACTGGAGACCTACGGCGCCCTAGACGATGAAGATATGCGCTCCTACATCGAAAACGCTCACAACATTATCTCAAAGAAACTAACTAAAATCAGGCAAAAGGAATTGGGACTGATTTAGCAAGATTACTCTCAACTTTTAAAAAGAAACTGTAACTCTATTCCCACGAATTCTTAAGTCTCTTTTGGATTTCAAATCAGTATATTTAGTCCCAGTTACGACACAAGCAGCACGTGAACCTGTGATTTTTGACTGTTCAATTAGAAAACGCGTAGCAACAACAGTTTTATCGTTCATATAAAACTCAGCTTCATTAAGCCAAGCATCAACAAGCCTATTCAAGCTACCGGAGGTTCCAATATAGTATCCACAAATTTCAAGGTTCTCTGCATTCTCTCTTGTTTTTAAATAAATTTGTGTCTCCTGACCACGATACGTTTGGGACCACTTAACAGAATATTGATAAAACCCAGCGGAGCTCCCGACCTTTTCGTAGGTTGTCGGGCCTAATGCACCATTGGTAACACATGCATTTAATAGAAAAATAACAGCACTGAGCAACAAGTAACGCAACATATAGCTCTCCAAAAGTTGAAAACACTTACTTTCGAAAAACTACTATACCAAGTATTACTCAGCAACAAAAACAACAAATTGGAAAATCATAAAAAAACCCGCCACATGGGCGGGTTTTCTAAAATCTTGTGGTTTAGTCTACTTTTCAAGCTGGCTCACGTCGCGGATTGCGCCACGGGCAGCGCTTGTGGTCAAGGCTGCGTAGGCTCTCAAAGCTTTTGAGACCACACGTGTTCTTTTCTCGGTTGGTGCCCAAGCGGCGTCGCCCTTTGCTATCATTGCGGCCCGGCGTGCCTCCATTTCCTCGTCACTGATGGCTAAATTGATTGTTCTGTTTGGAATATCGATTTCAATTGTATCGCCTTCCTGTACCAGACCGATATTGCCGCCTTCAGCTGCTTCGGGGGATACATGACCGATAGACAATCCAGAGGTCCCCCCAGAGAAACGCCCATCCGTTAGAAGTGCGCATTCTTTACCAAGTCCCTTTGATTTCAGATAAGTCGTTGGATACAACATTTCCTGCATACCTGGGCCGCCTTTTGGGCCTTCATACTGGATAACAACCACATCACCGGCGACGATCTGATCACCAAGGATGGCTTCAACAGAACTATCTTGGCTTTCAAATATTCTCGCACGACCTGTGAATTTCAGAATGCTTGCATCCACGCCGGCTGTTTTTACGATACAACCTTCATGGGCGATATTTCCGTACAATACGGCAAGTCCACCGTCTTGACTAAACGCGTTTTGCTTCGTGCGAATGCAACCATTTACACGATCCGTATCGAGATCAGGGTACCGTTTTGACTGACTGAAGGCTTGTGTTGTCCGAACACCGCCCGGACCTGCACGGAAAAACTCCTGAACAGTATTACTGCGGGTCAACATAACATCCCACATTTCTATTGCATCATTCATCGTCGGTGCGTGTACTGTCGGTAACTCGTTATGGATCAACCCTGCTCGATTAAGCTCTCCCAAGATACCCATGATGCCACCCGCCCGATGTACATCTTCCATGTGATAATCTTGCGAACTTGGCGCAACTTTACACAAATGAGGCACTTTGCGGCTAAGACGATCAATATCTTCCATCTTAAAGTTGATCTCACCTTCTTCTGCCGCAGCAAGTAAATGCAAAACAGTGTTGGTGGAACCGCCCATAGCGATATCCAATGTCATGGCATTTTCAAACGCCTTAAAACAAGCGATATCACGCGGTAACAAACCGTCTTCTTCAAGTTCATAGTGGCGGCGTGTCGCATCAACGATCGTGCGCGCCGCATCAAGGAACAATTGCTTGCGGTCAGAATGCGTTGCAAGCAAACTTCCGTTTCCAGGCAATGCAAGGCCCAATGCTTCCGTTAGGCAGTTCATTGAATTAGCGGTAAACATACCAGAACAAGAGCCACATGTTGGGCAAGCTGAACGCTCAATTTCTGCGACTTCCTCATCGGAGACATCCGGATTACCCGCCTGAACCATGGCATCAATCAAATCCAGACCGATTTCCTTGCCATCCGCCATGCCTTTACCGGCTTCCATCGGGCCGCCAGAGACAAACACAACAGGAATGTTCAACCGCATTGCTGCCATCAACATACCCGGCGTAATTTTATCGCAGTTTGAAATACAAACGATTGCGTCCGCGCAGTGAGCGTTGACCATATATTCAACAGAGTCTGCAATGATTTCACGAGATGGTAAGCTGTAAAGCATGCCGTCATGCCCCATGGCAATCCCGTCATCAACTGCAATCGTATTAAATTCTTTCGCGACACCACCGCATTTTTCAACTTCACGCGCCACAAGCTGGCCCATGTCTTTTAGATGTACATGGCCCGGCACAAATTGGGTGAAAGAGTTAGCGATAGCAATAATCGGTTTGCCAAAATCCCCATCCTGCATTCCAGTTGCGCGCCACAAAGCACGCGCACCTGCCATGTTACGTCCATGGGTAGAGGTTTTTGATTTATATTGCGGCATTCTTTTTGTCCTTATCACTCGGCTAACTATTTACCTATGTTAGTACATTGTTCCCCGGCTATGAACAAGAAAATGCATTAATCTCTCCCACGATATTCAGATTCTCTACGCATCAAATTAATCGTTCAGGTTGTATAATATAAATTAAATACTATTTCTTTATCAGTTTGTTGAGTTATCAGCTTAGGGATATCGAATTATGCAGTGTCAGGGAAAAACCCGTTTGGGCAAACGGTGCCGAAATCGGTCTTTAGACGGTGAACTATTTTGTGATGTTCACATGAGAATTAATCATACGCACAATCTGGCACTAATGGTTCCGTTTCTGTTATGTGTTCTAGGCGGTTACTTCTTCTTCTTCGGGCTATTATTTGAAACTCTCCTGCTCGATGTCTTTGACATAAACTACCTTCAATATGCAGGTCTTGAGGATCTCTTTCTTAACATGATCCGCTTTGGAGCTATTGTTTCATTGTTTGTGGGCATGCTCTGGATATCTTATGCACTGATACTCTGTGTTGTTTTCAGCTGCTTACTGATCTGCCAAATGGTTCGATCTACCCGCGATGAAAACCTCAACTTTATTAGCAGAGTTAAAATCATCGGCTTAAGTATCTCTGTCTTGTTCCTAAACATAATGTTGAGAGTGATTTACTTCATACCTTCAATTGAAGGCCGACGCGGGAAGCGGATTGTTGTTTCTCAAGAAAATTTCACTCGCGTGCTATTTAATCTGCGTTCGAAAAGAGGAAAATTGCAAGCAGGACGCCCGTTTCTAACCGCCCGTCACGTATTCCAAAATTTCCTTTATTTTAGAACTATGGGAAATCACAGATTAGTTATATTTTCGCTCCTGATCTTCGTGTTGTCTTTTGGACTGACGTATTTCGCTACTGAAAAGGCGGAGTACGCACGTGCTTGCGCTCTTCTCTCAACAGGGACTGTTTTAGAAACATCAAGCCCCGCGGCATACAGTTTGGCTGAACCCTGCCGCTTTGATACCGAGGGAGGAGCGGTACAAACCGCGGCCCGAGAGAGCAGAACATCAAATACGCTGAAAAATTTGTTTGGCATTATTCCAGTAGTTTTGAAAACAAATGACGGTCCGGTTCAACTTCTTCACTTGAGAACCACATCTCGTTTTGATCTTTTTTTCGATGGGCGGAACAACAGATCACTGGTCATCCCAAAAGGTATTCTCGTTGCAGGAACTGACACAGAAAAAGTTTCATCAATGCTCCCTACACTTACACGCCTTGAAAAGAAATTTACTGTGTTTGATGATAAGCTTGAAACCTCCCTCCGAAATATATCGGGGTTCAAAGACCAACTTAAGGAAACAAATTCACGCATTTCATTGCTAAAAACATCTCAGCAGTTAGATATGCTGCGCCTGCAATCCAAGAGCATTCATGAAAAGGCAAAGCAGGCGGTAACGACATCGCTGCAAATACCAAAAGAATGTTGGAAGAAAGAACCGGATTATATTGTCAGTTACAAAAGCGGTGAATATACGCTGATGAACGCAGAAGTTCTGGATCAAATTGTTCGTCTATCGATTGAGTATCGTAGTCACATCCCAAGCAATCTTGTGATCACCGGCTATGCTGACAATCCGGGAAGCAAGCAAATCAATCAGAAAATCTCAACTTTGAGGGCCGAAAACATCGGTGCGCTTTTTGAAAGACTTGGCCTAACAGCGCATCAAATTATAGCTTTTGGAATGGGCGAAAATGACAGCCTCCGTTATCCTCAGCGCCGCACTGAAATTCGCTCATGTAATGTCTTTTAATCAAAATGATTAGCTGTGATACCGAGGAAATTACGAAAAGAATGGCCAACTACTTCTAAAGGGCGGATAGAGATAAAATTTCTACCCGCCTTTATAGTGTTAGATTAGAGCCGTTTAACTAACTGATTTTCCCTGATCATCCCAATAAGGCTTTCGAAGCTCTGTTTTAAGAATTTTACCTGCGCCAGATAAAGGAAGCGGTTCCGACACAAAATCCGCACTCCTTGGGCATTTAAATCCAGCGATCAAACTATGGGTAAATTCGATTAATTCTTTTTCCTCGGCGGTTTTTCCATCTGCCAAACGGATAATGGCGTGAACCTGCTCCCCCCATTTTTCATGTGGGATACCGATAACAGCACATTCAGCAACAGCCTCATGTTGATACAGGGCATTCTCAACCTCAGCTGAATATACGTTTTCACCACCTGAGATTATCATGTCTTTGACACGATCAACGATATAGACGAACCCTTGCTCATCCATATAGCCGCCGTCGCCTGTATGCATCCAACCATTCCGCATAGCTTCTGCAGTTTGTTCCGGCTTATTCCAGTACCCGAGCATTACATTATCGCCGCGCACGCAAACTTCACCGATTGTGCCATAAGGCACTTCATTGTCATCTTCATCAAAGATACGAACATCAACCGCATAAGCCGCCCTGCCCGCAGATTTAAATCTGCCTGCATTTGGTCCTTCCAGCACATGAAATTCTGGACCAGTGAAGGTCACAAGCGGCGCACATTCGGTTTGGCCGTATGCATGCGTGAAACCACACTTTGGCAGAAGGTCGAGCGCCTTCACAATCACAGACTCCGGCATCGGGGATGCGCCGTAGACAATTTTGGTTAAACTGGAGAGATCATAGTCGGTGATAGTCGGATCATTTACCACCATATTGACCATCGTTGGAACCAGCAGCGTCGTTGTTATTTTATGCTCCTGGATCGCGGCCATGGTCGCCGCCGGCGTAAAGCCCGGGGTCATGACATGCGCACTCAATCCCATTGTTGCCCCAAAAACGGCACAACCATCCGCAATATGAAACATCGGAGCCACATGAAGCCAACGGCTTTTTTCATCAAATCCGTAGGCAGGTAGTGAGTTCATTGTATTCACAACGAAATTCCGGTGGCTTAACATCACACCCTTGGAAACACCGGTTGTTCCGCCAGTATAAAACAAACCGGCGAGATCATCACCGCCCCGGCCCGCATCCGGAACAGGTGCGGTCTTGGCCAATTCATCTTCATAGTTCAACATACCAGTGGGGGTATCCCCATCGCCGATGTAGAAAACATGGCGCAGGCTACTGACGAGGCTAATCAGGTCTGGTACAACACCTGCGAATGCATCATCGACAAGCAGAATTTCAGAGCCGGAATCGTTTAGCCAATATGCAAATTCGGGAACCGCGAGACGCGTGTTAACCGGAACAAAAACACCACCGGCCCAAGGAACTGCATAATAGAATTCAAGATACCGGTCAGAGTTCTGCGCAAGGATTGCAACACGCTCCCCCTCACCAATGCCGTGCTCCTGCAAAACTCCGGCAAATTTTTGGACGCGTGTCTGAAGCTGTCCATATGTATGGACACGATCACTGCAAATCGATGCGATTGCATCCCGCTTCATCTGAACAGCGCGCGTCAACAGTTGAGAGATATACATTTTCCGGTTTCCCCTGATGTTTTTTTATCGTTGCGACAAGTATCCAAAAAAAATCAAACAGGTAAAGCTCAAAAGGCTTAACGCCTTAATATGCCATGCGGCGAACGCGCCATTCTCCGACAAGAAATGACAAAAGCCCAAGAACACAACATCCTATAACAACCAGAATTAATGGCATCGGTGTTGTTTCATAGGCCGCAAGTAAAGAACCCGCGATAAAGGTGCTAAGAGCGCCAAAGCCAATTTGCATGGAACCGGCAAGACCAGAAGCGGCGCCAACCCTGTCTGGGTCTGCACCTATGGCTGTTGCAATGCCCGAAGAAATACAGAAGCCATTTCCCAAAGCAACGATCGACATAAGCCCAAAGAAACTAAACGGGCCCAACCCAATTGTCATTTCCCATGTGTAGAGCATCAAAGCACCCAACACTGAAATAGAGGCCCCAATGCGGATCATCACTGAAACACCCAGTTTTTGAGTGAATTTTGCAGTGGCAAAATTTCCAAGAATGTAAAAAATAGACACAACAACAAAAAGCATTCCAAGCTGGCTCGCTGTGCCGCCCATCAAGTCAACCAATACAAATGACGATCCACCTAGAAACGCAAAATAGGCAGACGTGCAAAAACTTACCTGTAGCGCATATGCCATAAATTTTGGATTACGCAGCAAATGTCCATAAGACAAGAACAAGCTTGCGAAACGCGCTTTGTGGCGTTTTTCCGGAGGCAAAGTCTCTTGCGCGCCCACAAAGACAACCATCAACGTGATAACGGCAAAACCGCTAACGAAAATGAAACTTGCTTGCCAGCCGAACTGATCTTCCAGTACACCGCCAAGAGCCGGAGCCAATGTCGGAGCGATTACAATCGCCATGGTCAAATATGCAATCACAGAGGCTGCTGCATCTGCATCATAGCGGTCCCGAACCATAGCACGTCCCATAACCATACCGGCGCAGCCACCAAAAGCCTGAATCATCCGACCAGCAATCATCATCTCAATTGACGTCGCCAGCATGCAGACAAAGCTGCCTATTATTAAAACGCTCAATCCGAAAAAAATGATTGGCTTTCTTCCGATCCGATCGGAAATAGGACCATAGATAAGTTGCGCGATGGCGATCGCCGCTAGGTAAAACGTCAACGTAAGTTGAGCTGACGCGTAATCGGTTTGAAACACATCCTGATAAGAAGACAAGGATGGCAGAACGATGTTCATGCCAAGCGGTCCACACATGCTAATAAATATCAACGCAGCCAAAAAAGCACGTGGGAGCTTGGAGCCCTGCATATCTTGCATATAATAGTCCAGAATGAAAAAAGAAGACAGGATACTTACAAGTAATATCGTTTGAAATCAATCAATCTTGAGGCAAATTAGATGAATTGTGTTCTGAGTCACAACAGCTATTACCGCGACGCTTTCAGAACATTAGAACTTAAACAAGTTTTTCAGAAGATACATTTCTAAATTGGACTTTATCTAAAAAGGTTCCCTATACTATAGAGAATAACGGTTCAATTTCTCCTGCGGGTGGTGCAACAAAGGATTTACTTGTGCGTATACTCTTGATAATCGCTGTTCTTTCAGTTCTCTCCGGCTGTGTGACCTTTAAGGGTTTCAACACAGCATCCAGAGCGAAAGGATTTGACTACTCACAATCGCCACGCATTTCATCTGCTGTCCTGAATGCCTGTAACGACCCCATTTGTCTTCTTGATTTAGCCGCTAATGAAATCAAGGATGCTAAACCAATTGAAAAAGAAATATCTTATTCGATTTTTGCAGCAACCTACCTGAAGCTTAATCGTGAAAAAGATGGGTTACACTTTCTGGACAAAGTTAAGTCAAAAAAAGTTCTCGACACTTTTTATGGCAGCTTTGGGTCCATAAATAAGGGAAAGATAAACAAATTTCTAGCAGATACCCAGCGATGGCAGAGTGCAGAAATTCCATTGCCTAAAGTGTTACTTGGACGGCATGATAAGTTTGATAAACTGTTTGCAACCTTCCTAATTATTAATCGCCAGTATGAAGATGCCCTGCGCGTCATTGATACGCTGGATCATACCCTTAGCAAGAACGCTATTTATTATCAACTTACCCAGGCAATGGTAAAAGAAAAACGATTTGAAGACGCTTGGAAACTTGCAGGCAAACTGAAGTTTGGGACGAAAAAACAAAATAAAGCGAAAGCAATTACCCTTGTCTTACACGGACAATATCGAGCTGGAGAGAAAAAAGAAGCCTTGGATAAATTGGCAGGTCTCACGTCCACGTTTGAAATTAATAGCGCCAAAGCCGGTATTGCAATTGCAATGGCAGAAGATGGCCATGAAGAAGATGCCTTGCGCTTACTCGACGAAATTGACAAACAAAACATTAGAGGTGTTGGATATGGTGGCATGATTATCCATGCGGCTAAAAAAGGCGAATTAGACACTGTTCGTTCACTTTTGGAACATGCCGATGGGAAAAAGATCAAAGCCTCTTTCTACACAAAAATTCTTTCCGCTTTTGCTAAAGCTGGTCATATCGATACAGCCATTGAATTTGCAGGAAGCATACCATCGGATATAGCAACCATTTACGCTCTAGCAGAATTGGGAGCTATAACCAAAGACGAAAAATATTTCAGGCAAGCGCTAATATTGGCGACGGAAGGAAAGAAAGCTTCCAGCGTGAGAAAACGGTCTTTTGGAATCGCTTCAAAAATGGCGCAAGCTGGTTTCCTGAAGGAAGCAATTCTGACGCTTCATAATTATGACAACGAAAAAATTCGACCTTT
Source organism: Alphaproteobacteria bacterium 46_93_T64 (assembly GCA_002163135.1). Taxonomy (GTDB): domain Bacteria; phylum Pseudomonadota; class Alphaproteobacteria; order Sneathiellales; family Sneathiellaceae; genus Sneathiella. The sequence continues at coordinate 67,147 of MAAN01000020.1, forward strand.
GGTTAGATTATTGGTTTTTTCAAGTGTATTTGGATCAATTACGGTTCCAACAGATCCTGTAGAGGTTGTTGATCTCGCCGAACTTGACATGTCCTTATCCGAGCCAAGTGAATACAAACAGATTCTGAAAATAAATGCTCGCTTCATGCTTGTAGATAGATCCAAAATTGAAGCTATTGATAAATATTTGGCTCTTGTGGCTCAAGTTCAGAAAAAATCTGACAGAGACTATTTGCAAGGGCGCATTATCCCCCACCTTGCTTTCCTTGGTGAATTTGAAAAAGCTAACAATCTAATTGCAGGTATGGATTATACAGTTCACCGTATCTCGGCAATGATCCGTTTCGCAAATTTTCATATCTTCAAGAAAACGTTGGGAACCATATAGCCATTGAAAAAGGCGGCTTAAAAGCCGCCTTTTTGAGCTCGTTAATTGCCTTTACCTAAAGCTCTGACAACCTATCTGCGGCTTCCTGTAACTTCGCTAGCTTAACTTCAGCTTCAGCAAGTTTTGCTCGTTCACCCGCGACCACTTGTTCAGGCGCACTGGCAACGAATTTCTCGTTTCCAAGTTTCTTGTTAAGGCCTGTCATATAGCCACCAAGCTTACCGATTTCTTTTTGAAGTCGAGCTTTTTCAGCATCCAAATCCATCGCGCCTGCCAATGCCAGAGCGACAGTTGCGCCCTCATGGACAAACTGCAAAGAACCTTTTGGAAGCTCTGCATCCACAGCCTGACTCTCAAGACGTGCGAGGCGAGAAATAACATCCCACTGACGGGTCAAACGATCTTTGTGATTGTCGGAACCTTCGTTGAAGATAAGCGGAATTTTTGCGCCCGCAGGAACGTTCATTTCGCTTCGAACACCACGGATACCCGTAATCAATCCTTGAACCCATATAAGTTCAGCATCGGCTTCGGCATCCACCGCATCTTCTGGATAAACTGGCCAATCCGAAATGATCAAATCTGTAGCACGCTCAGCTCCTAAACTTCCCCAAAGTTCTTCCGTGATAAACGGCATGAACGGATGAAGAATTTTAAGTATCTGATCCAAAACCCAAGCAGATGTTGCCCGTGTTTCCGCCTTAGCCGCGGCATCATCACCCTGGAATGGAATTTTCGCCAATTCCAGATACCAGTCACAGAAGACGTTCCATGTGAAGGAATAGATCGCGTTTGACGCATCGTTAAAACGATAGCCGTCGCGCTTACCTTCTAATGCTTCACGAACTGCAGCTTCGCATTTGGCAACTTCACCAACAATCCAGCGGTTTACAGGCTGTTTTGTGGCGAACGGATCAAAGCCTTCTGGAACAGCGCATTCGTTCATTTCGCAGAAACGTGCCGCATTCCAGAGCTTAGTTGTGAAATTACGATAGCCTTCAACGCGTTGTTCGGACAAGCGAACATCCCGTCCTTGCGCAGCACTTGCTGACAAGAAGAACCGAAGTGCATCAGCACCATATTCATCAACCAGTTCAAGCGGATCAACAACATTGCCTTTAGATTTTGACATCTTGGCACCATGTTCATCGCGAACCAAAGCATGGATGTAAACCGTATGGAACGGAGGTTCTTCATCCATAAAGTGCAGACCCATCATCATCATCCGGGCAACCCAGAAGAAGATAATATCAAAGCCAGTGATCAATACATCTGTTTGGTAGTATTTATCGAGTTCAGGTGTTTTGTCGGGCCAGCCAAGAGTTGAGAAAGGCCACAAAGCAGACGAGAACCACGTATCAAGAACATCTTCATCGCGGAAGAGTTCTTCGTCTTTACCGTAATGGGCAAATGCAGCGGCTTTCGCTTCTTCTTCGGTTTCTTCAACAAAGATGAAACCGTCCGGTCCGAACCACGCCGGGATACGATGCCCCCACCAAAGTTGACGCGAAATACACCAAGGCTGGATATTGCGCATCCAGTCATAGTAGGTGTTGCTCCATTTCGCTGGAACGAATTTTGTGCTGCCATTTTCAACAGCGCGAATAGCAGGTTGCGCCATAGTTGCCGCATCTGCAAACCACTGGTCCGTAAGGTATGGCTCGATCACAACACCGGAACGATCACCGTAAGGAACCATGTGCGTGTGATCTTCGATTTTATTTAAAAGCCCAAGCGCATCAATATCTTCCACGATTTTCTTACGTGCATCAAAACGATCCATTCCACGATATGCTTCAGGAACAGTATCATTCAGACTGGCATTATCATCCAGAATGTTGATGACTTCCAAACCTGCTCGTTTGCCAACTTCAAAATCATTGAAATCGTGTGCAGGTGTGATTTTCACTGCGCCGGATCCTTGTTCAGGATCAGCATAATCATCAGCCACAATCGGAATGCGGCGACCAACGATCGGCAGAATTACAAACTTGCCAATCAGGTCTTTATAACGATCATCGTCTGGATGAACGGCAACGCCAGTATCGCCCAGCATGGTTTCCGGACGCGTTGTCGCAACCGTAATAAAGCGGCCTTCTTCCCCTTCGATCGGGTAGTTGAAGTGCCACATATGGCTGTTGACTTCTTTTTGTTCAACTTCCAAATCAGAAATCGCTGTATGGAAATTAGGGTCCCAGTTTACCAAGCGTTTGTCTCGGTAAATCAAGCCTTCTTTAAAAAGCTGAACAAATACTTTACGAACAGCTTTTGATAGCCCCTCGTCCATGGTGAAACGTTCACGGTCCCAATCACAGGAGGCGCCAAGACGGTGCAACTGCCCCATGATATCGCCGCCGGACTTTTCTTTCCATTCCCAGATTTTTTCAATGAACTTTTCACGCCCAAGATCATGACGGGTAATGCCCTGCTCAGCAAGCTGACGTTCAACAACCATTTGTGTTGCGATGCCAGCATGGTCTGTTCCCGGCTGCCAAAGAACATCTTTGCCACGCATACGTTCAAACCGCACAAGAATATCCTGCAGCGTATTGTTAAGGGCATGCCCCATGTGCAAGTTGCCGGTAACGTTCGGCGGCGGAATTACAATTGTGAAAGCATCTTCGCTTTCGTTACGCCCACAGGCAAATGCACCTTGCTCCATCCATCGTGAATAGAGCTTTCCTTCGACCTCTTGCGGCCGATAAGATTTGTCCAGCATCGCTGAATCCCTCTTTATATATAGTTACTAAAATTGGTTAAGTGGCCGCCACGCGACCGGATATAGATCGGCTCGCGATCTGACAGACACCTACTCTTCGTCGTCCGCCCGATCAGCGAGCTTGCTCACCTCGCGCTCCACAATCCGTTGCACAATACTGGCAAGATTTTCGTCTAACCATTCTTTCAACATTGGACGTAAAAGATCACGAACTAATTCTTCTAATGTTGCAGCTGAATTTCCCATTGGCATACCGCGGGATGCAGATACCGCACCAGCAAGGTTTGCAAACGAACTCGTCGCAGCCTCAACAGTCGGGTCATTAAGCAAACTATCCAGTTGTTTCTGATCCGCTGGCTCCGCTACAATCACAGGCTCAGGCATTGGTTCTGGTTCAGGCTCTGGTTCAGGCATTGGCTCTGGCTCTGGTTCAGGCTCTGGAGTTGGAACTGGATCAAACGAGATGTCTTCAAGATCAGGCTCGGGAGCAGGTTCTGGCTCAGATGGCACTTCCATCTCAGCCTCAAGAACCATCTCTTCTTCCTCTGCGACTTCTTCTGTCAACTCCAGAATGTCGTCTTCAGGTTCTGCTTCCGGAGTTGGCTCTGGTTCAGGCGCAGGTTCTGCTGCGGCTTCCGGTTCAGCAGCGACTTCTTCAGCTGCCTCAGCGTTCTCGCCGCCTTCTTCTTCGTCACCATCTTCGGAAATAATACGACGAATGGAAGCAAGGATTTCTTCCATTGTCGGTTCTTGTTCTGCTTTTGGGTCACTCATCGTCTATTTCACCACCAGAAATGGAAGTACATTCATCGAGAACTTAGCGAAGAATGACAGAAAAAACTAGCCCAATACACAAAATTTGGCAGCAATTACAAATCAGTGCCTAGTTAAGGCCACCATCTGTACCGGACCACTTGTTGCGAACGCGCTTATAATTTGTTTCCGGATCATAATAATCGACGCTCAAAGAAAGCTCTTCCGCCCCCAGATTTCCGACTGATGCCAAGACATCATACATAGCTACATATACGTTTCTGCGAGCAGAAACCAAATTCACCTGACTTGTAAGTAATTCTTGTTCCGCATCCAATACATCCAGTGTTGTCCGAGATCCAACTTGCGCTTCTTGCTCCACACCTTCGAGAGCGATGGTGTTTGCACGAACCTGCTCTTCTGTTGCCGCAATCTGAGCCCGGGCTGATTCTAGCTGTTCCCACGATTGTGTGACGGCTTCACGAACCAAACGAACGGCAGATTCAATTTCAATTTTTCGTTGGTTATTCAGCTGCCGTGCTTGACGGACACTACTATAAACCGCACCAGATTGATAAAGTGGAATGGTCAAGGTTGCAGAAATTTCACCTTTTTGCCCCCACTGGCTTTCAGATGACTGATTGTTAGATTGAGACAATGATCCGTTGACACTTAATGAAGGCAACAATTGGCCTGACGTTGACCGGATCGTATGCTTGGAGCTTTCTTCATTGAATTTTGCAGACTGAATATCCGGATGATTATTCAGTCCAAGTTCCAAAGCAGATTCAATTGTTTCAGGGAAATCTGCAGGGAGGCCCGGGTAATTTAACTCGCCAGGCTTCTGTCCAACAATCCGTTCGTAATTAGCTTCGCTAACTTTCAAATTACCGACACCACCAACGAGGTCCGATTTTGCACCAGCCAACCGTGCTTCTGCTTGCGCAACATCGGTCCGTGTAATTTCACCCACTTCAAAACGATCACTTGCGGCTTCCAGTTGGCGTTCGAGAACACCTACATTGTTTGCGTTAAGATCGACAACAGCCTTATCCCGCAAAACGTTCATGTAAGCTGCGACAGTTGATTGAAAGATGCTTTGCTCAACAGATTCAAGTCCGGAGCGGGCCGCTTTCACATTAGCTTCTGCTGAGGCTGTTTTTGCTGTCGTTTGGCCCCCGCTATACAAAGATTGAGACACAGACAATGCCAAGGACGATGGGTTATATGTCCGGTCGCCACCTGGCAAGGTAGTCGAACTGTTTTTATTATATTCGGCACCCGCCTCGCCAACCAATGTCACTGTTGGGCGCCATTCAGAGATCGCTTGCGCCACGCCTTCATCAACACCACGAACACTTGCTCGCTGCGCTTGCAATGTTGGGTTAGAGTTGTAGGTCAACGCCAAAGCTTCGTTGAGGGACTCAGCGTGCACCGCTGAAAGTGGTGTCAAAAGAGCCAAAACAGAGGCTACAGACAAGGTAAGGTTTTTCATAATGCACGCCCTTTATTCGTTATCTTAAAACCAGCTATTAGTGGCTGGTATCGACTACCGGTTTTGGCAGAGGCATACCTTAGATTACAGTTCGCCCCCAAAAGTCACCGTTTATATTGTTGGTGTGTAAACAATTCACCTTAACATCACAAAGAGTTTACGCACCATAACAAACAAATATGTGACCTACATCATACTTTATACTCAAACGAAGACCTTAGAAGCTAAAGCCTTCAGAATTTGTCATTGCTTTCAAAATTGGAACAGATGCATCGAACAGTGAATTTCCGTGCATAATACCATCTTCTTTAATGTACAGTGTCGCAACACCCGGATTGCTTCCGACCACACAAATAAGGCGTCCACCTTCATCTAATTGCTCAAACAAGCCCGCAGGCACACTCTCAATAGCACCGTTGATGTGGATGACATTAAACGGACCTTGTTTCGCATTACCGGCCTGTAATTCACCTTGAACAACTGCTACATTGTCAGCCTCAATTGAAGTCAGAATTTCGCTTGCCAGTTCGCAAAGTTCTTCCTGATTTTCAACGGCGACAACAGCTTGCACCAGTCTTCCAAGGACCGCAGATGTGTATCCGCGACCGCAAGCGATATCCAGGACAACGTCAGTGTTTTGAACTTTTGCTGCCTGCAACATTAAGCCAAACACGCGAGGCTCTACCAAATACCGGTCATCTGCCACTTGCAGATCTTCATCCAGATAGGCAACACCGCGCAGATTTTTTGGGACAAATAGCTCACGCGGGACAGTATCCATTGCATCCGCAACACTATCGCTTGTGACATTATTAGGGCGAAGCTGACTGAGCACCATACTACGGCGCGCAATTTTGAAATTTTCAGTCATCATTAAGTTCCCGTTATTTTGCGTTCTACTTTGGATAATTCTTTGATCCACATAAAGGATCGTCGCGTTTATACTTAAATTGGCCCCCTCAAAGCAAGAAAGAAGCGCGTCAACTTGACCGTTTTCTGATAGCGCTCCCCTATTCGTTGTATTTTCGCACGAATATTATTGAATCAATCCTCGCCAAAAGCGTCTCGGAACAAAAAAGCACTGATACCAAAGAGAAAAAACCACCATTAAATTCTCGGATTGGTATGGTTACGCTTGTTAAACCCTGAAACGCACCCTACAATATTAGAAATAACTTAAATTTCAGGAGGGTGCAAATGTCCAGTTCAGAAGAGGTCGTCAGAACATGGTTTCGTCGCGTATGGGAAGAAGAAGATGTATCCGCAATTGATGAGATGCTTCAACACGACACGAATGCAAGCGGATTCGGATCTCAAACGCTTGTTGGCCCTGAACAATTCAAACAAATGCACGCCGCATTATGCGCCCTTATATCGAATACAAAGGTTACGTTTGATAAATTCATGCAACAGGACGACTGGATCTCTCTGCTCTGCACAATAAATGCCAATTCAACAGAAACAGGAAAAGCGGTCTCGATAACTGGCTCCGCATGGATCCGAACTGGAGATGGCAAGATTTTGGAAGGTTACGACCATTTCGATTTCATGGGGTTGTGGGCGCAACTTGAGCTCTTGCCTCAAGATTGTTTCGAACAGGGACTAAGCGGTCAAAAAATTAAGTGAACCGCATACAAAAAGTTGATTTTTTTCGAGTTCTTTTCCAATAGCAATTGACCCGCAGGCAATGTCAGATTATACAACCCCTCTCGGATACGAACACCACTTTCCGAGACTATAGAGGCCTGGTGGCGGAGTGGTGACGCAGCGGATTGCAAATCCGTGTACACCGGTTCGATTCCGGTCCAGGCCTCCATTTAACTCATCTCCCACTCATCCCCTTGCAATTCAGGTTCGCAATAGTCCTGCATGTCACTCAAGTGCGCCTCAGCGCCTGCTGTGAATAAACATGATGCTAGATGGTCGATCAGTCGCTCTGCCCCGGTATTTACGCCGGGGATGTCGCTGCTAATCGGAGCGTGGGACAACGTCGTTGCAGCATTAAATAGATGAAGCCGCGCAAATTCGGGACGTGTCCCCTCTTGTTTTGGCAGAAATTCAAAACCTTTTCCAAGATACGGGTAGGATGACAGGGTTCTATCTTCCATATCAGAACTCGGTGAATAGACATCGCCCCACAAACGAATATCGTCCGCAAAAGATTTAAGTTCCGGCTGCGCCCCAAGATCCATCGCATAACCGGTCCCAAAGATCACATAATCACCCGCGAAGTCTCCCGCATCGGTTTTTGCAGTAATCGTTCCATCCGCACGCTCAAAACCTTGCAAGCCTGCTCCAAGTTGCAACGAGAAGTTATCGTGAGACTTGAGCCGCAGCATGGAATCTCTTGGCGGGGCAATCTTTGCATCAAATCCGGTTTTCAAGAACTGCCACTTAAGGCGCGGCTCAAGATCATAGAAACCGCGCATAAACCCCGGATAGACAATGGATTTAAATTTGTTGAGGCGCGGCATTTCTTTTGCCCGTATCAACATCTTTACCGAAACTGCCCCGGCGTCCAACGCTGTTGCTGCACTGTCTGCAGCGGAGGCTGCACCGCCGATAACAAGTATCCGTTTACCACGTAATTTTTCGAAATCTATATTTTCTTCGGTATGCGCATATTGTTCTCCGGGCAAATCGTTTGCACAGTCTGGCAGCGAGACCCCGCCAGAGGCCGCCCGTCCTGTTGCCAGAACCACATGCCGCGTATAAATGGTTTCGACGCCGGACGGTGATTTCATGGAGAGTTCAAAATAGGTCTCCATTGATCGAATGGATTGTAATTCAGTTTCGTTCTGAACGGGAGGCTGCGTTACTTTGCGAACCCACACAAGATAGGCCATCCACATAGCGGTGGGTATTTTTCCAAGTGGCTCCCATGCCTCCGCCCCGAACTTTGCCGTAAACCAGGCGCGGAAGGTAAGCCCTGGCATACCCATATTGGGGCCGGTTAAATGCTTGGGGGATCGCAAGGTCTTCATCCGGGCAGTGGTAATCCATGGTCCCTCTTTTCCCTCGGCCCGTCGATCAAACAATCTGAAATTCTTGATACCATCACGACGCAAACCAAACGACAACGCAAGACCGCAAGCCCCTGCCCCGACAATCGCCAAATCCAGAACCGATTGCCCTGCGGCCGTCGTTATAGGCTTCACCCAGTTATCTGCAGGGAAATTCAGAAAGGAAAGTTCTTGCTCCAATGAAGCTTCAAGTGTTTCCAGCGTATGATATCTTTGATCCATTTTCTTTTTTCTTGTTCTTTATTGATGCGCCATTACTGCTCGGGTAAAGTAACAAATACAAATTGTATACTAGGAGAGTATGAATGCGACTAATTATTGCCATTTTATTGCCGTTTCTTTTGTTCTTTACGGTTGGCAAACCATTTCAGGGGATTTTTTGCCTGATCCTACAAATGACATTGATCGGCTGGATTCCAGCAGCGATTTGGGCCGTCTACACGCTCAGCCAATTTAACACAGACAAAAAACTTGAAGACATGCGGGACTAACGCCATATCTGCTAAAATAATTAAGTTTACAAAACCAGCATAAGCCGCAGAAAACCTCAACTCTTGGCATATGCTGGATAATTATTTTAAAAAAAATGCAAATCAGGGCTTGGCAGGATAATAATCAATTGCTATAAGCCGCGAACCCGATCAAACGGGTCTACTGATCCTCGATAGCTCAGTTGGTAGAGCAGCTGACTGTTAATCAGCCTGTCGCAAGTTCGAGTCTTGCTCGAGGAGCCAATTCAAACCCCTGAAAACGTTCGCGTTTTCAGGGGTTTTTGATTCCAATACAGAAACAGCGTTTTCTCATCAGATACCACAATTTTATCGAACTAACGTCAACCTAGATGCATATCCCCTCCCAAACAAATAGTTTCATTTTGCCATTGGCGAAAATCTGCGCGATTTGAGAGTATTGATTTTCGCGAATGCTCAAACTTTCAAGAACCATATTCGGAACAGCCAACAAGTAAAATATATTGAAAAAGCCGCTTTCACCGTATTGGAACAAATTAAAGGGTATGTCGAGCCGAGAGTACCTCAGCCTTCCAAAGGAGTTCATCTACATGCTTATTGATGAATTGGCAAAAGAAGAGCGGTGGCTTGAATATCATGTGACATTATTGAACCAAAGCTATGAGGAAGAATACGGCCTAGAAATTGAAGCTGCATACGCGGAGAAACAACAAATTTTTGGCATTGTAACTATTAATACTGCCGAAGGCATACTCACAGTAAACAGGTCCCGCCGAACAAATTGGGATCAGGATATGCTGGAGGCCATTCAAAACAGTTTTCACGAAATGAATGAAGACCCAGACCAATATATCAATTCAGAAGAAGTTGAGTGTGAAATGACGATGTTAGAATTTCGTGACAGCTTGTATTTTGGCGACTTAATGGAAAAGGAATACTGTGAAATAGAATATTCAGTTTCAGATAAAAAATACGAGGCATGGTCGGAGAATTTTAGAAAAATTTTCGACAAAGCCAGAAAAACGACAACAGAAAAAACCGAATTTACGCTTACAACGAACGATCAATGATGCCTTCTTTTTTTGGTGACAATCCCGCTCATTTTTTCAATGATTTGTGGAAACTGCTGTATGCCAAACTAGAGAGCCACAAATATCCTTTCCAATCCATTGTTCTGGAAATTAGTCTGAATGCCACCGACGAGACTATATACAATATTGAAAATATCCTTCTCCGAAGCCAGAGGTCATGAATTCGAATCTCGTCGGGAACGCAAATATTTTCAATGGCTTAGCGCATTTATCCTGAGACAACATTAATCTATCGTTTTTATACCTAAAGACCCGCTTCGTTGAGCATTGCGATAAAACATTTCATTCCCCAAACAAGCCACTTAGCAATTGGGGGATGGGCGTTTTCTCTGTTTGGGGCTCCCCCCTTCAGTAATGTCAGCAATCAGGTGCTAACCGGCCTAAATTTTACTTCGAAAAAAAAGTCCGCTTATAACCCAAAGCGGACATTGTTTAGCTTATAACATTTAGTCCAAAGTTACGTCTTTCTGTCCGGATCATTTTCATCCATTAAACGCAATACATCTTCCATAGATACTTGTTTTCCGTTCAAAAACCATTCATCGGGCGCATCGGCGGGTTCAATTGCGGGGCCATCTTCTCTATGAAGTTCACCATCTAAATACCATGCCTTTATTAGACCTGGTATTTCAATCGCGGGACCATCTTTTCTATGTAGAATGCCATCCAATCGCCATTCAGTGGTTCCATCTTCTTCATCCACATACCAGGGGCCATCTTCCCTGTGCGCCCTTCCGTTCTTGTACCAAAGCTTTGAACCGTTTGGTTCCTCAACTGCCGGACCATTGTCTTTGTGAAGTTCTCCGTTCCTATACCAGCATTTTGTACCACATGGTTTCTCAACTGCTGGCCCATCTAAACGATGATATACAAAGTCATCTTTTCCCCACTCAAAACCATAGACAACAGCACCGTCCTCCAGCACGAGGCGAACCGGTTCACGGTTCCAATCAATATCCTTTTTTCGCTTATACAACATTTTGTCTTACGTACTCGGCATCCCAATTATCGATGATTTCTATGATATGCGATATGCAATATGTGAAGCTGTTTTCAAGCATTGTAATCAAAATATCCGCTTCGGGCACTTTTCAGAACTAATTAGCACGCTCAGAAAAGGTCTGTTATCAGGAGGTAGAGCAGACATTCACAGCGTAAAAACCAAATTCATAAATCTGATGTCTGTTGTGAGGGGGTATAACGGAAGTTATTTTTCGTCTCCAAAAAGGGCAGTTCATGACCCCAAGCTGACGTTTCATACGTCACTACGCGGAAAATAAATACCACATATTAACCCGTATTTTCTCGGCAACCCCAACATTTCACATCGCAAAACTAATAATTTTCCATAAGGGTCAATTTGCAAAAGAATTGGTCGAGCGTTGGAATTGGATTCCGAACGGATGAAACGAAATAAGGTGCCCTCGGAGCCCGGTTTGACTGCTACTTGAAGCTTGAATTTCATGGTTTCTGAATCATGCTTGACGGTGGTTTGCTCGTCTATCGAGATCTTGAAAAAATAGATACCATCAATTATTGTACACTTAAGTCTGAATTTTTTGAGTTTGAAAATTACTTGAGAAATATTGGTTATTGATTAATCAAGGGGGTCTCGTGACTAGTTCCAAATTCTTTAAGTATACGGCCAGTGTTCTGATTGTTTTCTCTGGGCTGACCCTTCAAGCCCACTCCCAACAAATAAATCTAGACGAAGAAACCAAGAAAATGCGCGAACAAATTTCAGGCAGTGATCTTGGAAAATTTATAAAAAACCAAGAGCAAGACTCCCAAAAATTGAGACTATTTATGAATTCTTTGCATAGAGAATCCATGCGTATATCTACTGGAATTCAACAAAAATTGGTTGCGAACCGGAACGCCCCAGATTATCGGGAACTTTATGTTGCCAAACAACAGAATTTTGTTTCCCTTCGGTTTTGTATCGAAGCTCATAAATATTTTAATGGTGTTACCATTCCCGCACGAATAAATGCAGGGGCTGCGCTTTGGTATACGGCAGCCGTCAAAAAATGCGATCGCCCCCTTTTAAAGAACTATATGAAAACACAGGGTGGCATGGCCACTCTATGGCGCCATTTTAATGGACTTGTGGAAAAGAGTATCCCTATAGAGCAGACAAAGAAAGCCGAATACCAAAATGGATATACAAAGTTTATATCAACGCAAACACAAAAAAGTCTAGGGACATATAAATCAGCCCCTTATGCAAAAATGCTCAGACCGGATCAAGTTCCGGCAGCCGCTCCAGTAGCGCCAGTAACAGTTTCTGTTAGTGATCTGCTACCTCTCCCCATGGCGCCGTTTAAGCATGATCAAGAGGAATGGGCGGTGATTACAAAACACATAGAAGGATTGATGGAACGTATCCTGGAAAAGACCAACAACCCCTTGTTGGTCCATGTATGTCGGCCGATAATCCAGAGTAAAAAACATCAACAACACAAGATGATACCCTGTTCTTCATCCATATCCATGTATGGATCTAGCTTACAAATTCCCGCGTTGAAAACGCAAATAGAAGCGCTCTATAAATTTACCTCTCAATATGAATCGTCAGCCAGTGCCCCGAAGCGGCAAGAAGCTGCAGCAAAGATGGAAACGGCACGTTCAATGGCGTTACCAACCGGAAAACCACAGTATGTGGTGGCCGAGCTAAATATGTACCGAAACGTGATGAAATCAGCAGCCCCCGCAACGTTTGAGAGATGTAACTACACCGATACGGCAGGCCTGACAGATGATCTGAAAATAGCAAAAAACAAAACCGATTTTCTCAGAGTAACTGGCGGACTTTTAGCCTGTGCCCAAACGCTCTACAAGCAAGACAGAACAAAATACGCGAGATTATACAAGAACCTAAATAGTTATTTTCGGGGAGCTCGCAGTCTTCTCTAAGCGATTATTTTGTATTAAAATAAAACTGGAGAACTGTGTCATAGGTCGAATGCTCGATCAAAGTTCACTCGGCATTTCGCTCGGATTATTGCGCAAAATCGGGAGAAGGAAACGGTTCCCACTGCGCTTGAGTAGTTTGTTAGACGTTGGAATGTTTGATGAGAAATTTCAGATATCAATAAGGGTTAGGGAGCATATGCGGCTCCTAAATCGCTACTCGTGACATGTCTCCTAATGGCACTTTTCAGACCGGTGAAAACAGCCGTTCATGACACACAGCAGAAATTCGATATACCTGAGATAGCTAATATGAAAACCCATTCAAGATACCGTACGCTTTTTTGACAGTTGTTCTACTGAGGCTACCAAAATGCTCAAGGCTTCCCGCTGTTCGTCGGCAGACATGGAATTAACATCCACATCAAGTTGGAAGTGCGGTAATTTCGCTCGTATTGGTTTTTGAACACCAATTAGATTTTCATGAAAATCCAGAACTTGATACGTGGACACCGGTTTGGCTATACCTTTTACGACTATCTTCTCGAGCTCTCTACAGTGCATTACATCTTTAACATGAATGTAGGTTTCATATGAAATAAGGATTTCATTAGATACACATGCAGTTTCAAGCCGAGACGCAAGATTTACGCCGCCGCCGATGATTGTGTAATCCATCCGATCTTCGCTACCGAAATTACCTACCGTACATAAACCTGTATTAATCCCCATCCGACATTGCAGCGGTTCCTCAATACCAGATTCATTCCAAATTTTTCCCAATTCAATCATCCGCTTGCGCATAGCAACTGCCATCGAGACACAAGCAATCGCATCTTCTTTGACACCCAATGTTTCTGGATCGCCGAAAAATATAACAATGGCATCACCGATGTATTTATCAATCGTCGCCCCGTGATCAAGCGCAATCCGAGACATTTCCGTCAGGTATTGGTTGAGTAAATGCGTCAAGTCTTCAGATTCCATCTTTTCTGTTGTGCTTGTAAAGCCAACCAGATCGGAGAAAAATACAGTAAGCCTCTTACGCTGTGAGGTTAGCTTGACTTCCTGCTTGCCGGTAAATATTGAATCGTAAATTTGTGGAGACAGATATTTCGCAAGCTGATTGGACAATTGTTCCAATGTATTTGACTTGGCGGTTAGTTCCTCTTCACGTTGTTTAAGGTCAGTTATATCTGAGTAAATAGCAACGGTTCCTCCGTCTCCCGTTTTGCGTTCTGTAATAAGAACCCATCGGCCATCACTACGCCGCTGAAGATAAGGGGCACCGGGATTACGATGTCGCGCCAAACGTTTTTCAATCCACTCGTCCACATGGCCTTCCGCGTCAGTAACAAACCCTCCTTCGGCAGCCCTTCGAATAATAAATTCGAATTTAACGCCCGGTTCGATTTTTATGTCGGCATTCGGATAAAGCAGCTCCTTATACCTGTTATTGCAAATAACCAGCCGATCATCAGGGTCATAGAAAGCGAAACCCTCTGAGGAATTTTCAATAGCATCCACCAATCGTCGCTGTGCCTCTTCAACATCGCGTAAGTTACTTTCTTCTACTTCAATTGCTGTATCCCGAAAGCCTGTTAACGCTTCGGACATACGGGTGATTTCATCGTTGCCACGAGGTACAGGTAACGGCGCGTGCAAGTCACCTGCAGCAATGGCCAGCATACTGTCACTAAGGGCAGTTAAGCGAACGATTAGGCTACGCCCAACATAAAGCCAAACAATAAGGAACGAACTTAAGAGGCTGAGTACCACAATAGCGATCATTATATTGATGTTTAACTTTTGAACAATTGCGGATTGAGAGCTGGCTTCTTCCATTTTTTTTCTAGAGGCATCAACTAAGAAATTTATCTTTCTTGAGAGAAATATTGACTTGCGTATGTTTATTTTCAGTAACTCTTCCGCCTTAGCTATGACGGAGAGTTCCTGTTTTCTTAATTGTGGTAAGCTTGTGAGCCCTACCGTTAGTTTATTAAATTTAGTTAGCTGTTTCTCCATGCGCCTTTTTGCACGCTTAGGCAGGTTTTTCGAAATTTCGGATAAGTCTTTAAGTGATTTCTTAAGAGGAAAAATCAGAACATCAATATTTTCAGCTGAATGAGAAGTGGTGGTTCTTAGCAGGTTATTGTGAAGGGCATCTATCCGTACCGCGGCTTTTTGTTGCGGCACTAACGTGACAATTGATTGTGCAAGTTCATACTGCAGTTCTGAGTTTTTGAATAAAAACCCTGCAGCTTTACCTTCTCTATTCCACTCTACCATCTGCGCACCCAAAATACGTACTCCCGGAGATAAAGTACGTTGGGCAACGCTATTTGCCTGACCTAACTCTCTGATTCGCTTATTTCTGCGGGAAACAATAACCAACCTGTTTTTCACTAGCTTATCTAGGCTTAACAGGTTTTGAGTTAGCTCACCGACCAAATCAGCGACAACCTCAGCAGCAAATTTTTCAGAATGAGTATTATAATCTCTATCGCCTCGGAGTAGAGGTGCCAGCTTCTCTATTTGAGTAGATATTTTAGAAGAAACCTCGGATCTTGCACTTTCAGTTTCAACAGCAAGCAGCGTAGGCGCCGCACGAACGACCCTTTCCACACGTTGAGACAGCTCCAACCATGACAATGCTTCGGGTACACGTTGCTCTGTGATTTCTTTTAGAGCGCCGCCAACTTGAGATAGGGAATAATACCCGGAAGCCGCAGCAACCAGAGAAAACATACAAACTCCCAAAAACGCCAGTAACAAACGGCCACGCACACCCATATTCATCGATCCGGCGGTTTTACTCATTTCGTACAATCACTAGTATTTTGGTCGGCGTCATCGGAGCTGCGCACTATTTGTCTAAAACGTAACTCTCTTCCTCGAACACATACCAAACAAAGCCGCTGATACCTGTCACATCCCCCTTTTTATCAAAACCAATTTCTCCTAGAACAGTGTCAAATTTTCCACTCTTCAAAGCTGAAACAACAGCGTCAGTCTTCGTGGTTTTTGCCCGCTCAACGGCCTGCGCCCAAGCTTGAACTGCACCATAGGCGTACAAAGTATATCCATCTGGCTCATAGGCATCTTCATCACGAATAACAGCAACTACATCTTTAGCTTCTGGATTTAATCGCATATCCGGCCCAAAAGTAAACTTGGCACCGATACCTGCTTTCCCGGAAATTGTAATAAAATCCAGATTAACGAGTGAATCGCCCGCAAGGAGTTGTAGGTTGGGTAACTTCGTTTTTGCCTGCCGAATAATTATGCCGATGTCACCCTGATAGCCGCCTATATAAACGACATCGGCATTAACTTCGACGAGTTTATTAACGACTGATTGATAGTCATCTTGTTCAGGCTTAAAACTATCAAAAAGAACTTCAGTGACCCCTCGCTTGTTAAGTTGTTGCTTGGCAAACTCAGCTATTCCCAAACCAAAAGCTTGACCATCATGAAGAATAACAATATTTCCATTCTTGTTATTGTCAGCAAGGTAATCTCCAGCAACTAGTCCTTGTTCGTCGTCCCGACCAATTACACGAAATACGGTCGAAATTCCGGCGTCTGTTATTCTGGGATTTGTTGACGACGGCGAAATCATAATAATTCCAGCATCTTCATAAATTTTGCCAACAGCCAGAGAAGCTCCTGAACATGCATGACCGACCACAAAAACAACTCCCTCGCTTACTAGTTGTTTGGCTGCGGCCTTCGCTTGTTTAGGTTCACAGGCATCATCAACTGACGTAATTACGATTTCTTGGCCAAGTAAGCCACCATTTGAATTAATGTCAAAAATAGCCCTTTGAGCCCCGATTTCCTGCATTTCTCCTACATTTAGAGTGCTACCGCTTAAAGGCCCAGCAATGCCAATTTTGATTTCAGATTGTGCGATGGTTGCAGTGAAAATTGTGGAAGTAATAATGCCAGCTACACAATAAAAAGAAGTAAAAATATTCAAAGCGGTTCCTCCAAAGATGTTAATTGGAATTTTCTTTATTCAATATACTATTAAATTCTTTTTGAGTTAAAGCTTATTCATTGTCAAGCAGAATAGATTTAATCTAAAAACAAATATAAAGAGCAAGAATTGAACCTAAATTTGTAGCTCAAAGAAACGCGAACACTATTGATTTTACTCACTCAACTTACAACCCATATATGTTTCTGCTATCTTGAGATGAGTTGATAAAAAACCTTAAGATAAATATTTAGACTTCGTGAAAGACTTTCATCAAAAATTAGCAAAATTAATACACTAAATTAGGGATAGTACGCAGGATCAATTGATTAAGAGGTGATGTTTCCGACTTCGCTATCGACGACAATCTGCCTCGGTCGGTGCCTAGCGTCTGCACGTGCGCCTTAAATATGGCGTATCAACACGTCAGACTGAAGTTAGTGGCTGACACTGCGGGCGGCGGTCCATAAGCATCTCTTACTTTATTTTTTTAAGAGCAAACACCTTCATTGGCTCTGGCGCGTCCCTCGTGTGGCAGGCCTCGGAGACAGGCCCCAAGACGTGCCAGCAGCTGATACATACCGCGCCCTTAAAGCTGCCAATAATAGTGGCGCACCACCACTCTCTTTTCCAGCGGCGGCAGGCCCATATCATCGCGTAAATAATCGGGCACCGGATGCCATGTTTTGCTGCGCAAAATCCGCATCAGCCGTCTGGTCAGCACTTTGCCAACATCCACCAGCAGCGTATTTACGCTTTTATCATCATAGGAGATCGGATTTGGCAGCGCGGTATCCTGTCTATTCATCATCACACCCAATCCTTTCAACCTCGGTTGATAAAGAAGTTTTTCTGTACTTATTCTGATAAGAGAGTAATCTTCCCTCATCAATTTTCGTTCTTCATTTGTTTATTTAAGCCGATTAGCCGTCACCTACCACTCATTTGATCTTACAACAAAAGTTAGATAATCTAATGTCTGAAATGCTCCCCAACTGGCTCCCCTCGCTCAATGGCTTGCGTGCCTTTGACGCGGTCGCCCGCCATTCAAGTTTTCAAGCCGCGGCAGAAGAGTTGAATGTCACCTCGGCCGCTGTGCAGCAGCTGGTGCGCGGGCTGGAAAAGACCCTGGACGCCGCCCTTGTTGTCCGCAACGGCCGCACTCTTCAGCTGACCGCCCGCGGCAAGCTGGCCACGGCGGATTTCAGGGACGCCTTTGATGCGCTCGCCCGCGGCGTTGATAAAATCCGCCGGCATACGGACCGGCCAGCCCTGCGGCTGTCGGTCGAACAATCTTTTGCCGCCAACTGGCTGGTCGAGCGGCTGACCCGCTTTCAGAGCGCCCATCCGAATATTGACGTGCTGGTCGAATCCACCGACCGCCTGATTGACCTGACCCGGGGCGAGGCTGACATTGCCATTCGCTATAGCCGGGGAACCACTGATGATGTGACCGTTTGTCCGCTGTTCAGCGATGAAATCATTGCCGTGTGCAGCCCGTCCTTGCTCCCAATAGGGACCCGCTCCCTGGCGCCCGAAGACCTCAAGACCTGTCCGCTTATTCACTTTGAATGGCCTTACGGGGCGTCCAAGCAAATAAACTGGCCCGGCTGGGTTCGCCAGATGAAATTTGACATTTCCCTGCCCGCCGGCGGCTTGCGTTTCACCGATTACAACATTGCCCTGAAGTCGGCCATCGCCGGCATGGGCATTGCCCTGACCAGCCGCCCCCTGGTAATCTCGGCGCTACGCTCAGGCCTGCTGGTCGAACCCTTCGGAAAGGGCATCACAAACGGCTACAGCTATTACCTGCTCGTCGCCCCCGACGTCGCCGACACCCCCGAAATTAAGCATTTCACCGACTGGATTCTGACAGAGGCGGCGTGTTAGAAGCGGCAAGCTGGCAGCAGAGTGTTGACACCAACCTGAGCTAGCCCGTTTTCGCCGTATAAAAATTGATCGAGGCCGGAATATGCACAGTGCCTTGCTTGTAAAAAGCGCTGAACTCGGCGGCGGTTGCCTATTGGAATTAATCCATAGTTCGTGACATGTCCACTTCTGGCACTTTTCAGAACTGATTAACACGCTCAGCAAAGGTCTGTTATCAGGAGGTAGAGCAGACATTCACGGCGTAAAAACCAAACTCATAAATCTGATGTCTGTTGTCAGGGGGTATAACGGAAGTTATTTTTCGTCTCCAAAAAGAGCAGTTCATGACCCACAGCAGACTTTAAAAATTGTTTGCAGCGGTTTCTTCATACAGGGCGCTTACCCGAATACACTATACTCGGCATCGGTACATGGATTTCGTTGTGAACCCGGTACCTTTCGAAGTGTGTATTTACTTCGTGGCGAATTCGTTTTTTGTACCGTAGCCTCTTGCTTTGATAAAATCAGCGGAATACGCACGCCGAATTGCATCGTTGGTAGTGGCCAGTTCAATTCCTAGATTAGTGAAGGGGCACCCACGGCATTTGCCTTCCGACTTGTATATGCTCGACTGCATCAGGAAGACTTTTTCATAAATCCCCTCCAAACGTTTCACGGCGGCGCCCGTTTCGTCAAACGTTGATTGGTAGATGTAGGCTTCGGTTCGCTTGGCTGCACGCTTCAGCCCTGCGACGGCCAATTCTTCTTTGGATGCGAAATGTTAATAAACGGTGGCCTTGTAAACCTCGGCGGCACGACTCAACTCGTTCATGTTGATGGCGCGATAGCTCTTGCGCCAGAATAAATCTATAGCCGTATCAAGGATGTAATTTTTTGTGTTTTCTTTTTTCATGAAATCAAATTAACTAACCGGTTGGTTTTGACCAGTCGCAAAAGTGAAAAGGGCAGGTTTGATCCCGCCCCCACCTATTTAACTTGCGCCAAAACCGTGAGTTTCAGTAACGAAATCAAGTTCTTTGTCGCCACGCCCTGACAGGTTCAGCAGGATCGATTTGCCTTGATGGTTCTTGTCTTCCAGCATCGTTCAAGCGATGGCGTGCGCTGATGCGTCATAAAGCGTAGTTTAAAAACTAACGTTGCAGCGGACGCCAGCAAGCAGCTTCTTGCCCGGATTTTCAACGATAATCCGAACACCGATCATGCTGCTTGCTGCGTCGCTAACTCGGTCGATCACATCAATTTTTCCGCTTATCTCACCTGATATCGGCTCATCGGGATAGACTGTTACCGTGTCCCCAACCGCCAAATCATCCGTTTGTCCCAATGGTACAAACGCCTCCACCCGAAGCGGGTCAATCTGGGCGAGAGTAATGATGTGATCTCCCTCAACAAGATACTCACCGGCAGCGCGATTGCTTGACAAAACAATCGCATCAATGGGACTAACTATTGTTTTCAATCTATAAATCGCTTGGGCTCTCTCTAACTCGAGACCCGCAATTTTATGGTCTTCTTTTGCTTGATCCACGTCCATTCGCGCAAGTCGCATACTTATGCGAGACTCCTCCAATTCTTGCGAGGAAATAATATTTTTCTGAAACAAAGCCTCTCGGCGTTCATTACGCAATTTTTCATATTCAAATCTTGAGGTCGCGCTTCTTATAGCTGTTTTATTTCCAGCCCTTGCTTTTGCTAATTCAAGGGATGCTTTTTCTACTTCTGAATTCAATTCAGCTATACTTTCCCCCGACGATACTTCCTGTCCACGATCGACAATAATTCTATCAAGTATCCCCTGCGTTTGAGCGCCAACTTCTACAACAGACCAAGGTTCAATCAAGCATTCGTATTTGGCTGTTGTCGCCGCTGTTACGCCCCATGACGGGGCTAGCAAAAATAACGTTATAGCAGCAAGAAATATTCTCATTTTCAATTTTAAATTCCCACAAACGAAATCATGTCACGATAATGTTCATCTAGTTCGGCGAGAGATTTTCGTAGCTCTCTCTCTTTCGAACACTTCTTGGTAAGGGCCTTTTTAAATAACCAACGCGCACAAGTCTCCGATCCAAAAAATCCGGATTGGGAATAATGGAAAAGTAACGCGCAATACCAAGTTTCCAAGATATTATTCAGATCTTCTTCAGTTATTTTTGCGATCCATATTGGATAATTTTCAGATTCAAACAATCTAAGAGCATGACTTAACAATATTCCCTCTGTCAAAATGACGGTTTGATAACTACTCAATTTGATATGCCTACTTTTAAGTTCCTTGCCTAAATTACTTTGCTTATTTATCCATAGACAGTGAACTGCCGGATCAAATTCAGGTCCCAAATAGCCTTCTGAGACTTCATGCATGACCAATGAAATAGAGTATGCCAAAGAATTTGCGCTATCTTCGTTTTCCGTATCAATGATGAAGAGTGTAGGTTTACTGGATTGCCGGATTAAATCTAATCTATGCTGCACTAATTCGTTGTTTTGTGCAACGTACACCCTTCTTTGGCTCAGCTTTAGAAAGGGGTTTTCTTCAAAACAACGAAATCCGTACATTTCTTCCAACTCAGATTTGTTATATCCAAGATTAGGATTAATGGCGGAGAGCCTGTTGTATCGATTGAAAAACCGACCAAACGTCATCCGAGCGGCCGCTTTTCCTGTATTACCTGACATCCGTCCTTCTCGGGCTGCAAGAAAATTTGCCAAAGTAGGATCTTGAAAATCATTTTGTATGCGATCTTCCAAAACCGAATTTTTAAAAACCAGTTCATCATCTTCTATGGAATAATCCCGATCGAGCTGCCAGATATACAAGACTTCCAAAGCTCGCCGCACCAGATGTTCTGAACGTGACGGGTTTGCCCAACGCGCGCCCATGGCACCCGTTAATATAGCTAACCTTTCCAGCCCTCGGCGTGTAAATCGGGCATCAAATTCCACAATTCTGAAATCCAGTTCCTTCTGCAATTGCCACGCAAGCCCCAAGGCTTCGTATGGAATGTTGGCCTCGACTGTTACAGGAGTTCGCTCGTTAACCATTATGGATGTCAACGTCAATCCACATAACAGCTCCTCTCCATCGAGGAGTATCGCTTGTGAAAGTCGCCCAACGATTGGTTTTGTGCCTGATATGTACTTTCCTGCTAGCTTTCTAAACAGTATTCGAAGATCGTTCTGCGCCCCTTTTATTTCAGCTTGCTCTCGCAAGTAATCCATAATTATTTCAGCAGCAGGGACAAAAACAATCTTCCGTGAATATAGCACCCCTCTTTTTGCAGAGCCGGTTTTTCTGTCCACAAGACCAGCTTTAATATCCAGTGCTTCCAGTAATTTTCCAGACTTTACAAACACAGTTTTCGCACGTAGGTCATCTTTGCAGATGACATGTGTTGTTTGACCTTCAAGAGCAAAGACTGCAGCAATCACTATTGCCATGATGATTTCGCCTTCACCGCAATATTCAGATACCCCGTTATTTAGCAAGGCCCAGGCACATCGATCATCCTCCTTGCTAAAGGTCGTTCCGTATAGAAAGGGTATGTAGGCTGAAATTGTCCCATAAAGAACTGCTTTTGTATAAAAATCGGATGCATTTTTCTCTGATAAAATTGTACGGATTTTTTCCTTTACTCTACTTATCGACATTATTTTAATTTCAGCTCGCGCCTCTTGCACATTCGACAAAAACCGCTTTGTAGAAAAAGGCCTCCCAATATTGTCAATAAAACCACCCCAGACGTGAAGTATTCCTCTAGAGTTTCGCCCTTGATTTGAAGGTAATATACGAGCGCCATGCGCGATTTTAATTCCGATTTCAGACATTCAATTCGCTCAGCAATAGCTGCCTCAACCGCCGAATAGCCTGCAATCCAAACGCTTCATATCCATGCTTAAAAATGACGTGAACGCGTTGTCCAACTCGTGGATTTGGGGGGAGATCGATGAACTGCAACTCCATCTCGAACATTTTTTCCAGTGATTTCACCTCACCCGTTTCTTCATCGCGTTGGACATTAATTGACCCGCCGCCAAATGTAGATAATGCCATAGAGGGCAATTTGTCTGTTGCTGCAGGAATAGAGCGTATAATTCGGCCCCTCAACACATCCCCCATTGTATCGGTCATAATAATGTAGACATCAGTTAGCCTGCGATCCACCAGATCGGCATCAGATTGCCTGACAAGAGCACGCACAGTCACGTTTTTCTCGTTAATAATGAAGCCCAGCAATTGCCCCCGTTTAAAAAACTGACCTTCCAGATCTTCTGGGACAGGTAAAGCAAACATACCCTTCTCTTTTGCTTTCAACTGTAATCCTGTGATTTGCCGTTCAATATTTTCCAGGCGTTCAGCAGCATATTCGATTTCCACACGAGTAAGCTGCGCATCAACCCGATCAACCACAAAATCCGCTTTATATCTTGCATTCAATGCAGCTATTCGCGCGAGCAAAGACCTCTTCTCCACATCCAGATCAGCGTTTGACAAACGAATAAGGGGAGTCCCCGTTTCGACGAATGTGCCGTCCCCTATCATAACCTCTTTGATAAACCCATCTGTTTGAACGGTAAGTTCAGCTTTTTCAGGGACCCATATCACGCCGTCGGCATATGTCGATAAAGGGGCTGGCACCAAAAATAGAACTCCTCCGATTACTGTGAGGACAGAAGTCATTCGCGCGAGAGCCCCTACTCGGCGCCTTTGTAATCTTGGGGAAAACAATAAAAACCTGAGCGCTTTAAACATTGGAAAAACAAAAAGCTGAATAATAGCCCAAATGGCAATACCGACTCCCAAAAAGAAGAATTTTTGAGATACAAACAAGGCAATGACACCAACGATGAAGACCCGATAGAAAGCAACAAGTACAGCATATACAGCAAGCCACACCTTCTCCCGCGTCGATGTTTCTGGAGTGGTGGAATCCGGTAATTGTAGTATTCCGGATTGCACCAGATATAAGAAATACTTCTGTGATCTTGTTCCAAGATTTGGGATCTCCAGAAAATCCCCAAGGATGTAATAGCCATCGAAGCGAAGCAGCGGATTTATGTTGAACAAGAAAGTAGAGACGCTTCCTATTAACGCTGCATTATACATTGCCGAGCGAATAATTCCGGGTTCAAGCATCGTCCATATAATGATGGCGATCGCAGCCAAAAACATTTCAACATACATGCCAGCTGCTGATACGATAATTCGCTGCCACTTAGTTTTAAAGGTGTTGGCCGCAGATGCGTCCACGTAGGGAATGGGAAAGAAGACAAGAAACATAATGCCCATCTCATGAGCTTCCCCGTGCCAGCGCTTCACAGCAAGGCCATGCCCAAATTCATGACATAATTTTATCACACCAAACACAAGCACCAGAACAACCAGATTTTCCGCGGCCAAAACCCTGTCGCTAAAATTTTCACTGAGTTGATCAAAATGCAGTCCCGCTTGGACCAATCCAAAACCAACCACAATTACCCAGATCCAAAGGCCCAGCCTTGAAAATGCCAACCGCCCCAACCCAGATAACTTCTGTAAAACATCTTCTGGATCAAACAGCGGTATTCTGATTGCCAATGGCGACATCAACTGCTGTTTGATTTTCTTCTGTTTTAAAAGAGCGTTTTGTTCAAAAAGGTCTGCGCCGCTTTGCTCGGAGGGAATTGTAAGTGCCCCAATTCCATGCAGCTGCGACAATAACCGAATAATATCTTCTTCGCTTGGCGCCCCCTCACCTAATTGCTCTTCGCAACAGTCGAGCACATGTTGAACGCTACGTTCTCCATCCAACAATCCAATAAATCGGTAAGCTTCAGGGGTAAAACGGTATTGCCTAGCCGACAGACGATCATGGATGACATACCACAGAACACCCCTCACGACTTGACGTACAATTTGGGTATGGTCATGTAATTTTGGTTTTGAGGCAGCAACTTTATACCAGTATGGATGGGATGGTTGCTGTGGTTTCATCTCGAAACTCCTCCCTTATAGCCACCATTTATAATATTGGATGCGTATCCAGTTTAAAAAACTGCGTGACCAGATCCAAACAAGTTTTTGCTCGTTAATAGAGATCTTTGCGACCCCTTCCATTCCGGGGCGAATTCCTTTTGGAGTAATATCTAGTAGGCCTTCAACACGAAACATGTTTATGCCCTCTTCAGATAGTGTAACAGACGATATTTTGGTTACTGTGAAAGCAAATGGATCATGTGGCATAGAATTTAATAGTAGCGAGCCCGTTTGTTCAGGGGCAACCTCTTCTATATCGCGCTCATCAACTTTCAAGAAAATACGATAACTTTCATGAGGAGCGACTTGAAACAATGTATCCCCCATTTGCACACCGCGCCCCAACGACTGTGTAAGATCCCCGCTAAGGACTATGCCGTTGAACGGCGATACGATGATCGCCCTTTCAATTTTTTCATTTAAAAGCGCTATTTGAACATCGGCTTCATCAATTTGCGACTTGAATACGTTTGCCTGCGCCATATCATGATTTGCCACGACCCTTTGTCGTTCAGCTAAATATTGTTTTTTACGGCTGGCCCATGCCTCTAGTTCTAACCGTAAATCCCGATCATCAAGTTTAGCAAGCACCTGTCCTCGCGATACTTTATCTCCTGCCCGTATGTTTGCTTCTGCTATATATCCATCATAAGGCGCAACCAGCATTCTTTGGATGCGCCCCTCCAGTGTTGCATCAGTTGTCACTCTAAACGTGGATGTGACAGTGGAGAAAAACAAAACCAGTGCAGCAATTGCAATCACCGCTATTTTACGCCCCAGATATCCAGCGCCCAGCAACCGGTGTAACTGCCTCTGCATAGATAATAGAACCTTTACCCCAAGCCATCGGCTCTCCTTTCGCTTCATTTCAAGAACCCGCCCCACGGTTGTCCCCAAAGCCGTAACCAGCTCTACGTCATCCTGTTCCAGCAAACGATCGGGGTGAAACTCCAGAGTTAAAGCGCCATATATCCTTCTGTCGTCATATAAAGGTACAGTTAGAACTGGCCCCGCAAAACCATATCTTCGAGCCAGTTCTTCATGGCATCTCGTAACAGCTATATTTTCATCAGATGAAGGCGATACAATAAGCCGTTCCTGATCAACGGCTTCTTCCATGGCACTTGAGATAGCACGCACCAAATTCATCCGACGCGAAAAAACAGCGGTGTGTGAAATCGCTAGAATTTTTATATGCCGGTTAGAAACGACACCAAAGCTCGCTCTTTCACAGTGAATTTGAGAAGCGACCTCGGTAAGCGTAGCGCTTGCTGCTGGGCCAAATTCGTCATATTCCAGCGATACGGCCACTAAATCCAGTGCTGTGGACAAACGACTAGCCGCACCATGCACCAAATTGTATTGTTTCCCCTTTATATGGCTTTCAAGCCAAACAGATCCCCATTGTAATTGACGCAGTGCGGATTGCAGCATTACATCGCTGCCCGGCTGAACGTTAAACCCGACAACCCCCGCGACTTCTCCATCAATTAAGATTGGATATGCGATACTTTGCGTTTCCACATCATTCACTGAATTGCGCCGAATGATGCCTGTCCGCCGTCTTACTGCAGCTTCAGCAATCTCTATGAGGTCTTTATCTGGAATTGCCTCAGGTGGCCAATAGGCAGCTGGGCGCAAGTCTTGCTCCACTTCATCAACGACAACAACAACACCGTTGAGAGCTGATCGAAGAATTCTGCTTTGAAGTGACAACCAGCTTTCAAAAAAAAGGTGATCATTTTTGTGATCTGCCAGATTTTGCCATGCTGTTCCGTCGAAACGAACTGCTTTCCCTCCATCACTCATGTTGGGAGCCGGCTGTATATTCTCTACATTCGGATTTACTGGTTTCATGGAGAAAAACGATACGCAGTTTTCACACGGGGGAATTATCAGACCAACTGTTTATAAGTAAAACTAAAATTTATGTTCGCCTGATAAATCGATTACAAGATTAGTGTTGGCTGTTCCCCGCACGAGCTGCGGGATCAATATTCACAGCACCGTATCTATTCTCATATTCTTTCACCACTGCGCTTAACAAAGAAAGAAGGCGCTTGGCAGCATGGGGGTTTAAAATCAGTCTGTCAGACAAATTGACAATAAACTCTTTATCATTAGCATTCCAAGATTGGTTTGTTCCAAAAAAGATCGTCATTTCTTCACGGCTACTCACCACATTAACAACATTTGCATAGCTTGTTTTCATGTTTGCATCATTCCAAGTCACGTTCGGAGTGGCTGGGTTTGTTTTAGCATCAGCAGTTAGTTCAGGTTTTGGAGGTTTTGTTCCACCGTTTGTCGCTGTATTTTCAGAGGCACTCATGATCAATTCTCCGGTTAGTTTAAAAACAGCCACCCTTTTTCATTATAACTATCTAATTGAATGCATTGAAAAACAAAGGAGCATGAGCAATTTTTCTTTGAATTCAGCGATTCTTCTCCAAAATTTAAGGGTAATTGAGCTTTTAAGCTCTACTGCCCTTAAATCTCCCTTGCCCTATTTTGTCAACTTGGCAAGACTAACACTAGTTCAAGTCATCATTTGTTGTTACCACTCCCGAAATTTCAGGTAAGTCAAACAAGAACTCCAACATTTCTACGTCCTCTTTGGACACCTTGGCAACGGCACTTGAAGAATGGTCCTCTGTCCAGTTAATAACTGATCCTTGATCCGCATCTGCGGCACCAACAGCCTCATATTCAAAACCATCTATGGAGACATCTGTCTGTGTATGACGTTCACCACTATCGAGTTCAGAACTCATAAGATCATCACTTGAGCTGCTGTGAGTATCTATACCCAATGAATGCCCCATTTCATGCATCACAGCGGTGAGAAGGTCCATGCCATCGATGGTATCGCCTTTTTCAGACTCAGCGTCATCTGAGGGTGTGTCATCAATATACCAACCATGCCCCGCCGCATCCGCATCAATCAGAATACGACCGTCTGGCAAAACCATACCTAACGTGGTACCTGAAAGATCCGCAATTATAAAGTCATCTGTTGAAAGCTGCATAACATCGCGGTCAAGTCCTAGCATCATCATCCAACGATTGGACCCTTCATCAATCATTGCTGACAGGCTTTCAGCATCGAGTAATTGATCTGCAGAAACGGCTCCATTTCCCATAGAACTTGCAACAAGTTCTTCTGCATCTTCTATGTAAGCGGGATCATCACCCCGTAATGTTGTGTTATCGAATGTCGCTGCACCGTCCTCTACGAACAAACCAACATCACCATCGTTAAGCAGGCTGTAGTATACAAAACCTGTTACAGCTTTTCCGTCAAGCTCTACGCTTACACTGCCGCCAGATAGATGGATAAACAAATCATGACCAGAGTTGCCGGTTAGTTTGACATCTGTGGTTACATCGATATCAATGCCGCGATCAGTCACATGACCAATAATGATTTGCTCAGCATCGGGGTCTATTGCAACGAACTTATAATTTTCTTCGTTATAATAATCGAAGACCATTCCGGAAAGCTGATCTGAGTCCACGTGACTTTCAAACTCGATCATTGTGTAATTTGCAACGTCCACACCGCGTGTGGCAATGGCAAACCCGGATGCAATGCTTGCTGTCAATTCGCTTCCGGATACAAACCAACTACCGTTTACTGGCACCAAGTCTCCCATATCAAAATCGAAGTTTTCAGCAAATTCAAAGGTGATAACAGGAGGGAGTTTCTGAATTTGCCAGTCGTCGAAGGATGCTTTCGCGCCCTCAACACCTAAACCTAACATGCCGTCATTTAACGGATTTTCAAAATTAAAGCTGGTGGCGTTAGTACCGTTCACATAAACGGTGGCAACGGTACCGTGCATAACCAAAGTAAGGTCATAATCTGTACTAGCTTTTAGTCTCATGTTATTTTGAGTATCAACCACCCATCCGTCTAAAGTACGGTGCCCTATCTGG
Organism: Alphaproteobacteria bacterium 46_93_T64; assembly: GCA_002163135.1. GTDB lineage: Bacteria > Pseudomonadota > Alphaproteobacteria > Sneathiellales > Sneathiellaceae > Sneathiella. The sequence goes on from MAAN01000020.1 coordinate 95,823, forward strand.
ATTTTATCCAATCCAACATCAACACCCGCGAATTTGAAGTTATCAACATCCTGATAATCGAAAATGATATAGCCGTTGGATTTCCACCCAGCTTTATCTTTCTCTGCGTTCACTGTTGCCAGAACTTCCATATAGTTGGGCTGCATCTCGTCTAGGAAGAACAAGCTGACCGCTTCATCACCCAAAGCCGCCGCCTCAACTGTGTAGGAACCATCTTCAATCGCCCAGAGGCCAGATTCTACGGCAAAAGCCAGTGCGTTTGGATTACCACCACCACCACCGCCGCCGCCGCCACCAGGTCCGTCATACTCGCCAGCAAAAAGTTCACGGCGCATGATTTCACGTGCACCTTGCAGGTTACCCGCTTGTGGATCATTTGGAGCGCCTGTTTGTTCGTTCCAATCACGATCTTCTTGCAGAACCATACCCAGTTCACCAAATGGTTCAAAATTACGAAGCGCATCAGGATCATAGGTCCGTGTATCATCGAATTTATGCTCAAGATACAGACCACCGTCAGGAAGTGTAGGATCGGCACCATCACTTTCGGATAGATCATACAAATAATCCTGAAGATGAGGTTGCAAATTTCGGCTAATGTGGAAAGCACCAAAGGGACTGAACGGTACGATATAACTGTTAAATTCACCAACCCAGCCAATGGCCCGATCAGCGCCCGTATTCAAGATCATCACATCGCGTCCGGCACCATCATAGGCTATATCTGAGTATGACTGATAGGCATCAGGATCATCATTCAAACCACCATTCGTATCATGGTCATCATCCATGTTGAGCATATCATCGCCGCGACCACCAAACATATGGTCACGTCCTGTACCGCCTACGATCCAGTCATTTCCTAGGTCGCCAAACAACTTGTCATCACCATCGGTATAAAGCGTTACAAGTTCATCGGGATCCGGGAATAAAGTATCTTCAGGGCCTTCAGTTGCGTCAAAATTCAACAAGAAGTCTATTTCGTCGCCGGAAAGATCTTCTATAGCGACACGTTCACCAGTGGCCGGATCCACAAGAATTTTCTCTCGGGGTTCATAGCTATCATACAGAGCGAATTCATCAGCAAACTCTCCATCACCACCGCGGCCTTCATACCGAAGAATTTCGCCGGGGTTATATAATGCGTAATCGTACCAGAACGGATCATCCTGAACGGAAACACCGCTTACATTGTCTGCATTTTGAATTTGTTTCAGTACATCGTTGACACTGTCAAACGGTGCGGCATCACCATCACCTGAATAGTAGAATGGCAATGCTTCTGCGCCAGATACCGCATCATCACCGTCTCCGGCATGCATGCTATCTTTACCCCAACCGCCAAACATAATGTCATTGAACAATTGATCGGCGGCAGTTGTTGCTGTACGGAACGCCAATAGATCGACAGTGTATTTCAATACACCATCCATATTAATGGTTGCCCGTTGCAACTGACCCGGTGTTGAAATATCCAGATCCACGTCTTCCAGCTTTTCGATACCGTAAAGTGGCTCCGAAAGCTCATCATCATTATTGTTGGCTTTTTCAGTATTCCGGCTTGTCAGTAGAAGGCCATCATCACCAAGCATGCCATCTTCACCGGCACCTCCGAATAAGACATCGTTGCCGATTTCGCCGTGCATAGCGTCATTTTCAGCATTACCAAACAGGACATCATCCCCCACCATACCGTGCATGAAGTCATCGCCCCCCTCACCGAACATCAAATCCCCTTTACCTATGGAGGTAGAAGAGAAGAGCATGGAAAATTCACCAGTAGAATTATCAAATGCAGGTGCGTAACCATAATCACGAAGTAAAACTGGGCGTGCGATCACAGGTCGGTCGATTTTTTCGTCATAATTAAACTCAAGATATTCGCCCGTATCACTATCAACCAAGCGATAAATTTCACCGTTATCACCTATGATTACATCTGAATCTTCTCCATTGGCCATTGCGGGATCATCAGCATTCCGTGCCAAGCGATCAGGGTCACCCGCAGCACCATATATCAGGTCAGCGCCATCGGGACGTTTTTCTGGTGTATCAAAACCGAACAAGGCGGAAGAACCACCGATCAGATCGTCTTGACCCAAATTACCGTAAATTCGATCGTTTCCGCCATTACCTTCGACATAGTCATCGCCGTCTGTTGCGGTTTCTTCCACCCGGAAAGTGAGATCGAAGTTGGTAACCTCGTCTGTGTTAAAAGCACGATAGTCAGGTGTTGGAAGATCAAAGGATGGATCAGCGCTCATTAACGGACTGTAAGCCCCTGCACCGCCATCCAGTTCAATTCGACCATCACCTTGCATGATATCATCACCCAACTGTCCGAACATTTCGTCATCGCCCTGATTGCCGACCATAACGTCATTACCAAACACATGCGGTGTAGCTGGAGAGGCCACAGCCGCTGTCTCAATAGCTAAACTATGATCTAGTAGTGTGATGGTACGACCTGCATCGTGATCAGGGTTCGCGTACTGTGTTGCCGTAACGTTGGGAACAAATTCACTATCCACCATCAGGAAGCCCGCTGGCTGCCCAACGAGAACACCAAGATCGACTTGCATTGTTTGATACATCAAGCCATCTGCATTCAATGCTCTGAAGCGCGGCGATACAGAGTCGTCCTGTCTAATGATAATTGCATTATCACCCGTCATAACGTCTTCACCAGCGCCGCCATCCATGACATCGTTTAGATCATCATTGTCGGAAGGATCCATATCAGCGAGCATACCTGTCAGATCATAGTCAGATACGGCAAGCGCATCCTGCTCATCAATTCCACCTTCAACATTATGGCCACCGATCATGTCGTCATCTTCTGTTCCGCCGAACATGACATCATCGCCTTGTTGTCCAAGCATGATATCATCGTTGCCATTACCGAACATCAAATCGTCGCCGCCATCGTCTGCAAACGCGGTGTCTATGGCGAAGAAGTAGTTATTATAGAACAATGTACCGGGGGCTGCTGTTGCACCCAAAGTGGGATAGAGTTTTCCGTGATCACCAAACAACAGGTCCTGGCCGTCCGCACCGTCGTCACCAGCGCCACCACCAAGAGCCCCACCGTCGCCAGAGTCGCCCCAGATTTGATCACCATCAGTGCCGCCCAGAATGACATCTGAATTGCCGTTGCCAAAGATTATATCTGCCCCGCCATCATTTGGTGCGGTGGTCATAATACGGTCTAGAGTCAACGAGTTTGGAACCAGTCCATCAAGATCGAATGATCCAGCACCAATATCCGAGCGCCCAGCAACTGTGTCATCTACCAATCGCCAATCAATACGGCCATTATCACCCAAGATTATATCGTCACCAGCGGCACCAGAAACCAAAACGGTTAGAAGTGGTTCGGGAGCTTCACCATATAGACGATCACCAAACGCACCGCCCATTATGATATCTGCATCATCATTACCTTGAATGACGTCACTTCCACCCATATCAGTATTAATGGTTTCCAGATAGTCAACGGCTCCATCTCCGCCATTATCAAAGACAAGTTGTCCGTGATCACCGATTAAAACATCACGTAACGCATCCGCATTATTTACCGGGCCAAGGGGACCCGCACCGTTACGATATGCATCACCATAAATGTCGTCACCATCGGTGCCGCCAAAAACAATATCAGACCCGCGATTACCGTATATTTCATCACCAGCTGTACCGCCTAATGCCGGCAATTTAGTGGTAATTTTCGTATATTCTCGAAGCGCGGCATTAGTTTCATCGTAAGTAACGATACCTTCATCCCCGAGAATAACATCATTGAAGAAACCAACGGCATTAACAAAGTTTGAACTTTGTCCTTCACCCATCAACAGATCATCATCAACACCACCAAGAATAACATCTTCACCAGCGTTACCTTCAATCGTGTCGGCTCCGCCGTCTGTTTCAGCTGTATCAGTGCTTTCGACGCGATCCAGAATACCCAGCACTTTAATCACCTCACCGTGGTCACCAATCAAGATGTCGCCGCCGGGCATTGTTTCGACAGCATCCACTGGCAAGACTTTATCAAGATTATCACCCATCATGAAGTCAGAACCTGTACCACCAAATCCAATATCTTCGCCGCGACCACCAAACAAGGAGTCGCCGGTACCAAGCGTTACATCAAATGTTTCGATTTTGTCTGCAGTGGTTGAATCTGTATCCCCGTTATCGCGGAAGAAAACACGGCCCTCATCACCCAGCATAATATCTTCGAAACTACCACCAGCGCCAATATGAGACAGACTAGCAGCTTCGCCAAAAATCATGTCGCCAGCCACACCGCCGATTAAGACATCATTACCGTCATTACCTTCAATTGTATCAGCTCCGCCATCGCCATTTGCAATATCCGAACTGGTAATGCTTTCGCGTAGTGCCAAACCACCAACTGTTACATAATTCAAAGTGCCCTGATCACCGATCAAGAGATCATTACCTGGAGATGCTTCAAGAGCATCAAAGACACCGCTGCCTTCCATCGCTTCATCATTGTCGCCAATGATGATATCAGCACCGGTACCGCCAAAGCCAACATCGTGTCCGGCATTACCATATATTTCATCACTACCGCCCAATGAAAATTCACTGGTAAAAATCTTATCGCGAACAGGATCTGGACCTGAGGTAAACCGAACAACTCCTTCATCACCAAGAATAATATCATCCTCGCCGTTACCAGCAAGACGGTCGGTACCACCATCACTAACTCCGCCAATAATCACGTCATCTTTTTGGTTACCGGCAACCCAGTCACCACCGCCTTGATTATTGGCTGTGTCTGTTGCTTCAACTGTTCGGATTAATCCATCACGTAAAACAACTTGTCCCTGATCACCGACAATAACATCTGCACCCGCATCGACATCACTAACAGCATCCACATCACTTGGATCATCTAGATCAAATATATCATCGCCATAGACACGGTCGGCACCTCCGCCAGCCAAGATTATATCTTCGCCTTGGCCACCCGAAATTGTGTCATTCTCACCAATATATGGAGATATGCTGGTTGCAACGATATCCAGTGTATAGATGTCATCATCGCCTGTGAATGTTGCTTCACCATCTGTGTAGAGAGTTTCGCTTGATGGTTTGATAAAGGAAAGGTTTCCATCATCGCCAACAATTACATCATCACCAACGCCGCCCGTAATTCTGTCCTCACCGACACCACCGAAGATAATGTCATTGCCACCGCCGCCATCGACACGATCATCCCCGTAATCACCTAAAGCTGGAACCGCCGCAGCAACGGTCGTAATTTCCGAAACTGTGGCTGCAAGTACAGAAGTATCGATCACGCGGTTAAGTGTACCGAAATCGGCAACGATTACGTCATCAGATTGTGCTTCACCAGCCACATCACCGTTGATGGTGTCGTTATCTGTACCGCCAAAGATAATATCGGCACCCAAATTACCTTCAATGTTATCTGCGCCACCATTGCCCGGATCAGTTGTTGCAGATTCCGTCATCAGCGAGATACCAACTGCGCTGTCATATGTAAAATCAGCTTGACCATGATCACCAAAGATTAGTTCCGCACCACCTTCACCGTCTACAGTATCATCATCCAAGCCACCGAAAATGTAATCATCATCAATACCGCCAAGAATATGATCTTGACCGCCAACTGTTGGATTAATTGTACGAAGTCGTTTTGGGTCAAACGTTAGCGCATCATAAGTGTCTCCGCCGACGCCATCATTCAAAATTGCATCGCCTGATACGAACACAGTGATTTCACCATCATCACCGAACAAGACATCACGACCTGCGGCACCGCGCAAGCTGTCGTCGCCATCATTACCAAGAATGAAGTCGGTTGAAGATCCACCAAATCCCCAGTCGTTACCGCCGTTGCCGAATATTACGTCTGAACCACGTTCGCCAAACAAACTGTCATTGCCATCGACAATGGCAGCACCGATTTCATCCGTAGATAATCCTGCAAGGAAGCGATCATCATCGTCTCCTAGATCATCTCGCAGATCACCGCGAAGAACGTCATTACCATCTTCACCCCATATGGCATCATTGCCGGAACCGCCAGAAATAACATCCGCCCCGGCTGTGTTGTATGCAGTCAAAATTCTGGGAGGAAGTGATTGATCTATAACAGTATCACCTGATGCGGCATCAACAAATGTCAGGTTTTCAAATGCGGCAACAGTTACACCATCACCTTCTGCTTCGAACAGGGAGTCGCCCCAAATCCAGTCATCAGCGCCATCACCGGAAATCCAGTCTTCTCCGCCGCCGCCTGCGATATAATCTCCACCAGCAGCGGTTCCGGAAGCCGCCATATCAGGGAGGCCTCCAGTTTTAAAAATTAAGCAGTCCGCATCAAATGTGAATTCCAGATCACCCCAAATTTGATCATCATCAAGACCGCCGATTAACATATCAGAACCGCCTCCGCCGCTGATCAGATCAGCGCCTTCACGGCCCCAAATTGTATCGTCATCAGCTTCACCGCTAAGGACATCGTCCCCCAGATCACCATCGATGGTGTCATCACCGTCGCCACCTAGAACTGTATCATCTCCAACGCCAGCAAAAATCAAATCTGCGCCGCCGTTGCCCTTGATTTTGTCGTCGCCAGAACCACCAGACATCACGTCAGCACCATCACCGCCTTCAAGACTATCTGCGCCGGAATTACCATCAATGGTATCATCGCCGTCGCCGCCAATAAGTGTGTCTTCACCTTCTCCGCCGGCGAGATCACCTGCAATATCAACACCTGCCATAACGATGGCATCATCGAACAAGCCTGCACGGCCTAAAATATTGTCATATTTGGTTGCAGAGCCGAAATTCTGAGCTGCTACTGCTGAACCATTAATCACTGCAGAGACGTAAACGTCGCCGCCAGCTACGGTTACTGTGAAGGCTTCTTCAGTATCAAAATTTTCGCCGTGAATACGGTTTTCCGCATATTCACCCATGTTCAAACGCAATGTGCCGTCTTCCATATCTTCAGCAAGAAGCGGGGTGGGTTCACATTCAATCGTTAGATCAAGGATCGGCAAGGAAGGACCGAATTGCCATTCTTTACGCCATGCACCAAACAGAGCTTCAACAAACACAAATAGATGTGCTTCGATAAAGACTGAATAATCAAAAATACAAAGCGGATTGTGGTCGTTACCTTCAATATTCGCGAGGATTTCCGAGAAGCGAACTTTGAAATCTTCATTTGGATCATGAAGATCAATTGCAAACGTACCGAAGATACCACCACCGACACCAGCAGATGCAATACCAATACTGATAGCCAACGCTGCTGTAATTTGACCTTGAAGTGTTATCTCAGGAGTATCGACACCTGGGTTTTCAAAGGAGTCATCTAGGATGAAGAATCCTTCAATCAAATCCAATGGGTTACGGAAATCGCCATCTGCAAACGCCCTAATTCCGGCAGTGTCATAAGCAAAATCAAAATCAAATGTAGCTGAGAAACCACCGCCGACTTCGACACCAATTGGGCCCCAGATAGAGAAGAATTGATGATAATCAAACCCAAAGACCAATTCAGGGAAGTCCATACCGATCAATGTTACGTCTCGACCAAAGAGCAATCCAATTATTTGAGTTGGATCATCTAGGAATGGGAAAACAAGTCCACCACCGTTTGACGAGTCTGAGAATACATCGAAAGCACCGGACGTTCCGGTAGCGGCAACAGTTGCAAGCTCTGCTACGATGTCAAAAGATCCAAGGAAGCTGGTAAGCTCGTCGAAATCAGGTAGTCCCGCGAGGATGTCGCTAAAGACCATTGTTGGGTCGCTGAACAAATCGCCAACAGCGGCGTCAGTTAGATCAAGAGAGTCAACACCATCACCACCAAGACTAAAATCAGAACCCGTTAGATAGAAGATAATGTCGCCATCTGACCCGTCTAAATCGAGGTTATCCAATGTCACAAGAAGATCGACAATAAATTTCACAGCATCAACAAATGACGCATCCACATAACCGAACAGGGCTGCAATATCCAACAACGACACTTCGCCGTTCAAGTCGGAAATCACTGGAATTGGATCAATCAGCGGTTCAAGTATAGGCAAGATTGGCGAAATATACTCTTGGACAGATTCTACAATTGGCCCCAATACATCAGAAAGGAATTCACCCAAATTCAAACCCAAATTTTCAAAGTTAATTTCTGGACTTGCGGGCATAGAGGCCGAAATATTATCACCAAAACCCCATGCCATACCAAAATCAGCAACCAAACTTGGGAACGCCCGCGACAACTCAGGATCACCGGCATTGATGCCAAGTTCCAAGCCAAGGTCAATATCAACACCCGCACCAAATGAAATATCGAAAGAGGAGTCAGGAATTTCTGGGAAAGTTAACCGACCATCAAGGTTCGCATCGATTATGTCAAAAGAGAAATTAGCATCCAAATCTTTATGATTTGGATCCGCATCTAGATTTTCGTTGAAGAGTGACGCTTGCAAGAATCCTAATGTTAAAGAAGCGCCTTGTGGTAACGTAACAAACAAATCAAGGGCGATTTCATCCTCAGCCGGATCTACAACTAAGAAGAAACCATCTTCCAGATCAACACCCATTCCAAGGAACAGATTCCAATCAAAACCAACCGTCAGTTCATCATCAACCTTCAATCCAAAGGCAGGAATGGCGAAATCAACGTCTCCGACGCCTTCTTCATAGTGTCCACCAAGATCGAGGGCGATTTGAAAACCATGAGCAAGAGGGTCTGTCAGTAGATCCTCAAGTGATGTAATGGAAGCCCCATCTCCAATACCCGTGAAAGTGTCTCCAAGTTCACCGACAACATCTCCGGCTTCGTTAAAGAACTCAAACACAATATCCCCAGCGTCGAAAACGCCATCTATGAGCGATCCTAATGTTCCAAAAATCAAATCCTGGAAGTCAGTGAAAATATCTGCGAGGAATTCTGGTGTTTCATCAATCAAATTAATTAGCGGAGAGACAAGATCATTTCGCAGGTCATCGAAGAACTCGCTCACTGATCCAAGTGCATCGCCAATAAATGGCATATCACTCACGCCATCGATGCCAAATAATTCTCCTGAGAACAAGTCACCAACAGTACCGAGCACCAGATCGATACCTTCTGCGAACATCTGAATGGTATCAAGCAGACCAAGATCATCAAGGAAATCCAATCCAAGGACAGCTTCAAAATTTGGTAATTGTACGTTTGTAAAATCAATACCTGCCGGATCTAGGTTATCAAGGAAAGCGTCAAATTTTAAATTCCCAAGGAAGGTCGAGGAACCACCAAATTGCACGAAAGTTGGCAGTACAGTTCCAAAACCGAAATCCAGATCGAACAGGTTCTGCGTATCTATTTCACCGAACATGTTATCGAAATCGAACAGATCGATAAGAGCAAAGCGATCGTCTGCTGCACCCAGATCAGGTAAGGAAAATTCAAACGACATTGGTGTAAGATCACCAGGTGTTCCAGTACCGTTAAGGGTTAGAGCGCCCCCATCGATCAATGCTGCAAGCGGACCAAGCGCGCCGACGAAACTAACTTCACTTGCATTGGCAAGACCGGAAATTGAAATACCGCTCTCGTCAGTGTTAATGAAAACATTTGTAGGGTTTTCCGGTTCCACACCAAAAGAAATGCCAAAATCAGCAGAGAAATTTGCGGCAAGATTTGCAGCACCAGAAAGATTTGCGACATCTTCAAAAGCAGCAGGCAACCCAAGCTCAGTTAGATCGAAGTTAATGGGAAGTGATCCGCCAAAGGCGCGTGTAAAATTAATATCAAACCCTAAGACACCGGGACTATTGACTTCGTATGTTAATGAAATCAACCCACCAGTGACTTGCTCAAGCGCAGCTGAGATTGTTTCTGTAAGCTCTTGAATTACGGCAATATCTTCATCGATCATTTCGTTCAAAACGTCGATAAAACCTTCGACAAACCCAAGAGCTTCACCAAGATCAATTCCGACAAATGGCAACGGATCACCGAGGAAATCCATTTCCATTAATCCAATCAAGAAGTCACGAACATCTTCAAAGGTGTCCAGAATATTGTCATAGGTAAAACTGCTGAAGGGTGCCAGTTGTTCCAAATCTGTAAGTACTGGTGAAATAATAGCAGCTGGATCAAATGCGGTTATATCTGCAACGCTGATCCCCACAGTTGGGGTTCCTGCTAATGTATCCAAATAATCTTGAAGATCATCCAAAACACCGCCGGCACCTGTAATTGATGGTGCGCCAAATTCAACTGACGCTGATCCAGAAACACCCAGTCCAGCGCCTATGCTCTCAATTAGAGATCCCAACCCAGGGTCGCTCTCATCAAGTAATTTACCACTGGCCGCCTCGAACAATGTGTCATAAGACAAGCCGATGAAACTGCCGAATGTCTCTGTCGCTGCTAATGAGCCGCTTACAGCTGCGGCAATATCACCTGAGACAGATCCGAACTCCAACCCTAAGAAGCCCAAATTTGCAGAGGCGGTACCTGCGGCTGTGGCAGACACATCTGCATCAAACTCTACTTCCGACACAAAGGCATTATTTTCTGGTTGAACACGCGCACTGGTCCCAGATTCAAAACCGGTTGAAGTTTCTTCGGTACTACTAAGTTCAGTCACACGTATGCTCGTGACATCGCCATCAACGGCTGAAAGGGTTAGTCTACCACCTAACAATCCTGCAATAACGTCACCTGAAACATCAGACGGTGTAATACCGTCAAGTTCCGTTGCTGTGGCGAATGCTGCATCAAAACTATCAACTAAATCCGAGAGTGAGGTGTTCCCAACCGTACTGACACTCACTAAAACAGCGGTTACAACACCAGTATTATTAGTTAGTTCCATTTGGAATGTGGTGGGTTCATCCGCTAAGACACCACTGGTGAGCGGTCCTTCCAAACTGGATGTTAATGTACCGGTATTGCTAAACAGTTCATCTCCAGCCACGAAATCAATCGAAATGCTGTCGAAGGGCTCAAAAGCTGCAAGAATCTCTATTCTTCCACTTCCGTCCAAACTAATATCAAAAGTCTGATCAAGTGTAAGGCCAGCCTCGACTTCTACAAGTTGCATGGCATCTCGGATATCTCGCAAAAGATCTTCTCGATCTTCATTTCCGTCTGTGTTTGTTTTTAATACTTCAACTGAATGTGTAGCGCCTGGTGATAACGTTACCTCAAACGTTGAATTCTCACTTAATTGCCCGTTGGCAGGCAATACAACAGGTGTATGTGAAAAATCAAAATTTCGATTTGCCACAAGTTGAACAAGTGAAGATACAGTATCGTTTCTAAGACCAAGTTCGTCAGCTGCAACACCTCCATCGGTGACTGCGTCAATTGACAAAGAATGCCCAACACCATCATTTAGTTCAATTTTAAATCCAGCGACCCCTGTTCCATCTGTGAAAGAGAGGACTGAGACAACATTACTTCCAAACTCGCTGTCAATTTCCGCATCTATATCCGCCAGCAAATCGTCGATCGACGTATTTGTACCATCTTGTGCCACACTCATGCTGTGTGTCACCCCATCGATGGTCAAATCAAATGTCGCGGCACCGCTTAATATACCGTTCATTGGCATTGGTGAGCTTGTTGCCCGCTGCAGATCCTCAAACCCAAGAAGGTCGAAGTCACCGAAATCCGCTGCAGCAATTTCCTGTTTCTCGATTTGCAAGAAACTCACACCCAACGCCCGCACTATTAGCCGCTCGCTTTCCGGATCAATATCTACAATTACATTCGGTGCATCTGCAGCACTTACGAGATCATCGAGTACTGCTTGCGCAATTGCGGCATCAATAGCTGTTTGCAGATCAGCTAGCAAATCCGCGCGAGACGCATTCCCAGATGTATCTGCGGCATCCACATCGACTGAAATACCCGGTAATCCACCAACATTAATTCGGAATTTTATATTCTGTGCCAACTGCCCATTGGCAGGAACAGGGTTACTTCCCGCGGCATTATAAAGCCCGACTAACGCAAGGGCAGCATCAGCCGAGGCAATAGCTATTTCAACCGGATCGGCCAAATCAACACCAAGCGTGAGCAGTAACCCAAGATCAGAAGTCAGGCTAAAGCCACCAGTTGCACCGATCTCAGCGAAAGTCCCGAAATCAAAATTAAAATCGAAATCTTTAGAAAACATCACTTCGTTTTCAAATGCCAAATCAAAGGCAATAATGTCATCTGTAAAACTAAACCCGGTAACCAGACTGCTCATCTCAGAAAGACCTAACAGCTCTTGTAGGGTGCTAAATTCAGGCACATTGATGCTGTCGACAACAGAATAGAGATTTCCAACCAGATCATTTACCGGCTCATCAAAGGCTAAAATATTGAGATCAGTATCCGTTTCGCCTAGCAGAGAGGTGGAGCCCATAAAGGGTAGATCGTATGCGAATAAGTCAGCATTTTCCTGAAAAACTGTCAGGAAGTTTGAGAACTGATCAATAATAGTGATCATGCCGCTTGAGGTCATGTTTCTAAAAGGTGTCAGATCAGAAAAGTCGATCAACTCTACAAAAGGACCAGTTCGGGGATCGGGATTATCGACATCAAATTCGGATTGCAGGAGTGGATCAAATGGATTACCGCTCAGTTGTATTTGCGCCGACAAAACCCCCAATGCTGTTTCAAGATCAATAAGTTCTGGATCTGTGAAAGTGTTGTTATCAAGATCAAAATCAACTTGAACATCCAGCAGAACATCAATTGCGCCGCCAAGTTCATATGATGTATCGTCAGTCTCATACCCTACGGTATTTATTTCTCCAATTGAGATTTTGTCGTCGAGGTCGGGATCGCCCATTGTGGCAATTGCCCCTGCTTCCAGATCAAAGGTTCCATCAGCAATTATGTTCAGAAACCCAATTTTTAGATCGAACGGGTCAAGGGTTGCGGCCGAGACAGAGGCCCCAGCTATTACCTGAGCGCCATCGACATCTAGATATAAATCCCCTTCAGATACAGTTATTAGAAGACTATCATCATCAGTATCTGCATCAATAAGTGTATCGATTTCATCAAGAGCCAGTGTTAGGCCCATAACAGCCTCAAAGCTGAACCCCGTTGACACTTCTACTTCAGGAAAGCCGCCAGCACCGGCAACATTAACATCATAGAACAAACCAACGAGATCCGCGTTTCGCCCAAGGTCGAACGAAAAAGTATCTTGCCTAGCAAGAGACAAGCCCAGATCGAAGGTAACTTCATAGTCCCCGTCACCGCTGTCTGTATTGGGGTCAATGTTCAGATTTGATGCATGAACATCCACATGATAGGTAACCTCACCCGTATTTACAGAAGCATCATCTGATGTGAATGACACTGAAATACCATCCAAATCTGTAATTAAATCGTCAAGAGATGCGTTTCCAATGTCAGCAATAGATGCCGCGATCGAGGCTTCTACTCCGCTTCTGATAGCATCCACAATTTCAATTCCGGCGGCACCACCAAAATCATGAAAATCCAGGCTGGCAACATCCACAGCCCCAGCAGCGACCGAACCATCAAAATCCGCATCACTAGCAAGCTGCGCAGAGATATCAGTTAATTCATCCAGTTTTACCGCTTCATGATCGTTACCGCTAATTCCGTCATCAGAAACCTCGACAAAATCATTATCGGTCTCACGATCAAGTAAACCCGGTAGATCTATTGAGAAATCTGTACCAAGGTCCAGTTCCCCTTCGATCAAGTGCAATGCATCAAAAATGTCTGTAAAACCACTGTCAAAGGCAACGCGCATGCCATCTGTCAGGTCATGGTCCGTAATAAAGTCGCTAATAAACGATCCAAGAAGAAGATCCGCTGCAAAAAGCATACGCGGCTCTAACTGTTCCACACTGAAGGCGTTTGTCTTTTTATGGGATGGCGTACCCTTTAAGATGTTGTGGGTACGAACGTAATTGAACTTTAATCTATCACCAAAAAATTTGTTTTGCGCTAAATGACTTCTTACCGGATGGTATCCCATTGCACGCCCCTCTGAATGACAGTGAGCCTAAAAAACGCCGGTATTGCCCGCAACAAGACCTCAAATAACAAACACTTTATAGCAACTAGGGAATATGAAGAGATGCATGACAGACAAAAACCCGCACGACATGTGATTTAGTTGCGTCCGTTTATCACAAAATAGTATATTAGTACAGTCTTATTTACGTAAAACAGAACAAAATATTGACCGTTTTGCCCTAAATATTGTGATGTCCATCTGATACGATTTTGGAGAAAACACATTTTATCACTTACTATCAAGGGGATAAATCCAAACCCGTAAAATTGGTGTCAATCGCACTCAAAATAGAGGCTATGCCAGTTCGCAGTTATGCATCTGACGACAACCGTAGAATATTCATCCAGTAATTTCCTCCTTTCTTCTGGCTCAATACGCTCCTCTTCACTCCTCACCAAACCCGAGCTATCCGAAAGAAAAACTAAGTAGTTAACAACACCTACAAATAATTTGAGACTTGGATTTAGCACCACTATAGATAGAGTTACATATTATTGCGAACGTAAGACAAACGTAATTGGACATCAAATGCCAGACAAGAATGTTTCAGTGACAGTTTGAATAGCCCAAGGAGATTCAGACTTTGTATCAGGGTTAAATATCGACGTAACAACAAAATCTAGCGAAAAAACCAGGGCTCTTATTCGTGACACCCTGCATCAGGTTGAGCGTCCAAATGACTATGGTAATTTACTTGTAGAATTTGAAGAAACAATGGGTGAAGATTGGATCAATAAGCAAAAAGGCGCATGGCGTAAAACTGAGATATTTACATATTTTTATGAGATCTACGTTTTTGCATATGAAAATGCTAGGGAAAATGAAGGCATGTCACAACCTTCGTCTCGCGAAATTGCTAAGGGGAAATGTGTTGAGATGATCAATCAAATGAAATCTCATGGATTGCCGTCAGTTCGCCACAAAAAAATTGGGAGAGTGACTTTTTTAATCTTTACTTCATTGTTGTACGAGTTTCTCAATAAGATGCTCAATTCGGAAAAAAACTTGTAACCTATTGAATTAATTGAAATTGTTATTGAGCCGCTTAATTCACTGTTCAAAACAATGCTTTAACTGTATTTGATGGAAAAATAGCTCCAACCTTGCGGCCTCTCCTCGGAAAATTCAAAAAATTCCGGTGCAGTATTCTTCACAAACAACAAGCTGGTCGCCGTCAACCTCGTATGCCTAACAATTCGTTTCTGTATTTTTCCGTTCAGGGATAAAAGGCAAGCTTCATTCACAATTATCGCCAGTGCTCCGTTGTCGGCTCAACAAAAACAAGGTGCCCCACCGCCACAACTGCATGCACAGCGGTTGTAAGTCATATTGGTGATAGGCGCTACCAGGGCAGACTATTTCTGGCTGACATGATTTTATTTCAGGTCATTGGGATTTTTTGTGGAAGTAACGTGAATAATTGGGGGATGGGTGTTTTCTCTGTAGTAGGCTCCCCCCCTTCGCCAATGTCAGTAATCAGGTGCAAACTGGACTAAATTTTACTCCGAAAAACAAGTCCGCTTATGACCCAAAGCAGCCATACGTTGCGGTTCGCCTACAGGGATTAAGATAGCCCTAGTTTTGCTTGCTATGATACTTATTAGGCATTGAAAATGGAAAGTGCTCTTTGATTTACCGATCAAAGTGATTAATGAACAGACAACATATACGGTGTGAAATAGTGCATAGGGACTTCTTTGCTTTTGATCCAAACGATAACGATGAAATCAGATTGGAAAAGTTTACAATCTTCCTGGTTTCCTCGTGCTGTTGCACTGCGGGTTTGGCTTGGACTGCAATGTACTATGTGATTTTTGGATTGGGCTTGATCTCCATTCTACCTCTCTTGTTCCTCGTTATTGTCGGCTCTTCTCTGATCGCTTCCCATATCACACGCAACCATGTTGTCACGGTTTACACTCAGATCCTTTGCATAATATACATCACCACATTCATTCAATGGAGCATTGGCGGGGTTTTTGATTCCGGCATTGAAACAGAGTTTTCCCAACAGGTCACACCCAATGCTGGGTTAGCTGTGTGGTGGCATAATGGCCTCAACCGTTGCAATACAAACAATTAGCGTCGTAGAAGGCTGACGTTTATCAAGTATCGTACCCCTCAAATCAGGCAGTCCAAATGAATTGACACCATCGCCGCCATATTGATTGCGTAGTAGCAACCACAATGTCATGTATCCTGAAATGGGTAATAGCTGACCATTTGCGGCGGCCCAACCGCGGGGGCAAAAGTTGAAGCTAAAGGTTTTAATTTCCCCCAGGTAGGGTTTACCTGCACTTTGTGCATATCCAGATGACGCTGAGGCAGCTACCGCGATCATCACCAATGCCGCAAGTCCAAACAATTTACCAATCGCTCTGTACTTCATAGTGTCATTCCTCAAATTCGGTGATGTATTGCCTGTGCTGTCAAGCTGCACCTATAACAAGGGCAATGGCGGGGCCAAAGGAGCTGTGCGTCAAGTGATGGCAACTCTGGGCAGAAATTCATTCGTCATACTGACCAATGTTCCACCCAATACTGGGTTAGTTCCGTGATGGAAAAGTGCCTATCATTGCGATACAGACTTTTAGCGTCGCAGAAGGCTGACGTTTGTCATGTATGGTACCCCTCAAATCAGGCAGTCCAAATGATGTGCGACCGTCGCCGCCATACAGTGTGCCAAGTAGACTAAACAATGCAGTGTTTTGTGCAGTGGATAATAGCCGACCATCTGCGGGGGCCCAACCGCGGGGGCAAAAGGTAAAGGCAAAGGTTCTAACTTCCCCCTGGAAGGGTTCAGATGCATATCCAGATGGTGCGGCGGCGGCTACCGCGGTCATCGCCAATGCCGCAAGTCCAAACAATTTACCAATCGCTCTGTACTTCATAGTGTCATTCCCCAAATAGTTTGCTACAGCCCGGTGCCGCAACCAATGAACTCGAAAAATACAAATGTCCCAACGAATGGCATAATCAGTAACTTTATTACCACCAAAACGCGATTATACATAAAGTTTATCTACTATTAAAAAGCGTACTCGTAAATATATGTATTAGCAATAGGTGATTATTAGGCATTTGATACTTTTGGCACGGACCATGCGGGCTAGATATGCCGGTGTGGTTTTTGCGGACTTCGAAGGTTTGAGCGTCGGATCGAGACTATTTACATACACGGAAAGACCTCCAGGCGCATATCCTGCCGTCAATCCAGGTCGCGCCGCTCAGGTCCGCGCTGGTCAAGTCAGCCCGCCTCAAGTCCGCTTTGGTCAGGTTCGCGTCTTCCAGAATCGCACCCTTCAGGTTTGCGTCCCCCAGGTAAGCGTTAGTCAGGTCCGCGCCATGCAGAAACGCGACTAACAGGTTCGCGCTGGTTAGGAGCGTGTTTACCAGGTCAGCGTCGCTCAGGTCCGCACCGGTCAGGTTCGCGCCGGTCAGGTTCGCATTGGTCAGGTTCGCGCCAGTCAGGTCAGCGTTCTTCAGGGAAGCACGTTCCTTGTCGCACCCACTCCAATCAACGTTCGGCGCGGCTGGGTCAGAGCAGGCTGCATTTGCGGTTGCCGTGGCGGCGAGTAAAAGTACGATTGTTGCTGCGAATATGCTGGCCCGTTTTAAGCCTGCGGTAAAAATCATGTAACAGTTCCCTTAGTTGTTGATCGCCAGAAGACCGAAACTGGCCCACAAAAGGTGAAGGCTAGCACGGACCAGGCGCATGTCCTGACGTCAATAACAGCTTTGCTAGATTTGCCCATAATTCCCTCTAACCCTCTGATTTAAATCAGTACACTTAACACCTGACTTTTCCCCAAGTGCATCTATTTCTCTAAACGTCCCGGATCACCTGCAGCCGAATACAGGGAAACAGTAGGCTTTTCTATTATGCCACATAGACGCCGGGACATAGCCATTTGGTTCACCAGGCAATCGCTCAGTAACACGGACCCGGACCGTGTAAAGGCTTCCCTCGCTGGAATTGGGTACTACAAATTCGTTATCGAACCCAGGCCTGAGAGTGCCCGCCGGCAGCAAAACATTGCCAAGACTGTCGTTTGCACTCGCTGCATCGCGCTCAACCAGGCCAATGAGATGATCTCTATTAGTCGCTACATTCCATGACATCTGAATAGGCAGAGTTTGACCGGACGAAATGGAAGTGGAGTTTGTACTATTCCATGCCGGCGGATACTGACTTATACCATCCAATGCAATAATTAAATCATCATTGCCGGCGATGATGTCTGTGCCCAATAAGTCATCAAAACTCACGCCTACCCCCCTCAAGCTCGCGACAGTTAGCGAACCTGCAAGACCGCCAGCCTTGCTGCCAATCTTGCTTACCGCCATATCCAGTGTACTAAACAAAACGGAAGTCGCCATATCTGTCCCTGTCGATACCCTTTTGGCAACAACGTACTCAATATGGAGCGCAACAACCGGGGGAAGAGGCATATTCTGCTCATGCTTTTTTCGCACCCTGGCGTAATAGGCATCATAATCAAATTTATCATTCTTCTTCTGTAGCTCAATTTTCTGGCGATCCTTGGAATCGATCACAGACTGGAGATGCTGCAATTGCAGCTGTTGTTGTTTAATTTTTTCCTGCAATTGCTGCTCTTGTGCCGTCTGTTGCGTCTGTTGCGTCTGTTGCGTCTGTTGCGGCTGTTGTTGCGTCTGCGGGCGCTGCGCAACGTTCATGCCTACCAGGTCCTGAAACCAGAACATCTGCGCTTGCGAGCGGTTGCACTGGGATTGGGTTAGACCTACATTATCATCCAGTGTGCCATTTGGCACATTGAGGCATTTGCCACTATGACTCGCCACAATATAGTAGTAATCACCCCCTACCGCCACAAGAGAGAAGCCTTGTTGGGGTGACAGATCGCATTGTGACTGAGTGACAGGCGTATTATCCGCCATTGCACCGTTCCAAACATTAAGGCACTTCCCACTGCGGCCAGAAATAATATTGTAGTAATTATTGGCCGCCACGACCACGGTGAAGACCTGCTGCGGCGAGCCGTCGCATTGGAACTGATTGATAGTAACATTGTCGTTCAGATTGCCGTCCGGCAAATCAACGCACTTTTGGCTATGACCTATAAGAATTCTGCCTGATGTGGCTTGTGCCGCTGCGCCCTCGACGCCTGCGAACGCCACAAGTGTGATAAGAGGGAGAGTAACTCCGCGTCTACAATAAGCCTGAGACTTAATGACAAGGGACTTCAACAACACGAACCAATTTCCACTAGCTTTGCTCATAATTCCCTCTAACCCTCTAATTTAAATCGTTATTTCCGCAAATCCCCTTGTTTACATCATTGCACTGGCCAATAGCCCCTTCAGTGCAAAACCGCCAATGCCGCAAGTCCAAACAATTTACCAATCGCTCTGTACTTCATAGCCCCGTGCCGCAACCAATGAACTCGAAAGATACACATATGCCAACGAATGGCAAAATCAGTAACTTATTACCACCAAAACGCGATTAAACATTAGACTTACCTGCTATTTAAAATCGTACTCGCAAATATATGTATTAGCAATGGATGATTTTCAAGAATTTGATACTTTTGGCTCGGATCTTCGGACACAACACACTGATCCAACCGCCATGCTATATTTGTCTTAACGGATCATGTAGTAGCGTGGACCTGAGAGACGGCAATAACTGTCAATGAGGCTCATCACTAGATTTGATCCCTATACCCTATAAGCTGTACCTAACTTCAAAAATACAGTTAAACCCGTCAGTTGTTCTTGTTGTTGTGAGTTTGAACATTGAAGCAAGAGATCTGCTTCTAATGGCAGAAGCATTGGCTAAATCCAGTCAGATTTAAACAACATTTCAAATATATTAATGACAGTGTCGGTCACGCCGCCGGAGACCAACTCCTAATCATTGCAGCGAAGAAACTTCGGGCCAGTATCCGGGCTGGTGATATATTGCCGCGCCTAGGAGGAGATGAATTTGCAATCGTTCTGTGTAATATACATGAGCCAGAGGATCCATCTATCGTTACAGAAAAAATCTTTCCCTTCAGAATGATTATTTCAATGAAAATCGAATTCTATTGCGGCAGGTATTACGTTCAATTTTCAGTAATATCGATCCTGCTTACGGTGTGTGACCAATTGAAGAATTGAAAAAACAGAGATCACGGCCGCCAAGACAACGAATGCCGCTCCAGTTAGCATTATCCAGAACCCATTCTCCAAGGAAGGTATTAAGGATGTGATCGCTGATATTTCGGGATATAGTGGGAAAATAGTTACCTCAATTGTGTCGCCGACTTTCGCATCGAGCAACAAAAATCGATTTACTAACTCACTATTAGAATATTCATTTCCATTTTGACTTAAGAAACTGAAAGAATATATGCGATCCAAACCCACTCTTTCGAGTGCGGTAACGGTTCCAGAAACGGTTTCGCTGTCAATCAAGAATAGTGCAAATGGAATACCCTCGTCATCAGCCCAAATCACCATCATGGTACCAATAAAAACGAACAACATAGCCATAAAGTATTTCTGATACAGAAAATCTCGCTCTGCTTCGCGCCTTGAAGACATTCAAGCAACCTTAATAAGTGAATGAAGGAATTATCACTCTAGATGCATGGGAATAATCTCGCAATAGATACTGGCTCAAAAGTCTGAATTCTGAGTTGTGTAATGGTTCCTTATGGGAATTTTCAGACAAAAAGGGCTTCAGTTAGGCAACACACTTAGATACTCGCCCACTCATGCGATATGGCTACTGCCCGTTTGTATTTATCCACAGATTGCGGTCCTCCCGGTTCCGGATTGTAATGTCCAAAGTGTGAAACCGATTCCAGTTCATGACCCATGACGTCACAGGCCAGTTTCACCGTGCCTAAACCGGTCAATTCTGGCATATTGGCGGGTCGGATTTCGCGACCTGTGACATTGGCAAGAAACTGGACGAAATATGGGTTCTTACTCATGCCACCATCAATGAAGAGTGCGTCATTTATCGGCACACAACAGCTCATCGCCTCTATGACTTCCGCAGAACGGTAAGCAACACCTTCCAGAATTGATTGAACCAATTGTTCAGGCTTATGGTCAAGCGACAACCCTAACCAAACACCGCGTGCGCGCGCCTCCCAATGAGGGCAACCAAGCCCCGCCAGGGCTGGAACAAAGGCAAGGTCAGAGTTGATGGCAGACGGTATATTGAACGAGTTTATTTCGGAAAAGTCATTGAACAATCCGAGGGATCTTGCCCAGTTTATTGCTGCGCCTGCGGTGTGAACACCTCCGTCCAAAGCAAATACTGGATCTTGTCCGGCCTTTTGCCAAGCCACCGTTGGTAGGAGGCCCAGTTCTGGTTTGTTAATGATTTTCTCTCCGGTAACCATGAGAGTAAAAGCACCTGTTCCGAAGGTGATCTTTGTGTCCCCCTTGTTTCTGCAACCGAACCCATAAAGAGCAGCCTGTTGGTCAACCACGCTTGCCGTTACCGGAGTGGGCCCATATTCTGTGTCCATTACGCCGAAATCACCAGTGGTCGGCACGATTTCCGGCAAACATTCTCTAGGAACCCCAAATATGTGACAGAGTGTTTCGTCCCACTCCAGCCGTTCAAGGTTCATCAACGACGTTCGGCTAGCCGTGCTAACATCTGTAACAAAATGGCCGGTCAACCGGTCGAGGAAAAATGCATCGGTCGTACCCAGACGTAGAGTACCTCTTGACCAAGCCTGTTTTGCGTCAGGAATGTTATTTACGATCCAAGCCAACTTGCTTGCAGAAAAATACGGATCTAACGGCAAACCAGCACGCTTGAGTATCTCGTCTTCCTGCCCTTCATTTCTCAATTCTTCAATTTTATCTATCGTACGATTATCTTGCCAGACGATCACCGGAGATAATGCTACCTTCGTTTTCGCGTCCCATGCCAAGCAACTTTCGCCCTGATTGTCGATGCCGATAGCATCGACCTTACCAACGGCGTCAGCACATGCCCGAATATTTCGTATCAGCTCTTCTGGGTCATGCTCCACCCAGCCATCCTGTGGGTATATTTGTTGGTGCTCCATTGAATGAATGACTTCCAGCGTGCCTTCAGAATTCACTGTAAGAGCGCGAGTGCTTGTTGTTCCTTGATCAATGCCGGCAATTCGCATTCTATTGCTCCCGTCCATTAAAAAATTCAGCCAGCATATCCGCCAATGCCCAAAACATCATTGATTATGCATGCTCTTCAAAAAGATAAGGGCCGTCGATTTCGCGAACATAGACAGTGTGCGTAACCAAGTCCTTTTGCGGGGTCCAAAAATGCAGTTGATAAGCAGGGGCCTCCAGAATGAATTCAGAAGGACGTTTAAGCGTCAAGTCTAACCCCAACTGCATCCCTGTGCTTGGTGCCGTACTAACAACGGTGCCACGCCACCGGGCATGGGTCGGCAAGTGTATGTGACCGCATATTATACCTTCTATGTTCGTATATTTTTCCACAACATCCCCCAATAGGTCAGCCCCCTCAAACCCATCGATGTCCGTTTCCAGAACGCCACACTTTACCGGAGGGTGATGCATAAAAATAACCGTTGGCCGCTCTTTATCTTCTGACAATCGCTGATCAAGCCACGTGGCTCGTGTTTGGCAGATCTTGCCCCCAGGTTCACCGGGCACAGTGCTATCCATCGCTATCAAACGAACATCGAAGCCCTCAATTACGTAATTACTAAATCCCTGATATCCAGACGGATAAGCTTGATCTGAAAAAGCCGTCCCAAGACTTGACTGATCATCATGATTACCCGGGATGATATAAAATGGACATTGCAGTTTACCCAATAGGCTTGCCGCCTGTTCTGCTTCTTCAATTGCACCTGAGCTGGTGATATCGCCGGTCACAAGCACGACATCAGGTTGTGGGTTACACCGGTTGATGTGATCAACACATCGCGCCAAATTCTCCGCCATTGGCGCAATGCCATACGTCTTTTTACCCCATCCGGGGACATGAGTATCACTAATTTGCGCTATTAACATTCTGTGCTCCAGTCACAATTTCAATGATTACCAACGTACTTAAGTAGTGGAATAGAAGTTCTATTTTGTCTGAGGGTCTTGCCACAGCGTCAGGTTACGAAGCAAGAATGATTTGCACTTCGGCGGCCGCCAATGCGTCTTTAAGTGTATCTGGTGGCGCGGTATCGCAGACAATCCTGTCAATTTTTGCAAGTGAGCACACTTCAAACGATGCGATCTCATTGAACTTTGAACTATCGACCAGAACGGTCACAGTTTCGGATTGTTCTATCATGGCGCAAGCGATCTGAGCTTCTTCAATGTTATAATCCATCGCTCCAGTTCTCCCGTCCAGTGCTCCAATTGTAAGCACTGCGTGGTGAGCGCGGAACGATCTGATTTGCGCAGCAACCATCGTTCCGATCGTCTGGCGATTGTCCGGACTAAACTCTCCGCCGAGCAAAAAGGTCCTGTTGCCCAATGCTGAAGATGAAAACGTACCCGCAATTTCTGTTGAATTGGTGACGATGGTCAGGCCAGAAACTTCAGATAGTTTTTCCGCAAAGTGGAGCGTCGTCGATCCGGTATCAACGAATAAGGTTTCACCCGCGGAGAACAGTTTGGACGCAGTTGCTGCGATGCGCGCTTTGGCTTCGGTATTGTCGGACATTCGTTGTTGAAACGAGCCTTCACCAAAGTTTCGTGGCAAAGTCGCACCGCCGTGAATCTTGTGAATTTTGCCTGAATTGTCTAGCGCACTTAGATCGCGCCTAATGGTTTCACGAGAAATGTCGAGTATTACAGCCAGTTCTTCAACGGTTGCCTGCTCCTTATTACGAATTATTTCAACAATTTTCGCTTGTCGCAGCTTGGTCTTCATGCCTACCTCAATATTAATATTGACCATATAGTCATTATTTATTACCGTTCAGTCAATACACCGATGACTTTTTGCATATTTTCATGCCTTAGTGACACTACAACAACTTTAGGAATAGATACCAATGCTCGCTCCACTGGACACCAACATTTTTGATATTGCTGTGGTGGGCGCAGGAGTTGTTGGGTGCGCAGTTGCTAGGCGCTTTACCTTGGAAGGCGCACGCGTCGTCGTTATCGAAAAGGCATCTGACATTCTTGATGGTGCCAGCAAAGGTAATAGCGCTATTCTTCACACTGGTTTTGATGCCCCGACTGGCTCCCTAGAACTATCATGCATCCGTGACGGTTATCAGGAGTATGCTGAAATCCACCGTGAAATGGGCCTGCCGCTCGAAAAGCCGGGCGCCCATGTAATTGCTTGGAACGATGAGGAGGCCGCACAGCTCGAGCAGATAGTAACGCAAGCTAACAATAACGGTATTGCAGGTGTTGAACTGATCGACGCAGGCGAACTTTATCGCCGCGAGCCCAATCTCTCAGAGCATGCCGTGGCAGCGGTTGTGGTTCCGGATGAAAGTATTATTGACCCATGGTCAGCCCCATACGCCTATCTAAAGCAATCGCTCGAAAATGGTGCCATTGAATATCGTAACTGTGAGGTGCGCAGTGGCCTATTCGACAATGGACAGTGGTTGCTGGAAACATCCCGTGGCACACTAAAAAGTCGCTATGTGATCAACTGCGCTGGTCTTTATGGCGACACTTTGGACGAGACTGTCTTGGGCGACGTTGAATTCAAAATCAAACCG